>JBBRQK010000005.1:0-207715 GCA_038226475.1 Caulobacterales bacterium | reverse complement strand
TGCATCTGAGCCACGATGTGGCCGAACTCCGGCAGGTAACGTCCAAGTACGCCCGCTTCGTTCATGAGCTCGAGCGTGCGTCGCGCCTTGCGACCGTGTACCAGGATGTCGAGCAGCACTCGCGCGGCCACAGGGTCGCGACGCATTTTCGACGTGATCAAACCCAGGCGCCTGGTAACGGTGGTGAAGGCGTCGGGGTGAAGGTCGAGATCGCGGCTGTCGGCGATCTTGAACAGGCGCAGGAGGTTGACCGCGTCGTCATCGAACACGTGCGCCCCCTCGACCCCGAGGCGGCCGCCATCGATCAGAAATCCGGGCTCGATTTTCGTGCGGGGTGGCGCGCGTCCCGGCAGCAAGCGAAGCAGCCCCCGCGGCGCAGACTTGATGTGCTCCGCTTCAAGCTTGGCCGAGAATGTGCGGGTGAGTGCGCCCACTTCCTTGGCTATCAGAAAGTAGCGGCGCATAAACCGTTCCACCGCCGGAGTATTGTCACCGCCACGCCGCGGACGGTCGTGATAGCCCATGAGCCGGGCCACCTCGGGCTGCACGTCGAAAGTCAGCCGTTCTTCGGGCCGCCCGGTGGTGAAATGCAGGTGAGCCCGAACGGCTTCTAGGAAATCGAAGGCGCGGATGAAGACGCGAACTTCGCGTCCGTGGAACATGTCCAGGCGTAGCACGGCCTCGATACCATCGTCGGGGTGGAGATATTGGGCAATCCAGAACAATGTATGCAGGTCGCGAAGGCCACCCTTTCCCTCCTTGATGTTCGGCTCGACCATGAACCGGCTCGCGCCGGCGCGAGCGTGGCGTTCGTCGCGTTCCTTGAGCTTGGCGGCGACGAACTCGGTAGCAGTGCCGCGCACGACCTCGTCACGGAAGCGCCTGCGCAGGTCACTGGCCAGAGTTTTTTCGCCGGTCAGGCGCCGGGCCTCGAGGATCGAGGTGCGGATGGTGATGTCCTCGAGCGATAGCTTGATACACTCGCTCACCGTGCGGGATGCGTGGCCGACCTTGAAGCCCAGATCCCACAGTGCGTAGAGCATGTATTCGATCACGCTCTCGATGTGGGCCGTCTCCTTGTAGGGTCGCACGAACAGCAGATCGATATCGGAAAACGGCGCCAGAGCGCCGCGCCCGTAGCCACCCACGGCCATCACCGCCAGCCGCTCTCCCTCGGTCGGATTGCGGGCCCGAAATACATGCACCGTGGTGAAATCGTAGAGGCACCGGATCACCTCGTCTGTGACACCGCAGATAAGGCGGGCCGTCTCCACGCCTCCGGCGCCGTTCTCCAGCCGCTCCTTGGCGATCATTCGACCTCGGAACAAAGCCCCCTTGAGGCTTTCGATGGCGCGTCGTCGCTGTTCCGCCCCGTCCCCGACAGCATCGAGGGCGCCCGCGGACAGCTGTGCTCGCAGACGATGACCGTCGACAACATACTCCAGGCGGGTCGGGCGCAAGCGCGGCGGCATGCGCGCGACTATAGCAGGCTCTTGAGGCGGTAGAGCGCATCCATTGCTTCGCGCGGGCTCATTCCGTCGAGGTCGAGACTGGCCAGGGTCGATTGCAGGGGGCTCTGGATCGGCGCTTCCGCGCGAAAGGCTTCAGTCATCGCGAAGAGAGGCAGGTCTTGCAGGCCCACGTGGGAGGCGTCCTCGCCTTCCAGACGGTCGAGCACCTCGCGCGCCCGCGCGACAACCGCGGCCGGCACGCCGGCCAGCTTCGCTACCTGGACGCCGTAAGATCGATCGGCGCGCCCGGGCCCTGCCTCATGCAGGAAGACCAGTTCGCCGTTCCAGGTGTTGGCCTTTAGCGACAGGTTCGCGACATGAGCCAATCGTTCTTCCAGGTTCGCTAGCTCGTGATAGTGGGTGGCAAATAGTGCGCGGCATTCATTGGCGTCGTGCAGAGCTTCGGCGCACGCCCAGGCGATCGCTAGGCCATCGTAGGTGGCGGTCCCCCGGCCTATCTCGTCCAGGATCACGAGCGAGCGCGGGGTGGCCTGAGTCAGGATCGCGGCCGTCTCCACCATTTCGGCCATGAACGTGGAGCGGCCCCGGGCCAGATCGTCGCCCGCTCCGACGCGACTGAAGAGGCGATCGACGACGCCGAGTCGTAAGGATTTGGCCGGAACGAAGCATCCCGCCTGGGCAAGAATGGCGAGGAGGGCGTTCTGGCGAAGATAAGTGGATTTCCCAGCCATGTTGGGGCCGGTGACGATTGCCAAGCGTGGGCCGGTCGCGCCAGCACCGTCCAACTGGCAATCGTTGGCGGTGAACGCGGCGCCCGCCCGACGAACCGCCGCCTCGACTACCGGGTGCCATGCCGCCGTCGCCTCGAAGACACGCGACGCGTCCACCGAGGGCCGTGACGCCCCGACCTCCACCGCCCATTCGGCCAGGCCGGCGGCAACGTCCAATTGTGCGAGGGCGGCGGCCGCAGCCTGAATCTTGCCAGCCAACTGGCGCGCCCGTTCGGACCATCCCTCGAACAGCGCCATCTCCAGCGCCAAGGCGCGTTCCGCGGCGCGCGCGATGCCTAAGCCGAGCTCGCCCAGTTCGGTGGTGGTGAAGCGCGCCTGGTTGGCCAGGGTCTGACGATGAATGAAGATGGCCGACAGAGGGGGCTGGAACAAGGGCTCGGCCGCCCGCGCGGAAGCTTCCACGAAGTAGCCCAGCACCGCGTTGTGACGGATCCGCAGGGCGACTCCGCTTTCGCGCGCCAGCCGCCCTTCCAGCGCGGCCACCAGCCGGCGGCTGTCGTCGCGCAGGACTCGGGCTTGATCTAGCTCCTCAGAAATGCCCGCGCCGACGAACCCGCCGGCTCGAGCCTCGAGCGGCAGGCTAGGCTCGAGGGCGTCGGCCAGCTCCCTGAGCAGCGCATCAAGCGCCGGCCACGCCGCCGGATCGAGGACGCCGAGCGCCTGATTGAGCTCTTCCGGAAGCGGTTGCAGCGCGTTTGTCTCGCCGGCGAGGGCGACGGCGATCGCGACGCCGGCCGCCAGGGCGTCGCGCAGAACGGCTAAGTCTCGGGGCCCCCCTCGGCTAAGCGTCAGTCGCGATAGCGCCCGCGCCAAGTCGCCGCTGTGTCTCAGCCTGGTCCGCACGCCCTCACGCACATCACCCCGGTCTGCGAGCCAAGCCAACGCGTCGAGGCGCTCATCGATAGCGGCTAGGCTCAGCAGCGGCCTGGAGAGGCGCGCCGACAATTGGCGCGCTCCCGCCGCGGTGATGGTTCGATCGACCGCGTCCAACAGGCTGCCGTCGCGCCCGCCAGCCAGTGATCGCTCGATCTCCAGGCTGGCGCGCGTTGCTGGGTCGATGGCCATGTACTCGGTTTCCGACGCTCGGCGCGGAGCGCGAAGCGCGATGGCGCGACCAGCCTGTGTCGTATCGAGGTGTGCGGCGAGCAGCCCCAGGGCCGCGATTTCGGCTCCAGACAACACGCCGAAACCGTCGAGGGTCTGGACCCCATAGAGTCGCCGCACACGAGCCTCGGACGCCGCCGGTTCGGCCAAGGCGGTGGCCATCGGCTGGATGACGCCGCCGCCCGCGTTCATCGCCGCGCTCACGGCCGGCTCGCTCAGCAGACTGTCGACAATCAGTATTTCCGACGGCCGCATCGCCGCCAGCGCGCTGCCAAGATCCGCAAGCGCGACGAGTTGGCAATCCACCTCGCCGGTCGAGATTTCGGCGCTCGCCACAGCGAGCTGGCCGGAGCGTTGCGCCACGGCGGCAAGGCGGTTGGCCCCTCTGGCCTCGAGCAGGCCCTCCTCCGTGAGCGTGCCGGGCGTCACAACCCGGGTGATCTCGCGACGAACGACGCTCCGGGCGCCGCGCTTGCGCGCCTCTGCGGGGGCTTCCATCTGTTCGCAAACGGCGACCTGGAAGCCCGCGCGAATCAGTTTGGCCAGGTAGGAGTCGGCGGCATGCACGGGCACGCCTGCCATCGGAATCGGTGCGCCGGCATGGGCGCCGCGGTGCGTCAGAGCAATGCCGACGGCCTCTGCGGCCTGCCGCGCATCGTCGAAGAACAGCTCATAGAAGTCACCCATACGAAAGAAGATCAGGGCATTCGGCGCCTGCGCCTTGGCGGCGAAGAACTGAGCCATGACCGGTGTGGCGCCGATGGCGTTCGGCGTGGCGGGAATCGGCGCTGCGAAAGCGGTCATTGCGACGACGCTACAGGGGTGAACTCGGCACGTCAGCCCTTGACGGGCGTCGTCCAGGCGCCAAGCTACGCCTTCATGGAGCGCCTCGCCGACGCCTTGATTATTCCTGCCGGGCCAGGCGATGCCGCCGGCTTGGCCGCTGTTCACGTTCGCTCGTGGCGCGAGACCTATCCTGGCCTATTGCCGGCGGCCTATCTGGCGCGGCTCAGCGTGCCGGTGCACGCGCGGCGTTTTCGTCGCCAGCTGGAGGTGGCCGCGCCGGCCGACGTGGTGCTGGCGGCGGAAGGACCGGAGGGATTGGTCGGCTATTGCGCTGGCGCTGTCGAACCCGGCTCGCACATCGGGCGCGAGGCGGAAATTTTCACGCTATACCTGCTTCGTTCAGCGCAGGGTGTGGGCCTTGGACGTCGATTGCTCAAGGCCGCCGCACGCGGACTGGAAGGGGCCGGCGCCGGCGCGCTGCGGATCTGGGTGCTGAGCGCCAACCGCGGCGCACGGCGCTTCTACGATCACCTGGGCGGTGTGGCAGCGGCTGATCGGCCGGTAAGCGGCTGGGGCGGTGGCCTCCGCGAGACCGCCTATGTGTGGAACGACATCGCCGACCTTACGGCCTGAAACGCGCTAGGCTCGGCCCTCGGCGCCCGTTACGTCCTCCCAGAATCGCTTGGCCTTCTTGAAGAAGTTGGCCGACTGCGGATTCTGATGCTCTCCGCACAGGCCAGCGAACTGTTTGAGCAGGGTCTTCTGTTTGGCTGTCAGCTTGGTGGGCGTTTCGATGAAAAGTTCCACCACCAGATCGCCTCGCTCGCGCGAGCGTAGTGAAGGCATTCCCTTGCCTCGCAGGCGCACCGTGCGGCCCGTCTGGGCCCCCTCCGGCACCTTGACTCTGATCTTGGCTTCGCCGTCGCAATTCTCGCCGCCGAGCAGGCAGGGCGCCTCCATCTCACCACCGAGAGCAGCGGTGGCCATGGGGACGGGCACCGAGCACAGCAGATCGAGGCCATCACGCTCGAAAAGCTCGTGCGGGCGGACGGAGACGAAGATGTAGAGATCACCGCGCGGTCCGCCGCGGGCGCCGCTGTCGCCTTCGCCCGCCAATCGGATGCGCGAGCCATCGTCGACTCCGGCGGGAATGCGCACCTGCAGCACGCGCTCACGCCGCACCTGCCCATGGCCGCCGCACGTCTGACACGGGTCGAGTAAAAGCCTCCCGGCGCCGCCGCAGCGGGGGCAGGTGCTCTCGACCTGGAAAAACCCCTGGCTGCGCCGCACCCTGCCAGCGCCGCCACACGAGCCGCACGTGCTGGCGCTGGTGCCAGGTTTAGCGCCTGTGCCCGTGCAGGTGTCGCACGCGACCGCGGCCGGCGCCTTCACCTCCACCTCGGCGCCCGCGTAAGCCTGCTCGAGGGAGATCTCGAGATCGTAGCGCAAATCCTGGCCGCGCGCCGGGCCGTTCGAGCGGCCGCCGCGGCCGAACATGTCACCAAACACGTCACCGAAGACGCCGTTGAAGATGTCATTGACGTCGGTGAAGCCCGAAGCCCCTCCGTTGGCGCCGTTCACGCCGGCATGGCCGAAACGGTCGTAGGCGGCCCGCTTTTGCGGATCGGACAGGACAGAATAGGCCTCGTTGATCTCCTTGAAGCGACCCGAGGCCTTTTCGCAACCATCGTTGCGGTCGGGATGGTGCTGCATCGCCAGTTTACGAAACGCCGACTTCAGCCCTGCTCCATCGCAACCGCGATCGACCCCCAAGACTTCGTAGTAGTCACGCATGGACACGTGTCACCCCCTCGAGCTATGCGCGCCTAGGCCGATTGCTTGTCGTCGTTTACCTCTTCGAACTCGGCGTCTACCACGCCATCGTCGGCCTTGGCGTCTCCGCCGCCCGCTCCCGCGTCGCCCTGCTGGGACTGATACATCGCTTCGCCGAGTTTCATCGAGACTTGCATGAGCGCCTGTGTCTTGGCGGCGATCGCCTCGGCGTTTTCGCCTTCGAGTTCAGACTTAAGCTCGGCCAGCGCCGTCTCGATCGCCGACTTGTCCTCAGCGCCCACCTTGTCACCGTGTTCGGCGACCGCTTTCTCGGTGGAGTGGATCAGGGACTGGCCATGGTTCTTGGCCTCGACCAGATCCTTACGCTTCTTGTCCTCGGCCGCGTTCGCCTCGGCTTCCTTGACCATGGTCTGGATGTCGGCATCCGAGAGGCCGCCATTCGCCTGGATGCGGATCGACTGTTCCTTAGCCGTCGCCTTGTCGCGCGCCGACACATTGACGATCCCGTTGGCATCGATGTCGAAGGTGACCTCCACTTGCGGCATGCCCCGCGGCGCCGGCGGAATGCCGACCAGATCGAACTGGCCCAGCAACTTGTTGTCGCCGGCCATCGGCCGCTCACCCTGGAAGACCCTGATCGTGACAGCGCTCTGATTGTCGTCGGCAGTGGAGAACACCTGGCTCTTCTTGGTCGGGATCGTGGTGTTTCGTTCGATCAAGGCGGTGAACACCCCGCCCAGGGTTTCGATGCCGAGGGTCAGGGGCGTCACGTCCAGCAGCAGCACGTCCTTGACGTCGCCCTGAAGTACGCCGGCCTGTATCGCGGCGCCCAGCGCGACGACCTCATCGGGATTGACGCCCTTGTGCGGCTCGCGGCCGAAGAACTCCTTCACCGTCTCGACGACCTTGGGCATGCGCGTCATGCCGCCAACGAGAATCACCTCGTCGATGTCGCTCTTCTTGAGACCCGCGTCTTTCAAGGCCCGCTCGCACGGGCCGACCGTCTTGACGATGAGATCTTCCACCAACGCCTCGAGCTTCGCACGCGAGAGTTTGATATTGAGATGCAGTGGGCCCGAAGCGTTCATGGAAATGAACGGCAGGTTGACTTCGTACTGGGCCGTGGAGGACAATTCCTTCTTGGCTTTTTCAGCCTCTTCCTTGAGGCGTTGCAGGGCAAGCTTGTCCTTACGTAGATCGACGCTCTGCTCCTTCTTGAACTCGTCAGCCAGATAGTCGACGATGCGCAGGTCGAAGTCCTCACCGCCGAGGAAGGTGTCGCCGTTGGTCGCTTTCACCTCGAACACGCCGTCCCCGATCTCCAGGATCGAAACGTCGAAAGTGCCTCCGCCGAGGTCATAGACGGCAATCTTCTTGCCGTCGTTGCGTTCGAGACCATAGGCGAGCGCCGCCGCGGTGGGCTGGTTGATGAGTCGCAGAACTTCCAGACCGGCGATCTTGCCCGCGTCCTTGGTCGCTTGGCGCTGGGCGTCATTGAAATAGGCCGGGACGGTGATGACCGCCTTTTCGACCTTTTCGCCCAGATGGGCCTCGGCGGCCTCTTTCATCTTCTGCAGAATGAAAGCGCTGATCTGGGGCGGGGAATAGTCTTTCCCATGGGCGCGCACCCAGGCGTCGCCCGTAGGGCCCTTGACGATCTGATAGGGCACCATGCCCTTGTCTTTCTCGACCATGGGGTCGGCGAAGTTGCGGCCGATCAGCCGCTTTATGGCGAAGAGGGTGTTTTCCGGATTGGTCACCGCTTGCCGCTTGGCCGGCTGACCGACAAGCCGTTCTCCGTCTTCGAGAATCGCTACCACCGAGGGGGTGGTGCGAACGCCCTCGGCGTTTTCGATGACCTTGGGCGACTTGCCGTCCATGATGGCGACGCACGAATTTGTCGTGCCAAGGTCGATACCGATGATCTTGCTCATGAAACTACCGCTCTTGCTCCTCTGTCGGCGAACGGGGCGCGAAACCCTCCATGCCGGAGGCTGCCTCGCATGACCGTTCCCGGGTCCTTCCTGATGCTCGGGTCGCGGCCCCGCTTGGGGCGCCGGCGTTCCGTTCGCGTTTCCGATATGGGAACCGGAGGGGCCATCGCAAGGGCGGGACTATGAGCGGCTTTGCGCTCTTGCCCGGCCGGTTGGACCCGGCTGCTCAGATCGCCCTCGCGGCGGCGGCGCTGACGGCCGGCGAGGTTGCGCCGTTCTATCGGCCGGTAACGCCGGGTGGCCGGGCCATGAGCGTTGAGATGACCAACATGGGCTCGCTGGGCTGGATAAGCGACCGGGCCGGCTACCGGTACGCCGCACACCATCCGCTCACGGGGGCCGCGTGGCCACCCATACCAGAAGTGTTGCTCGAACTGTGGCGCGAGGTCACGCGTGACGGACCGCCGCCAGACGCCTGTCTGGTCAACCTCTACCGGGGCGGCGCGCGAATGGCCCTGCACCAGGATCGCGACGAGGTGGACTTCAGGCACCCCGTGGTGTCCGTCTCTCTGGGCGACACCGCCATCTTTCGCCTGGGCGGACCGGAGCGGCGAGGGCCGACGCGCTCAATGCGACTGGGGTCGGGGGATGTCTGCGTGCTGGCCGGCGACGCCCGCTTGGCGTTCCATGGTGTCGATCGTATCATCACGCGATCCTCGCGCTTGATCCCAGGCGGAGGGCGGATCAACCTGACCCTGCGCCGGGCCCGTTGACGGCGCGAGCGCCTCGCCCCGGAAGTTATTGCCATGCCTACGATCACCAGACGCGGCGCCGCCGGGGTTTTCTTCGGCGGCTATGCCGTTGCGGCGCTCGGGGCCATGGCCGAACCGATCCACACAGACGCCGCTGGCCTCGCGATCGAGGCCGTGACCCTGCCGGCGCAGGGCTTCGCTCTTCCTGCCTATCTCGCCCGTCCCAATGCAGCCGGGCGGTTTCCAGCCGTTGTCGTCGCCTCGGAAATCTTCGGTGTGCACGAGTATATAAAGGACGTCTGCCGGCGCTTGGCGCGGCTGGGCTATGTGGCGATTGCCCCGGCGTTTTTTGTTCGCGTTGCCGATCCGGCGCCGATCAGTGACATCGCCGCGGTCGTCAAGATCGTGGCCCAGGCCTCGGACGCCCAGGTGATGGGCGATGTGCGCGCGGCGGTGGGTTTCCTCCGAGCCCAGACCTTTGTCGACCCGGCTCGGGTGGCGATTACCGGCTTCTGCTGGGGAGGCGGCGTGGCCTGGCTCGCGTGCGAAGAAGTTGCCGGGTTACGGGCCGGCGTGGCCTGGTACGGCCGTATGGCTCCCCCTGCCGGGGCGGCGCCGGATCCGAAGCGGCTATGGCCCATCCAGGGCGTGGGGCACCTGCGAGCGCCGGTCCTGGGCCTCTATGGCGGCCTGGATGGACTGGCCGCTCAGGTTCCAGCAATGCGGGCCGCCCTTTCGGCGGCCGGAGACCACGGAAGCGACATAGTAGTCTATCCCGACGCCGGCCACGGATTCCACGCCGACTATCGTGACAGCTACAATCCCACCGCCGCCGGGGACGCGTGGGCGCGCATGCTGGCCCACTTCAAAGCCAACGGAGTCTGACGCCTAAGGGTACGTTGCCGTATCTGGCCGTCATCCGCGAAGTTTACGCAGTAATACTTCCAGGTCTCGCGCGAGCTGGGGGTCGGTCGCGCGCAGGGCTTCGATCCGGCGCACGGCGTGCAGCACAGTGGTGTGATCCCGGCCCCCGAAACGGCGCCCGATATCGGGCAAGGACCGCGTTGTAAGCTGCTTTGCCAACCACATGGCCGCCTGCCGCGGCCTCGCCACCGCCCGGGCGCGGTGCTCGGAAATCAGGTCGGCCTGCTTGAGGCCGAAATGCTCGCTGGCCGCCTTCTGGATCTCGTCCACCGTCACCCGCCGTTCGCCCCCACGCAGGTGCGGTCGAAGAAGACACTGCGCTTCGTCCAGAGTAAGCGCACCGGCGCCCGCGCCGGCGCGCACGATCAGCGTGTTGAGCGCGCCTTCCAACTCGCGCGCGTTCTCGGTGAAGCGGTCGGCGAGGAATTCCATCACTTCGGAGCGGAGCCGCGCGGCGATGCCCAACTGGGCGCCGAGTCCCCGGAGTTTGCGCTCGAGGATGGCGAGACGCAACGCGCGGTCCGCCGGTTCGATGCCGCACACCAGACCGGCGGAGAGATGCGAGCGCAAATGGGCGTCTACTTCAGCGAGGGCGGAGGGAGGGCGGTCGGCGGAGAACACGACCCTGCGCCCGTCCTCCATCAACGCCGCGAGGGTATGGAATAGCTCCTCCTGGGTCGATTGCTTACCGCCGATGAATTGAACATCGTCTATCAACAGTAGATCGGCCGTGCGCAGCTCGTCCTTGAAACGCGACATTTGGCGCTCCATCACGGCGCGCACGAAGCTGGAAAGAAAGCGTTCGGCCGTGAGATAGACCACCTTGCGGTCCGGAGCGCCCTGCATCGCCTCCCGAGCCAGGGCGTTCAGCAGATGAGTCTTACCAAATCCGTAGGCCCCATGGATCACCACCGGATTGAACAGGCCGTCGGCACAGGACGCCACCCGGCGAGCGACAGCATGGGCGAATTCGTTGGTCGGTCCAACGACGAAGCTATCGAAGCTGAAGCGCTCTTGCAGACCACCGGGTCGGGCAGCAGTGACCGCCGTCGTCGTCTGCTTCGGCGCGTCACGCAACACCGGATCGGCCGTCGCCGCGGCCAGCGCCGGTTCATCCCGTTGGCACGGCCGCGAGCCATCCTCGGACTCGAATTCAATGCGCGACTTGAGCCCGAGCACACGGCCGTCCGGATCGTGGACGGCCCATAGCTCGCCAATCCGGCGCCAAGCATACCGGCGGATCCAATCCCGCGCCACGCCCGTCGGCGTCACCAGGTAGAGCCCACCATCGGCGCCGGCGCGCAGGGCCGCGTGAGCCAGCCAAGAGCCGAAGGCGTCATCCCCCAGTTCGGTCTTCAGCGCGTGACGAGCCTTCGTCCAGACCGCCCCCGCCGTCGCCGAAGAGGCCGCCATCGCAAGATTGCCGATCGCCATCGCTGTTGCTTTCCCCGCCATCTTGCCCCCTGTCGCAAGGGTGCAACCCATTGATCGGCGCCAACGCGGCGCGCGTGCAAAAAATTCGAAAGACACAAATCCCCGACACGGCGACGCAGAGGTGCGCCGCCGCCGCGTTTTCGTCCGTACAAGACCAAAAGCGTTGAGAGCCTCAGACTAGCCCTGGCGCCCCCGCCGTCAACGATGAATCGGCGCCCGAATCGGCGAAAATCTAGTTGACATGCGGAAGGTTCAGACAAGGCAAGAGAATTTGCCCGATCACTTTTTCAAGCGCCGCCGCGACGGCGAAATTGTCGCAGCCGCCCCATGGCTCAAGCGGGGAAAGTCCCGGCTAAGCTTAGGAAAAATTGTTTGAATTCATACGCTTAGAAAAAAGCCGTGGAAAATCAAGCGACGGCGATTTTCTTCAGTTGTCGGTGCAGTCGCGCGACCTTGCGTGAACCCGTATTGCGGTGGACGACGCCCTTGCCCACCGCGCGCATCAGCTCCGATTGGGCGATCTCAAACGCGGTCTTGGCGGCGCCGGCGTCACCCGCCGTCACGGCCTCGTCGAACTTGCGCAAGAAAGTGCGCACGCGGGAACGGCGCGACGTGTTGACCTCGGTCCGCTTGGCGATCTTGCGGATCGCTTTCTTGGCGCCGGGATTGTTGGCCATGGGGGATAGACCTTCGGGTGGACGGCGGATTCGTCATTGTGACGGGGCCGGGCTCAAAATGGAGGCGCGTACATAGAGGAGGGGGTCGTGCTGGTCAATGCGCTCCGGCCTGCCCGCCGCCCGACGGACCCTCGACCACGAAGCCGCGGGCTCGAAGCAGAGCGGGCACGCCGCCGGGGCCAATAAGGTGGCCGGCCCCGACCACCACGACCACCACGCCATCGCCTCGTAGGCGCTGCTGAAGGATAGCCGCCCAGCGCTGGTTCCGATCGGTGATCAGACGACGATACAGGTTAGGCGAGACGCGGGCCATCGGTTCCAATGCATCGTGCCCGAGCCCGTCGAGATCGCCGGCCGCCCATTCGCTGACAAGACGCCCGTAGGCGCCTGGATCGTCGGTGATCTCGTCAACAGTCTCATTCAAGGAAGCGACCTGATCGGCTATCGGCGCGTCGGCCAGGAACCCAATCTGCCCGCGGACGGTCTCAAACGCGCGTCGCCGGGCCCGGCTGGGGGCGATCTGAGCTATCCGCTGCTCCACGCCATTGGCCGGTGACGCGCCCGACCGGGCGTCGAAGGCCAGCGAGAGCGCGATCTCAGCCAGCCACGGCCGCATGTGGTCGAGGCTGGACGGCGCTAAGCCGACCTTGTCGGCGACGACCGCGAGCCGGCGAGCCACGGTGGTCGTGAGGTGGGCTTCCAGCCTCTCGCCCGCCGGAAAAAACCCGCGTGCTCGGCTGAGGCGCATGGCTTGGGCGTCGGTCGCCCCGTCGATCGGCAGTTCGAACCAGATCTCGTCGGCGCGCGCGATCGCATCGGCCAAGGCCGGCGGGGTCCACTCCAGGTCGCGCGGCAGCAGATGCACCGAGCCGAACAACACCACCTCGGCGTGCGCCCCGCGGGCGCGCCAAAGGGAGGGCGCGACCTGCGCGGGCTCGGCCGCCAAAACGAGCGCGAGCCCGGCCGCGCCGGCCTTCAGGGGCAGGCGCCACCGGCTCATCTCTGACACACCGGGCAGTAGAACGTTGACCGGCCGGCCTGGACGACCCGTTTGATCACGCCCCGGCAGCCAGGCGTCGAACAGGGCTGGTGCTGACGGCCGTAGGCTTCGAAGCGGTGCTGAAAATAGCCCATGGCGCCGTCCGCCGCGGCGTAGTCCCGCAAAGTCGACCCACCTTGCGCGATCGCCTCCTCGAGCACCGCGCGGACCGCCGCGACGATCGCCGCCACCTTGGCGGCGCCGATTCGACCGGCAGGCTTGAGTGGTGACACGCGGGCGCGATGCAGCGCTTCGCAGACGTAGATGTTGCCCAGGCCCGCGACTTGGCGCTGATCCAGGAGAAGGGCCTTGGCGCTCTGGCGGCGGCCTGAAAACGCCGCCTTCAGCCAGGCCTCGTCGAAGTCTGGCCCAAGAGGTTCGGGGCCGAGGTGAGCGAGCCTTGGGTGGGTGGCCAGATCGTCGGCGTCGATGAGATCCATGAAGCCGAAGCGTCGGGCGTCGAAATATGTAATTCGCGCGCCGGTGTCGGTTTCGATGACCACATGGCCGTGCCGAGGGTTGGCCGGGGAGGCCAGGGCGAAGGCGCCTGGGTGGGGCGGGACTCCGCCCTCGATCTCAAACCGGCCGGTCATGCCCAGGTGCATTAGCCAAGTCGACCCGCGGTCCAGGGTGGCCAAAAGGTATTTGCCCCGGCGATCGAGCCGCTCGACGCGCGCGCCAGTCAGCTTTTGGACGAAGCCGTCAGGGAAGGGCAAGCGGAGATCGGGTCGCCGGGCCTCCACTCGCGTTAATTCGGCGCCTTCAAGAACGGGTTGCAGGCCTCGACGGACGGTCTCGACCTCTGGCAGCTCCGGCATGGCCTTGCCTAGCCCAAGCCTCGTCGTGGCGCCACGGGCGGCTGGTGCGCCAGCGGTCGGCGGCGTAAGGAGGATCGCTATGCATGGGGTCGCCGCTAGCTTCGGATTTCGCGAGGTGGACCCGGCCCTCAAGCCGGGTCTCGTGCGCGACGTATTCGACCGGGTCGCCGGCCGCTATGACCTGATGAACGATCTGATGAGTGGCGGCCTTCATCGCCTGTGGAAGGACGCAGCGGCGGCGCGGATCAACCCACAACCCGGCGAGTTGCTGATCGACTGTGCAGGGGGTACCGGCGATATGGCCCGGCGTATGGCCAACATGGCCAGGGCGGCCCGTGTACGGCGAGGCGGCGAGGCGGCGCGAGTGCTGGTGGTGGACTACAACACCGCCATGGTGGCGGAGGGACGCGCGCTCGAAGCCAGCGAGACGATCGCTTGGTCCGTTGGTGACGCCCAGAACCTGCCGCTGACCGACGGCGTCGCCGACGCCTATTGCATCGCCTTCGGCCTTCGCAATGTGACCGACATTCCCCGGGCGCTGACGGAGGCGCGGCGAGTGCTGAAGCCGGGCGGGCGGTTCGTTTGCCTGGAATTCTCCACGCCGCCTGTTCAGGCGGTGCGCAACGCCTACGACGCCTATTCGTTCCGGGTCATCCCAACCATCGGCGCCGTGGTGGCCCGTGACCGCGACGCCTACCGCTACCTCGTCGAGAGCATCCGGCGGTTCCCGGACCAGGCGCGTTTGGCGGCGCTGATGAGGGATGCCGGGTTCGCCCGCGTCTCGGCCACCAATTTCAGCGGCGGTGTAGTCGCCTTGCACCAGGGCTGGGCGATATAGCAATCTCGCCCACGAAGGCGCCCTCGGTCAGCTCTGGTTGGAACCGCTGTCGCCGCCCTTCTCGCGTTTGGCCTCGCGTTCTTTCTGCTGCGCCCAATAGGCCGCTCCGTCCCGCGGCTTGAACATCGTGCGCGGCGCACCGTCACGCGAGACCACGGCGAAGGTGTTGCCGTGCGGATCGTAGATCAGCCGGTCGCCGTTATTGCGATCGAGGGTTTCTGCGCTGGCCGGCGGGCGGTCGACGAAGGCGTGCGCGCGAGTGACGTAATCTGCTTCGGTCTTCGCCCCGAAATCGACTCCGTTCTTGGTGAACTGATAGGCCGCATTCTCCTCGGCAGTATGCTTGCGGTTTGGCGCCCACAGAGGCTTGCCGTTGACCTGGGGCACAGGCGCGTCGCGAGGATCGCCGACGCTGGCCTGACTGGTGGTGGTGTAGGCGCTGGATCCAGTACTGGACGACGCCTGCCCGCTCTGCGCCGGTACGGCCGATGACTGGCGTCCGCAGCCTGTTACGCTGAGCGCCAAGGCCACGGCGGCGCCGGAAATAAGCACTACTTTCATGATCGTCTCCCGTATGATGCGGTGAAAGGGCACTCGTAAACCTGATCGGGAACAAACAAAGAACAACAATACAGCTTTGTCCAGCGATATTTTTTCGCCTAGAGCGCTGGGCTGTTCCCCGAACGACTCCGCAGAAAGGGGTGCCCCGATGGCCGAAAAGCGCGTTCTGCTGATCGTCGGCGGCGGCATCGCCGCCTACAAGGCGCTTGAGCTCACACGCCTCCTGCGCAGGGCGGGGGTCGCCGTGCGCCCAGTGCTCACAGCGGCAGGGGCGGCTTTCGTCACGCCGCTGTCACTCTCGGCTCTGGCCGAGGACGTCGCCCGCACGGATATGTTGTCGCTCGCCGAAGAGGGTCGGATGGGTCACATCGAACTGTCCCGGTCGGCGGACCTGATCGTTGTGGCGCCAGCTACCGCAGACCTGATGGCGAAGGCCGCCGCGGGTCTGGCCGACGACCTGGCCTCCACCACCCTGTTGGCCACAGACAAGCCCGTGATCATGGCCCCGGCCATGAACCTGCGGATGTGGCTGCACCCG
The DNA here is from genome assembly GCA_038226475.1 of Caulobacterales bacterium. Lineage (GTDB taxonomy): Bacteria > Pseudomonadota > Alphaproteobacteria > Caulobacterales > Caulobacteraceae > Acaudatibacter. Next base: position 192,253 of record JBBRQK010000005.1, on the reverse strand, counting down.
GCCACGCGGCGCAACGCCGGGGTGCTCGCAGAGGACGGAGTCATGTTCGTGGGGCCGGACGAGGGTGCAATGGCCTGCGGAGAATTCGGTCCTGGCCGGATGGCCGAGCCAGAAGCCATCATGCGGGCCATCTCCGTCGCACTCGAGCCTGCAAGGGACACGCCCCTGGCCGGCCGCCACGCATTGGTCACCGCGGGTCCGACGGCCGAACCGATCGACCCGGTGCGTGTGCTCACCAACCGCTCTAGCGGCAAGCAGGGCTACGCCATCGCTGGCGCACTTGCGGCCCTGGGCGCCAGGGTGACTTTGATCTCGGGTCCGACCGCCCTGGAAGTCCCGCGCGGGGTGGAACGTCGCCAGGTCGAAACGGCGCGCCAGATGCTGGCCGCCTGCAGAGCCGCCTTGCCGGCGGACGCCGCCGTATGCGTGGCTGCCGTTTCTGACTGGCGGCCGGACACGATATTCGAGACCAAGTTCAAGAAAGGGCGTCACGGCCCTCCCACGGTGGCGCTGGTCGAAAACCCGGATATCCTCGCTGATTTGGCCGCCGCTGGCCCGGCGCGTCCGCGCCTGGTGGTGGGCTTCGCCGCCGAAACCGAGGATCTGGAGGCCAACGCGCGCGCGAAACTTATGCGCAAAGGCTGCGACTGGATCGTGGGAAACGACATCGCGGCCCGCCCAGTCATGGGCGGTGAGGACAATCAGGTGATCGTGGTGTCGGCAGGTGGCGTGGAGCATTGGCCGCTTCACTCCAAGGACGAGGTGGCGAGCCGGCTGGCCCAGAAGATCGCCGGGGCTCTGGCTTGAGCGTCGAGGTACGGGTCGTCAGGCTGGCGCACGGCGCAGGCCTTCCTTTGCCCGTGTACGAGACCGTCGGTTCGGCCGGTATGGACCTGCGAGCCGCGGTAGAGGAGGGCAAACTGCTCGTGCTGGCGCCCGGCGAACGCACCGCCGTGCCGACGGGCCTCGCGATCGCCCTGCCGCAGGGCTTCGAGGGGCAGGTTCGGCCGCGGTCGGGCCTCGCCTTGCGCCATGGCGTGACCCAGCTGAACACGCCCGGGACGATCGACGCGGACTACCGCGGCGAGGTGATGGTGATTCTGGTCAACCACGGGACCGAGCCGTTCACCGTGGGGCGCGGCGATCGCATCGCGCAACTGGTGGTCGCGCCCGTGACTAGGGCAACGTGGCGGGAGGCGGAGACCCTCGAAGCAACGGCGCGCGGAGACGGTGGATTCGGTTCCACCGGCCTTCGCTAGATCAGGGTCGCTGACTATGTTCCCTTACATCCGTAGCCCCAGCACATCGACCATATCATAGAGACCGGGCGGCTGCTCCACCGCCCAGATCGCGGCGGCTAGCGCCCCGCGCGCAAACAGGCGCCGATCCCCCGCCGAATGGGACAAAGTCAGCCTCTCATCCTCCGCGGCAAAGATCACGCTGTGCTCGCCGACGATGCCGCCGCCCCGCACCGAGGCGACGCCGACGGATCCGACCATACGGGGCCCCCCGACTCCACCGATCGCAAGAACGTCAGCCACGGCCCGGTTGCGACCTCGCGCCGCGGCTCCTGCGAGCATCAGTGCGGCGCCGGAGGGAGCGTCCAACTTGCGGCGGTGGTGAGCCTCGACGATCTCGATATCCCAGTCGATCGCCGCCAGCCGCCGCGCTGTCTGCTCGATCAGCCCCGCCAGTATATTGACACCGACAGAAAAATTCCCGGACCTGACGACGGCAATTCGTTGCGCGGCCGCCTCGATGGCCGCGTTCTGCTCCGGGTCGAGCCCCGTCACGCCGATCACCAACCCGGGTCCGCCTAACGCGGCGGCTCGGACGGCGAGGGCCGCCGCCGCCGGTGGGGTCGAAAAATCGATCACCACGTCGCAGCGTTCAAGCGCGGGAGCGGGGCCAGCGCGGTGGGCGGCGTCGGCCAGCAAGAGATCGGAGCGCGCTGCGATCACGTCGGCCACGGCCCGTCCCATCCGTCCCTGGGCGCCGACAAGACCCAGCCGCAAGGGATGAGCCGTCTCGTTTGGCAAGGCCACGATCAATCTTTCGCCATGCGGCCCTATCCGGCCGCGCTTGGTTGTCCGGCGGGGTCGCGCCCGCTAGGGTTGCTGGCCCTTCGCTCACCCTACCACGCTAGGCCCACCACTCCATGAGCGACCCAGAAACGCACGCGGTCACCGACGAAGAAGCTCTGGCGTTCCACAAATATCCGACGCCCGGGAAGGTGGCCATCGCCGCCACCAAACCCATGGCGACGCAGCGTGACCTCTCGCTCGCCTACTCGCCCGGTGTGGCGGCTCCGGTTCTGGCGATCGCCCGGGACGCCGATCTCGCCTACGACTACACGTCCAAAGGCAATCTCGTGGCCGTGATCTCCAACGGCACCGCCATCCTTGGATTGGGCGATCTGGGGGCCCTGGCCGCGAAGCCGGTGATGGAAGGCAAGTCGGTGTTGTTCAAGCGCTTCGCCGATGTCGATTCGATCGACATCGAGGTTCTTTCGCGCGACGCCGATGAGATAATCACGGTGGTCAAGAACATCGGCGTCACCTTCGGCGGCATCAATCTTGAAGACATCAAGAGCCCCGAGTGTTTCCGTATCGAGACCGAGTTGCAGGAGCTGCTCGATATTCCGGTGTTCCACGACGACCAGCATGGCACGGCGATCATTTCCGCGGCCGGCCTCATCAACGCCTGCGCCATCACAGGCCGGCGGCTCGAGGACATCAAGCTGGTTCTGTGCGGTGCCGGGGCGGCAGGCATCGCCACCCTCGAACTGGTCAAGGCTATGGGCGTCGCGCCGGGCAACTGCATCGCGGTCGACAACACCGGTGTCATCTGGCGCGGGCGCGAGCAGGGCATGAACCAGTGGAAGTCGGCCCATGCGGTCGACACTGACGCACGCACTCTGGCTGACGCGATCAAGGGGGCCGACGTCTTTCTGGGCCTCTCCGCCAAGGGCGCGGTGACCCAGGCCATGGTTAGCTCGATGGCCGCGCGACCGATCATCTTCGCCATGGCCAATCCCGACCCGGAAATCACACCGGAGGAGGTCTACGCCGTGCGGCCCGACGCCGTGGTGGCCACGGGGCGTTCCGACTATCCCAATCAGGTCAACAACGTGCTGGGCTTTCCCTACATCTTCCGCGGCGCCCTGGACGTGCGCGCCCGAAGGGTGAACCTCGAGATGAAGATCGCCTGCGCCAATGCGCTAGCGGCGCTCGCGCGGGAGGATGTGCCCGACGAGGTCGCCGCCGCCTATCACGGCCTGCAGCTGAAGTTCGGACCACACTACATCATCCCAACTCCGTTCGACCCGCGCCTCATTCACTATATCCCTCCGTTTGTCGCTCAGGCGGCGATGGACAGCGGCGTTGCACGGCGACCTATCGCCGATATGGAGGCCTATCGCGCCGGCTTGGCGCGCCGGCTCGATCCGGCGGCGGGCTTCCTGCAGAAGGTATCAGGCGCCGTGCTCTCCGGCCCGGCAAAGCGGATCGTGTTCGCCGAAGGCGAGGAGCCGTCGGTGATCCGCGCCGCCCACGCCTTCCAGACTCAGGGTCTCGGCCGCTCGATTCTGGTCGGGCGCGAAGATCTGGTGTCGGAGAACATGCGCCTCGTCGGACTCGACCCTGCAAAGGCGGGGCTCGAGGTGATCAATGCCCGCCTCTCCTCCCACAATCCTGAATTCGTCGACAATCTCTACGGACGGCTGCAACGCCATGGCTACCTACGGCGGGACGTCCAGCGACTCATATTCCAGGATCGCAACTCGTTCGCCGCTTCAATGGTGGCGCTGGGTTACGCGGATGGCATGGTGACCGGCGTCACGCGAAATTTCGATCAGTCGCTGGAGGAGGTGCGCCGAGTGATCGATCCGGCGCCCGGTGGCCGAATTCTGGGCATGTCGATCGTTCTGGCGAAGGGTCAGACCCTGTTCATCGCCGACACAAATGTCACCGAGATGCCAGGCGCGCGAGATCTGCTGGAGATTGCCTGTGAGGCCGCTCGCAGTGTGCGGCGGCTCGGCTTCACCCCCCGCGTCGCCTTCGTGTCATATTCGGCCTTCGGCAACCCTATGGGCGAGCGCTCTGAAAAGGTTCGGGAAGCGGTGGCCATGCTCGACGCGCGCAGCGACGTCGATTTCGAGTACGAGGGCGAGATGCCGCCGGAACTGGCGCTCGATCCAGCCACCCGCGCCAACTATCCGTTCATGCGGCTGACGGAATCCGCCAACGTATTGATCATGCCGGCGATCCACTCGGCATCCATTTCCACGAAGTTGGTGCAGGCGCTCGGCGGCGCGACCGTTGTGGGGCCGATCCTGGTCGGGCTGTCCAAGCCGGTGCAGATTTGCCCGCTCTCGGCCTCGGTTTCGAAAATTCTGATGATGGCCCAGATGGCCGCGTACGACCGGCCGATGGCCGAAGTCGCCGCCGCCTAGGATTTGACCGTGGCTTCGGGGCAGGCGGCGCTCGGTGCCGTTGGCGTCGATTTTGGCACCACCAATACGGTCGTCTCGACCCTGGCCGAGGACGGCGAGGCGCGCCTGATTTCATTTGCCTCCGAGGCGAGCGATATCGTCGCCTTCCGCTCCGCCCTCAGCTTTCAGCCGCATCCCGACGACGCCCGCGGTCGCGTGGTCGAGGCGGGGCCGTGGGCGATTGAGGCCTACATCGACGAACCGCTGGAGACGCGCTTCATTCAGTCGTTCAAGAGCTATGCCGCCAGCCCCCTGTTCCAGAGCACCCAGATATTCGGCCGCCGGTTCGCCTTCGAGGACCTGCTCGCCGCCTTCATGCTTCGTCTGCGAGCGCACGCGGGCGACGCGCTGGCCGCGCAGCCCCGCACGGCCATCATTGGCCGGCCGGTCAGTTTCGCCGGCGCGCGGCCCGATCCTCTGTTGGCCTTGCAGCGCTATGACGCGGCATTCGCGCGTCTGGGCTTCACCGACATCCGCTACGCCTACGAGCCGGTGGCGGCCGCTTTCTTTTTCGCCCGCCGGCTCCCCGGCGATGCGACCGTGCTGGTCGGTGATTTCGGCGGGGGCACCAGCGATTTTTCGATCGTTCGGTTCGAGCGGGAAGCAGGGCGCCTGGACTCTCGGGCGCTCTCCAACGCTGGCGTGGGGGTGGCCGGCGACGCCTTCGACTACAGGATCATTGAGAACCTTGTCTCGCCGTGGTTGGGGCGTGGCTCCAGCTACAAGGCGTTCGACAACATCCTGCCGGTTCCCAACCGCTACTTCACCGCTTTTGCCAAATGGGAGCAGCTGGCCCTGCTGCGGGCCTCGCGCGACATGAAGGATATCCGGGGACTGTTGCGCACCGCGCTGCAGCCAGAAAAGATCCAGCGCCTAGTCGAGATGCTCGACGGCAACCACGGCTATCGCCTCTATGAGGCGATCTCGCGCTTCAAGGAGGACCTGTCGGCCCAGGGAGTCGCTACCTTCAGGTTCGAAGCCGGCTCTCTGCGGATCGAAAAAGAGGTGACACGGGCCCGCTTCGAGGTCTGGATCTCCCCTGAACTGGCAGCCATCGACCGCTCCGTGGACGACGTGCTAAGCCGCGCTGGCCTGGCCCCGCAAGATATCGACCGGGTGTTCCTGACGGGTGGCTCTTCGTTCGTTCCAGCCGTGCGCCGCCTGTTCGTGGAGCGCTTCGGCGAGACCAGGCTGGAAAGTGGGGGCGAGCTCGTCTCGATCGCTTCCGGCCTGGCGCACATCAGCCAAGCCCACGATGTCGATCGCTGGACCATGAGGGCGGCTGCAATTTCCCCAGGGTGATGCTTTTGAGATCGCTCTCGGGGCGCTAGACCATCCGGCGGATTCAATCGTCAAGAACACAGGAAACCCCATGAAGCTCGATTCCTCCATCGCCGCGGTCGTGACCGGCGGCGCGTCCGGACTGGGCGAGGCCACGGTGCGGGCGCTGGCCGCGCACGGCGTGAAGGTGGCTATCTTCGATATGAACGAAGCGAAGGGTGAGGCCGTCGCCGCCGACGTCGGCGGCGTGTTCTGTCAATGTAATGTCACGTCGGATGAGGACGTGGACGCCGCTTTCGCCAAGGCACGCGCGGCCAACGGCCAGGAGCGGATCCTGATCAACTGCGCCGGCACCGGCAACGCCGCCAAGACCGCGGGCCGCGATCGAAACACCGGCGAGATCAAGCACTTCCCGCTCGCCGCCTTCAATCTGATCATCCAGATCAACCTCGTAGGGACGTTCCGCTGCATCGCCAAGAGCGCGGCCGGAATGTTGAGCCTCGAGCCGATGGCGGATGGAGAGCGTGGCGCGATCGTGAACACCGCTTCTGTGGCCGCCGAAGATGGTCAGATGGGGCAGGCTGCCTATTCGGCCTCCAAGGGCGGGGTGGTCGGAATGACCCTGCCAATCGCCCGCGACCTGATGAGCGAGGGCATCCGCGTCAACACCATTTTGCCGGGCATCTTCGATACGCCGCTGATGATGGGCGCGCCGGTCAATGTGCGGGAGGCTCTGGCCGCCTCGGTGCCGTTCCCCAAACGCTTGGGCAAGGCGGAGGAATACGCCCAACTGGCGCTGACCATGGTGACCAACGGCTATTTCAACGGCGAGGACGTGCGCCTTGATGGCGCCATCCGCATGTCGCCGCGCTAGGCAGGTCGGGGCCCGCGCGGCCTCCGATCAGGTCGGCGGGGGGCGCTGGATCTTCGGGCCGAGATTGGTCAGTACGGCGCGCGCTTCGAGGGCGCGCGGATCGTCGACGGGCTTGGGGCCGTGGTGCATCACGATTTCAGCGCTGGCCTCAAACTTCTGCACGGTCGTGGTCGAGACGCTGTCGGCCCAGAACGGGTCGCCCCAGAAGGGTCCCCAGGAGCGCCAGCCGTAGCCGCCTCCGTAGTAGCGCCAGGACGGCCGCCAGTAGCCGTAGGCGTAACCTGGGCCATAGAAGGGATCGGGATCGACATAGGTTCGCTTGTCGCGCTGGGTGTGGCGATCCACCGTTTCGAACCAATCGAAGCCCTGATCGACGGTCAACTCCGCGGAGCGGTAGAGCAGATAGGTCTCGACCGTTTCCCGTGAGGTCAGGGTGTTGCCCTGAAAATTGACGCGGAAGTGGTTGTCATCGAGCTTCTGGTTGGTGAAGCCGCCGGCGGTGGCGCTGCCCTTCTCGAGCGGTTGGTAAGGCGTGGCGGTCTCGCAGGCGGCGAGGCCAAGGGCTAGGCCCGCGGCGACGGCGATTGTGGCGATTTTCATGGTGGACGTCTCCTGCCCAAAAGTCTCTCGATCCGATCAAGGTTTCATGCCGATGGGGTCACGTAAAGAGGCAGAAGAGCTCAGGCCGCGTGTACGACGAGGCCCCAGGCGATCCTGCCCAACGCGCCGAATAGCAGGACGGCCACGGCCAAGGCCTGGATCGCAAATCCGGTGCTGCGTGCGCTGGCGGCCTTGGAATACCCGGTCATGTAGAGAAACCGACCGACGATCCAAATCACGCCGATCGCGGCGGCCGGCAAATCGCCCCAGGCGGCGGAGAACAGCCACAGGGGCGCCAGGAACAATGGCAGCCACTCCAGGGTATTTGCCTGGATTCGAAACGCGCGCTCAAAATCAGGATTTCCCATGGTCGCCGGCGCGGGCACGTCGTATTTCGAGCGCGCCTGACCCACTCTCAGACCCATGTAGAAGTACAGCAACAGGGCCAGCAAAGTGATGATGGCGGTCAACGCGTAGGCGTGCATGAGTAAGGCCCTCCCGGCTCTCTGCTAAAGGTAGTGTGGCATGAGTCGCAATCGAGGGACGATGAGGCTGTGTCGGCCGGATCGGGAACCGGGCGCCGAGGCGGCGTTGGCGGTTTTCGAGACGGCCCTTCTGCGGGTGAACGCCGGCCGGGTGACGCTGGTCGCCGGTGAGGAGGCGCTTGCCGCCTGCGCCTTCGCCCTTGGCGTCGCGGTTTGCGATGCGGGTTTTGTGTTCGAGGCCCTCGTGGCTTCGGATGCGGGCGTCGCGCGTGCGCTGGATGGACTGGCATACAGGGGCGAGGCCTGCGCTGTGACCGTGCGCGGACCCGTTGGTGCGATCCGTGTTCGCGGTCGGGCCGCCGGCGCGCTCGCGTGGCTTTCGCTGGAACCGCTGGAGGCGGTGGCCGAACCGGCGTCCCCGCCTGTCGCGACCGTACGCGCGTTGGGAGTAGGGGAGGCGGCGCGGGATCTGATCTTGAACCAGATCGGCGATGCGGTGGCGGTATTCGACGCCGGTAGACGCCTGGCATTTCACAATGGCGCGTTTGCGCGGCTTTGGGACCTGACGCCGGCGTGGCTCGCGGATCGGCCCAGCCACGCCGACTTGCTGGACCGTCTGCGCCAACTTCGCCGCCTGCCCGAAACGCAAGACTATGCTTTGTTCAAAACCGCGGAACTGGCGCGGCATGAGGCTCTGGCCGTTTCGCCCGAAGTGATTTGGCGACTGCCGGACGGGCGCACTCTACGGGTCGTCAGCCTGCCTCATCCCGGCGGCGGCGTCTCGATGGTGTTCTCCGATGTCACACCCGAATTGCGCCTAAAATCGCAGTTTAATCAACTCATCCAGGTTCAGCAGGCCACGCTGGACAAGCTGAGCGACGCGGTGGCCGTGTTTGGGGCCGACGCACGCCTGAAGCTGCACAACGAGGCCTTCGAGCGTTTCTGGGGCGTGAATCGCGCGCGGATCGCTCAATCGCCCGACTTCGACGGCGTGGTCGAATTTTGCCGCCGGCGACTGCATGACCTGCGCTTCTGGGAAGACCTCAAGGCCAGGATCACCGATCCCGACCCGGCCGCGCGCGCCGCCGCGGCGGGCGAGTTGACGACCGCTGACCGTCGCATCGTCGCCTACCAGTCGCGACCCTTGCCGGATGGAGCGACCCTGATCAGCTTCGCCGACGTAACCGATACCCGCCGGCTGGAGGGCGCCCTGGCCGACCGCGAGGCGGCGCTCAGCGCGACCGAGCGCCTCAAGCGTGAATTCGTGCGCAGCGTCTCCTATGAGCTGCGCACCCCGTTGACGACGATCATCGGCTATGCCGAACTACTCGAAAGCGGCGCCGAGAGACTGAGCGCCAGGGCCGCGCCACACGTATCCGCGATCAGGGCCGCCGCCGGTCAGCTGGCGCGATCGATCGACAACGTCCTGGCCACGGCCGAAATCGATGCCGGCGAACTGACCCTCGAGCTCCGAGACGTGGATTTGGTCGCCCTCATTGAGGCCGCCGCCTCGCGCTGGGCGGGAGACGCCCGCGCCGCGGGCCTTACCCTCGCGGCGACGGCGACGGCGGGGGCGTCGTTGGGGCTGATCCGCGGCGACGCGGGGCGCCTGGAGGAGGTGCTGGACCACCTGACCGAAAACGCCCTGCGCCACACGCCGCCCGGCGGGTCGATCACCCTGTCGGCCGAGCGGGCCTCCGGCGAGGTGAGCTTGAGCGTGGCCGACACGGGACCGGGAATCCCGTTCCATGTGCAGGCGCACATTTTCGACCGCTTTGGCGGCGGCGACAGGGCTGGCGCTGGGCTAGGCCTCGCCCTGGTCAAGGCGTTGGTAGAGTTGCATGGTGGCTGGGTGGCGTTGGAGAGCGAACCCGGCGCCGGCGCGACCTTCACCTGCCACTTGCCCGAGGCGGCCGAAGCGCCTGACGGGCGGCCGGACCTTTTTGCGGCAGCGGCTGTGGGCTTGCCTGACGCCGGGACAGGGCGATTTTAGTTCGCAAAACAATCGGCGTGGCCGGAGGAAGCGATGATCAGGACCAGGTTCACCGAATTGTTCGGAGTGGAACACCCGATAGCTCAGGGCGGTATGCAGTGGGTGGGCCGCGCGACACTGGTCTCGGCCGTGGCCAACGCTGGCGGGCTCGGCTTCATCACAGCCCTGACGCAGCCGACGCCGGAAGATCTCACGCGCGAAATCGCCCGTTGCCGCGACTGGACCGGCAAGCCGTTTGGGGTCAATCTCACGATCCTGCCGGCGATCAAGCCTCCGCCTTACGCCGAATACCGCGCCGCGATCATCGAAAGCGGGGTCAAGATTGTGGAGACAGCTGGCTACAAGCCGCAGGAGCATATCGACGACTTCCACGCCCATGGAATTAAGGTGATCCACAAGTGCACGTCGGTCCGACACGGCCTCTCGGCCGAGCGAATGGGCGCCGACGCCATCTCCATCGACGGCTTTGAATGCGCCGGCCACCCGGGCGAGGACGACGTTCCGGGGCTGATCCTCATCCCGGCAGCGGCCGACAAGATCCGCATCCCGATGATCGCTTCGGGCGGCTTCGGCGACGCCCGCGGCCTGGTGGCGGCCCTGGCTTTGGGCGCGGACGGTATCAACATGGGCACCCGCTTCATGGCGACCGCGGAATCGCCGATTCACGAAAACATAAAGCAGCAGATGGTGATCAACGACGAGCGGGCCACCGACCTCATTTTCCGCACCATGCGCAACACCTCTCGCGTGGCTAAGAACGCCGTCAGTCAGCAAGTGGTGGAACTGGAACGGGGTGGCGCCAAGTTCGAGGACGTGCGGGAGCTCGTCGCAGGCACACGCGGCAAGATCGTCTATGAGACCGGCGATCCCGACCACGGTATCTGGTCCGCCGGTCAGATCCAGGGCCTGATCCACGACGTTCCGACCTGCGCCGAGCTGATCCACCGCATCGTCGCCGAGGCCGAGGCCCTGATCCAGGGACGGCTGGAACGAATGGTTGTCGCGCGCGAGTCAGTCGCCGCTTAGCCGATCGCCACCAAAGTCGCCGCCAGTTCGTCGACCGCTTCGTTTGTGGTGGCCCAGGAACACATGAAGCGAACCGCTCCGTCGATGAAGCGGTAGACAAACCAGCCCCGTTCCCGCAGACGCTCGAGGGCCTTGTCGTCCATGGCCACGAACACGGCGTTGGCTTCCACGGCGTGGGCGAGCGGGAAGGGCATGCGCTCGGCCAAGCGAGCGGCCATGGCGTTGGCGTGAGCGGATCTGGCGCTCCAGGCGCCGTTCTCCAGCATACCGATCCACGGAGCAGCCAGGAACCGCGCCTTCGAAATCAGCTGGCCGGCGTGTTTCAGGCGCGCGCCGAAGCGCCGCGACAAGGTCTTGTCGATCAGCACGATCGCCTCGGTGGGTGTCGAGCCGGCCTTTGTCCCGCCCAGAACGAGCACATCGACGCCCAGGCGCGCGACCGCGCTGGCGTCGAACCCTGTGGCGACGGCGTTGGCGAGCCGGGCCCCATCGAGGTGCACGCGCAGGCCCGCGGCCTTGGCCGGCGCGATCAAGCGCCTGAGCGACGCTTCGGTCTGCACCGTGCCAAACTCGGTGGCGTTGGTGAGCGAGATGGCGGCGGGCGACTGCCAGTGAGCCTCGTCGGGGCGGGCCAGCGCGGCGGCCAAGGCCACGGGCTCGATACGGCCTGATGCGCCCGGCAAGCCGATGATCCCGAGCCCCGCGCCGAAAAAACCCGGCGCACCCGTCTCGTCCGTAGCGACGTGCGAGTGCTCGTGCGCCAGCACGGACTCGTGCGGCTCGGTCACCGCGGCCAGGCAAAGGGCGTTGGCGGCGGTGCCGGACGCGGTGAACCGAATCTCGGCGTCGCAATCCAGCAGTCCTCGGATGAGCTCCGCCGCCTTGGCGCACACGGCGTCGTCGCCATAGCTGGCCAGAGCGCCATCGTTGAACCGCGCGAGCGCCTCCATCACCTCGGGCATGGCCCCCGCCACATTGTCGGAGGCGAAATCATAGCGCCCCATCAGCAGCCCCCTTCTTTGGCGATCTCGGCGTGGCCGGCGGCGGAGAGGGCGGCCGTCAGGCCGGAAACGAGGCGCCGTGCGTCAAGGCTGGGCTCCAGCATGCCCGACAGCTGCAGCATCAGAGGCCCATGCAGAGCGGCCCAGTACAGGTGGCCAACGAACTCCGCGTCGCCAGCGAACAGGCCGGCGCCGGCCAGATCGTGCAGGTGCCGGGTCATCGTCGCGCGCGAGCGCTGGCCGGCGCGAACCAGATCGGGATAGTCGGCCGCCTCAGGCTGGTTGACGTCGAACATCAATCGGTAGGCCTCGGGGTGCGAGAGGGCGAAGTCCACATAGGCTTGGCCGATGGCTTCCGCCCGCGCCCGCGGGTCTGCTTGATTGGCGTGGGCGGCATCCAGGGCGTCGGCGTGGCGGTCGAACGCCCGTGCGCGCACGGCGGCGAGGATCGCGCCCTTGTCTGCGAAATAGCGGTAGGGAGTCATTGGGCTAACCCCGAGCGCGGTCGCCAACTGCCGCATTGTAACCGCTTCAATGCCCCGCGCGGCGAAGAGGGGTTCGGCCGCGTCGCAAAGGCGGTCGCGGAAGCGCGCGACATCCTCGTCTGAAAGATTCTTGGGCAACGAGGTCGCCTTCATCAAAAAATCGCTTGCGCGGTCCTAGGCTCCAGACCATAAATTTACAACGTAAGAAATATGGAGAAAACGATGGACGGCTCGCAACGGATCGATCCCTACCTCGCCGGGAACTTCGCACCGGTGCATGCCGAGGATGATTTCGAACTGGAGGTGACGGGCGAGATTCCCGCTGGTCTCGCTGGCGCGCTCTATCGCAATGGGCCCAACCCCCAGTTCGAACCCGGCAGCGATCATCACTGGTTCTTCGGCGACGGGATGATCCACGGATTTTTCCTGGAAGGCGGGAAGGCCCGCTATCGCAACCGCTACGTGCGCACGCCGAAATGGAAGGCTGAGAACGCGGCCGGCCGACGCCTGTTCGGAGTGTTTGGCAATCCCGCGACCACCGATCCTTCGGTGATGGGTCAGGACGGCGGCGTCGCCAATACCAATATCGTCTGGCACGCTGGGAGCCTCCTGGCTTTGGAGGAAGGCCACAAGCCCACCAGGCTCGACCCGTCGACCCTCGAGACGCTCGGGTATGTCGATGCGTACCGTGACCGGGTCACCGCGCATCCGAAACTAGATCCCGACACCGGGGAGATGACTTGGTTCGGCTATTCCATCGGCCAGATGCCATTCACCAAGACCGTTTCGTACGGCGTGACGAGCAAGAGCGGCGAGATCTTGCGGCGGGACGACTTCGAGGCGCCGTATTCCAGCATGGTGCATGACTTCATGGTCACGCACGGCCATGTGCTGTTCCCGATTCTGCCGCTGACCGGCAGCCTTGAACGCGCCATGACCGGCTTGCCGCCCTACGCCTGGGAGCCGGAAAAGGGGGCGTTCGTGGGCGTGATGGCCAGGGGCGCCGGGGTCGAGACCCTGCGCTGGTTCCAGACCGAGGCTTGTTACGTCTTCCACCCGATGAATGCCTGGGAGGAAGGCTCGAAGATCTTCGCCGATGTGATGGAATACCCGGTCGCGCCGCTGTTTCCCAATGCCGATGGCAGCCGAGGCGCCGCCACTACGGCGCGTCTCGTGCGCTGGACGATCGATCTGGCCGGCGATTCCGATGCCATCAAGCGCGAGCCGCTCGACGACATGGCCGGCGAGTTCCCGCGCTTCGACGAACGGCGCACGGGCCTGTCCTACCGCCACGGCTGGTTCGCCGCCAACACGACGCGCGACGGCGCCGTGCATTTTGATGCTCTAGCGCATGTGGACGTCGCCGCTGGCCGGCGCGCGGTCTATGAATTCGCGCACGGCGACGCGGTCGGCGAGCCGGTCTTCGTGCCGCGCGCCGCCGACGCGCCGGAGGGCGACGGTTGGGTCCTGGCGGTCGCTTATCGCGGCGCAGAAGACCGCTCCGATCTGTTGGTGTTCGACGCCGCTGACCTGCCGGCGGGCCCGATCGCCACGGCCAAGGTTCCTCGCCGGGTCCCGTTCGGCTTCCACGGCAACTGGCGACCCGACTGACGACGCCTGGCGGGACCCTTGCCAGGGCCGACGCTTTGTTGTGAGACGACAGCGAGGCTAAACAAGGGAGCGGGACGGCCATGCAACTGAGCGAGCTCGGCGATCATGTCGGCGAGGAGATGGGCGTCTCCGATTGGCTGGAGGTCAGCCAGGAACGAGTCAACCAGTTCGCCGACGCCACGGGCGATCACCAATGGATCCATGTCGATGTCGAGCGGGCTACGCGCGAGATCGGTGGCCCGATCGCGCATGGCTATCTCACCCTCTCGCTGATCCCGTTCCTTTCGGCCGGGCTGATGCCGGTGAGCGGCGTCAGTCGCGGAATCAACTACGGCTCCGACAAGGTGCGGTTCACCAATATGGTTCGCGTCGGCAAGCGCGTGCGCCTCCGCCAGACCCTGATCGGCGTCGAAGCCAAGTCGGGCGGCACCCAGGTCAAGAGCCGTTGCACGATCGAGATCGAGGGTGAGGAGCGCCCCGCCTGCGTCGCAGAGACGATTACGGTTTTGTTCGCCTAGGGACCGCGAGCGAGGGAGGCTCGGCCACCGCGTTGGCGGCGAAGGTCGCGGCGGCGGCGGCGGCGGCGCTGGCTTCGGCCGGCGCCGTGGGCGTCGCGGGCGCATCGAGCAGGGCGACAGTCTCGCGGATGAACTTGGCCTGGGTGACGATCCCGATGCCGAGATTGCCGTCGTCTGTCTCGACCTGCTGAGTCAGGATGCCCGCCACGAATTGGGCGGTCTCGCCGCCCGGCGCCGCCCCTGGACGATGCAGTCCGCCGTCCAGATAGACCGGCCCGCCGGAATTGCCGGGAAAGACGCGGAAATCCAGCAGGAAGGTGGGGAAGGCCGCCGATGGGCCGAGCGGATAAGAGGCGACGCGCCCGGAGCGCAGGATCGGAAAGCCGGCGGCATTGGCGGACAGACCCTCGGGAAAGCCCAGGGCCATCATCTCGTCGCCTGGGCCGAGCTGGTATTTGCCGAAGGTATCGTCCCCGGCCAGCCAGGCCAGCGGGATCGCCGCCTTGGCGAAGGCCGCTGGCGCCTCGATGGCGATGGCCGCCACGTCCCGCGCCGCGTGATGCGTCCAGAGCGGCTTTCCGTCGGCGCGGATGCTGATCTTCTGAGGCGCGAATCGCCACGCGCCGTCCAGCCCCTGCACGCGATAGCCGACCGTCGCCTGATCGCCCGGCATGCGGTTGAATACATGGTTGGCGGTGACTAGCACGACCCGCGGGCGCCCGTCGGGCGTGGGGTCTGAGAGCAGAAAACCCGTGGCGACCGTGCGCTTTCCCCCAGCCAGAGGCTGTTCCACCTGGACCGTAGCGCTGATCAGATCGACCGACATGTCAACGGCCATCGAAACCCCCTCGACGCTCGGCGTCAGAGCCGCAGTTCTATTTGGCCACACCCGCGCGCCGGCACAAGCCGGCGTCATGCCGCACCGCCAGATCGTCGCTTTCAGTTGCCTTCACCGCCGCGCGGCGTTGGACTTGCGGCCCTTTGGCGCGTTTTTGGGCGTTCGGTCGACGGTGCGCGGGCCGGGGGCGCCGGCCGGCTCGATTCGTATTGGCTCGGCGTGGGCGGCGCGGATCGCGGCGGCGAATCGGTCGACCGCGTCGCGGGCTATTTCGAACTTCGTCTCGCGATCGAAGATGCGAATGGCGCCGATGTCCTTCTTGGTCACGTGACCGCGACGGCAGATCATCGGCACCAGCCATTTAGGGTCGGCGTTGGCGTTGCGGCCGATGGCCATGCGGAACCAGGCGGTGTCGCCGCCACCGCTGTCGTCATCCCGACGAGACCGTGGCTCACGGGGCGTCCGCTCCGCGCGACGGCCGGCGTCCTGGCCCCCGCCCCGACCTTCGCCGGGGTCGTATAGCTCTTCGGGGGAGGGCAGGCGCGAGCGGTGCAGGCGCACCAGGGCGGCGGCGATAGCGTCTGGGCCCACCTCGTCCATGACCAGCCTGGCGAGGGCCAGATCCTCCTCGGCCGGCGGGTCGGTGAGAATAGGATCGCGCAGCAAACGCTCCTGGTCGCCGGCGCGAACGGCTTCGGCGCTGGGCGCTGCGCTCCACGTCGCCACCACGCCGGCGGCGGCCAGGATCTGTTCGGCCCGCCGAGCCCGCGTATAGGGCACGAGCACCACGGCGACGCCCTTGCGCCCGGCGCGCCCTGTGCGACCGCTGCGGTGGAGCAGGGCCTGGCGGTTCACCGGCAGGTCAGCGTGGATCACTAGGCCGAGGTCCGGCAGATCCAGCCCGCGGGCCGCCACGTCGGTGGCCACGCAGACGCGGGCGCGGCCATCGCGCAGCGCCTGAAGCGCATCGAGCCGTTCGCGCTGGGTCATCTCGCCGGAGAGGCCCACGGCATCGAAGCCGCGTTCGCGCAAGGCGGCGTTGAGGTGGCGGACCGCCTCACGGGTTCCACAAAATACCAGCGCTCCCCGCGCCTCGAAGAACCGCAACACATTGACGACGGCGTGCTCGATCTCGTTGGGCGCGACGCGCATGGCGCGGTAGTCGATGTCGCCGTGCGGTTCGCCCTTGCCGCCGGTGTCGATCCGCACGGCGTTCTTCTGATAGTCGACGGCGAGAGCGGCGATATCCTTGGCGATGGTGGCCGAGAAGAGCAGCGTCCGTCGGTCGGCCGGCGTCGCTTCGAGGATGAACTCCAGATCCTCCTTGAAGCCGAGGTCAAGCATCTCGTCGGCCTCGTCGAGCACCACCGCTTCGATGGCGGACAGGTCCAGATGGCCGCGCTCTAGATGGTCGCGCAGACGCCCGGGCGTGCCGACGACCATGTGCGTCCCTCCGGCGAGGTGACGCTGCTCGCGGCGCGAATCCATGCCGCCCACGCAGGTGACGATGCGCGCGCCTGCGTCGGCGTAGAGCCAGCCCAGTTCGCGCGCAACCTGCAGCGCGAGCTCACGGGTAGGAGCGATCACCAGCACGACGGGCGGTCCGGCCGAGCCGAGGGTGGGCGCCGCGCCCAGGATCGTGGAAGCCATCGCCATCCCATAGGCGACCGTCTTGCCCGAACCGGTCTCAGCCGAAACCAGCAGGTCGCGATCGAGCGCACGCGAATCCAGAACCGCCGCCTGGACGGCCGTCGGCTCTTGATAGCCGCGTTCGGCAAGGGCCCGGTCGAGAGCGGGGTGAAGCGTGGGAAAGGGCATGGGCGTCCGACGTGGCTTTGGCTCGCTCGCCTTGTGGCACGGATGGATGGTTTTTGCTCGGCGCGCCGTATAGGCGGGGCGGATGACCCCGGCTCTGACCTGCGCTCGCGACGGAATCGCTCGCGTGCCATTGGAGAATATCTCCAGCATCGCCCGCCACGCCCTGGGCGATCCGGGCGTCATTCCGCTCTGGTTCGGCGAGAGCGATCTGCCTGCCCCAGCCTTCGTCGGCGAGGCGATGGCGCGCGCGGTGGCCGCGGGCCAGGTGTTCTACACCCATCAGAACGGCATTCCGGAGCTGCGCGGAGCGCTCGCGGACTATCAGTCGCGGCTCGGGGCTCGCGCCATCGCGCCCGAGCGCATCACCGTCACCACCAGCGCAATGCACGCCATCATGATGGCCCTGGAGCTGATCGCCGCGCCTGGCGACAACGTCGTTGTGATCGATCCAGTATGGCCGAACATTGGCGGCGCCGCCCGGGTGCTCGGGGCCGAGGTCCGGTCGGTGCGCATGGATCTCGGAGCCGCGGGTTGGACCGTGGACCTGGGTCGCCTGGAAGCGGCGATGGATGCGCGGACCCGCCTTGTGTTCTTCGCCTCCCCCGGCAACCCCACCGGGGCGATAATCCCGATCGAGACGCAGGCGGCGATCCTGGCGCTGTGCAGAGCGCGCGGTGTCTGGCTGATCGCCGACGAAGTTTACAATCGGATCCTCTTCGACCGCCCGCACGCCGCCTCGATCCTCGACCTGGCCGGAGACGAAGACCGCCTCATCGCGGTGAACAGCTTCTCGAAGTCCTGGGCGATGACCGGCTGGCGGCTGGGCTGGATGACACACGCCGCGTCGCTCGGCCCCACGCTGGCCATGCTCACGCAGTACAGCACCAGCGGTGTGGCAACCTTCATTCAGCACGCGGGGGTTGCGGCCGTGCGCCAGGGCGACGGCTTCATCGCTCATATGCGCGATTACTGCAAAAATGGCATGGACATCGTCTGCGACGCCCTCGAGGGCTTCAGTCGCGTCCGCCTCGGCGCACGCCCGATCGCTGGCATGTTCGCCTTCTTCCAGGTCGACGGCCTGGGCGATTCCCGGGCCGCGTGCATCGATATTCTCGAGCGCTGCAAGGTCGGACTCGCCCCAGGCTACTTCTTCGGCCCCGGCTCGGACGGGTTCCTGCGCATCTGCGTCGCTCGTTCGTCCGCCAGCCTGCGCGAGGCGATGGAAAGGCTCGACGCCGTGTTGGGATAGGTAGACGGGTCGTTCGGCACGATATTGGGGCTTCCTTAGCGGCGGGGTCCGCCTATTCTGCTCGGCAAGGTTCCACGGGAGGGACGACATGGCCGATGGGGCCGGCAGCCTGGCCAGAGACGCGAGAGAGCGCGCCTGGGCTACGCCACTCGACCGGTTCCAGCCGGCCGACGTGGAGCATTTCGTAACCGACACCCATTGGCCGTGGTTCGAGCGGCTTCGGGCCGAGGATCCAGTCCACTACACGGCGGAAAGCGAATTTGGGCCTTACTGGTCGGTGACGCGGTTCGAAGACATCATCGCCGTTGACGGGAACCACGAGGTATTTTCCTCCGACGCAGAGCGCGGCGGCATTACCATCTTCGATGCGCCCGAAGAACGTAGCCGCGCCAGCTTCATCAGCCTCGACCCGCCTGAGCACGACGCTCAGCGTAAGGTGGTTGCGCCGCGATTCTCGACCGCCAGCATGGCGGCCATGGCTCCCCTGATCCGGGAGCGGGCAGGGAACATCCTCGATGAATTGCCAGTCGGAGAAACCTTCGATTTCGTCGATCGGGTCTCGGTCGAGTTGACCAGCCAGATGCTGGCTACGCTGTTCGACTTTCCGTTCGAGCATCGCCGGCTATTGCCGCGCGCTTCCGACCTGATCCTGACCACGCCGGCCCCCGGTGGATTGGTGGAGAGCGAAGCCGAGCGTCAGGGTGAGATGTTCGCCACCTTTTCGCAGTTCGTCGCCTTATGGAACGAGCGCAAAGGCCGGGCCGGAGACGACGACTTGATCTCCATGCTGGCCAATGCGCCGGCCACAGCCAGCGACGATCCCTACAGTTACATGGGGAACATCGTGCTCCTGATTGTCGCCGGCAGCGACACGACGCGCCACTCGATCTCGGGGGCTCTGTTGGCCCTCAATCAGAATCCGGATGCCTACCAGCGCCTGCGCGACGATCCCGCTTTGCTGGAGACGGCCGTGCCGGAGATCATCCGGTGGCAAAGCCCGGTGGCGCACATGCGCCGCACGGCCCTGTGCGACGCCTCGATTGGCGGCAAGCTGATCCGCAAGGGCGACAAGGTGGTGATGTGGTATGTGTCGGGAAACCGCGACGACACGGCGATCGAGTCGCCGGAAAACTTCGTCATCGACCGGGCCCGGCCTCGGCAGCACCTCTCGTTCGGGTTCGGGATCCATCGTTGCGTCGGCAGCCGCCTGGCGGAGATGCAGTTGCGCATTGTCTGGGAGGAGATCCTCAAACGCTTTCCACGCATCGAGATCGTCGGCGACATCCGCCGGCTGCGCTCGAATTTCGTCAAGGGCTATGAGACCATGCCCGTGCGCATAGTCGCCTGAAAGCCGCCAAGGGAGCCGAACGAAAATGGCCGACGGTTCGACGCCCATCGCCAATGCCGCCCGCGACAAGGCTTATTCGACGCCCCTCGAAGACTTCAATGTCGGCGACCCGGAGTTGTTTCTCCATGACGCCCACGGACCCTGGTTCGAGCGTCTACGGGCCGAAGACCCCGTTCATTGGTGCAAGGCGAGCGAGTTCGGCCCCTATTGGTCGGTGACCCGATACGAAGACATCATGGCGGTGGACACCAACCATGCGGTGTTTTCCTCCGATGCCGCGCTCGGCGGAATCACCATCCGCGACGCTAGACCGGATCTGCGCCGCCCCAGCTTTATCGCCATGGACCCGCCCCGCCACGACGCACAGCGCAAGGTGGTGAGCCCGATCGTCTCGCCGCACAACCTGGCCGCCATGGAGCCGATCATCCGCGAGCGGGCGGGGCGCATACTGGACGCGCTGCCTATCGGCGAGACGTTCGATTGGGTCGATCGGGTCTCGATCGAGCTCACCACTCAGATGCTGGCCACCTTGTTCGACTTTCCGTTCGAGGAGCGACGCAAGCTGACCTACTGGTCCGACGTCGCCACCACCCAGCCGATGAAGGGCGCCCTCGTGGAGACCGAGGACGAGAAACAGGCGCGGCTGGCCGAGTGCCTGGAGACGTTCGTCGGCATCTGGAATGAGCGGGTCAACGCGCCGCCCACGGGCGATCTCATTTCCATGTTGGCGCACGGCGAGGCGACCCGGGACATGAACCCGCAGGAGTACCTTGGCAATCTTCTGCTGCTGATCATCGGGGGCAACGACACCACCCGCAACTCCATCAGCGGCGGCCTGCTGGCGCTCAATCGAAACCCTGGCGAATACCGGAAGCTGCGCGCAAATCCGTCCCTGATCGTGTCCATGGTTCCGGAGATCATCCGCTGGCAGACGCCGCTGGCGCACATGCGGCGCACGGCCGTCGCCGACCATGTCCTGCACGGAAAGACCATCCTCGCCGGCGACAAGGTCGTGATGTGGTATGTCTCCGGCAACCGAGATCCGGACGCTATCGACGACCCGGAGGCGTTCATCATCGACCGGCCGCGGCCCCGGCAACATCTGTCCTTCGGCTTCGGCATCCACCGCTGCGTCGGCAATCGACTGGCCGAGATGCAGCTGCGGGTGGTCTGGGAGGAGATTCTGAAGCGCTGGGCTTTCGTGGAGGTGGTCGGCGAGCCGCGGCGCGTGCGCTCGAGCTTCGTCAAGGGCTACGAGAGTCTCCCGGTGCGGATCGCAGGCTGAGCGGGCGTCGGACCACGCGTTTTCAGGAGCAGATCTTGGACTTTCCTCTACCCAATGCCTCCATAGACCTGAACGGCCGTGTGGCCTTGGTGACCGGCGCGTCATCCGGCCTCGGCAGGCGCTTCGCCCAGGTGCTGGCGGCTTGCGGCGCTCGGGTCGCGATCACCGGTCGGCGCAAGGACGAGCTGGATGCCGTCGCCGCCGAGATCGCCGCGGCGGGCGGCGTCGCTGAGCCTTTCACCCTGGATGTGACTGAAGCCGCTCAGCTGCAATCCATCGTCGGGCGCGTCGAAGCCAAGCTCGGGCTCGTCACCATACTGGTCAACAATGCCGGCATTCCCGACGCGCAGCGGGCCACCAAGATGCCCCTGGAGCTCATCGACCGTGTGTTCGACACCAACCTCAGGGCCCCGTTCATCCTCTCGTGCGAGGTGGCGCGACGCCTGATCGAGGCGAAGGAGCCGGGCCGAATGGTCAACATCGCCTCTATTGCGGCTTTCTCCTATAGCGGCGGCGGCGCTGCGCTCTATTCGGTGACCAAGGCTGGGGTGATCCGCATGACCGAGGCCTTGGCGGTGGAGTGGGCGGCGTTCCACATCAACGTCAACGCCATCGCGCCCGGCGCCTTCGCTTCGGAAATGATGGACGGCATGCTCTCGCGGATGGGCGATATAACCCAGCGGTTCCCGCGCAAGCGCCTGGGCGATCCGGCGCAGCTCGACACCACTCTGCTGTATCTCGTCTCGCCTGCTTCCGAGTGTGTGACCGGCACGTTCGTGAAGGTCGACGATGGTCAGGGTGGTCGATAGATCCCGAGGGCCTACGTCTCGTCCAGATATCGCTCGGTCCTGGCGCCATCCAGCAGGCGCACCGTGACCCCTTCGGTGTCGGCCAGGTCGAACAGGCGGGCGTTGACGCCGATGCGATCGCGGCTGCTATCGAAACTGCGCCAATGGCTCACGCAGCCGCAGGTGCGGCAGCGGTGGAATGCGATCTGACGGTCGCCCCAGACGTAGGTTTGCGTCTCCTCGCCCTCGCCGTGGACCGTTACCGCACCCAGCGGATAGTAGGCCCAGAGAACGCCCAGCCGACGACAGATCGAACAGTTGCAGTCGGTGAGCGATTGGGGCGAGTGGGCGATCTCGAGGCGTACCGCGCCGCAGTGGCAGGAGGCTTGGATCATGGCGCTATTCAATCGCGGGCAGCGCTGATGTCCAGCCTGCGCGACCTGTTCGTTACCCGGCTCTACGAGGCGTCGCTCGCCGGCGAGAGCGGCTTCGAGTCGTTCAACGACGAACTGGCCGACGCTTGCGCCATGGTGGCGGCGGAGGACGCGGCCGGTCGCGCCTGGTGCAAGGCGAACGCCTATGGAGGCTATACGTCCTATGCCTCGCTCGACGACCTGCCGCGGCGAGCCACGGTATTCGCGGCGCTCAAGCGGCGCCTCGATCGGCATGCGGCGAATTTCGCCGACGCCCTGGCCTTCGATCTTGGCCGCGGCCGCCTGGCTCTCGACAGCCTCTGGGTCAGCGTTCTGAAACCCGGAGCGGCGCATTCGGGCCACATCCACCCGCATGCCGCGCTCTCGGGGGTGGTCTATGTGACCGTGCCGCCGGGCGCCGGCGCCCTCCGACTGGAGGATCCGCGCCTCGCCTCGATGATGGCCGCGCCGCCGCGCCGGAACGACGCGCCGGAAGAGCAGCGCGCCTTCGTGACGCTCGCGCCGGCCGCCGGGGCCCTCTTCATGTGGGAGAGCTGGCTGCGCCATGAGGTCTTGGCTGGCGCGGCCAAGGCCCCACGCGTGAGCCTGAGCTTCAACTATGCGTGGCGTTGAGTGATCGTCCGACCCGTCACGGCTGGCGACATGGAGCGGGTTACCGAAATCTATGGCCACCACGTCGTGCACGGCCTCGGGACGTTCGAAGAGGAGCCGCCGTCGGTATGGGAGATGATCGCCCGGGCCAATGCCGTGAGCGCCGCCGGTCTGCCGTACCTGGTGGCCGAAGCCGACGGAGAGGTTCTGGGATTCGCCCATGCGGGTCCGTTCCGAACGCGCGCCGCGTATCGATACACGGTGGAGGACACCGTCTATGTGGCGCCCGCCGCGGCCCGGCGCGGGGTCGGTCGGGCCTTGCTCGGGGAGGTCGTGGCGCGGTGCGGGGCTGCGGGTATGCGCCAGATGCTGGCGGTGATCGGCGACAGCGACAACGCCGCCTCGATCGGGCTTCACCGGGCGCTCGGCTTCACGCTGCTGGGCGTCGCCCGGGAGGTTGGTTTCAAACATGGTCGCTGGGTCGATATCGTCTGGATGCAGCGGCGCCTGGGCGACGGCTAGAGCGCCGGCGGCAGGAGGCTCGCCACGCGGCGGGCGAGGTCCTGGCGCGAGTAGGGCTTCGACAACAACTGTACGCCGTCGTCGAGCCTTCCATCGTGCACGATGGCGTCGTCGGCATAGCCTGAGGTGAACAGGATCGGCGCCTCGGGCGCTTCCTCTCCCAAGGCCTGGGCGAAGGCGCGGATATCCAACGGTCCGGGCATGACGACGTCGCTGAACACGAGGGCGGGCTTCGCGCCGGCACGGACCATGGCCAGAGCGGCGGCGGCGTCGCCGGCCTCCAGGCAGCGATAGCCCAGCCCCTGCAGCATCGCCACGGCGGCGGCCCGGACGGCGGCTTCATCCTCGACCACCAGGATCAACTGGCCGCGACCGGCGGCGACGGGTCGGGGCGGGACGACGGCCTCGACGACGGGCGCCTCGGACCGGGGGAGAAAGATGCTGACCGTCGTGCCCTGGCCGGGCGACGACTCGAGGCGCACGTGGCCGTTGGACTGGCGCACGAAGCCGTAGACCATCGAGAGGCCCAGGCCGCTACCCTTGCCGTCGGGCTTGGTGGTGAAGAACGGCTCGAACACCTTGGCCATGGTCTCGGCGCTCATGCCCTCGCCGGTGTCGGACACGGCGAGCCGCACGAAGTCGCCGGTCTCGGCGCGTCCGGCCTCCTGAGCCGCCTCGGGACCCGGGCGGGCGTTGACGAGTTCCACTGTCAGCCGGCCACCGCCGGGCATGGCGTCGCGGGCGTTGATGGCCAGGTTGAGGATGGCGCTTTCGACCTGGGCCGGATCGACCAAGGTGTTCCAGAGGTCGTCGGCGATCCGGGTTTCCACTGTCACCGCCTCGCCCAGAGTGCGGCGCAGGAGCTCGGTCATGTCGTCGACCAGGCGCGACAGGTTCACGACCTGAGGCGCGAGAGGCTGGCGGCGGGCGAAGGCGAGCAGCTGGCGAGTCAGCTGGGCGGCGCGATCGGCGCCGTGCAGGGCGTTGGCCAGGCGCCTGCGGCCGGTTTCGCTGTCGCCGAGCAGGGGCTCGAGCAGTTCGAGGTTGCCACGGATCACCTGCAGAAGGTTGTTGAAATCGTGGGCGACGCCGCCGGTCAACTGGCCCACCGCTTCCATCCGCTGCGCCTCACGCAGGCGCTGTTCGGTCCGGACGCGGGCGGTGATGTCGCGGATCGAACCGACGATGCGGTGTCGCCCGCCTTTTGGGTTTTTCACCGGGGCCAGGATGGATTCCCAGGTGCGCGGTCCGTCCGGCACGTCGTTTATCCGGTCGCGACTGACCACGGGCTCGCTTGCCGCGAGCACGCGCCGGCAATGGGCGTTCAGGCGCGCCGCGGCGTCTGGCAGGGCCAGGTCGTCCATCGACTTGCCGCAGGGATCGAAAGAGAGGTTCATCGCCTTTTCGAACGCCGGATTGACCTCGCCGACGACGAAGCGATCGTTGTCCGCCTCCTCGAGCACGAACAGGTAGTCGGGGCTGTTGGCGAACACCGCCTGCGTCAAGGCGTCGCTCGCGGCGCGCTTGGCTTCCGCCCGTTCGGCCTCGGCCAGGGCGTCTATCAGCCGTGCGTTGCCGCGGGCGAGGTAGAACACTGCGCCTACCAGCCCCAGCAGAGCCAGGCCGGCAACGGCCAGGCCGATTACGAGGTTGGTGGTGTCGGCCCGGTCGGCGCGACGGACGCGGTCTTCCAGCAGGCGCCGTTCGGTGGCCGAAACCGCGTCGGAGCGGGCCCGGATCTCGGGGGCCGCGCGGCGGCCGTCAGGGCCGAACACCTCGGCCCGAGCCGCGTCCAATTCGCCCTGGCGAGCCAGTCGGACCGAGCGGGTGAGGACGTCCAGGCGCCGGGAGATCAGGGCGTCGAGCGCCCGGACGCGGGCGGCCTGATCCGGGTTCTCGGCAGTAAGGGCCACGAGGTCGGCCTCGGCCTTGGGAATTTCGCGCGCCGTCGCGGCGAACGGGACCAGATACTCCGGCTCATGCGTTAGTAGATAGCCGCGCTGGGTGTTCTCGGCCCGCTGCGAGAGGGTGAGAAGGGACTGGTTCTGTTCGATCACCCGATGCGTGTGATCGACGAGGTGGCGCGCGCGCGCGGCCAAGCCCAGCTGGCTGTAGGCGAACGCGCCGGTCAAGGCCGCCAACAGCATGGCCAAGCCGATCGTTGCGGCGACGACCCTGTTAAAGACCACGCCCGGGGCCTCGCGGGATGGCTGGGGAACTAGGACTCGAACCTAGAATGACGGTACCAAAAACCGCAGTGTTACCATTACACCATTCCCCACGGGAGCGGTGGGATAGCGCAGGGGCCGCACTCGCGCAACGGCGCGGCGGGGGCCGGGCGGCGTCCTTGCGGGGCATTTGGGGCTCCTCTATAAGGCCCGCTCTTTCATCGGAGTGTGGCTCAGTCTGGTAGAGCACCGCGTTCGGGACGCGGGGGTCGCAGGTTCGAATCCTGCCACTCCGACCAAGCTTTCCCATCGCCTCCCGCGCCTCCCTGGCCACGGCCGCGCCGGCCGGTGGCCGCGGCGCGAGGGTTCGAGGGAGCGTGCATGAAGCAGTTTTTCGTCACCGTCGCCGGTGTGCTGGTGGCCTTGACCCTGTTCGCGGTCGGCCTGCCGCTCGTGCTCATCGCCCTGGCCACAAGCGCGGCCAGGCCGGCGCCGCCGCCGGCCCGCACCGTCCTGGTGCTGGATCTGCGCGGAGGCCTTTCCGACCAGGAGCGCAACGATCCCCTCGCTCGGCTGCGCGGGCGATCGCTTTCGGTGATGAACGTGGAGGACACCTTGCGCCGCGCGGAGTCCGACGCTCGGGTGAAGGGCCTGCTGGTTCGCCTGCCGGAGGCCGGCATGGACCCCGCCGCGGCCGACGAGTTGCGCCTGGCGTTCAAGCGCTTTCGCGCCGCCGGTAAGCCGATCCTGGCCCACGCCCAGGGTCTGTACGCCCAGGGCTTCGTCACCTCGACCTATGAGCTGGCGGCCGCATCCGGTGACGTATGGTTGCAGCCCAGCTCCGCCTTCCAGGTGACCGGCGTTGCGCGCGAGGACATGTTTTTCAAGCGCCTGTTCGACCAGCACGCCGTCGTCGCCGACTTCCAACAGCGCTACGAATACAAGAACGCGGTCAATCCGTATCTCTTCGACGACTACACCCCCGCGCACCGTGAATCTGAGCTGTCGTGGCTGGGCTCGGTCTACGACGCCGCCTTGGCCAGCGCTGCAGCGGATCGGGCCACAGCGCCCGCGGCCCTGCGCGCTCTGCTGGAAGCCGGGCCCTATTCGGCGGAGGATGCCAAGGCCAAGGGCCTGATCGATGCGGTCGGCCAGGTGCGCGACGCCGAGGCGAAGGCCCTGTCCAGCGCGGGCGACGGCGCGAAACTCATGGATTTGGGCGACTACGGCGGGCGCTCGCGCCCCGCCGCCGGCGCGGTGCTGGGCGGCGGCGCCAAGGTGGCGGTGATCTCGGCCGAAGGGGCGATCATGACCGGCCGGGGCGGCGGGCCGACCCCTCTGGGCGGCGGCGAGACGATCCGCTCCGACGAGGTCGCCAAGGCGTTCTATGACGCCATCGACGATACCGCGGTGCGCGCGATCGTGTTTCGCCTTTCTTCCCCGGGCGGCTCCGACACCGCCTCCGAACAGATCGCCGCCGCGGTGCGCGCGGCGCGGGCGGCCGGCAAACCGGTGGTGGTCAGCATGGGGACCTACGGCGCCTCGGGCGGCTATTGGGTGGCGGCCGACGCGAGCGAGATCGTGGCCCAGCCCACCACCCTGACCGGCTCGATCGGCCTGTTCGGTGGCAAGTTCGTTCTGGGTCCGGCTTTGGCGAAGTTCGGCGTCGACGTGCGCAGCATCAAGGTGGGGGGCGACTATGCCGACGCGTTCGGCGCGGGCCAGGCGATGACGCCCGTCCAGCGGGCGGCGTTCAGCGGCTGGATGGACCGCATTTATGAAGGTTTCGTCGCCCGCGTCGCCCAGGGCCGCAAGCTGCCGGTCGAGCGCGTCCGCCAGATCGCCAAGGGGCGGGTTTGGACCGGCGCCCAGGCGAAAGCGCTCGGTCTGGTCGATCACCTGGGCGGCTATCCCCTGGCCGTGGCCCGGGCCGAGGCTCTGGCGAGCCTGCCGGCCGACACGCGCCTGCAGGCCTTCGGCGCCGGCGGCTCGCCCCTGGAGGCGCTTCAGCGCCTGTTCGGCGCGTCGAGCCAGATCGCGCGCCTGTCGACCGCGGTGATGTATCTGGCCGAGGATCCCCAAGCCCGGGCTCTGCTGGGCGCCGCCGACGAAGCCCGCCTGCGAGACCAGGGCGCCACGGTCCTGGCGCCCGCGCTCGTGCGGTAGCTCGTCAGGGGTTGCTGGGGGTCTGCGGGTCACCGGCGGGCGCGAAGGCGGTCATGCCGAACAGGGTGCGAACGTTGGCCGTGCCGTTGCCGACCATGTAGTCGAACCCTGACGTCGAACTGTGGCTCCAGTGGCCGTCGTAGCCTGGGATGCTCTTGTGGAAGAACAGCGCCGGCTTGGCCGCCTTGCCGCCGCCGAAGTCGTCCTGGACGACGCCCTTGGTCCACAGGAAGGGATTGATGTTGCCCATCCGGCCGCCTGCGGCTTCCACCGCCAGGGCCAGGGCGCCGGCGAATTCGGGTGACGAGACCGACGTGCCGATCAGGCCGTAGCGCGTGCCGTCGATGACGGTGATCACATAGCTGCGGTCCGGTCCGCAGGGCTGGACCGCCAGGCCGCTGGGGCAACCGCCGACCTGCATGCCGACGTCCGGCACGATCCGGCCGCCGCCGAAGCTGACGCCGTTCTGCCAGGCGGGCTGGGCGAAAATGGCGCTGCGCCCACCGCCCGCGCCCCAATAGCCGCCGGTGACCGTCGTTCCGAAGCCGTACGGGTCGTAGTCGAACTCCTTGTCGCCATAGCTGTATTCGGCGACGTATTTCGACGTCAGGGTGGCCGGCGTCGTCTGGGGATTGGGCGGAGTGGTGGTGATCAGATTGGTTCCGCCCACAGCGGTGACCGCCGTATCGTCGGCCGGCGTGCTGACGCTGGGGATGAACCGGGCCTTGGGGTTGCCATAGAAGTAGTTGAGGCTCGGGCATTCGAGGCCGCCCTCGTCGCCGGAACTGGCCATGAAGGTGAGGCCCTGCGCGTTACCCTGCTGGAATACCTCGTGATAGACCTCCAGCACGCCGGTATAGTCGGTGCCGCCGTTGTAAGCGGCGGTGTAGCCCAGCTCGCAGCCGCCGAATGAAGAGCTGACGATATCCCAGCGGTTGCGATCGACGATCGCCACATAGCCGTCGAGGATGTGCTGGTCGTACAGATCGGGGATGTTCACCAGGGTGACCGAGGCGCCGGGCGCCCCGCCCAGCACCTGCTGCACGTCGAGCGAGGATTCGGCCGACAGGTCCGGGTCGAACGGAGCGCCGCCGTCGATGGGCAGGTGCTCGATTGTGGGCGGCGCGAGCCCCGTGGTGTCGGTGAAATGCTCGTGGTCGAACATGGCGGCGATGTCGCTGTCGAGGGCGTCGTTGGCCATCAGCACCGCCACGCGCGCGCCCGTGCCGTCCAGCCGCCTGCCGTTCGGCAGGATGGTCTGGTACGAGGGATAGTTATAGGCCTGCTTCAGGTCGTTGTAGTTGTAGCCGCCGTCGCGACTGTAGCGGTTGTCGGGAACGTTCACCGCCACCTTGCGATAGTTGGTGTGCCTGGGCGCCACGCCGGAGAAGGCCGCGACGACCACCTTTTCCTGTTGCAGGACGGCCGGCAGCAGCATCCGCGCGGCTTCGACATGGCCATGGCCGCCGGCCATGGTGACGATGGAGAGGTGCGTGCCGAGCGCCTGGCTCGCCTGGGCGGCCGCGCCGGCCACGTGCAGCGAGCGCGTGTGCGTGTCGGTCACCCGCAGGCCGGCCGCGGTCAGGGCCTGGGAGACGCGGGCGAAGCTGGCCTGTGTGGGACCGAAGCGGGCGCCGAACTGCGCCGGGGTGAGCCAGTGATGATAGCTGGTCGAGCCGGGCGTCTGTTGCGCGGCCAGGAGCGCCTCGAGGCCGGCCTTGTCGCGCAGCGGCAGGAAGACCTCGAAATCCACCGACGCCGTCGGCGCCATGGCCTCGACGCGCGCGCCCTGAGGGGCCGCATGCGCCACCGCCGCCATGCACGTTCCCGCCAGCAGCGCCGACGCCAGAGCCTGCATCCTGATCATGAGAGATTTCCCCGAAATGTGTGGCCAAGACGGGAGGCCATACGCCGCCGTCGCCGCGCTTTGGCTAGGCGGTTTACGCCGGCCGGGCAAGCGGGGCCGGGGCGGTTTTGCGCCGTCAGGGCGACGCCTCATGCGGGCACGCGCCGGAGGTGGCGCCGGGCGTTGTCCAGGGCTTCGGCGGAAGCAAACTGCTGACCGTCATGCTGAACAGCGGATGCTTGCCGAACCAGACCCCGTCTCTCTCCACGATCCACTCGGGATCGAGGCCCAGCTCGCGGCACAGGCGCGCGACCGTCTCGCCCACCGGGCGGGAGAGGTGGTCTTCGTATTCTTCGGTCAGAGGGAGCAGGTGTTCAAACTCGCCGCTGTCGACCCACTCAAAGGCCTCGTTCTCGTGCCCATGGGTTTCGGAAATGACGTGCTGAAGGGTGTTCTTGATCTCCGAGCTGATCGCACGCTCGTAGGCGTCCCACGCGCTGGAATCGCGGCGCTGCCGCTCGGCGACGAAGGCTTTCTCGCGTTTGCGATGCTCTTCGGTCAAACGAGCTTCCAGCACCACACAGCGGCGCACCGTCTGTGCCAGCTTGTTGAAGCTGAGTTCAGGATCGCAGCGGGCCCCAGACGGCGGCGTGGCCGGCGCTTCCGACGCGGCCGCGGGCGCGGCCAGCGCCAGGGCCCGGGCGGCGGCGGCTTCGGCGAGCTGCAACGCCAGCTCTCCCAGGCGCGCCACCATCGTCGCCCGTCGCTTCGCCGCAGCGACGGCGGTCTCCGCTTCGCGCATATCCGGTTGATCGTCGCACGGTTCCGGCGGTTCGCGCGGATCGGGAAAGGGGAGGTAGCCATGGGAACTATATACTTGACGGAACGTCCCAAACGAATCAGCCTAGAGGGGCGTGACAGGCCGATGCGAGTTTCAGAACTGAGCGAAGTTGAGTGTGGTGGCGAGCGCCGCGAAGCGCTCCGTCGCTTCGATGAGATCACCGCTCAACTGATCAAGGTCCGCCAGCGTCACCAGTTCTTTGCGAACGGTTTCCGGCCGGTCCAAACGGACGGTGCTGACTAGCGCCGTTTCCGGCTCCGGCCCGACTTCCCAGAGGCCATGAACTAGTGCGTTGCGATCCTGCCGGATTTCGTCGGCCATGCTCAGGATCGCCAGCGCTTCGGTCTTGTGCGGTTCCCCTAGTCCGAACTCGATCAGAGTGCGGGACCAAGTCGACTGGGTGGAAACCGATACGCTCTGGGTTAGGACGTACATCGACGTTGAGTGCGCCTGGAGAAGCCAGGACAGGAACTCTTGCTGAAACCCGTCAAGGGTGGCGGACTGGACGACAACCAGGCCCAATGAGGCTAGGATCTTCTGATCGAGGCTCTGAGGCGTCATCTCCATGACAGGCAAATCTCCCAAGGTTGAAGATGAGCCCGGCGCTCAAGAGCGCTTTGACCGGGCGATTCGCAACGCGCTGGCGACGAAGCCGACGCCGCACAAGTCGCCCGGTCCCCCTGCGACACCAAGCCGCCCTCCTGCCTCGAAGGGTTGAATCACCGCTTCCCTTCGGCCTAAAAGCCGCGGGGGGTGCCCATGAAAACATTCAACGACCTGACAGCCGAAGAGTCCAACTCACTTGCAGTCGGCGACGATGTGCGCACGGTGTGGATACGCTCGGGAGATTTTCGAGCGTTCGTGGCTGACGGCGCAACCCCTCTTGGCTCGTATCCAGAATTTTTGATTCTTTCCATCACGCGCAATGAGCCCCGTGACATCACAACAACCGGAACGGTAGTCTCGGAGGATGGCAAGTCGTTTTCGATACTCGTCAAACATCTCTCCGCAAAGCCTGTTACGGTCGAAGAGGCGCAAGTCCGGATGTCACCGGGGGTCGCCATCGAAGTGGCGTTGTCCCTCCTACAGAATGTGGCAACAGCGCTCCCCGGAGTGGTGAGGGAGAAGTTTGACGAACAGGCCGAACTGAAAGCAATCCTGACGGGCGATGCAGCATAACTCGAACGCGGGTGGCACAGTGAGGCTTTCGCGCCCTCCCAGCGCGGAGCCAAGCCAAAGTCCCGTAGCCGTTGGATTCGCCGTGGTGATGTCAGTCGCCTCGTTAGCGCCTGCGCCATACACTGTGACCGCGCCCCTAGCCGCGCAAATCTCAAGGACGACGTGGAATGTTGACAATCCCTTGAACCGCCGCCAGCGGGCGCCTATTGATGCTCCCATGGCGACGCACGAGGAGCTGGCAGACGCATTTGCCCGCGCGCTGGCGGCGGGACAGGCGTTGGGCGCTAGTCCGGCACTCTCGCCAAATCCATGGTGGCGGCGCGTTGATGGCGTGGGGGCTGTGCTGGGAGCCGCAATAAGCGTCGTGACGCTTGGCACTCTTGCGCTGACGGCGCTCGGCCTCGACAAGAGGCTTGATAGTTTGGAGACGGAACTTCATCGGCTTGACGACAGGCTGACCCCAGCTATCAGCAACCTCGCGACGCAAGTGGCCGCTCTCGACAAGCGCGAAGCCGTTGACACGAAACCAACTAACGGGACTGCCGGCCCATCGCCATAATGCGCCTCGCCTTCTGCTTAAGCGTGCGCGCCCTCGTTAGTCCGCCGATAGGTCAGGCGCTTGCCGGTTGAACCCTTGAGGGCTTCGTCGGTGCGCTGGGTATCGGAAACGCCAAGAGCGGTGCGGGTGTTATAGCGAAAGTCGAACTCGGCAAGGTAGCGGTGCAGATGCGCTTCGCTGACCGAATGGAAATTGCCGTACACGCCACGCTTGAGGATGGCGAAGAAGCTCTCGACCGTATTGGAGTGGTGAAAGCCCTCGCGGACGTACTCGCCCTTGGAGTGATCGACGCGGCTATGAGCGGCGAACTCATTGCCGAGGCCAACGTACATGATGGCGCCATCCGTCATCAGGTGTGACTTGCGGCTGGCGTGTTTGACGACGACCTTGTGGATCGTTTTCGACGTGACGTTGGCGACGTGGAAGGAACGCGCCTGACCGTCGCGCTCGACCAGAGTGACAACCGGAGCCTTAACGCCAGCGCCACGGCCAGCGGTGCGCTTGTCAGCGTGTTTGTTGCCCTCCTTGCCGCCGACGTAGGTCTCATCGACCTCCACGACCTTGCCTTCCCCACCCAAGGGGCCGGGCTTCGTGTCAGTCATCGCTTCGCGGATCCGGTGCGCCATGAACCAAGCGGTCTTGTAGGTCACGCCAAGGGTGCGCTCGATCTGGAGGGCCGAAACGCCTTTCTTGGATGAAGCCATCATGCGGAACGCCAGCATCCATTTGGCGAGGCCGATGTGCGACGATTCAAAGATGGTCCCGACCGTCACCGAGAATTTCTTGCGGCATGATTTGCAGATGCAGAGGCCGGGCTTCGTGGAAGCGCCCTGAAGACGCGTCACACGGTCAACTTCGCCACAGTGAGGGCAATACGGGCCATCGGGCCAGCGTTGCGCTTCCAGGTGAAGGCGGGCCGCCTCGTCGTCGTGAAAGATTTTGTCGGTGAGATTCATAGCGTGTCTCCGGTATGGAGAACTCTATGTCAGGCGGTGTGTTCCGTCAAGTATATAGTTCCCGTAGCCATCCATGAACGAAAGCAGAACATTTACGTTGCATTTTGTCAAGCGCTGATCGCGCGCGCGCCGGGAAATCTCCGCGGCAAGCAGCCTCGCCGAGCTTGCGGCCGGCCCTCCGACAACATGCCTGATAAAAGATAAGGGCGAGAATGCAGCCAATTGCCGCGCTTCCGCGTTGACGGTTCCGAGAAGGGCGGATCGGCTGCCCGCGAGTTTAAAAGTCCAGGAGGGTTATCCCATGGGTATTGGTATCATCACGTGGCTGGTGCTCGGCCTGATCGCCGGGTTCGTCGCCAGCAAGATTGTCAACAAGACCGGCTCTGGCCTGGTCATGGACATCATACTGGGCATCGTCGGCGCGCTGGTCGGCGGCTTCATCTTCAATTTCTTCGGGGCCGCGGGCGTCACGGGCTTCAACATCTGGAGCGCGGTGGTGGCTATCGTGGGCGCCGTCGTCGTTCTCTTGATCTACCACGCGGTCGCGCGTCGAGCGTAACCGCTACACCGAACGACGTTCGGCGGCGCCCTCTGGCGACAGGGGGCGCCGCTTGACGTCTGTCCGAGCCCTCGGCCACAAGCTCCCGATCCGCCGCCAAGCCGCAAGGATCGCACATCGATGGCGCCCCGTCAGGCCGTTCTCGGCATGGATCAGGGCGCCTTTTTTCATGGCGCGCGCAAGGTCTTCTCGGGCATCTCCTTCATGCTCGACAGCGCCGCCACGGCGCTGGTGGGCGAAAACGGCGTCGGCAAATCGACCTTGCTCGCTTGCCTGACCGGCACGCTCGAACTCAACTCTGGCAAGGTGCTGCGCTCGCGCGGCCTGCGCATCGGCGCCGTGCCGCAGGAGGCGCCTGCCGAGCTCGACCGCCTTACCGTGCGCGAAGTGTTCGGCCGATCGCTCGATCGGATCGGAGCGGCGGGCGAGGACTGGCGCGTGGACGTGCTGCTCGAGGAGATCGGCGTCGCCGCCGAGGTGGCCGACCGGCCGTTCGGCGCGCTCTCAGGCGGCTGGCGTCGGCTGATCCTGATCGCCGCGGCGGCCAGGCTCGAAGAGCCCGACATATTGGTCCTCGACGAGCCGACCAACCATCTCGACATAGGCCATATAAATACGCTGGAGGGCTGGCTGACCGGCGACGGCCGCCCGCCCATGCTGATCGTCTCGCACGATCGCGCCTTTCTCGACCGGGTGACCGACCGCACCCTGTTTCTGCGCGCCGACGGCACCCACGTCTTCAAGGCGCCGTTCGCCAAAGCCCGTGAGGAGTTGCTGCGCCGCGACGCCGCGGCCGGCGCGCGCCGCAAGCTCGAGGATCGCGAAATCCGCCGACTGGAGCAGGCGGCCGCTCGCTATCACGTCTGGGGCCTGAAGAATTCCAAGTTCCACAAACGCCAGCGGGCGATGGAAACTCGCATCGACCACATCGAGGCGGCGCGAACCCAGGTCTATTCAGCCCGCGAGCGGCGGCTCGAATTGGCGGACGGCGAGATCGAGGCCAAAGCCGCCCTGCGCCTCCAGGGCTTGGACGTCAGCGCTCCCGACGGTCGCCGCCTGTTCGCCATCGACAGATTGACCGTCGCGACGGGAGACAGGATCGCCCTGCTAGGCGTCAACGGCGCCGGCAAATCCACCCTGCTCAAGAGCCTTGCCACGGCGTTCGCGACGCGTGACGGGCACTACGACGGGGCCGCGGCGGTGCGCTTCAACCCGGCCGCCCGCCTGGCCTATTTCGATCAGACCCTTCGCGGCCTGCCTCTAGACGAGAGTGCGCGGAGCTATCTGACGGCCATCGACGGCGTGACCGAGCGCGAGGCGATCCGCGCTCTGGCCCAGGCCGGTTTCGCGCACGCCCGCATCGGCGAGCCGATTGCGCTCTTCAGCCCCGGCGAGCGGGCGCGGCTGATGTTCCTGGCCATGAAGCTGGAGCGACCGAACGTCTATCTGCTCGACGAGCCGACCAGCCATCTGGATATCGAAGGCCAGGAGGCCCTCGAGGCCGAACTGGAGGAAGCGGACGTCTCCTGCCTGTTCGTCTCGCACGATCGCTGGTTCACCCGCGCCGCCGCCACCCGCTTCCTGGAGATCCGCAAGGGCCGGCTGGTGGAGCTGGAAGACGCCGAAGACTTCTTCGACGCCCAGACCGCGGGAGCGCCATAGGGAAGGTTTCCGTGCGAGGAGGCGGGATC
This sequence comes from Caulobacterales bacterium, assembly GCA_038226475.1. Lineage (GTDB taxonomy): Bacteria > Pseudomonadota > Alphaproteobacteria > Caulobacterales > Caulobacteraceae > Acaudatibacter. Next base: position 157,049 of record JBBRQK010000005.1, on the reverse strand, counting down.
CTCGGTGCTTCGCGCACGCGATACCATCGGCAAAGCGCCGCCAACAGAAGCCGTCGGCCGCGCTCGGCGATCCTATGCTATCCAGGCAGGCACACACTGAGGGGCTCTGGCCCCCGAAAGCCAGAATGCCCGACGGCTCGGCGACGAAACACCTCATCCGCCCCAAGCTGGTCACCGCGCTGTTCGAAGGTTACCGCCTGGACTTCCTTCGCCAGGATGCGATCGCGGCGCTCACCGTCGCCATCGTCGCACTGCCCTTGTCGATGGCGATTGCGGTGGCCTCGGGCGTGTCGCCGGCGCGAGGTATGTACACCGCCATCGTCGGCGGCTTCCTCGTCTCGGCGCTCAGCGGCAGTCGATACCAGATCGGCGGGCCGGCGGGCGCCTTCGTCGTTCTCGTTGCGGCCACGGTCACGCGGTTCGGGATCGATGGCCTGCTGCTCACGGTCCTGCTGTCGGGGCTGATGCTGACGCTTCTGGGCGTCTCAAGGCTCGGGTCCCTGATCCGGTACATCCCGCACGCGGTCACGATCGGGTTCACGTTCGGCATCGCGCTGACCATCGTCGCGAGCCAGCTCAGAGACCTGGGCGGCCTGCGACTGACGGGGGTCGAGCCCGGTCCGCTGATCGCCAAAGTCGTCGCATTGACGTCCGCGATCGGGACACTGAGCTTGGCGACCCTGGGGCTCGGACTCGGCTCGGTGGCGCTCATCTTCGCGATCAGGCGCTATCGACCGACCTGGCCGGGCATGCTGATCGCCGTCGTAGTCTCGTCCGTGATCGCCGCCGTTTTGCATCTGCCGGTCCAGACGATCGGCACGCGTTTTGGCGAACTCCCACACGGCCTGCCGATGCCGAGCCTGCCTTCGTGGACCCCCGACCTGGTGCTGAGGGTTCTACCGGCCGCGATCTCGTTCACTCTGCTGGGCGGGATCGAGAGCCTGCTCTCGGCGAAGGTCGCCGATGGCATGACCGGTCGCCAGCATCGCTCGAACATGGAGCTGATCGCCCAGGGGATCGCGAACGTCGGCTCGGCCTTGTTCGGTGGCATCAGCGTGACTGGGACGATCGCGCGCACCGCCACCAATGTGCGGGCGGGAGCGCGCAGTCCGCTCGCGGGGATGATGCATTCGGTCTTCCTGCTGCTGTTCCTTCTCGTTGCCGCCCCTCTCGCCAGCTTCGTGCCGCTGACCACCCTGGCGAGCGTGCTTGTGGTGGTGTGCTGGAACATGGCCGAGAAAGCGGAATTCGCGCGGCTCTCGCGGAATTGGCGCACAGGCGTCGTGTTGTTCACGACCGTCGGCGTCACCCTGCTGCGGGACCTCACCTACGGGATCGTGGCGGGCTGCCTGCTGGCGGCGGCGCTCGCCCTTTTCCGACCCCGCCAGCCTTCGTCCGACCGCTCGAGCCAGAGGTGACCGCGCCGGCGGTCGCTGGAGGCGATCGTTCGATGACCGACAAGGCCTATTGGATGCAATCGCCCAAGGACCGGCTCGCTGAGTTGGGCGTGACGGCGGGTGGGCTAGGGACCGCCGAGGCGGCGCGGCGCCTCGGTAGCTTCGGCCCCAACGACGCGGCGAGCGCCAAACGCGCGCCTGCGTGGCTCGGGCTCGTGAAGCGTTTCGCCAATCCGCTGGTGATCATCCTGCTCGTCGCGAGCGGCCTGTCGGCGGCGACGGGGGAGATCGCCAGTTTTGCCATCATCGCCAGTATCGTCCTGCTGTCGGTGGTGCTCGATTTCGTTCAGGAGAGTCGGGCGCAAAGCGCCATCGACGCGTTGCGGGCGCAGGTGGCGCTGAAGGCCGCGGTGCGCCGCGACGGCACGGAGGTCAACATCCCTGTGTCCGAGGTCGTGCCGGGCGACATCGTCACCCTCGCCGCGGGCGATCTCGTCCCCGCCGACGGACTGCTGCTGTCCACCAAGGATTTCTTCGTGAACCAGGCCCTGCTGACCGGCGAGTCCTACCCGGTGGAAAAGCACGTTGCCGACGCCGGTGATTCCGCGGCCGAGGTGAACGACGCCGCCAACGTGGCGCTCGCGGGTACGTCGGTGATCTCCGGTAGCGCCGCCATGGTCGTGTGCGGGACGGGCGCCCGCACGGCGCTCGGAAAGATCGCCGGGACGCTGATCGCCAGACCGCCGCCGACGTCCTTCGAGATCGGCCTGCGCAAGTACAGCATGCTGATCCTGCGCATCACCTTCGTCCTGGTCTTGCTGGTGATGGCCGAGAGCATGGCCTTCCATCGCCCCTGGCTGCAGTCGTTGATATTCGCACTGGCGTTGGCGGTGGGGCTCACGCCCGAACTGCTGCCGATGATCATGACCATCACCCTGGCGCGCGGGGCGACCCGGCTTTCCCGTGAGCGGGTCATCGTCAAGAGCCTGCCCTCGATCCACAACCTGGGCGCCATGGATGTTCTCTGTACGGACAAGACCGGCACCCTGACCGAAGCGAAGATCGCCTTGACCCAGCACATCGACGCGTCCGGCGCCGACAGCGAACGGGTGCTGACCCTCGCCTGGCTCAACAGCCATTTCGAGAGTGGACTGAAGAGTCCGCTGGACGATGCGATCCTGGCGCACACCGGCATCGACCCGGCGCCGTGGCGCAAGATCGACGAAGCTCCCTTCGATTTCGAGCGGCGCCGCGTCTCGGTGCTGATCGAACGGGATGGGGTTCGCACCCTGGTCGTCAAGGGCGCGCCGGAGGATGTCCTGCGCCTCTGCACGCAGTCGGAGGCGAGCGAAAAGGATGTCCAGCCCCTCACGGACGAGCGGCGCGCGGCCGTCCAGAAGACCTTCGAAGACTCGAGCGCTCGAGGCCTGCGGTTGCTGGGTATCGCCAGCCGCGAGGAGCCCGCCGACCGCGCGAGGATCGATCCGGCCGACGAGAAGGATCTCACCTTCGCCGGCTTCGCGGTGTTCCTCGACCCACCAAAGGCGTCGGCGGCGACCGCCCTGGCGGCGCTCGCGGCCTCGGGCGTCGAGGTCAAGATTCTGACCGGCGACAACGAGCAGGTGGCGCGTCACGTCTGCGCCCAGCTGAAGTTCGATCCAGGCGAGGTCGTTACCGGCGCCGACCTCGCCCAGCTCAGCGACGAGGCCCTGATCGGGCGGATGGGCCGCACGAGGCTGTTCTCGAGGGTGAACCCGCAGCAGAAGTTGCGGGTGATCATGGTGCTCAAGCGGATGGGTCAGACTGTCGGCTTCATGGGCGACGGCATCAATGATGCGCCAGCCCTGCACGCCGCCGATGTGGGCATTTCGGTGGACAGCGCTGCGGATGTCGCCAAGGCGGCCGCCGAAATCATATTGCTCGACCAGGACCTTCGCGTCGTGCAGCGCGGCGTGCTCGAGGGCCGGCGGACCATCGTCAACACCAGCAAATACATTCTGATGGCGAGCAGCGCCAATTTCGGCAACATTTTCAGCATGGTGCTCGCCGGCCTGATCCTGCCGTTCCTGCCCCTGCTGCCGATCCAGGTTCTGTTGACCAACCTGATCTACGACATCGCCCAGATCGGACTGCCGATGGACACTGTGGACCCGGAAGCCGTCGAGAAACCGATCCACTGGGATATGCGCCTGATCGAGCGCTTCATGATCACCATGGGGCCGATCAGCACCGTGTTCGATCTGATCACTTTTGCCATCCTGCTGCTGGTGCTGCATGCCGGGGAGGCGTTCTTCCGCACCGGCTGGTTCGTCGAGTCGCTCGTGACGCAGATCCTGATGATCTTCTCGGTCCGCACGCGCCGGCGGCTATTCGCCAGCCGCCCGCGGCGGATCGTCAGGATCCTGGCGCTGAGCGGCGCGACGCTGACGCTGGCCGTGCCCTTCGTGCCGGGGGTCGGCCAGTGGTTCCATTTCGTCCACCCGCCGGCGGTCTATTTCGGATACCTGGCGGCGGTGGCAGCAGGGTTTTTGCTAGCTATCGAACTCGTGAAGCGTGTGTTCTGGGCGCGTTTCGGGGCTGACCGCCCGGCGCCACGTTCGCCTGGTCGCGGGGGACGCCAGCCGTACGGGACATGATCTCGCGGAGAGGGGTCTGGCGATGCGCGTCAGCTGACGCGCATCAACTGGTCGCAACGATCCCGGCGATATCGTCCGTCGAGCGTGCGGCGACGCCCTTCAAGACTTCGCCCACCGCGCGTTTGGCGAGTTCGGGGTGATAGTGTTTCCGCATTGTGCCGAACGTCCGCGGCTCGGTGTCAAGCTTGCGGAACACCGAGTTTCGGCTTCGGCCAGAAGCGTTTGACATCCGCGAAATCCTTCACTGCTCGATGGGCTGCCGAAAGCTGTCGCTGTTCGTGCTTCACGATACGGGCGGCCAGGCCGTTTGGGCTGGGATGTCCGGCGACGATCGCCCTGGCTACCGCCAGATCGTTGAGTTCGCCCAGGCGATCGAGCAACGCCTTGGTCGCCTTGAGGAAGGAGACGGCCTTGTCGGCCCGCTTCGGAAAGACACAATCGAATACGTCCGCGGCGTATCGGAGCGTTTTCGCCGCGATCCTCAGTTTGTGCCGTTTAGCAGGGCTCAAATGATCGAAGCCTCGGGCGCGCCGGCGCACATGGCGGCGGGCTTGGTCGAGCGCCGCTGCGGCGAAACTGGCAATGGAACGATCACGTAGGGTCTCGGGCGTCTGGGCGATCTTCCAGCGACCAACTTCGATCAAGGTCAGAACATCGAGGAGCAGGGCGGACAGGCGATCGCTTGCGGCCAGCGCGCGCGCCGCCTCGTAAGCGTGGCGACGATCCTGGAGAAGGCGGCGCCGCAGGATTGCCGACTTGGAAGCACCGCTCGTCGATCGGGGTCTAGGGCCCAAAGGACCAGCGAGGAAAACGTCAAGATTCCGCCCCGCGTCAAGCTCGCCGGAAGCCCACCTCAATTCCGCGACGAGTCCCGGCACGCAAGGGTCGGAAACCACCGGTCCGAAGATGTCGATCGTGCTTCGCAACCTCCGCAGTCCCACTCGCATCTGGTGGATCGCCTCTTCCTCGGGGTGCGCACGAAGTTCGTCCGCGTTGCCTGCGATCTGCCGCAGCGCCGCCAGAGCGATCGCCGTGAATGTGCTTCCCGCGGTCATCTCGTCAGTGAGGCCCGGGGGTTCGAAGTGTCGACCGCCCCTGGCGGCGGGCTCAATCAGCGCGAAGCCTCGATCGGCCTTGGTCACGAACGACGGACGCAACGCGAAGGATTCGCGCAGGCTGGCAGCGAGTTGGAACAGCGCCGCGCCAGATCCCGACTGCAACTCCAGCTCCATTTCGAGGAAGGAAGCAGCACGGTCTCCATGCCTCACCTCGCCACGGTCTAGACTCACCTCGACGACGGCGCCGGACCGCTCCACCGGAAACGACTGGCGATCGATCGTCACCTCGAACAGACGCTCGAGATCCCGCCGACCCAAAGCCGCGCGCGCCGGAGTGCGTCCCGCCAAACGGCGGTCAGGCGTAGGGCCGCTTATCCCGCCTTCCCATTCCCCACGTCCGGCGTTCTCACCACTCCAGCTTGACTTCACCGTTTGCGTCCATCGGCCCTTTTCCTGGCGAACTCGCAACGTGTAGCCCGCACGCCGCAGGGCTCGCTCGGGCGTGTCGTAGTAAATCGACCGCAGTTTGCGAACGATGGGCGCTGGTCCTTCGACAAGCCCGGCTACCACCGCACGCCCCTGGACTTGATTGATCAGGAATTTGAGTTCGATTTCCCTATGGGTTTTACTCAAATGGTTCGCTCCGTAAAGTTAAGCTTGGCACAGATCGGAAATAAAATACCATATGAGCGCTTGCTAAATACGATTTCGACGCGTTCGGCCCCATGCCAAATTCTCTTTGTCATCTCGCGGATCGTCTGCGGTTTCGAACCATTACCTAATGGCAGGCCGAACAAATTCGGTCGGCACGCCCGGCTCTTCTGGCCTACGATCGACGGCTAGACGGCGTATTGAGCGGGAGTGTTCCTCCCGTGACGATCCAGACAGCACGGAAGAAACCGCAATGCAAAACGACAGCCAGCTACAACAGGATGTTCTGGCGGAATTGAAATGGGAGCCCTCCGTGACCGCCGCCCACATCGGCGTGATGGCGAAGAACGGTGTGGTCACGCTTACCGGCCACGTCGACAACTTCTGGAGCAAGCACGAAGCCGAGAAGGCCGCGCGCCGGGTCCAGGGCGTCAAGGCCGTGGCGGAAGAAATCGAGGTCCAACTTCCGTATGACCACAAGCGTACGGACGAAGAGATCGCCGCCGCGGTCCTCAATCGTCTGGCGTGGAACGTGTCGATCCCAACCGACGCCATCAAGGTGATGGTGGAGCACGGGGTCGTCACCCTGTCCGGCGAGATCGACTGGCATTTCCAGAAGGACATCGCCGAGACCGAGGTCCGTCACCTGAGCGGGGTGGTGGGTGTGATGAACCGGATTTCGCTGCGCAAGCGCGTGAACACCGCGGATATCAGCGCCGACATCAAGAGCGCCCTCAAGCGGTCCTGGTACACGCGGCCGGACTCGATTTCCGTGAATGCGGACGGCGGCAAGGTGACGCTGACCGGCGTGGTCCACTCGCCGCACGCGCGCCAGGTCGCAACCGCGACGGCATGGGGCGCACCGGGGGCGACCTCGGTCGTGAATAATCTCACGATCACCTAGCCCAACGGCGGCTCCGCCGGATCCGCGAGGGTCCGGCGGAAGTCGCGTGTCTTGATCCAGTGAGGGAACGGGTGAACACCTACAATACGCATTTTGTCGCCTTTCCATCGGGCCGCAGTGAGCCGGTCGATGTCGATGTGCGCAACCGCATGTACCCTGATGCCGCCGCCGCCATGGAGGCGGCGACCGCGGACTATCCCGCCGCCCACATAGGGGTTGGAGCTCAAGGGTTCATCATTCGGGAGAACAGTGGACCGGTTATCGGCAGCTGGTTTTCCAATCCGGCGGTGACCCTGACGTCACGACCTGCCGCGCTCCGATGATGAATGTGGACCTCTGGCTCGCGAGCGACTCGCCGTCACCCCCGGGCCGTCTGAATGGATAGGCGCCGCTTGATCGCGGGCGGCGGTGTGGTCGCGATTGCAGGGATCGGTGCGGCGGTCGTCGAGATGCGTCGGACCGGCTCCATGCGCGACTATGCCGTGGCCATGTCACGAATAAGGGCGGTTCTGGCCGCGCGTCCGACCATTCCCGAGCTGATCCGTTATGCCACTCTGGCGCCCAGCGGCCACAACACCCAGCCGTGGTTATTCCAGGCTTCGGCCGATCGCATCGCGATCATACCCGATTTCCGCAGGCGCACGCCCGTCGTCGACCCCGATGATCATCACCTGTTCGTGAGTCTGGGCTGCGCCGGCGAAACTCTCGCCATAGCCGCCGGCGCGAGCGGGCAGCCGGGCGAACTGGGCTTCGAGTCGACCGGATCGGGTGGGGCCGTGTTCTCCTTCGGCGCCGGAAGCGCCGCCGAACCGACGCTGTTCGATGCGATCCCTCGGCGCCAGTCCACGCGAAACGAATACGACGGGAGCCAGGTCAGCGCCCGAGATCTGCACGCCATGGCCGCCGCCGCCGCCATTCCCGGCGTCGATCTGATGCTGGTCACCGACAGGCCGGCGATGAATCGTCTCCGCGACCTGGTCGTCGCCGGCAACAGTGCTCAGATGGCCGACCCGGCGTTCATCCGGGAGTTGAAACGCTGGCTACGCTTCAGCCCCCGAGAGGCGGTCATCAAGGGCGATGGCCTCTTCACCGGCGCGAGCGGCAATCTCGTGGCTCCGGAAGGCTTGGGTAGCCAACTCTTCGATCGCTTCGTCAGCGCCAAGGGTGAGAACGACAAGTACGCACGCCAACTGGCGTCTTCGGCCGGCGTCGCCGTCTTCGTCGGCGAGCGGGCCGATCCGGACCATTGGGTCAGGACCGGCAGGGCGTGCCAGCGTTTCGCCCTGCAGGCGACGGCGCTTGGCCTCAAGTGCGCCTTCATCAATCAGCCGGTGGAGACGCCGAATCTTCGGCCAGAGCTGGCTTCCTTGATCGGCGCTCCGGGTCGTCGTCCCGACATCGTCATGCGGTTCGGACGGAGCGCGGGGCTTCCCTTCTCGGCGCGCCGCCCGGTCCAGGGCGTGATCGCATGAGCGCTTCGCGGGGGCGGCGCCGTTGAGCGAGGCTGACACGGCGATACGACAGGGCCGAGGGGCCCACGGCGTCGCGGCGGTGATCTTCGACGTCGACGGCGTCCTATTGGCCTCGCCGCATGAGCGCGCCTGGCGCGAAGCGCTTGGAGGATTGGCCGATCCGGTGCGGTTCACGACGGCGATCTATCAGGCGCGGGTCGCCGGACGGCCGCGTCTCGATGGGGCGCTCGCGGCTTTGAACGCGCTGAGTGTTCCGGACGCCGCTAAGGGGGCGACCGCTTACGCGGAGCGCAAACAGGCGCGCCTTTCGGCCTTGATCCGCGAGGGCGAGGTACGGGCGTTCCCGGACGGCTTGCGTTTCGTCGACGCCGTTGCCTCCCTCGGCTTGCGGATGGCGGTCGCGTCGTCCTCGAAGAACGCCAACGCGATGATGGAGGCTATCCGTCTTCCCTCCGGCCGCCGCCTGCTCGCCGCTTTCCAAGCCAACGTCTGCGGTCGCGATCTGGCTCATGGCAAACCCGATCCCGAGATATTCCTTCTAGCCGCGGAGGAGATTGGCGTGGTCGCGGAGACCTGCGTAGTCGTCGAGGACGCACCGGCGGGCATCCGCGCCGCGGTAGCCGGTCATATGAAGGGCCTCGGCATCGCTCGGCTGGGAGATGCGGGTCTTCTGCGATCGGCGGGGGCGAATCTCGTCGTGACAAGCCTCGACGACGTCGCCCTTGGCCGGCTTCGCGGTGGCTGTCTCGCGATCGTCTCCCCATGACCTATGCCCCGACGTTCGAAGACGTCCTGACGCCGACCGCCGATCCCGCCTGGGTGTTGGTGGAGCGCGATTGCGATCCGTTGCGTGAAAGCAGCTATGGGTCACGCTTCGCGGTCAGCAATGGCTTCCTGGGGATTCGCGCAACCCCGGCCTTCAATCGAGCGGCTAGCTCGACGCCTTCCCCGGGAACCTACGTCGCCGGTTTGTTCGAGTCGCCCGCCGAAGGAGCGGCGCCCGTGCTGGTTACCGCTCCGGGTTGGCTCGGGGTGAGCCTCCTGCCGCGGGGCCTGGGGCACGCCGGCTGTGTCAATGAAGTCTCGTCACATCGTCTGACATTGGACATGAAGCGCGGCGCCTACGCCACGGAATTTCTCCTGACCCACCCAGGCGACGTCGTCATCAGGGTCCGCACACTGCATCTCGTTTCGATGCACGAGCGGGCGTTGGGGCTTCAGCTGATGGAGTTGCAGATCGAGCAGGGTGAATTCGACGCCACCTTGGCCGCCTCCTTCGATGGGCTCGAGGTCGGCCTGGCGCCCGACGCGAGCGAGCCTGGGTTGTGGGTCTGGCGGTCGGAGCGTTCTTCCAGCAGCGTCGCCCTCGACGCCGAGGTGTCGCTGTCGATCGATGGTGAGGCGAGGCCGCCTTCTCTGCTGGGCCGGCTCGAATGGTTGTGGTCGTGGCGGTGCCGCCCCGGGCAAACGATCCATCTCGATCGCCTGGTCGCGATCTCGCGCGGGGGCGAGGACGGCCCGAAAACGCGGTTGGATGCGCAAGGCAAGCTGCGCGTCGCCAAACGGCTTGGGTGGCGCGGCGTGGTGGCGGAACATGAAACTGCCTGGTCGGATCGCCGGGACCGCGGCGAGGTAGAGGTAGAGGGCGATCCCGCCGCGCTCCAAGCGTTGCGCTTTGCCGTCTACCACCTGAACAGCGCGGCGAATCCGGTTGACGACCGTGTTTCCATCGGCGCACGTGCTCTGACGGGCGAGGACTACCACGGGCATGTGTTCTGGGACACCGAGGTGTTTCTGTTGCCTTTCTATTCGTTGACTTGGCCCGAAGCGGCGAGGGCCCTTCTCATGTATCGATTCCACACGCTCGACGGCGCTCGGGCGAAAGCAGCGGCGATGGGGTGGCGAGGCGCGCTCTACGCTTGGGAATCGGCCGATACCGGTCAAGAAACGACTCCGGATCAGGTGATCGGCCCTGACCGTCGTGTGGTCGATGTCCTGTCCGGCAAGCAAGAGCAGCACATCAGTGCGGATATCGCCTACGCCGTCTGGAATTACTGGCGCATCACTCGAGACAAGCAATTCCTGCGCGCGGCGGGGGCTGAGATTCTGCTGGAGACCAGTCGGTTCTGGGCGAGTCGCGCTCGCCTCGAGGCCGACGGACGGCGCCACATTCGCGGGGTGATGGGTCCTGACGAATACCACGAGAACATCGACGACAACGCCTTCACCAACGTGATGGCGCGCTGGAATATCGAGCGTGGGCTGGAGGTGGCCACCCTGTTCAAGCTCCACTGGCCCGAGGATTGGAACGCCCTGGCATCGCACCTCGGCCTCGGGGACGATGAACTCGATGAGTGGAGGCAGGCCGCCTTGACGATAGCGACCGGTTTGAGCCCAGAGACTGGCCTGTTCGAACAGTTCTCGGGCTATTTTGGCCTGGAAGAGATCAACCTCGCCGACTATGCCGGGCGCTCGGTGCCGATGGACGTGGTGCTCGGCCGTGGGCGGACCGGCAAATCCAAGGTCATCAAGCAGGCCGATGTGGTTGCGCTGCTGGCGCTGCTGCCCGAGGAATTCGCTGGCGACGAAGCCGCGGCGAATTTCAATTACTACGAGCCTCGTTGCAGCCATGGCAGCTCTTTGAGCCGGGCGCTTCACGGGGTTGCCGCCGCGCGCCTTGGCTACACCGAAATGGCGCTCTGCTTTTTCCAGAAAACCGCAGAGATCGATTTAGCGGACACGCACGTGGCGATCGGCGGCGGCATTCATATCGGCGCGCTCGGCGGCCTGTGGCAAATTGCGGTCCTTGGCTTCGCCGGCCTCACCGTAGGTGACGACGGCCTGGCCTTCCATCCCAAGTTGCCGGCGAGCTGGAAAAGCCTGTCATTCAGCGTGCAATGGCGCGGCCGGCGCCTGAAAGTGAAAATCGATCGGGGCGACCGGCTGGAGGCCACCGGAAGCGCCGGAGAGCCGCTCACCATATTTGTCGACGGTGTTCGGCGGACGGTCGGCCCGTAGAGCGACGGCTGCGTGACGGAAAACTAAGTGTTGCAGCCGTCTTCCTTCTCCACCCCTAACCCGCGGCCCCGATCGCCGCCTCGACCTCGTCCAGCTTGTCCTTGCCGAAATACAGAGCGTCACCGACGAAGAAGCTGGGGCTGCCGAAGACGCCGCGGGCCACGGCGGCGTTGGTGTTGGCGGCGAGCTCGTCCTTGATCGACTGATCCTGGGTCAGGGCCATGAACCGCTCAGTGGGAAGGCCGGCGGCGGTCAGGGTTTGGGCGATCACGCCGGGGTCGTCGAGCTTCAGCCCGGCCTCCCACATGCCGGCGAACATCGCCTCCACATACGGCGCGAACAGCTCCAGCCGCCGGGCGGCGACAGCGCCGCGCATGATGGCGAGAGTATTGACCGGGAAATGGGGATTGGCCGCAAACCGCGTCAGGCCGTGGCGGCGAACGAAGCGGTCGCGCTCCAGGCCTTCATAGGCCAGCTTGGCGGGAATGCCGGCGAAGGCCTCCAGCGGCGAGCGGTTTCCGGTCGCCTTGAAGACGCCGCCCAACAGTACCGGCACATAGTCGAACATCACGCCGGTGCGCGCCTCGATGGCGGGGATCAAGCGGTGGGCCAGATAGGCGTTCGGACTGCCGAAATCGAAGAGGAATTCCGCCTTTGCCATCACCAGGTCTCCGCGAAGGGCCGAAGGTCGAGTTCGAAGGTCCAGGCGTCGCGCGTCTGGCGGTGCAGGGCGAGATAGGCCGCCGCGATGGAGGCTGGGTGCATCAAGGCGTCGGGCGCCAGCGCCTCGAGCGCCGCCGCGCCGCGCGCCGCCACGATCCGGTCGCGCACGAAGGCGGTGTCGACCCCCGCGTCGATGATCAGGTGGGCGACGTGAATGTTACAGGGCCCGAGTTCCCTGGCCATGGTCTGCGCCACCGAGCGCAGTCCGGCCTTGGCGGCGGCGAAGGCCGCGTAGCCCTTGCCGCCGCGCACCGAGGCGGTGGCGCCGGTGAAGAAGATCGAGCCGCCGCCCCGCGCCACCATGCGCCTGGCCGCCTCGCGTCCGGCGAGAAAGCCGCCCAGACAGGCCATCTCCCACACCTTGCGGAACACGCGTTCGGTGGTGTCGAGCAAAGGGAAATTGACGTTGGCCCCGACGTTGAAGATCACCGCCTCCAGCGGTTGCTCTGCATCGGCCCAGGCCATGAACTCCGCCACTTGCGTCTCGTCCCTGGCGTCGAGCGAGCGGCCCTCGAAGGCGCCGCCGGCGGCGACGATCTTCTCCCTCAACGGCGCGAGCTTGTCCCCGCCGCGCCGGCCGCCAAACACGCGGTAGCCCTCGGCGGCGAAGCGCTCGGCGATGGCGCCGCCGATGAAGTCGCCGGCGCCGACCACGGCGACGGAGGCGGCGGGGCTGGGGCCTTCGCCCACTACGCTCGCTCGCGGCGGATGGTCACGTGGTGGCGGATGACCTCGGTCACCAGAAAGCCCAAAAACTTCTCGGCGAAGGCCGGGTCGAGATCGGCGGTGACCGCGAGGGATCGGAGGCGCGCGATCTGCTGCGCCTCGCGCACCGGATCGGCGGGAGGCAGGTCGAGCGCCGCCTTCAGCTCGCCGACCTTGCGCGTGCATTTGAAGCGCTCGGCGAGCAGGTGCAGCACGGCGGCGTCGATGTTGTCGATCGAGTGGCGCAGCTCGGCCAGTTCGGGGGGCGTATCGCGCGGGAAGGGCGGACCGTCATCCATCGCCCATTCGTTGCGTCCCCACGCCGAAGAGGTCAAGCCGACGAGGCCCCACCCGTCACGTCGGGGCGGCGATGGATGGCGCTGAGCACGCCTAGCGGAGCGCCGAACAGGCTCACCTTGACCACCTTCAGGGCGATGCCCGGCAGCATCAGAGTGAAGCGGGCGTGGAAGCTCGGCGCGAGGAGGCCACGGGCCCGACCGACCGGACGGCGGAACCGAAGGGTGAAGTCGTCGCCCTCCACACAGCCGACGATGCCCGGACCGGCGAGTGATTCGGAGGCCATATAACGGCCTCCCTCGCCGTCGCTGATCGCCCAGCGCCAGACATCCACCTCGCCGTCGTCGTAGGTGTAGACCTCCTCGAAATGCACCTTGTCATAGGCCCCGCCGAGTTCGGTGTCGGTGACGATCCGGCAGCGCCGTAGTATGCGGCCGAAGGGATCGCGCACGAGTCCGCTACCCTCGGTGTGCTCGCTGAAGAACACCTCCGGGCGAAACCGGCGATCGCCGAGGTCGGCGTCGTCGCTGGGATAGGATCGAGCGTCCACGGCGCCTCTCGAAGCGGATACTGATTTTTGTTTAACCAATGTCAACGGTCGGCGGGCGTCGACGTTCCGAGCTTCACCGTCGCATGCACAGATAAATCGCGCGGTGCACGTTCACGTCGTTGTCGGTCCAGCCCGTGATCCTGGGCGAGACGAGGTTCAGATTCACGCTGGTGTAGATCGGGGCGACGTAGCCGTCGTCGAGCATGATCTGTTCGGCCCGCGCCATGAGAGCGGTGCGCCGCGCGGCGTCCGGTTCGCGGTCGGACTGGTTCAGCAGGGCGTCGTAGACAGGGTTGGCGTAGCCGCCGTAGTTCTGCGCTCCGGTGTCGGACCGCATCAGCGCCAGGAAGGTGAGCGGATCATTGTAGTCGGCGATCCAGGCCATGGAGCCTAGCTGGAAATCACGCGCCTCGAACGACTGATAGGCCACCTGGCCATCTTCCTGCAGGATCCTGGCGTTGACGCCCACGGCGGCCAGGTCGGCCTGAACCGCCTGCACCAGCAGGACGCTGGGCGCGCTGTTGGGGGTCTTCAGCTCCACCGACAGAGGACGGCCCGGACCATGGCCGGCGGCGGCGAGCAGGCGTCGCGCCTCGGCCTGGCGCCACGCCAGCGGCTGGTCGGCCCAGGCCGCGTGCGGGCGACCGGGCCCGGGCGGCCCATAGCCGGCGATCCCGACCGGCACGAAGGCGGTGCCTGCAACCTGGCCGGCGCGCATCAACTTGTGGGTGATGAAATCGCGATCAATAGCCATGCCGATCGCCCGGCGAACGCGGATGTCCCTGAACGCCGGCACGTCGCGGACATTGAAGGTCAGGTAAAAGGTGCCGAGATAGGGGTGAACGCGGATGAAGGGCGCCAGGGGGCCCTTGCGCAGAAAGCCGACCCGGCTGGACTGGATCAGATTGTTGACGTCGAGCTCGCCGCGCTGAACGCGCCGTTCGGCGGAGATGGTGTCCTGGGTCGGATAGAAATCGATCCGGTCGATGCACACCTTGTCCGCATCGTGAAACAGCGGGTTCTTCTGGATGCGCAGGTAGTCGCCTAGACGCCAGCTGACGAGAGTATAGGGCCCGTTGCCGACATAGTGGCCGGGCTGGGTCCAGGCGTCGCCCCAGCGCCGCACCGTGTGCGCCGGCACGGGATAGTAGCTCTGGTGCTTGAGCAACTGCGGCAGATAGGGGGCCGGGTGCTCCAGGGTCAGGCGCAGCGTGTGGGGATCGAGCGCCTCGGCTCCGAGGCTGGCGGGGGCGGCCTTGCCGCCGTTGATCGCCTCGCCGTTCTTCAACAGGTAGAGCAGGTAGGCGTAGGACGAGGCCGTGGCCGGATCGAGCATGCGGCGGTAGGAAAACACGAAGTCGTCGGCGGTCACCGGGACGCCGTCGGACCACAGGGCCGGGCGCAGGTGGAACGTCCAGGTCAGGCCGTCGGGGCTCGTCTCCCAGCGCGTGGCCATGCCGGGTACGGGCGCGCCGTCTGGCCCGTCCTCCATGAGGCCCTGCATCAGCTCGCCGATGATCGCCGCCTCCGGAATGAGGGTCGCCTTGGGCGGGTCCAGCGTGGCCGGATCGGTGGTGTTGCCATATTCCAGGCAGAGTTTGCCGGCGGGGCAGGGCGGGCGGGACGCCTTCTGCTGGCAGGCCGCCAACGCGCCGGCGGCAAGGAGGATCGCCAACGATCGCAGGAGGGGTGTGGAGACACGGCCGGCCATGGTCGCTATGCGGTATCGTCTCGCCGCCGGACGCGCCACCAAAAGGATGCTTCAGCCGTGACGCCTGCCCTGATCGCCCTCGCCGGAATCCTCGCCGAGCGCCTGAAGGACGCCAGACAGACCATTGCGGTGGCCGAATCGTCGTCAGGGGGCCTGATCAGCGCCAGCCTGCTCGCCGTGCCGGGGGCCTCGGCCTACTTCCTGGGCGGGGCGGTGGTCTATACCGCCAAGGCGCGCATGAGCCTGCTGGGCCTGACCCGCGAAGACGTCGCCGGCATGCGGTCGGCGAGCCCACCCTACGCCCTGCTGCTGGCGCGCACGGTCGGGGAGCGCTTCGGCGCCACCTGGGGGCTGTCGGAGACGGGCGCCTCGGGCCCGACCGGCAATCCGTATGGCGACGCCGCCGGTCACACCTGCCTGGCGGTCAGTGGCCCGGTGGAGCGGTCCATCACGCTGGAGACCGGCCATGGCGACCGCGGCGTCAATATGGAGGCGTTCACCAAGGCCGCCTTGGATCTTCTGGCCGCGGCGCTCGAAGCGTCCCAGAAAGGTTGAGCTGGCGGCCGCCGGCGAGGCAGCGCGAGACATGATCACGGTGTTCGGCAAGGGCAGAGGATTCCGCGTCGCCGGGTCGGCCGCGTCTCGGGGCTGACGCAATGGCGCCGACCCGGCCGCGTATTTTCTTCGGCGCGCTGGGCGTCTTCGCCATTGCGGTCGCTGCGACGGCGTTTGTCCCTGAATATCTGCGTTTCGTGGTCGGCCAGTTCCCTATCGCGACCGCGCTGCACATTCACGCAAGCCTGATGGGCGCTTGGCTGGCGACGTTTCTGCTCCAGGCCTGGCTCGCCTCGACCGGTCGGGTGGCCTTGCACCGCGAGATCGGTCCCTACGGGATCGCTCTTGGCGTCGTTGCGTGGGCGTCGATGGTGTTCGTCGCCGTGCGCGGACTGCTCGCGCATCCGTTACCGGTCGATCCCTCCGGCTACGATGAACTTCTGCAGGATGTCTACACCGATACCGCGTTCATCGTTCTGCTCCTGTGGGCCGCGTACGAACGCCGCCGCCCGGCGTGGCACAAACGCCTGATGGTGATCGCCCTCTTCGTCACTCTCCTGGCGCCCATCGAGCGCATCGAATGGCTGCCGCAGCTGGGCAACGGCTTCATCTGGGCGTCCGTGCTGTGGCTCGACCTCTTTCTCGTGATTCCGCTGTTCGTCTACGACGGCGTTTCGGTGAAGCGGCCGCACCCGGCGACCCTGCAAGGCCTCGCCATGCTCTTCGCGGCTCAAGCGATCATGTGGATCGCCTGGGGGACAACGCTATGGCGCCACTTTGCGTTCGACGCGGCGCACGCCCTTCGCTCGGCTTTTCAACCGTGACGAGGCGTGAACGCAGACCATCGAGAGCGCAAGGAAACACGGCGAAACCGTCGGGCAGAGTCATTCGGGCGGCAGACTTGGTCGCCACTCCCGTTTGGCCTGCGAGGCGACGAAGAGACTTTCACTTCGAGGTGCTGGGCGGCAGCGAGAGCCAGCGACGCGAAATCACCGACGTGTTGAGGGGTGTGTCGCGGCGGGAGAGGCGACGGGCGCGATGAAAGGAACTTCACTGCGGCGACTTCAAAGCCACCCCTTGAAAACGCCGCCTTCGCCCAATTCCCCCGCCTGACACGCCGATCCCTCAGGGTATCAAAACCTGCGCGAAACTATGAGCCAGAACTCTTAAGGCGCGGCCGCATTTTTTCGAGCCACTTTCGAATGCACGCGGAATCCGGCCGGACACGCGCCGGCCCTCGAGTCACGCCGCTATTGCAAAATCTGCAAGTTCTTGCACCCAACCCCACCAACCAAGCTGTCTTAACTGTCGCGGATGGAACGTACGATACGAACGTTGCGGGAGAGTGGGATGAACGATGCGAGCAAACTCGCCCGACGGACGTTCGTCCACGTTTATGAACTTAACTCCCTCGAATTCATATTCAATTGCCTCGTTATACTCTCGCACCGGACCAGTAAATAACAACACGGCAGTTGGGCAAAGTACGCGAATCTGCGACGTCAGAAATCCGCGTTGCCAGTCGAGGATAGCGTTTCGGTCCGCGGGAGAGGCATCGACCGCGCGTATGGATTTCGCCGGGGAACCGGTAGCGAAAGTACACGGAAACAGGTTCGTCGTTACCCATTCGCCTTGCTGGCCCTCGACGATCGATTGGATCTCTCTGACGGCCCCGTCATAGGGTTTCCCTGTAGGTTTAGAAGGTTCATAGGTTGTCTTTCGATACGCGTATGTCAGCGCCTCGACGCTCTGATCGCACTGCAGTGCATCGCCGAGGTTCCACATCTCTGGATAGGGCCATTTGGGCGAGCTGCGGGGGAGTTCGTCGGAGGGAAAACCCCAGTCCTTTGGTTCCTGACCTACGATCAGAACGCGATGTTTGGCCTCGGCCCAGTTTTCCCGCGGCCAAGGGAGATACGGCGTCCCCATCTGGGCAACGAATTCAGGCGGCAGGCGCCGCGCGTCATCAAGCAACTTCTCGTAGATTGGCAGTAGATCGTTGATGTCTGGGTCGTCGGCCACGTTCACACTCCCTGTAGGCAAAATGCTTAAACCATAGAAACCCGTTTAGGAACGCGCAATTGGCTGCGGACCAAGCTCACAACACCCGTTTTGGACGCCTTCCTCGGTGCATTGATCCACCCCCAGCCACCTTATCGCGCTAACACGCCGGACACGGGGGCCATCCAACCCATGAGCCCAAGATAGGCCGATGCCTCGGGACGGTTCAGGCTCCTAATCGTGCAAACGATTGAATCCTGCCGTCATCGTTTCCACCGCTGCGGCCAGATCATCCCATGCGCCGCCAGACTTCAGATCAAGACCTGCATACCAGCGGATTTTTCGCTGTCGGATCGCGAGATAGGCCACCCCAGCCGATAAGAGCGCGCTGACCGCCTGCAGCATCCGCCGGTCGCCGACATCGGGAAATAGATCCGCCATCAATTTCAAGCCTAACGTCTCACGCGCTTCTTCCATGATCGCGGTCAGCTCGTTGCGCTCCACCAATTCCCAGACCATCAGCTCAAGCACGACAGGTCGCTCCAAAAGGATGCGTGCATTTCGGTGTATGATGTAGGCGGCGCGCTGGCCGACGGGCATGGCCAGCATCTGGTCCACGCTCAGATCGCCGCGCAGGAGCTCGAATGTCGGGAAGAAGTCGTCTGCGTAGGCGATCGATCTGATAAGCCCGGGCAAGTCGCCGAAATAACGATAGATCAGCATCTTATTGACCCCGGCCCGTAAGCCGACGGCAGAGGGGGTGAGCGCCGAGAAGCCGCCCTCGACCAGGAGATCCTCAACCGCCTTCCTCAGCTTCGCCTCTGTGAGGGGGCGGTTCCGGCGGGGGCGCTCGTCGCCCTTCGACGTGTGTTGTTCAACGTGTTCCGGCATGTCGCGACCCTACTAGTATCTTGACAGATACAAAGTGCGGCACAAGTATCTAATAAGATACATCCGGAAGCCGCCATGACCATCGCCGAAAGTCCCATCAATCGCCCCGTGTCACTCGCCGCGGTGGCCGTCATAGCCGGGCTCGGTTGGCTTGGTTTGAATGCGGCCATCCTGGCGCTGGCTAGGGGATACCTGCCCTTTGACCGGCCCAATCTCGCCAGCCAGCCCTTCTGGCTGCAGGTGGCCATGCCATCCCTCGCCATAATCGAGCAGTTCGCTCTGATGGGCTTCGTCGCCATTCTTACGCGCGGCCGCCCGGTCACCGAGATCGGGGAACGGTCGCCCCCGTCCCGGATCGCGGGCCGCGAGGTCGCGCTCGTCCTCGCCTACGCCATGCTGGCCCAGGTCGGCGGCTGGTTCCTGGGGCCGGCCCTCGGATTTCGGCCCTTCAGCTTCCACCTGGCAGGCACTCTGGTGGGTTGCTCAACGCTGGCGTCGCCCGCCGAGGCGATGGTCTGGTCCGGCTACAACTTCATCGTCTATGCCGTCGCGCCGTACCTGTGGTTCCGGCGCCGCTACTCGAACCGTGACCTGTGCCTGGTTTTTGATCGGGGCGGCAAGGACTGGCTGGTGTTGGTCTGCGTGCTGGTTGTGGAAAGCGCGGTCCAGCTTACGGCCATGCCGTCGCTGCTCACGCTTCCTGGTTCGGTCATCCTGCGGGCAGCGCCCCTAGCCTTTGTGCTCTTCCTGTTCGGCACCGTCTTGCCGACGATGATCATCATCTACGCCATCCTGCTGCCCAGGTATTACAAACTCACGGGCTCGGTATCGATCTCCGTCATCCTCGGCGGCCTGACCTATGCGGCGATGCACCGGGTAGAGGGCTGGTCGTCGTTCGCAACGCCGTCGGATACGGCGCTCTCTCTTCTGTTCGTCTTCCTGTCCTATACCGGCCCGGGCATGTTCAAGAGCTTTGTGACGCTGAGGACCAGCAACGCCTGGATACACGCGCTCGGGTATCATGCGGTCGCTCCCCACACCCTGCTTGATACGCCGATGATCGCGAAAGTCTTTCATCTCGACTGAGCGCCTGTCGGCGGGGCTCGCCAAGTCGTTCCAAACGCAAAGGCGCTTCGAAATGCATTTCTCACCCTGCGAACGGACCGCGCGCCTCAGACGGATGACGCGAAATGCCGTCACGGCCATGATCGGAGCCCTCATATGCGGCGGCGCCAGCAACGTGCACGCCAGCTCGCTGTCATGGCTTTTCGGTTCCGGACCAGTCGACCATAAAGGACCGGCCCTCTACGAAGCGCGTTGCGGGGGCTGCCACGCCCTCGATGACAACAAATATGGCCCGAGGCATCGTGGCGTGTTCGGTCGCTTGGCGGGAAGCCAGCCGGGTTACCACTACACCGACGCATTGAAGCGATCAGGCATTGTTTGGACTGCGGAGACACTGGACAGTTGGACGCAGGATCCTCGCCGCACGGTCCCCGGCACTCGAATGGATGCCCGCCTCAAGGACCCGGAGGAACGCGGGCTGATTATCGAATACCTGCGCGCCGAGAGCTCCCCGAACGCAGCGATGGCTGCTGGCAGCGATCTCGCGTGGAGACCGCGCTGATGTAGCCTGATCGGTGCGGTACGTTTCCCGCGCTCGCGTAATAGAACGGGCGCTTTCCACCCTCAGCACGCAGTCGGCAAGTCCGCTTGCGGGCAGTCCGCCGCTCGCTCTCCCACGAGTCCTGGGCGCGCCGATGATGGGTACCAAGCGTCAGAATCTCACCACGAGATCACGTCTCTTGGGAAGAGGACGAACTCGGCCGCCCGTTGGGGAGACGGGTGTTTGTCGGAACATGCGGAGGCCATGACGAGCAGCGCTGCAGCCCAGCTCCCAATGGCCCGATCAGTCTCGTCGCGCGCGCCTTTCCGGAACTGAGCATGCAGCGTACTGCTCCGTTTATTGAGAGGCCGGCTCCCCTCTTGCGCTCGATGGAAGATTGGTCTGAATTTCTGCCGGCGGGAGGGGAAAACACTTGGATTGGCGTCTCTGGCTTCCGAATGAGCGGCCGACCGTCACAAGGGCGATCCTCGCTGGGGCGGGCAGCGCGGCGGTGGGGGCACTCCTGCGTGTTCCCTTGCAACAGGCAATCGGCGCAGACCTTCCCTTTGTCACCTTCTTTCCAGTCCTGCTGCTCGCGGCAATCTGGGGAGGTACGCTGGCCGGCACGATATGCCTCTGCCTAAGCTGGGCGGCCTACTACGCATTCTTCGAGCCGCGCACCGACCCGGGACACGTGGTTTGGTCTTTGCTCGCCTTCATCGGCTCCGGCGGCTTGCTCGTGTTCGTTGGCAGCGCGCTCGCTTTTTCCATACACGAGCTTCGCAACAGTCAGCGCCGCATGCAGGCGGCGGAAGCCGATCTGCGCGCGCTTGTCACCGAACTGGCCCATCGCAGTCGCAATGGCTTGACGGTGATCATGGCGATCATCGGCCAAAGCGCCAGAACGGCGGGCTCGGCGAAGGAGCTGGCCGAAATCGTCAATGCGCGGTTGGGCGCGATGGCCGACGCCCAGGATGAGGTGGTGCGTGGCGGCGGCGATTCAGCCGCGCTTCGTAATTTGCTCGAAAGAACCCTCTCTCCCTTTGATCTAGGCCGCTTCAGCTTCGAACCTTCACCTGCGGTACACGTCGGGCGTGAGACATCGGCTGCGCTCGCGCTGTTGACTCACAAACTGGCGACCAATGCCGTGAAGTACGGCGCCTCGTCGTCCCCCGACGGGAGCGTGCAGGTCGCCTGGCAGGTAGCTTCAGAAACCGTCCAGCTTCTTTGGCGCGAGTGTGGCGGGCCATCGCCCAGCGAGCCAACGAACGCCGGTTTCGGCACCCGTCTGATCGACAGCGCCTTGGCTCAACACGGCGGGCGCGCTCAGCGCCGGTTCGAGGCCGACGGCGTGATCTGCGAGATCGATTTTCCGCATGTGACACCTGCGCAGACCTGAAGTTGGTGCCTCTCTTAGCGCGCTCCGCCTAGGCGGGCACGGCTTCGACTACCCGCTCGATTGCAATGGTGTTTGCGGCTCCTGCCCTGAGGATCGGCGTTGCATCCGCTTTCAGGTCCAACCAGGCCGCCCATTGATCCTGTTCTGCGCGGCCCGCTGGGCAACGTCTTCAAGGGTGACAATGCGCCGCACAGCAACGTCTGTTTGGGCATGGTTAAGCTTGACTTGGTTTGCGCCTCGACTGCCGCTCCCTTCGAGGATACTACAAAAGCTGAAATCGCTTGCTAGTCGGTCACAAATGTGTCGTAATCTGGCAAGAGTTGGAACGGCGCCCCCACGGAGCTACGCCATGAACATGAACATCACCGCCGCAGTCGCCTTAGCGGGCTTGGCGATCCTGTCTTCCGCCAGCGCCCAGGCCGGCGCGGTTTCGATCGTGAATGCGAGCTTCGAAGACCCGGTCGTGGCGACGTTCAATACCGGTCCGGTCACCGGCTTCCAGATCGGCCTGACCGGTGGAGTGTTCAACGACGCCGCCGGCGTCTACATCGCGCCCGATGGCGTGCAGGTGGGATATGCGGGCAACGGCAACGGCGTCCCAGGCAGCAACTATGGCGTCCTCTTCCAATACGTCGGCGCGGTTACGCCCGGAGCGACCTACACACTGTCGGTCGACGTGGGCAGGTCCTTCAATTCGCCCGCCAATGACTACCGCCTCCTGCTGGGCTACGGCGGACACGACCTCGCCACGGCCAATATTTTTGCCGTAGCGTCGAACCCGGTGTTGGTGGCGCCAGGCACGTTCTCGTTCGCGAGTCTCACAGGGACTGCGCCTAAAACCGCGACCGGCGATCTGGTATTCTTCCTGGAGAACTCGGGCGCCTTCGGCGTCGCCACGCAGACGGCGTTCGACACCGTATCGCTGATGTCCAACGTTCCCGAGCCCGCCAGCTGGGCTCTGATGTTGTTGGGCTTTGGAGGCCTGGGCTTGGCTCTTCGCTCGCGCCGCCAAGTCGCGGCGGTCACCGCCTAAGTCACGAACATCGATTTAAAGAAGCGCCGTCGGTCGGGAGATCGGCGGCGTTCTCTTTCTGGGCTGAACGCCACTCCGCCGGATCGGTCATCGGCGAAATTCGATTCCACACTGGCGATGAAATCGCCTTCACCGTGCGCCCGTGGATGACTTCTTCAACAGCCTGCTGACGGCTTGGGGTTCGGTAACGCGGCGCTAGAAATCACCGCCGACATGCGAACGCATCCCGCTTCCAACTACAGTGTTCCGGTGCGATCTTCCGTCAGGATGCCGATTACCTTCAAGATGGCGGAATAACGATTAGGCCCAGTTGTCCGTCCATGGCAATGGCCCGATCGGTCGCCAACGTTCCGGGAACTCGCCGAACAATTCGTTGCCCGCATCGTTCAAGTAGGTGCCAGCGGCGCGAATAAAAATGTTGGGCTCCAGCCGTTCCCATTCCTTCCGAACCTGGGCGACATGCAGCTTCCGCAGGTCCAGATCATTGGGTGGGGGACCGGTCTCTGTTCCGAGGCAGAGCTTCGATGAGTTGGTCCATGCCATGCGCCGCCATGCGAGCTTTTCAAAGCCGGATAGGCGTGTGGGATGGAACAACGTCAGCGCGGGTTTTTCCGGAATCGTTCAAGCGGGAGGCGGTCGATCGGGCCGCGTGGCTGGACGGGTCGCCGATCCGCATCGTCGACACGGACGCGCTCACATCGTCTTGAGCAGCTCCCGCATCCACGCCCACAAGTCGGGGGTCGACGCGGCGAGCACCCCGGTCTTGTCGTCGTTCGATCGGTAGGGTGAGCCGTCGTAGCGGGCGGCCTTGCCTCCGGCCTCGTTGAGGAAAAGCACGCCGGCGGCATGGTCCCAGGCCAAGGTGCGATTGAAGAAAGCGATATCGTTCACTCCCAGGGCCAGCCGGGGATACTGTTCGGCGGCGCAGCGGGCGGTGTCGACGATGGAGCAGGCCGGCTCGAACAGGTTTCGCGCCCTTGCCGCCATCGCCGGCTCGACCGTGGCGAGCGCCGTGGCGACGACGGGCTTCGCCTGACCGCTTCCGAGCGAACGGACGCGCTCACCATCGACGAACGCGCCTTCGCCGCGAGCGGCGCGGCAGCAACGGCCGGTGAGCGGGTCGTAGATCCAGCCGGCGATCGTCTCGCCCGCCTCGGCCAACGCCACGATGACGCCAAACGGCGGACGACCCGCCGCGAAATTGTTCGTGCCGTCGAGCGGATCGATGATCCAGCACAGCGCGTCACCCAATTTCCTCGCCAGGGTGGGATCCGCATGCGCCGCTTCCTCTGCGACCACGGCCGCTTCGGGCAGCAGCGCTGAGAGCCCTTCAGCGAGAATGGCCTCGCTTTCGCGATCGGCGATGGTCACGACGTCGTCAGCGGATTTCTCGCTGACGTGGTGGGCCTTGAGCCGCCGATACCTGGGACTTATCGCGACGTCGGCGGCCCGGCGCATGATGGCGGTGACTGAGGCGGTCAGATTGTCGATCACGGGATACTCTTCGCTTCGAAACCGCAACGGGCTCGGCCACCGCATGGGTCTTCGCCGCTCACGTCCGCCTGCCGGGAGGCTGGCGAGGCCGACAGATCCATGCCGAACAACCCGGTCGCACGCTGAGGCCAGGCGGTATGCGGCCAGGCGATCTCGTCCGACGGGGCTCTGGCCTGAACTACTGGCGGACGGTCACGCGCAGATAGCCGAACTGCCCCGGCACGTCGTAGGTCGTGGGGTCGTAGTTCGGACCCGTGCAGCTGTAGCAAGCGGGGGGGTCCTGGTTGAAGATGTTGTTGACCCCGATGGTGAATTCCACCTGGCGCTTGAGCGCGGCCGGGGTCACGCTGAACCGAAGATCGCCATAGAAGGTGTTTCCCAACCGGTTGCCCGCCACGACGGAGGTTTCCACGACATGGTCGATATAGCGGCCCGTGAAGGCCGCATCGAAGTCGCCGAACGTCCAGTCGATGACGCCCGTACCCTTGAACCGCGGATAGGATTGATCGGGGAACCCGCGCGTCGTGCCGGTGTACGCCGTTGTCGTGAAGCCGACCGCCGCGGGGAAGGTCTCCGCATAGTCGATCAGGAAGTTGCCGTTCAACGACAGGCCGACATAGCCGAGGTGGGTCTTGGGCGTGCGGTAGTTGAACGTGACGTCTACGCCTCGCGTGCGGATCTCACCAATGTTCTGAAGTGTCGCATTGATGCGCTGAATCAGGCCGTTCGGCGTCCGTGTGATGGCCGCGCAGCTGAGCGCGTCGGCCGAGAATGCGCAGCGGCTGAGTGTGAGTTGGGCGTCGGTCGGAGCGATCGCGTTGGACACCTTGATATCGTAGTAGTTGGCCTCCAGGCTGATCTGGCTGGCATAGCCCGAACTGCGCGCCCAACCCGGCGAATAGACCGCGCCGAACAGGAGGGTCTCCGAGGTTTCCGGCTTGAGCTGCGCGTTGCCGCCGGTCAGCACCGCGAGCTGCCCGCCGGTCGGCTCCGCATAGCTGCCGTTTGCCGGGACGCCGTTGGCCGTGCAGTTGGCGCGGACCGTCGCCGAGGACTGATACGGCGATCCCGGCACATTGGTGCAGGGATCATCGATTGGCGCGTCAGCCCGCGAGGCGGCGCCGTACAGCTCACCGATGGCCGGAGCGCGGAACCCCGTCGCGTAGCTGCCTCGCAGCAGTACGTCGGGGACGGGCTTCCACAAGCCGGTGCCGGTATAGGTCGTGCTCGAGAAACCGGTCGAATAGTCCGCGTAACGGACCGATCCGTCGGCTTCCAGGGACGATATGAACGGAACGTCCTTGACGACCGGAACGCGGACTTCGCCGTAGACCTCGTTGGTGCTGTAGTGGCCAACCGCGGGTTGGGCGGGGATGTCGGCGCCCAAGCCGGCGACGATGACCGGATCGGGATCGAAGCGGCCGAACTGATAGCGGTGCTCGTAACCCAGGGCGATGCCGAGCGGGCCAGCTGGCAAGTCGACCAGGTCGCCGCTGAGGTTCAGCGTGTAGTCGTACAGTTCCTGTCGACTCTCGTCGTGTTCGGTGAAGGCGACAAAGTCCAGCATCGCCGGGGTGACCGAGCCGGCGCCGCCGAAGAGATCGAACGGCACGCACGGCGCGGTGCAGGAGGCAACCGGCCCGAGAGCCTGGGCGAGCTTCGCCGCGTTGAGGTTGCCAGTGAACGTCTGGTGCGCATCGTTGAAGGCGGCCCTGGCGTTGGCGTCCCAGAAGAACTTGTGGCCATGGAACATGAACGAGCCGTCCAGGGCCGCCGTGACGCTTCGGGTGTCGACATGCTGGGAATAGGTTCGCTGCCCATTTTCGACCAGGCGGCGGGCGATGAAGGAATAGTTCGCCGGCGGCTGCCCGGCGCCTCCCGCCGACAACTCACCAAACGGGTTGTAGGGGTTGGTCGCGTCAATGCTGATCGTATCAAGCAGGTTGCCGTTGCCGGCGTCTGGACCGATGAACAAAGGCAGGAAAGCCGCCTTGTTCTGCGAATTCCGCCGGCTGTATTCAGCGTTGACCCGCAGTACGATGTTGTCGCCCAACTCACGCTTGACACTGACCCAACCCCCGAACCGCTCGGATGGCGTCAGAAAATAGTTGAGCGGCGCGAAATTGAAGCGGTCGGCCGAAGTGAACGCCTTGAAATCGCTGTCCGCGCCGGTCGGGTCGAGCGGATCGTAGTGCGGCCGCCCGTCGATGGGGCCGTGCTTCAGGGTCAGGCTGCCCGCCGCTCCGGGGATGCCGACGAAGCGGCCGTTGGGCGTCGCGCTGCTGCACCCGCCGATGGGGTCGGCGCAGCTGGTCTGAAACGGGTTGGGGTATTGCGAGGTCGAGCGGTTGGCTGTCCTGACCGCGTCCTGGTTGACGTAGCTGGCGCCAAACACGATCGAGGTCTTCGGCAGCCTGAGACCGTAGCTGAGGTTGTAGTCCTGGGTGACGCCGTCGCCCTGGCGAAAGCTGCCGACCTGGGCCGACAGTTGCAGGCCTTGCTGCGACGACTTGGTGATGATGTTGACGACGCCGGCGAGCGCGTCCGAGCCATACAGCGGCGACTGGCCCGACTGCAGCACCTCGATCCTGTCGATCGAACTGAACGGGATCGTGTTGAGATCGACCGTCGAGGGAATGCCGCTGGCGCTCGCGCCGTTGACGAAACGCATGCCGTCGACCAGCACGAGCGTTCGCTTGGCGCCGAGGTAACGCAGGTCGATCTCGGCCGAACCGGCGCCGACCCCTCCGCCGTCGGGCGGATTGCCGATGTTGCCGCTGTTGTTGACCTTAGAGTTCAGACCGCCACTGGCGCTCGGCAGACGCTGGAGCACGTCGGCGATCGCCGACAATCCGGTCTGCTGGATCGCCGCCTAGTCGATCACGACCACCGGGCTGGACTGGACCAGCGGATCGCGGCGGATGCGGCTGCCGGTGACGATGATCTCTCCGATGGACGTGGGCGCGCTGGCGCCGGCTTCGGTCTGGGCGTTCGCCAGGCCGGCGTCGAGTACGAGACCCGCCATTGCACCGCAAAGCAGCAAGGCCTTTATCATGGTGTGCGCCCCCATATCGTGTCGGCTTGACCGTAGCTATCTGGACGCCCGCGGGGCAACACCGGGCGGGCCTCGGCCAAACATTTCCGAGCGATGGGGGTATTTTCGCCACTCAACCCGCTGCTGGCTTTCCACGTCACCGCGAAGGCAGGCTGGCCGTCCCGACGTCGAAGCGCCTGGAATGTCGGCTTCCGAGCTGCGATCTTGCGACGGTTGACGACCAAGGCTGTGTAAAAACGTGGTCAACCGGAAATCGGTTGGAATACTAAACAGCTTTACCGGCTTATCTCGCCGGTAAGTTGCGGGAGAGATCGGGCCCTGCGGCTCAAGAGGGTAGATTTTTGCAGAAGAATTTCGTGGACAGGCGTTTTTACGCAGCCTGGACCCATCGGAGACATCGGAAAAGGCCGCGTGCGGCGGTCTACCGGCTCGCATCCATGATGATGACGGACAATATCCCCGCTCGGCAGAGATTTCAGACTAACCTCGGCGGCAGCTGATCGTATTTCTTCCCGCCCTGCATCGCCTGAACAATGCTGCACGACCAAGTCTTGAAAGTGGTCCGCCAGCATCCGCCTTTGGCGTTATCGCTGCGTTCGATGAAACAGTTTTTCCCTCTGTTGCTGGCTCCCATGTCGGAGACCGCCCCGCAGGTATAGACGCTCATGCTGCCCCGGATCGGCAGCACCTTGGCGCTGGCGTCGATGTCCGTCGCATACCTATCGCGCGCAGTCGACGACGAAGGCGAAGTACTGGATGTCCTGGTGCAGAAGCGCCGGAACAAGGCTGCGGCGCTGAAGCTGTTCAGAAGGCTGCTGCGCAACCAAGGCATTCACCCAGAAACGATCACGACAGACGAGCTGGCGTCTTATCGGGCTGCAGCCAGGATCATGGGTCTCACAGACCGTCATCGACCCGGCGGCATGCGCGAAAACAACCGCGTTGAAAACTCCCACCTTGTGATCCGACGACCGGAGCGAAAGCAGCAGAAGTTCAAGAGCCAGGGCTCAGCCCAGCGTTTCCTCTCCACCCACGGACCCATCTACAACACCTTCAACCTTCAGCCACATCTTGTTAGCCTGCCCGCCCTCCGCGTCTTCAGGGCCGCGGCCCTCGAAGCCTGGGCGGTAGCCACCGCAGCCGTGTGAAGAAAGGGTGGGAAGGACATGCTGCGGCCCGACCGAGTCAACTTGTCAGTTCCCCGCAACAGGGCCGACCCGAAGCGAAACCTTAGCCGTTTGGAGACGTTGATGTCATATGGCCCGATGCCTGCGGCCGGCCCGGACATCCGCCGGCTCACCTGGCGAACTTGAGTTGGGTGAGCGACGCTTTGCGGCTCAAACCCGGAGACGATCATGCTGAGGCCTCGATCGAAATTGACACTGGCTCTCGTCGCGCTTGGTCTCGTCGGCGCGGGCGAACAGCCGGCGGCCGCGTTCGCCGCCGGTCCGGGTCCGTGCCCCGCAGCCAATGTGACGGTCGGCGTAGCGCCGCCGCCGCGGCTTCGTGCGGAGCACCAACCGCCGCTCCCCCGGTACGGCCAGGTGTGGACGCCGGGCTACTGGGGGTGGAACGCCGCCGTCAACGACTACTACTGGGCCCCCGGCGTGTGGGTCCGGCCGCCGCGGCTTGGTGTGTTGTGGACGCCAGGATACTGGGGTTTCAGCAATGGCCTGTATCACTTCAATGTCGGCTCGTGGGGTCCAACGGTCGGTTTCTATGGTGGCATCAACTACGGTTACGGTTATGGCGGCAATGGTTACCAAGGTGCGTACTGGCGCGGCAGGACCTTGTACTATAACCGATCAGCCAACAACATTGGGGGCATGCGGATCAACGCGATCTACAACCAGCGAATATACGAAGGCCGCTCGATGAGCCGGGTGAGCTACAGCGGCGGCCCTGGCAGAGGCCGCGTGATGGACACGCACGGGGGTCGGGGCGAAGGCCGCGACGCGAGAGGTGTCGAACCTGGCGACAACCACCGCGCATACGGGCATGCGCACCCGGACCACCCCGGCCACGGGAGCGATCAAGGCAGGGACCACCGCGCATACGGGCATGCGCACCCGGACCACCCCGGCCACGGGAGCGATCGAGGCAGGGACCATGGCGGTAATGGCCACGGTAACGGCCATGACCGCGGCAAGGGGCGGAAGTGACTAGTTTCGGGCCGAATTCCACCGAAGCTGTGTGAGAACCTCAAGCGTTCGGGACCGTGTCCAACGACTGCACTCCACCAATTGTGTTGAAAAACCCCGAAACCGGGCCCTTCAGAAAATTCACTGAAATGTCGTGTCGGGCGGCATATTGAGGTCGATGCCCGCGTGGTGTCGCAGACGTGGCCGCTCATGCCTAAATCCCAACAACACGCGTCCCCCGCGTCCGATTGCAAGAACGCCGTCCACGGCTCTGATTTTTTGCGGTCCGGGCCCAAAGCGGAGTATTTCAACACAATCGACCCAAAGCGGTCATTGCTGACAGGCGTCCAAAAGCGCAAGCCATGGTTGTGGATCCACATCCGGTCGAGCGCGCAATCTACGAACAAGCCTCTTTAGGCGCCTGTCAGGGTGACGACGCGGCGTCGCTTAGGGTCGCTTTTGCCACTGGCGGCCGTGCGCACGCGAACCCGAACCGGCCAGCCATAGCACGGTGGCCCAGGACCGTTCGTCTGAGTCGCACCGCCAGCAGGGCGGGAGGTCTATGCCAGTGATTGTCCACCAAGGCGCTAACTTTAAGTGCCCAATCGCGCATGTCGAAGGGCAGATCGCCATGGGAATCTCCTGGTGTGGGGAGCGCCAGAACCCGAGAACGTCAAGCCGCCCCTTCAAATGATCACCTGCGATAGCCGCCACAGACTTGACAAAATTGCGGGGGGGTGTGGAGTGTCACGCTTAACTGGGACATCTGGAGGCGGGGACAGGACAATCAAGACGGGAAAACTTGCGGGAGCGGCGGTCGCGTCCTTGCTGCTGGCGGCGGCGGCCGGCGGCGCGCACGCGACCGGGTTTGTGAACGGCGGCTTCGAGGCTGGCACTTCGAGCGGGTGGGATTCGATGAACGCGACGAACACCCCCGGTTGGGTGATCAACACAGGCGCTTCGAATTTCTTTCCGGCGCTGAACCTTAACCAGGCCTGCGGTGGACCCTACGGCGGCGGCAACGAGGGCTGCCAGTTCGCCACCATCGGCGGGACGGAAGACGGCGCCACCTCCTCGCTCCAACAGACGATTTCCGGCTTCACCGTGGGCAACACCTACACCCTGTCCTGGATCCAGGCGTCGGAGTTCGTGACTGCCGACACCCTGGACGTCAACATCGGGGGAACAGACTATTTAGTCACGAGCCCCCCTTACCCCGGCGGGACCTCGTTCTGGTACGGCTGGAACTCCGAGTCGGTGACTTTCGTCGCCAACGCCAGTTCGGAGACCTTCCACTTCCAGAGCGCCAGTCCGACCGGCTATGAACTCGGCCTCGACAACTTCTCGGTCGATGTCGCGGCTGTTCCCGAGCCGGCCACGTGGGCGCTTATGCTGGTGGGTTTCGGGGGCCTCGGGGCGGCCCTACGCGTCTCTCGCCGCAGGCAAGCGGTCGCCGCCTAGAGCGTTACGGTCTGTTACTCGGCGCCGTCGGCCGAAATGCCGGCGGCGCTTCTTATTTTGTTGAGGGGGGGCGAGATGTTACGCTGCGGTGGTAGGGGAATGTCCGCTCTTCGGCAGATTGAGAGGTGTGCGTGAAGAGCAGGAGTGGCAATCGCCGACCGTAACGGGGTAATGACAGGATTCCACCCATCTGAGACCTTCGGAAGGGCCGCTGGTGGGCAAGATCGAGGCCCCTGCGTGAATCCGAGAAGGCGGTCGTGCGCGGGCGCCGGGCGCTAGATTTTCTCCGCTAGCGCCGCCGGCCGTACTGGCTGCGATCGACGGCGATGGTGACCGCGCCCGTCTGGCCGATGGGCTGGCAGACGACGCCGCCGATCTCGCGGTAGCCGTGCGTGCCGGCGCCGGCCCATACCGCGCCGTGAGCCCGGTTCGGCGTCTTCTCGCCAATCGGAGCGACATTGCCGCAAGGGCCTACCCGCAGCGGCCCCTCATCGGCATCCTCGTCGCGGTCCGGCAGGTCGATGCGCGCGCCAGGCGAGGTAGCCGGCGCGCCGGCGGACGGCGCGTTGGCGGCCGTGGGGATGGCCTCCTGGGCCTGCGCACCCGTCGCGGCGGAAAAGGCGACGGCAAGCAGAAAGGGCAGGGCGCGAGTCATCGGAGCCTCGTCGGCAAATTGCGTCGGCCGCCACTCTAACCTATTGCGCCGGCCATGTCCGCCCCACCCGCCAGCCTGGCCGAAGCCCGAGGCCGCATCGCGCCGCTCTATCGCCTGGGCGAGGCCGAGGCGCTGCGCGCCCTGGCGGCGCGCGCGTCGCTGACGCCGGACGAAAGGGCCCGGGTGGTCGATCGCGCCTCGGGCCTGATGGCCGAGCTGCGCGCGCCGGGCCGGGCCGGATGGATCGACCGGTTCCTGCGCGAATACAGCCTTTCAAGCGACGAAGGCGCGGCTCTGCTGGGCCTGGCCGAAGCGTATCTTCGCATTCCCGATCCAGGCTCAAGGGACGCCCTGATCCGCGACAAGCTGGGCGCCGGCGATTGGCGCGCGCATCTGGGCGGCGATTCGGTGCTGGTGAACGGGGCCACCCTGGGCCTGATCCTGGCGCAGTACCTGGGCGAAGCCTCGGCCGAGGGCGGGGCCCTGCGCTCCGTGGTCGCGCGGCTGGGAGAGCCGGCGATCCGGGCCGCGGTGGCCGGCGCCATGCAGCGCATGGGCGAGGCGTTCGTGCTCGGCCGCGACATCGAGGAAGGCCTGCGCCGGGCCGACCGCGGGGCCAATCGCGCCTTCCGCTATTCGTTCGACATGCTGGGCGAGGGCGCGCGAACCGCGGTCGACGCCGAGGCCTATATGGACGCCTATCGCGACGCCATCCGGGCCGTGGGGTCCGAGAGCGCCGGCTTTGGCGACGTGTTCGCCCGCGACAGCGTATCGGTAAAGCTCTCGGCCCTGCATCCGCGCTACGAAGTGTTCCAGGCTGGCCGCGCCGTGCCGGAACTGACCGGACGGCTGATCGAGCTGGCGCGCCTGGCCAGGGACGGCAATGTCGGGCTGACGGTCGACGCCGAGGAGAGCGAGCGGCTGGAAATGTCGCTGGCGATCCTCGAGGGCGCGGCCCGCGACGCCAGCCTCGCCGGCTGGGACGGCCTGGGCCTTGCGGTGCAGGCCTATCAGCGCCGCGCGCCGGCGGTGATCGACTGGGCCGACGCCCTTGCCGGCGCCACGGGCCGCCGGATCATGGTCCGGTTGGTCAAGGGGGCCTATTGGGATACCGAGATCAAGCGGGCGCAGGAGCGCGGCGTGGCCGATTTCCCGGTGTTCACGCGCAAGTCGGCGACCGATGTGAGCTATATGGCCTGCGCCCGGGCCCTACTCGAGCGGGAGCGGCTGTTTCCGGCCTTCGCCACACACAACGCCTTGACCGTGGCCACGGTGCTGGAATGGGCCGGGGAAGGGCGCGACTTCGAGTTCCAGCGCCTGCACGGCATGGGCGAGGGGCTGTACGAGGGCCTCATGGCCAGCCGAGGCGTCGCGGTGCGGGTCTATGCGCCGGTGGGCGGCTACCGGGATCTGCTGGCCTATCTGGTGCGGCGCCTGCTGGAGAACGGGGCCAACACCAGCTTCGTGCATCAGGTGACCAACGCCGAGGTGAGCGACGAAGCGCTGTTGGCCGATCCGGTGGAGGAGGCGCGCGCGGCCGGCCTCTCGCCGCATCCGGCGATCGCCGCGCCGCCCGACCTGTTCGCGCCCGGACGCCGCAACTCCGCCGGGCTCGACCTCTCCGACGAGGGCGTGGTGCAGGGTCTTCGCGACGCCATGCGCCAGGCCTGGTCCGCGCCGGCGCGCGCCGGCCCGATCATCGGCGGCGAAGACGTCGCCGGCGAAGGCCGCGACGTCGCCGATCCGGCCGACAGCGATCGATCGGCCGGTCGGGTCGTGGAGGCGAGCGCCGCCGACGTCGCCCGCGCGGTCGGCATGGCGCAGTCGGCGCAGCCCGGCTGGGACGCGCGCGCGGCGCACGAGCGGGCCGCGATCCTGGAGCGACTGGCCGACCTGCTGGAGCGGGACCGGGCGGAGCTGATGGCGCTGGCCACGCGCGAGGCCGGCAAGACGCTCGCCGACGCCCAGGGCGAGGTGCGCGAGGCGGTGGATTTCTGCCGCTACTATGCGCAGGAGGGCCGCCGGCACGGCGCGCCGACGCGGCTCCCGGGTCCGACCGGAGAACTGAACGAACTCTCGCTGGCCGGACGCGGGGTGTTCGCCTGCATCAGTCCGTGGAATTTTCCGCTGGCGATCTTCCTGGGCCAGATCGCGGCGGCTCTCGCCGCCGGCAACGCGGTGGTGGCCAAGCCGGCGCCGCAGACGCCGCTGATCGCCGCGGCGGCGGTGCGCCTCGCCCTGGAGGCGGGCGTTCCGCCACAGGTGCTGCACCTCGTCCCGGGCGGACCCGACGTGGGCGCTGCGCTCACCGCCGATGCGCGGGTGGCCGGCGTCGCCTTCACCGGATCGACGGCGAGCGCGAGGCGGATCGCCCGGTCCCTGCTCGAGGACGAAAGCCGGCCCCTCGTGCCGCTGATCGCCGAGACCGGGGGCCTCAACGCAATGCTGGTCGATTCGACCGCCCTGCCGGAGCAGGTGACGGCCGATGTGATCACCTCCGCCTTCCTGAGCGCCGGCCAGCGCTGCTCGGCGCTGCGCCTTCTGTGCCTGCACGAGGACGTCGCCCAGGACACCCTGCGGATGGTGCGCGGCGCCATGGAAGAGCTCGTGATCGGTGATCCGGCCGATCCGGCGACCGACATCGGGCCGGTTATCGACGCGGCGGCCAAGGCCCGAATCGAGGCCCACATCGAACGCTGGCGCGATCGGGTGCTGTTCGCGTGCGAAATGGCCGCCGGGCTGGAGCGAGGGACCTTCGTCGCCCCGACCCTGATCGGGCTGGAGGCCGTCGCCGATCTCGATGTCGAGGTGTTCGGGCCGGTCCTGCACGTCGTCACCTGGAAGGCCGGGCGGATGAACGAGACGCTGGAGGAGATCATGCGCTCCGGTTACGGCCTGACCCTGGGAGTCCATACCCGCATCGGCGCCGCCGCCGATGCGGTGCGCGCGCGGGCCAGGGTCGGGAACCTCTATGTCAACCGCTCGATGATCGGGGCGGTGGTGGGCGTGCAGCCGTTCGGCGGCGAAGGCCTCTCGGGCACCGGACCCAAGGCCGGCGGACCGCACTATCTGCCGCGCTTCTGCGTCGAGCGCACCTGGACGGTGGACACCACCTCGGCCGGCGGCAACGCCACCCTGCTCAGCCTCGAGGGATGAGCGCCGCCGATGTGATCGTCGTCGGTCTCGGCGCGGCGGGGAGCGCGACGCTTCACCAGCTGGCCAGGCGCGGGGCCACGGTCATGGGCATCGACCGCTTTTCGCCGCCGCACGATCAGGGCTCCAGCCACGGCGAAACCAGGGTGACCCGCCAGGCGATCGGCGAGGGCGACGACTATGTGCCCCTGGCCCTCGCTTCGCAACGGCTGTGGCGGGAGATGGAAGCCGAGACCGGCGAGACGCTGATGCTGACCACCGGGGCCCTGATGATCGGGGCAATGGAGCGGCCGGTCGCCTATCCGGGCAAGCCGGACTTCATCCGCCGCACGGTCGAGGCGGCGCGCCGCTTCGCGATCCCGCACGAGCTGATCGATCCGGCCGAGGCGCGCCGGCGCTATCCGCCGCTGGCGATCGGCGATCACGAGACGGTCTATTTCGAGCCCGGAGCCGGGGTGCTGTTTCCCGAACGCTGCGTTGCCGCTCAGCTGACCCTGGCAAGGCGCTATGGGGCCAGGATCGTCACCGGCGAGCGGGTCATCGAGATCCACGCCGACCGGCACGGCGCGAGGGTGATCACCGACGCCGGGACTCATGAGGCCGGCTTGGTCGTCGTAGCGGCCGGGGCCTGGACGCCAGAGCTGCTGGGCGGCGAGCTCGCCGCGAGGCTGTCGGCATATCGCCAGACGATGCACTGGTTTGCGCCCCACGACGCCGCGGCGTTCGCGCCCGAGCGGTTCCCGGTGTTCATGTGGATGCACGGCGGGGGCGCGGAGGACTGGTTCTACGGCTTTCCCCTGCTCCCGGGCGACACCGGCGTGAAGGTGGCGGCAGAGCGGTTCGAAACGGCTCTCGCGACGCCGGACGACATCGAGCGGAGGGTGGACCCGGAGGAGCCGGCGGCGATGTTCGCGTGTCATGCGGCGGGCCGGCTGGGGGGCCTGACCGCCGCCTGTGTGCGATCGGCGACCTGCCTCTACACCATGGCTCCGGAGAGCCGGTTCGTGATCGGGGCCGATCCCGGGCGCGAGCGCACCTTCGTCGTCTCGGCCTGTTCAGGGCACGGCTTCAAGCACTCGCCGGCGATCGGCGAGGCGATGGCGTCTCTGGTGCTCGAAGGGGCGCTCCCCGCCGCCCTGGCGCCGTTCGATCCGGCCCGGCTCAGCGCGAGGCCGGCCGGGCCCGCGGCCTCCTGACGCCGAAATAAAGCGCCAGGGCGATGATCATCACGGCCAGGCTGGCCAGCAGTTGCGGTCGTAGCGAAGCCGTCGCGGCCATGGCCGTGAGGATGCCGACGATCGCCGCCACCGTGAACCAGCTGCCGAACGGAAACAGCCACATGCGCAGGGTCAGGCGCGGAGAGGCCTCCGCCTCCAGCCGGCGGCGCAGGCGGATCTGGGCCAGGGCGACGATCAGATAGACCAGCAGCATCAAGGCCCCCGAGGCAGCGACGAGGAAGGCGAACACGCCCTTGGGCGAAAGGACGGAGGCGGCCATCGCCAGGACGCCGAAGGCCGCCGCGATCAGGATCGCGCGCACCGGCACCCGGCGACCGTTGAGCGCGACGAGAGAGGACGGAGCGTCTCCTCGCGCCGCCAGCACGAACAGCACCCGCGAGGTGACGTAGAGCCCGGAGTTGAGGCAGGAGAGCACGGCGGTCAGCACGATGGCGTTCATGATCGCCGCGGCGCCGGGAATCCCCAGCCGCTCCAGGGTGAGGGCGAACGGCGAGTCGCCTGGGTGAATCGTGGTCCAGGGCACCACGCTGACGATCAGGAAGATCGAGATCACGTAGAAGAGCAGGATGCGCAGCACGACCTGGCTGGTCATGCGGGCGATCGCCTTGCCGGGCTCGGCCGACTCGGCGGCGGCGATGGTTGTGATCTCGGCCCCACACAGGGCGAACACCACGCTGGTCACCCCGCCCAGCACCGAAACCGGACCGAACGGGGCGAAGCCGCCGTGACCGGTGAGGTTGCCGAGCCGGCCGGCCGACGGCGGCGCATGCCAGATCAGGAACGCCCCGACCACCAGAATGAAGGCCACGATGGCGGCCACCTTGATAGATGAGAACCAGAACTCGAACTCACCATAGGACCTCGTCGACCAGAGATTGGTGGCCATCATCACCGCCAGCAGGCCGAGCCCCAGGGCCCAGACCGGCGCGTCGATCCACTGGCGCAGAAGGTTGGCGCCGGCGAGCGCCTCGATCGCCACCACCACCACCCAGAAGTACCAATAGAGCCAGCCCGCGGTGAACCCGGCCCAGTTCCCGAGGCCCAGGCGGGCGTATTCGGTGAACGAGCCGGTCTCCGGATAGGCCGCGGCCATTTCGCCCAGCATCCGCATCACCAGCAGGACCACCACGCCGGCCAACAGGTAGCTGACCACGATGGCCGGCCCGACGGTGGCGATGCCGGAGCTGCTGCCGACGAACAGGCCCGCGCCGATGATCCCGCCGATGGAGATCATGGTCACGTGCCGTTGGCGCAGATCCCGAGCCAGGCCCGGGCCATCCGCCGGCGCGAGCGCCGTTTCCGCATGCGTCATCCGGTGGCGACTCCTCAGGTCACGTCGGCGGCGCCGTTGTTGCATGATCGATGAGCTTGCCGCCATGGCGGGGCCGATCTAAGGAGCGGCATGACCCATGTGACCTATGAGATCGTCGAACACGATGGCGGCTGGGCCTATCGTGTGGATGGGGTCTATTCCGAGACCTTCCCCTCCCATGACGCCGCGCGCCACGCCGCCGACCGCGCCGCGGGTGAACAGCGTATCTCCGGCGAGACGGTCGGCATCACCTACGAGGACGCGAGCGGTCGATGGCGCGGCGAGATCTCCGATGGCCTCGATCGGCCCGAGACCGAGGTCGAGGGCTAGGCGCCGGATGCACCGACGCGCGCTCCTCAGCGGCGCCCTCGGGCTGGGACTGGCGGCGGCAACCGCGCGGGGCGCCCTGGCCTCCGGGACGGCGCGGCGGCTGGCGTTCCACAATCTGCACACCGGCGAGAGCCTGGACGTGTCCTATTGGGAGAGGGGTGCCTATGTGCCGGGCGCCCTGGAGGCGGTCAATCACGTGTTGCGCGATCACCGCACCGGCGAGGTTCACGCCATCGCCCCCGGCCTGCTCGATCTCCTGGCCGCCCTTTCGATCCGCCTGGAAGCGCCGCCGAGGTTCGCGGTGGTCTCCGGCTATCGCTCGCCCCAGACTAACGCGGCGCTGCACGAGGTAAGCGGTCAGGTCGCCTCCGGCAGCCTGCACATGCAGGGCGAGGCGATCGATATCCGGCTGGCGGACGCGGCCCTCGATCGTGTGCGCGACGCGGCCCAATCGCTCGCCGTCGGGGGTGTCGGCTATTATCCGACCTCCAACTTCGTACATGTGGACGTGGGCCGGGTGCGCCGCTGGAGCGGCGCTTGACGGACCCAGTCTAGTGTCCGCGCCCGGCCGTCGGGCGCAGCACCGCGCAGTCGTGATCGATCAAGTCCTCGGCGACGCCCCGGTCGCCGCGACGTGGATCGACGCTGTCCGCGAGCAGCCAGAAGCCGGGCGATCCGTCGTGGAAGGTCGCGCCGATCACGGCGATGGTATAGCGGCCCATGTCCCGCGCCGCGCGCCAGTCGCCGGCCGCCAGCAGTTTGAAGGGATCGTTGTCGCCGAGATCCGCTCCCGCCAGGCGGCGGACGCGGTAACGCTGGCCCTCGAGCGGGATCGGGAAGGTGGACCAGTGCAGGCCGATGCGGTCCTGGCGCGCCTCGAGCTGGGCCTTCACCGCCGGGCTGACGCAGTCGACGTGGATGTGCAGCTGGTCCTGGCTGCGTCCGACGATCGAGTTGACCGCCAGGGCGACATCATCGCGGGCGACGGGGCGATGCGCCCGATGCTCGAAATGGCGCCGGGCGTCCCAGGCCGCCTGCCAGTAGTTGGGGCCGCCGTCCGCGAGCAGCGCGGGGCTCTCGATGCCGCGTAGCCGGCGCGTCGGCACCAGCAGCACCTGCGTCTTGTGTTCCGGATCGGCGACGACGGCGATCCCGGCGGCGAGGTCCACATGGGCGCAGGGCGCCGGCCGGCCCAGCAGGCGCTGGTCGCGCACGCAAAGGCCATGCACGATGCTCCAGAGGGCGCCGGGATGGGCCGCGGCCGTCGGCGCGGCCAGTCCCAGGCCGAGCGCCGCATAGAGGGTCGCAAACAGCATGTGGGGCGAGCGGCGCCCGGCCCTAGTTCAGGGGCATGGCCGGCAGGACCCCTGGGGCCAGGGACGCGAGCGCCGGGCTCGCGGCCGCGGCGTCGAAGGCCGCCAGGATACGGTCGAACCGTTCGGCGACGACGCTTTTGTACTCGGGGTGGGTGAAGACATAGAGCTCGTCGGCCAGCACCGCCTCGACCACCCGGGCGGCCACCGGCTCGACCGGAATGCCGCTCAGCACCAGGGAAGCGTCGGCGGTGTCGGGCGGGTTGACGCGGTCGTCGCGGCCATAGCTCGCCGGCCGGTTGCGCCGGCTCTCATGGATCCGCGTCTTGACGAAGCCGGGGCACAGGATCGAGACGCCGATGCCCAGCGGGGCCAGTTGCGCGGCCCACCCTTCGCTGATCGCCACCACGGCGAACTTGGTGGCGCAGTAGGGCTCCATCTGGGGCGGGCTGACCATGCCGGCCATCGAGGCGGTGTTGACGAAGTGGCCGCCCTCGCCATGCCCCAGCATCAGGGGCGTGAATACATCGACGCCATTGACGACGCCCATCAGGTTCACGTCGATCACCCAGCGCCAATCGCTCTCGGGCATCGTGGCGATCGGGCCGCCCGCGCCGACGCCGGCGTTGTTGCAGACCAGATGGATGGCCCCGAACTTGGCGATCGTTTCGAGGGCCGCGGCGCGCAGGGAGTCGCGGCTCGCCACATCGGCGATCACGCCTTCGGCCCGGACCTGGGCGGCGCGCAACTCTTCGAGGGCGCTCTCCAGGGCGCTGCCCTCGATGTCGGCGATCATCACCTTCATGCCCTGGGCGCCGAACGCGCGCGCCATGGCGAGACCTATGCCGCTGGCGCCGCCGGTGATGAAGGCCGTCTTCTGGTTCAGGTCGCGCACGCCGTCATCCTCCGCGGCGCCGGTATCACCGCGCCCACCGGCGCCGTCAAGGCGCGCTCCGGAACGCCAGCCGACCATGGCCGTTGTGTGTCAGCCTGACACTCCCGGGAGCCGTACATGACGACAGCCTCCGCCCCGCGCGCCGCCATCGCCCTGCCGGCGCGAGACGAGGCGGACGAACTCGCCGGATGCCTGGGAGCCCTGCTGCGCATGGAGCGCCCCGTCGGCCTGGCGAGCCTGTCGCTCTGCGTCATCGCGAACAATTCGACCGACGACACCGCCCGGATCGCCGCCGGATTCGCCCCGGCCTGGCGCGCGCGCTGGGGCGGCGAACTGGAGGTGGTCTCGGTCGACCTGCCGCCCGAGCGCGCCAACGCGGGGTGGGCTCGGCGGCTGGCCCTCGAGGCCGCCGCCGCGCACCTGAGCGCGCCGAAAGACTGCCTGCTTTCCACCGACGCCGATACGCGGGTGACGCCGGGCTGGCTGGCGCGCACTCTGGATCATCTGGCCGCCGGTCATGACGCCATCGCCGGGCTGGCCCGGTTGGACCCGCGCGGACTGCGGCGCCTGCCCAGCGCGCACCGGCGACGCCTCGCGGCGATCCAGCGGTACGAGAACGCCCTCACCTTCCTAAAGGCGCGCTGTGAGGCGGAAACCTGGCCCCGGCACTTCTATGAGGGTGGGGCCAGCATGGCTCTCACGCTCGAAGCCTATCGTCGCATCGGCGGCGCGCCGACACCACCGGTGGGCGAGGACAAGGCCCTGTTCGCCGCCGTGCGCGCCGCCGGCGGCAAGGTGCGCCATCCCGTGGACGTCAAGGTGATCACCTCCGCCCGCCTGAGCGGCCGGGCGCCAGGCGGCGCGTCGGACACCCTGGCGGCGTGGGGGAGGCTGTCGAACGACGAGGCCATACCGGGGCTTGCGACGCTGGGCGCGGCCCTGGGCGTCGCCGCGGCGGCCGGCCCGCTGACCTTCGCCGAGCTCGCCGACGAGACGTCCCTGGCGCGCGCCCTGGTGGCGGCGGCGCGGAACTCCAAGACCCTCGCCCTGGCGGGCTAGGTTCTGGCGGCACGCCGCCAGAGGTCGAGGCGGTAGGCCTCGCGGCGATCCTGGCGTTCGATATCGATCACCCCGGCCAGATGCGCCCGCAGGGCCTCGACCGCGTCGTCGGCGGATTTCGGATAGTCCGTCTCGCCCAACCAGTGCACGAGCAGGACTCGGCCCCGGGCGGCGATGGCGGCGGCCATAGCGTTGGCGACGCGCTTCAGATCAGTGTCATCCCAATAGTAGACGACTTCGGAGAGCACGATCAGATCGAAGATGCCGCGAAACGACTCCACCGGCCGGCGCACCTGGCGGAACTCGACGGAGGGCAGGTCGGCGCAGCGTCGGCGCGCCTCTCGCAGGGCGAGGGGAGAGACGTCCGTCGCCACCAGGCGATCGCAGCGGGCGGCGAGGCGGCGGGTCAGGACGCCGATCGAACAGCCCACCTCCAGCCCGCGCGCCGCCCGCTCATCGCCCAGGGCGGCCAGGGTGTCGTCGTATTTGGCCGCTTCGTAGGGCCGGGTGGTGAAGCCCCACGGGTCGGGGTCGGCGCGGTAGAGGCCGTCGAAATAGTCGCCGTCGAGGGAGGCGGTCTTCCTCATGGCCGGCTCAGGAAGACTTCGACCGGGCGCTCCACGAGCGCCGCCACCGCCGGCGGAATCAGGAACGCCTCGCTCGCGTCGTCGATCAGATTGGTCGTCTGGGTGCGGTGGCAGGCGAGGGCGGCGCGCCGGCGCGGGATGGTCGCGGCGCAGGCGAGGGACCAGACCTCGCGCCCTGCGCCCTCATGGCGCAGCGCCTCAAGGCTCCAGCCCCAGACCAGGTAGTCCATGACCCTGGGGGTCGGGTCGAGACGCGCGGCGAGGTCAATCGACAGGGCCGCGGCGGCGGAGTGGTCGCAGTGGCGCTCGAGCGCCCAGGGCGCCCACAGGCTGGCCGGAGGAGATCGCCGGGCCCAGGCGAGCAGCGTGGCGAGGGTCGCGTCCCTGCCCGGGCCGGCCGGGAGGGGAGCGGCGTCGGCCCAGCCGAGAAAAAGGGCGTCGTCGGCGGGTACGCCCAGCGCGGCGAGGGCGGCGATCGCCTCCTCGCGGCGGGTGTCCGCGAGTCGGGCGGCGGGCCAGGTCGGCGAGCCCCGATGCGACGCGGCGCCGTCGGTGAGATAGGCGACGCGCGGCTTGAGGCCGAGATCGGCCGCTGCGGCGATCAGTCCGCCGCAGCCGAGCGTCTCGTCGTCCTGGTGCGGCGAGACGATGAGCATCGGCGAAAGGGCCCGCAAGGCCGACTCGTCCAGCGGCCGGGCGGCGGCGGTGAGTTCGATCCAGGCGGCCTCCCCCAAGGCGGTCACCACAGGGCGTCGCCCCGCCAGCGGTCGCGCTCGATGAAGGCCGCGGCGGCGCGGTCGAGGGCCTGGTCCGGCACGGGCTGGCGCAGATAGAGGGCGAGGTCGCGGCAGGCCAGGTCCAGCGGGAGGTCGGCAAAGAAGGCGCGCGTTCCTACCGAGCGGGCTGCCGCCTCCATCGCGGCAAGGCCGGCGCGCTCGACCACGCCGCGGGTCATCAGCACGAAGGCCACTTCGTCGGGACCGGCCTCGGGGGCCTCGACGCGCGCGGCCGCTTCCCTGACCCAGAGATAGGCCGAGCGCGCATCCGCCAACGCCGCGCCGAACCGCGCACGATGGATCGGATCGGCGCCGCCGGGACCCTGGGCGAGGTGGTCGCGCAGCAGGCCCAGAACCCGCTCGACCCCGCCCAGCTGCACCGCGGTGAAGCGCCAGGCGCCGGCGGTGAAAGCCGGCTCCCGTTCATAGTCGCCAGGTCCGCCCAGACGGTCGGCCGCGTCGGCCGGCAGACCGGTGAGGTCGTAGAGGCCGCTGACGGTGGCGCGCATGCCGCGCACGTTCCAGGCGGATGGGTCGGCGCGCGCCGGATCGGACGCGTCGATCGAGAGCATCTGGCGCTCGCCACCCGGCAGGGCGGCGGTGACGACGGCCTGGTCGATATGGCCGGCCCCTGTAGCGTAGGACTTGGCGCCGGAAAGGGTGGCGCGGCCTTCCGCCTCGACGATACGGACGCCGGGTGGGGGCTCTGTGTTCCAGACGCCCAGTAGGCGTCCCGCCTCCAGCGCGGAACTCAGAGCGCGCGCCTGAGCGGCGTCGCCGTGGTCGCGCACGAGCCTGGCGCCGTTGACGTGTCCTTCGAAAACCCGCCCCACGCTGAGGCTGGCGCGACCCACGAGGCGCAGGGCCTCCATCAGGTCGAGGGCCGGCACGCCGGAGGTCGCGAACGTGTTTAGGGCGCCGGCGTCGCGCAGCAGGTCCAGCTCCGCGCGGGGAAACGCGCCGTCCTGGTCGGAACCGACGGCGAGAGCCTGGATGCGGGGAATCAGCCGTCGCAGCCGATGCAACCCCTCGGCCGGCGATGCCGCGGTCTGGGCGGTCCGGCGGGTGATCTCGATGGCGGCCACGTGTCTCTCCGGCGCCTCGCCGTCACAAGTCTGGCGAGACCGGATGGCGAAACGGCTGGGACGGCCTTTCGTTGCCGGCATCAGGCGTCCAGAACCTGCCGCACCTTCAGCGCCAGCTGGGCGAGGGTGAAGGGCTTGGAGAGCAGGGCGACGTCGGGGTCCAAGACGCCGTTGTGGACAATCGCGTTGCGGGTATAGCCCGTTGTGTAGAGCACCTTCAGGTCCGGGTGACGAGCGCGCGCGGCCTCGGCGAGCTCGCGGCCGTTCATGCCGGGCATGACGATGTCGCTGAACAGTAGGTCGACCTTCAGACCATCGTCCAA
This sequence comes from Caulobacterales bacterium, assembly GCA_038226475.1. GTDB lineage: Bacteria > Pseudomonadota > Alphaproteobacteria > Caulobacterales > Caulobacteraceae > Acaudatibacter. The sequence goes on along the minus strand of JBBRQK010000005.1, from coordinate 113,565 downwards.
TCGCGCCAGCGCGGCCAGGCCGCTGGCGGCGTGGATCACGGTGTAGCCCAGGTCGCGCAGGGCCTCGACGCCGAGGTTGCGGACCCCATCCTCGTCCTCCACCAGCAGGATGGTCTCGGCGCCGCCGTCGATCGGGGCGGCCGGGAGCGCCGGCGCGCTGGAAACCGCGGGCGCGGGGCCGAAGTGGCGCGCCAGATACAGCTTCACCGTCGTGCCGTGGCCGACCTCCGGATAGATCTTCACGTGGCCGCCGGACTGCTTGATGAAGCCGAACACCTGGCTCAGCCCCAGGCCCGTGCCGCGCCCGACGCTCTTGGTGGCGTAGAAGGGATCGAAGGCGCGCTCGACCACTTCGGGGGCCATGCCCACGCCCGTGTCGGTGACCGAGATCAAGACATACTGGCCAGGAACGACATCGGCGTTGGCGGCCGCGTAGGCGTCGTCCAGATGGGCGTTGGCGGTCTCGACTGTCAGGCGTCCGCCCCGTTCCATGGCGTCGCGGGCATTGACGCACAGGTTGAGGATGGCGACCTCCAACTCCTCCGCATCGATCAGGGTCGACCACAGGCCGCCGGCGAGCACGGTCTCCAGCTCGATCGCCTCGCCCAGGGTCCGGCGCAGGAGTTCCGACAGACCCCCTACCAGCCGGTTGACGTCGATCGGGGCCGGGGAGAGGGGCTGCTGGCGGGCGAAGGCCAGAAGGCGTGACGTCAGGCGGGCGGCGCGGTTGGCCGCATCCTGGGCCTGGGAAATACACTGCCGCGCCTTCTCCAGGTCGGTGTCGAGGCGGAGCGCGGCGATATCCAGGCTGCCGATTACGATGGCCAGCATGTTGTTGAAATCATGAGCGATGCCGCCGGTGAGCTGGCTGATGGCCTCGATCTTCTGCATCTGCCGGATCTGGGATTCGGCCGCCTCGATCTGGCGTGAGCGCGTTTCGACCCTCGCTTCGAGTTCGGCGTTTAGCGCCGCGAGGGCCTCCTCGGCGGTCTTGCGATCGGTGATGTCGCGCGAAACGCCGATCAAGCCCACGACCTCGCCGTGGCGTAGCCAGGGCGCTTTGGCGGAGAGGTAGACGCGCCGCTCCTCCCCGCGAGGCACGATCTCCTCGGCGATGCGGGGCCGCCCGCTCTCCATCACCTCGACATCGACGGCGCGAAACGCCGCGGCGACCTCGACAGTGGCGAAATCGGCGTCGGTGCGGCCGATCAGATCGGCGGGAGTCAGGCCATAGATCTCGGCCGTGGGACCGTTTGCGACCAGGAACCGGCCCTCGCGATCCTTGGCGAAGATCGGGTCGAGGCTGCCGTCTACTACCGCTTGGAGGAAGCCGCGCGCCTAGGCGAGGCCCCTGGCGCTTTTGCGTTCCACCTCGGCCACCGCCAGCCTACGGGCCGTCCGCACCGCCCCATACGCCAGAGCGGCGGTCGCGATGGTGAACGCCAGGGCGAGGGCCGAAAGCACGAACGTAGCCGCCGAGGCCAGGGCCTGGCGCCGGGCGGCCGCCTCGCCGCGCTGCGCTGCGCCAACAGGGTCTGCTCGGCCTGTATCACCTCCGCAAGGCGCGCGAGCGCGCGGCGGAAAGCCCGAGCCCGACCAGGATCGCCACAAGCGCGAGGAGGGCGGCGCCGGCCACAGGCACTGCCGCCCGGCCAAATCGCACCCGGGGCCGGGTCGATGTCTCGCTCAACGCGCGCCGAGGCCGGCGGCGGCCGCCGTGATCACCGCCTCGGCGTCGAGCCCGTAGGTGCGGTAGAGGTCGGGCAGGTCTCCGGACTGGCCGAAGCGGGTCATGCCCAGCGGGGCCACGCGGTGGCCGCGCACGCCGCCAAGCCACGACAGCGCCGACGGGGGTCCGTCGATCAGGGTGAGCAGAACCGCGTCGCGGCCGAGGCTGGCGAGCACGCGCTCGACGTGAGAGCGCGACGGCGCGCCCGAGGCTCGCGCCTCGAGAGCCGAGGACCAGCCCGCATGCAGCCGGTCGGGGCTGGTCACGGCCAGCAGGCCGGCGGCCGGGTCGTCCTCCAGCATGGCCTCGAACGCCTGCACCGCCTCGGGCGCGAGGGCGCCGCAGTAGGCGATGGCGAGCCGCGCGTCCGGACCGGGCGCGACGCGCCAATAACCGCCCTCGATCACCTCCGCTGCGTCGGCCGGGGCGAAGGCGCGCTGCGGCTGGTCAAGCGGGCGGGTCGAGAGGCGCAGATAGACCGAGCCCCCGTCGTCGGCCTGCATGTGCTCGAAACCCCAGCGCATAATCTCGACCAGCTCATCGACGAAGGCCGGTTCGAAATAGGAGAGCTTGTCCTGCGCCATGCCGATCAGCGGCGGGTGGATCGACTGGTGCGCGCCGCCTTCGGGACCAAGCGTCACGCCGGACGGGGTGGCCACCAGCATGAAGCGCGCGTCCTGGTAGCAGGCGTAGTTGAGCGCATCGAGGCCGCGGTTGATGAACGGGTCATAGACCGTGCCCACGGGGATCAGGCGGCGGCCGAACAGCGGGCCGGAAAGCCCGGCGGCGGCCAGCATCAGAAAGAGATTGTTCTCGGCTATGCCCAGCTCGATGTGCTGGCCCCGCCCGTGGGCGAGCCACTTCTGCGGCGAGGCGATCGAGGCGTCCTTGAAGGTGTCGGCCCGGTCGTTGCGCGAGAACAGTCCGCGCTGGTTGACCCAGCCCCCGAGGTTGGTCGAGACGGTCACGTCCGGCGAGGTGGTGACGATGGCATCGGCCAGGGGGCCGCCGGCCCTTGCCAGGTCGTTCAGCACCTTGCCGAAGGCGACCTGGGTCGACTGCCGGCCCTTGGGGCTGGGAAAGCGCTCCCGGGGGGGTATCTCGATCCGCGGGGCCTCATGCCGGCGGGGGCCGGACGCCGCCAGAGGCGAGCCGGCCAGGAGGCGTCGATAGTCCGCCGACGCTTCCGGCAAGCCCTCGAATGGCTCCCACTCCCGGCCCTCGGCGATCCCCATGGAAGTGCGCAGCGCCGCCATCTGGGTCTCGGTCAGCAGGCCGGAGTGGTTGTCCTTGTGGCCCTGCAACGGCAGGCCCATGCCCTTGATGGTGTAGGCGATGAACAGCCGCGGCCGGTCGTCGGGAACTGCGGCGAAGGTCTGGACCAACAGTTCCAGATCGTGGCCGCCCAGATTGGTCATAAGGCGGCCCAGCGTCGCGTCGTCGCGCCGCGCCAGCATGGCGGCGATGTCCACATCGGTCCCGATGTCGGCGGCGAGGCGGGCGCGCCAACCGGCCCCGCCCTTGAAGGTCAGGGTGGCGTAGAGATCGTTCGGGCAGTCCTCGATCCAGGCCTTCAGGGCCCCGCCGCCCGGCTCGGCGAACGCCTGCTCCAGCAGGGCGCCGTATTTCAGGAACACCACCTCCCAGCCGCAGGCGGCGAACATCTCGGCGAAGCGGTCGAACATGCGCTCGGAGGTCGGCGCATCCAGGCTCTGGCGGTTGTAGTCGACGATCCACCAGGTGTTGCGCAGATCGTGCTTGGCGCCCTCGATCAGGCATTCGTAAATGTTGCCCTCGTCGAGCTCGGCGTCGCCCAGGAGGGAGATCATTCGGCCCTTGCGCGCCGGCGCCAGCCAGCCACGGGCCTCCAGATAGTCCTGGGTCAGCGACGCGAAGGCGGTGATGGCCACGCCCAGGCCGACCGAACCGGTGGAGAAATCCACGTCGTCGCCGTCCTTGGTGCGCGAGGGATAGGCCTGGGCCCCGCCCAGGGCGCGGAAGCGCTGGAGCTGATCCAGGCTCTGGGCGCCGCGCAGATACTGGATGGCGTGGAACACCGGGCTGGCGTGGGGCTTGACCGCGACCCGGTCTTCCGGCCGCAGGACGCCGAACCAAAGCGCCGACATGATGGTGGCGATGGAGGCCGAGGAGGCCTGGTGCCCGCCGACCTTCAGGCCATCGCGGCTCTCGCGCAGGTGATTGGCGTTGTGGATCGTCCACGCCGAGAGCCAGTGCACCTTGCGGTCCAGATCGTGCATCAGGGCCAGGGTGTCGTTGGCCCGGGGCGGCGTCGCGGTGAGGTCCATGGCGATCCTTCGACGCGGTGGAACCGGCGGTGTATAGGCCGCCGCGGGGCGGGGACAGTCATCGGCCGATCGATTTTCGCGCCCGGGCAGGGAGGAAGGCCGATGGCCGGGGTGTGGTTCGACGAGCTGGAGGTTGGCCGGGTGTTCGATCACGCCATCCGGCGCACGGTTACCGAGACCGACAATCTGCTGTTCACCACCCTGACGCACAATCCGGCCTACCTGCACCTGGATGAGGAATACATGCGCGGCACCGAATTTGGGCAGCGCTTGGTCAATAGCGTCTTCACCCTGGGCCTGATGGTGGGCGTCTCGGTGGGCGATACGACGCTGGGCACGGCGGTGGCCAATCTGGGCTGGGACGAGGTGCGGTTTCCGGCCCCGGTGTTCGTGGGCGACACCCTGCGGGTGCGCACCGAGGTGCTCGAGCTTCGCCCGTCCAAGTCGCGGCCCGACCAGGGCATCGTCGTCTTCCGGCACGAGGCGTTCAACCAGCGCGACGAGCTGGTCGGTTCGTGCAAGCGCTCGGGGTTGCAGCGCCGGAGGCCGGCGGCGTGAGGCCGCCGCGCTCGTTCCTGTTCGTGCCGGCCGACAGCGAGCGCAAGCTGGCCAAGGGCGACGGGGCCGGGGCCGACGCCCTGATCCTCGATCTGGAGGACGCAGTGGCGCCCGACGCCAAGCCGCGCGCCCGGGGCCTGGCGGCCGATTTCCTGAACAGCCGTCCGCGCCCGGACCGGACGTGCGAGCTCTGGGTTCGGATCAATCCGCTGGAGAGCGGCCTGGCGCTGGCCGATCTGGCCGCCGTGGTCGGAGCGGCCCCGGACGGGGTGATGCTGCCCAAGCCGGACGGGCCGGCGGATGTGGCCCGGCTGTCCCATTATCTGGATGCACTGGAGGCGCGCGAGGGCGTCACGGCCGGGTCGATCCGGATCCTGCCGGTGGCCACCGAGACCGCCGTCTCGCCGTTCCGGCTGGGCGACTACGCAGCCGCCGCCCTGCCGCGCCTGCTGGGCCTGACCTGGGGCGCGGAGGACCTCTCGGCCGCCGTCGGGGCCAGCACCAACCTGGACGCCTCGGGCGAGTGGGCCCTGACCTACCGGCTGGTGCGGTCCCTGACCCTGCTGGCCGCCCACGCCGCCGGCGTGCAGGCGATCGACACCCTCTACGTGGACTTTCGCGACGAGGCCGGCCTGCTCGCCGCCTGCCGCACCTCGCGCGCCGAGGGCTTCAGCGGCCGGATGGCGATCCATCCGGCGCAGGTGGGGCCGATCAACGAGGGCTATCGGCCCTCCGAGGCGGAGCTGGCACATGCCCGCCGGGTGGTGGCCGCGTTCGAAGGCGCGTCCGGCGCCGGCACGGTGGGACTGGACGGCAGGATGCTCGATATCCCGCACCTCAAGCAGGCCCGCGCGGTGCTGGCCGGGGCCTGAGCGCTGCCGCGGAGAGGGACACAGATGGATTTCGCATCGTACCAGGCGATCGCCTTTTCCAGGGCCGACCGCATCCTCACCATCACCCTCAATCGCCCCGACGCGCTTAACGCCGCAGATCCGGTGTTGCAGGAGGAGCTGGCGCGGGTGTTCGCCGAGGCGGCGGAGGACGAGCAGTCGGACGTGATCGTGCTCACCGGCGCGGGCAAGGCGTTCTCCGCCGGCGGCGATCTCAAGTGGATGCTGGAGCGGCGGTTCGACGCACGGGCGTTCGTCGCCGAATCGCGCGCCGCGCGGGCGACGGTGTTCTCGATCCTCGACTGCGCCAAGCCGGTGATCGCCAGAATTAATGGCGACGCGATCGGCCTCGGGGCCACCCTGGCGCTGATGTGCGACATCACCATCGCGAACGAGACGGCGCGCATCGGCGACCCGCACGTCCGGGTGGGCCTGGTGGCGGGGGACGGCGGGGCGGTGATCTGGCCCCAGCTGGTGGGCTTCGCGCGGGCCAAGGCGCACCTGCTGCTGGGCGATCCGCTGACCGGCGTCGAGGCGGCCAGCATCGGCCTGATCACCCTGGCCGTGCCGGCGGCGGAGCTGGACGCCACCGTCGAGCGCTGGGCGCGGCGCCTGGCCGACGGGGCGCAGCAGGCGATCCGTTACACCAAGACGGCGATCAACCTGCAGCTCAAGCAGGTGATGGCCACGGTGTTCGACGCCGGCATCGCCTACGAGGGCCTGACCATGGCCTCCGCCGACCACAAGGAAGCCGTCAGCGCTATGCTGGAGAAGCGGAAACCGGTGTTCGGAGAGAGTTAGGTGAGAGGGATCTTTAGGGGGCGGTCGGGCCCATCAGGTCCTCGAGCGTCAGTCCGTCGAGCGTCAGGCCCTTACTCGCCGCGGCCGGTTTGCGTTCTCCGCCGGGGGCCAGGCGTTTCGACGGTTCTCAGGAGATCGAACAAAAGGGCGACGGTGGCGTCGATACTGGCTAGGCCCTTGGCGTCGCTGGCGCGGCCGCCGAGCTGCAGGTCGATCGCGCCATGGATGGCGGCATAAATCAGGCCGGTGAGGCTGACGGCGTCGATCGAGGGAAGCACGCCCTCGCGCTGACACCACGAGACGATGCGCGTGAACGCCTCGAACGCCGCGAGGGCGGCGTCTCCCAGGCCTGGCTGCGGCGTTAGGTCCGGATCGCTGAACAGGAGCCGGTAGCGCGCCGGGTGTTCGCGAGCATAGGCGATCAGGGCGCCGGCGGATTGGCGCAGCGCCTCGGCGGCGCCCGAGCCTTCACCGGCGAGGGACTCGAACTCTCGTCTCAGCTGCTCCAGATCCCGCTCGGCGACCGCCGAGAGCAGGGCGCTGCGGTCGCGGAAATGGCGGTAGGGGGCGTTATGCGACACGCCGACGCGCCGGGCCACGGCCCGCAGGGTCACCGCCCCCTGACCGCCGCTGTCGAGCAGCTGGGCCGCCGCCGACACGAGCTGCTCCTTAGTGGTCTCCGTCATGCGGCGCGACAGGACGGGTCGAGGTTGACGTTGTCAACATCGATCCCTAGGTTGACACTGTCAACAAGGGATCGTGGCATGAAGACCGTGGTGATCACCGGCGTCTCGACCGGGATAGGCAGGGGCGCGGCGTCGGTACTCGCCAAACAGGGGTGGCATGTCTTCGGCAGCGTGCGCCGGGAGGCGGACGGGCGCGCGCTCCAGAGCGAACTCGGCGAGGCCTTTACGCCGCTCCTGTTCGATGTGGAGGACAACCACGCCATCCTCGCCGCCGCCGACTTGGTGCGCGCGGGGCTGGGCGGGCGCACGCTAGATGGCCTGGTCAACAACGCCGGGGCCTCGTTTAGCGATCCGCTGCTCGTCCAGAGCGTGGTCGACTTTCGCAAGCAGATCGAGATCAACCTCGTCGGCCTGTTCGCCGTGACGCGCGCCTTCGCGCCGCTGCTGGGCGCGGATCCGGCCCTGGAGGGGAAGAAGGGGCGGATCGTCAACATCAGCTCGGTCGGCGGCAAGATGGGCCCTCCGTTCCTCGGCGCCTATGCGGCCGCCAAGCACGGCGTCGAGGGCTTTTCCGAGAGCCTGCGACGGGAGCTCCAGCTGGTGGGCATCGATGTCGTCGTCATCGGCCCGGGCGCCGTCAGGACGGCCATCTGGGACAAGGCCGAAGCCAGGCCGCTGGACCACCTGGCGGGCACGATCTGGGAGGGTCCGGCCAGGGCGTTCAGCGAGCATATGATCAAGGGTGGGCGCGACGGCATGACCCCCGAGCAGGTCGGAGCGGTGATCGCGACGGCGCTGACCACGCGCAAGCCCAAGACGCGCTATGCGGTGGTCGAGGGCCGGTTCATGAACGCGACCCTGCCCTCGCTGCTTCCCGCCCGCGTCGTCGACCGAATGATCGGCCGCCAGCTCGGCCTTGTGGCGGCGCGGGCCAGCGGCGACTAGAGCCTGTTCCGTTTTGACGTTTCGCTCCGATAACCAGTTCCCACCTACCGGAACACGCTCTAGCGACTGGTCGCTGGACGGCTCGTTAGGGTGGAACCCGCCACCGCTCGGCGGCGCCTTAGGAAGGCGCGCCTAGGACGGCGACCCTGGCGCGGGACGCTTTCGATCGGCCTCAAGGGCGTCGTCGGCGAACCGCTGGATGAGGGTGACCAGTCCTGGGACGCCCAGGAACTCGCCGCCGCGCTTGACGCTGTCGATGCCGTAGACCAGCCCGGTGCCACTCGGCGCCGGCTGGACGGTGTAGCGCATGACGACGGCGAGCGATTGGGCGCCGGCGTCCCGGGGGTCCACCTTGGCCATGATGGCCGCCGGCCAGTGGAAGCTGACGGTGGCGACGCACGAGACCCGCGCGGCGGCGGGATTGATCCCCACGACCGACGCCGCGTCGATTCCGACCTGGGTCTGGGCGGCGATCTGGTCGAGATAGGCCTGGGCCGCCTTGGCGTCGTCTCCCCCGGGGTGCGCGCTGCGAACCACGACGCTAAGGAGGTTTCGCGCCGTCTCCTGAGTCGCGCACACGGCCCGCGCACTCGATTTCATCAGCTCGTCGTTGGAGTGGGCGGACGCCTGGGTGACGTCCGGCGACGTCGGCTTCTCCCGCGCCGAACGATGCCAGGTCGCGACCAGGACGCCCGCCAAGAGCGCCAGGGCCGCCGCCACGGTGAGAATCGCGGGCAGCGGCGAGCGGCGCTTCGGGGGCGCGGCGTCGTCCAGCACGGCCAATCGCGCCCGCAACCTGGTGGCCTCGTCGGTCGGATCTTCAGCCATCAACGGCATCTCTCATTCGGCGACGCTATCACCCTGGCAGAGGCGCTCAAGAGGGCGCGATCCCCACACAGCTGCACCCGACGGACTTTGGGCTGGCGAGCCCGCGGCGCGCGCCGCGCACGCTCGGCGGGAAGGGTCGACATCAGGTCCGTGCCAGCCCTTGAAAAATGAGGAAGAGATGGCGCCGCCGGACAGGATCGAACTGTCGACCTCAGCCTTACCAAGGATGCGCTCTACCACTGAGCTACGGCGGCGTCGCCCACACGCGGGGCGCGGGGAAGGGCCGCCTGTTAGCGAAACGGCGGGCCGGTGGGAAGCGAAATCGGGTTGACGGCGGCGCGGGGGGCTCTAGGCGGGGGCCATGGCCGAGGTGACATCTCCCGAGCGGGCGGCGCGCCAGGCGCGGCTGGCCACCGCGCTGCGCGCCAATCTGCGCCGGCGCAAGGCCGCGACGCCGCGACCGCAGGCGTCGCCGCGCGAAGTCGCACCGGCCCCGCCGGAGACGGACAGGTGAACGCGCCCGATCCCTTGCGCCTGCTGGCCGAGGACGCCGACGACCTGGCGGTGATCTCCGCCGCCTTGCAGGATGCGGTGACGCGGATCGGCGACATCCAGTGGGAGCCGCGCGGCCGGCGCCTGACGATCGCCTTCAACCGCTTCCGCTGGGAGGCCCCGGAGGGCGCCGGCGAGCGGGTGCGAGCCGGGCTGCAGCTGGGCGGAGTGCTTGAGCTGAAGGGGCGCAACCTGCGCGCCGACGCGAAGGAGGCGGTGCTTGGCCTGCTGGCGCTGACGTTCGAGGCCGGCGAAGCGCCGGGCGGGCGGGTGACCTTCGCCTTCGCCGACGGCGGCGACCTGGCCGCCGAGGTGGAGTGCATCGACGCCGCCCTGGCGGATCTTTCGGCCCCCTGGCCGACGCCCAGCACGCCCGAACACGAAGCCTGAAGGGAGCGCCTCGCGCCCGTGCGCCGCCTCGACGCTTCCGCGCCCGGCTTCGAAGCCGATTTCGCCGCCTTTTTGGCCGAGCCTCGCGGGGCGCCGGCCGATGTCGAGGCCGCCGTCGCCCGTGTGATCGACGCCGTGCGCGCCGAGGGTCTGGCCGCCGTGCTGAGGTTCACCCGCGAATTCGACGGCGTCGACCTTACGGAAAGCGATTTTCGCGTGTCGGAGGATGAGATCGCGGCCGGTGCGGAGGCCTGCCCGGCCGAGGTGCGCGCCGCCCTGGCCTTCGCCGCGGCCCGCATCCGCGCCTATCACGAGCGCTTGAAGCCGGCCGACGGCGGGTTCACCGACGCGGCGGGAGTCGAGCTGGGCTGGCGCTGGACGCCGCTGGATTCGGTGGGAGTCTATGTTCCGGGCGGTCGGGCGGCCTATCCCTCGACAGTGCTGATGAACGCCGTTCCGGCGCGGGTGGCGGGGGTCGGCCGGATCGCCATGGTGACGCCGCCTGGACGGCTGGCGCCGGCGGTGCTGGCGGCGGCGCGGGAGGCCGGGGTGAGCGAGATCTGGCGCGTCGGCGGGGCCCAGGCGGTGGCTGCCCTGGCCTATGGCGCCGGCCCGCTGGCTCCGGTGGACAAGATCGTCGGGCCCGGCAACGCCTATGTCACCGCCGCCAAGCGGAGGGTGTTCGGCCGGGTGGGGATCGATTCCCTGGCCGGGCCGTCAGAGATCGTGGTGGTGGCCGACGGGGCCAACGATCCGGCGTGGATCGCCGCCGACCTGCTCTCCCAGTCCGAGCACGACCCGGACGCCCAGTCGATCCTGATCACCGACGACAGGGCCTTCGCCGAGGCGGTGATCGGGGCCATCGCCGGGCAGCTCACCACGCTCACCACGACCGAGGTCGCCGCCGCCGCCTGGCGCGACCACGGGGCGGTGATCGTGGCGCCGCTCGAGCTGGCCGCCTCGCTGGTCGACCGCATCGCGCCGGAGCATGTGGAGTTCGCGGTCGAGCGACCGGCCGAGCTGGCAGCCCGGGTTCGCCATGCCGGAGCGATGTTCCTGGGGCGGCACGCGCCGGAGGCCCTGGGCGACTATGTGGCCGGCTCCAACCATGTGCTGCCCACCAGCGGAGCTGCGCGCTTCTCCTCCGGGCTGTCGACGATCGATTTCATGAAGCGCAGCTCGATCCTCGGCTGCGACGCGGGGGCGTTCGGCGCCCTGGCCGAGGCGACACTGGCGCTGGCCGAGGCCGAGGGCCTGCCGGCGCACGCCCGATCGGTCTCCATTCGCCTCAACCGGCGTCCGTGAGGTCGGTTGGGCGCGCCTGGACTTGCCGCTAAAGAGGGCGCCATGCCCGATGACGCCGCCCGCCATCGCCTGCGCTCCGTGGACCTGGACGAGGAGTCTCTGGGCGCCGCCTCGCGCGACCAGGAGCAGGAGCGCCAGATCGCGATCTTCGATCTGGTGGAAGACAACTATTTCGCGCCGGATGGCGCCCCTGGCGGCCCGTACGATCTGCGTATAGCCCTGATCGACAACCGCCTGGCGCTGGATATCGTCGGCCCCGACTATCAGCGCCGCCACCTGCTCTCGCTCTCGCCCCTGCGCGGCGTGGTGAAGGACTATCACATGATCTGCGAGAGCTATTACGACGCTATCCGCAACGCCACGCCCCAGCGCATCGAGGCGCTCGATATGGGCCGGCGCGGCCTGCACAACGAAGGCTCGGCCCTGCTGCGCGCCAGGCTCTCGGGCAAGGTCGCCCTGGACGAGGACACCTCGCGGCGCCTGTTCACCCTGATCTGCGCCCTTCACTGGCGGGGCTGACCCGTGGCCGCCGCGCCGGGCGCGGTCCTGTTCGCCTGCACGCTCAACCGCATCCGCTCGCCCATGGCCGCGGGACTGATGCGCCGCCTCCACGGCGCCGCGGTGTTCGTCGATTGCTGCGGCCTGCGCCCGGGCCCCCGGCGCGAGCCCGATCCGTTCATGCTGGCGGCGATGGACGAGGTGGGGATCGATCTCGCCGGTCACCGGCCCAAGAGCTTCGACGAACTGGAGGACGGCTCGTTCGACGCGGTGATCTCGCTCAGCCCCGAGGCGCACCACCGAGCCGGCGAACTGGCGCGCGGCCGGGCCGTCGAGCTGGAATACTGGCCGACCTTCGATCCCACCCTGGCCGGCGGCGCGCGCGAGATGCGGCTGGACGCCTACCGCGAGGTGCGCGACGCGCTCGAAGCCCGCATCCGCCGACGCTTCCCGCGGGCGCGCAGCTTCGGAGGTTAGGGCGGCGGCGCGTAACCCTCGACGCGGACGAACGCGAGGCCGGCGCCTTCGGCCTTGGTGGTGATGTCCGGGCCGGCGAGGAGGACGAGGTGGTCGGCGGAGGCGCGAAACTGCATCAGGGCCAGGGCGCCGGGGTGCGGGTCGGTCCAGACGAACCCCTGAGACGCTTCGAAATGGTAGCCGGCGGCCAGGGCCTCACGCTCGCCCTCGGCGGTGGCCACGGTGACGTGATCACCGCTCGCCTCGTCGCGGTAGAGCTTGAGCGGCGCGGACCCCGGCACGGGGCCGGTGAACACCCGCGCCTGGGGCCCGACGCGCTGGTAGTGGGCGGCCAGAGCCGCTGACACCGTGCCCGCGGCGGCGGCGGTGATGTGGTCGGTCAGGGCGGCGTCGATGAAGAGATCGAGCGGGCTGGTCTCCGCCGCCGCCGTCTCGGTCGCGGCCGGCGCGGCGGGGGCGATTTCGGCGGCGCGCTCGGCGGAGCATTCGTCGAGGGCGCGAAGGAAGGTTACCCGGCCGCCCTCGAACGCCTGGTGCTGGCCGTCCGGCGTGTTGACCGCGTCCTCGAGCGGCAGGCCGAGCCAGCCGGACGAGCCGCCGTACTGGAAGAACAGGCGATAGGCGCAGCCGGTGACCGCATAGGTCTGGCCCGCGCGCGGGCCGCTGGCGTGCCACAGGATCGCGCCGCTGGCGAAGTCCGCCTCCCGGCCGGTCGTCCCGCGCGGCGACGGCGCGATGGCGGCCTCCTCGGCCGTCGGACAGCCGAGCGGCCCGGTCTCGCCGCCGGTCAGACGCCACTTGGCCGCCACCGGGGCGCTGAGGGCGTGGCCGCAAGCAGCGGCGCCCACGGCCGGGGCCTGAGCGCGGGCGGGCGCGGGCAGGGCAGCCGTCAAAGCACCTTGGGCCGCGCAGAGGGCGGCGGCGAGGAGAACGAGAATGGGGGAACGCGTGCCGCGGGCCGGCATCGGCGCCTCCTGCAAAAACGGCGGACCATCGACCTTGGCGGCCCTTGTGCGCTATGATCGTCGATCAAAACAACCCGAGGACCTAAATGGCGAAAGAAGATCTGCTGGAACTGCCGGGCACCGTGAGCGAGCTGCTGCCCAACGCGACGTTTCGCGTGAAGCTGGAGAACGATCACGAGATCATCGCCCACACCGCCGGCAAGATGCGCAAGAACCGCATCCGCGTCCTGGCCGGCGACAAGGTTCTGGTGGAGATGACGCCCTATGATTTCTCCAAGGGCCGCATCACCTATCGCTTCAAATAATCAGCCGCGGGCCTCCCGGCGCCCCATGGATCGCCTCAAGGATCGCCGCGTGATCCTAGCCGTCGGCGGCGGCCTGGCCCTCGCCGCCGGCCTGGGCATCGCCGCCTGGCTGGTCGCCGGAGGCAAGGACCCCGACGAAGCGCCGCCCGCCTCGCAGGGCGGGCTGATAGTCCAGACCGGGCGGGACGACGACGTCAAGCTCGATCCGACGCACCCCCTTCGCTGCTTCGTGGGCGGGCAGCTGGCCGGGGAGATGACGGTCGCCGCCTGCGCGGCGCGCAACGGCGTGGCCGCCGGGGCGCTCGACGTGGGCGTGGACACCACCGGCGCCCTCTCCGGCTCTACCGGCCAGCCAACTGCCCAGGTCGCGCCCCTGCCGCCAATGTCGCCCGACCAAGCCCAGGCCGATGCCCCGGCGGGGGCCACGCCGGTCGTCGCCAAGAGCGCGGGGCGCTCGGGCGTGCAGGCATGCTGGCGCTATTCCGGCGGATCGTGGGCCAGGCTCGCGCCGGACATGAGCCTCGACGACTGCGTCCAGACCCTCTACGCCGGCCAGTGCGTTCGCGCCGGCGGGGCCGCCTATGGCCGCTGGAACGACCGCACCCTGCGGCTCACGGACGGGCGGGTCGAAACCTCGCCGGACAACCGCGCGTTCCATACCCTGGCCGAGCAGGGGCCCGACTGTTCCGTCGCGCCGCTCGGCTGACGCCGGGATATGAAGGATTTGGCATGAGACCCCAGGCATTGGCGTTGCTCATCACGGTCGGCGCCGCGGGGCTCGCCTCGTGTTCGAAGACCCTCGAGGCGCCGACCGATCGGGGGGTCTGCTGGCACCTGGTGACCCCGGCCGGCGGCAGGCCGAAATTCAACGTGCTGGCGACCCATCAGCCCGACCTGGAGCACTGCGCCGCGGAGCTGGAGAAGATGCGCCTGCAGTTCCGCGCCCTGGGGGCCACCCAGACCGATGTGACGGGGGCCTACCAAAGCCAGTTCCTGTTCCTTCAGCGCGAGGGCGTGTTCACGGCCCAGACCTTCGATGGCTATCGCTATCCGTTCCTGGTGCGCACTGGCGACGGGCGGCTGGCGGTGCCGGGGGCGATGCCGGAACCGACACCCGCGGGGCCAGAACAAAAATAGAACATTGGTCTTGTGCGCGCCGGCGGATCGGGCTAGCGTCGCGGACGGATTCCGGCGCGCGCGTGGTCGCCGAGCGAGCAAGGGAGCACCGCGATGTCGGGCAGTGTCAACAAGGTCATTCTGGTGGGCAACCTCGGGCGAGACCCCGAGATCCGCACGCTCAACTCCGGCGACCGGGTCGCCAATCTCAACCTCGCCACCTCCGAGACCTGGCGCGACCGTAACAGCGGCGAGCGCAAGGAAAAGACCGAGTGGCACCGGGTGGTGATCTTCAACGACAACCTGGTCAAGGTGGCGGAGAACTATCTGCGCAAGGGATCGAAGGTCTATATCGAGGGCGCGATCCAGAACCGCAAATATACCGATCAGGCCGGGGTCGAGAAATACTCCACCGAGATCGTGCTGCAGAAGTTCCGCGGAGAACTGACCATGCTCGACGGCCGCGCCGACGGGGCCCGCGGCGAAGGCGATGTGGGCGGCTATGCGCCCGGTCCACGCGCCGGAACTTCGGGGCCCAAGGAATCCTTCACCGCCGACATGGATGACGAGATTCCGTTCTGAAAACCGACGTCGGCGGCGGGTCGGCGAAGTGGCGTTTTTGCCCAGGTTCTGCTACTAACGGGCACGGACATTTCGTGTCCGATTCCGAGCCCTGAAATCTCCCTTTGACCGACAAGACTCTCCCACCCGTCGACGACGGCCGGCGCGGCCACGTGACCCCGATCTCGATCGAGGAGGAGGTCAAGCGCGCCTATCTCGACTACGCCATGAGCGTCATCGTCAGCCGGGCGCTGCCGGACGTGCGCGATGGCCTCAAGCCGGTGCAGCGGCGCATTCTCTATTCGATGAACGAGCAGGGCCACACGCCGGACCGGCCGTATGTCAAATCGGCCCGGGTCGTGGGCGACGTGATGGGCAAATACCATCCGCACGGGGATCTTTCGATCTACGACACCCTGGTGCGCATGGCGCAGCCGTTTTCGATGGGCCTGCTGCTGATCGACGGCCAGGGCCACTTCGGCTCAGTGGACAATGATCCGCCGGCCGCCATGCGCTATTCGGAATGCCGCCTGACCCGCGCCTCCCTCGCGATCCTGGCCGACCTCGACAAGGACACGGTCGATTTCAAGGACAACTACGACGGCAAGGAGACCGAGCCTTCGGTCCTGCCGTCGCGCATTCCCAACCTGCTGGTCAACGGGGCCGGCGGCATCGCCGTGGGCATGGCGACCAACATCCCGCCGCACAATCTGGGCGAGATCATCGACGCCTGCCTGGCCCTGATCGACGATCCGGAGATGGCTCTGGACGCCCTTCTGGACATCGTGCCGGGCCCCGACTTTCCGACCGGCGGCGAGATCATCGGCCGCTCCGGCGCGCGTCAGGCGCTGATGACCGGCCGCGGCTCGGTGATCGTGCGCGGCGTCTCGACCGTCGAGGAGATCCGCAAGGACCGCGAGGCGATCATCATCACCGCCATCCCGTTCCAGGTGAACAAGGCGGCCATGGTCGAACGCATCGCCGATCTGGTGCGCGAAAAGCGCATCGAGGGCATCGGCGACATGCGCGACGAGAGCGATCGCACCGGCATGCGCGTGGTGATCGAGATCAAGCGCGACGCCAGCGCCGAGGTGGTGCTGAACCAGCTGCACCGCTTCACCGCCCTGCAGAGCGCCTTTCCGGTCAACGCCCTGGCGCTCAATCGCGGCCGGCCCGAACAGATGGGCCTGCGCCAGATGCTGGAGGTGTTCATCGCCTTCCGCGAGGAGGTGGTGGTCCGGCGCACGCGGTTCGAACTGGCCAAGGCGCGGGACCGGGCCCACGTGCTGGTAGGCCTCGCCATCGCCGTCGCGAATATCGACGAGGTGATCGTGATCATCCGCTCGTCGCGCGACCCGGCCGAGGCGCGCGAGCGGCTGCAGGCCAAGGACTGGCCGATCGGCGACATGGTCGATCTGATGCGGCTGATCGCCGATCCGCGCACGGTGACGGTGGACGGCGACAAGGTGCGGCTCACCGACGAGCAGACGCGGGCGATCCTGGCCCTGACCCTGTCGCGCCTCACGGGCCTCGGCCGCGAGGAGATCTTCGCCGAGGGCCGCGAGCTGGCGACCACCATCGCCGCGCATCTTGCCCTGCTGGGCTCGCGCGAGGCGATCATGGCGGTGGTGCGCGGCGAGCTGACCGAGGTGCGCGAGGCCTTCGCCGTGCCGCGCCGCACCCTGATCGTCGACGGCGACGCCGACGTGGAAGACGAGGACCTGATCACCCGCGAAGACATGGTGATCACCGTCACGCACGGCGGCTACGTCAAGCGCACGCCGCTGGCCACCTACCGGACGCAGCATCGCGGGGGCAAGGGCCGCGCCGGCATGTCGACCAAGGACGAGGACGCCGTGACGCGGGTGTTCAGCGCCTCGACCCACGCGCCGATGCTGTTCTTCTCTTCCGGCGGCAAGGCCTACAAGCTCAAGGTGTGGCGCCTGCCCCTGGGCACGCCGACCTCGCGCGGCAAGGCGTTCGTGAATCTGTTCCCGATCGAGCCGGGCGAGACCATGACCTCGATCCTGACCCTGCCCGAGGACGAGGCCGCGTGGGACGGACTGGACGTTATGTTCGCCACCCGCTCGGGCGGGGTGCGGCGCAACAAGCTGTCGGACTTCGTGCAGATCAATCGCGCCGGCAAGATCGCCATGAAGCTGGACGAGGGCGACTCCATCGTCGGGGTCAGCCTGTGCACGCCGGCCGACGACGTGCTGCTCAGCACCGCCTCGGCGCGCTGCATCCGCTTCCCGGTGAGCGACGTGCGGGTGTTCGCCGGGCGCGATTCGACCGGCGTGCGCGGCATCCGCCTGGCCGAGGGGGACCTCGTAATCTCGATGGCCATATTGCGCGCCGTCGAGGCGACGCCGGCTGAGCGCACCGCCTATCTCAAGCACGACCGGGCGATGCGCGCGGCCGAGAGCGGGGAGGGCGAGGAGACGGCGCCACCGGCGGCGGACGAGGAAGAGGACGCGGCCGGCGAGGCGCCGGTATCGCTTTCGGTCGACCGGATCGCCGAGCTGGGCGGGGCCGAGCAGCACGTGCTCACCGTGTCGTCCGAAGGGTTCGGCAAGCGGACCTCGGCCTATGACTATCGGCGCACCGGACGCGGCGGGCAGGGCCTGATCGCGCTAGATCTGGCGCGGCGCGGCGGCCGGCTGGTGGCCTCCTTCCCGGTCGAGGAAACCGACGAGATCCTGCTGGTGACCGATCAGGGCCAGCTGATCCGGGTGCGGGTCGGCCAGGTCCGCATCGCCGGGCGCAACACCGCCGGCGTCACCATCTTCCGCACGGCGCAGGACGAGCACGTGGTCTCGGTGGAGCGCCTCGAAGGCGACGGCGGCGAGCCGGCGCCCGACGCCGAGCCGCGGGACGAGGGCGGCGTCGAAGGCGATTGACAGCCGCGGGATTTCCTCGTGGAAGGGCGGCCAGCGCCCAGGCGTTCCGGCAACAAAGAGCGTGAGGGCATGCAGCGCACCGGCCTCTATCCCGGCACCTTCGATCCCGCCACCAACGGCCACATCGACATCATAGGCCGGGCGGTCAAGCTGGTGGACAAGCTGGTCATCGGCGTGGCCATCAACAAGACCAAGGGCCCGCTGTTCTCGCTCGAGGAGCGCATCGACATCATCCGCGAGGAAACCCGGATCTGCGCCCATATCGCCGAGATCGAGGTGCGGCCGTTCGAGAACCTGACCATCCAGTTCGCGCGCGAGGTGGGGGCTCAGGTGATCGTGCGCGGGCTGCGCGCGGTGGCCGATTTCGAATATGAGTTCCAGATGACGGCCATGAACCAGCAGCTCGACCGCGATATCGAGACCGTGTTCCTGATGGCCGATCCGCGTCACCAGGCGGTCGCCTCCCGCCTGGTGAAGGATATCGTCTCGATGGGCGGCGATGTCGGCCGGTTCGTACCGGCCGGGGTCGAACGGCGGCTGGTGGCCAAGTTCGCCGGCGCATGAGATACCGGCCCATGAAACTCGCCTCGCTCGCCGCCCTCGTCGCCGTGCTGGCCGGGCCGGTCTGGGCCAAGCCCGCGCCGAAGCCCGCCGCGACCGTCGCGACCGCCGCGCCGACCGAGGCCGACTGGCGCACGCCCGATCCGCAGAAGGTGCTGGTGATCGACACCAGCAAGGGTCGCGTGATCGTCGA
Organism: Caulobacterales bacterium; assembly: GCA_038226475.1. GTDB lineage: Bacteria > Pseudomonadota > Alphaproteobacteria > Caulobacterales > Caulobacteraceae > Acaudatibacter. Next base: position 94,999 of record JBBRQK010000005.1, on the reverse strand, counting down.
ACTCTCGCCGACCGTCGCGCCGCTCTCGGCCGCGCGGTTGCGCGAACTGGCCCGGGCCGGCTTCTACGACGGGCGCGCCTTCTTCCGCGTCATCGACGGCTTCATGGACCAGACCGGCGATCCGACCGACACCGGCACGGGCGGCTCGACCAAGCCGGACCTCGCGGCGGAATTCACCTTTCGCCGCGGCGCGGACACGGCCCTGGTGGTGGTGGAGAAGACCCAAGGGCTCGAGGTGGGGTTCATCGGCCCTATGCCGGTGATCGGCCAGACCCTGGATCTCGCCCTGCTCACCGCCGACCACAAGGTCAATGCCTGGGCCAGCTTCTGTCCGGGTGTCGTCGGCATGGCCCGGGCCGAAGCCCCCAACAGCGGCAACAGCCAATTCTTCCTGATGCGCGGCGCCCAGATCAATCTGGATCAGAAATACACCCCGGTCGGGCGCGCGATTGCCGGCCAGGAGGCGATCAACGCCGTCAAGACCGGCGAGCCGGTGGAGGAGCCGCGCGACAAGATGCTGAGCGTGCGCGTCCTGGCCGACATCCCCGCCGACCAGCGTCCCACGGTGCGGGTGATCGATCCGGCCGGGCCGTGGTTCACCGCCGAGGTCGAAAAGACGCGCGTCGCCAAGGTGGTGGCTTTCTCCCCCTGCGACCTCGAGCTTCCCAGCCAGATCATCAACCCACCCGCGAAGTGAGCCACATGTCCGAAGAGACCCTGATCATGACCCTGGCGACCGGCCCGGTCACCATCCGCCTGCGGCCCGACCTCGCGCCCCTGCACGTGGCCCGGATCAAGGAGCTGGCGGCCGAGGGCTTCTACGACGGGGTGGTGTTCCACCGCGTGATCGACGGGTTCATGGCCCAGGGCGGCGATCCGACCGGCACCGGCGGCGGGGGCTCCGAAAAGCCCAATCTGAAGAGCGAGTTCTCGCCCGCGCCGCACAAGCGCGGAGTCTGCTCCATGGCCCGCACCGCCAACCCGCATTCCGCCAACAGCCAGTTCTTCATCTGTCTGAAGGATTCCAACTTCCTCGATAATCAGTACACGGTATGGGGCGAGGTCAGCGAGGGGATGGAGCACATCGACGCCCTGCCCAAGGGCGAACCCCCGCGTGAGCCCGGCAAGATCCTCTCGATCAAGCCCGGATGATCTCTACCGGGTGAGCTCGACCACCACCGGATAGTGGTCGGAGCCGAGCCTGGGGCCGCGCGCGACGCTGACCGTGCGCCAGCCGGGGCCGGCGTAGACGTGGTCGATCGCAAGGATCGGGAACGGGGCCGAGAGGCGAAAGTGGGTGATGCCGCCGGCCGGCCAGGTGGCCAGGGCGCGTGTGCGGCGGATCAGTCCCAGGCCGGCGTCCTGCCGGCGCAGCACGAAGGAGGTGGGCGTCGCGTTGAAGTCGCCGGCGAGAATCAGGCTGCTCGCGTCGAACCGCTTCAGAAACGCGGCCAGCCGCTGGGCCTGATCGCGCTGCGGGCCGGCCGGGATCGGCCAGCGGAAGTGGGTCCCGACCACGGTGAAGGCGCCGGGCCCCTCCCCAAAGCTGGCCCAGGCGCCGGCGTGACGAAAACTGAGGCCGGGCCAGGTGATCAGGCCGGACGCGCTCGGGGCCGCCTTGGAGAGGATCAGGGTTGCGCAGGCGAGATCGGGGCAGGGGACGCGGTGGGGGTAGGCCGGCGCCAGGGCCTCGGCGACCCTGGCCCCCTTTAGCGCCGCCTCCTCAAGCACCACGACATCGGCGTCCTGGCCGGCGATCCAGCGCGCGGTGCCGGCCCCGTCGAAATTGAGATCCCAGACATTGAGCTGGACCAGCCGAAGCCTCTGGCCCGCGGGGGCGGCGGGGCGGGCCCTGACGCGGGCGAGGAGGTCGGGGGCCATGAGGGCCAGGGGAACGGCGACTGCGACGGCGCCCAGCACGAGGGTGGCGCGACCGCCGCTCAGTCCCGTCACGGCCTGAAGGACAAGGGCCGCCAGACCCATTGTGAGCCACACCGGGGCGGCTTGGGCGAGCACGTCCAGCCGGTCGCTGATCGCTCCCCCCAGGGCGCCGACCGCGGCCAGGGCCGACGCGGCGGCGAGCAGAAAGGCGACCGCGCGGAAGAACTCCATGGGCGCTGCTTAAGGCCTGGCGCGAGTCTCGCAAGGCCGTCCGATGCTTGACCGTGATGCGCCGCGCGGCCTAGGGCCGGCCGCCATGAGCCTCGCCGATTTCGATTTTCACCTGCCCGAGGATCGCATCGCCCTGCGGCCGGCGGCGCCGCGCGACGCCGCACGTCTGCTGGAGGTGGGCCCCGACGGCGCGATGGCCGACCGGCGGGTGAGCGACCTGCCGATGCGCCTGCGCGCCGGGGACGCCTTGGTGTTCAACGACACGCGCGTCATTCCGGCCCGGCTGCGCGGGCGCCGCTGGCGGGACGAGGCCGCGATCGAGGTGGAGGCGACCCTGCACCGACGCCTGGGACCCGCGCTCTGGACCGCGTTCATGCGCCCGGGCAAGCGCCTGCGCCCGGGCGATCGGCTGGAATTCGGCGCTCCGACGGAGCGAGGCTGCGCCGCCGTCGCCCTGGCGGCGAGCCTGGTCGAGAAGGGCGACGGCGGCGAGGTGACCCTGGCGTTCGACCTGGCCGGACCCGACCTTTCCCTGGCCATCGAGCGGTTGGGCGAGATGCCGCTGCCGCCCTACATCGCCGCCCGGCGCGCCGGCGACGAGCGCGACCGGAGCGACTATCAGACCCTTTATGCCAGGCGCGAAGGCAGCGTGGCCGCGCCGACCGCTGGCCTGCACTTCACGCCCGAGTTGATGGCCGGCCTCGCCGCGCGCGGGGTTTCCAGCCATTTCGTCACCCTGCACGTCGGCGCCGGAACCTTTCTGCCGGTCAAGACCGAGCGGCTGGAGGACCACCGCATGCACGCCGAATGGGGCGAGGTTTCGCCCGCCGCGGCGGAGGCGCTGAACCGCGCCAAGGGCGAGGGCGGCCGCCTCGTCTGTGTCGGCACCACCAGCCTGCGCCTGCTGGAGAGCGCCACGGACGGCGCCGGCCGGATAGCCCCCTTTTCGGGCGAGACGGCGATCTTCATCACCCCCGGCTACCGGTTCCGGGCCGCCGACGGCCTGGTGACCAACTTCCACCTGCCACGCTCGACCCTGTTCATGCTGGTGAGCGCCTTCGCCGGCGGCGAGGCGATGCGGAGCGCCTATGCCCACGCCATCGCCGCCGGCTACCGGTTCTACAGCTACGGCGACGCCTGCCTGCTCTGGCCCGCCGCCTGATGGGCGCGTTCGGTTTCGCCGTGGAGGCGACGCAGGGGGCCGCGCGCGCCGGGCTGCTGTCCACGCCGCGCGGCGATATCCAGACCCCCGCCTTCATGCCGGTGGGCACCGCCGGCACGGTCAAGGCCCTGACGGTCGATCAGGTGCGCGGGGCCGGGGCGCGGATCATCCTTGGCAACACCTATCACCTGATGCTGCGGCCGGGGGCCGAGCGGGTGGCGCGCCTGGGCGGACTGCACCGGTTCATGCGCTGGGACGGGCCGATCCTGACCGATTCGGGCGGCTTTCAGGTCATGTCCCTGGCCAAGATCGCCAAGGTGACCGAGGAGGCGGTAACCTTCTCCAGCCACATCGACGGCGCCGCCCACACGCTCTCGCCGGAGCGGTCGATCCAGATCCAGGCCGATCTGCTGGGGGCCGACATCGTCATGCAGCTCGACGAATGCGTGGCCTGGCCGGCCGAGCCTGGGCGGGCGGCCGAGGCGCTGCGCCGCTCCGCCCGCTGGGGCGAGCGATGCAAGGCGGCCTTCGGGGCGCGGGAGAGCCAGGCCCTGTTCGGCATCCAGCAGGGCTCGACGTTCCCCGCGCTCCGCCGTGAATCGTCCGATCGACTGCTCGAGACCGGATTCGACGGCTATGCGATCGGCGGCCTGGCCGTGGGCGAAGGGCACGAGGCGATGTGCGAGGTGCTGGATTATGCGCCGGGCCTGCTGCCCACCGACCGGCCGCGCTATCTGATGGGCGTAGGCAAGCCGGCCGATCTGGTGGCCGCCGTGGCGCGCGGGGTCGATCTGTTCGACTGCGTCCTGCCGACCCGCTCGGGGCGCCACGGCCAGGCGTGGACGCGGGAGGGCCCGATCCATCTGAAGAACGCCCGCTTCGCCGAGGACGAGACGCCCCTGGACGCCACCCTGACCTGTCCGGCCAGCAACGGCTATTCCAAGGCCTATCTGCATCACCTGATCAAGGCCGGTGAAATCCTGGGCCAGGTGCTGCTCTCCTGGCACAACCTCGCCTACTTCCACGCCCTGATGGCCGAGCTGCGCGCGGGCATCCTAAGCGCGGCGCCTTGCTCCGGCGGCGAGGCAGCGACTATGGTCGCGCCCGTCCTGGGGCCGGTAGCTCAGCGGTAGAGCACCCGACTTTTAATCGAGTGGTCGTGGGTTCGATCCCCACCCGGCCTACCAGCACCACCCGTTCGCGCCCCAGGGCCAGGCGGCGTGGACGCATCCGCCGGTTTCGCATTTGGGCGATCGACGCGCCGCGACCGCTTGAACTAAGCGAACGCCAGCCGGCGCGTCGTGTAGAGGTGGAGCGGCAAGGCGCGCGCGTCCGCTTCGAGGTGGCCGGCCCAGTGGCCGCCGGCGACACGCTCGGCGCCCAGGCGGGCGCTGGCGGCGATCAGGTGCGTGGGGTCGGCGAGGCGCGTGCCGCCGTGGCCGTCGCTGCTGGCGACGAAGCGGGCGCCGGTATAGTCGCCCACCAGGCGGATCTGGGCGGTCATAACCCCCTCGGTGATGGTGACGACGCCGCCGGACGCGTCGCCAACGAAGCTCGCTGCGGACTGGCCGGCGAAGGGCACCCTCAACAGGTCGACCGTCGTGCCGCCATGGCGCGAAAAGCCCGAGATCGCGCCCAGATACGGCCCCAGCCCGGCCAGGCCGAGCGAGCCGGTCGCGCCGGTGAATATGACGTCCTGGTCGAAGGCGCTCTGGAAGACGACCGAGCCCGAGGCGATCTGGAATGAACCCGCCCCCGTCACCGCGCCAGTCACGGTGATGCGATCGCCGTCGACCCGCAGGGATCCCTCGTTGTCGAGCCCGCCGGTCACCAGCAGGATGTGGTCGCCGCTCACCGCGCTCAGGGCGCCCGCATCGACGATCAGATCCCGTCCGGCGATCGCCAGAGTCGGCGTTCCGCCGTCGGTCAGGGCGATCGACGCCAGATCGCCCGCCGCGGCCAGCACCTGGAGGCCATCAAGGGCCGAGGCGACGTCGGCGGCGCTGTCGGCGATCGTGAGGCCGGAACCGAGGTGGCCGACGATCGCCACTGGGAGCTTGACCGCCTGCAACGCGGCCAGCGGGCCGACAATCTCGAGGTCGTAGGGGCTGGCGATGGCGCTCAGGGCGGCGGCGTCGGCGATCAGGCGCGTGGCGCTCAGGCGCAGCGCGGGCGCATGCGCATCACTGAGGGTGATCGAGCCCAGCTGGCCGGCCATCGCCACCGTCTGCAGCGCGTCGAGCGAAGTCTTTACAGCGGCGGCGGTGTCGATCACCGAGACGGAGACCACCTGGGAGGCGGCCGCGGTCAGGGCGGCCTGGCTCGCCGCTACCCCGGTGACCGCCACGCCGTGGTCGCCCAGCCGCTGGGCGGGGGTGAGCGGCGCCGGCGCGGCGAGCGGCAGGGGGTAGGGATCGAGCGGGCCCGCCTGGGCCGCGCCGCGGGTGAAGCTACCGCCTCGCTCGCCGGAGGCGTCGCGCCAGGCCACTGGAGAGCCGGCGAACACGCCTAGCCACTGCCAGGAGCCGAAGAACAGCGGGTTGGTGGCGCGGTATTGGTTCCGTGACAGATCGACCTGCTGGCCGGCGTCGACGGCGATGAACAGCGGCTGGGCCGAGGTGCTGGCGAACTGGTTGCCGGCGACGATCGAGCCGGTGCTGGCGTCGCCGGTGGCCGGGTTGCTTTCCACATGCAGGCCGTAGGTCTCGTAGACCCCGGCCCCCTCCAGGATGCTGTTGCCGACCACGGTGGCGTGGTGCGAGCCCTTCAGCAGGATGTAGTTGATGGCGCAGTCGGCGATGCGATTGGCGTAGTAGACCGCGCCCAGACCGTTCTTGTCGACGATGGCAATGCCCAGGCCCGTCAGGGTATTGCCCCAGACATCGGCGTTGCTGTCGGAGCCGACGAACACGCCCTGGGCCTCGGCCCGCTGGGCGGCCAGGGAGCTGGAGACCGTGTTGCCGAAGATAAGCCCGCCGTTCAGCCGCCCGCGGGTGTCGGCCTGGGCGCCTTCCGAACCGATCTCGATGCCGGTCATGGAAAAGGACGTGGCGCCGTAGATCGTATTGCGCGCGATGAAGAATCCGCCGCTGTCGAGAGCCTGGGCGTTGGGCGACGGTGTGATCGAGACCGCCTTGACGCCCCACTGGGATGCGGCGCTGGCGTCGATCTTGATGGCGTTGTCCTCGATACGCGCGCCGGCGATGTTCACCAGCCGGATGCCGAACGCATAGCCCTCGCCGGCCGAGCCCGCCACCGAGGTCACCGTGGCCCTGGACCCCGAAACGGAGACGTGCGCGCCCGGCGCAGAGGCCTGGGCCTCGACGATGCCGCCGACGTCCTTCAGCGCCTGGGAGATGGTGAAATCGCAGTTCGTCACATCGAGCGAACCGGACGCCATGGCGCCGAAGCGGATCGCCGAGAGGGCGCCCGCGGCCGAGGTGAAGCTGGCCCCGGCGAACATGGCGGAGACGTCCTTCGAAAGGGCCGAAACGCCGTAGCGACCGAAGTTCTGGAAGCGCGAGCCGGCGAACACCACGGAGTAGGCGCCGGCGGGCGAGCCAAGGAGCTGGACCGCATCCCCCGCGCCGGCGCCGCCGTCGACGATCACCTTGCCGAGCGTGACCGTTCCTCCGGCCGTCGGCGCGATGCGCAGGGCGGCGCCGCCGGCCGCGGTCAGGGTCGCCCCGAAGGCCTGGACGCAGTCGATGGTGACATTGGAGGCCGTCAGGGTCCCGCCGACATAGGCCGTGGGCGCGGAGGCCAGGCCGTTGAGCAGGATGGTCTGGCCGGGCAGGGCCACCGCTTCTGCGGCCGCCAGGGTGGCGAAGGGATGGCCCTTGGAGCCGGTCGCGCCGACGCGATGGCCGATGGCGATGCCGTTGGCGGCCACGCTCGAGACATAGATCACCGCATGCGGCTGGAGGCCGATCCGGGCCAGGACGCCGGCGTCGGCGCTCATCTGAGCGGCGGTGACGGAGAGGGCAGGCGGAGAGGCGTCCGTGAGGGTGATGGCCAGGACCTTGCCGGCGGCGCTCATGGCCTCGAGCTGGTCTACCAGGGCCGAGACATGGGCGGCGCTGTCGGCGATGGTCTGCGGCGCGAGCGTGGGCTGCCGCGCGAACAGCTGCAGGGCCTTGGCCGCCGTGACCGACAATCCGTTTCTCCCCGTTGCGGACGCCGTGCCTTAGCATCGACATCCTGGCGCGGGCATAGGGCGGCGGAGCGAATTCACCGGCACCGCTGTGACAAAAGCGCGCGAATGCCGCTAAGGCGGGCCCAGATTCACTGGAGACCGCCGCATGACCGCCGTGCAAGCCATCGTCCTGGCGATCGTCCAGGGGATCACCGAGCTGTTTCCGGTCTCCAGCCTGGGCCACGCGGTCATACTGCCGGCGCTGTTGCACTGGAACGTCGATGAGAGCGCGGAAGGCTTCCTGCCATTTCTGGCGGTGATGCATCTGGGCACGGCGATCGCGCTGTTGCTCTATTTTTGGCGCGACTGGCTGAGCTTTGGGTTGTCGGTCGTACGGCCGCGCGGACCCGCGGCGGCGGCGGACCGTCGCCTGTTCTGGCAGGTGGTTGTGGCGACCATTCCAGCGGTGATCCTGGGCTTCCTGTTCGAAAAGGCGCTGCGCAAGGGGTTCGGCGCGCCGACGCTGGCGGCCGGCTTCCTGATCGTCAACGGCGTCATGCTGTTCGTCGCCGAGCGGCTGAAACGGCGCCACACCAAGCCGATCACGGACCTCTCCTGGCTCGACGCTCTGGTGATCGGCCTGTGGCAGTGCCTGGCCCTGCTGCCCGGGCTGTCGCGCTCGGGCGCAACCATGGCCGGCGGCTTCATCGCCGGGCTGAACCACGAGGACGCGGCGCGTTTCTCGTTTCTGACCGCCACGCCGATCATCCTGGGCGCGGTGGCGCTCGAAGCGCCCAAGCTGATCCACCGGCCAGGAGATTTTGGCCAGACCGCGGTGCTGGCCGGGGTTGTCGCCGGCGTCACCGCCCTGATCAGCATCGCGGTCCTGATGCGCTGGTTCAAGGTGCGCGAGGTCAAGGGTTTCGATCCCTTCGCGCTCTACTGCTGGCTGGCGGGCGCGGTCTTCCTGGCGCTGTTGTGGATGACATGAGCGATCGGGTCGCGAACCGCTGGGACGAGGCGGCGGCGCGGGAGGCGGTGGCGCGCTACGCCGAGCAGGGCGTGGGCGAGGATGTGGCCTTGCGCACCTATAGCGCTCGGCTCCTGGGGGCCGATGCCTCCCTGGTTCTGCACGGCGGGGGCAACACCTCGGTCAAGACCACTCAGCCCGACCTCTTCGGCGATCCGGTGGAGGTCCTGTGCGTCAAGGGCAGCGGCTGGGACCTGGCCTCGATCGAGCCGGCCGGCCACCCGGCCGTGCGCTTGGCGCCGCTGCTGCGCCTGCGGAGTCTCGAGCGACTCTCCAACGAGGCGATGGTCAACGCCCAGCGCCAGAACCTGATGGATACCGCGGCCCCCAACCCCTCCGTGGAGACCCTGCTGCACGCCTTCATCCCGGCGAAGTTCATCGACCATACCCATGCCGTGGCACTGCTGGCTCTGGCCGACCAGCCCGAAGCCGCCGAGGTGATCGGCGAGGTCTATGGCGACCGGGTGGCGTGCGTCGACTATGCCATGCCGGGGTTCGAACTGGCCAAGCGGGCGGCGGCGGCGTTCGAGACCCGGCCCGATCTCGAAGGCCTGGTGCTGATCAACCATGGCCTCTTCGCCTTCGGGGCCACGGCGCGCGAGAGCTATGAGCGCATGATCGCTCTGGTGAACCTGGCCGAGGATCACATCGCGCGGCGTCCGCCGATCGCCCGTCCGGCCCTCAGCGGCGTCGCGCCGGCGGCCGGCGCTCTGCCCGTGCTGCGCGGGGCGCTGGGGCGCGCGGCGCCCGGCGGCCACTGGATCTGCGATCTTCGCGCGGGCGGGCCCGCCTTCACCGTCGCCTCGCACGACCGCGCCGACGAGTGGGCGGAGCGGGGGGTGGCGACGCCGGATCACGTGATCCGCACCAAGCGCCGCCCGCTCGTGCTTTCGGACCCGGGGTCGGATCTCGCGGCCTGGAGGGGGGCCGTCGAGGCGGCGCTAGCGGGCTACGCCCAGGACTACGGGGACTATTTCGCGCGCCAGGCGCCGCGGGCCGCCGAGGCCAAGACCATGCTCGATCCTTTGCCACGCGTGGTGGCGATCGCCGGTCTAGGACTGGTGGGGCTGGGCCGGACGGCGGCCGAAGCGGGAATCGCCGCCGACGTGGCCGAATCCTGGGCCGAGACCCTGTTGGCGGCCGAAGCGATCGGCCGATTCGAGCCGGTGGGCGAGGCCGACACCTTCGATGTGGAATACTGGTCGCTGGAGCAGGCCAAGCTCGGCAAGGGCGCACGACGGCGCCTGGAGGGAAGGGTCGTGGTGGTGACCGGCGCGGCCGGCGCGATCGGCGCGGCGACCGCGCGGGCCTTTGCGGCCCAGGGGGCCGAGGTCGCCCTGCTGGACCGAGACCAAGAGGGCGCGGCGGCCCAGGCGCACGCCATGGGCCCGCGCGCCCTGGCCATGGCCTGCGACGTCACCGATCCGGATGCGGTGGAAAGCGCGCTGGACAAGGTGTGCGCCCGCTTCGGCGGGGTAGACATCGTCGTCTCCAACGCCGGCTCGGCGACCACCGGGGCCATGGCCGATCTTACGCCGGCCGCCCTGCGCGCCAGCTTCGAACTCAACGTCTTTGGCCACCAGAACATCGCCCAGAGCGCCGTGCGACGCCTGCGCGCGCAGGGCCTGGGGGGTGTGTTGCTGTTCAACGCCTCCAAACAGGCAGTCAATCCCGGTCCCGACTTCGGCGCCTACGGCGCGTCCAAGGCGGCGCTGCTGGCCCTGATGCGCCAGTATGCCCTCGAACACGGGGCCGACGGCATTCGCGTCAACGCCCTCAATCCGGACCGGATCCGCTCAGGCCTGCTCACCGACCAGATGATCGCCGCCCGGGCTGGCGCCCGCGGGGTCGACGAAGCCGTCTACATGGCGGGCAATCTGCTGCGGGAAGAGGTGACGGCCGACGATGTGGCGGCGGCGTTCGTGTTCGCGGCCCTGATGGAAAAGACCACCGGCGCGGTGATTCCCGTCGATGGCGGCAATGTCGCGGCGATGCTGCGCTGAACCCTAGTCTTTCGGGCAGCCTTCGAAGGCGCCGACCATGGCCACGGTGACGGTTGCGAGGTTCAGCGGCATCAGTGGGGCCATCGAACCGGCCCCCTGGCCTGTGAAGAGATCGATGCGGCCCTGGTGAATCGCGCCGCCGACGTCGGAGGCATACCAATAGCCATCGTGCTTGCGGCCATCGGGCATCGGCAGGCCCACGGTCTCCTTGATGAACAACAGGCTGTGGCGCGGCACCTTGACCCCGTCCACCGCCGCGGTGCGCATGGCGACGACCTTGCAGCCGAGCGAGTCGCGCGGGCCGACGCCGCGCGCGCCGGTATGATAGAGCGTGGCCTTGAGGCCGAAGGGGTGCAGCAGAGGCTGGATCCTGGCGGCCACCTGGCCGATCAGATCGCCGATCGGGTCGCTGGCCTCCGCCTGCGCGGCAACCGGCATAACGATCGTCAAAGCGGCGCAGGCCGCCAGAAATCTCTGCAAGGTGATCGCCCCCAGCGGCGGCCCTTTGGGCCCGTCGAAGAGAGCCTAGCCAGGGTGGCTTGATGAGGCAACCCCCTTTCGACCATGGCTCGCGCCGGCCGACTCCGGCGCCTGGAACACCGCTGGTATAGACACGATATGGCGCGCGCCACGCGGGCTCCGCTATTCAAACGTTGCTGACGCGACGCCACTCGATGCCGAGTTGGCGAGAGTTTCGACTGGCGTGGCGGAATCGGAACGGACGCGTTGCGGGGGCTGTCCCGCCCCCTTGCCGGCGCGCTCGCCATGTCGCAAGACCCGCGGCGATGTCGCCCCTCCGCCTCGCCCTCGCATTGGCCCTGATCGTGGGCGTGGCGTCACCTCGCGCCGCCCTGGCCTGGGGCGCGACCGGCCACCGCCTCATCGGACGTGTCGCGATCGAGTCCCTGCCAGGAGACCTGCCGGCTTTCCTGCGCACCCCCGCTTCGGTGGAGGCGGTGGGCGAACTGGCGCGCGAGCCGGACCGCTGGAAGGACGCCGGCCGGGAGCACGATTCGGATCGCGACCCGGCGCACTTCCTGAACCTCGGCGACGACGGCAAGGTGCTGGGCGGACCCGCTCTCGATGCGCTCCCCGCGACCCGCGCGGACTACGATGCGGCCCTCCGCGCCGTCGGGGCCGATAGCTGGAAGGGCGGCTATCTGCCCTATTCGATCATCGATGCGTCGCAGCAGCTGGCCAAGGACTTCGCCTATTGGCGCGTGGACACCGCCGCCCTGGGGGCCGTCGCCAACCGGGGTCACCACGCCTGGTTCGCGGCCGACCGCCTGCGCCGCGAAGCCCTGACCCTACGCGACGCCGGGGCCCTGGCCCATTATGTGGGCGACGGCAGCCAGCCGCTGCACGTGTCAGCGCATTTCAACGGCTGGGGGCCCTATCCCAATCCTGAGGGCTTCACCAACGATCGCATCCACGCCAGCTTCGAAGGCGCTTTCGTGCGACGTTTCGTCACGGCCGCCAAGGTGTCGGCGGACCTCGCCCCTGCGCAGGACTGCCATTGTTCGGTCGCGGCGCGCACCGCCGCCTATCTCGCCGCCACCAACGCTCAGACCGTGGTTTTCTATCGCCTGCAGAAGGCCGGCGCGTTCGCGGGCGACGGCGAGGCGCGCGAGCGCGATTTCGCAGCCCGCCGGCTGGCCGCGGGCGCGGGCGAGTTGCGCGACCTGGTCATCGCCGCCTGGCGCGCCAGCGCGGACGGCCAGGTCGGCTGGCCCGCGGTCAAGGTCGCCGACGTGATTTCGGGCCGCCACGACCCCTTCGATTCGCTGTTTGGGGCCGACTGAGCGATGCCGCGCGGCCAGATCATCGACGGCAAGGCCCACGCCGAGGCCCTGCGCGAGGCGGTGCGCGTGGAGGTGGCCGCGCTCGTCCGGGACCACGGCCTGACGCCGGGCCTCGCGGTGGTGCTGGTGGGCGACGATCCGGCAAGCCAGCTCTATGTGCGGTCAAAGGGGGAGCAGACCTTGGCCGCTGGCATGCACTCGGTCACCCACGTGCTGGCGCGCGATGCGCCACAGGCCGAGGTCGAGGCCCTGGTGCGGACGCTGAACGACGATCCGGCGATCCACGGCATTCTAGTCCAACTCCCTCTGCCCTCCGGCCTGGACGCCGCCGCCGTGGTCGCCGCCATCGATCCGGCCAAGGACGTGGACGGACTGACGGTGATCAACGCCGGCCGCCTGGCGAGCGGCCTTCCGGGCCTGGCGCCCTGCACGCCGCTCGGCTGCCTGATCCTGCTACGTGGGACCTTGGGCGAACTGGCCGGGCGAGATGCGGTGGTCGTGGGCCGCTCGGTGCTCGTCGGGCGGCCGGTGGCGCAACTGCTCCTGGCGGCCGACTGCACAGTCACCGTGGCTCACTCGCGCAGCCGCGACCTTCCGGCTCTGTGCCAGCGGGCGGACATACTGATCGCCGCGGTGGGCCGTCCGCAGATGGTGCGCGGCGACTGGATCAAGCCGGGCGCCGCGGTGATCGACGTGGGCATCAACCGCGTCCCGTTCCGCGACCCGGTCAAGGCCGCGGCCGGCCGGACCAAGGTGGTGGGAGACGTGGCGTTCGACGAGGCGCTCGAGGTGGCCGGTTGGATCACCCCGGCGCCCGGCGGCGTCGGCCCGATGACGGTCGCCTGCCTCCTGCGCAACACCGTCACCGCCGCCCGCCGCATCGCGGGTATCTAGCCCGCGGCGGCCGCCGTGCCGCCCCTGGCGTCCACCCAGGGAACCAGGGCGCCGAGGGCCTGGCTGACGGCCTTGTCGAAGGCTCGGGCGATGCCGCCCTGGGTGTTTTCGTCGGCGGTGGCGCTGCCCAGGAAGATTCGCTCGCCGGCCAGTCCGCGTCCGCCAGGCTTGCTCATGGCCGCATAGACCTCCACCACCGCAGTCGGCGGCGCCGCCTGGCCGTTGTCGTAGCGCGCCTCGAAGGTGCGCACGTCGAGCTTGAGCAGATAGTCGGGCTGCACCGCCTCGCCGCGCGCGATCAGGCGGGCTGGGCCGGAGTCGCCATCGAAGGCATGGTTGACCGCCGTCTCGAACAGAGCCGGAGCAGTCGTCACCCAGCGCGCGGTGCTGACATAGGCAGCCTGATCACCGGTGATGGTCAGGATCCGGTCGGTGGCGGCGGCGCGGTCGAAGCCCAGGGTGAGTTGGAGCACTGGAAAGCGCGGCCCAGGCGAGGCCGCCGGCTGGGTTCCGGGGACTCGGTCACCGCCGAAACGGTAGAGCTGAACAGGCTTGTCCTTGGGCAGGACGGAAATGCAGCCGCCGAGAGCGGCGGCAAGGCCAGCGGCCACGAGCGGGGATAGCCAGCGGGCGGACGGGCGGGCGGCGGTCATGGCTTCACCTCGATCTGCTTGGCGCTGGGCTTGGCGAGCAGGCCCCGCGGATTGGACTGCACCTCGCCCAGGACCTCGTCGAGATGCTCGGTGGCCCGTTGCAGGCTGACCATGGCCCCGGTCACCTGCGGCAGGCTGGTGGTGGCGAAATCGACGGTCGGCCCCTGGAGCTTGTCCAGCATCACCTTCAGGTTCTTGGAGGCGCCCTGGATTTCCTCCGCCGCGTCTGCCAGCTTGGCTATGGCGCGCTTGCCGTCGCCGTTGACCAGGGTGTTGCTGGATTTGGCGAGGTCGCGGATCTGCACCACGGCCTGATTGGCCGTCTGCAGGGTTTTTTGCGCGTCGGCGATGATCGACTTGCGCTCCCGCAATTCGGCGGTCACCGCCTGGATATCGCTCAGCGAGGCGCTCAGGGTCTTGATATTCTCGTCGCTGAGGACCCGATTGACCCTGTCCAGAACCTCCACCGACCGCTGGACTATGAAGCCGCCGCCCGCCAGCAGGTCGGAGAGGGCGTCGCGCTTGCTCTGTAGGATCGGGATCTGACCGGCGGGCACCGTGTCCTTGAGCAGGGGCTTTGACGCCGTACCCGCGCTGATCTGCACATAGTTGACGCCGGTGATGCCCTGCGGTTCGAGCGTCGCGAGGCTGTCCTTGCGGATCGGCACGTCGGTGGTCACACGCGCCCGGGCGATCACCAGCCTGGGATCCGCCGGATCGATCGAGATGCGGCTGACATCCCCGACCTTGATGCCGTTGAAATGAACTTCACCTCCCTGGGCCAGACCGCGCACCGGTCCCTGGAAGACGATGTCATATTGATCGTAGTTGCGCGTCAGGCTGGAGCCGGCCAGCCAGACGACGAACACCACCAGCGCGATCGACAGCACCGCCGAGATCAGGCCCACCAGGGCGTAGTTGGCGTTTCGCTCCATCAGTGAACCCCCTCGGCGGACGGCGCCAGTCGAGCCTCCGCCGCCGCCCGCCCGCGCGCGCCGTGAAAATAACTTTGGATCCAGGGGTGGTCGGACTTTTCCAGCTCACGCACCGGAGCCATGGCCACCACCTTCTTGTCGGCGATCACCGCGACCTGGTCGGTGATCTTGTAAAGGCTGTCCAAGTCATGGGTGATCATGAACACGGTCAGTTTCAGGCTGTCGGACAGGTCGTCGATCAGATCGTCGAACGCCGCAGCGCTGATCGGATCGAGGCCGCTTGTCGGCTCGTCCAGGAACAGCAACTCCGGATCCAGGGCCAGGGCGCGAGCCAGGCTGGCGCGCTTGATCATGCCGCCGGAGAGTTCGGAAGGCTTGAGCGCGCCGGCCCCGCCGGGCAGGCCGGCCAGGGCGATCTTCAGATCGGCCAGGTCTCCGATCTCGCCCTTCTGCATATCCGTGTGTTCGAACATCGGCGCGGCCACGTTCTCTTTTACGGTCAGGTTCGACCACAAGGCGCCCTGCTGAAAGAGCACACCCCAGCGGCGTTCGATGGCCGTCCATTGCCGGCGCCGGGCGTAGCGTATGTCGCGCCCGAAGATCTTCACCGAGCCACCCTCGGGGGCCCTGAGGCCGATGATCGTGTTGAGCAGCACCGATTTGCCCGCGCCGGACCCTCCGACCACCCCCACCACCTGGCCCTTGGGTATGGTCAGGTTAAGGTCCTCATGAATCACGTTGTCGCCGAACCGCGAGACCAGCCCGCGCACCTCGATCGGCGGCGCTTCGAGGTCGAGCGCCTCCTCGCCGGAGCCATGCGCCGCCGGGGCCTCGGCGCTCATATGTCGAGCTTCATGTAGATCAGGGCGAACACCGCATCGATCAGGATGGCGGCAAAGATCGCGTGCACCACCGCAGCGGTAACCTTGCGGCCCAGCGATTCGACGTCGCCGCCCACATCCAGGCCCTGGCGGCAGCCGATGCCCGCGATCACCACCGCCATGACCGGGGCCTTGGACATGCCGACCCAGAACGAGGTCGGTCCGACATTGTCGAGCAGGCGTTGGAAAAAGGCGATCGGGCTCAGGCCCAGCGCCGTCCAGGCCACCGTCAGGCCGCCCGCCAACCCGGCCAGGGTGGCGACGAAGGTGAGCAAGGGGATGGTGAGCAGGAGGGCCATGAACCGTGGAAACACCAGAGCGTCGAAGGGATCGACGCCCAGCACCTTCATGGCGTCGATCTCCTGGTTCATCTTCATCGAGCCGATCTCGGCGGCGAATGAAGAGGCCGAGCGTCCGGCAAGCAGCAGGGCGGTGATCAGAATGTTGAACTCGCGCAGCACCGAGACGCCGATCAGTTCGACCGCGAACACCTGGGCGCCGAACTTGGCCAGCAGGTTGGCGCCCAGCAGACCGACTACGGCGCCGATGAAGAAGGTGGTGGTGGCCACGATCGGGATGGCGTCGAGCCCGGCCCGCTCGGCCAGCGAGCAAATCGCTGCCCAGCGGATCTTGCGCGGATCGCGTACGGCGCGCGTGACCGCCACCAGAAGATGGCCGTTGAACACCAGGGTGTCGAAGATGTTGACGCCCAGGTCGACGACGCCGCGGCCGATTCGCACAAGCAGATCGTGCCAGGAGCGTCTGTGGTGGACCGGCGTCGGTTCGGCGGCGATGGCTTGGCGCACCAGTTCGAACAGTCGCTCGACGGCCGGCGGGGCGATGATCTTGCCAGGCCTGGCGCTCTGTTCGACCGCCTTGAGCACGCCATAGGCGCCAGAAGTGTCGCACCGGCCGACCTGGGAGACGTCGATGTCGGTGGTGGGGGCATCCTTGAGCGCCTCGCCCAGACGCTCGTTGGCCCAGCCCATGTCCACCGCCGTCCAGTCGCCGGTCAGGACAGCGATCTTGCCGCCGTCGGCGTCCTCCAGGCGAAAGTCGGCAGGCTGGTCCACGAATCGACCGTAGAGCAAGATGGCCGGAGGCGGAATCGCGATCTGGCGGAGCTTCGCGAACGACCCGACGTCTAGCCGGGGCGGGGAAAAGGCGCGTGGGCGATGCGCAGGAGATTGGCGGCGCCGGGCGCGCCGAGCGGCGGGCCGGCGATCACCAACACCCGGGCGCCCGGGGCGGCCAGGCCCAGATCGGCGCACTGGCGCACGGCCGCCTCGGTCATGGCCTCGATGCCGTCCGGCTGGGCGGCCACGCGCGGCTCCAGCCCCCAGAGCAGACCCATCCGCCGCGCCACCGCCTCGCTGGGCGCGAGCCCTAGCACCGGGTGCACCGGCCGCTCGCGCGCCAGGCGGCGGGCCGTCGCCCCCGTGGTGGTGTAGGCGACGAGGCAGGCGGTGGAGCGCATCTCGGCGGCGCGCGTGGCGGCGGCGATCAGGGCGTCGACGTCCTCATCCGCGTCGGCCCCATGCTCGGCGCGCATCAGGCTAGGCCACACCGGGTCGGCCTCCACCCGGCGGATGATCGCGTCCATCATGGCCACCGCCTCGCGCGGAAAAGCCCCCGCCGCCGATTCGCCCGACAGCATCAGGGCGTCGGCCCCCTCATAGACGCCATTGGCCACGTCCGACGCTTCGGCCCGGGTCGGAGTCGGACTCGAGGTCATCGACTCCAGCATCTGGGTGGCGACGATCACCGGCGCGCCACGCCGCCTCGCCGCGCGCACGATGGTCTTCTGCGCCACCGGCACGTCCTCCGGCGCGAGCTCCACGCCCAGATCGCCTCGGGCCACCATCACCCCATCGCTGACATCGAGTATGGCTTCGATGTCCGCCAGGGCGGCCGGCTTCTCGATCTTGGCCAGGATCGCGGCCCGGCCCTCCACGAGACGGCGCAGGTCGGCCATGTCGAGGGCGGTCTGGACGAATGAGAGGGCGATCCAATCGACACCGAGGCTCAGGGCGAAGGCGAGGTCGAGCCGATCCTTGGCGGTCAACGCCGGCACCGGGATGGCGACGCCCGGTACGGCCAGCCCCTTGCGGTCGGATAGGCTCTCGCCGGCGACGACCTCAACCAGCGCAAAATCGGCGCCCGCCTCGATCACCGTCAACCGCACCCTGCCGTCGTCGAGGGCGAGGCCCATCCCGGGCGCGAGCACCGCAAACACTTCCGGGTGCGGGAGCTCGATCCGCTGCGCGTCGCCAGGCGTCGGGTCCAGATCCAGCCGCAGGCGTCGCCCCGGCGCGATCGCCTCGGCCCCGCTCTCGAACCGCCCGAGCCTGAATTTGGGGCCCTGCAGGTCGCCGAGCACCGCGAGCGGGCGGCCGATCGCCGTCTCGGCGGCGCGTACGGCCGCCAAGGCAGCCGCGTGATCGCCATGCGTCCCATGGCTGAAGTTCAAGCGAAACACATCGGCGCCGGCCCGGGCCAGGCCCTCGACCATCTCGGGCGCGCGGCTGGCTGGCCCGAGGGTGGCGACGATGCGGGTGCGGCGCTGGCGGATCATGACGCCGCACCCTGAACCATCAAGACGACAGTATCTTGGCCGCCTGGTCCAGCGCTGCCGCGACCCGGTCGAGGGCCGCCGCCGTGCGGACGATATAGTCGCGCGCCTCGCTCCAGCGACGCCCCTCGATCGCCTCGCGAATGCCCGGCAGGGTCTTGGCGCCGTAGCCCGTGAGCACGCCGGGCGCATAGATCAGGTGGCGGTACCAAGGCCGCCCAGGCAGGCCTCGTGGATCGGTCAGGTTCTGCTCGGTCGCGCGCAGGATAGCGTCGGCGCCGGTCGCCTGTCTCGGACTCGCCGCCCCCGCCGCCGCCCTTTGGTCGTAGGCCTTGGCGCTCGCCGTCAGCCGCGCGACCGCGGCGTCCAGCGGCGCGAAATCCAGCGCTGGCACGGTGTCCTCACGGTCGGGCGGACCCCAGGGCTGGGTCGGATCGGCGGCAAGGGCGAAGGCCTTGCGTGACAGGGCGAGGTTCACGGCCAGGGCGTGCTCGCGCTCGGTGGTCAGCAGTTTCTTGAGCTCCTCCACCTGCGCCCCCACCGTTGTCGCCAGGTTGAGATAGGCGAACGGGGCCAGGTCGGCGTCGGCGGCGCGAAGGGCCAGTCGACCGGTCATCTGGGCCAGGGCCACGCCATAGACAAAGCCCGGATCGCCGAAGCGCTCATAGTGCTCGAAGGTGTCGTAGGCCGAGTGGTAGACTCCGCCCGATTGCCCCTCGCCCGTAAAGCCCAGGTTGATCGATGCGACGCCCAGGTGCTGGACGAACGGCGTGTAGTCGGAGCCGGAGCCCAGGTCGTCCAGGGTCAGAGCGCCGGTCCCGTCGGCGACCTTGGCCTTCGCCTTCAGTTCGGGCGTCGCATCGGTCGCGAGCGCCGCGACCCGCAGCGATGCCAGGGCCCGGTCGCGGGCGCTGGCGTGAGTCTCCGGGTCGGTCACGTCCCGGGCCGCCTGATCGACCAGGGTGCGCAGGCTGTAGCTGGCACCCACGTCGAGGAACCCGCGATTGTTGCCGTCGGTGTTGATGTAGAGCACGGCCTTGGCCTCAAGCTCGTCGGCGTGCGTCTCGGCCCATTCGGTCGAGCCCAGCAGGCCGGGCTCCTCGCCATCCCAGCTGGCGTAGATCAGGGTGCGCGCCGGCCGCCAGCCTGCCTTGGCCAGGGCGCCGATAGATCTGGCCTCTTCCATCAGCACGGTCTGGCCGGAGAGCGGATCCTCGGCCCCGAACACCCAGCCGTCGCGGTGGTTGCCCCGCACCACCCACTGATCGGGAGCGACGGCGCCCTTCATCACGGCGATGACGTCATAGAGCGGCTTCTGGTCCCAGCTCGACTCGATGGCGAGGTGCGCCGACGCGCCGGCGCCGCCGACGTGATAGGTGATCGGCAGGCCGCCGCGCCAGGCCTTCGGCGCCACCGGCCCGGTCAGGGCGGACAGGAAATGGGCCGCGTCGCCATACGAGATCGGCACGGTCGGAATCTTCAGGATGGTCTTGGCCTCAGCCCGCGAAAGCCTGGCCGCGCCCTCGACCGCGCCGGCGCCCGGCGTGAGGGGGTCGCCCGATTCCACCGGTATGTCCTGCACCGAGCCGCGTTGCACGCCGCGCTCGGGCCGCCAGGCCCCCTTGGGATAGACATCGCCCGCGCCGTAGCCGTCATCGACCGGATCCGAATAAATGATGCAGCCGACCGCGCCGTGCTCATAGGCCAACTTGGGCTTCAGCCCGCGCCAGCCGGACCCATATCGGGCAATGACGATCTTGCCCTTCACGTCCAGGCCGAGCCGCTGCAACGCGGCGTAGTCCGTGGGCATGCCATAGTTGATGTAGATCAGCGGAGCCCTGACGTCGCCGTCGCCGCCATAGGCCACATAGGCCGGCAGCCCGCCGGCCTGGTTCATGGACGTATCGCCGGCAAGGCCCGGTTCGGTCAGGTCGGCTCGGAAGGCCATCGGCGACGTCAGCTCCAACGTCTGGGTCTTGGGTGTCGGGTAGAGCACGCTGAAGGTTTCGATCCGCGCATCCCAGCCCCAGGCCTTGAACTGGGCCAGAGTGAACTCGGCGTTGGACTTGTCGTGCGGCGAGCCGACCTGGTTGGGGGCGGAGGCCATCTGGCGCAACCGCTCGCGGATCGCGCCCGCCGAGAGGTTGGCGTCGAACCGCGCTTCGAGCGCCCTCTGCGCCGACGCATGCGCAGGGCTGAAGCCCAGCATCGGAGCGTTCTGGGCATGCGCGACGCCGGCGGCCAGCAAGGCGGCGCACACGTTGGGCAGGGCGTGCAACGAACGTCGTGTCATGAGCGGTTTGGCCTCGTGGATGACGGTCAGCCCGGCGTGACGATGTAGCCCGCGCGCGGGAAATGCAGGTGCAGGCGACCAAGGTCGCCCGCTTCTCGGGCGATCACCACTCGCTCCGCGTTGGCGGCCACCAGGCTTCCCGCGATCAGATCGCGGCCGTAGTCGTCGGCCATCACGACCACCGGCGCGCCGGGATCAAGGCCCAGGGGATCGGCCGCGTCGTGCGGGGTGAAGGCCTCCGGCTCGGTCCGGCGCGCTACCTCGAGCGCCTCGGCTGTCGTCATCTCCGAGCGGGTCCCGTGGCCGATCGCCGCGACCCGGGCCCGCCAGGGCTCGATGCGCGAGAGGCCCGCCGTCAGCGGCCCGGCCAGATGCGGCGTGAAGCTGCTGAGGAACCAGATGTTCATGTAAGCGGCGAGGTCGGCCAACACCGGCTCCGCCCCGGACAGGAACGGGGCGCCGCTCGCCAGACGCTGATCGATCCAGGCCGCCTGGGCCCGCCATTGCGCGCCCATCGGCCTGGCGGCGGCCTTCATGGCGGCGATGTCGAACGGGCGGCCCGAGAGCTTCTCGCGGTCCTCGATGAAGGCGCGGGGCACGCTCTCGCCCAGTTCGCCGAAGATCACCGCGACCGAGGCCTGAAAGAACAGGCGGTCGGCCCAGAGGTTGATCGCCCAGTCCAGCCCCCGGCAGGTAACGGGTGACGGCGCGCGGCGCTCGATTTCCGCCAGGATGACCTGGCTGTCGCAGAATATGTCGGCCCCGATCTGCATGACCGGCGCCCGGCGATAGCCGCCGGTCAGCGGTGTCAGGTCGGGTTTCGGCATGATCGTCGGCTGGATCACCGAGCGCCAGCTCAGGCCCTTCAGGCCGAACATCAGCCTGGGCTTTTCCGAGAACGGCGAGGTGTCGTAGTGATGCAGGATGTAGGGCGCGTCGTCGGCCATGCCGTTCTCTCGGGTCCTTGAAGCAAGAAGTCTTAGGCGCGCAGGCGGCGGCGGAACAGCGCGAGCAGCCGCTCCCAATGCCGTTCGGCGGCGTCCCGGTCGTAGGCGGCGCGGGCGGGGAAGGCGAAGCCGTGCTCCACGCCGGGATAGACCTCCACCTCGGATGGGGCCACGCGGGACGCCATCGTCTCGGCCAGGGCCCGCACCATCTCCGGCGGGGCCCAGCGGTCGGTTTCGGCGCAGGCGAAATAGAGTTCGGCCGGGGCGTCGCGCGCCACTGTGTGCGGGCTGTCGGGCGCCTCGGTCACCAGTCGCACGCCGTAGATCGAGGCGGCGGCGGCAATCCGGCTCGGGTGGCGCGCGGCGGCGTTTATGGCGAACTGGCCGCTCATGCAGTAACCCACCGCGCCGGCGGGTCCGGCCGAGGCCGCGGCATCCGTGCCCGCGAACGCCAGGAGGGCCTCGGTATCGTCCATGACCAGGGCGATGGTGAGGGACTCCATCAGCCCGAACATGCGCTTCATCGCTTCGTCACCGACCAGCGGGCCCAGCTCCATCACGCCGGCGCGGTAGTAGAGGTTGGGCAGCATCACGTAGTAGCCGGCGCTGGCGAGGCGACGCGCCATGTCGCGCAGCTCCTCTCGGATGGCCGGTGCGTCCATATAGAACAGGATCAGCGGATGGGGTCCGTCGCGCTCGGGATGGACGATGAAGGTGGTCACCGCGCCGTGGTTCGTGACGATGTCCACCGTCCGTTCGATCATGCCGCGCCTCCCTGTTCTCGCCTGGCATCCATTCCAGACAAAAGCGGGTGAAGCCATCCAATTTCGCTGCGCGCGGGGCGACGGGATATTATATCGGCCTCTGAGCGGGCGGATCGCACGGAGAAGACCATGGCCCCAGTTTCACCTCGCCACCACGCCTTGGCCGCGCTCGGCGCCCTGGTCGTCGCCTGGTTCTCGGCCGCGCCCGCCCTGGCCGCCGCGGCCGATCCGGCGGCGGCGCGCATCGAGGCCTTCGATCGCTCGCTCTTGGCGGTGATGAAGGAGGGTCCGGCCCTGGGGCCAGAGGGCCGCTACCGCAAGCTGGCGCCAGTGGTGGCCGACGCCTTCGACCTGCCGCTGATGACACGCGTAGCCATCGGCCCGAGCTGGACCAGCTTTTCGGCCGTTGACCAGGCCGCCTTGGTCAAGGCCTTCGCCAAGCTCTCGACGGCCAGCTACGCGCACAATTTCGACCGCTTCAACGGCGAGAGGTTCGAGGTCGAGCCGACGGTCCAGTCTCGCGGGCCCGACAAGGTGGTGCAATCGCACCTGACTCCCTCCAGCGGCGCGCCAGTGGCCCTCACCTACCGGATGCGGCTCTCCGGCGGGACGTGGAAGATCGTCGATGTGCTCTACGGCTCGGTCAGCCAGCTTACCAACCGTCGCTCCGACTTCGCCGCCCCCCTCGCCGCGGGCGGGGCCAAGGGGCTGCTGACCCACCTCGACACCGTGAGCGACAAGCTGCTGCGGTAACGGTCTCAGGGAGTGATCGGCGCGGGCGTCGGTTCGGGATTTCGCGGCGGCCCCATCAGGGCAGGCTGGAACAGCAGAGCCGAGACCAGCGTCCAGAGCAAAGAGATCATCAGCACCTTGCCCATGCTGGCCGTCCCTGGATGGCTGGAGGCCCACAGGCTGCCGAAGCCTGTGGCCGTGGCCAGGGCGCTGAAGAAAATCGCCCGGGTCAGGCTCGATTGCAGCAGATGCGCAGCCCCGGATCGCCAGGCCATGACAAAGTAGATGTGGAAGGCGACGCCGATGCCGAACAGCAGGGGCAGGGCGATGATGTTGGCAAAGTTGAGCGACTGGCCGATCACGACGCATGTGGCCAGGGTCAAGAGGCCTGTCAGCACGATCGGGGCCATGGTTATGGCCACGTCTCGCGCCCGGCGCAGCACCAGGAAGAGCAGCAGGGTGATGGCGGCGAAGGAAAGGGCGCCCGCCTCGATGAATGCGCCCGAGATGGTCCGGCCGCTGTTGCGCGTATCGATCGGCGCGCCGACGGCGTCCGGGGAGATGGCGGTGACGGCGGCGATGAAGCGCTCGAGCACCGCATTGTCGTTCGAATCGCCGCGCGGCGTGGCCGAGACTCGCGCGCGCCCGTCAACCGCCAGCCAGTCGCGGCGGATTTCGTGCGGCAGGCTCTGGAGGCTGACCGGCTGAGCCTGGAGCGCCTCGCGGGTCTGAGCGAGAACCACCGTCAGCCCGGGGATCAGAGTCTCGGCCGCCTTGGCGCGCACGGACGGCGGTTGGCTGGCCAGCCAGTCGAGCGAAGCGGCCAGCCGCCGCGCCGCGCCGGCGTCGGGGCCGGCCACGCCCGCGGCGGCGGCGCGCAGGTCGAGCGCGGTCTGGCGCAGGCTGGGAATCACCTCGCCGTCACTGGGCGCCGGCGCCACGATCAACGGATCGAGAGTCAGATCCAGCAGCTGGGCGGCATCGGCGATGGCGGCGAGCTTTGGGGCCTGGTCGGCCGGGATGAAGTCGGAGAGCGTGCGCGACTGCGACACCTCCGGCAGACGGGCGAGGCGCGCGGCCAGGGCATCGGCGGCGACGAGCGAAGGCGCTGTCATCTCGAGGGTGTTCGGCGACTGGTCCGGATCGCGCATCAGGTCCAGGAGGGTGCTGACCGATTCGACCTTGGGGCTGCGCAGGTGCAGCGGATTGAAGTCGAACCGCAGCCAAGGCAGCAGGGCGGCCGAACCGGCGGCGGCCAGGAGGGCCACGCCCAGCACCGCCCGGCGATGGCCCAGAATGAAGCCGTCAAGCCGCTCGAGCGGCGCATCGTCGGCCGCCCGCGCCGGCGCCTTCGGGGCGATCAGGGTTATCAGCGCCGGCAGGAGCGTGAGGTTGAGCGCCAGGGCCAGAAACATGCCCGCCCCCGCGATCACCCCCAGCTGTGATACGCCGACATAGGCCGTCGGCGCGAACGCCAGGAAACCGGCCGCGATCGCCGTGGCCGCCAGGGCCAGGGAGCGACCCATTCCAGCGGCGGCCGCGGTCAGGGCCTCGCCGGTCGACAGGCCGCCCGACTGCTCGGCGCGGAAACGCACAGTGAATTGGATGCCGAAGTCGATGCCCAGCCCCACGAACAGCGGGATGAAAGCCACCGAGATCACATTGAACCGGCCGAAGATTTCCAGGCCCCCGGCGGTGGCGCCGATCAGACCCATCAGGGTGGTAAAGAGAATGGCGCCGATCAGACGGGGAGAGCGCACCGCCAGCCACAGCATCAGCACTATGGCCCCGAGCGCGAGGGAGGCGATCAGGCCAGCGCCCTGCGCGAGGGTGCCGAACTCCTCGTCCTGCAATTGGGCCGGGCCGGTCAGGCGAACGGTCACGCCAAGGGCCGGCCCGAAGCCCAAGCCGCGCGCGGCCTGGCGGATGAAGTCGCTGGGTCCGGCCCCGGGCTGGAGCCGGGCGAAATCCAGCACCGGGCTCGCCAGAACCAGCCTGCGAAGCTCGCGCGGCGCCGGCGGCTCGCCGGAGATCAGCGCTCGCCACGAGAAGCTCGCCGGCCGGCCGGCCTGGATGTCCCTGAGCGTCGCGCCCAGGGCGCCGATCGGCCGTCTAAGATCGCCGAGCCGCGCCTGGCCGCTGGTCACTCCCTGCAAGGCCGTCGACATCGTCGACATCAATCCGCGCAGGCTGGGGTCGGCGGCAAGGGGGCCGAGGAACGGCTGGGCGGCTACCAGCTGGGCCAAGTCGGCGCGCACCTTCGGCGTCGTCTCATAGAGTAGCCCCTCGCGGGCGAAGAAGCCGGCGTCGGGCCGCTCGATGTCGTGGAACAGGTCGGGCCTGCCGGCCAGGCGGGCGGCGATCGCCCCGGCGGCGGCTTCGGCCAGCTCGGGCGTCTTGCCATCGACGACGACGACGATCTGGTCGCCCTCCGGCTGGAACAGGCGGCTGAAGGCCGCGCCGCGCTCTCGCCACGGCAAGTGCCTGGAGAGCAGCGAGTCGGTGTCGGTGGTCATCGCGAAATGGGTGACCACGAACCAGAGGGCGCCGGCGGCGAGCAGCAGCACCGTGCCGGCCACCAACGCGGCGTGGTCACGGCAAAAAGCCACCCAGCGGGCGATGGATTGCATTCTGGGCCTGTTCTGCGGGCGGTTTTGATTGAACCTCGCCCTAACGCCAGACTATTTGGGCGCAAGCAAGGAGCCCTCAGTGCGTCCATTCCTCTTCGCCGCGGCCTTGGCCGCGGCCGCCGCCGGCGTCGCGACGCACGCCCAGGCGGCGCCGGAGGATCCGCTGGAATCCTTCAATCGCGTCGGCTTCGCCATCGAGGCGGTCCTGGATCGGTACATTCTGCGGCCGATCGCCCTGGTCTATCGCGCTCTCACCCCAGGGCCGATCGGCCATGGCATCCACAATGTGGTCACCAACCTCGGCGCCCCGGTCGTCATCCTCAACGACATGTTGCAGGCGCGTCCAAAGCGCCTGGCCGACGACACGGCTCGCTTCGCCCTAAACTCCACCTTCGGGATCGGCGGGCTGTTGGACGTAGCGGTCGCAGGCGGCCTGCCCTTTCACCCCAACGGCTTCGGCAATACGCTCGGCCGCTACGGCGTGCAGTCCGGACCCTATCTCTACGTGCCGCTGATCGGGCCCTCGACCTTCCGCGATCTGACCGGGGAGGTGGTCGACGGGTTCATTAATCCGGTCAATTTCGTCAACTACGACTACCGAACCCAGGTCAGCGTCGGCGTCGCCGTCGCTGGCGGCGTCGATCTGCGCGCACGGTCCGAAGATCAGCTTCGCGCCCTCAACGCCGATGCCGCCGATCCCTACGCCACCCTCCGCGCTGCCTATCTGCAGGATCGACAGGGCGAGATCGACGAAGACAAACCCATTTCGACCGCCCTGCCGGACCTCGAGGATCCGGCCGCGACGCCAGCCCCCCTGCCGTCGCCCCCAACCGACGCGCCCAGCTCGCCGCCGGCGCCAGCATCGCAGCCCGCGCCCGTCACGCCTTCGTCCTGACCCAGAGACGCCGGCCCTCGAGAGTTTGCCAGGCTGCCAGCGCGGGAACGCCGATGGCCACGTCGCGCGCACGCTTGAGCAGGGAAAGGGCCAGCGACATCTCCGGACCCAGGCCGAACAGAGGGCCTATCAGGGCGTATGTGGCCTCCTGCACGCCGATTCCCATCGGGGCGACGAAGGCGGCGCTGCGAACCGCTCCGACGAGGCTTTCGATGGCGATCACCGCCGACAGGGGGATCGGCACGCGCGCGAGGCGCAGCGCCAGCCACGCGCCGCACGCGCTGGCGATCCACGCCGTGAAGTGGATCGCCACCGCCAGGGCCAGGCGACCCGGCCGGCGATAGATCTCGCCGAGCGCGGTGCGGAGGTCGCCCGCCCCTGCCAGGGCGCCTGGCAGAAAACGGCGCGCCAGCGCCTCGACCAGCCCCATGCCGCGCCGCTGTGCGATTATGAACGCCACCGCTCCGGCGGCCGTTAGGCCCAGGCCGATCAGCCCCGCTTCGACCAGGCCATCGCCGGAATGCCCGGCGCCGAGTCGTAACGCCAGCAGGCCGATGCCGACGCCGGTGAAGCCCAGCTGGGCGATCAGTTCGGTTGTCACGTCGACGACCGTGGTCGCGAAGGCCGCCGTGGCGCTCACGCCGCTCAGGATCGCCACCCGCGCGCCGATGACGAAGCCGCCGATGTGCGAGAAGGGGAGAAGTTCGGAGCCCGCGTCCCGGGCCGCACGCGCGCCGACGAAAACGCCCAGCAGGCGCGCCGGCGCGCGGGGCACGAGCCAGAACCAGGCGGCGCCCAGCAAGCCGAACGGCAGAGCCGAATAGACGATCAGGAACAGAAGCCCGCGCCAGCCGATCGCCGCCAAGGCTGCGAACACCGCCCCAAACCCGAAGTAGCCCACGACCGCCGTGGCGACCGCGATCCCCAGGACCGCGGCGAGAATGACGCCCAATCGCATCGGTAGGTCGGCTCAGCGTTTCCCTGCGCCCATCCAGCGGCGCGCGAGCCGAACCATGGCCGGCACGAACCGGGGTCGCAAGAGGCGCCGATCGTATGGGCCCAGGCGCCGATCGTTTTCCGCCAGGCAGATATCCATCAGTTCGCTGACGCCGATGTCCATCCCCACCTGCTTGGCCCCGGTCACCGTGAAATTGTTGTCGGGGGCGGCAGCGCCCTCCAGCCCACGCGCGATGCCGACACGCTCCCACGCCAAAAAGGCCCACACCGCGGCGATCCTCAAGGCGAACCAGGGCCGGCGCCAGAGCGGCAGGTTCCGGCGTCGCCATGCCACCCAGTTGACGAAGAACAGGATGTGACGACCCTCTTCCTGCATCACCGGCTCGAACGTCTCGACCAGTTCGGGCGGGAAATAGCCGGAGCGCTTGGCCAGTTCGAACAGGCCGAAGGCGAAGAAGCTGTCGATGCACTCGCTGTAGCCGGTGACCATGAACGCCCACTCGGGGTCACGCGGGGCGACGTAGGCCGGTTCCGGGGCCAGGGCGATGCCGTAGGCCTGCACCAGATTGGCCAGCACGTGGCGGTGGCGGCCCTCTTCGAACGCGTTCAGCTCCACGGCCTGGCGCAGCCAAGCGTTCGAGGCCACGGCGGCGGCGTAGGACTTGACCCGCAGGCTCGCCTTGCCCTCGGTCTGCACCGCGATGTCCCAGATTGGCAGGCCGACCAAGCGCTCGCGCGCGTCGTCGCTCAGATGCGGCCAGTCGATCACCGCCGGCTTGTAAGGATTGAAGGTTTCGAGCAGCGTGCGGCAGAACAGCTCCTTGTGCGCGTCGCTGCCCAGGGCGATCGGGCCGGCGGCCGGCGCCGCGGCCGGCAGGTCGCGCATCCAGTGGTTGGCGGTCCAGTCGGTCATGCACGCCCCTCGCGCCCGGCCGCGTCGCCCGCGGCGATGGATCGGAAACTGCCCAGGACGAGATCGGGCCGCCGCGCCAGATTCGCAACTCCAGGATCGAGCAGGGCCGCCAGCTCATCGGCATAGCGGTAGCCGGCGGCGGCGCCTGGAAAACCGCCACCCACGGCGGGGTGCAGATAGATCTCGCTGAGGCCAGGCGGCAGGGCCTGGATGATCCCGCCAAGCCGGTCGATGGTCATCGCTCCGCTCCAGCGCAGACCGTACACTTGGTCCGGGACCGCAATGCCCGCGCTTCGGAACCGGCGCCGCGCCAGGCGCGCCATGAGCATCAGGGCGGCCGGTCCGCCCGGCTCGACGGGTACGCGCACCGCTTGCAGGCCATGACGCCGGCCGATGCGCAGGATCAGGCCGGCAATGGTCGGATGCAGATGGAAGTGCTTGTGCGCATTGACGTGATCGAGGGGGAGGCCGGTCGCGGCGAAGGCCGCGAACTGGGCCGCGATCTCGCAAGCCAGCTGACGGCGCGCGGCGGGATCGAAAAACATGCGCGCGCCGGCGAGGGCCATCCCGTCGCTGAACCTGCCGTCCGGGCCGACGAGGGCCGGCGTCTGCGCCGCGGGCAGGGTCGGGCGGCCTTCCACGAGGGTCAGGTGCAGGCCGACGCCCAGACGGGGCAGGGCCCGGGCCCTTGCGACCGCGTCGGCAGCGGCCGGCGCGCCGACCATGAGGCTGGCGGCGGTCAGCACGCCTTTCCGGTGCGCCCGCTCCACCGCCTCGTTGACCGCCACGTCGGCCCCGAAGTCGTCGGCGGTGATGACCAGCCGGCGGATCACGGGCGCTATCTCAGGCGGTCGCGGAGCATCTCCAGCGCCACCTGCACCGAGGCCATCTGGATCTCCCAGCGGCTGTCCAGATCGAACATCTCCAGCCGATGGTGCACCGACTCGTTGGCGCGGGCGGTGGCGAAGTGGACCGTTCCGACCGGCTTCATCGGCGTGCCGCCGTCGGGACCCGCGACGCCGGTGATCGACACCGCCAGATGCGCATGGGAATTCTCCAGCGCCCCCTCGGCCATCATCCGCGCGATCGGCTCCGAGACGGCCCCGAGATCGGCGATCAGGTCGCCCGAGACGCCCAGCTGCTCCTGCTTGGCGCGATTGGTGTAGGCGACGAACCCGCGCTCGAACACGTCCGAAGCCCCGGCGATGGCGCAGATCGCCCCCGCCACCAGTCCGCCCGTGCAGCTTTCGGCCGTGACGATGCGCAGCCGCCGTTCGCGCGCGTCGTCGATGACCAGCCGCGCCAGGGTCTCGATCTCGAGGGAAAACATGAAAGGGCCTCTAGCGTTTCGCGCCGCCGTCACGCGGCCAGGGCGCGGTCGAGGTTTTCGGCCACCTTGTCGATGAAGCCCTCGGTGGTCAGCCAGCCCTGGTGGTCGCCGACCAGCAAAGCGAGATCCTTCGTCATGAAGCCGGCCTCCACGGTATCGACGCACACCTTTTCCAGGGTCTCGGCGAAGCGGTCGAGGGCGGCGTTTTCGTCGAGCTTGGCGCGATGTTTGAGGCCGCGCGTCCAGGCGAAGATCGAGGCGATCGAGTTGGTCGAGGTGCTCTCGCCCCGCTGGTGCTGACGGAAATGCCGGGTGACCGTGCCGTGCGCCGCCTCCGCCTCGACGATCTTGCCGTCGGGCGTCATCAGCACCGAGGTCATCAGGCCCAGCGAGCCGAAGCCCTGGGCCACCTGGTCCGATTGCACGTCGCCGTCGTAGTTCTTGCACGCCCAGACGAAGCCGCCCGACCATTTCAGCGCCGAGGCCACCATGTCGTCGATCAGGCGGTGTTCGTAGGTGATGGCGGCGGCCTTGTAGAGGTCGGCGAATTCGGCGTCGTAGATACGCTGGAAGATATCCTTGAAGCGCCCGTCATAGGCTTTCAGGATGGTGTTCTTGGTCGACAGATAGACCGGATAGTGCCGCGCGAGCCCGTAGGTGAGGCTGGCGCGGGCGAACTCCTCGATCGACTCGTCGAGGTTGTACATGGCCATCGCCACCCCGCCGCCCGGATAGTCGAACACCTCGTGCTCGATCACGGCTCCGTCATCGCCTTCGAAGCGGATGGTCAGCTTGCCCTTGCCGGGCACCACGAAATCGGTGGCCCGGTACTGATCGCCGAAGGCGTGGCGGCCGATGATGATCGGTTGGGTCCAGGAGGGGATTAGGCGCGGCACATTTCGACACAGGATGGGCTCTCGGAACACCACCCCGCCCAGGATGTTGCGGATCGTGCCGTTGGGCGACTTCCACATCTTCTTCAGGTGGAATTCCTTCACCCGCGCCTCGTCCGGCGTGATGGTCGCGCACTTGATGCCGACCCCATGGCGCTTGATCGCCTCGGCCGCCTCGACGGTCACCTTGTCGTCGGTGGCGTCGCGGTGCTCCATGCCCAGGTCGTAATAGTCGATCGGCAGATCGAGGAACGGCAGGATCAGCCGCTCCTTGATCAGGCTCCAGATGATGCGGGTCATTTCGTCGCCGTCGAGATCGACGACCGGACGGGCGACCTTGATCTTGGCCATGGGCGGCGGCGGCTCCGGCTGGCGATGGATGGCCGGCTATAGAGGCTTCGCCGCGCTTTCCAAAGCGCGCCGGGCGCCCGGCGGCCTCGCTAAGCGACCGATGACGCCATCAGGCGCGCCGCGTCGGCGATCAGGCGGTCGCGCTGCGTCTCGGTCGCGGTCGATCCGGCCAGGAAGCAGGCTAAGGCATAGCGCCGCCCGCCGGCGAGGGTGACGATGCCGACGTCGTTTGTGGCCGGGGTGAGGCCCAGATCGGTGCGCGCCGAGCCGGTCTTGTGGGCCAGGGACGCGCCGGGCGGGAGTCCAGCCGCCAACCTTCCGGGGCCGGTGTGGGTGGCGGTCATCAGGCGCAGCAGCAGGCGGGTCGAGGCCGGCGCCAGCAGTTCGCCGAGGGCCAGCTGGGTCAGCAGGTCGAGCACGGCGGGGAGGGTGGTCGTGTCGCGCGGATCGGCCAGATAGGCGGCCGTCGCGGCCTCTCGCGCCTGGGCCGGCACCTGGGCCCGGGCCGCGAGCCAGGCGGGCTCGTCCTTCCACGCCGGCTCGAACGGCGGCATGCCGGCCACCTCCTGCTGCAGCTCGCGTTCATAGCGGTCGATGCGCATGTCCTCGATCGACTTTCCGCGCAGCCAGGCCGTCACCGCGCCGGGGCCGCCGATGCGCTTCATGATGGCGTCGGCGGCGGTATTGTCGCTGCGCTGCAGGGCCAGGGCGATCAGGTCGATGGCCGGCAGGGTCATGCGGTGGCCGGCCGGCGGAGTCGGCCACGCCAGGTCGATCGGACTGCCGGCCGGCGACAAGTCGACGTCGGTCAGGGTAATCGGTTCGGCCAGCTTCAGCCGGCCGGTGTCCACTTCGGCCAGGGCCGCGGCCGCCAGGGGCAGCTTGAACACGCTCTGCATCGGGAAGCGCGCGCCGGCGTCGGAGGTCCAGCTGCCGATCGCGCCGATCAGGGCCACGCCGACGCCCAGCACGCCGGGCCGCGCCCGGGCCGCCAGAACGGGATAGCCCGCGTCCAGCCGCGCGTGGTCGAACGCCTTGCCGGCGTTGCTGACCAGACTCTGGCGGCCACAGCCCGCCATCGCGGCGGACAGGGTGGCGCAGAACAGGCGGCGGCTGGGTGGCATGGGCAAGATCGCGACTCTCCTTGGGAGCGAACCCTCGCATCATATCCGCGCGCCCCGGAAATGGGCTATGGGCGCGGCATGAACGCGCCGGCGCCCTGCGTGATCCTGAGCCGCCCGCAGCTGGCCGAGAACATCGGCGCCGCCGCCCGGGTGATGGCCAACTTCGGTCTGTCCGACCTGCGGCTGGTCGCGCCGCGCGACGGCTGGCCGCAACCGCGCGCCTGGGCCAGCGCGTCGGGCGCCGACTGGCCGCTGGACGGGGCGAAAGTATTCGAGCGCCTGGAGGACGCCATCGCGGATCTGCGCCTCGTTCTGGCCACCACCGCCAGGCCCAGGGAGGCGATGCTGCCGGTGATGACGCCGCGCCAGGCGGCGGGCGCACTTCGCGAGGCGTCGTCGCGCGGCTCGGCGTGCGGCTGGCTGTTCGGGGCCGAGCGGGCCGGGTTGGAGAGCGGCGACGTGGCCCTCTGCCATGGCATCGTGACCGTGCCGGTCGACCCGCGCTTCCATTCGCTCAACCTCGCCCAGGCGGTGGCTATCAACGCCTACGAATGGCGCCTGGGCGAGGCCCCCGATCCCCCGGCCGCCTTTGCCGGGCCCGACGCGCCGGCCGAGCAGGGCGCCATGCTGGGCCTGTTCGAGCATCTCGAGGCCGAACTAGACGCCGCCGGCTTCTTCCATCCGCGGGAAAAGCGGCCCTCGATGGTACGCAATCTGCGCGTCGTGTTCGGCCGCGCCCGGCCGACCGATCAGGAGGTGCGCACGCTGCGCGGCGTGGTCACCGCCCTCAGCCGCGGCCGCGGCCGCGTGCTGGCCAAGCTGGCGGCAAAAAAGCTATGACGCAGGGTTAGCGGGGGAGAGCGGCGATGCGCAGGTATCACCGGATCGCGCTGGACGCTACATGGTGACGATCGGCTAGCCGGAGGGCTGCTGTTCCTTGCGCTGAACGACGCCGCCGTCCTGACCCTTGCGAGGCGCTAAGCGACGACGTCCACGTCGCCCATATCCGCCTCAGCGGCGCCTATGCGGGCGCGGTCGTCACCACCGCGGACGACGGGCGCGGCGGCGTCGTCGTCACCGCCCACGCCCTGGCCCAGGCTATGGCGGCGCTGGCCCCGGCCGGTGGCGCCGGCTTGACTTCGCCCGGCCTCTCCACCATAAGCCGCGCCTTCCCGCCGCCGGGCTTGCTCGCCGGCGCGAAACACCATGACGGGTGATGCGTGCGCCGCCGTTGAGATCGCGCCTCCATCTGGGGAGGAGCCGGACCGCGTCTGAAGTGAAAGACGATACCGCATGTCCAAGCGCCATTCGGCGAAGTACAAGATCGACCGGCGAATGGGCGAGAACATCTGGGGTCGCCCCAAGTCTCCGGTCAATCAGCGCTCCTACGGCCCCGGCCAGCACGGCCAGCGGCGCAAGAACAAGGTCTCCGACTTCGGCCTGCAACTGCGCGCCAAGCAAAAGCTCAAGGGCTACTACGGCAACCTGACTGAAAAGCAGTTCTCGCGCACCTATGACGAGGCGGCCCGGCGCAAAGGCAACACCTCCGAGAACCTCATCGCCTTGCTGGAGTCACGCCTGGACGCGATCGTCTATCGCTCCAAGTTCACCCCCACGGTCTTCGCCGCCCGGCAGTTCGTCAACCACGGCCACGTTCTGGTGAATGGCAGCCGGGTCAATATCGCCTCCTACCGCGTCAAGGCCGGCGATCTGGTGCAGGTGCGCGAGCGGTCGCGCAACATGGCCCTTGTGCTCGAGGCGCTGCAATTGGCCGAGCGCGATATCCCCGACTATATCGAGGTCGATCCCAAGGCGATGACGGCCAAATACATCCGCACGCCGGAGCTGGCCGAGGTGCCCTATCCGGTGAAGATGGAGCCCAACTTGGTGGTCGAGTTCTACGCTTCCTAAGAAGCCTCTAGGCGGTCGCGAGGCCCTGCTCGGCGAGCAGGGTCTTCAGCTCGCCCGACTGAAACATCTCGCGCACGATGTCCGAGCCGCCGACAAACTCGCCCTTGACATAGAGCTGAGGGATGGTCGGCCAGTCGGAAAAGGCCTTGATCCCCTGGCGCAGCTCCTCGTTCTGCAACACGTTGACGCCGACGAAATCAACGCCCAGATGATCCATGATCTGGACCACGATGGCCGAGAATCCACAGCCCGGCTGGTCGGGCGTACCCTTCATGAACACCACCGCGGCATGCTCGTCGATCGTCTTCTGGATGAACTCGGAGACGGTGGGGGCTTCGGCGGTGTCGGTCATGGCGGGGGTCTCGTCGGGGCCGGTGCGGAGGTCAAGAGCTAGGGTTGCTGGGGGCCGGGGTCAAGGCGCCGGCGCGGTCTCCAGGGCCAGGGCGTGTAGGGCGCCGCCCATCTTGCCCTTGAGCGCGGCATAGACCAGCTGATGCTGGCGCACGCGGCTGAGCCCCGCGAAGGCGGCCGAGACGATGCGGGCGCGATAGTGATCGCCGTCGCCGGCCAGATCCTCGACCACGATGGTCGCATCGGGAAACGCGCCGCGCAGATCGGCCTCGAGTTCGGCGGCGGGCATTGGCATGGGCGGCGATATCCTGGATTTGGCGACGAACGCGATAGGCTCATATAGTAGCCTCAATGGCGATGGCGCCGCCTGGCGTCTCGATCGCGACCGACTTTTTTTGTCTATGGAGAGCGCACCTGCTCCGCGGCGATTGCGCCTGCCACCATCCTGCTCGGGAGGACCAATGCCGTCGTTTCGCACGCTCGCCGCGGTGCTGGGGGCCGTGGCCCTGGCCGGCTGCAACGCCGTGGTCACCAAGACTCCCTTGCTCACCCGCGCCGACGAGGCCGGGGCGCCGAGCGCCAAGCCCGGCCTGTGGCGTTTCGCCGGCGATACCGACTGCCAGGTCGACGAGGCCAAACCGCTGGCCGACTGGCCCGAATGCGGCGGCGGCGTGGTGCTGAAGGACGGCAAGGCCGGCTACTACGAGCGCAAGACCGGCAAGCCGGTGTGGACCCTGCAGCCGGTGATCCTGGCCGCGGGCGCGCCGCGCATCGCCCAGGTGCAGGTGGTGGTGGGCGGCGACGTGACGGTGGAATCCAACCCCTTCGCCTATGCCGGCGCCCGGGCGACCCAGAGCGACGCTCAGGGCCGCATCACCGCCTTCGCCTTCTGGCCCGTGCAGTGCGGCCCGCCGCCCAAGGGCGCCGACGCCGATCCGATCACCACGGCCCCGCTGCCGGGATTGGTTTTGAAACCCGGCGAGCCGGCCTGCACCACCGCCTCGGTCGCGGCCCTGCGCAACGCCGCCAAGCTCAGCGAAGCCTGGGCCCCCAAGCCGATGACCGCCCGCTGGCTAAGGGACGGGCCGTAGGCAGAATCAGACCCCACCCTGTGCGAAGGCCAGCGCCGCCAGCCGGCAGGCGGATGCGAGCGGGCGCCCTACGCGACCGGCGTCGATCGCCCGGATCAGAGCCGAGAGGCTTTGTCCCCTCAGCTCCGCCAGCGCCTCGAGCGCCGCCCAGAACTCCGGCTCCAGAGCGAGAGACGTGGCATGGCCGGCGAGCGAGATCGAGCGCTTGGTCAGCCTTGGCGCCCGAGCGTTTCCTTGGCCAGTCTCCGGCGCCGGCGTCACCGGGCCGAGGCGCAGAAGCGCTGGATGCGCCCGCAGGCGTCTTCCAGCAGTTCCGTCGAGGTCGCGTAGCTGATGCGGAAGAACGGCGAGAGGCCGAACGCCCCGCCGAACACCACCGACACGCCCTCCGCCTCCAGAAGCTCGTTCGCGAAATCCTCGTCGCTTGACATCACTCTCCCGCTGGGGGCCGCCTTGCCGATCACGCCGGCGCAGGAGGGGAACACATAGAACGCCCCCTCCGGTGTCGGGCAGTGCAGGCCGCTGGCCTGATTCAGCATCGAGACCACCAGGTCGCGCCGGCCCTCGAACAGGCGGGCGTTGGGTGCGATGAAGTCCTGCGGCCCGGTCAGGGCCTCGACCGCCGCCCACTGCGAGATCGAGGCCGGGTTGGAAGTGGTCTGGCTCATCACCTTGCGCATGGCGGCAATCAGCGGCTCGGGCCCGCCGGCGTAGCCGATCCGCCAGCCGGTCATGGCGTAGGCCTTGGAGACCCCGTTCATGGTCAGGGTGCGGTCGAACAGGGCCGGCTCGACCTGAGCGATGGTGCGAAAGACGAAATCGCCGAACACCAGGTGCTCATACATGTCGTCGGTCAGGATCCACACGCCCGGGTGGCGCAGCAGCACGTCGGCCAGGCTGCGCAGCTCGGCTTCGGTATAGGCCGCGCCCGAGGGGTTGGACGGCGAGTTGAGGATCAGCCACTTCGTTCTAGGCGTGATCGCCGCTTCCAGCGCCGCCGGTCGCATCTTGAAGGCGTCGGCCGCGCGGGTGGCGACGAACACCGGCTCGCCGCCGGCCAGCAGCACCATGTCGGGGTAGCTCACCCAATAGGGGGCCGGGATGATCACCTCGTCGCCGGGGTTCAGGCTCGCCGTCATGGCGTTGAAGATCACCGGCTTTCCGCCGGGCGAGACATTGATCTGGGCCGGCGTGTACGAGAGCCCGTTCTCGCGCGCGAACTTGGCGCAGACGGCCGCCTTCAGCTCGGGGATGCCGTCGACGTCGGTATATTTGGTCTTGCCGTCGCGGATCGCCCGGATCGCGGCTTCCTTGATCGTATCGGGGGTGTCTAAGTCCGGCTCGCCGGCGTCCAGAGCGATGATGTCGCGGCCCGCCGCCTTCAGCGCCCGCGCCTTGGCGCTCGCCGCGCCCGTGGCCGAGGGCTTGACGCGGCGCAGCGTGGCCGATTGAGCGAACATGGCGAGAGACTCGGAGAGGGGGGAGGAAAACCCCCGCCGTTTAATCCGTCGCCGCGACCCGCGCAACGCGGCGGAGGACGTGCGTCAGCGTTCGGCGCGCTGCGTGTCGAGGCCGCGAAGATATTGAACCACATCGGCGCGCTGTTTGGCGTCGCCGACATAGAACGGGTGCGGGGCCGAGGGTCCGCGGCTGGGGTCGAGCAGAGTCCCCAAGCCGCTCACCGATCCGTCGTGCAGGAATTTCGGCTTGGCGGCCAGATCGAGGAGCATCGGCACGGCGTTGCCACGATGTCCGCCGCCGGGGCTGGCGTCGACGACGATCATCTTGTCGTCGAAAGTCCCGGGGGCGTTCTGGATCGGATCCAGGGGCGGATCGCGCGTCGCCAGCACGGTGGGTCGGTATCCCGGCCAGATGGTGTTCATGGCCACCAGGTTTGATTGCACCGGCTTGCCCTGGTCGGGGTTGTGGCACGACGAGCAGTTAGCGGCGAACACGCGCCGACCGCGCGTCGCCATCGCTGGGCTGACGTTCGCGCCACGGGGCGCGGGCAGAGATTCGAGATAGGCGCGCAGGTCCGCCAGCTTCTGCTCATCGACCCTGCGCCCCACGAGGCTGGCCGGGTCGCCGACCTTATAGCCGGCGGTCGCTTGGCCGAACGGATAGCCTGTCACGTGGGTGGCGCGCAGCACCGTGCCATAGTCGTCCGAAAGCTGGGTCCCCGCCTTGCCGCCGACCGCTGTGAGGAATTTCCGTCCGCTGGGGGTGGCCAGGGACGTCGGATCGAAGGCAACCGTATAGACGCCGTTCGAGAACCCCTCGACGCCGGGCTGCTCGCCGGCGCTACCGAACGGCGCGGCCAGATCCTGTCGGAACAGCGGCGAT
The DNA here is from genome assembly GCA_038226475.1 of Caulobacterales bacterium. GTDB lineage: Bacteria > Pseudomonadota > Alphaproteobacteria > Caulobacterales > Caulobacteraceae > Acaudatibacter. The sequence continues at coordinate 57,295 of JBBRQK010000005.1, read as the reverse complement.
GTGACCACCGGGTTGCCGTTGCCGTCCGGCGTGTCGTCGAACATGCCGACTGGATAATACTGGGGGTTCGACAAATAGGCCCGGGCGTCCGCCTCGCTCGACCGGGGCGTCAGGCCGTGCGGCGCGCGGCCGATCGTCTTGCCGCCCAGAGTGGTCTGTAGAAAGGGATAGAACGCCAGCGGATTGTCGGCGATCGCCAAAATCTTACCGAATTGCAGATTGAGATTGGATCGCCCGTCCTGCCGATGGCCGATCGTCCCGCCGCCCGGCAGGCTGAACACCGAGGCGTCGGTCGCCGTATGGCAGAGCGCGCACGAGGCGCCGACCTTGTCGCCCTTTGGTACGAAGCCCGGAATGGCGTTGGCGGCGATCAGCTTGGCCGTTGTGGCCGGATCGTTGAGCAACGGCGCGTTCTGGGGCGAGAGATCGGTCTTCAGCTCGGCCGCCAGCGGCCCGCGCATCTCCGCCGGGACCGCGTCGATATCGACCAGCAGCCCGAGCTTCAGGGCGTCGATGGGCGTAACCTTGGCCGCCTTGATCCCTTGCGGCAGGCGCATCGCGTCGGTCCAGAACCCTTCGTTGCCGAAGGTCTCGAAGCGGAAAACGTCACGACCCGACATCGGATGACCGGCGATGCCCGGGTGAGGCGGGGCGACCCTTTCGGCCTGGCCCGAGTCGCCCTGCGCCTGGCTCCGCTCCTGACCGCCGACGAACAGGATCGCCGCCAGTCCCACGGCGCCGAGCGAGACGCCTGCGGAGGACGTCCAGTCCATCTTCGCCATGACGTCCCTCCTGGTGGCCTCGGGCCCGATGGGTCCTTCGGCGACAAGCGGAAGCGACGTGAATAAAGGGCGCACCTCCGGGACATCGATTTTTTAATGTCCTGATAGAGGCAACATCGGGCCGAGCGGGAAGGTTCCCGAGCACGAGGCGATTCGCGAAACTTTCCGGCTGCGGACTAACGGACGGCATTTGGCGCCGGAGTGCGGCGGCCCGACGCAGGCGCGGCTAGAAGCCGGACCCGCGCCCGTCGTTGACGGCACGGCGCGGGCGGGGCCTATGGACGTCGTGCGCGAAGCGTTCAGCTATCGAGACGATCCGGCCGTGCCGCCGTTTCCCGACGATCGTCCTCTGATCATCTTCGATGGCCACTGCGTGCTCTGCTCCAACTTCGTCCAGTTCATCCTGCGCCACGGCCATCCCCTGACCGGCCTCATCGTCCGCTACGTCGGGTGGCTGGGCGCGCCCTCGAAGGTCGCGGCGTGAGTCCTCCGGTCCAGCGTGCACGGGAAAAATGGCCCCGCGCCCTGGCGGCTTTCGCCCTGTTCGGCGGCCTGGGCCTCGTCGTCCTGTTCGGCGCTCACGTTGCGGGCCTCGATGGGCCGGAGCAGGCGCGGCGGTGGCTGGCGGCGGCGCAGGGACCCTGGGCGCTGCCGGTGGTGGTGGGAGTGTTCGCGGTCCTGGCCTTTGTCGGCGTGCCGCAGTTCGCCCTGATCGCGGCGGCCGTCGCGGCGTTCGGACCGGCCTGGGGCATGGCCTACAGCTGGGTCGGCACCCTGGTTTCGGCCCTGGTGGGCTTCGCGATTGGTCGCGCGGCCGGCGCGCAGGCGATCGCAGGCGTGGCCAATGGCGGGGCCCGGCGGTTCATGGATCTGGTCGGGCGCAACGGCTTCGTCGCCAGCCTGGCCGTGCGCCTCGTGCCGTTCGCGCCGTTCGCCCTGGTCAACATGGCCGCCGGCGTCACGTCCATGCGCGTCGCCGCCTTCACCGCCGGCACCGCGATCGGCATCGTGCCGAAGATCGCCCTGGTGGCCCTGGCCGGCCGCTCGCTCGCCGTCGGCGGCTGGTCGGCATGGCTGGGCCTGGCCGCGGCCGTGCTGGTCTGGCTGGGGGCTGGCCTGCTCGCGCGCCGGTGGCTGAAGTGATCTTGCCGCTGCCCCTATCGGCGGCGGCGCCGCTTGGCTAGAAGCGGCGCGTCGCGGCATCGAGGAGCAGAGCGTGGAGCGCGTGCAGCCTCATCCGCACACCCTGCTGCTGCGCAATCCTGGCGTGATGGCCACAGCGCGCGCTTGTCTCGCCGCGCGCGGGGCCGGCGAGGGCGGCGAAGGCCTGAAGCTGCTTTCCTTCGGCTGCTCGCTGGGCGATGAGCTGGCCTCGCTGAAGCTGATGTTTCCCGCCGCGCGGGTGTACGGCTGCGACATCGACGAGACCTCGCTCGCCGTCGCCCGGCGCAGTGTCGGGGCCTTGGCCGAGCTCTTCGCCGCCAGCCCCGAGGCCATTGCCGCGCGCGGCCCGTTCGACCTGATCTGCGCCTTCTCCTGCCTGTGCGTGCACCCGCCGCCGCCGGGACCGTTCGCCGAGGCCTTGCCCTTCGCCCGCTTCGAGGCGCTCGCCGCCATGCTGGCCGAGGCCCTGACTCCCGGCGGCTGCCTGGCGCTCTACAACGCCTCCTACCGATTCCAGCGCACGGCCGCCCATCGCGGCTTCCGCCCGGTGCGCAGCGACGCGGTGTGCCGCAGCGGCTTCGTCAACCTCTACGACGAGGACGGCCGGCTGAAGCTGGAATATGGAACCTCGCCCTCCGGCGTCTCGGTGCGCGGCGTGCGCGACGCGGCCGACCTGGACGAGTTCGATATCGTCGACTGCGTGTTCGCCCGGGACGAGGCGGTCGGCGGCGCGCCGATACCGATCAGCCTCTACGATCCTGCCCCGCTGATCGCCGGCGGCTACGTGCCCACCTTCACCTGGACCCGCTCGGAGCTCGATGGCTTCCCGGACGCGGAGCGGTCCCGCTGGATCGACATGCGGCGCGCCTACCGCGCCTGGGCCAGCCCGCGCGGCGGCGAAATCCTGTATGAATACGAGGTCTCCCGCGCCCGCCTGGACGGCGCCGGCGATCTGCGGCTGGCGATCTACGGCCCGGGCGGCGTGCAGCTGGGCGACAAGGCCTGAGCATGGCCGGACCCGTGTTCTCGCCGCTCTGGGTCGGTCACTACGGCCTCGACGGCCGCGACAGTGGCGATCTGGTACGCCAGGGCGAGCGGCGCCTGGCCGACGATCCGGCCGACGCGGAGGGCTGGGCCCTCATCGCCCGCGCCGCTCACCTCAAGCGCAACACCCCCTTCGCCGCGGCGTGCCTGGAGCGCGCTGTGAAACTGGGCCATGCCGACCCCGGCCTGCGCGTCTACCTCGCCCGCCTCTGCTGCGAGCTTGGCGATCCGTTGCGCGCGCGCGGCTGGTTGGCCGGCGCACCGGACGATCTCGACGGCGCGGCCCACGCCGCGGGCGTCGTCGCCCTGGGTCTGCGCGACCCGGACGGCGCCCGCTCCGCCTTCGAGGCCGAGGCCGCCGCCGGCGGCGCCCACGCCGAACCCGCCCGCTGGGGCGCCGACTGGCTGGCCGCCGCCCGCTCGCCCCTTCCGATCGGCCCGGACGAGACCGTCATCGCCGTGCTGGGTTACGCATCACCCGATCCGGCGGTCTGCAGCGCCAACCTCGGCGACTACATCCAGACCCTGGCCATGCTGCGCCACCTCGCCCGCCTGAGCGGCGTCGCCTGGACCGCGTCCGATCCGGCGTTGCTCGAGACCCTTCACGCCTTGGAGGCCCGCGTCGACGAGGGGGAGACGATCGCCGTCGGCGCCGCCGCCCTGCGACTCGAGGCCGTCGATCGCGACGCCCCCTGGCCGGCCGGCGAGCGGCTCGCAGGCGCAAAGGCCTGGGCCCTGGTCTACGGCTGGCACTACCACCGCGCCTTCCTGGCCTGGGGTCCGTTTCCGGCGCCGCCCGGCCTGGAGCCGCTGGTCGTCTCGTTTCACCTGGCCACGCCGGAGATGCTGACGCCCGAGTTGATAGAGTGGCTAAAGGGCGCCGCTCCCATCGGCTGCCGCGACTGGACCACCGTCGGCTGGCTGCTGAACCAGGGCGTCGAGGCTTTTTTTAGCGGTTGCGTCACCACCACCTGGCCGGTCGCCCAGGCGGGCGCGCGCGCCGGCCGCTGGTGGGTCGACGCCGCGGGCGAGCCCCCGCCCGGCGCCGTCCTCGCCTCGCACGCCGACGAGACCCTGCGCGCGGCGCGCCTCGCCGATGCGCTGCGCCAGAGCGCTCTGCGCGTGGACGCCTACGGCGGGGCGGCGGCCGTGATCACCGGCCGCCTGCATGTCTACCTGCCCTGCCGCGCCCTGGGCACGCCGGTGGAGTTTCGGCCCACAGGCGCGGCCGATCCGCGCTACGAGGGCCTCGTCGGTCTGCCTGAGCCCGAGTTCCGCGCCATGGCCGCCCGCCTGTCCGGCCTGATCGGCGCGGTGCTGGGCCGGATCGCTTCGGGGGCCGAGGTCGACGAGGTGCGCGCATACTGGCGTACTCTGACCGCCGCCGACGTCGAGGCGTCCAGGGCGCGTTTCGCCGATGAAGCCCCCGCGCTCTCGCGGCCGCCACCGCCGCACGCCCCGGCGCCGACGCCGGGGCCGGCGGGCGTCCATATCGCCCTCGCCGTCGAGCCGGAGAGCCTGCGCCCGGCGCTCGTGGCGCTGCGCTCGGTTCTCGCCCATACCCGGGGGCCGACGAGCATCATCCTCGTCGTCCGGAGCCTCGACGCCGCCGCCCTCGCTCGTCTCCGCCGCGCCGCGAACGGCGCCGTGGTCGAGATCGTGGAGCCGGAGGAGGGGGCGGATCCGGCGCTCGATCCCTTCGCCCTGGCCCACTGGGCGCCCACCGCGGACCGCGTGCTGTGGCTGTCCGGCGCCGTCGTGGCGCAGGCGGATCTGGCGGCGCTGATGGCCTGGCCGATGGGAGACTTCGCCGCCGCCGCCCGGCCCGGCCCGGTCGCCTGGCGGACCACTCTAGGCTTGGCGGTCGAGGCGCATGCCGCCGGTCTGGACGCCGCCCGCGCCGCCGACCTGCGCCGTTTCGCCGCCGCCGGCGCCGACCTTGCCGCCCCTTTCTTCGAGGGCGGCGTTCGCGTCCTCTCCCTGGTCGCCCTGCGCGCCGCCGGCGTGCGCGAGGCGGCCGAGACGACCGTGGCCCGCTTCGGCGCCGGGGAGGCCTTGGCCATGAACCTCGCCCTCGCCGGCCGGATCGCGCCCCTGCCCTGGACCTGGAGCGCCGATCCCGCCTTCGAGCTGTTCGACGAGGCCAGGCTGATCCACTGGGCGGTCCATCCCGTCCCGTGGCTGCTGGACCGCGCGCCCTTGCTCGCCGATCGCTGGCTGGCCTACGAGGAGGTCCCCGGCGAGGAGGCGCCGCGTATGGACGACGCCGAGGATTCCGTCGCCTATCCTCTTTGCCCACCGTTCACGCCGCGCGGCCCTGCCGGTTGGATCGGCCGCCTGACCGAGGCGGCGGCGGCCCTGCCGCGCGAACGCCAGGAGGTCCTGGTGTTGCGTGAGGACGGCCGGCGGCTGGGTCCGGGTGGGGCGATGGAGGCCGATATCGCCGCCCTGGGCGCCGGTCGTCACGCCGTCTGGCCGAACGTCGCCTGCTTCTCTTCATCCGACAACAGCGACCCCAATCTCAATGGCCGCGCCTATGCCCTGACGCTCCGCTCCGCACCGGCCGAGGCGACCGATCCGTATACGGAGGATGGCGCGCCGCCGCTCTGGCTCGCGCCAGCCGCCCCAGTGCGCTGCGCGATCATCGGGGCCGGCGCGCGCGGTCAGGCCTTCGCCGCCCGCCTCGCCGCCCTGGAGGGCGTCGAACTCGCCTGGCTGGTTGATCCCGACCCCGCCCGCCTCGCCGCCGCCGCATCCGCCGCGTCCGGCGAAAGCCCGCGCCTGGCCGCCGACGCCGCCCAGGCTCTTACCGATCCCGACGTCTCGGCCGTGTTCGTCACCGCGCCCGACCATTGGCATCGCCCGCTGGCCGTGGCCGCCTTCGAGGCCGGCAAACACCTGTTCCTGGAAAAGCCGGTCGCCACCACCCTGGCCGACGGCCAGGCGATCATGCAGGCCTGGCAGACCGGCGGCCGGGTCCTGCAACTGGGATATGTGCTGCGCGAAACCCCGTTCTACCAGGCGGTCAGGCGCCTCGTGCTCGAAGGCCGTCTGGGGCGCATCCACACCATCAACTTGACCGATCACCTGGGCGTCGAGCACGGGGCCAGCTTCATGCGCCGGTGGCATCGCGACAGCGCCAGGTCCGGCGGCCTCATGGTGCACAAGGGGTGCCACGATCTGGATCTCGCCTGCTGGCTGTTGGGCGCGCGCCCGGTCCGGGTGGCCAGCTTCGGCGGCGCCGAGGTGTTCTCCCGTCCCGCGCCCGCCCCGTTCTGCTCGGTCTGCCCCGAGCGCCAGACCTGCCCCTACGAGGATCACGGCGCCTACGAGGCTCGCACCCCCGCCGAGCGCGCCGACTCGGCCGCCTTCGGCCTCGACATCTGCGTCTTCGGCGCTGGCCACGATATCGTCGACAACCAGGTCGTGGCCTTCGAGCTCACAGACGGCGCGCGCGGATCCTTCAGCCTCGCGATGCAGAACCCGCCCGGTTCGAGGCGCGTCATCACCCTGATGGGCGAGGCCGGACGCCTGGACGGCGACTTCCATGCCGGCCGCTTCGAGGCCGTGTTCAACGACGGCGCCCCGCCCGTCGCCTGGAGCGTCGACAACCTCCCCGCGACCGGCCACGGCGGCGGCGATCAGCGCGCTCTTCAGGCTTTCCTCGACGCCTGTCTCGGCCGCCGGCCACCCGAACTCACCGACCCGAAAGACGCGATGCGCGGCCTCGTCTTCGCCCTGGCGGCCGAGGAAGCGCGCCTCTCCGGCGCGGTGGTTACGCTCGAACGATCGTGAAGACCCTGGGGCTTCTGGGCGGGATGAGCTGGGAGAGCACCAGCCTCTACTACCAGCACCTGAACCGCCTCACCCGCGCGCGCCTGGGGGGCCAGCACTCTGCCAGCCTCCTGATCTGGTCAGCGGATTTCGCGCCGATCGCCGCGCTGCAGGCGGCCGGCGACTGGGCCGGCGCCGGCGCCCTGCTCGCGAGCGCCGCCGGGCGACTGGAGGCAGCGGGCGCCGAGGGCCTGCTGATCTGCGCCAACACCATGCACCTCGTGGCCCCGGCGATCGAGGCGGCCGTCTCCATCCCCATCCTGCATGTGGCCGACGCCGTGGCCGCGGCCATCCGCGGCGCCGGCGCGCGCCGCCCCCTGCTGCTCGCCACTCGCTTCACCATGGAGCACAGCTTCTATCGCGAGCGCCTGTCGGCCGGCGGCGTCGAGGCCCTGATCCCACCGCCGGTCGATCGCGAACGCCTGCACGCCATCATCTTCGACGAGCTGGTCCAGGGCCGCGTCGAGCCCACCTCCCGCGCCACCCTGGTGGGAATCGCCGAGCGCGCCGTCGCCGCCGACGGGGCCGACGCGGTGATTCTCGGCTGCACCGAATTCGCGCTCCTCGTCGGCCCCGACGACCTGCCGGTCCCCGTTTTCGATACAACTGAACTCCACGCCCGCGCCGGCATCGCCTTTGCGTTCGGGGAGACCTGTGAGGCTGGTGCGGCATGATTTACCCGGGCCGGGCCGCGCTGAGGCCGATAGACGCACGGATGTTGCGCCCGCCAGGCGTATGGCGTAGGAAACAGCCATGGTCTCCGCGCCCGCCCTGCTGCTTCGGCTTCGGCTTAGACGCCCCTGGGCGCCGACGCGGCTCGCGTAACTCTTCGCGGCCCGGGCGTACAGGGGACGAGACCTCCGCCCGAACCCCCAAAGACCTGTCCGAAGAGATCCGATCCCATGACCGACATCGCCAGCGACGCTGAAGGCGCCGCGATCCCCGCCCATATCGTCGTCTTCGACACCACCATGCGCGACGGCGAACAGTCGCCCGGCGCCTCCATGGCCCTGGAGGAAAAGCTCGAGCTGGCCAAGATCCTCGAGGACATGGGGGTAGACGTGATCGAGGCCGGCTTCCCGATCGCCTCCAATGGGGATTTCGAGGCGGTGCGCAAGGTCGCCCAGATCGTCACCGAAAGCGTAGTCTGCGGCCTCGCCAGGGCCGGGGTGGCCGATATCGAGCGCTGCGCCGAGGCCATCCGGCCGGCCAAGCGCGGACGTATCCACACCTTCATCTCCACCAGCCCCCAGCACCGCGACCACATCCTGCGCATGAGCGCCGCCGATGTGCTCGACGCCGTGGTCGGATCGGTCACCCACGCGCGCAACCTGTGCGACGATGTCGAGTGGTCGGCCCAGGACGCCACCCGCACCGAACGCGACGTGCTGCGCCGCTGCGTCGAGGCCGCCATCCGCGCCGGGGCCCGCACCATCAACCTGCCGGACACCGTCGGCTACACCTACCCGTCCGAATACGCCGAGCTGTTCCGTGACCTCATGGACAACGTCCCGGGCGCGGATGGCGTGGTGTTCTCGGCCCACTGTCACAACGATCTGGGCCTGGCCGTGGCCAACAGCCTCGCCGCGGTCCAGGCCGGCGCGCGCCAGGTGGAGGTGGCCGTCAACGGCATCGGCGAGCGGGCTGGCAACGCCGCTTTGGAAGAAGTGGTCATGGCGCTGAAGGTGCGCGGCGACCGCCTGCCCTATGCCACCCGCCTGCGCACCGAGCACATCACCCGGGCCAGCCGGTACGTTTCGGCGATCACCGGCTTTCCGGTGCAGTTCAACAAGGCCATCGTCGGCAAGAACGCCTTCGCGCACGAGGCCGGCATCCACCAGGACGGCATGCTCAAGAGCGCCGAGACCTATGAGATCATGCGGCCGGAGGATGTGGGGCAGGGCGCCTCCAACCTGGTCATGGGCAAGCATTCGGGCCGGCACGCCTTTCGCGAGAAGCTGAAGGCGCTGGGCTACGACCTGGGCCAGAACGCGCTCAACGAGGCGTTCGGCCGCTTCAAGGACCTGGCCGACAAGAAGAAGCACGTGTTCGACGACGACATCGTCGCCCTGGTCGACGACGCCCTGGCCCGGGGCGCCGAGCGCATCCAGGTCAAGACCCTGCGTGTCATCGCCGGCACCGAAGGGCCGCAGGAGGCGCATCTGACCCTGGTCATCGACGGGGCCGAACGCTCCGCCGCCGCCACCGGCGACGGCCCCGTGGACGCGGTGTTCAACGCCATCCACGCCCTCGTCCCGCACGAGGCGGTTCTGCGCCTGTTCCAGGTTCACGCCGTCACCGAAGGCACCGACGCCCAGGCCCAGGTCTCGGTCCGGCTGGAGGAGGATGGCCGGATCGCCACCGGCCAGGCGGCCGACACCGACACCCTAACTGCCAGCGCCACCGCCTATGTGAATGCGCTCAACAACCTCTTCGCCCGCAAGGAAAAGAGCGCCCCCGCCCCGATGACCGCCAGCGGCTTCTGATCTGCGTCATGTGCGCCGCGCCGGGTAACCGCAGGGGCCTCGGCGGCGAAACACTTGGCGCGAGAGCCGATGGCGGCGCGCGGACGGGAGCGCGGCCGATGGCGAGGTCCGGGACGGACGTGATCGGCGATGGCCGGCGGCCCCAGGTGGTCATCGTCGGCGCGGGCTTCGGCGGATTGTCGGCTGCCGGGGTCCTGGCGCGGGCCGATGTGGACATCACACTGATCGACCGGCAGAACCACCATCTGTTCCAGCCCCTGCTCTATCAGGTGGCCACCGCCGCCCTTTCTCCGGCCGACATCGCCGCGCCGGTGCGGGCGATCGTCAAGCGCCAGCCGCACACCCGGGTCCTGCTCGACGAGGTCGTCGGCGTCGACACGGCCCAGCGCCGTGTGATGCTCGCCAGCGGGGCCTTAGCCCCCTACGACGCACTCGTCCTGGCCACCGGCGCCCGGCACAGCTATTTTGGCCGCGACGACTGGGCCGCCCACGCGCCCGGCATCAAGACCATAGACGACGCTCTCTCGGTCCGGCGCCGGATCCTCCTGGCCCTGGAGACAGCCGAGACGATCCGCCAGGAACACCTGGCCGAGCGCGACGAATTCCTTACCTTCGTAATCATCGGCGGTGGCCCGACCGGGGTCGAGATGGCCGGGGCCGTGGCCGAGCTGACCCGCCAGGCGGTGGAGATGGATTTCCGCCTGATCACCCGCCGCTGCGTGCGCATCATCCTGATCGAGGCGAGCGACCGGCTGCTGGCGAGCTTTCCCATGGCCTTGAGCCTCGAGGCTCTCCGCGCCCTCGAACGCCTGGATGTCGAGGTCAGGCTGGGCGCGCGTGTGACCGCGATCGAGGAGCACGTGGTCATGGTGGGCGAGGAGCGCATCGCCGCCGCCACCGTGATCTGGGCCGCCGGTGTGCAGGCCTCGCCCGCCGCCGCCTGGCTGGGCGCGGCCGCGGATCGCGCTGGCCGCCTGATCGTGGGCGCCGATCTGGCGGCGCCGGGCCTGACCGGCGTCTATGCGATCGGAGACACCGCCGCCGTCACCGACGCCGCCGGCCGCCTCTCCCCGGGCGTCGCCCCCGCGGCCAAGCAGCAGGGCGAGCATGTGGGCCGCGCCGTGGCCGCCTTTCTGGCTGGCGCGCCAGCGCCGAAGTCGTATCGCTATCGGAACTTCGGCAATCTGGCCACCATCGGTCGCATGAGCGCCGTGGTCGATCTGGGCTGGCTGCGGCTGCACGGCCTGGCGGCGTGGCTTTTGTGGTCCACCGCCCACCTCTACTTCCTGGTCGGGTTCCGCAACCGCTTCGTCGTCGGCGCCAATTGGATGTGGAACTACGTCACCTTTGACCGCGGCGCGCGCCTGATCACCGGTATCGACCCGCCTCAGTGATCGCGCGGGTGATGTCCGCACGGTCTGGCGGTCAGGCCCGCGGGCAGGCGGGTGTGTGGATCGCCGCAGGCGAGATCCAGCTGGCGCTGGGTGAGATTGCGGGCGTCCGAGAGGTCCGCGCCAGTCAGTACCGCTCCAACCATGTCGGCGCCCTTGAAATCGGCGTCGTCGAACCGGCCGCCCACGAGCGTGGCCCCGGTCAGATTGGCGTTCCGGAAGCTCGCGCCGCGAGCATCGACATGGGTCATGTCGGCCCCCTCCATTTCGGCTTCGTCGAGGTTGGCGCGGGCCAGGTTTGCGCCGCCGAAATTGACCCCGTGCGCCTCGAGGCCCGCCAGGCTGGCGTCGGAGAGATTGGCCAGGAAGAACCGCGCCCCGGCCATGGAGGCGCCGCGAACGTCGGCCCGGGTCAGGTCAGCGCCGCTGAAATTGGAGCCGAAGAAGCTGGCCCCGCGCAGATCCGCCCCGGCCAGGGAGGCGCCGGCGAAATCCGCCCCCACGAACCTCGCCCCGACCAGCCTGCGCCCGGCGAGTTCGCAGTTCACGCACCGGCCGCCGAACGAGACGGTCCGCGCCACGTCCGGGCCACCCTCCATCGCCGCCGCCCGGCCGGCCACGCCAAGGCAGATCAGGCCCGCGACGGCCAAAGCAGTGCTGAAACGATGGGCCCAGACGAGGGCTGACACGGCGGATCCTTCCCGGCGACACCAGATGCAAACACTCAAGTGTGGCCGAGGTCTCCGCCTCGCCACTTAAATCGCGTTAATGTCCCGTGTTCTGCGATCGGTGCCATGGCTACCGACAATCCTGCGGGCGACGACGCGTTGTCTCGGTCGACAGCGGGCGCCAGAGCGCCGGACCTCAGATTGCGCCGATGTCGCCCTCGCGGCGGGCGCCGCAGGTCTCGCAGATCAGGGCCTGACCCTTGCGGACCAGGGTCATGTCGCCACAGGCTGGGCAGACTTGGCCGGCGCGGGGACCTGGGCGACCGGCGGTGGGCAGATAGACGAGGTTGTCGGGCGCGGCGCCCCTGGAGAAGCCCTTGGAGATGAAGTGCGAGATCGGCGCCGGCTCGGCCTCGCCCGCGCCCAGTCCGTCGGCGTTCAGCTCGGCCCCGCCCAGGTTGGCGAGGTCGCCGCGGCCGAGGTAGGAGATGCCCAGTTCGCGGAACACATAGTCGAGGATCGAGGTGGCGGAGCGCACCCGGTCGTTGCCGCTGACCGGCCCGGCCGGATCGAACCTAGTGAAAACGAAGGCGTCGACGAATTCCTCCAGCGGCACGCCGTATTGCAGGCCGATCGAGATCGCGATGGCGAAATTGTTCATCAGCGAGCGGAAGGCGGCGCCTTCCTTGTGCATGTCGATGAAGATCTCGCCCAGCTCGCCGTCGTCGTATTCGCCGGTGTGCAGATAGACCTTGTGTCCGCCGACCCCGGCCTTCTGGATATAGCCCTTGCGCCGATCCGGCAGGCGGCGGCGCCGCCGATCCACCTCGACGATGCGCTCGACCACCCGGTCGCGAAGCGCCGGCGGCGTGGGAGCCGAGGCCGGCGCGGCCGGCTCGAATGCGATCGGCGACGGCGCGTGGCGGAGGCGAAAGGCCCGCACGCCCGAGGCGGCGGCGGACGACCAGGCGCGCGCCGTCTCTTCGGCGGAAGCGGTATGAGGCAGGTCAAGCACGGTGATCGGCGGCGCGATGAGCGGGCCCTGCACTGCCGCGGCCATCGCCAGCCGCGCCTCGTGCGAGACCTGGGCGGCGCCCTGGAACAACGCGCGAGCCTCGGCGTCCAGGAACGCGCCGTCGCTCAGGTCGCCGGCGCCCAGGGCGAAGCGCTCGGCGGCGGCGATCTCATCCGTGGTGAAGCCCGCCAGCGCCAGTGTGTCGAAGCCAGGCTGGGTCGCCTCGTCGCCGGCCCCCAGCACGTCGCGTACGAAGCCCACGCCGACGATGGCGGGCGCGAAGGCGTCGCGGAGACGCTGTGCGGCGGGCAGCGCCGCCTCGATCGCGCCGATCTCGTGCTCGGTGAAGCCCTTGGCGGTCAGGGCGGCGTGATCGACCGCCGGAGCGCCCTCCAGGGTCCCGTGGCCCAGCACGACGGTGCGCGCCACGTCCGTGTCTACCCCCAGGCCCGCCAGGCCGAGCAGGGCCGCCTCGTCCATCACGCGGAAGGTCTCGCCGTCCAGGGTCTCGGCCAGCCTCGCTGGGCCGGGCCAGGGCGCGGCGCCCAGCGACAGGCCGCCCAGGCGCAGCGCCATCTCCGGATCGTCGATCGCTGCCGTCGCCCCGGCGTGGAGTTCGGCGGCGCGCGCGCGGCCGGCGTCGGAGGTGAACGCGAGGCCCTCGGCCACGAGCCGCTCGGCTACCCCCGCGACGCACAGGGCGATCGGGCGGGCGCCGGCGTGCTCTCGAAGCTCGATCTCCAGCGCCAGGCGGAGGGTCGCCATGGCCGTCGCGCGTTCCGCCTCGTCGCCGAGCGCGAAGACATTGACGGCGCCGGCCGGCGCGACCCGGATCAGGGCCAGGGCGGCGGCGTCCTCGGCGGTGAACGTCACGGTTAGGTCCTCTCCGCCGGCCGGCGCGGTGCGGTCCGCGTGCACGATCGCCGGCCCGCTGGGCGCGGGCGCGCTTCCGGGCGCCGCCAAGCCGCGGACGGCCAGATCGAACAGGGCCGCGCGGAACGCCAGGGCCTCCTCGGCCGAGCCCAACCGTCCGAGGGCAAGGCCCCAGGCCGCCAGCCGGTGCGCCCACCGGTCGGGACCGCTCGCCAGGGTCGGATCGAGTGGCGTGTCCGGCGCCAGGCCGGGGGCCGCGGCGCCGGGATAGTCGGTCGGCTGGGCCTCGGCCCAGTCGAGCCAGGCTTCGATGCGCGCCGTGGTCCAACCCTTCGGGGCGACGACCTCCCGCACGCCGGCCCCGCGCTCAATTTGCATGCGTGTCTCCCAAGCGACGGATGCCCGAGGCTACGGCGAGACGCGGGGCATGGCAACAGATGTTGGGGCTGCAATGGCATCCGCCCACAAGATGTTGTGTCCTGCGTACGGCCGCCCCCGCTGGACGGCGCGTCGCGCGGCGCCTATAAGCGGCGCGTGCTCAAGGCGATCTTCACCTGGTGGACCGGCGCAACGATCGGGGCCACGCTGCAGATCCGCAAGGGCGGCGTCCTGGTCGGCGAGGACGAGGCCGGCAACCGCTATTACGAAACCACTCACAAGCGCTGGAACTACGACGGCCGTAACCGCCGGTTCGTGATCTACAACGGCTATGCCGACGCCTCGAAGGTCTCGCCCGACTGGCATGGCTGGCTGTGTCACACCTTCGCCGAGCCGCCCACGCGCGCGCCGCTGAAGCGCCAGGCCTGGGAGCGGGACCATCTGCCCAACCTGACCGGCACCCTGCTCGCCTGGCGCCCGCCAGGCTCCCTCGCCCGGGGCGGCGAGCGCTCGCGCGCCAGCGGAGACTATGAGCCGTGGACACCCGACTAGCCGCGCGGGCGGCGGCGGCTCTGGTCATGGCCCTGGCCGCCGCGGTCGGGCTCGCACACGCCCAGCCGGCCGATCCCGACGCGCCAGTGGCCCTGGTCCCGCCGCCGGAAGGTCCGCCGCCGGTGGAGCAGCCGCAGTCGGGTGGTCCTGCCGTCACGCCGTCGCCGCCCTCGGCCCCGATCGCGCCTGAAACCGCCCCCCAGACCCCCATCGTCCGCGACACCGTCCCGGAGGTCGCACCGGCGCCCAGGGCCGGCAATGTCGCTATCGCCCCGCCGCCGAAGCCCGAGCCGCCGCCCGGCCCGCCCCGGCCCGTGCGCGCGCCGATCGCCATCCTGCGGGTGCTGGACAAGGTCACCGCCGAGACGCTGCGGTTCGAGGCCCCGGTCGGCAAGCACGTGCGCTACAAGACCCTGATCTTCACCGTCAAGGCGTGCGAGACGCGGGGGCCCGACGACGCCCGGCCGAGGCCCTCGGCCTATGTGGTGATCGAGTCTCAGGCCGGGTCCGTTCCGGGCCGACCCGCGCCGCCGACGCGTGAGCTCTACAAGGGCTGGATGTTCGCCAGCGGCCCTGGGCTGCACCCCTTCGAGCACCCGGTCTACGACGCCTGGCTGGATGTGTGTGCCGGGGCGCCTACTGCTCCTCCGCCGCCGGCGTAGCCCGGGTCGAACCTGGGGCTGAGGCGAAGCGCCGACGCCAGCCGGCGGCGGTACTCGTCGCGCGAGATCTCCGCCGCGCCGAAGCGCTCGAGGTGGGCAGTGACGAACTGCGCGTCGAGCAGGGCGAAACCCTGGGCCTTTAGTCTTGCCACCAGGTGCGCCAGGGCCGCCTTGCTGGCGTCCCGCTCGGCCGAGAACATGCTCTCGCCGAAGAAGGCGCCCCCCAAGGCGACACCGTAGAGGCCGCCCACCAGGGCGCCGCCGCGCCAGGTTTCCACGCTGTGCGCCAGCCCGCGCCGATAGAGCTCGCCGCACAGCCGCTCGATCGAGCGGTTGATCCATGTCTCGGGACGGCCATCGCTCGGCGCGGCGCAGGCGGCGACCACCTCGGCAAAGGCGGTGTCGACGCGCGTCTCGAACCGGTCCGAGCGCAGGGTGCGCGCCAGCCGACGGGAGATACGGAAACCGTCCAGGGGAATGATCCCCCGGCGCTCCGGGTCGACCAGGAACAGCCGTTCGTCGTCGCGCGCATCGGCCATGGGGAACACGCCCCGCCGATAGCATTCGATCAGATCCTCGGCGCCGAAGCCGCGCACGCGCTCGCCCGTTCCTAGCCCGTCCCGCCGATCCACCGCTCCAGCCAGTGGATATGATAGTCGCCGGCCAGGATCTCGGCTTCGTTCAGCAGATCCTGGAAGAGGGGGATGGTGGTCTCCACCCCGCCCACCACCATCTCGCCTAGCGAGCGGCGGAGCCGGGCGATGCATTCGGTGCGGTCGCGGCCGTGCACGATGAGCTTGCCCGCCAGGCTGTCGTAATAGGGCGGGATCGAATAGCCGGCGTAGAGGGCCGAATCGAGCCGCACCCCCAGTCCGCCCGGAGCGTGGAAATCGGTCACAAGTCCTGGCGACGGCATGAAGGTGCGGGGGTTTTCGGCGTTGATCCGGCACTCGATCGCGTGGCCCTCGAACACCACCTCGGCCTGGGTGAAGGAGAGCGGCAGGCCGGCGGCGATGCGGATCTGCTCACGCACCAGATCGATGCCGGTGATCGCCTCGGTCACCGGATGCTCGACCTGCAGCCGGGTGTTCATCTCGATGAAGAAGAACTCGCCGTTCTCGTACAGGAACTCGATGGTCCCGACGCCTAAGTATCCGATCGCCGCGACCGCATCGACCACCACCTTTCCGATCCTGGCCCGGGTAGCGGCGTCGATGGCGGGGGAGGGGGCCTCCTCCATCAGTTTCTGGTGGCGGCGCTGCAGCGAACAGTCCCGCTCACCCAGGTGGCAGACGGCTCCGAACGAATCGGCGATCACCTGCAGCTCGATGTGCCGGGGCGTCGAGAGATAGCGCTCCATATAGACCGCGTCGTCGCCGAACGCCGATAGGGCTTCGCCCCGGGCGGTGGCATAGGCCTCGGCCACCTCCTCGCGCGTGACCGCCACCTTCATGCCGCGCCCGCCGCCGCCGGCCGCGGCTTTGATCAGCACCGGATAGCCGATCGCCTCGGCCGCCGCGATGGCCTGGGCCTCGTCGACGAGCGCGCCCTCGGAGCCCGGGACCACCGGGATCCCCGCCGCCTTCACCGCCGTCTTGGCCGCGATCTTGTCGCCCATCACGCGGATGTGCTCGGGCTTTGGGCCGATGAACGTCAGGCCGTGCGCGGCGACAATCTCGGCGAAGCGGGCGTTTTCCGACAGGAAGCCATATCCGGGGTGCACCGCCTGGGCCCCTGTGATCTCGCAGGCAGCGATAATCGAGGGAATGTTCAGATAGCTCTTCGAGGCCGGCGGCGGGCCGATGCACACGCTCTCGTCGGCCAGGCGCACGTGCATGGCGCTGGTGTCAGCGGTCGAATGCACGGCCACCGTGGCGATCCCCATCTCCTTGCACGCCCGGTGCACGCGCAGGGCGATCTCGCCGCGGTTGGCGATCAGGATCTTGTCGAACATGGCCTCAGCCGATCACGATCAGGGGCTCGCCATATTCCACCGGCTGGCCGTCGCCGACCAGGAGTTCGAGCACCCGGCCGGCCTTGGGCGCGGTGATTGGGTTCATGGTCTTCATCGCCTCGACCAGAAGCAGGGTCTGGCCGGCGGTGACCGTGTCGCCGAGCTTGGCGAACACAGGGGCGCCTGGCTGGGCCTGCAGATAGACTGTGCCGACCATCGGCGAATTGATCACCTCGCCGGCGCGGACCGGCTCGGCCCCCTCTGCAGCGGCCGCCGGCGTCGTGGCCTGGACCAGGGGGGGCGCGACCGGCGCCGAAGCTTGGACGAACATCCCGGGCCGCGCGTCCTGCGTCTTGGCGACGCGAATCTTCAGGCCCTCGCGTTCCAGCTCGATTTCGGTGAGGCCGGTGTCGTTGAGGATGTCCGCCAGTTCGCGAACCAGGGCGCTCTCGGACGGCGCGGCGTCGGCCTTGGGGCTGGGCATGAGGGGTCGGCCTTGCAGGAGGGAGGTCGTCGCTATGCGCGCGGGGCGGCGGTCAGGTCGCAGGCGGCGTCCACCGCGAGCTCGTAGCTGCCCGGCCCGAAGCCGCTGATCACGCCGGTCGCGGCGAGGGAGACATAGCTCTTGGCGCGAAACGGCTCGCGCGCCGCCGGATTGGAGAGATGGCATTCGATGATCGGTATATCGAGCGTCTTCAACGCATCGAGCAGGGCGATCGAGGTATGGCCATAGCCGGCCGGATTGATCACCAGGGCCCGAGCGGCGTCGCGCGCCTCCTGAACCCAGTCGATCAGCTCGCCTTCGTGGTTGGTCTGGCGAAAGATCACCGTCACGGCGCGCGCCCGGGCGCGCTCGTCGCACAGGGCGCGGATGTCGTCGAGGCTGTCGTGGCCATAAATGTCGGGCTCGCGCACGCCCAGCAGATTGAGGTTGGGGCCGCTCAGCACATAGATCGGTTTCGACATTCCGCTCCGCGCTTGCTTCAGGGGCGCCTTGTATCGTCCGCGACGTGGGGTAACAAGCTTGCCGCGTGCGACTGACGGTCAATGGCGAAGGGCGCGAGATCGCGCCGGCGATGGACCTCGCCGGCCTCGTGGGCTCACTCGGCCTTGACGCGCGCAAGGTGGCGGTGGAGCTCAACCTCGCCATCGTTCCCCGCTCGCTCTATGGCCGGACACCCCTGGCCGAGGGCGACCGGATCGAGATCGTGCATTTCATCGGCGGGGGCTAGGAGGCTGTAAGACATGGACGGGTCCGCCGCTCTGGACGACGACAGCTGGACGGTGACCGGGCGCACGTTCCGCTCGCGCCTGATCATCGGCACCGGCAAGAACAAGGACTATGCACTCAACGCCGCGGCGGCCGAGGCCGCGGGGGCGGAGATCGTCACCGTCGCCCTGCGAAGGGTGAACCTCTCCGATCCCACCCAGCCGATGTTGGTCGATCACGTGCGGCCCGACCGGTTCACCTATCTCCCCAACACCGCCGGCTGTTTCACGGGCGAGGAGGCGGTGCGCACCCTTCGCCTGGCGCGCGAGGCCGGCGGCTGGGACCTCGTCAAGCTGGAGGTCCTGGCCGACGGCAGGACCCTCTACCCGGACATGGAGGAGACTCTGCGGGCGCTGAAGCTACTGGTGGCGGAGGGCTTCAAGGTGATGGTCTATTGCAGCGACGATCCGGTCTATGCGCGCAAGCTGGAAGACGCCGGCGCGGTCGCGATCATGCCGCTGGGGGCCCTGATCGGCTCAGGGCTGGGCATCCAGAACCGGCTGAACATCCACCTGATCGTCGACAAGGCGCGGGTGCCGGTGCTGGTGGACGCCGGCGTCGGCACGGCCTCGGACGCCGCGGTGGCCATGGAGCTGGGTTGCGACGGGGTGCTGATGAACACCGCCATCGCCGAGGCGCGCGATCCGGTGCGCATGGCCCGGGCGATGAAGCACGCGGTGATCGCCGGGCGCGAAGCCTGGCTCGCCGGACGCATGCCCCGGCGCCTCTACGCCGACCCGTCCTCTCCCATGGCGGGACTGATCTGAGCTTTCGCCCCGGCGCCGTCGTGGCCTGAGTCCGTTACGCCGGTGTCCGACGAGAGGAGCTCAGCGTGAAATACTGGATCGATACGGAATTCATCGAACGGCCTTGTACGATAGACCTGATCAGCCTGGGGATCGTGGCTGAGGACGGGCGCGAGTTTTACGCCGAGAGCAGCGAAGTGGACTGGTCGAAGGCCAGTGACTGGACCCTGCAGATCGTCCGCCCGCTCCTCGAAGGCTCCGCGATCTCGTGCGAGGAAATCGGCTATGCCGTCCGCCGGTTCATGGACCGGGATGAAGACCCGGTATTCTGGGGTTATTTTCCGGCCTACGACTGGGTCGTCTTCAGCTGGCTGTTCGGCGGGATGAACGAACTCCCGTTCCACTTTCCCCAGCTGTGCCTGGACATCAAACAGTGGGCGATCGAACTGGGCGATGCCGAACTGCCCCGCCAGATGGGCGTCCGCCACCATGCCCTCGCGGATGCGAAGTGGACGAGGGCGGCCTGGGAGTTCCTCGCCGCTCTGGACCCGGCTGCGGGCGAGCGTAAAGCGACCGGCGCCAAAGGCGCCGACCGGCTGCCGGCGACCCCAATCTGACACGCTGCCAGACCGCCAAACGTCTGGCTCAGGCGGCTGGTTCGGCCGTGCTACGCGGCTTGACGAGGGCCTCCAAGACTTTGCATAATCTGCAAAATATCCCTTCGGCGCAAAATTTGAAACCCCCGGAGGGTCGAAACACGACTATCGTTATAAAACAATATTTTGACTGAGATTAGGTTGTCCGGAACTGTTCGGTTTCTGCCCGCTGCTGTCCAAAAACTGCCCGAATTTGTCGAACTTTGTGCCGAAAATGTCCGCTTTTCAGCTGGAATGTCCGCCCGTGTCCGGCCCTGTCCGCGGTCAGACGACGCCCGCGTCGGCCAGGTCGCACGGGTGGGCGATGGCGCCCTCTTCCACCTGAAGAGTGGCGTGATGCACGGCGAAGCGGGCGCGAAGTTCCGCGCAAGCGCGGCTGAGCAGGGCATCGTCGATCGCCCCGGCGGGGCGCACCAGATGGGCGGTGAGGGCGGTCTCGGTCGTGCTCATGCCCCAGATGTGCAGGTCGTGCACCTCGCTCACGCCCGGCAGGCCGGCGAGGTAGTCCATCACCGCGGCGCGATCGACTCCGCTGGGCACCGCCTGCAGGGCGAGGTCCAGCGCTTCGCGCAGCAGCGACCAGGTCCCCGCTACCACGATCGCGCCGATTGCCAGGCTGGCGGCCGGGTCGA
This sequence comes from Caulobacterales bacterium, assembly GCA_038226475.1. Lineage (GTDB taxonomy): Bacteria > Pseudomonadota > Alphaproteobacteria > Caulobacterales > Caulobacteraceae > Acaudatibacter. Next base: position 37,188 of record JBBRQK010000005.1, on the reverse strand, counting down.
GCCAGGTCTGGCCGGTGATCAGGATCAGGCCGCCGGTCACCACCACGCCTGCGGCCACCAGGGCGTCGGAAGCCATGTGCAGGAAGGCGGCGCGGATGTTGACATCGCCCTTGCGCCCGGCTGCGAACATCCAGGCGGTGACGCCGTTCACGACCACGCCCGCGGCGGCGACGATCATCACCGTGCGGCCGCTGGAGGGTTCGGGATGCATCAGCCGAAGGATCGCCGCCCAGGCGATGCCGCCGGTGACCACCAGCAGCACTACAGCGTTGCTGAGCGCCGCCAGGATCGAGAAACCGCGCAGGCCATAGGTGTAGCGCGCGCTCGGCGCTCGCTTCGCCATGCGCGCCGCCATCCAGGCGACGGCGAGGCTGAGCACGTCGCCCAGGTTGTGGCCGGCGTCGGAGAGCAGGGCCAGCGAGTTGGCGAGCACCCCCCAGACCGCCTCGGCTCCGACGTAGGCGATGTTGAGCGCGATGCCGATGGCGAAGGCGCGCCCAAACGAGGCGGGGGCGTGGCTATGGCCGGCGTGCGAGTGGTCGTGCGGCATCGTCCGCCGTTCTATCGCGGCAGGCCCGCGCGCGGGCGCGAAATCTGCTAAGGCGGACGCCGACGCTCAGGCGGCGAGGCGCGGCGGGCAAGGGAACCGGACGGATCATGGTCAAGCGCGATTTCCGCCGCTCCCGCGTCGGCGCCCACGAACTGGAGCCCGAGACCCTGATGCTTGGGTTCGGCTTCGATCCCAGCCTCTCCGAAGGCGCGGTCAAGACGCCGATTTTCCTCACCTCGACCTTCGCCTACGACACCTGCGAGGAGGGCAAGAAGCTCTTCGATCACATGAGCGGCCGCAGTCTAGCGCCGGAGGGCGCCGACGCCGGCCTGATCTACACCCGCTTCAACAATCCCAATCTGCAGATCGTCGAGGAGCGCCTGGCGGTGCTGGAACGCGCCGACGCCTGCGCCGTGTTCTCCAGCGGCATGGCGGCGATCCTCACCGCCTTGCTGGCGGTGGCTGATCCCGGCCAGGTCGCACTGCGCAGCCGGCCGCTCTACGGCGGCACCGAGACCCTGTTCGACACCCTGCTGGCCAAGCTCGGCGTGCGCAGCGTCAGCTTCTTCGACGGCGTCGACCCGGCCGTGGTGCGGGCGGCGGCCGAGGAGGCCATGGAGCTCGGGCCGGTGGCGGCGATCTATGTCGAGACCCCGGCCAACCCCACCAATTCGGTTGTCGACCTCGACCTCATGGCCCGGGTAGCGGGGGAGATCGAGAGCCGTCAGGGCGCGCGCCCGGCCATCATCGTCGACAACACCCTGCTGGGCCCGCTCTACCAGTCGCCGCTGGCGCACGGTGCCGATCTGGCCGTCTACTCCCTGACCAAATACGTCGGTGGCCACAGCGACCTGATCGCCGGCTCCGTGGCCGGATCGGCGGTGCTGATGAAGAAGGTGCGCTCGCTGAGAAACCTGATCGGCAACCAGCTGGACGTGCACAGCGCCTGGATGCTGACCAGGTCCCTGGAGACCCTGCGGCTGCGCATGGACAAGGCCTTCGATAGCGCCGCCGTGGTCGCCGACTGGCTGCGGGCGCAGGACGCCGTGGAGCGGCTGGCCTATCTGGGCGACGCGCCGCCGGGCTCGGCCGAGGCGGAGGTGATCGCGCGCCAGTGCGGGGCCATGGGCGGGACCTTCTCGTTCGTCGTGCGGGGCGGGCGAGAGGCGGCGTTCAAGGTGCTCGACAGCCTGGAAGTGTTCAAGCTGGCGGTCAGCCTGGGCGGCTCCGAATCGCTCGCCTGCCATCCGGGCAGCACCACCCATTCCGGCGTCTCCGCCAACGAGCGGGCGATCCTCGGCATGGACGAGGGTCTGATCCGGCTCTCCATCGGCCTCGAGGCGCCCAAGGACCTGATCGCCGACCTCGCCCGGGGCCTGGCCGCCCTGGAGGCTTGACTTCCCCAGGGGCCGGAGCGCCGCCTTCGGCGGCAAACAGGGAGAGAGCTATGCACGATCTGGTCATCCGCAACGGCCTGGTGGTCGATGGAACCGGAGCGCCCGCGCGGACGGCGGACATCGCCGTCGACGGCGGCCTGATCACCCGGGTCGGCCCGGTCTCCGGCGTAGGCAGGCGGGAGATCGACGCCGCCGGCCTGACCGTGACGCCCGGCTGGGTCGACATTCACACCCACTACGACGGCCAGGCGACCTGGGACGCCCACCTCTCGCCGTCGTGCTGGCACGGGGTCACCACGGCGGTGATGGGTAACTGCGGCGTCGGCTTCGCGCCGGCAAGGCCGGACCGGCACGACTGGCTGATCGAATTGATGGAAGGGGTCGAGGACATCCCGGGCGCGGCCCTGGCCGAAGGCATCGACTGGACCTGGGAGACCTTCCCGCAATATCTCCACGCGTTGGACGCCATGCCGCGCGCCGTCGACATCGCCACCCACGCCCCGCATGGCGCCATCCGCGCCTATGTCATGGGCGAGCGAGGCGCCCGCAACGAGGTCGCCCGGCCGGACGACATCGCCGCCATGGCCGCGATCACCCGCGAGGCGATCGAGGCCGGCGCCCTGGGATTTTCCACCTCGCGGACCATGCTGCACCGGGCCAAGGACGGCGAGCCGGTGCCCGGCACCTTCGCCGGCGCCGACGAGTTGCTGGCCATCGGCAAGGCCATGGCGGCGGCCGGCGGGGGAGTATTCGAGATGGCCTCGGACCTCACCCCGGCGGTCGAGGAGTTCAGGTGGATGGAATCGCTGGCCAGCGAGACCGGCGTCACCGCCACTTATGCGCTGCTGCAATCGCCGATGCAGCCGGAGAGCTGGCGCGACATGCTGCGCCTGACCGACGAAGCGCGCGCCCGCGGCGCCGACGTGCGAGCGCAGATCGCCTGCCGGCCGACGGGCCTCGTGCTCGGCTGGCGTAGCAGCACCCATCCGTTCATCACGCGCCAAGCCTATCGCGACATCGCCGAGCTCCCATTCGCCGAGCGGCTGGAGCGGCTGCGCGATCCGGCGGTGCGGACGGCGATCCTGGCCGAGACGCCCGTGCCCCTGCCGGGTCTGGGCGCCATCCTGACCCAAGGCTTCGACCGCATGTTCCGCCTCGAACAGGACGGCGGCCTCGACTACGAGCCGGCGGCCGAGGACAGCGTCGCCGCCCTGGCCGCCCGCACTGGCCAGGCGCCGGACGCGGTCGTCTACGACATGCTGATGGAGAACGACGGTCGGGGCCATATCTATCTGCCGCTGCTGAACTACGCCGCGTTCAACTTCGACCACATCCGCGAGATGATGCAGCACCCGGCGACGGTGCTCTCGCTGTCGGATGGCGGCGCTCATTGCGGCGTGATCTGCGACGCCAGCTTTCCCACCTACATGCTGACCCACTGGGTACGCGACCGGGCGCGGGGCGAGCGTCTGCCGTTGGAAAAGGTGGTTTCGATGCAGACCCGCGACACCGCCCGGCTCTATGGCCTGAATGATCGGGGCGTGCTCGCGCCCGGCATGAAGGCCGACCTCAACCTGATCGATCTGGCCGCCCTGGAGATCCTGCCGCCGGAGATGGCGTTCGACCTTCCGGCCGGGGGGCGACGCCTGATCCAGCGGGCCAGGGGCTATCGCGCCACCATCGTCTCCGGCGTCGTCACCTTCCAGGACGGCGAGGCCACCGGCGATCTCCCCGGCAAGCTGATCCGCGGGCCGCAGTACGCCCCCGCCGCCATGGCCGCCGAATAGGCTCAGGCGGAAATATCCACGCGCACCGGTTGGCCGTCGCGCGACAGCAGCACGGCTAGCCAACGTGTGCCTTCGAACTCCGCGGCGACGGCCATCACCGCCACCGTGAGGGGTGTCGCCAGCAGCACGCCCGGCACGCCCAGGATCGCGGCCCAGAAGCCGATAGAGATCAGCACCAGCAACGGATCGAGATTGAGCTCGTCGCTCTGGAGCTTGGGCATGAGCACATTGTCGATCAGCAGCACGGCGCTCCCCAGCACCGCCACGATTATCGCCGGCCGGGTCAGGTCATCGAATTGCGATAGCGCCAGCAGGCCTGGGAACACCGCCCCGATCAGCGCGCCGACGATCGGCACGAACGCGCTAAGGAACACCATGAACGCCACGAACAGCGCGTCGTGGACTCCCAGCAGGGTCATCAGCAGCCAGGCGGCCACGGCGATCATCAGCGCCTTGAGAGTCTGCAGGCGGACATAGCGCTCGACCGCGTCGCGCACGCTGGCCAGCACCCGCCGAGCGGAGAGCCGGTGCTCGTCGCTGTCGTACAGGCCATCGACCTTGTGGGAGAAGGTCGTGCGCGAGGCGAGCAGGAAGGCGAAATAGATGATCACCAGACCGCCGTAGGAGATCAGGCCGCGCGCGGCGGCGAACACCTGGGCGATCAGCCGGCCCGGGTCCACGCCCTTGAACATCTGCTCGATGGTGATCGCCGGGGCGCCGACCATGCGCAGGACCCGCAACAGTACGTGATCGAGCTTTGGGCCCAGGGCCCGGATCTCGATGGCGAAGGGCGGGCCTTCGACCACGAACAGTCCGCCGATGGCGGCGAAGCCGACCAGGATCAGGCCGCCGGCGATACCGCCGCGCACCCAGTCCGCGGTCTTGGGCAGGCGCCGCTCCATCACCCGCGAGACCGCGTCGATCAGCAGCATCAGGAAGACCGCCACCACGAGGGGCGAGAGCACTTCACGGAAGAAGCGCACCAGCGAGGCGGCGAGCACCAGAGCCATGAACACCGCGGCGCTGCGCAGCGCGGCCAGGCCTTGCGGCGCGGGCGGTTTGGGCGTCTCCGGTATCTCCGGCGGCAGGTCCGTCAGGCGGCGGCCGCGTGCGCGGGCCGGCGCAGATCGCGCGCGAGACCCTCGCCCATCAGATCGATGAAGTTGTCGGCGTAGAAGCGGTCGATCGCCTGTGGGCTCAGTCCGGTCAGGGCGTCGTCGAATCGCTTGAGCGGGTTGCGGCCGCCCTCGACGTGCGGGAAGTCGGACGAGAACAGGCAAACGCCCTCACCGGCGTTGCGGATGATCCAGCCGGTGTCTTCGTGCGGATAAGGCGTCACCCGCACCTGCCGGCGCACGATCTCGCCGGGCGGAGCCGACAGGCGATGCAGCCGCTCCTCGTTCTTGTAGAAAGCCGCATGGGCCGAATCCATCGAGCGCATCCAGCCGGGCAGCCAGGAGGCGCCCAGTTCGATGGCCCCGAATTTCAGGCGCGGGAAGCGGTCCATCACCCCGTCGATGATCATCGCCGCCAGGCTCTGCATCACCGAGCCCGGGATGGCCATGAAGCTGACCGAAGTGAAGTTTTCCTCGCCGCCGTGGAAATCCTTCACCCGCGGCGCGCCGTTCTCGAAATAGTCGGGCGCCAGCAGGGTCTCGCCGCCGACGTGGAATAGGATGGGGATACCCGCTTCCTGCGCCTGGGCCCAGACCCGGTCGAAGCCCAGGTGGCTGGGCGAATGTCCGGGCGGGCAGCGCGATGGGATCAGGAGCGCCTTGGCGCCCAGCGCGATGGCCTCGCGGGCGGCCTCCGCGGCGCGGGTGAATTCCACCAGCGGGATGTACGCCGTGGCCAGCAGGCGTCGATCGATGGCGCAGAAGTCGGTCATCATCCGGTTGTGGGCGCTGGCGGCGGCGTAGCAGAGCGTGGGATCGTCGCCCTGGTCGAGGCCGAAATTGCCCAGGCAGAAGGTGGTGAACACCAGCTGGCTGGCGAAGCCGAACAGATCGATCGCCCGCGGCCGGTCCTGCCGACGAAAGGCGCCCAGGGCGTCGTAGTTCTTGCGCAGCAGCAGGTTCTCGGCGTCGCCGGCGCGGAACGCGGGATCGTCGTGGCGGCGGCGGAAGGGCTCGGCCCAGCCCGTGGGCGCGAGCTTGCGCTGGTAGACCGGCAGGGCGTGGAAGGCCTCGATCTGGGCGGGGTCGAACCAGGGATCGAGGCAACCGTCCAGCTCCATCAGGTGCGAATCGGCGTCGTGTATCAGGCGGTCTTGGGCGTAAGGCATGGCGGCGGCTCCCGGGCGGGGCGATCTCAACGCCAAGCGTGATGAAATACAAGATGAATTTGGCCACCGCCTTCAGCCTGTCCCTGTTGGCGGCGCACGCGGCGCGGGCGGCGGGCGACGTAGCCGCGCTGCGGGCCGATCTGCTCGCCTCGCCGAGCGCGACCCAGGTCCTGGCCCGCTGGTGCGCAGACCGCAAGCTCGCCTCGCCGCCAGTGATCCGGGCCCTGGCCGAGCCGAGCCCGCTGTCCCCGGCGCCGGCGGACGTTCGCGCCTTGCTGAGGGTTGGGCCCGCCGATCCCGTGCGCCACCGCCGCGTGCGGCTGGTATGCGGCGATCACGCGCTTTCGCGGGCCGACAATTGGTATCTTCCCGGGCGATTGACGCCGGAAATGAACCGTCAACTCGAACACACCGATACGCCGTTCGGCGTCGCCGTCGCGGCCCTCGCGTTTCATCGGCGCACCATCCTGGCGGACCGGCCGTCGGGGGGCGCCGGCGTCCTTCGGGTGCGCGCCTTGCTGATCGCCGGCGACGGAGCGCCGTTCAGCTTCGTGGAAGAGACCTACCTCGCCGATCTGGTGGTCACGCCGGAGCTGGTTCGCTGAACGCCGGCGCCCGCTTCTGCAGGTTGGCCATCACCGCCTCGATCTGGTTGGGGCTGCCAATCAGGGCCAGCTGTTCGTCCGTTTCTTGGATCAGGCCCGCCGCCGGCGCGTCGATCACCGCCGCGTTGAGCAGGCGCTTGGAGGCGCGTACGGCATGCGGGCTCTTGGAGGCGATCTCGTGCGCCACCGACAGGGCCTCGGCCCGGGGGTCGGCGCAGACACGGGTGGCGAAGCCGAGGGTTAGGGCCTCCTCGCCGGAGAAGATCCGGCCGGTGTAGGTCAGCTCGCGCACCACGTCCTCGCGGGCCAGATGGCGCATCAGCTGGGTGCCGGCCATATCGGGCACCAGGCCCCACTTGATCTCCAGCACTGCCATTCGCGTATCGGGGGCGACGAAGCGCATGTCGGCGCCGAGCGCCAACTGCAGGCCGCCGCCGAAAGCAACGCCGTGCACCGCGGCGATCACCGGAACCGGAATCTCGCGCCACACCCAGACCGCGTATTGCGCGCGGTTGGCGATGCCGTGCGTACGCTTGACCAGACCCTCGGCGCTGGAAGCGCCCCCCGCGCGAGCGGGCTCCGCCATGCGACCGAAATTGCCCATGTCGAGCCCGGCGCAGAATGCGCGGCCCTCGCCGGAAATCACCACGGCGCGCAGCCCGGGTTCGGTCTTGAGCCGCTCGCCGGCGGCGATCAGGGCCTCGAACATGGCGTCGTCCAGGGCGTTCATCTTGTCGGCCCGCACGAGGCGGACGTCGGCCACGCCACCTTCCAGGGTGATACTGACGCGATCGTTCATGGGGCTCGTTCCTCTCGTGGACTCAAGGGTTACGCACGCCGCGCCAGACCCCGACGGCCAGGGCGGCGCAGACTCCAGCGACGAGCAGGAACGGCGCCCAGGCGGGGCTCACGGCATGGGCTCGCAGGGCCAGGGCGGTCAGGGCCACGTCCGCCAGGGCGATAAGGGTCAGGCCCAGATCGGCGGCGAACATCTTGAAGATCATGGCCCCCAGAGAGCGCAGCACGTCCATCAGGCCACGCTCGCCCGGCGCCCACGCAGGAGACCGACCATAGCCAGAGCAATCGCCAGGAACAGCGCCACCAGAGCGAGGATCGGCCAGTCACCGCCGGGAAACGGCGCATCCAGGCCCTCCGACACCCAGAACACGCCAAATCCGGTGAGCAGGGCGCCGACCGCGAACTTCAGGCTGTTTTCCGGGATCCGCGCCAGGGGCTTGCGGATCAGGGCCCCGGCGCCCAGCACCAGGACGCAGGCGGCGGCGGCGCCCAGGGCCGAAGGTAGCAACAGGCCGGGCCGCGCCCCTACCGCCAGCACGATGAACACCACCTCGGTCCCTTCCAGCAGCACCGCCTTGAAGGCGGCGACGCCCGCCAGCCAGTCGGCCGCGCGCGCGTCGGCGTCGCCCCGCCGAAGTACCTCGGTCTCCTTCGAAAAGGCGGCGTCCTCGTCGTGCAAGGCCAGCACCCCACCGGCGCGCAGCACCGCCTTTCGCAGCCAGCCCAGGCCGAATACCAGCAGCAGCACCCCGATCACCAGCTGCAGGCCGTGGATCGGAACCGACGACAGCAGGGGGCCGAACAGCGCGACGGCCAGGCCGAGGACCGCGAGGGCCGCGCCCGTGCCGAGGGCGGCAGGCCGGATACCGCGCACCACGCTCACCGCCAGCACGATGGTGAAGGCCTCGACGATCTCCACCGTCGAAGCGAGGAACGAGGCGCCGACGATCGGCGCGGCGGTAGCGAGGTCAACCATGAGGGCTTGAAGTCTAGGCCGCCGCGCCCCGTGAAGGAAGGCTCGCCGTGAGCTCGCCGCCAGCCAGATAGAGCTCGATCCGGCCGATCACCTGGGCCGCGGTGATCATGTCCATGCAGCGTGGCAGATCGCCCACCGGGCGGACGCAGAGCTTGCCCGGCTGATCCTTCTCGTCGCCGTCGCCCAGGGGCCGTACGCGCGACTTCCAGCAGCCGCCGTTGTCGCAACACCCCAGGGCGCCCACCGTGTGGATGAACTGATGATGGGGATAGGCCTCCCAATGCGGCGGTTCGCGGCCGCCGGCGACCACCACGCAGGCCCGGTTCTTGGGTCGTTTGCTCTTCATTGGCACCGCGGCGGCCAGATGCATGGCGAGCGTGACGGGGCAGAGCACACCCTCGGCATGGAACACCAGACGCACCAGCTGGCGCAGGCTGGTGCGCCCGCGCAGGTCGATCACGCCGCGCAGGGGCGGGTGGTGGTGGTCCCGCTGGCCGACCTGGACGAAGGTGATGTGCCCGGCGAAGTGGTCGACCACCTGCTGGAAGCGATCCTGGGCCCACCATTTAGTGGTAAAATCGAATTTCCCGCCGGCCACGACGATCCAGAACGGTGTCGGCGCGCCGGTGATCTCCTGCACCTGCGACATCCACGAGCGTTCCTTCGCCGACAGGTGAATGTCACCGCGAAACGCCGTCGGGTGGGTCGGAGCGTCCAGCCGCTCGCCGATGTAGGCGCCAAAGCCGTGCAGGAAGTGCCACGGCTCGCCGTTGCTGCGGTGGATCAGGGGGTAGTGACAGTCGATCACCTCGACTCCGAGATCGCCTTCGTCAAGGGGCGTGAGATGCGGATTGTTTTCCCACAGCGCGCCACACGAGGTGCGGACGTCCGTGGCGAAGGCCCCGGGATGGCAGGCATGCAGATCGCGCACGGCGGCGGTCAGCATGACGATGTCGCCGGGCGACTGGAAGTTGCGCAGGATGATGCGCCGCACGCGGGCGTCCGACTCCAGCGGCGTGGGCCGCGCTAAATTCCGCCGCCGGTGGTGTCCGAACTGTCCGACGATCCGGGATCCGCCGAGCTGTCGACCGAGCCAGAGCTGTCGTCGGAGCTGGAGCTGTCCAACGACGAGTCCGAGCTCGAGTCTTCTGAACTCGAGTCGCTGGAGCTGTCGTCCGAACTCGGGCTGTCTGACGAGGAATCCGAGCTGGAATCATCGGAGCTCGAATCCGACGAGCTATCCTCGGAGCTCGAGCTGTCCGACGACAAATCCGAGCTCGAGTCGGTGGAACTCGACTCGCTGGAACTGTCGGACGACGAATCGGAGCTGGAGTCATCCGAGCTGGAGTCGCTGGAGCTGTCCGACGAACTGTCGTCCGATGAGCTGTCGAACGATGAATCCGACGAGCCCGCCGCAGAACTGTCGCTGGAGCCCGGGAACGCTCCTCCGCCGGTTGAGGAAGAGGAGGCCGCCGCCTTGCCCACCACCGAGGCGCGCGGTCCGTCGAGAGTGGCATGCATGCGCGCCACCTGGCCGGCGGTGAACATCACCATCGAGTCGTCGTCTACATAGTCCATGTAGTTGACGAACATGTCCCCGTTGGGACCGTTCGAGCACGACACGTGCGGGAAGTGCGGCTTGCCGAAGTTGGGGTGCTGGGCGTTGGGCGTGTCGGCCACGAAATCGGTGCCGGAGCAGTCCTCGATGTCACCCCAGATATGACGCAGGTTGAACCAGTGGCCGACCTCGTGCACGGCGGTGCGGCCCATGTTGAATGGCGCGATCGCCGTGCCGCTCGTGCCGAAGCACTTGAGGTCGATCACGACCCCGTCCGTCGCCGCCGGCCCGAGCGGGAATTGGGCGTAACCCAGCGGGTTCATTCCCATGTTGCAGACCCAGATGTTCAGGAACTTGTCGCTGGGCCAGGGGTCGATACCCCCGGTGGCCGTGGCCTTCATGGAATCGTCCGCCGCGAAGGTGTCGACCGTCGTCTGAGTGTAGGTGACGCCCGTGGTCGATGCGCCGGCGCCGTCATGGCTGGCGAGGGTGAAGCGCACCCCGGTGTCGGTGGGCAGGGAGCTCCACACCGAAGGGGTCTTGGACTTGTCGGCATTTTGCAGCGAATAGTCGCGGTTCAGCGCCGCGATCTGGCTGTCCACCTGGGCCTTGGAGATCTTCTGGGCGTCGGTCTTGTAGAGTACGTGCACCACCACCGGCACGGTGAGCGTACCGCCCGTCGTCCGCGCCAGCGCACGGCGGGACACGAAATCCTCCGTGCGGTGCTCCAGATCGCCCAGCGCCACCCTAAAGGAGGGATTTTCCTCCACCAGCTGGTAGTGCACCTGCATCGTGCCGCAGGTGCGGTGTGGGGGTGTCTGCCCCGTTGCGTCGTCGGCCATGCCACGAGCCCCTTCGGTTACGCCACTGTCAAGCGACTGCATCATTCGAGGCCGAAGACGTTCCATGAAACCGGCGCCAAGTCCACGTCGCTGGCGCGCGTTTCACGCCTGATCACGAAGGGGTGAACCGTCTGCCTCGCAACCCCATTCGTCTGGCGCGCGTCGCCGCCTCGTGACATCTTTTGGCTTGGGGGCGGGCACGTGAGGCGCCGCATGGACAAGACCCTCTTGAATCGCAGATGGGTCCACTCTCAGGAGGAGGACACGCCCGGCGTCACGGTCTACCGACCGGATGGGTTCGCCTTTCCGCCCGCGCGGGGGCGCAGCTCCATCGAACTGCGCGCCGACGGCGTCCTTGGGGACCAGAAGCCGGGGCCCGACGACCGGCCCGTCGCCGGCGAAGGCACCTGGAGTCTCGAGGGCGACGACCAGCTGAAGCTGAACTGGCAGGCGCCCGCCGGCCGGCCCACCAGCCTGAAGATCAAGGAGCTCTCGGCCGACAAGCTGGTGGTCGGCGACTAGCTCGCGAGGCTGTGCACATAGACCTCGTTGAGCGTGATCTCGTCGCCGTCGAGCAGCACCAGATCGAAGCCGCGCATCTTTCCCTCGGCCGCGGTCGGGCCGATCTCGCAATACCAGCGGCCACAGAAACCGCCCGGGATCGGCCACACCGCGTCAGGCGTGTAGGTCATCGCCGGCGTCGATTCGAACAGCCCCGTGAGGTGGGTGCGCAGAGCCTCGCGGCCGGTCAGGCCGGCGGGGGTATTGGGGTCCTTGTAGACGCAGTCAACGGCATAGAAGCGGCACAGGGCGTCGACGTCCTTGGCCGTCCAGGCGCCGAGCCAGGCGGCGTTGTAGGCCTCGATCTCGGCGAGTGTCATTCCACCGGCTCCAGGCCCAGGACCCGGGCGCGGTGCGCTTCGGTGAAGGTGTCGTCGGGCACGCTTTCGGGGCCGGCCATAACGGCGAAGCTGTGCGCCCTTAGGGAGGGATCGGCCGCGGCCCGCTCGAACAGGCTGCCGCGCCGGGCCGCAGCCTTCTCGCCGAACTCCATGTCGAGGGTGGCCTGCAGCTTGGCGGTGAACCGCAGGCGGCGCATGCGCTCGGCGCGCTCCTCAGCGTAGGGTGCGAAGGAGAGGCTCGACCAGTCGGCGTCGCTCTTCAACAGACCGCTCACGATGCGCACGTCGCGGTAGGTGATCGAGAGGCCGAGGCCGATGATCGGATCGTTCCAGCCGGCCGCGTCGCCCACCAGCACCACCCCCGTAGCGAACGGCTCGTCGGTCCATGAATCGGCGTTGAAATAGCTGAACAGGGGCCCCGCTGGCGCCCCAGCCACCAGGTGGCGGTTGCCGGGGCTGCAGGCCATGGCGAAGGCGTCGAGGAACCGGCGCGGGCCCTCGGGGCCCTTGAAACGCTGGGCCTGATCGAGTGGATAGCCGCCATAGATGCGCACTCGGCCCTCGCCCTGCGGGAAGGCGAGGAAGCCGAAATCGCCCTCGGTGCCGATCGCCTGCAGGTCGGGACTCCATCCCTCCACCCCGTCCACCAGAAGGCCCGCGAACCAGTGGTGCGGCTTGTCCTGGTGCAAGGCGATGCCACTGGCTTCGCGTACCTGGGAGGCGCGGCCGTCGGCGCCGATCAGCAGGCGTCCGCGCGCCTCGCGCCTGACTCCGTCCTGTTCGAACACCACGCGCGGCGCCGCTCCGCCTATCGTTTCGCGGACCTGCACATCGCGAACGGTCGTCGCTCCCGCCGCGCCGGCCGCATCGAACAGGGTCTGGCAATGGATCGGGTGGCGCAGGCACAGTGGGCCCGGGACGCCCTCCCTGAACATGCTGAGCGGGATCGCCGCCGCCTCGGCGTCGCCGGGGGCGAGGCTCTCGTCGTAGGTGATGTGGCGGTCGATGTGGTGTCCGCCGGCCGACCGCAGCAGGTCGTAGAGACCGAGGCGCTGGACTTCGACGACGCCCCAGGGGGCGATCCATTCGCCCCGAACCCGGTCCTCATAGGCGGCCGATTGTTCCAGCAGCAGCACCGAAGCGCCCTCCCGCGCCATCACCGTGGCGAGAGCCGAGCCGCCGACGCCGCCGCCGACGATGATGAGGTCAAAGTTTTCCATCGCGCCGCTCCCTGTTGGCCTCTGTTCATAGCGCCCGGCGCCGTCTTGCGACAACCGCGCCTCACAAGGCGTTGCCTTTCGTTGCGTCAGGCAGGCGATGCCGGCGCCCAGGGCAGGAGAACCGCCGATGCCGATCCGCAACCGCATCACCGAGATGCTGGGTGTAGAGATTCCGATCGTCCAGGCCCCGATGGGCTGGATCGCGCGATCGCCCCTGGCCTCGGCCGTGTCCAACGCCGGAGGCATGGGCATCATCGAGACATCGTCGGGCGAGCTGGCCGCGATCCGCGAGGAGGTGAAGGCGATGCGCCGGCTCACCGACAAGCCGTTCGGCGTCAATATCGCCCAGGCCTTCGTGCGCGATCCGGACATCGTCTCGTTCGTGGTCGACCAGGGGGTGAAGTTCGTCACCACCTCGGCGGGTGATCCCAACCGCTATTGCGCCGCGCTCAAGGAAGCCGGCCTGACGGTGTTCCACGTGGTGCCGTCGCTGCACACGGCGCTGCGGGCGATCGAGGCGGGCGTCGACGGGCTGGTGGTGGAAGGCGGAGAGGGCGGCGGGTTCAAGAACCCGCGCGAGGTGGCGACCATGGTTCTTCTGCCCCTCGTCTGTTCGAAGGTCGGGGTCCCGGTCATTGCCGCCGGCGGCATTGTCGACGGCCGCACCATGGCCGCCGCCTTCGCCCTCGGCGCCGAAGGCGTGCAGATGGGCACACGCATGGTCTCTGCCGCGGAATCGCCGGTGCACGCCAATTGGAAGGCGGCGATACTGGCCGCCAAGGAGACTGATACGGTGTTTCTCAACCGCTTTGGCCCGGGGCCGGCCCTGCGCGCCTTGCGCACCGAAAAGACCACCGCCTTCGAGCGCGAGCCGCCGGCGGCGATCATGGGCGAGTTCGGCCACGCCCTCGACCTTTATTTCGGCGGCGACATGGAGGCCTCGATCGCGCTCTCCGGCCAGGTCGCCGGGCGCATCGACGAGGTCAAGCCGGTGGCACGGATCATCGCCGAGACCGTGGCCGAGTTTCACGAGACGCTGGACGCCATGAACCGCCGCTACGGTCGCGCGCTGCTGGAGATCTAGGCGACCGCGAAGCCTTGCATCGCCGCGGCGAGGTGGCGTACCCGTTCGGGGCCGCCCAGCAGCTGCCGGTCCAGACCCACGCGCTTGAACCAGTAGTGCAGGCCCAGCAGGTCGGTGATGCCGATGCCCCCATGCACCTCCGTGGCCGTGCGCGCGACGAACCGGCTGACTTCTGAGAGGTGCGCCTTGGCGTGGGCGGCGACCAGGGGAAACTCGGCCGGAACCGCGTCGCCGGCGTAGGCCGCGTACCACACCAGCGCCCGGCAGGGCTCCAGCTCGGCGGCCATTTCGGCGCACAGGTGCTTGACCGCCTGGAAGGAGCCGATCAGCCGGCCGAACTGGCGTCGCTCGCCGGCATAGGCCACCGCCTTGGCGATCATCGCCCCCGACGCGCCAAGCATGTCCGCGGCCAGTAGGGTCCAGGCGGCGTCCCGCAGACGCCGTAGGGCCGCGGCGGCGTCGCCCGCGGCCAGCGGCTCGGCGGGCGTGTCGGCGAACCGCAGCTCGCCCAGCCGCCGGGTCTTGTCGATGGTTGTCAGGCCGACGGTGGCCAGGCCCGGCGCGCCGGCCTCGACCAGATGCAGCCCGCCGGCGGTGTCGGCGACGATCGCCAGGTCCCATCCGGCGGCGTCGATGGCGAACAACGACACGCCCGACAGTCGGCCGTCCCGGGCGGTCGGCCCGGCGCCGTCCCTCGCCCCGGCGACGGCCTCCGAGACGGCGATGGCGCCGATCGCTTCGCCCGCCGCCAGCCGCGGCAGCCAGCGGCTTTGTTGCGCCGCCGATCCGGCTGCGAGCAGGGCGATGGGCGCCAGCACGGCGCCACCCAGGAACGGGCTGGGGGCGGCATGGGCTCCGAGGATCTCGCCGATCAGGGCGGCGTCGAGCAGGCTCAGGCCCAGGCCGCCATGCTCCTCAGGGATCATCACGCCGGCCGCGCCCAGCTGTGTCAGCGTCGCCCAGACATCGCGCGCCACCGGCTCGCCGCTCTCGGCGAAGGCGCGGACGCGGGCCAGCGGCGAGACTTGCGCCAGGGCGGCATTGACGCTGTCCTGCAGCTGCCGCTGTTCGGGGGAAAGGGCGAAATCCATGGTTCAGGCGGCCACCGTCTTGGGCTCGCGCGGCATGCCCAGGCCGCGCTCGGCGATTATGTTCTTCTGGATCTGCGCGGTGCCGCCGCCGATGATCAGGCCGAGGTCGAACATGTATCGCTGCTGCCAGAGCCCATGATCGCGCAGATGGGGGCTATCCTCATAGAGAACCCCCAGTTCGCCCAGCGCATCGATGGCCAGCGCCGCCAGTTGGTGGTTGAGTTCGCACCCCTGCAGCTTGACGATCAGGCCCGCCAGGCCCGGCGCCTCGCCGGCCAGGGCGGCGGTGAGCAGGCGCAGGCCGTTGAACTTCATCGCCAGCACGCGGCCCTGCAACCGCATCAGCCGGTCGCGCAGCAGCGGATTGTCCATCAGCCGCTCGCCGCCCACGCGCTCCTCGCTCATCAGGGCTATGATCGCCGCCAGCCGGCTCTCGGCCGCGTTGGGATCGCCCAGCATGCCGCGTTCGTGCTTCAAGGTGGCGTTGGCGACGGCCCAGCCCTCACCGCGGCCGCCGACGATCTGGCTTCGCGGAACGCGCACGTCGGTGAAGAACACCTCGTTGAACTCCGCATGGCCGGTCATGGTCCGAAGCGGACCCACCTCGATGCCGGGGGTCTTCATCGAGAAGATCAGATAGCTGATGCCGGCGTGCTTGGGCGCGTCGGGCTCGGTGCGCACCAGGCAGAAAATCATGTCCGCCTGGGCGGCGGTAGAGGTCCAGATCTTCTGGCCGCTGATTAGAAAGTCGTCGCCGTCCTCGACCGCGCGGGTGCTGAGCGAGGCGAGATCCGAGCCGGAGCCGGGCTCCGAATAGCCCTGGCACCAGACCACCTCGCCCCTAAGGGTCGGGCCGATCCAGCGCCGCTTCTGGTCCTCCGTCCCCAGCTCCAGCAGGGTCGGAACCAGCATCGAAATGCCCTGGCTGGCCATCGGGCCCGGCGCTCGGGCGGACGTGAACGCCTCGGCGATGATGCGCGATTCCAGGATGTCGGGGGCGGCGCCGAAGCCGCCGTATTCTTTTGGAATCGTGCGAGCAGCATAGCCGTGCTCGATCAGGAGCGCCTGCCAGGCGCGGGGATCGCGCGCGGCGCTCTGGGCGTGGCCGTCCAGGAAGGCGCGCACGCTTGCGCGGAAAGCCTCGTAGCGGGGTCCATAACTGAGATCCATGTGCTCGGCTTACATCCGCGCCTGCGAAGGGGCTAGACTGACGCCGCGGCACGAGAGGCGATCCTGATCCCATGAGCGAGACCCTGGAACACCCGGTGGACATCCCCGCCGACATCGCCCGCGTGGTGATCACGCCCAAGGCCTATGGCGACGACATCCCACTGCAGGACGCCTTCCGCTGGCTGCGCGCGCACAATCCCCTGGGCCTGGCCCGGGTCGACGGCGTGCTGCCGTTCTGGGTCGTCACTCGCCACGCCGACATTCTCGAGATCAGCCGTCAGAATGATCTCTTCCACTCCGGCGACCGGTCGCCCACCTTCACCACCATCGAGGCCGACGAGGCGGTGCGCAAGCTGACCGGCGGCAGCCCGCATCTGCTTCGCACTCTGGTGCAGATGGACGCGCCGGATCATCCCAAATACCGCCTGATGACCCAGTCGTGGTTCCTGCCGCAGAACATCCGCGGGCTGGAGGGGCGCATCCGCCAGATCGCGCGCGCCCACGTCGACCACATGGCCTCTCTGGGCGGCGAATGCGACTTCGTGCGCGACGTGGCCCTGAGCTATCCCCTGCGCGTGATCATGGAGATTCTCGGTGTGCCGGAGGCGGACGAGCCTCGCATGTTGCGGCTGACCCAGGAGCTGTTCGGGGCCCAGGACCCGGAGCTCAATCGCTCGGCCGAAGGCCCTGACACCAGCCGCTTCAACATCGACGACCTGCAGGCCACGATCGCCGACTTCTTCGTCTATTTCAAAGGCATCACCGACGCCCGAAAGGCCCGACCGGGCCCCGACCTTGCCAGCGCCATCGCCAACGGCCAGATCGACGGCGCCCCGATCAACGACTTCGAGGCCATGAGCTACTACGTGATCGTAGCCACCGCCGGCCACGACACCACCTCCTCGTCCACCGCCGGCGCGATCTGGGGCATGTGCGAATATCCGGAGGCCTTCGCCGCGGTGAAGGCCGACCCGTCGCTGATCCCCGGGCTGGTCGACGAGGCCATCCGCTGGACCACGCCGGTCAAGCATTTCATGCGTACCGCCACGGCCGATACCTCCGTGGGCGGACAATCGATCGCCAAGGACGACTGGCTGATGCTGTGCTACGCCTCGGGCAACCGGGACGAGGCGGTGTTCGATGCGCCCGACGAGTTCCGCCCCGGCCGCTCGCCCAACAGGCACCTGGCGTTCGGTTATGGCGCGCACCTGTGCCTCGGCCAGCATCTCGCCAAGATGGAGATGCGCATCCTGTTCGAGGAACTGATGCCCCGCCTCCAATCGCTCGAATTCGCCGGCCCGCCCAGCCGCAGCGAGGCGGTGTTCGTCAATGGCCCCAAGCGCGTGCCGATCCGCTATACGATGACCTGAGGCGCGGCCGTGCCGGCGCCGATTCGGGTCCTGGTGGCCGGCGCCGGGGCGCTGGGATCGTGCGTGGCCCTCGAACTGGCGCGCGCCGGAGCGCGAGTGACTCTCGCCGATCCCGCGGCCTTGGGCGAAAACGCCTCGGGCGTGGCGGCCGGCATGCTGGCCCCGGTGTTCGAGACCCTGTTCGACGGCGGTGGCCCGGTTCGGCTCGCTCTGCTGCGCCGCGCCCTCGGCGTATGGCCCGCTCTGGCCGGATCGATCGGCCTCTCGCTCGATCCCGCCGGGGCGATGGCCGTCGGAGGCGCTGGCCGGCTGGACGTCTGGGAGGGGGAGCTCGCAGGCCTCGACGCGGATTGCATCCGCCTGGGCGGGGCTGGCGCCCGCGAGCGGGCGCCATGGCTAGCGACCGGACTCGGCGCGATCTGGACCTGCGAGGATCGACGCGTGCAGCCGGCGGCGGCCCTGGCCGCCTCAGAGCGCGCGCTCGGCGATGTCGGTGTGCGGACGATCAGGGCCGCCGTGGCCGGGTTTCGACCCGGCGTGGCGAGGCTGGACGCCGTCGGATCGGTCGCCGCCCACGCCCTGGTGATCGCCACCGGCCACCATCGCGGCTTGGCGACATTGGCCCCGGAACTGGCCTGGTTGGCCCCGATCAAGGGTCAGATACTGCGCGCCGGCCGCGTGGTCACGATCGGGCCGATCGTCCGTGCAGCCGAGGGTTATGTCTGCCCCGACGCCGGCGGCGCCCTGATCGGGGCGACCATGCAGGAGGGCCTCGACGACACGGTGATCGACCCGGCCGCCAGTGAGCGCCTCAAGGCTTTCGGGGTCGCTCTCGCGCCGGGTCTCGCGGCGGCGAAGCTCACCGCCGCGGCGGGCGTGCGCGCCTCGACGCCCGACCACCTGCCGCTGGTCGGCCAGAGCGTTACGCCCGGCGTCTGGCTGGCGGTCGGCGCCAGGCGCAACGGCTGGCTGCTCGCGCCTTTGATCGCCCAGGGCTTGGCGCGCTCGCTTCTGGGCGGCGCGGCCGGCGAGCCGGCCTTCGCCCCGGATCGGTTCGGACCTAACCCGCCGCCAAATTGAACCGGATCGGGATATGCACCGTGGCCCCGTCGACGGGCCGGCCGTCTTCGGTTCTGGGCCGCAGGCGGAAATAACGGCTGAGCCCCAGCGCCGCCTTGCCGAACTGATAGCCGGTCGGTGATTCGGCGACGACGTCGCAGGCGCGCACGGCCCCGACGGCGGTCACCTCGCACGCCAGCGTCACCGCCCCACCAACACCCTGGCGTCGCGCCGCCTCCGGATAGGCCTGCTCCACCGCTTCGGCGCTGGGGCGCGCGAGCCACGCCGGATCGGTGATCACGGTCGGTCCTTGGGGGAGGGAGTCCAGTGTGGGTCCTGCGCCCAGTCCACCCAGACTGACCGGGGAGGTGAACACCGGCGTTTCGCTCGCTTGCGGGGCCGCGTGCACCGGCACGGTCTCGACCGGCTGGATCGGCGGCGTCGCCAGCGCGTGCACCCGGTTGGGCGTCGGTGTCGCCGGCTTGACCGCGATCACGGGCTTCGGTTTTTCCAGACGGATCGTCTGGCCCTGGAACGCCGGGTCGGGCTTGGTGGGCGGCGCCGCCTGGAAAGGCTGGAACGCGGCGTTGACGATGTAGGCGCCGATCAGGGCGTGCACGCCGATGGAGGCGGCGATCGCCAGACCGCGACCGCGCCGGTCCCGGAAAAACGGGTTGAGTGGCTGGCGGATGACCATGGCGACCCTCCCGGGTCCGATTATTATTGACGCAAGGTCATCTGGTTCAAGCGCGCTGTAAAGGGGCAAGAGCCGCCCTTGCGTCAAGTTAACGCCGGTCAGGTGCGAATTTCCGCCGCCTCTTGCCCGTCGCCGCCGGCGCGCCCAAGCTCGCGGCATGACCACCGACGCGACGCCCGTGCCCATCCGCCCCGCCGCCACCATCCTGCTGGTGCGCGAAACGCCCGACTTCGAGGTGCTTATGGTCCGGCGCCATCACCAGATCGATTTCGCCTCCGGTGCCCTGGTGTTCCCGGGCGGCAAGACCCACGCCGGCGATCACGATCCGGCCTGGGAGCAGCGAACGCTCGATTGGGGCGCCTCCCTGCCGCACAAGCGCGCCCTGCGCATCGCCGCCATCCGCGAGGCCTATGAGGAGACCGGCATTCTGCTCGCCCGCCATCCCGATCAATCGCCGTTCGCGGGCGACGAGAGGGCCGGCGCGGCGCGAGATGAGATCGCCGCCGATCGCCGCTCGTTTCTCGATCTGGTCGACGAACTCGACCTGCACCTGGACCTGGGCGCGCTGACGGTGTTCGCCCGCTGGATCACGCCGTCGATGATGCCCAAGCGGTTCGACACCTGGTTCTATCTGGCCGCCGCTCCGCCGGACCAGCTGGCCCTGTGCGACGGCCATGAGACAGTGGACGCCGAATGGGTCGGGCCGGCGGAGGCTCTGCGCCTGGCGGCCGCCGGCGAGCGCAAGGTGATCTTCCCGACCCGCATGAACCTTCAGCTCCTGGCCGAAGCGGCGGGGGCGGACGACGCCGTGGCTCGCGCCCGCGCCCGCGCCCTTGTCACGGTCGAACCCAAGGTGACGCAGACGCCCGACGGGCCCGTTCTGGTGATCCCCGCCGACGCCGGCTACGGCGCCGTCACCGAGCCTCTATCGGCGGTCACCTGAGAAAACGCTTCCGCGAGCCTCAGGCCGAGAACTGCTCGGCCAGCATGCGCTCTTCGAGGCTGCGGCCGGCGTCGAACAGCATGGCCAGGGCGATCGAGCGATCCTCCATCACCTCGACCCGAAGGACGCTGCGCACCTCGACATTGTCGGCCACCGCGCTGACCGGCCGCTTGTCGGCCTCGAGGATCTCGAACGTAACCTTGGCGGTATGCGAGAGCAGGGCGCCGCGCCAGCGCCTTGGGCGGAAGGCGCTGATCGGCGTCAGGGCCAGCACCCGGCCGCCGATCGGTATGATCGGGCCGTGGGCGGAGAGATTGTAGGCCGTCGATCCGGCCGGGGTCGAAACCAGGGCCCCGTCGCAGATCAGCTCCTCCAGGCGCGGCCGGCCATCGATAAGGATGCGCAGCTTGGCAGCTTGGCGCGTTTCCCGCAGCAGGCTGACGTCATTGATCGCCAGGGCCTGATGGCCGGCGCCCTGCGCATCGACCGCTGTCATGTTCAGCGGATGGATCACCGCCCGTTCGGCCGCGACGATCCGCTCGATCAGATCCGCTTCGCCGTAGTCGTTCATCAGAAAGCCAACCGAGCCGCGGTTCATGCCGTAGATCGGCCGGCGGGTGGCGAGACTGCGATGCAGGACCTCCAGCATGAAGCCGTCACCCCCCAGAGCGACGACCACGTCGGCCTCTTCCGCCGGGGCGTCGCCGAACAGGGTCGCCAGGCGCGCGCGGGCGTCCTGAGCTTCAGGCCAGTCGCTGGCCACGAAGGCTAGGATCGGGCGTTCGGGCAGGAGGGCGCGGAAGGCCACTATTCGTCGGCGTCCGCGTCCAGCTCGCCGGGCGGCGGCCTGGGGTCGGAATCATGGGTGTACGGCCGGCCGACCGCCTCGGCCCAGGCTCGCCTCTGGGCGGCATAGGCCGCCTGCCGCTCGCGCGCCCGCCGCCGGCTCATGGCCGGAACGGCGGGCGGGAGGTGGGCGTCGTCGCGGTTCACGGTACGACGCCCTAGCACATCAGCGGCCTCGGGCGCCAAAGCCCGCGGCCCTAGGCCTCAGCTCAGGCTGACCTTGGCATGCGCCCCGATGTCCGGCGTCGAACCGGTCAGATTGGCCTTGGCGATCTCCCAGCCGAACTTGATCGGCCCTTGCTCGGAGAGCCAGATCTCCGCGTCGCTGCAGTCGAGGCAGAGCAGGGTGAGGTCCGGATCGTCCTTGCCCTTGGGAAACCAGGCCGCGACCATGGGGCTCCAGAACTTGTCGCGCTGCATGGCGTCGAATCTGGCGCGCAGGGTCCCACCGATGCAGGCCTGCAGTTCCTGGTCCTTGGCCTGGACGATGAACATCGCCTTGGTCCCGCTCTGGGCGGCCTGGGCGAGGCCCGAGTGGGTGTTGGTGTAGAACCAGATCTTGCCCGCCTCCGGTTCGGTGAAGGCGGTCATTGGCGCGAAATGGCCGACAGGCAGCGTGCCGACCGCGCCCAGCATGCCATAGCGGTTCTTCTCCAGGTCGTCCCAGAGGCGCTTTTCGAGGGCGGCCTTGTCGTTGATGTCGGTGGTCATCGCTTGCAAATCCTTGAACGCTGTGGCTGCCCCCGAGGCCTTAATTCTCTTGCCGGGCGGGCGTTCCCGCGCCCATCGCCAGTTGCGCCGCCTGGCGAAGGTCGTCGACGAGGCGGCCGAACGCCTCCGCCTTGGCCGGCTCGTCCGGCAGGCGCAGCAGGAACGAAGGGTGCATGGTGACCAGGCACGCGGCGCCGTCGGCCAGTTCGAACGGCCGGCCGCGAGAGGCGAGAATCGGGACCGCGCGGCCCAGCAACGCCAACGCCGCGGTCGCGCCCAGAGCCACTACCACCTTGGGCGCCACCCGCGCTCGCTCCTGGTCCAGCCACCAGCGGCACGCGCTCACTTCGCCGGCGACCGGGGTCTTGTGCAGGCGCCGCTTGCCGCGCGGCTCGTGCTTGAAGTGCTTGACCGCGTTGGTGACATAGAGACGGTCGCGAGCGACGCCGGCTTCGAGCAGGGCCCGGTCCAGCATCTGGCCGGCCGGTCCGACAAACGGCCTGCCCGCGAGATCATCCATGTCGCCCGGCTGTTCGCCCACCAACATGATCGACGCCGCGTTCGGCCCCTCGCCCGGCACCGCCTGGGTCGTGTCTCGCCAGAGATCGCAACGGCGACAGCTCTGGATGTCGGCGGCGATCTGCGCCAGCGAGCCGGCTGGCGCAGGCTCGGGCGACTCCTGCGCCGCCGCGACCTTTGGGGCTCGTTTCTTCGCGACGGCGGGTTCGGCGGCGACCATGGCGGCGGTCCTCTCGTTCGCCTGTTCAATCAGCCCAGGAATGAGCGAGGCCTCCGGAAGGTTGCGCCAATAGCGCTTGGGCATCTCCGACTGCATCGCCCGAACCTTCAGGCGCGCCGGGTTGAAGATAGACGCGTAGTAGACCCGCCAGTGATCTTCCAGCGAGTCACCGGCCGGCGCGTCAGCGGGCGAGGCTCCGGGCCCGAATATCACCTCCGCCCCGTCCCAGTGGACACAGGCGTCGGGCGTGAGGATCGAGAAACGCATATTGGCGAACCGATCGCGAAAGAACGGCGCGGTGCGCCGCACCACATGGTGCGCGGGTTCAAACCAGGCGACATAGGTTTCGGGCTCGACGTCAGTCAGCAGGCGAAAACGCACGAAGGCCTTCATCTTGTGCGCCGCGCGGGAGACGGCGTTGGCCATGTCGCGCGCCTCCGCCACGTCCGGGTCGGTGACCAGGGCCATCAGCCCAGGCTCGCGCTCCAGGCGCCAGAGCAGGCGATAGAGCAGGGCGAAGCGGTCCGTTGAGCGATGGCAGATCGCCGCCGACGCCAGCTCCAGAAATCCGCGCGGCACGCTGAAGCGGCCCGGTGAAGCCGCCGCGCACCGCGCCGGGGCCGGGGTGAAGAGATCCGGCCCCGCGGTCCAATGAACCGTCTCCGGCGCGACGCCTCGCCCGCGCAGGTCGCGCGCCGCCGCGCGCCAGCCGTCGAAATCCGTCTCGCCGGCAAGCTGGACGACGGCGTTCAAAACAGGCTGAGCTGCTCTGGCCCGGCCAGGGCGGACGGTCGGTCGGCGTCGGCCAGAGCGCCGGGGGTCCAGTCGTCGGCGACGATGAACGCCTTGACCTTGTCCACACCCCGGCAGAGCCGCGCCACGTCCTCCAGCCGCACCCGTTTGCGCCGCCGCAGCGCCAGCAGTCGGTTCACCGTCTTCACGCCCAGTCCCGGCGTGCGCAACAGCATCTCGCGGTCGGCCAGGTTCACGTCGACCGGAAAATTGCCCCGATGGCGCAGGGCCCAGGCCAGCTTCGGATCGATCGCCAGATCCAGATTGTCTGCCGGCCCGACGATCTCGCCGCGCGAAAAGCCATAGACCCGCAACAGCCAGTCGGCCTGATAGAGGCGGTGTTCACGCATCAGGGGGGGCGGGGCCAGGGGCAGGCGGGCGCTCGGATCGAGGATCGGGCTGAAGGCGGAATAATACACCCGCTTCAAACCATAGCCGGCGTAGAGCCGGGCGCCCCGCTCCAGAATCTCGCCGTCGCTGGCGGCGTCGGCGCCCACGATCATCTGGGTCGATTGGCCGGCCGACGCATAGCGCGGTCGTCTCGCCCGGCGGGCGGGCTCCGACCGCTCCTCGATGCGCAGGCGCACACCGCCCATCGCCCGCCGGATCTGGCCGGCGTCCTTCTCGGGCGCGAGGCGCTCCAGACTGTCGTCGCGCGGCAATTCCACATTGATCGACACCCGATCGGCATAGAGGCCGGCGGCCTCCACCAGGGCGGGGCTGGCGTCGGGAATGAGCTTGAGGTGGATATAGCCGCGAAAATCATGCGTCTCGCGCAAGGTCTTCACCACGCGGATCATCTCTTCCATCGTATAATCCGCGCCGCGGATGATGCCGGAGGATAGAAACAGGCCCTCGATATAGTTGCGCTTGTAGAAGTTCAGCGTCAGCCCGACCACTTCTTCGACGGAAAACCTCGCGCGCGGCGTGTTCGACGAGACGCGATTGACGCAATAGACGCAGTCGTACACGCACATGTTGGTCAGCAGGATCTTGAGCAGCGAGATGCAGCGCCCGTCCGGGGCATAGGCGTGACAGATACCCATTCCCGGCCCAGAGGAGCCGACCCCTCGCCCGCCGCGCGAGTTGCGCTGGCTGGCCCCGGACGAGGCGCACGAGGCGTCGTATTTCGCCGCGTCGGACAGAATGGCGAGTTTGCGCTTCAGATCGAGGACGGCCATGCCCCCTTATAGCGTTCCCGTTTCGTTCGATCCACCTTCTTCGCTTGACGTCGCGGGGCGGTGGCGCGATTCTTCGGATGAATAGTGATGGGAGAGACGGCCATGGCCGACGGTTCGCTCGCGGGCTCGCTTTCGCTGCGAGGCAAGGTTTCGGAAGCGGAGTGGAAGGCCAGGGTCGATCTGGCGGCGCTCTACCGGCTGGTCGCCCTCTATGGCTGGGACGACATGGTCTACACCCACATCTCCGCCCGTGTGCCGGGCCCGGAGCACCACTTCCTGATCAACCCCTACGGCCTGTTTTTCGACGAGATCACCGCCTCGTCCCTGGTCAAGATCGATCTGGAAGGCGCGATCCAGCAGGAAACCACCTATTTCATCAATCCAGCCGGGTTCACGATCCATTCGGCGGTCCACGCCGCGCGCGACGACGCCCACTATGTGATGCATCTGCATTCGGACCAGGGGGTGGCCGTCTCCGCCCAGAAGGAGGGCCTTCTGCCCCTCAGCCAGCACGCCCTCATCTGCCTGCCCAAGCTCGCCTACCACGACTACGAGGGCATCGCCCTGAACCTCGACGAGCGCGAGCGCCTCGTCGCGGACCTCGGCGACAAGTGGATGATGCTGCTGCGCAACCATGGCACCCTGGCCGTCGGCGCCACCGCCGCCGATTGCTGGGCGCACATGTTCTATCTCGAGCGCGCCTGTAGGCAGCAGGTGATGGCGCTTTCGGTCGGGCGGGAGAACGTGCTCTTCGCGCCCGAAGCCAGTCAGGCGGAGGTGAAGGCCCAGGTCAGCCGCGGCATCGGCGGGGCCCTGGCCTGGCCCGGCGCCCTGCGCCGTCTCGATCGCCATAACCCCGGCTATGACGCCTGAGGCCTATTCGGTCGGGCCGGGCTTAGCTCGCAGGCTCTTGACGCCCGCTCGGCGGGTCTTGCCCTCCAGGCGTTTTTCCTTCGAGGCGCGGGTCGGCCGGGTGGCGCGCCGCTTCACCGGCGCCGTCGCCGCTTTGGCGATCAGGGCGGTTAGGCGCGCGATCGCATCGGACCGGTTGCGCTCCTGGGTGCGATGACGGCTGGCGGTGATCACGATCACCCCCTCCAGTGTCAGGCGGGATCCGGCCAGCTTCTGCAGCCGGACGCTCACCTCGTTGGGCAGGGACGCCGAGGCGCGGGCGTCGAAGCGCATCTGCGCTGCGGTGGAGACCTTGTTCACGTTCTGCCCGCCCGGTCCCGACGCGCGGATGAAGCTGAACTCCAGCTCGCTCTCGTCCAGGGCGATCTCGTCTGTGATCTGGATCACGGCCGGCGGGCCTGCTGATTGACCGCCTGGTCGAGCGCCTGCAAAAAACGCGAGCGGTCCGTGCGGTCGAACGGCTTGGGTCCGCCGGTCACCGCGCCGGTGGAGCGCAACTGCTCCATTATCGCCCGCTGGGCGATGGCCGCCCCGATCGAATCGACCGTGAACGGCCGGCCGGTGGGCGAGATCACCGCCGCTCCAGCCTTCAGCGCGCGCTCGGCCAGGGGAATGTCGCTCGTGACGACGACGTCCCGGCCGCCGGCGCGTTCGGCGATCCAGTCGTCGGCTGCGTCCGGCCCGGCCTCCACCACCACGCGGGCGATCTTCGGATGCGCCGGAACCTGAATGGCGCTATTGGCGACCACATGCACGCGCAGGCCATAGCGTTGCGCCACACGATAGACCTCCTCCTTCACCGGGCAGGCGTCGGCGTCGACGAAGATTTCGGTGGGGCGGCGCGCGCCGGTGACAGCCATGGGTTCGCCCGTTTCGGGGTGTTGACAGGGGCCTCGAGTGTAAGGGAGCGCCGGCGATGAACCAATCGGACTATCTGGCGCACGACAGCGTCGGCCTGGCGGGCCTGATCGCCTCGGGCCAGGTCAGCGCTTCGCAGGTCCTGGAGGCGGCCATCGCCCGGATGGAGGCGGTCGATCCGGCCATCAACGCCGTCACCCTCAATATCGCCGATCAGGCCCGGGCCGAGGTCAAGGCCGCGCCGCCGGTCGGTCCGCTGGGCGGCGTGCCCTATCTGATCAAGGATCTGGGCGCCTCGGTCGCCGGCACGGCGACCACATCGGGCTCGCGCCTGATGCGCGACAATATAGCGCTCGCCGACAGCGCTATGGTCGGCGCCTACCGCGCCGGCGGGCTGGTCATACTCGGCAAGACCAACACGCCCGAATTCGGCCTGGAGCCGGTGACCGAGCCGGTCCTGTTCGGGCCCACCCGTAATCCGTGGGATCTGGAGCGCACGCCCGGCGGTTCGTCGGGCGGGGCGGCGGCGGCGGTGGCCGCGGGTGTCACCCCGGCGGCCCACGCCAGCGACGGCGGCGGGTCGATCCGCACGCCGGCCTCCTGCTGCGGCCTGTTCGGCCTCAAGCCCTCGCGCGGCCGGGTCTCGTTCGCCCCGGCCGGGGAAGGGTGGGGCGGCTTTTCAGTCGCCCATGCCGTCACCCGCACGGTGCGCGACAGCGCCGCCCTGCTCGACATGGTCTGCGCGCCCCAGCCGGGCGACCCCTATTGGCTGGCGGCTCCGGAACGCCCCTTCGCCGACGAAGCTCGCCGCGAACCCGGCCGCCTGCGCATCGCCTTTTCCACTGCCTCCCTGGCCACCGGCGGCGCGGTCGATCCAGAGTGCGCCCAGGCCGTGCAAGATGCCGCCCGCCTGTGCGAGCACCTGGGCCACCAGGTCGAAGAGGCAATGCTTCCGGCCGAGTTCGCCGCCATCGGCGCGGCCGCCGGGACGGTGATCGCCGCCAGCGTCGCGGCCGCCCTCGACACCGAGGCCGCCCGGCGCGGCCGCGCCATCGGCGAGGACGAGATCGAGGATATCACCTGGGGCATGTACCAGCGCGGCCAGGCCGTGACCGGCGCCGCCTATGTCCAGGCGCTGCAGGCTGCCCACGCATTCGGCCGGCTGGTCGCCAGGATGTTCGAAGACTGGGACGTGCTGCTGCTCTCGACCCTGGGGTCGCCGCCGATCAGGACCGGCGCTCTGCGCGGCGATGCGCCCGGCCTGCAGGGCTATGCCGAGCGCCTGTTCGCCTTCATGCCCAACACCCAGGCCTTCAACATCACTGGTCAGCCGGCCATGAGCGTGCCCCTGGCCTGGACCGCCTCGGGCCTGCCGATCGGGCTGCAGTTCGCGGCCCGCATGGGCGAGGAGGCGCTTCTCCTGCGCCTCGCCGGTCAGCTGGAGCAGGCCCGCCCATGGGCGGGCCGGCGCGCGCCGCTGGCGCCAGGAGCACCGGCTTGAGCGCCGTCGCGGCGCGGCTCGACCTCGCCGGGGCCGTCGAGGATCGCCTCGTCGCCGCCTTTTCCGACGCGCGCGAGAGTGGGCAGCCCTATCGACACTGGCTGGTGGAGAGGGTCTTTCCGCCCGGCCTCACCCACACCCTGCGTCGCCTGCCCTTCGCCACGCCTGATCTGGGCGGCGTGTCGGGCAAGCGCGAACTGCACAACGATCAGCGCCACTATTTCGACGCCGCCAACAACGCCCGCTTCGAGGCCTGCGCCGCCGTGGCGGACGCCTTCCAGTCCGCCCGGGTGGTCCGGGCGGTCGAGGCCGCCACCGGGGCCCAGCTTTGCGGCGCCTATGTCCGCCTCGAATATGCCCAGGACACCACCGGCTTCTGGCTGGAGCCGCACACCGATCTGGGCGTCAAGCGCTTCACCATGCTGATCTACCTGCCGGATGAGGCGGGCCAGGAGGATCTGGGCACCGATCTTTACGCCGACCGCGAGACCTGGGCCTCGCGCACGCCGTTCGCCGACAACACCGCCCTGGTGTTCGTGCCGAGCGCCGACACCTGGCACGGCCTGGTGCGGCGGGAGATTGCGGGCATCCGCCGGACGGTGATCATGAACTATGTCACGGACGCCTGGGTGGCGCGCGAACAGCTCGCCTATCCGGAGACGCCGATCCGCGCCTGAACCAGGGCGCGCACCGCCACGGCCGCCTCCCGCGTCGCATCGATCGGGCCCCCCGTCTCGGTCGCCCCGGCCTCGCCGGTGAACCTCCGGACCAGGCCCTGGTCGATCAGGCCCTGGATGAACCTGGCGTGGCGCGCGAAGCCCAGGTCGAACACCTCCACCGGATGGCCCGTGGCGAGGGCTTCGGAGACCATCGAGACGCTGTCGCTGGTCACCACCAGCCGATCGGCCAGGGCCAGGATGGCGCGATAGGGGTTGTCGCCCTCCAGGTCCCACAGGAACACCCCGGGATCGGCGGCGAACGCCTCGGCCAACAGGGCCCCTGTCGCCGGCGGCGTGCGTCTGGAAGGGGTGATGGCGAGCCCGCCGCCCTGGCTCTCACGCAGCCGGCGCAGCCCGGCCAGCAGCGCCCGCGCATCGGCGCGGGTGAAGCGGCGTCCGCGCAGATTGCCGCCCACCACCACGCCCGCCAGCGGCCGCGGCAGCCCGGCGAACCGCGCGGACCATATCCGCGCCGCCTCGTCCAGCGAGGCCCCGGTGACGTCGTGCAGGGCGGTGGCCACGGTCATCACATTGGCCGCCGGCGCGATGGCGTCGTGCGCCATGGCGACCACCAGGTCGAAGGCGTCGGCACGGGCGCGGGGATCCTGGACGTGGACAATCACGGTGCGACCGCCGCTGGCCATGCGCACGGCGATGGCCCGGGGCGCGGCGCGCCGGCCGCAGGTGATCATCAGCTCGGGCCATGGTGGCGCCAGCCCGTCCGCCTCCAGCCCACGCGACCCGGGCCAGGCCAGGCCCCCGCCGCCGACCGTCTTTTCGATCACCGTCCGCGCCACCGCGGCCGCCAGGCCCCGCGCCTGGGTGCGCATGCCGCTCTCGCCAGTGGTGACCGCCCAGGCGGTGATCGGCAGAGGCGGAGGAACGATCGGAGCGCCAGCGCCGGCCATGGGTTGTCGCCGCTCCAGGGTTCCGGCGCCGGCTGCAGGGGTCGAACCCGCGACCTTCGCTTTACAAAAGCGCTGCTCTACCACTGAGCTAAGCCGGCCGGAGCGCCCGCTTATGCCGCACCGCCGGGCCGGGTGGCAACGGCCTTGGGAAATCGCGGGGGGCGCCCCTATATGCCGCCGCCATGGCCCGCATCCTGATCACCTCCGCCCTGCCGTACATCAACGGCGTCAAGCATCTGGGCACCCTGGCCGGCTCGATGCTTCCGGCCGACATCCACGCCCGCTTCCAGCGCGCGCGCGGCCACGAGGTGCTCTATGTCTGCGCCACCGACGAGCACGGCACGCCGGCCGAGCTGGCCGCCGCCGAGGCCGGTCAGGACGTGGCGTCCTACTGCGAGGATCAGCACCGCGCCCAGCACGACGTCGGCCGGGGTTTCGGCCTTTCCTGGGACTGGTTCGGACGCTCCTCCTCGCCCCAGAACCATCGCCTGACCCAGCATTTCGCCGATGTGCTGGAGGACGCCGGCCTGATCGAGGAACGCCTCGATCATCTGGTCTATTCGATCGACGACCGCCGGTTCCTCCCCGACCGCTATATCGAGGGGACGTGCCCCGTGTGCGGCTATGCCAGGGCCCGGGGCGATCAGTGCGACAACTGCGGCTCCCTGCTCGATCCGGTCGATCTGAAGGACCCGGTCTCGGTGGTGTCCGGTTCGCGCAATCTGGAGGTGCGCGAGACGCGGCATCTCTACGTCCTGCAGATGAAGCTCGAGCGCCGCATCCGCGCCTGGGTCGACACCCGCTCGGACTGGTCGGCCCTGGCCCGTTCGATCGCCTACAAGCATCTGGACGAGGGCCTGATCGACCGGGGCATCACCCGCGACCTGGCCTGGGGCGTGCCAGTCACCCGCTGGGGCCTGCCGCGCCCGGGCTTCGAGACCAAGGTGTTCTACGTCTGGTTCGACGCCCCGATCGAATATATCGCCGCCACCGAGGAGTGGGCCGAGGCCTCAGGCGGAGACTGGCGCGGCTGGTGGCGCACCGACGAAGGCGCCGCGGACGTCCGCTATGTCCAGTTCATGGGCAAGGACAACGTCGCCTTCCACTCGGTCAGCTTTCCGGCCACGATTCTGGGCTCGGGCGAGCCGTGGAAGACGGTCGACGCGCTCAAGGCCTTCAACCACCTCAACTGGTACGGCGACAAGTTCTCCACCTCCCAGAAGCGTGGCGTGTTCCTGGATGCCGCCCTGGAGATCCTGCCGCCGGACGCGTGGCGCTGGTACCTGACCGCCAACAGTCCCGAGCACTCCGACAGCGCCTTCACCTGGGAGCAGCTGGTCGGGGCCGTTAACCGCGACCTCGCCGATGTGCTGGGCAATTTCGTCAACCGCATCCTGAAGTTCTGCGAGGCGCGGTTCGAGGGGCGCGTTCCCGCCGGGGGCGAGCCGGGCCCGTTGGAGGCGGCGCTCAGCGCCGACGTCTCGGCCAAGCTCGGGGAGATCACCGAACAGTTCGAAGCGATCGAGATGCGCAAATCGGCCCAGGCCCTGCGGGCGCTCTGGGTGCTGGGCAACGAGTACCTGCAGGCGGCGGCGCCCTGGACGGCGATCAAGACCGATCCGGAGCGCGCCGCCGTCATCGTCCGCACGGCCCTGAACCTCGCCCTGCTCTACGCCCGCGTCAGCGCGCCGGTGATCCCCTTCGCCGCCGAGTTGATCGCGCGGGCGCTGGGCGAGGCCTGGCCGCTCGCCTGGCCGTCGCGCGATGGGGCGGCCGAACTCGCCCGCCTCGCGCCGGGCGCGAAGGTCACGACCCCCGAGGTCCTGTTCAGGAAGATCGAGCCGGCCGACGTGGCCGCCTGGAGCGAGCGTTTCGGCGGCGATCCGGCCGGCGCCTGACGCGCCTCATTCCGGCGGCGAGGACTCGTCCTTGGGCGCTTCGTCGGCCGGCGGCTCGGGTTCGGCCTTGGCCGCGGCCTCGGCGGCCATGCGGTTTTCCTCCGCCTCGCCGCGCTTGATCTCCGCCTGGCGGCGGGCCTCCTCCGCCGCCTGGGCCTTCAAGGCCTGATTCTCCTCGGCTTCGCCTTCGGGGCGGGCGCTGCCGTCCGCGTCGTCCTGTTGAGCCTCCGTGGCGTCGCGTGTCGAGCCAGAGCCGACCTGGGCGGACGCGGCCGTGGCGATCAGGCCCGCGCCCAGCGCGCCGGCGGCGAGAGCGACCCGCCAGGCTCTGACACCGTTCATCTTTTTCCTCCCCAACACCGGCGCCGCGCGCCCGTTCGGGCCCATCGCACGGTCGGCCTCGAGAGACAATCGGGCTTGACCCGGCGCCGACGCTTCAGCCGCGCGGGCGGCTGGCCTCGTACATCGCCACGACCGCGGCGGCGGCGACATTGAGGCTCTCGAAGCCGCCCGGCATGGGGATGCGCGCCAGGGCGTCGCAATGCTCGCGCACGAGCCGGCGCAGGCCCTCGCCCTCCGATCCCATGACCAGGACGGTCGGCGCCCCGTCCAGCACGTCCGCCAGCGCGTCGGCCGCCGCTCCGTCCAGGCCGACCGCTCGCCAGCCGAGCGCCTCGAGGCGCTCCAGGGCGCGGGAGAGGTTGGTCTCCCGGGCGTGCGGGATCTTGTCGATCGCTCCGGCGGCCGCCTTGGCCAGGGCGCCGGCCAGGGCGGGGGTGCTCCGGTCCTGCAGGATCACGCCCCGCGCGCCGAACGCGGCCGCGCCGCGGAAGATGGCGCCGATGTTCTGAGGGTCGGTCACCTGGTCCAGCATCAGCAGGAAGCCCGCCGCCGGGCGCGCCAGCGCGTCCAGGTCCGTGGGCTCGAGCGGCGGCACGCGCAACGCGATCCCCTGGTGCACGGCGCCCTGTGGCAGCAACGCCCCTATGGCCGGGCCGTCCAGCGTCTCCACGGCGGGCGCGAGGCCCAGGTCGACCAGCGAGCGGGCTCGGTCCGGCGTGGCGACCAGCCGTTTTCGCGGCGCCCGGGCGTCGTTGCCCACCGCCGCCAGCACGGTGTGCCAGCCCCAGATCCATTCGGAGCGAGCCTCTTCCAGCCGGCGGCGATGGCCACTGCCGGCGGCATGGGCCGGACCCGGCGCGCCGTCGTTGCGTCGGCGTTTGCCCGCCACTATAAGACGCCCTCCGATTTTGCGGTCATCGCAGGGTCCCGCGTTGCTCCTGTTCGGCTCCGCTCGACGTCTTAGCATTGGCGGCGCCGCGCGAGTGGAGGGTTTTTCAAGGCCGGGGGGCGGATCGGCCCCCCAATCGAGGAACACGCGTTTGGGGGAATGTCCCGAGCGGCAAAGGGGGCGGACTGTAAATCCGCTGGCGTACGCCTTCGCAGGTTCGAGTCCTGCTTCCCCCACCACGCGGTTCGATCCGGCGGGTATAGCACAATGGTAGTGCAGCAGCCTTCCAAGCTGAGGATGCGGGTTCGATTCCCGCTACCCGCTCCAACCTCACCATGACCGCGAATTAAGCTGCCCTCGGCCGGCGGCGGGGCTAGCCTCGCCGCCATAGGTTCGGCCAGGGAGATCGGGCGATGCGAATTTGGCAAGGCGCGGCGTTCGCCGGCGCGATGATGGCGGCCGGAGCGGCGGCGGCGGCGGGGCCCTCGGTGGAGATTCGCGACGCGGCTGTAAGGGTGACGATCGTGCCGGAGACGCGCGGTGACGTGAGCGCCGTGGTCGTCCGCGCTAACCGGCGCCTGCCACTGACCCTGTCCCGCAACGGGGCAAGCCTCGTCATCGACGGCGGCCTGCGTGGCCGCGGCCTGCACTGCCGGTCCCTGTTCGGGCGGCCGGGGGTATGGGTCATGGGCGTCGGCGACGTCGCCCGCGGCGATTTTCCCCAGGTCGTGATCCACACGCCGATGACCGTCAGCGTCTCCGCAGGCGGGGCCGTGTTCGGCGATTTGGGCCGCGGCGCCGCGGTCGATCTGGCCAACGCCGGTTGCGGCGACTGGACCGTGGCCAATGTCGAGGGGCCTCTGGCAATCCACGCCGCCGGTTCGGGCGACATCCGCGCCGGCTCGGCGGCGGCGGCCGACATCCGCGTCGTGGGGTCGGCCGACGTCTACACCCGCGCGCTGCGCGGCGGCCTGCGCGCCTCCGCGTCGGGCTCGGGCGACATCCACGCCCAGTCGGTCGACGGCCCGCTCTATGTGCGCGTGGCCGGTTCGGGTGACGTGGAGGTGCGGGGCGGCGCGGTGACGCACATGGACGCAGCCGTCGCCGGTTCGGGCGATGTCACCCTGCGCGGCGCGGCCCAGTCCCTCGACGCTTCTGTCGCCGGCTCGGGCGACATCACCGTGGGCAATGTCACCGGCGCGGTCTCGCGCCACGTGGCCGGGTCCGGCGACGTCCGCATCGGAGGCTGACGGCCAATCCCGGATCGGCTACTCTGTCCCTCGCGTCCGTCGGCGCGGAGGCCTGGATGCGACCCTGGATCGAAAGCGTGGCCCTGGCCGCGTGGCTGACTCTCGCCGGCGCCGCGTCGGCCGCCCCTGCGGTCGATCTGCGCGGGGTCGCCGGCCGGGTGATCGTCATCCCCGAGCGGCGCTCCGACATCGCCGTCGTGGTGCTGCGCACCGAGCCCGACTTTCCCATCCGCGTCACGCGCTTCGCAGAGACCGTCACCGTCCGGGGCGGCCTCGGCCACCGGATCGAGGGCTGTGCGGTGGTGTCGGGTCGCGCGGCGGTGCGCATCCGGGGCCAGGGCGCGGTGCCCCTCGAGCGCTTGCCTAAGATCGCGATCCGCGCCCCGCTCGATACGCGCTTCACCGCCGGCGAGGGCGTGTTCGGCGCGGTCGGCCGGTCGGACAACCTCGATTTCGTCAGCCGCGGCTGCGGCCGCTGGGTGATCGCCAACGTCAGGGGCCGCCTGCGCCTGAGCATCGCCGACGGGGCCGAGGCGCGGGCGGGCTCGGCCCGCGTGGCCGACCTGAGCGTGGCGGGCTCCGGCGCGGTGGCCGCGCGCGAGGTTCGCGCCGGGCTGACCGCCGTCTCCAGCGGCGACGGCGGCATCACCGTCGCCTCCGCCGGTGGCCCGATCGACATCCGCATTGCCGGCGCGGGCAATGTGGCGGTGGCGACGGGCCGGGCGGCGCATGTGGCCATCTCCATCGCCGGTTCCGGCGCCGCCCGCTACGGCGGCGAGGCCCAGAGCCTGGCCGCCTCGGTCGCCGGTTCAGGCTACATCAGCGTCGCCAAGGTCACCGGCCCGGTCACCCGCCAGGTCATGGGCGCCGGAGCGGTGCAGGTCGGGCGATGAGGCGGCTGGGCCGGGCCGTTGACGCGGAGGGTGTTGGCGAGTATCACCCGCGCTCTTTTTCAGGCCGCCGGCAAGGCGGGCCCCGATGAACCGGTCGTCCCCGCCAGGATGCCGACGCGCCGAAGCCGCTCACCCGCGCCTCGGCGCCGTTCGTGTTTATCGAGGGCCCTTCGCCGCGCCGCGCGCCGAGCTCTAAAGGATAGTCGAAGACAGGCATGCCGACGGTCAACCAACTGATCCGCAAACCGCGCACCAACAAGCCGGTGCGCAACAAGGTGCCGGCCCTGAAGGGCTCGCCCCAGCGCCGGGGCGTGTGCACGCGGGTCTATACCGTGACGCCGAAGAAGCCGAACTCCGCCCTGCGCAAGGTGGCCAAGGTGCGCCTGACCTCGGGCATCGAGGCCGTGTGCTACATCCCCGGCGAAGGCCACAACCTGCAGGAGCACTCGGTGGTCCTGATCCGCGGCGGACGGGTGAAGGATCTGCCCGGCGTGCGCTACCACATCCTGCGCGGCGTGCTTGACACGCAAGGCGTCAAGGATCGCAAGCAGCGACGCTCCCTCTATGGCGCCAAGCGCCCCAAATAAGAATCAGAAGGCCCCGCAATGTCCCGTCGCCGCCGCGCCGAAAAGCGTGATGTTCTGCCCGACCCCAAGTTCGGGGATCTGGTGCTCACCAAGTTCATGAATTACGTGATGTACGAGGGCAAGAAAGCCGTCGCCGAAAACATCATCTATGGCGCATTCGATCTGATCGAGACCAAGCGCCGCGACCAGGGGCCGTTGGAAACCTTCCATTCCGCGCTGGAAAACGTCTCTCCGTCGGTCGAGGTGCGCTCGCGCCGGGTCGGCGGCGCCACCTATCAGGTGCCGGTCGAGGTGCGTCCCGAGCGGCGCCGCGCCCTGGCCATTCGCTGGCTGGTCACCGCGGCGCGCAAGCGGGGAGAGAACACCATGACCGAAAAGCTTGCCGGCGAGCTGCTCGACGCCTCGAACAATCGGGGTTCGGCGGTCAAGAAGCGCGAAGACACCCACAAGATGGCCGAGGCCAACCGCGCCTTCTCGCATTACCGCTGGTAGCCCCCATATAGGCTCCGACCCCGACATCCATACCCTTCCGGGCCCGGGCGGTTTGAGCTAAACCGCCCGCGCCTTTCGTTGGGCCCCGCCGACGCGACTTTTGATAAGAACGCCCATGCCCCGCACGACCGACATCAAGGACTATCGAAACTTCGGCATCATGGCCCACATCGATGCCGGCAAGACGACGACCACCGAGCGGATCCTCTACTACACCGGCAAGAGCCATAAGATCGGCGAGGTTCACGACGGCGCCGCGACGATGGACTGGATGGAGCAGGAGCAGGAGCGGGGGATCACCATCACCTCGGCCGCCACCACCGCCATGTGGAACGGCAAGCGCCTCAACATCATCGACACCCCGGGCCACGTGGATTTCACCATCGAGGTCGAGCGCTCGCTTCGCGTGCTCGACGGCTGCGTCGCCGTGCTCGACGGCAACCAGGGCGTGGAGCCCCAGACCGAGACCGTCTGGCGCCAGGCCGACCGCTACGATGTGCCGCGCGTGGTGTTCGTCAACAAGATGGACAAGATCGGCGCCGACTTCGAAAAGTGCGTGGAGAGCATCCGCGATCGCCTGGGCGTGAAGGCCGTGCCGATCCAGCTGCCGATCGGCTCCGAGAGCACCTTCAAGGGCATCATCGATCTGGTGCGCATGAAGGCCGTGGTTTGGGAGAGCGAGGGCCTGGGCGCCAACTACCACGACGAGGAGATCCCCGCCGACCTGGCCACCGCCGCCGAAGAGGCGCGCCACTTCCTGGTCGAGAACGCCGTCGAACTCGACGACGAGGCGATGGAATCCTACCTCAACGGCGAGGAGCCCTCGGCCGAGGTGCTCAACAAGTGCCTGCGCAAGGCGGTGCTCTCGGGCGCCTTCTACCCGGTGCTGTGCGGCTCGGCGTTCAAGAACAAGGGCGTCCAGCCCCTGCTCGACGCGGTGGTGGAGTATCTGCCCTCGCCGGTCGACATCCCGCCCACGCCCGGCCTCGACTACAAAACCGAAGCGCCGGTGATCCGCCGCGCCTCCGATGACGAGCCCCTGGCCGTGCTGGCGTTCAAGATCATGGACGACCCGTTCGTGGGCTCGCTCACCTTCTGCCGCATCTATTCGGGCAAGCTCGAAAGCGGCATGGCGCTCCTGAATTCCTCGCGCGACCGCAAGGAGCGCGTCGGACGCATGCTGCTGATGCACTCGAACAATCGCGAGGACATCAAGGAGGCCTATGCCGGCGACATCGTCGCCCTGGCCGGGCTGAAGGACACCCGCACCGGCGACACCCTGTGCGATCCCAACAAGTCGCCGATTCTGCTCGACAAGATGGACTTCCCCGAGCCGG
>JBBRQK010000004.1:0-210500 GCA_038226475.1 Caulobacterales bacterium | reverse complement strand
GCGGGCCCGCATCAAACGCCGGACCATCGAACTTCGGCGCTTGCAGCACCGCAAAATCGCCGCCTAAATATCAACCCCAGATGAGGCCAACTCTCCGCTAATTCCGAACCCCGTCTGTCCCAAAAGTCCTGACGACGTACATCTGGGCCCAGGGATGCACCAACTGGTACACTGACAAGTTCGGCAACGTCGCGTGCTGGCCCTGGACCCTGGACGACTTCAAGGCCGAGATGAAACGGCCGAACCTGAGTCATTTCGACCTGGACGTCCGCGAGCCCGTCGACGCCTGACGGACCGGGAACTCTTGGCTTAGACCAGGACGTCAGCGTTCTTCAGCGCCGCGATCCTGGCGTCATCGTAGCCGAGAAGATCGCGCAGCACGGGCTCGTTGTCTCGCCCGTAGGTCGGGGCGCTGCGCTGATACACGGCCGGCGTCTTCGACATCCGATAGTGGGACGCCTCGACCACTACCTGCCCCATCAGAGGATGGTCGAGCGACACGAAGTGCCCGCGTTCGATGAGCTGCGGGTCCGCCATGAAGTCTTCAGTGGCGACCAGCCTGTGGGCGGGCACACGGATCTCTTGCAGGGCGGTTTCTATGTCTCCGGCCGCTCGCCCAGCTGTCCAGGCCTCCACCAGAGCGTCTAGCGCCTCTTCGTTGACCTTGCGGTCTCGCACGCTTGAAAAACGCGTGTCGCCAGCCAGCGCCTCCCCGCCCAAAAGCCTCGCCAAAGCTCCATTCCGCGTCGTCGCGAACCGCTATGGCGACCCAGTTGTCCCACCCCAATGACCGGTAGACGCCGTGCGGCGCCATCCCGACGTCGCGGTTCCCCTCGCAACCCAGACTTCTGCCGGTGACCGAGGCGTCGGCGATCTGCGGCGCCAGGAACTGCATGCCCGCCTCGGCCTGGGAGATATCGAGGTAGCAGCCCTCGCCGGTGCGGCGCTGGTGGTCGAGCGCGGCGAGCACCGCCACGAGCCCGAAGCGTGGCGCGACGAAATCCGTGTAGGGACCGAAGGGCCCAACGGGCGGGCCCCCCTTCGGACCGACGATGTTCTGGAATCCCGCGATGGCGGCGCCGTGATTTCCGTATCCGGAATAGCCTGCATAGGGCCCGCTCTGGCCCATTAGCGACGTGCTGACCATGATCAGGGAAGGGTTGATCCCCGACAGCACGCCGTAGTCGAGTCCCCACTTGGCCATCTGTCCAGGGGTGAAGGACTCGACCGCGATATCCGCCCATGCCGCCAGGTCGCGAACGACGCCCTGCGCTTCTGGCCGGCGAAGATCGAGCGCCAAACCGAGCTTTCCGGCGTTGGTGTTCTCGTAGAGCACGCACTGCTGCACGTCGAAGACGCCGTTGGGAAATGGCCCCATCAGGCGCGCGGTCTCCACCCGGCGCGAAGACTCGATCCGAACCACTGTGGCGCCGTAGTCGGCGAGCGATCGGCCGATCAGGGGGCCTGCCACGACCCAGGCCAGGTCCAGAACCTTGACGCCTTGCAATGGCTGGGCGGTCATCGGGTGCTCTCCTGCGTCTCGCTCGGCAGGCCGGCGAGGATCACCGCCGTATGCTCTCCGAGTCGGGGCGCCGGCCCCAGGTCGACGAAGCCGCTCGCCAGCCCCACCGCGAACGGCCCAGGCAATCGATAGTCTCCATACGGACCTTTGACCGTGCGAAAGAAACCTCGCGCCGCTTCATGGGGACTAACCAATAGGTCGCCGATCGTCTCGATCGGAGCGATCCGAATGCCGTCCTCGATGGCGATGGTCATCAGGTCCTGTTTGCGCAGCGTCAACATGAACCGGGCAACGGCGTCCCGCGCGTCATCAAGGTCGGCCTCGCTGAGTTCGCCGCTCGTCAGACGCTGATGCAGGGTGGTCCAGTCCCAGTCCCAGAACCGTTCATCCAGCGCACCCTCCCTGCGCATCCAGGCGAACAATTTGTTGGTCGAAGCCCCCACGGCCGGTCCCAGGCCGAGGTGCATCTCCGCCAATCCCTCGGACACCGGCCATTTGGACCGCCGGGTTCGCGACCCGCTGCCGCTCAGGTCGAGACCTCTTGTATCGGTTTGCGAGCCGGGCGGCGGCGGACGTGGCGCGAAGTCCTTGTGCTCCACCGACTTCGCCAGCACCGCCGACAAGGTGGCCTGGGGCACGCACTGCTGTACGCTGACGTCGATGTGCTGCCCCTCGCCGCTCGCAAGCCGGGAGAAATGCGCGATCAAGGCGGCTCCGGCCGCGTCACCCGCCGCGTGGAAATAGGCCTGCGGCGCGCTGATACGGAGAGGATGGTCGTCCAACCCGCGCGTCAGCAGCAAGGGCCCGGCCGCGGCCCACAGCGTGATCTCGCTGTCCGCCCAATCGCGCTTCGGCCCCGTCAGGCCAAAGGGCGTGATCGAGACGTGGATCAGGCGAGGGTTGACGGCCGCCAGCGCTTCCGGATCGAGCCACGGAGTTCGGCCCTCGGCCGGGGCGGCTGACTCGAACAGAAAGTCGGCCGTGGCGACGAGGCGATGAAGCGACGCGAGACCTCCTGCGGTGTTCGGATCGCAGACGAACGAACGCTTGCCCGAACCGTATGCCGCCCAGAAGAGGGAGTCTTCGCCGGCTGGCCATTCGGGGGCGAAGGGAGGCTGGAGACGGGCCGGCGACCCGCCGGGCGGCTCGATCTGAATCACGTCCGCGCCCAGCTGCGCCAGCATGTGACCGGCCAGCGCGCCGCGATGATCAGTGAGATCGAGCACCCGGTAAGCGCCGAGAAACCCCTTCGCCGGCATCAGCGTCGAACTGCCTGGCGAGGTGACATTCGCGCGTTCCCTCAAGATGCGCCGGCGCGGCTGACGGCGGCCAGCGCTCGACCATCCTGGGCGACATATCACGAAGCGGGGGGGGCCGGACGGCCCTCGAAAGAGAGGGGCGATGCCTGCGGGTTTCGAGAGGTCTCGCCACCGCTCGATACAGTTAGTCTGACCTCGAGAGGGTGGTTGCTCATGGGATATCGACATGCCTAGCGCGGAACTCGACGCTATCCTGAGCGGCGCTCGCGCGGCGCCGTTCGACCCATCCGCCGCGGAGAGCGCCCTCCGGGAGCGCATGGATCGCATGAGCGATCTGTTTCCGGCGCAGACCGATGTGGCGGTCACGCAGCTCGTGCTGGGCGGCGTGCCGGCTGAGCGCCTGGTGGGCGGCGCAGACGGTCCGATCGTGCTTTACCTGCACGGCGGCGGTTACGTCATGGGTTCTCCCACGTCCCACCGCCATCTCGCCGCGAAGCTCGCCTCCGACATCTCCGGAGAGGTCTTCTCGCTAGACTATCGTATGGGGCCCGAAGCGCCATTTCCGGCGGCGCTCGACGACGCAGTCGCCGCCTACCGCGAGCTTTCCGGGACGTTGGCTCCCCGCGACATCTTCCTGGCGGGCGACTCCGCCGGCGGCGGCCTCGTTTTTGCCACCGCCATAGCTGCCCGCGACGCCGGTCTGCCGCCGCCGGCGGGACTCGTCGCGATCAGCCCTTGGGTGAACCTCGGCACGGAAAACGCTAGCTACGACCTATTGGCCAAGGCCGACCCGATGCTGTCGCGGGTGGTGTGCGACTACTTCTCCAGCCGCTATCTCGGCGGCAACTCTGCGAAGGATCCCGCCGCTTCCCCCCTGTTCGCCAAGCTCGAAGGGCTGCCTCGGACCCTGATCCAGGTGGGCGATCGGGAGTGCTTCTTCGGCGACGCGGTTCTCATGCACCAGGCGCTGATCGCCGCCGGCGTCGATACCGAGCTGCGCGTGTGGAAGGAGATGTTCCACGTCTGGCATCTCTACTGGCCCCTCCTCGCTCAAGGTCGGGACGCGATGTCCGAGATCGCCGCCTTCATCCGTCCGGAGGCGCGCTGACGATGGGGCTGCTGACCGACCGCGTGATCATCGCCACGGGCGCAGGGTCAGGGATCGGGCGCGCCGCTTGCCTGATCTTCGCGCGCGAGGGGGCCAAGGTGCTGGTGACCGACATCGACGCCGTGGGGGGCGCGCAGACCGTCGATCTGATCCGACGGGCGGGCGGGGTGGGCGAGTTCGTCGCGATGGACGTCGCCGACGGAGCACAGATCGAGACCGCTGTCGACTTCGCCGTAAAGGTGTTCGGCCGACTCGACGGAGCGTTCAACAACGCCGCCGCCCCCGAACGCTTCACCGCTCTGCTCGACGGAACGGAAGAGACCTTCGACCGGCTGATCTCCATCAACGTCAAGGGCGTGTGGCGTTGCATGCGCGCCCAGGTGCGCCAGATGCGGCGACAGGGCGGCGGCGGTTCGATCGTCAACACCGCGTCGACGGCTGGCCTGCGCGGCGCCGGTTTGATGCCGATCTACAGCGCCACCAAGCACGCGGTCATCGGACTGTCGAAGTCGGCGGCCATGGAGTTCGCCAAGACGGGTCCGCGCGTGAACGCGCTCTGCCCAGGCGTGGTCGACACGCCGATGATGCGGGGCGTCGCCTCCGACGAGCGAGCCCGGAGCGCCTTCTTGGCCGCCCAGCCGAACGGTCGCTTTGGCCGGCCCGAGGAGATCGCCGAGGCCGCTGCCTGGCTGTTGTCGGACGCCGCATCCTTCGTCACCGGCGTGGCCATGGCGGTGGATGGTGGGATGACGATCTGAGTTCCAGCCCATCACGGGGGGCGGCCCTACGTATTCCGAGGGGGGAAGCCGGCCTACCGAGGTTGTAACGCTCTCTCCAAGGCCGTCCGAGGGATGGCGGCGGGAAAATCGCACCGTGTCGGAGGAAGCTTTGCTGGTAGACCGGCCGCAGGAACTCGCGGGCAAGGTGGCGGTGGTCACGGGCGCCGCCAGCGGGATCGGCAAGGCGTCGGCCCGTACCCTCTTGGCCAGTGGTGCGGCCGTCGTCGCCGCCGACCTGAACCCCAACGTTCACAACGCTTTCGATGATCTCCACTCCGACTGGCGCGACCGGCTCCGGACGTGCGTCACGGACGTCTCGAACGAAACCGAAATCGAGACGATGATGGCGATGCCGGTCGAGGCGTTCGGTCGCCTGGATATTGTCGTGAACAACGCCGGTCTCGGCGGCGCGATCGGCCGCATCGGCGACATCGAGCTCGCGGACTGGCGGTCGACCTTCGCTATCTTGGTGGATGGCGTGTTCCTCGGCATGAAACACGCGGCCAGGCGTTTCATGGCGCAGGGCGACGGCGGGGTCATCGTCAACATGGCGTCCATCGCCGGCCTGAATGGTGGGGTGGGGCCGCTGGCCTACTCGGCAGCCAAGGCCGCCGTGATCAATATGACGCAGAACGCGGCCGTCGAACTGGCCGCGAACCACATTCGCGTCAACGCCATCTGTCCGGGGGCCATCCAGACCCCGATGCTTCACGCCAAGGACGATGCCATCGCGGCCAAGGCCATCGCCGACATCCAGCCCTGGCCCGAGGTAGGACGGGCCGAGCAGGTTGCCCAACTCGTGCTCTTCCTGAGCGGAACCCGCAGCGAGTTCATCACCGGTCAGGCTCACACCATCGACGGCGGCCTGACCGCGGCCGGCGTCCGCTTCCGAGATCTCGCCCCCCTGGGCGACCGCGTCGGCTTCATCTACGGCGAGACCGGGCGACCCAGCAGAGTCAGGCGCGCCACAGCCGCCAAGGCCGGCTGAGTTGTCGACCACTACAACCTGTGACGACCAGAAACTAACCTGCGGTCTCGAGACCATCGACGCGGGTTGGATGAGCCGCTGCCTGGAGGCCAACGGGATCGACGCCAGGGTTTCCGCCCTGTCCTCCCATCCCGTCGGAACAGGACAGATGGCGCACTGCGTGCGATTCTCGCTGACCTATTCCAACGGCGACGGGGCCGCGCCGGCCACGCTCATTGCAAAAGTCCCGTCGCACGAGCTCAGCCGAAAATCCGGCGCCGGCGCCAGCGGCTACTATGCGCGCGAGGTCGGCTTCTACCAGAACCTCGCGTCGAGCGCCCTGATCCGAACGCCCAAATGCTACCATGCTTGGCATGATCCCGCGCGTGGGGAGTTCGTTCTCATCCTGGAGGATCTCAGCCCCGCGAGACAGGGCGATCAGTTGGAGGGCGTCACCGTCGAACAGGCGGCCGACGTGATGCGCGAGGCCGCCAAGCTTCACGCCTCGCATTGGGATGACGGCCGGATCGATGATTTGCCTTGGGTGGCCGGCTCCAGGACGGCCACGTCGCCGGCCCCGGCCAGGCGCTCGTTCACCAAGCTCTGGCGAGCATTCGCCGAACGCTACGGCGATCTTATCGACCCCGAGGCGCGCGCGATCGGAGAGAGGTTTCTTCCGATCTTCGATGTCTACCAGAACGGCTGCGGCGGTCCGCGCTGCCTGACGCACAACGATTTCCGTCCCGATAACATGATGTTCGCCACCGGAGCCGGGCAACATCCGGTAACGGTGCTCGACTGGCAGACGCTCGGATTCGGTCATGGCGCGGCGGACGTGGGCTACTTCCTGGCCGGGTCTCTGCCGCCGACGGTGCGCCGCGAGCACGAGGCCGCCCTTGTCGATGTATACTTCGCGGAACTCTCGAGGCAGGGAGTCGCCGACTACTCGCGCACCCAACTGATGCACGCCGTCGCTTGGAACAGTTTCTACCTGTTCGTGGCGGCCGTCATCGGGGCGATGGTGGTCCAGCAGACCGAGCGCGGCGACGAGATGTTCCTCGTCATGCTTCACGGGGCCGCCGACCAGATCGCCTCCTTGAACGCGCTCCGGCTTGTCGAGGCCCGCGCATGATCGCTTTCGCGCGGCGACTGACCCTCCCAGCTGAACCCGGCCGGCTGCGACGCCACTCAACATAGGAGACGCCACGTGAGCCAGCCAGCGACGGTTCTCAGCCCCACCGAAGTGGTCGAGCGCTATCTCGACACTCTCTACAACCAGCATCGCCTCGATCTGGTCAAGGAACTCATCGCGCCCAATACATGGCGGCATACGCCGGGTGGCGTCGTCATGCTCACCCTCGAGGAGTCCGTCACGAGGATTGGGGCGTTTCTCGACCGATTCACGGACATCCGCTTCATCAGCGAGGTCATGGTGGTGCAAGGCAGCCTGGTGACCGCGGTCTGGAGCGCCTGGCTCAAATCCAAGAATGGGAAGGATCTCGAGCTGGGCGGGATCGAGGTCTTCAGGGTCGTGGAGGGCCAGATCGTCGAGGTGTGGAATCAAGAGCCGGGCGCCTCGCGGGGGATTTGGCAGCCCAGCCGCATGACTGACGCCGTTTGACTTTCGATGAACTCCGCAGTCGATCTCCGTTGCCAGGATCGCTGACCGCCGATGCACACGACTAAACGCCGCTGGACCTATTCGACTCCCATCACCGGCGCCCTCGACCAGTCCAATTTCACGAAGCGAGACCACGCGGTCCAGACGCTGGTTCAGGGTCAGACCCTCGTCCGCAACTCCAGATCGGCGATGTGATGGCGGGTTTCGGCATTGGCGACTCGCCCGATTGGCTGATTCGGCAGCGGGGACGTCCGGCACCGTTCGCGAAGCCGGGTTAGCCGATGGGTAGCCCCAGAGGCGGCGCGGACCCTGTCGGCCGACATCAGCTTTCCGGCGCACGAATCGTGCGGGAGCGCTTCGGCGGTGTTCGGACTTAGGGGACCGACGTCCTGCTGCGCGCGCCCACTTCAAGGACCAAACGATGGCGTCCAGAACGAGAAAGGCCGCCTCGCGGCGGCC
The DNA here is from genome assembly GCA_038226475.1 of Caulobacterales bacterium. Classification (GTDB taxonomy): domain Bacteria; phylum Pseudomonadota; class Alphaproteobacteria; order Caulobacterales; family Caulobacteraceae; genus Acaudatibacter. Next base: position 202,785 of record JBBRQK010000004.1, on the reverse strand, counting down.
TTTCCGTCGTTGGAGGCTGAATCGGCGCTCAGACGTGCGCGGCGATCGGCCGGCGGCGAAGGCCTGCCCCGGCCACGCCGATCCCCACGATCATCAAGGCCCAGGCGGCCGGCTCCGGGACGCTCGCAAACGTGGTCACCAGCGCTCCGGTGCCGGATTGGTCGCCGTTGCCGGTCAGAAGGTAGGCGCGCGTGGTGTCGACGCCGGTGTAGTCGGCCTCGAAATAACCGTTGCCCGATCCGTTGGGTACGACGTCCTGGTTGTTGACCACGACCTCCATGACCAGGTTTCCATCAGCCGGGTTGTAGTTGTAGGCCGCGCCGCTGATCGTATAGGTCCCCGACACGGTGGAGGGTAGACTCCCGGAGTGGAAGGTCTGGACGTTGCTCAGCGGGCCGATCGGGTAACCCGAGCCGATTGCCGCCGTCGTCGTGCCCAACGTGATGGTGTAGTCGCCGCCGAGCACCGAAGGCGGCGGGCCGAACTGGAAGGTATAGAAGGATATCTTCTTGATGGAGATGGCGCCGCTGAAGGCGCTCGAGGAATAGATCTGCTGGTAGTCGATCGACTGCCCTACGCTCGTGCCGCTGTCATTGCAGTTGAACGGGTAGCAGTTCCCCCCGTCGTTGCTGCCGACAGTGACCGTGCTTGCCGCGGCGGGCGCGCCGGCCATGGATACGCTCGCGAGCGCCGCAGCGGCGAAAATGGATGCGATCTTCATGTGAATGCCCCTGTCTCTCCCACGGGCCGGCCCCGCCGGTCCTTCATTCGGCGCCGCGTTTGCGCCTCGTTCCAGCCATTTTCACATCGAGCCGGCTCGCGTCAAGCCACCATTCGGGTCAGAGGAGAGTCTCGACCGACGGGCCGTGCCTACCGCATCTCCCCCGTGTGCCCGAGACTATACCGGCCGGGCTGGGGCCAGACGGTCAGGCCGTGCGGGGTGTGGCCGACCTTGATCGTATCGACATGGCCGCTCGCGGTGTCGATGGCGTAGACCACGTCGTCGAACCGGCCCGAGAGCCAAAGCCGGGCGCCGTCGGCGCTGACATTGCCCATGTCCGGGCTGCCGCCACCGGGGATCGGCCAGGTCTGCTCCACCTTGCGGGTGGCGAAGTCGATCACCGAAACGCTGCCCGGTCCATGCGGGCGCCCGGCGATCAGGTGCGATCCGCGGTTGCTGACATAGAGCTTGGTGCCGTCGCGGCTCGGATAGAGCCCGTGCGCGCCCACGCCGGTGTGGATATAGCCGATCTCCTTGAACCTCAGCGGATCGATCAGGGCCACGCCGTCGGTCATCATGTTGGCCACATAGAAGACCTGACCGTCCGGCGCGCTGCGGATGTCCTGCGGCATGCCACCGGCCTTCAGCTTGAGATAGCCCAGCACCGTGCGGTTGCGCAGGTCGACCTTGGCCAGGGCGCCGTTGAATTCGCAGGTGAAGATGGCGAAGGCCCCGTCGGGCGAGACGTCGGCGTGGTTGAGTCCGGCGCATCCGGCCACGTGCAGGCCGCCCTTGAAGGCCATGCTGTGCGGATCGCGAAATTCGAGCCGCCGCAGCTGCTCGGCCACCAGGATGGCGGCCGATCCGTCCGGAGTGAAATACATGTTGTAGGCGTCGGGTACGGGGATGATGCGGGTCGGCTTGGCGGTGGCCGGGTCGATCGCCGTGACGCTGCCCGGCCGGCGGCCCTGGGCGCTGCTGGTCACCCACAGCGTCCGTAGGTCCCAGGCCGGCACCACATGCTGCGGCGCGCGGCCGACGGCGAAGCGGTCGATCACCGTGCGGCTCACCGGGTCGATCACTGTCACGTCGTCGGCGCCTAGGTCGGGCACATAGACCCTGGCCAGGGCCCCCACCGTGGCGGGGGAAAGATCGCCGGCGTGGGAATGGGCATAGATGTCGGTGTGCGGGCCGGCGCCGTGGCGCGGCCGCGGCGCCTGGCAGGCGGCCGCCAGGGCGCCGATCAGGGCCGCCAGGGCGTATCTAGCGCCGTCTCGCCAGGCGGATCGCGGCCGTGGTCTGGCTGATGATCGCATCGACGCCGAGGTCTCCGAGCTTGGCGCTGGCGCGCGTGGGGTCGCCCGCCACGCCGTCGGCCGGGCCGGGCCGGCGCAGCCGATCGCGCCGGACCATCCGGGGCTCGATGGCCAAGGTCAAGGCGGCATCGGCGAGGCCGGCGTGCGTGCCGATCTCCGAAGCGGAATAGCCCCGGGCGCGAAGGGCCGCCACATAGGCCGTCTGGGTCGCGCCGTAGTAGGCCCCGATATAGTGGACGCGCGCCGGCGATCCGGCCCACCGCCGATCCAGCTCGTCCGCCACCGCCTTCAGGTCGCCCTGATATCCGCCGTGATCGCCTAGCAGCACGATGTCTCGAAACCCGTGCTGCCTGAAACTGGCCGTCGCCGCTTCCAGCGTCGCGCGGAACACCGCCGGCGGCACGCTGATCGTGCCGGAAAAGCGCATGTGCCCGGTCGGCGGGTTGATATCGCCTTCCGGCACATAGGCGACCACGGGGGCGACGATGGCGTCGCCCAGGACCCGGGCGATGCGCTCGCCAAGATACCGCGCCCGGGCATCGTGCTTGCCCAGCGCGATCGCCGGCCCGCTCTGCTCCACCCCGCCAACGGGGAGGATGATCGTGGTCTTGCCGGCCCGGATCTGGGCCGCCACCTCGGTCCAGGTGAGATCCTCGAGCCAGACGCTCGGGCCCGCGCTCGCGCTAGGAGCGGCCCGCGCGCCGACGGGCGACAAGCCAACCAGGAATAGGCCGGCGACCGCGATTGCTCGCAGCCGGCCGGGGCGCTTCTTTGCTATTGCGGCGCCGTATCGCTGGTCGCCGGCGCGCTCTGGTAGACGGTGACCGGGGCCGGCTGGTTCCGCACGCTGGCGGCGGCGTCCTGGGCGCGCTGCGCCGCAGTCTCGGCCGCCTGGCGGTCGGCGGCTGCACGGTCGGCCAGGGATTGGGCTGCGGTCATCTGGGTCGCCTGGGCGTTGGTCTGGGCCTGCTGCGCCGCAGCCTGGGCGTCCTGGGCCGAGACCTGAGCGGCGCCTTGAGCCGCGGCGGCGGACAGCGCCGGGTCGGTGGCGGCGACGATGGGCGTCGGGGCGCTGCGATGGTTGAGCAGCACCACAGCGGCGACGATCGCCGCCACGGCGACCATTCCGCTCACCCACCAGGCGGTGCGATTGGGCCGCACCTCGCGGCTCACCTCCACGGCCGCTCCGCCGGGCACATAGGTGGTGCGCGTCTCGGTCACGCCCGGCGCATTGGGATCGAGGTCCGACATGGTTTCAAGTCCTCTGGTTCGCGGTCCGTCGTCGCTCAACAAACGTCGCCGCCGCCCCCCAGTTCCGGCGCCGCTTGCGCGAGGGCCGGGAGGACTACTTCGAAAGCTCGGTCAGCAGCACGAGGTAGTAGCTGATCGCCGGATCGATATTGGCCACCGGCACGCGCTCGTTCAGGCCGTGGCTGAACTCGTCGGAGTCCTTGATGAACACCGGGCTCGCGCCATAGCTCGGCGCTCCGTGATAGCGGAACCACATGCTGTCGCTGGCCCCAGACGCCATGCTCGGAAAGACCGGCACCCCCGGATAGACCGCGCCCAACGCCTTGGTCACCGCCGCCACGAAATCGGGCCGCATCGGCGAGGGATCGGTGGCCACGGCGCCTTCGGTTACGTCCGTGAAGCGCACCGCCGGCTCGGCCGCCGCGGCCTTTAGCTCGGCCATGATGTCGGCCGGCTTGTGGCCCGGAAAGATGCGGCAGTTGATATTGGCGCTGGCCCGCTGCGGCAGGGCGTTGAGGGCATGGCCGCCGTTGACCATGGTGACGACGCAGGTGGTGCCGATCTTGCCCACCGTGGCCGGGTTGGCGGTCAGGACGGCGATGGCCGCCTTGTCGGTCGGGTCGGCCGCGAAGGCGCGCATGGCGGCGCCGGTCCTGGCGTCCTCGTATTTGGACGCCTGCACGAACGAGGCCCGCGTCAGGTCGTTGAGTTCGGGCTTAAACTGATAGGCGCCGATGCGCGTGAGGGCGCCGGCCAGCTGGGTGATCGCGTTGGCCGCGCGCGGGGCGGAGGAGTGGCCGCCCGGATTGGTGACCGTCAGCTGGAAGTCGGCATAGGTCTTCTCGGCTCCCTGCCAGGTGAAGAACTCGGGCTTGCCCGCCGCCTCGTCGAGCTTGCCGCCGCCGCCGTCGATGTTCAGCACCAGCTCGGCGTTGCTCAGCTTGTCGGCGATCAGGCCGCTGGTCTTCATCGTCGTCTCCTCGTCGCCGGAGAACTCGATCACGATATCGCGCCGGGGCCGGTAGCCTTGGCGCCGCAGCTCGGTCAGGGCGGCGATCGCCAGGGTCCCGTCGAGCTTCATGTCGCTCGCCCCGCGGCCGAACAGGAAGCCGCCCTCGACCACCGGCGTGAACGGGTCGCGCTTCCAGTCGGCCGGATTGGCCTCGACCACGTCCATGTGTCCAGAGATCACCAAAGGCTTCAGCGCCGGGTCCGACCCCGGCCAGCGGGCGATCAGATAGGCGGTGTCGTCGACCGGGGTGATGGTCACCTCGGCCTCGGCGAAGCCGCCGGCGACAAGGGCCGACTTGTACAGCCTGGCGACCTCCGGGGTCTTGTTGCCTGGCCCGCGAACCGAGCGCAGGGCGATGGCCTGCTTGGCCAGATCCAGGGCTTGAGCGTCGGCCGCCGGGTGGGGTGCCGGCGCCGCACCGGCGCCGCCCGCGACCAGCACGGCGGCGATGCACGCCGCTACACGCGTCCTCACCATGGACTCACCTCCAGCCGACACGAGCCGTAACGTCATTCTCCATGACGGCCAACACACTTGCTCCACGCCGACCGACACACTGCGCACGCGCCGCGGCGCCTAGCCGACATCCTTCAGTATCTTTTCCACCGAGGCCAGACGCGTCTTGATCTCGGCCAGCTCGCCCGCGACGGCGGTCTCGCTCTTCAGCCGCGCGCGGGCCTGATAGGCGGCGGAGATGTATTTCATGGCGAAGATCCCCACGATCGCGCCAATGAAAAGACTGATAGTGATGAAGAAGACGGGAGTGGACATTCAAGTGTTCCTTTTGTTCAGTCGGGTTTGAGAGACGGTGTGGTGAGGCTGGCGACCGCTTCGGTGATAGCCGCCGGAGTAAGATCGATATCGAAGTCGGCGACCTCGAAATAGTTGAGCGCCTTGCCGTCGCGCGAAAGCTCCAGCCGGCTGGTCACCAGGGCGGCCTCTTGCAGCTTTTGCAGGTGGAGATGCAGCAGTGGCCGGCTGATCCCCACCTTGCGCGCGAGCTCGCTGACATAGGCCCGCCCGTCCGCCTGCAACGTCGCGATGACCCGCAGCCGGTGCGGATTGGCCAAGGCGGCCATCGCCGCCAGCAGTCGGTCGCCCGTGATCGCCAACACTCAACTCCATCATATGTAAGATATCTCTTACGCATGATAGAAAGCCATGTCAACAGCTCAAATCCGGGTGGCGCACGGCGAGACCGGCGCTTAAGAACGAGTCAAAGATGGAGGAAGCCATGGCTCGGACGTTCGGCGCGGAATCGACCACCGACGAGGTGCTGGAGGGTCTCGACCTGAGCGGCAAGCGGGTGCTGGTGACCGGCGCCTCGGCCGGGCTGGGCGTCGAGACGGCCCGGGCGCTGGCGGCGCACGGGGCCCAGGTTGTCGGCGCCGTGCGCGATCTGGCCAAGGGTGAAACGGCGACGGCGCCGGTCCGGGCCGATGCGGCCAACGGCGGCGGCATCGAGCTCGTCCAGCTGGATCTGGCCTCCCTGGCCAGCGTGCGGGCCTGCGCCGACGCCCTGCTGGCCGACGGCCGCCCGTTCGACGCGATCATCGCCAACGCCGGGGTGATGGCCTGTCCGATGAGCCACACCAAGGATGGCTTCGAGACCCAGTTCGGCACCAATCATCTGGGCCACTTCGTGCTGATCAACCGCATCGCCTCGCTGCTGAAGCCCGGCGGACGTCTGGTGAACCTCGCTTCCTCCGGCCATCGCTTCGCCGACGTCGATCTGAACGATCCCAATTTCGCGCACACGCCCTATGCCGAGTTCGTCGCCTACGGCCGCTCGAAGACCGCCAATGTCCTCTTCGCCGTCGAGTTCGACCGCCGGCACAAAGCCGCCGGCGTGCGCGCCGCGGCGGTGCATCCCGGCGTGATCCAGACCGAGCTCGGTCGCCACATGACCCCAGAGCTGATCCGCCAGATCATGCCGCCGACGACCGACGACACGGCGCCGCCGCCGTTCGTCTGGAAGACCATCCCCCAGGGCGCGGCGACCTCGCTGTGGGCCGGCTTCCGCGCCCCGGCTGAGGAGGTCGGCGGGCGCTATTGCGAGGACTGTCACGTGGCCGAGATCGGCGACGATCCGGCGGTGCGCTCCGGCGTCCGCGCCTACGCCATCGACCCCGAACACGCCAAGGCGCTGTGGGCCAAGAGCGAAGAGATGGTCGGCGAACGCTTTTGACCGCCGGCCCCTGCAAACAGGAGGAAGGCCATGAAGCACGACGAAGCGGCGCTCGACGCGGCGCTGGCGGAGGCGCATCTGCCGGCGCTCTTGATGTCGCTGGTGCATCTGACCGGAGATGCATCCCTGCTCACGCCGGAGCGGCGGCCGACCTATGTGCTGCTGGCCGACGGCCGGGCGGGCGGCTATCCGCCGGAGGTTCAGGCCGACATCCGCGCCCGGGCCAAGGTGGCGATCGCCGCTTATCTGGCCGGCGCGCCCCTGCCGCCCTCGCCCTCGGCCGCCACCGTGCGGCGGATGATGGACTGGATCGCCGGCGTCGATATTCCACCGCAGTACGAGGCGTTTCTCACCGATGAGCTAGCGCTCGAGGGGGTCGACACCAAGACGCCCGACTGGTCGGCGCCCGACCTGAGGGCCGCCGCGAAGGGGATGAAGGTTGTAGTGGTTGGGGCCGGCATGTCGGGCCTGCTGACCGGCATTCGCCTCAAGCAGGCCGGCGTCGATTTCACCATCGTCGAGAAGAACGCCGACGTCGGAGGCACTTGGTTCGAAAATATCTATCCTGGATGCCGGGTCGACAACCCAAACCACATGTACAGCTATTCGTTTGAGCCGAACCACGACTTTCCGCAATACTATTCTCCGCAACCCGTACTTCTCGATTACTTTCGCCGCGTGGCGGCAAAGCACGATCTTCGGCCTCACATCCGTTTTGACACCTCGCTGGAGCAGGCCGTGTTCGACGAGGGTCGCTCGGTCTGGCGCATCGGGGTTCAGACCAAGGACGGCCGGCGCGAAACCCTCGAGGCCAACGCCCTGATCACCGCGGTAGGCCAGCTCAACCGGCCGCGCTTTCCGGAGATCGAGGGCATCGAGACGTTCGAGGGGCCGAGCTTCCACTCCGCCCGCTGGCGCCACGACGTGGAGCTCGCCGGCAAGCGCGTCGCCGTGATCGGCACCGGCGCCAGCGCCTATCAGTTCGTGCCCGAGATCGCGCCGAAAGTCGCCCAGCTGGAGGTGTTCCAGCGCACGCCGCCGTGGCCGCTGCCTGGGCCGACCTATCACGACGACGTCCCGGCCGGTAAGAAGTGGCTGCTGGAACACGTGCCGTTCTACGGCAAGTGGTACCGCTTCTGGCTGTTCTGGATGATGACCGACGGCTTCTACGAACAGGTCAAGTCTGACCCCGACTGGACCGGCTCGCCCCAAGCGGTCAGCGCCGCCAACGCCGAGCTGCGCGCCATGCTGGTCGAAGGCATCCGCGCCCAGGCGCCGGACCGCCCCGACCTCGTCGAGCAAGTGGTGCCCACCTATCCAATCGGCGGCAAACGCAGCCTGGTCGACAATGGCGTCTGGATGGCCGCCCTCCAGCGCGACAATGTCGCTTTGGTGACCACACCGATTGCACGCATCACCCCCGCGGGTATCGTCACCCAGGACGGGGCAGAGCACGCCGCCGACGTGATTATCTTCGGCACCGGCTTTTACGCCAGCCGATTCCTGTGGCCGATGCGCATCGTAGGCCGCGGCGGGGTCGATCTGAACGAGGCCTGGCAAGGCGACGCGCGCGCGTATCTGGGCATGACCACGCCCGGATTTCCGAACCTTTTCATGCTCTACGGCCCCAACACCAACATCGTCGTCAATGGCTCGATCATCTTCTTCTCCGAGAGTTCGGTGCGGTACATCGTCGGCTGCCTGAAACTGATGGCCGGGAGGGGCGCCCACACGCTGGAGGTGAAGCGCGACGTGCACGACGCCTTCAATGTTCGCGTCGACGCCGCCAACGCCCTGATGGCGTGGGGCGCGCCGCAGTCCTCCAGCTGGTACAAAAACGCCACCGGCCGGGTGTCTCAGAACTGGCCGTTCCCTCTGGTCGACTACTGGAACGCGACGCTTGCCCCCAACCCGGACGACTTCGTCATCGGGGCGCGGGTCAAGGCGGACGCCTGAGATCTAGGCCTTGTCGAACTTGTCGCGCCGGCGGTGGCCGAACAGGAGCCGCTGCTCCAGCCGCTCGCGCAAGGCGCCGTAGTAGGCAGTGAGGAAGGCGGCGTCGGTCTCGCCCCGCTCGGCCCGCCAGCTGATCTTGCCGCGAATGCGGGCGGCGACGGCGGTCAGCACCTTGCGGTCGCGCCGGCGCAGCACGTCCTCAAGCACCTGCAGCTCCAGCACGCCATAAGCGCCCAGCTGCTCGGCCGTGAAGGCGAGCGCCTCGGGGGCCAGAGCGCGTCCGGCGGCGAGGTCGGCGGCGAGGGGTGGGCGCGGCGTCCTCACCACCCAGGTCCCGGCGACGAAGTCGCCCACCCGAAGGCGGTCGCGGTTGAACAGCGGAAAGAGGGCGAAAATGCCGGTCCAGGTCAGGCCCAGCAGCACCAGCCACGAATCGACAGCGTCTCCCGCCAGCTGGGAGGCGACGAGGAACACGATCGGCAGGAACACCTCGATCTCGCGCAGGGCGTTGCGGGTGAACACCGCCTCGGCCGTCAGTCGTCCCCCGTCGCGCGCCGCGACGCGCAAGGACAGCGCCCGTTTGCCCGGCGTGGCGGCCCGGGGCGAGAGTTCGAACAGGATGAACCAGCCGCTGCGCAGCACAAAAAAGCCCAGCAGCCAGATGATCGCCACAGGCTCCCCGCCCTCCTCCCCGGCCAGGGACGCGAGCCACACCGCCAGCAGCGTCAGGACCACCAGGGCGGCGGCCATGATCAAGAGATCGAGCAGGAACGCTGCGGCTCGCTCTCCGGCCGACCCAAGGGTCAGCCGCAGGTCGACACCCTCGGGCGTCACGAACCGGCGCTCGAGCGAGCCGGAAGGCACAGCCGCGGCGGTCATGCGGCGCGCTTCCGGGGCAGGTAGAAATAGGCCAGCCACAGAGCCAGCATGGCGGCCCCGATGGCCCAGCGCGCCCAGTCGAGCTTGATCGTCTGGCGCCCTACGCCCTCCAGAATGCCGGCCATGACCAGCATCACCACCACGCCGGCCATGGCCGCGCCGGCGGTGCGGCCCGCCATCGCGGCTGCCGCCAGCCGCGAGCGACCACCCGGGAAGATCACCGCCCAGCCGATCCGAAAGCCGGCCCCGGCCGCGATCACCGTGGCCAGCAGCTCGGTGGTGCCGTGGATGAACAGCCACCCGCCCAGCTGAAAGCCCAGGCCGCGCGAGCCGTATAGCGCTAGCAAGGCGCCCAGGCTCAGGCCGTTGTCGGCGACCAGCAGCACCGTCGGCGCGCAGAACGCGAAACCGAGCGCGAAGGCCAGGATCGAGACCTGGGCGTTGTGGGTGAAGAGGAAGGTAGCGAAAGCCGACAGCCCCTGGCGGCCATGATCGTTGTAGAGCACGTCCTTGAGGAAGGCGGTGGTGGCGGTCGGATCCCGGCCCTGGCCCATCTCGCTTGGCATGATCGCTCCGAACCAGTCCGGATCGCGGGCCACCAGCAGATAGCCGGCGACGGCGGCCGCCAAAAGGATCACGGACGCCACGACGGTCTCGCGCCATAGTCCGCGCACCGCCGCCGGCCAGTCGTGCCGGAAAAACCCCGCCAGCCGGTCGCCCAGATGGGCGCGAACGCCGTAGACGAAGAAATAGGCCCGGGTGGCCAGGCCCTCCAGATAGGCGATCAGGTTGGCGTCCAGCGACGTCGCCCGCGCCACCGACAGCGACGAAACCGCGGCGCGATAGAGCAGCGGCGCGGCCAACAGCTCCTCGTCGGTCAGCCGCCGGGCGCCGCCGCGCTCGGCCTTACGCAACAGGGCTTCCAGACGCCGCCAGTCGTCTTCCCGCTCGGCGCGGAAGCGGTGGCTCTTCAACTCGAGGCCGCTCACATGAGGTCCCGGCGCTTGAGGTCGAGATAGGCGGCAATCAAGGCCGGCCCCAGACGGGCGGCCGGCGCGTCGAGGATCTGGATCCCCAGCCGACGCAACCTGGCGATCACCAGCTCGCGGTCCCGCAGAAGGGCGGCCGCCGTCACCGCGCGGGTCACATCGTCGGCTGTCACCGGCCGGCGCCGCTGGATCGCCTCGAGATCCTCGTCGCGCGGAGCGACGAACAGGACCCGGTGGCGACGCGCCAGCCGGGTCAGGGTCTCGATCATCCGCTCAGCGGTGGTGGTGTCGACGAAGTCGGTGAACACCACGATCAGAGAGCGCCGCTTGATCACCCCTCCCAGCTGAGTGAGGCCCAGAGCGTAGTTGGTCTCCTCGGTGGAATAGTCGAGGCTGGCCGAGAGCCGGCGCAACCGGTCGAAGCCGCGCGGGCCGTCCTGCAGGCCCGTGAACAGGCGCGGCTTGTCGTCGAAGCCGTACATCCCGACGCGGTCGCCGAGTTTCAGGCAGACATAGGCCAGAAGCAGGGCCGCGTTCAGCGCCAGATCCACGCCCGGCACGCCGCCCCGCGGCTCGCACATCTGCCGGCCGGTATCGATGGCCATCACGATTGGATGATTGCGCTCGGTGCGGAACTCCTTGCCCAGCAGCTTGCCGTGCCGGGCCGACTGTTTCCAGTCGATGACGCGAGTGTCCATCGCCCCCACCATGTCGCGCAGGGCGTGGAAATCGGCGCCCTCGCCCGTCTCCAGCTGGGTCTTGAGGCCGAACAGGGCGTCGCGGGAAAACAGCCGCAGGGCCGTCTCCTTGACCGCCTGGATGTTGGGCGTCACGGCGACGGCGCGGGCCGGAGCGACGCGCAGCTGCTTCCACACCAGTCCCAGCGGCCCCGGCCAGCGCAGCCATAGCCCCAGAATCCGCCCCTCGCCCCGGCGGCGAGGCGTCAGCCGGGCCGAGGCGCTCGCGACCCCCCCCACCGCGCGCGCCACCGGGCGATCGGGCGACACCGCCAAGCGGTCGTTCACCTCAAAGGCAAAGCGCGCACCCGGCGGCGCGCGGCCGGCAAAGGCGGCGCTCGCGGTCATGACCCCCTCACCGGTAATCCCGATGGCCAAGGGCGCGTCGACCTCGATCGTCACGTCGCCCCGCCCAGGCCCGATCAGGGCGTCGGCCAGGGTCAATCCGAGGATAAGCGCGACCCAGCCGCCGGCGACGACCCACCAACCCGGGGCGATCAGGCCCAGCAGCAGGGCCACGGGCGCGCCCACGGCCATGACCGCGACAGCCCGGCGCGTTGGATAGATCAACGCGGGGCCTCGATACGGCCGATCAGGTCGCGCAGACTGTCTTCGACCCCGCGCCCTTCGATCTCGGCGGCGGGCGAGAGGATCACCCGGTGGCGCAGGGCTGGCAAGGCGAGGGCCTTGACGTCGTCGGGCAGCACATAGTCCCGGCCCTGCAGGGCGGCGCGGGCGCGGGCGGCCAGCGCCAGCATGGCCCCCGCCCGCGGGCTGGCGCCGGTCTCCAGGTCGGCCGTCTCCCGGGTGGCGCGCACCAGAGCCGTCACATAGTCGACCACCGGCTCGGCCAGGCGGACGGCGGCCACGGCGCACACGGCGGCGGCGATCGTCTCCGCATCCGCGACCGGCTCGACCCCGAGGTCAGCAGGGTCGGGGTTGCCGTGACGCGACCCGTGTCGAGCGACGATCTGGCGCTCCTCTTCCAGCGAGGGATAGCCCAGGGTCTGCTTGAACAGGAAGCGGTCGAGTTGAGCCTCGGGCAGCGGATAGACACCCTGCTGCTCGATCGGGTTCTGCGTAGCGATCACCGTGAAACGCTCGCCCAGGTGGTGCGTCTTGCCGTCCAATGTGACGGTTCGTTCCTGCATGGCTTCGAGCAGGGCAGCCTGGGTCTTGGGCGGGGTGCGGTTGATCTCGTCCGCCAGCAGCAACTCACGGAAGATCGGCCCCTTGGTCAGCACGAACTGGCTGGTCTGGAAGTTGAACAGATTGGCGCCGATGATGTCGCCGGGCATCAAATCGGGAGTGAACTGGATACGGCCGTAGTCCAGCGCCAGGGCGCGAGCGAAGCACTGGGCCAGGAAGGTCTTGGCCGTCCCCGGAGGGCCCTCGAGCAGCACATGGCCGCCCGCCATCACGGCGGTAAGCATCAGGTCCACGGTCTGGGCCTGGCCGACCACCGCCTTGGCGATCTGGGCGCGCACGTCGTCGGCCAGGGCCTTCACGCCTTCAGGGTTCACGCGTCGTCTCCAGTCGCCAGTGAAAGAGCCGAGCCGCCACCTCGGTGACCCGGGCGCGGTCGGGCGCCGCCCCGGCCAGATCGGTGAGGCGCGCCAGCGTATCGGTCGCGCCGCGCCGCTCGCCAAGGCGGTCCAGCAGGTCGACCTGGGCATCGATGCTCAGGTCGCGAGGCGCGCCGACCGCCTTGGCGGCCAAGTCGCGAGTCAGCGCCGCGTATCGCCCGCCCATGCGCGCCTCGCGGCCCGCCAGGCGCACCAGGGCGGCGGTGTTGTCGATCAAGGCGTCCTTGCCCAGCGCCAGGGCCCGCGCCGCCGGCGCCACAGGCCCGAACCGGCGCACCGCCTGCAGGCCGGCCAGCACCGCGGCCGCCGCCAGGCACAGGGTTACGCTCAGGAATGGCGGCTCAAAGGCGAGGCGGCCGAGCGCACGTTGCTGGCCCAGGCCATCGAGCGTGACGTCGAAGATCACCGGGCCGGCTTCGGCGCGCAGGCGGTCCACCAGCATCAAGGCGCCGGCCAGGGTATCGAGGCTCTTCAGGCCTTGGGTGTTGAACAGGTCGGGATCGGACAACAGATAGACCGGGCCATAGGGCGCGCGGGCCAGAATCACCCGGCCCGTCTCGTCGGCCAGCACCGGCGTCCAGCCCCAGTCCGCCAGGGCGATCGACTGCAGCTGTTCGACCGGCCCCTCGGCGATCTGGAACCCGGCGGGGAAGGCGCCGCCCAGGCCATGCAGGACCGGACGCGTGGTCCCGGTCCGGCGGGCGAGGCCGGCGCGGCGGATGAGCGTTTCCTGGCCGAACAGACCCGGATCGAGGATGCTGAGCTTCCTGACCCAGCCGCGGTGGCCAGGGTCCGGCGCCGCCAACCATTTGGGCAGTATCACCAGCACCGGCCCGCCGAAGCCCATGGGCGTCACGGTCTTGTCGGCCGCCGTGGGCGGCGGCGTCTGGACCAGCAGGCCGGCGGTACGGCCGGCTGGCAGGCGGTGGCGGCTCACGAACACGGGCTCACCTTCGAGCTGCAGAGCCTTGGCGAGGCCGGCAAAGCCGACCGCGGACTTCGACAGGGCGTGGGCGCCACCGTCGCCGCCGCCGCGCAGGTCCGGCGCGAAGCTAGCGAGGGTCAGAAGGGCGCAGAAGGCGAACACGCCCACCAGCACCATGGCGATGGCCGCGCCGGGCGCGAACAGTCCCTGGGAGTCGGTGTCGTCGCTCTCACCCACACCGCCGGCAAGGCGAAGGCTTCGTAGTCTGCGCGGCAGCGGGCGAACCCCTCCGCGTTGAGGCGCCGACCGCCGAACAGGCTCTGCTCGACCGCCGCGGCGATGGGCGTGAAGGCGCCACGCGCGGCCGGCGGCAGAGCCTCGAGGGCAGCTATGTCGCGAGCGGTCAGGGCCGGTCCGACCAAGCGCGGGCGGCGCTCGTCGATGTCGTCGATGCCGCGCAGCAGCAGCAGGCGTGCAGCCTCGTCGAACCGCCCGGCGGCCGCCAGGCGATCGGCATCGGCCAGCAGCGCGCGCGCCTTCCATGGCTCGGGCCGCCAGTCGACCGGGGCATGGCGCGCGGCGGCGCGGCGACGGCCTGGAAAGCGCACGGCCAGGGCCTCGCGAGCGATCAGGAACAACACCGCGGCGACCGCCAAAGCGACGCCGACCCAGAATAGATCGACGCTGTAGGGGGCGACGGCCTTGATCACGCCGGCTAGCCAGCGGCCGATCGCCTCCAGCCAATGGGGCCACTGGATGGGCTTGGGAGGAGCCGGCGCGGCGCCGAAATCGAACTGCAGGGCGGGTTCGCGCAGCAGCCGTTGATGCAGGGCGCGCACGGCCGCGAGCCCGCCACTCGACATTTCCCCCGCCACGCCAAGCCTCCGCGCCTCCGAGCAGCGGACCCTTAGCATCCGCCGGCCCGGCCCGCGAAGCGCCTTGCACCGGGCTGGATGGACGTCGTAGTCGCGTCCTGCGGCGACCCGGGGTGCGAGGACGAGGATGACGGCGATCTCGCCCAACGCCGTTTCGATCGGGGCGCTCGTCGCCCGACACCGCCCCGGCCACGCCCTGGAACAGGCCTTCTATGTCCGCCCCGACGTGTTCGAGCGCGATCTCGAGCTTCTTCTGGACCGATGGATCTGCGCCGGCCACGAGAGCGAAATCGCCGAGGCGGGCGACTATCTGCTGGCCGAACTCGGAGCCGAGTCGGCCATCGTCGTGCGCGGAGAGGACGGGGTGGCGCGGGCGCTGGCCAACGTCTGCCGCCACCGGGGCTCGCGCATCTGCGATCAGGCGCGCGGTCATGTGACGCGGCTGACCTGCCCCTACCACGCCTGGAGCTATCACCTCGACGGTCGCCTGCGCGCGGCCCGGGAGATGCCGGCCGGGTTCGACCCGGCGGCGCACGGACTGCTGGAACTGCCGCTGAGCATGATCGGAGGCCTGATCTTCATCAGCTTCGGCGCCGCGCCGCCCTCGCTGGAGGTCGCCGCGCCGGCCTTGGCGGCGATGACCAGTCATTACGGCTGGGCGCGGGCCAGGGTCGCCGAGCGCAGGCGCTACTCCGTGGCCGCCAACTGGAAGCTCGTGATGGAGAACTATCACGAGTGCTATCACTGCGGCCCGGCCCATCCGGAGTTCTCCGTTCTGCACGCCCTCGCGCGGCCCGACGCCCGGCGGCTTCGCAGCGAAGGCGAGTCATTGGCCGATAGGGAGAACGCCGCGGTGCTGGTCCCGGACGTGGAGGCCTGGCCCGCTCGGGCCGACGCCCGCGAGGTGGTCCGGGTGATGCATTCCGCGCTGGCGGCGGGCGCGGCTACGGGAAGTTCCGACGCGGGCCTTCTGGCCCCGCTGATGGGTGCCTTCGAGCGCTCCGACGAGGCCTGCGTGTTCGCCGAGGTGGGCTATCTTTCCGCCTTCCTGGCCTATGCCGATCACGGGGTAATCTATCGCTTCGTTCCGCGCGGGGTCCGCGAGACGGAAATGGAGGTTCTCTGGCTGGTCGACGCGGGAGCCAAGGCCGGCGACGACTACGATCCCGATCGCCTCACCTGGCTGTGGGACGTGACCAGCCTGGCCGACAAGACGATCATCGAGCGCAACCAGGCCGGCGTCCTTTCCAGGGCCTATCGGCCAGGCCCATTCTCGCTGATGGAACCGGGCGCAAGGCTGTATGTCGACCGCTATCTGAGCGATCTGGCCGTCCAGGCGGAGGGCGACCATGGCGCTTGACGCGATCATCGTCGGCGGCGGCCACAATGGTCTCGCATGCGCCTTCTACCTGGCGCGCGCGGGCCTCAAGGTGCGGGTGCTGGAGCGGCGGGGCATCGTCGGCGGGGCGGCCGTCACCGAGGAATTCCACCCCGGATTTCGCAACTCCACCGCCAGCTATTCGGTCAGCCTGCTCAATCCCAAGGTGATCGCCGACATGGCGCTGGCCAGGCACGGCCTGCGTATCGTGATCCGGCCGCTGTCGTACTTCTCGCCGGTGGACGATAGCCGCTACCTTATACTCGACAAGGAGCCCGGTCGGTCGGAGCGCGAGGTGGCGCGCTGGTCGGCGAAGGACGCGGCACGGCTGCCGGCGTTTCACGCTCACCTGGACGGCGCGGTGGATCTGCTGCGCTCCCTGCTGCTCAAGACGCCGATCAATCCTGGCGCGGGCGCGCGCGATCTCTTCAGCGGCCTGGGCCTCGCCAACAAGGTGCGAAAGCTGGGCCTCGATGGGCAATCGACCCTGCTCGACCTGTTCGGCAAGAGCGCGGGCGACATGCTCGACGCCTGGTTCGAGACCGATGTGTTGAAGGGGCTGCTGGGCTTCGACGCCGTGATCGGGGCCTACGCCAGCCCTTACACGCCGGGCTCCGCCTATGTGCTCCTGCACCACGTGTTCGGCGAGGTGAACGGCGTAAAGGGCGCCTGGGGTCACGCCATCGGCGGGATGGGCTCGATCACCCAGGCCATGGCGGCCGCCTGCCTCGAGGCGGGTGTCGAGATTTCCACCGACGCACCCGTGAGCGAGATCGCGGTCGCCGGCGGCAAGGCGGTGGGCGTGGTGCTGGAGGATGGCGCCGACCTCTCGGCGCCCGTCGTGGTCTCCAATCTCAATCCCAAGCTGCTGTTCGGCCGACTGGTCGCGCCCGAGCACCTCAGCCAGCCGTTCAAGGAACGCATGAGCGCCTGGCGCTGCGCCTCGGGCACCTTCCGCATGAACGTGGCGCTCTCCGAGCTGCCGAGCTTCACCTGCCTGCCCAGCGAGGGCCGCGCCGAGCAGCATGGCGCCAGCATCGTCATCGCCCCCTCGCTCACCTATCTCGATCAGGCGTTCATGGACGCCCGGATGCTGGGCTGGGCGCGTCGGCCCGCGATCGAGATGCATATCCCAAGCGTGCTCGACGACACTCTCGCTCCCGCCGGCCGGCACGTCGCCAGCCTGTTTTGCCAGCAGTTCGCGCCGAGCCTGCCCGATGGGACCAGCTGGGACGACCGACGCGAGACCGCCGCCGATCTGATCATCGACACCGTCACGGCCCTGGCGCCGAACTTCAAGGGCGCGATCCTCGGACGGATGATCCTCTCGCCGCTGGACATGGAGCGCAAGCTGGCCCTAACGGGTGGAGACATCTTCCACGGCGCCCTGACGCTGGACCAGCTGTATGCCGCCCGCCCGATCGGCGGCCTCTACATGTGCGGCTCGGGGACCCACCCGGGCGGCGGCGTCACCGGCGCGCCCGGCCACAACGCCGCCCACGAGATCCTGCGCGACCTGGGGCGACGGCCCGGAAAGGCGCGGGCCGCCTGATCCGAGGGCCGGGCCGCGTCGTATTGGCTCATTCGCGCGGGGGCGGCGATCGTCTAGAAGGCGACTCCATGAGCGGGTTCGACGAAGGCGAGCTTCTCGATCTGATCTACGGCGCCGCGGTCAAGCCGGCGCTCTGGGCGCCGGCGATGGAGCGCCTGGCCGACGCGGTCGGCGGCAACATCGCGTTCATGTCGCGCCTGAACGTGGTCGACGGCCGCGGATCGGTGATCGCCGTGCGCACCGACCCGGCGATGATCGATCTCTATTTCGCCCACTATGCCGGCATCAACCCGCTCAACAACGTCAGCGATCCGCGCGCCTTCATGCGCGGCTGGGCGCCGCGCATCCTCTCCGACGAGGACTGGATGGAGAAGGAGGCACTGGTCGGTACGGAATTCTACAACGATTTCATGCGGCCTCAGGGAGCGCACGCGGTGCTGATGATCCGCCTGGCGGCCGAGGGCCTCGACACCTGCGTCATGAACGTCAACCGCCCGCCGGCGAGCGGTCCATTCCAGAGGCGCGAGCGGGAGCTTGCCGCCCGCCTTCGGCCGCATCTGGCGCGGGCGTTCCGGCTCGGCCAGGCGCTCCAGGACGACCGGCGCCTCGACGCCGGCGCCGCCGGCTTCTTCGACGCCTCGCCGCACGGTCTGTTCCTGCTCGACGACGAAGCGCGAGTACGTCGCCTCAACGCCGCCGGCGAGGCGCTGGTCGGCGCCGACAAGGGCCTGACGGTGCGCGGCGGCCGACTTCGCGCCACCGCTCCCGAGGCCGCCAGGCGCCTTTCGGCCCTGATCGGCCGCGCGGCGGCGCGTGCGCCCTCGGAGCGGGAAGCAGGCTCCATGGGCGTCCCGCAATCCTCGGGCGCAACCCCACTGGCGATCAGCGTCGCACCCATCCGGGTGGAGAGCGTGGCGATCTTCGACCATCGGCCGTGGGTGTTGGTCTGCGTCACCGATCCCGATGCGGTCGGGGCTCATCCCGAGAGGACGCTGCGCGCGGTGTTCGGCCTGACCCCCGCCGAAGCCCGAGTGGCCCTCGCCCTGTTCGGCGGCGCCACGCCGCGCGAAGCGGCGACGCAGCTCGGGATCAGCGCCAACACGGTGCGCGTCCACCTCTCTCACATCTTCGAAAAGACCGGGGCCAACCGCCAGAGCGCCCTGGTCAAGCTCCTGTTCCAGATCGTCGGACCAGGCACGCCGTGAACCGGCCGGCGCGCGCGGAACGGCGGCCTTGAGCAATCTGATCGAGCAGCGGGTCGAGGCGGCCCGGCGCGGGCAAAACCCCAAGGTCATCGCCAGGATGGCCTCGGGCTGGCTGATGATCGGCGATGTGCAGCCTCTGCCCGGCTATTGCCTGCTGCTCGCCGATCCGGTTGTCGCAAGCCCCAACGACCTGGTCGAGGCCGAGCGCGTACGTTGGTCGCTTGACGTTCTCGTCGCGGGCGACGCCCTGCTGGCCCTCACCGGCGCACACCGCATCAACTACGAGACCCTGGCCAACGCCGAGCCGTCTCTGCACACCCACATCATCCCCCGTTACCCAGACGAGCCGGATGACAAGCGTCGCGCGCCGCCGTTCCTGGCCTACGACTGGGCCGCCGGCCGGCCGTTCGATCCGGCCCTCGACAGTGCGTTCATGGAGCGCGTGAGGGCTTGGCTCGCGGCCGCGGCGAGGTGAACAATCCCGTTCAATCCGATTGCCCCCGACTGACGCCGCTGGTGCGGCCCGCCCGCTAGCGCGGCAGGTCGCTGGCGCCCATCAGTAGCTCGTCGACGGCGCGGGCGCACTGGCGACCCTCGCGGATGGCCCAGACGACGAGGGACTGGCCGCGGCGCATGTCGCCGCAGGCGAAGATGCGCGGCGTCGAAGTCTGATATGCGAGGGTGTCGGCGAGCACCGCGCCTCGCGCGTCGAGGGCGACGCTGGCCTGTTCGAGCAAACCGTCGCGGTGCGGCCCCAGGAACCCCATCGCCAGCAGGACGAGGTCGGCCTTTAGGGTGAAGCCCGCGCCGGGAACCTCGCTCATCACCATGCGCCCCGTCTCGTCCGCGCTCCACTCTAGGCGGGCGCATTCGAGAGCCTCGAGCCGCCCGTCACGGCCGATGGCGCGGCGGGTGGCGATGGCGAAGTCGCGCTCGCATCCCTCCTCCTGCGAAGAGGAAGTGCGCAGCTTCAGCGGCCAGTTGGGCCAGGTCAGGGCCTTGTTCTCCCGCTCCGGCGGCTCTGGCATGATCTCCAACTGAGTCACCGAGGCGGCGCCCTGGCGGTTGGCGGTGCCGATGCAGTCGGAGCCGGTGTCGCCGCCGCCGATCACCACCACGTGCTTGCCCGCCGCGCTGATGGCCCCATCCGGAGCGGCGCGGTCTTCGAGATCGCCGGCCACGCGCTTGTTCTGCTGGGTGAGGAACTCCATGGCGAAGTGGATACCGGTGAGCTCGTGCGGCGGCAGCTCCAGGTCGCGCGGCCATTCGGCCCCGGCGGCCAGAACCACGGCCTCGTGGCCCCCTAGCAGATCGGCGACCGAGACCGCGTTCCCGACCCACAGACTGGTGCGGAAGGTGACGCCTTCGGCTTCCATCTGCGCGACCCGCCGGTCGATCAGCGCCTTTTCCATCTTGAAGTCGGGAATGCCGTAGCGGAGCAGGCCGCCGATGCGGTCGCTCTTTTCGAAGACGGTGACGGCGTGGCCGGCCCTGGCCAGCTGCTGAGCGCAGGCGAGGCCCGCCGGGCCTGAGCCCACGATAGCGACGCGCTGGCCGGTCGGCTGGGCCGGCGGCTCGGGGCTTATCCAGCCCTCGTCCCAGCCGCGATCGACGATCTGGCACTCGATGGTCTTGATGGTCACCGGGTTGTCGTCGAGGTTGAGGGTGCAGGCCGCCTCGCACGGAGCAGGGCACACCCGACCGGTGAACTCGGGGAAGTTGTTGGTCGAGTGCAGAGTCTCCAGCGCGGTGCGCCAGTCGTCGCGCCAGACCAGATCGTTCCAGTCGGGGATCAGGTTGTTGACCGGACAGCCGGTGTGGCAGAACGGGATGCCGCAGCCCATGCAGCGGGCCGCCTGGCGTTCGACCTCGGCCAGCGGCAAGGGCTTCACGAACTCCGCCCACGTCTTCAGCCGGGCGTCGCGCGGCTCGTAGGCGCGCTCGCGCCGCTCGATCTCCAGGAAACCCGTCGGCTTGCCCATCGGTAGGCCCTACTCCGCCGCGATCGCGGCGGCGGCCTGGGTTTCGGCGGCAAGGTCGCTCAGGGCGCGGCGGTAGTCGGTTGGGGTGACCTTGACGAAGGCGCCCAGGGCGCGATCCCAGTCGGCGAGCAGGGCGGCGGCGCGGGCGCTGCCGGTCAGGACATGGTGGCGCTCGACCAGAATGCGCAGCCGCTGGGCGTCGAACTCGAGCGGATCGCCCATGCCGCTGTCCTCCACGCTCGGGGCGCGGTCGCGTGGGGCGGCGGCGTCGAATTCGCCGCCGCGGGCGGGCTGGACGGCCGAGAGTTCGACCATCGACGGGTTGCAGAGGCCGGCGAACCGTCGCCCGGGATCGTAGACATAGGCGATGCCGCCCGACATGCCGGCGGCGAAGTTGCGCCCGGTCTCGCCCAGCACCACGACTACCCCGCCGGTCATGTATTCGCAGCCGTGGTCGCCCACGCCCTCCACCACGGCCACGGCCCCGGAGTTGCGCACCGCGAACCGCTCGCCGGCCACCCCTTCGAAATGCGCCTCGCCGGCGATGGCGCCGTAGAGCACCGTGTTGCCGACGATGATGTTGGCCGTGGGATCGCGCCGGGACGCGCCCGGCTGGCGCACCACCACGCGACCACCGGAGAGGCCCTTGCCGACATAGTCGTTGGCGTCGCCGACGAGCTCGAGGCACACGCCCCGGGCCAGGAACGCGCCGAAGCTCTGGCCGGCGGTGCCGGTTAGGCAGGCATGGATGCTGTCTTCGGCCAGGCCCGCATGGCCCCAGCGCCTCGCCACTTCGCCCGAGAGCATGGCCCCGACGGCGCGGTTGCGGTTGCGGATAGCGAGCTCGATCCGCACCGGCGCGCCACCTTCCAGCGCGCCGCCCGCGGCGGCGATGATCTGGTGGTCGAGGGCCCGTTCCAGCCCGTGGTCCTGGCGGGCGCTGTTCCAAAGGTCCGCCTCGCCGTCCGGCGCGACGGCGTACAGGATGCGGCTCAGATCGACCTGGCGTGCTTTCCAGTGATCGATGGCCTCCGAGACGTCGAGCCGGCCCACCTGACCGATCATCTCGCGCACCGTTCTGAACCCCAGCCGGGCCATGATCGCCCGCAGCTCCTCGGCCACGAAGAAGAAATAGTTGATCACATGTTCCGGCGCGCCGGTGAAGCGGGCCCGGAGCACCGGATCCTGGGTCGCCACTCCGACCGGGCAGGTGTTGAGGTGGCACTTGCGCATCATGATGCAACCGGCGGCGATCAGGGGAGCGGTCGCGAAACCGAACTCGTCGGCGCCCAGCAGGGCGGCCACGGCCACGTCGCGACCGGTGCGCAGGCCGCCGTCGGCCTGGACGGCGATGCGGTCGCGCAGGCCGTTGAGCAGCAGCGTCTGCTGCGTCTCGGCCAGGCCGATCTCCCAGGGCGAGCCGGCATGGGTGAGCGAAGTGAGCGGGCTCGCGCCCGTGCCACCCTCATAGCCGCTGATCGTCAGGTGATCGGCGCGGCACTTGGCGACACCGGCGGCGACCGTGCCGACCCCCACCTCCGAGACCAGCTTGACCGATATGCGGGCGGCGGGATTGACGTTCTTAAGATCGTGAATGAGCTGTTTTAGATCCTCGATCGAATAGATGTCGTGATGCGGCGGCGGCGAGATCAGGCCCACGCCAGGCGTCGCGTGGCGCACCGCGGCGATCGCCTTGTCGACCTTGTGTCCCGGGAGTTGACCGCCTTCGCCGGGCTTGGCCCCCTGGGCCATCTTGATCTGGATGTCGTCGGCGTTGACCAGGTATTCGGCCGTGACGCCGAACCGGCCCGACGCCACCTGCTTGATCGCCGAGCGCATCGAATCGCCGTTGGCGAGGGGGACGAACCGGTCCGCCTCCTCGCCGCCCTCACCTGTGTTGGAGCGTCCGCCGATCCGGTTCATGGCGATGGCCAGGGTGGTGTGGGCCTCGCGGCTGATCGAGCCGAAACTCATGGCGCCGGTGGCGAAGCGCTTGACGATTTCCGCCGCCGGCTCGACCTCCGACAGCGCCAGAGGCGCCTCGGCCCAGCGGAAGCGCATCAGCCCGCGCAGGGTGAGGCGCCGGGCATTCTGGTCGTTGATGGCGGCGGCGAAGGCCTCGTACTCGGCGGGAAGACTGCCGCGCACGGCATGCTGCAGGCTGGCGACCGACTCCGGCGTCCAGGCGTGATCCTCACCGCGCAAGCGGAAGGCGTACACGCCGCCGACGTCGAGCATGTGGCGGTAGATGGGCGCGTCGCCATAGGCGTCGCGATGGCGCCGGGCGCTCTCCTGAGCGATCTCAGCCAGACCCACGCCCTCGATCACGCTGGCGGTGCCGGTGAAATAGCGCTCGACGAAATCGCTCGAGAGCCCGACCGCGTCGAAGATTTGCGCGCCGCAGTAGGACTGGTAGGTCGAGATGCCCATCTTCGACATCACCTTGAGCACGCCCTTGCCGAGCGCCTTGACATAGTGCCGGGCGGCGTCGGCCCCGGCCGCAGGAAGCTGATCGAGCGTCTCGAATGCGAGGTAGGGGTTGACCGCCTCAGCGCCATAGCCGGCCAGGACACAGAGGTGATGCACCTCGCGCGCCTCACCGGTCTCGATCACCAGGCCCGTCTGCATGCGCAGCCCCTGGCGGATCAGCCGGTGGTGCACGGCCGCGGTGGCCAGGGCGGCCGGGATGGGGATGCGCTCGGCGCTGACCGCGCGATCGGACAGGATCAGGATGTTGTTGTCCGCCAGGACGCTGTCGGTGGCTTGGGCGCACAGGCGCTCGAGAGCCGGTTCCAGCCCGGCCGCGCCCTCTTCCGCCGGCCAGGTTGCGTCGAGGGTCGCGGTGCGGAAAGCGCCGTCCAGAAGCTCGGAGATGGCGCGGATCTTCTCCAGATCGGCATTGGTCAGGACCGGCTGCGAGACCTCCAGGCGTTTGTGCGTGCCTGCCTGCCGACCTAGCAGATTGGGTCTGGGCCCGATCATCGAAACCAGGCTCATCACCAGTTCCTCGCGGATCGGATCGATCGGCGGATTGGTGACCTGGGCGAAGTTCTGTTTGAAGTAATCGTACAGCAGCTTGGGCCGTTCTGAGAGCACCGCAAGGGGCGTGTCGGCGCCCATGGAGCCCACCGGATCCTCGCCGCTGCGGCCCATCGGCTCGAGGAAGAAGGTAATGTCTTCCTGGGTGTAGCCGAACGCTTGCTGGCGATCGAGCAGGGTGTCGGTCGCCCCGACGCGGGCCGGCTCCCAATGCGGCGGCTCGGGCAGATCCTCCAGCTTGAACTGGGTCTGGCTGAGCCACTCGGCGTACGGCCGCGCCGCGCTCAAGGTGGCCTTGATCTCCTCGTCCTCGATGATGCGGCCTTCATCCATGTCGATCAGCAGCATCTTGCCCGGCTGCAGGCGCCATTTGCGCACGATCCGCTCTTCGGGCACCGCCAGCACGCCAACCTCGGAGGCCATGATCACATGGTCCTGGTCGGTGATCACGAAGCGGGCCGGACGCAGGCCGTTGCGGTCCAGCGTCGCGCCGACCTGACGCCCGTCGGTAAATGCAATGGCCGCCGGGCCATCCCATGGCTCCATCAGGGCGGCGTGGTATTCATAGAACGCCTTGCGCTCGGCGGTCATTGAGTTGTTGCCCGCCCAGGCCTCGGGGATCAGCATCATCACCGCGTGGGCCAGCGGATAGCCGCCCGCCAGCAGCAGCTCCAAGGCGTTGTCGAGCGATGCGGTGTCGGACTGGCCGTGAGGGATCAGGGGCCACATCTTGTCGAGATCCGGGCCCAGCAGTTCCGATTCGAGCGTACGGCGCCGGGCGTTCATCCAGTTGACGTTGCCGCGCACGGTGTTGATCTCGCCGTTGTGGGCGATGAACCGGTAGGGATGGGCCAGCTTCCAGGAGGGGAAGGTGTTGGTGGAAAAGCGCTGGTGGACCATGGCCAGAGCCGATTCGGTCACAGGGTCCCGCAGGTCACGATAGAACGAGCCGACCTGATGGGCGAGCAGCAGGCCCTTGTAGACGATCGTCCGGCTCGAGAACGACGGCATGTAGAAATCGGTCAGGGCCGGGGCGCCGTACTTGACGGCCAACTGATCGAGCGGGTTCTGGGTCTGCTTGCGTATCGCCAGCAGCTTGCGTTCGAAGGCGTCCTGGTCGGGCGTCGCTGCGCCCCGGGCGACGATCGCCTGCCGGATCACCGGCGCGCTCTCCAGCACCGCCCGACCGAGACCATCGGTATCCACCGGCACGTCGCGCCAGCCGATCAGCCTCTGTCCCTCGACGCGGATGAAATGCTCGAACTGACCGATGGCCAGATCGCGGGTCTCCTTGTCACGCGGCAGGAAGCACATGGCGACGGCGTAGTCGCCAGGCGCCGGCAACTCGACACCCTCCGACTCCGCCCAGCCTCGCAGGAGCGCGTCGGGAATCTGGATGAGGAGTCCGGCCCCGTCGCCGACCAGGGGATCGGCGCCGACGGCGCCGCGGTGATCGAGGTTGACCAGGATCTCCAGGCCGGCAGTGACCACCTCGTGCGACTTCCGGCCCTTGATATTGGCCACGAATCCGACGCCGCACGAGTCGTGCTCGTGGCGGGGATCATACAGTCCCTGCGCTGGCGGCGTTGCGGGCAAGATTTTTCTTTCGACGGCCATGGCGCCGGCTGCGTGGGCAACAGACGTGCAAAATTCGCCTTTAGCGCGAGAGCGGCCACCCTGTCGACAGGCGCCGGATCAGCGCTTGACGCGGCGCCTCGCACGCGGCGAAGGTCGCCTCCTTCGCGGGCGCCTTTTAGAGTGTCGACCATGAAATCCGTGCCGATGCTCGCCTCGCTCGCCCTGGCCGCCTCCGTGGCAGGCTGCGGCCCGCCGCGCGACGGGCCGACGGCCAAGGCCGATCCGGCCCGGGTGATCGATGCGATCAAGGCCGACGAAGTGCATTGGAACGCCGACTGGAAGAGCGGCGATCCGGCCAAGGTCGCGGCTCATTTCGCCCCGACCGCCTCGGTGATGGCGCCCGGACGACCGCCCCTGGTGGGCGCGGCGGCGATCCGCGCCGGCGTGCAGGAGGTGATGGATGATCCAGGCTTTTCGTTCACCTTCGTCAGCGACACGGTGGACGTGGCCGCTTCCGGCGATCTGGCCGCCGCGCGCGGGACCTTTCGCCAGACCGCCAACGACCCGAAGACGGGCGCCGCGGTCAGCACCCGGGGCGCGTTCGTGACCGTCTATCAACCCCAGCCCGGCGGTGTCTGGAAAGCGGTATGGGACATCGCCACGGATGGCGGCCCCGCCCCCGCCGAAGACGAACCCCCCGGCGCCCAAGCGCCCCGCTGAGCGAGGAAGCGATCATGGACGCCAAGTCCCGCGCCACCGGCCTGGACATCGGACGCCTCGAGCGGATCACCGATCATCTCCAGGCCAGCTACATCGATCCAGGCAAGATCGCCGGCTGCCAGGTGGCCGTCGTCCGCCACGGGCAGCAGGCCTATACGCGGTCGTTTGGCCAGATGGACCTCGAGCGCGGCAAGGCGATGGCGGACGACGCCATCTTCCGCATCTACTCGATGACTAAACCGATCACGTCGGTGGCGCTGATGACGCTATACGAGCGCGGCTTCTTCCAGCTGAACGATCCGGTGAGCCGTTTCTTCCCTGAGTGGCGAGACCAGCGGGTCTGGGTCTCCGGCGAGGGGCCGGACATGGTGACCGAGCGCCCGCATCGACCACTCTCGATGCGCGATATGCTGTGCCACACGGGCGGCATCACTTATGGCCGGGCCCTCGAGGCGCTGGGCGCTCCAAGCCAGAAGCTGGCCGTCGACAAGGTCTATGACGAGGCGGGCGTCGGGCGCGGAGCGGGTGAGACCCTGATGGGCTTCATGGACAAGCTCGCCCACGTGCCCTTGCTCTATCAGCCGGGCGAGCGGTGGATGTATTCGCTCTCCACCGACGTCTGCGGCGCCTTGGTGGAGAAAATCAGCGGCGAGCGCTTCGACCATTACCTGCGGCGGGTGATCTTCAAGCCCCTCGGCATGGACGACACTGCCTTCTTCGTCGCCCAGGATAAGGCGCACCGTTTCACAGCCAACTATGCCCGTCGGCTCAACAAGACCTTGCGTCTGCTCGACGCGCCCGAAACGAGCCCCTACCTCGCCGAGCCCAGCTTTTTCTCCGGCGGATCGGGGCTCACCTCGACGACCAGGGACTACCTGAGGTTCTGCGAAATGCTACGGCGCGGCGGCGAACTCGACGGCGCCCGGGTCTTGGGGCCGCGCACGGTGGCGCTGATGCATCGCAACCATCTGAAGGACGATCGCGACCTGACGCAGATGGCGATCGGCGGCTTTTCCGAGACCGCCAACGAGGGCGTCGGCTTCGGCCTGGGCTTCGCCACCGTGATGGACGAGGTCAAGAACGGCTCTCTGGGCGAGGGCGACTACTATTGGGGCGGCGCGGCGTCGACGATCTTCTGGATCGACCCGCGCGAGGACCTGTCGGTGGTGTTCATGACTCAGCTGATGCCATCGGGCGCCTTCAACTTTCGCGGCCAGCTCAAGAGCCTGATCTATTCGGCGATCGTGGACTGAGACCAGGGGCGAGCGGGCCCTATCCTGTCCGCCGCGCGCTGACGATGGTCACGACGGGGTCGAGCATCTGGCCCTTCATCACCCCTTCGCCCAGGGTGGCGGAGGTCGGTGCGGCATGGATGCGGCGGACCGTGTCGGCCCCGTCCACGACCCGGCCGAAGGCCGCGAAGCCCAGACTGTCGCCGGGCGCGGCCGGGTCGGCGTCCAGATAGGGCTGGTCGCCGACGCAGATGAAGAATTCGCAGGTGGCCGAGCCCGGCGCATAGCGCGCCAGAGAGATGACCCCATCCTTGTGCGACAGGCCGGTCTGAAGGGTGCTCTCATGGGCGATGGGCGGATAGAGCCGGGCCGGGTCGCCGCGCACGCCGCCCTGGATCAGGCCGGTATCAGTCGCCCCCACAATCCTCACCGAACGGTAGAAGGCGGCGCCGTCGAGCCTGGCCGCGTCCACGTAGCGCAGGAAGTTCGCGCAAGTGAGAGGCGCCTTATCGGCGGCGAGCTCCAGGGTGATCGGGCCGAGAGCGGTCTGCAGGGCGACCCGCACCGGAGTCGGCGCGGGCGCCGCCGCCGTCGTGGCCAGAGCGCCCAACCCCGCGAGCACGGCGCGCTTGCTCATATTCGCCATCGGTCGCTCCTTCGCCGCGATCAGGTCTTGAGCTTGTAGCCGGTCTTGAAGATCCACCACACCGCCATCAGGCACAGAGCGAGAAAGCCCGCGGTCATCCCCAGGCTGAGACCGACGCCGACGTCGGAAACGCCATAGAAGCTCCAGCGAAAACCGCTGACCAGATAGACGACGGGGTTGAACAGCGTGACCTTGCGCCACAGCGGCGGCAGCATCGCGATCGAATAGAAGCTTCCGCCCAGGAAGGTCAGTGGCGTGATGATCAGCGCCGGCACGATCTGCAGTCGCTCCCAACCCTCGGCCCAGACACCGATGATGAAGCCGAACAAACTGAAGGTGACCGCCGTCAGCGCCAGGAAGCCCGCCATCCAGAGCGGATGAGCGATATGGTAGGGCACGAAGATGCGAGCCGTCGCCAGGATCACCAGGCCGACCAGCATCGACTTGGTCGCAGCCGCGCCGACATAGCCCGCCACCGCCTCGGCCCACGACACGGGCGCCGAAAGAAGTTCGTAGATCGTGCCTGACCACTTGGGCATGTGGATGCCGAAGCTGGCGTTGGCGACGCTCTCGGTGAGCAGGGACAGCATGGTCAGGCCAGGCACGATGAAGGCAGCGTAGCTGACCCCGTCGATGGCGGTCATGCGTGAGCCGATCGCCGAGCCGAACACCACGAAATAAAGCGATGTGGCGATCACCGGCGAGAGCAGGCTCTGGGTCAGGGTGCGGAACCAGCGAGAGAGCTCGAACAGATAGATGGCGCGGACGGCCAGAAGATTCACGGTCGGGTGCTCACCAGGCTGACGAAGATGTCTTCGAGCGAGCTTTCACGCGTAGCCAGGTCGGTGTAGCCGACGCCCGCCTCCTCAAGCCGACGAAGAAAGGGCGCGATCTCGGCGCCGCCGCCCTTGGAGTCAAAAATGTAGATCAGCTCCGAGCCGTCGGCGCCCAGCGTGAGGGGGAGGTCGGCCAGGGTCTCGGGGATTGTCGCCAGCGGTTGGGCGAGACGCAGGGTGAGCTGCTTCTTGCCCAGGGTCTGCATCAGGGTGGTCTTGTCTTCCACCAGGACCAGCTTGCCGCCGCTGATGACCCCGACCCGGTCGGCCATGTCTTCGGCTTCCTCGATGTAGTGCGTGGTGAGGATGACAGTGACCCCGCCGCTGCGCAGGGTGCGGACCATCTGCCACATGTCGCGACGCAGCTCGACATCGACGCCGGCGGTAGGCTCGTCGAGGAAAAGCACTCTCGGCTCGTGCGAAAGGGCCTTGGCGATCAGCACCCGGCGCTTCATGCCGCCGGAGAGCGACATGATGGTCGCCTCCTTCTTGTCCCACAGTGAAAGATCGCGCAGCACCTTTTCCAGATAGGCCGGGTCCTTGGGCTTGTCGAACAAGCCTCGGCTGAAGGTCACCGTCGCCCGCACGCTTTCGAAGGCGTCGGTCGAGAGCTCCTGCGGCACCAGTCCGATCAGGGTGCGGGCGGCGCGCCAATCCCGCACGATGTCATGGCCGCCGACGCTCACCCGCCCGCCGCTCGGCCGGGTCAGGCCGCAGACGATGTTGATGAGGGTGGTCTTGCCGGCGCCGTTGGGGCCGAGCAGGGCGAAGATCTCGCCGGCACGGATTTCCAGATCGACGGACTTCAGAGCCTGGAAGCCCGAGGCGTAGGTCTTGGTCAGCCCCTCGACGGAGACGATACCCGTCACGCGGACCTTCAGCTCGCGGGCTTGGGGGCCGCGGCGATAAGGGCGTCATCGATTTCGCGCGCGCGCACCGCGGCCGGACGGTCGCTGATCCTGGCCCAGTAGCGTTCGAACGCCGGACGCTTCTCGATCGAGTCGAACTGAAGCCCCCAGCCGATCTGAGAGCCGAAATAAACGTCGGCCGCCGTGAAGCGGTCGCCGGCCACATAGTCGGAGTTCGAGACGGCTCGCTCCATCGCGTCCATGACCAGACCGAAATTGCCGTAGCCGGCCATCATCTCGCGCCCCGGCGGAACCTCGAAACCCATCGACTTGTTGGTCACCGCCTGTTCGATCGGGCCGGCGGCGAAGAAGAGCCAGCGGTAGTAGGCGCCTCGTCCGGCGGGCGGCGGCGCCAGGCCCGCTGACGGAAAGGCGTCAGCCAGATAGGCGCAGATGGCCGCGCCCTCGGTCACCACAACCTTGCCGTGCCGGATTGTCGGCACCTTGCCCATGGGATTGAGGGCCATGAACTCGGCCGATTTCAGTCCGCCGGAGAAATCCATGATCTCGGTCCGGTAGGGCGCTCCGACCTCTTCCAGCATCCAGCGGGCGATGCGGCCGCGCGACATCGGATTTGTATAAAAGACGAGTTCGTCGCTCATGGTCCACGTTCCGCCGAGGAGGTCCCCAGCCTAGCCCGCCGCCCGCCGGGCGCAACCTGAAGTTTAATCCATGTTGGCCATACTGGCGCCGGAACGCCCGCGAGCCTAGATTCGCTTCGTCGCCGCGACCAGCGGCCTCGCGGAGCCGACGCCCTTGCACCAGATCTTCCGGCGGGTCGCCCGCCTTGCTCTGATCTTCGCCCTGCCCGCCGCCCTGGCAGGCTGCGGCGTCAACGCCATCCCGACCAAGCAGGAGGCGGCCAAGGCGGCCTGGGCCAACGTCCAGAACGACTATCAGCGTCGCGCCGACCTGATCCCCAATCTGGTGGCTACCGTGAAAGGCTTCGCGGCCCAGGAAAAGAGTGTCCTGGTGGAGGTCACCCAGGCCCGCGCCAGCGCCACCCAGGTCAAGGTGGACGCCTCTACCCTGACCGACCCGGCCCAGTTCGCGAAATACGAGCAGGCCCAGAACCAGCTCTCCGGCGTTCTGGGGCATTTGCTGGCGATCAGCGAGCGCTACCCCGATCTGAAATCGAACGAGAATTTCCTCGCCCTGCAGTCGCAACTGGAAGGCACGGAAAACCGGATCACGGTGGCCAGGCGTGACTACAATTCCGCCGTGCAGGACTACAACACGACCCTGCGCGTGTTCCCGACCTCGATCTGGGCCAGCACCTTCTACAGCGGGGCCAAGCCCATGGCGCTGTTCTCGGCCAATGCTTCGGCCCAGACCGCACCGACCGTCAGTTTCGACACCGCCGTTCCCGGCGCCGCGCCAGGCTCGCCGCAGTCGGCCAAACCGTGATCCGACTGGCGGGCCTTCTGGCCCTGCTGCTGGCGCTCTTCGCGGCGCCCGCCCTGGCGGCGCCGACCTTCCCCACCCTGACGGGACGGGTGGTGGACGACGCTCATGTGCTCTCGCCCGAGGTTCAGGCCGATCTGACCGCCAAGCTCGCGGCGTTGGAGCAGGGCACCACCCGCCAACTGGTGGTGCTGACCCTGCCCTCGCTGAACGGCGACGACATCGCCGACTATGGCTATCAGCTGCTGCGGGCGTGGGGGATCGGGCAGAAGGGGCAGAACAACGGCGTCGTGTTCATCGTCGTCCCCACCGAGCACAAGGTGCGGATCGAGGTCGGCTATGGCCTCGAGGGCGTGCTCACCGACGCTCTCTCCAGCGTCATCCTGCAGCGCGCCGTCATTCCCAAGTTCAAGGCCGGCGACGTTCAGGGGGGGATCGTGGCTGGCACGGACGAGTTGATCGCCCAGCTGGGCTCCGATCCCGGCGCCGCCGAGGCCAAGGCCGCCGAAGCGGCCCAGGCCGCTAGGGCGCCCGCGCGCCACGGCAACCCGCTGGGCGCCATTGTCCCGATACTCTTCATCATCTTCATCGCCTCGCAACTGTTCCGACGTCGGGGCGGCGGCGGGGGTCTGGGCATGCTGTTGCCGCTGATGTTCCTTGGCGGATCACGCGGCGGGTGGGGCGGCGGAGGCGGGGGCTTTGGTGGCGGGGGCGGCGGTGGCGGATTCGGCGGCGGTGGCGGATCGGGCGGCGGCGGCGGCGCCTCGGGGAGCTGGTGACGTGCTGACTGCCGCAGACAAGGACCGCATCGAGGCCGCCGTGGCCGAGGCCGAGGCCACCACATCCGGAGAATTGCTGGTGGTGCTGGCGGGCGAGGTCTCCAAGTACCGCGAAATCCCGCTCGCCTGGGCGGCCGCGGCGGCCCTCGCCCTGCCGCCGATCGTGCTGGCGCTCAGCGTGCGGCCGCTGGCCTTGCTGGCCGGCGACCTCTGGACCCTGGCTCAGGAAGGCGCGCTCGAGCGTGAGCTCGGCGTCGCGGTCGGCATCTATGCGGCGGTGCAGATCGTGGTTTTCGTCGTCGTGATGGCCCTGGTGTCCATCCCGGCGGTTCGGCGCGGCGTGACACCCCGCACGCTCAAGAGCCACCGCGTGGCCAAGGCCGCCCATCACCAGTTTTCCGCCATTGCCGCCCGGGCGGCCGGCAGCGCGACGGGGGTGCTGATCTTCGTCGCGCTGGAAGATCGTCAGGTCCGCATCCTGGCCGACGCTGGCATCCACGACAAGGTCGGCGACCCGGTCTGGAACCGAGCCGTGGCGGCGGTGGGCGCAGCGATGAAAGCCGGGCGTGATCCCACGGGCGGGATCGTCGAAGCGGTGCACATCTGCGCCGCCGCGCTCACGCAACACTATCCCGCCACCGGTCCGCGGGCGCAGCTCTTCGCCGACAGGCCGCTCGAGGTCTGAGGCCGGGGAAGCGGCTTCCCCCGCGCGCGAGCCGCTCCTACAAAGGTCGGGCAGAGCGGGAGGGACGCCATGGCCTCGAGCGAGGGCATGTTCGAGGGCGCCGGCGCGGGGGATCTGCTGTTCCGGTTGGTCGAGGCGGCGCAGACGGGCATGACCGCCAGCGTCTGGGCGCAAGTCAAGGCGAGCCAGATCGCCATCCACGATCCGTTCGGCTCGCGCACGTTCGCCGAGCTGAACGCCAACGCCAATCGCATCGCGCGCCTGTTGCGCGCGCAGGGCCTCGAGGCCGGCGACGCGGTGGCCCTGCTCTGCTCCAACCGCGCCGAATTCGTCGAGGTGCTGTGCGCGACCCTGCGCACCGGCCTGCGCTTCACGCCGGTGAACTGGCACCTCACTACCTCGGAGGGCGCCTATATTATCGCCGACTGCCAGGCCAAGGCGCTGTTCGCCGAGACGCGGTTCGCCGCCGCCATGGCCAGCGACCTGCCCGGCCTGTTGCTCAAGGTCTCGATCGGTGAGGACGCTCCGGGGTTCACCCCATTTGCGAGGGTCTTAGCGGAGCAGGACGGGGCCGATATCGAGGCGCCGGTCCTGGGCGGCAGCATGCTCTACACCTCCGGCACCACCGGCCGGCCTAAGGGCGTCTACAGGCGGGTCAACGCCAACCTGCTGCCTCCGGGCCCAGGGGCGCCCGACGACGTCCAGATGTGCGCGGGACCCGCCTATCACGCTGCGCCCCTGGCCTTCGACGTGCGCGCCGCTCTGTCTCAGGGCAATCCCCTGGTGCTGCTCGACCGCTGGAATTCAGAGGGCGTTCTGGCGGCGATCGAGCGCCATCGCGTCACCCGCGCGCACATGGCCCCGATCATGTTCCAGCGGCTGCTGGCCCTGCCTGACCAGATTCGGGCGAAGTACGATCTCTCCTCGCTGCGCTTTCTGATCCACGGGGCCGCACCCTGCCCGCCGCGGATCAAAGCGGCGATGATCGCCTGGCTGGGCCCGATCCTGACGGAATACTACGCCGGCTCCGAAGGCGGCGCCGGGTTCGTGGTCGATTCGCACGAATGGCTCGCCAAACCGGGCACGGTCGGCCGCCTGCCGATCCCCGGCACGGCTAAGATCGCCGACGACGACGGCGCCTGGATCGTCGAGCCCGGCCGCGCCGGGACGATCTATTTCCAGGTCTCGCCGATCGCGCCGTTCGAATATTTCAACGACCCGGCGAAGACCGCCGCCGCCCACCGGGAGGGCTATTTCACGCTCGGCGACGTGGGCTATTTCGACGCCGATGGCTATCTCTTCCTCACCGGCCGCAGCGCCGAGTGCATCATCTCCGGCGGGGTCAATATCTATCCCCAGGAGATCGACAACGAACTCATCCAGCACCCCGCCGTGGAAGACAGCTGTGTCGTCGGCGTGCCCGACGACGAGTGGGGCGAGGCCGTCAAGGCGGTGGTGACGCTCAGGCCCGGCCACCGGGGCGGCGCGGCCCTCGCCGCCGAGATTCTCGCCTTCGCGCGCGACAGGCTAGCTGGTTTCAAGACCCCGCGCACGGTGGACTTCGTCGACGACCTGCCGCGCAACCCGGCCGGCAAGATCGAGCGGGGCAAGGTTCGCGCGCCCTATTGGGTGGGGCAAGGGCGAGACATCTAGGGCGACCGAACCCTCAAGGCGTCTGGGCGAATTCGGCATCGATCTTGAGTTCGATCGGCGTGGCGAACAGCGGGTTCATTCCATAAGCCTGCGGATCGATGCGGGCGGTCGCCTGGGCGCCCAGGCGCGCATGGCCCATGATGCCCTTGCCAGCGCCCATGGGGGACACATCGAAGGTGAGCGGGTGCGTCCTGCCCATCAAGGTGAGCTGGCCGGCGACGCGGCCGTGGTTCGCGTCGATCTGACGGAAGCTCGTCGAGACGAACGTCGCAGTCGGGAAGGCCGCGGATTTCAGATACTCCGGGCCGGCGAGCTCGGCCGCGAAGCCCGCGACCGGCGTCGAGATGGAGGCGGTCTCGACCGAGACCTTCAGGTCCGATTTGGCTGGCTGTCCAGGATCCCAGGTCAGGGATCCGGCGACCCTGTCGAATCGAAAGACGCTGAGCGCGTAGCCGATGTGCGAGACCCTCGCGATGACCGCGGTGTGCGTGGGATCGACCGCATAGGTCGCCGCCGGGGCCAGCCTGTAGTCACGCGAGCCGGCGAAAACGCCTGGCGGCAGCTGCGCCAGGGCGTCCGATACCGGGCCGAGCGCCAGGGCCAGCACGGTTGCGATCAGGCGCGCCGCGGCGGCTCGAGTCTCAAGCATGTGGGCTCCTTACGCCTAGCCGAAGTGGGCGACGGCTTCCGCGATCGCCGCCGGGTTTTCCGCTATGATCATGTGGCCGGTTTCCGGAACGGTGATCAGCGTCGCGCCGGGGATCGCAGCCGCCCAGACATCGGCGTAGACCGGCGGAATCATGCGGTCGCTTTCGCCCCACACGATCATCGTGCGGGCCTTGATCCGGTAGAGGCGGTCGGCGAGGCCCCGCTCGGGTATGGGGAACAGTAGCTTGCCCGCCGCGCCGAGCTGGCGGGCATTTCGGATCAGATAGTCCTTGAGAATTCCGGATCGTCCGGGCGGCGGCCGGCGGTCATTGTCGCCGTGCCGCTCGCCGGATCATGAAAAAGATAGGCGGGCATTTCGTAGGGAAGCAG
Organism: Caulobacterales bacterium; assembly: GCA_038226475.1. Taxonomy (GTDB): domain Bacteria; phylum Pseudomonadota; class Alphaproteobacteria; order Caulobacterales; family Caulobacteraceae; genus Acaudatibacter. Next base: position 167,715 of record JBBRQK010000004.1, on the reverse strand, counting down.
GGTGAAGATGTCTGGGCACGGATGGTCGTGGAGCCACAGTCCGGCGGGCGCGATCAGAGCCAGGCGCGAGACATCGTTCGGCGCCACGGCGGCCATTTCCGCGGCGATCATGCCGCCCATGGAGTGGCCGACAAGGACCGGATCCGTCAGTCCCAGGGCCTCGACCACGTCGGCCGTGTGCAGGGTGAAATCCAGCATGTCTCGCAGGTCCGGGCAGTCGTCCGTCTCGCCGTAGCCCGGCAGATAGGGCGCGAACACTCGCCAGCGGGCCGAGAGCGCGGCCAGGATCGGATCGCCCGGCGACATGCCGCCTGCGCCGTGCAGATAGACTAGGGGCTCGCCCTTGCCGCCCTCCAGACAGACGACGCGCGCGTGCCGCGTCTCGATTGTGCGGGTTTCCATGGTTCAGCCGGACTCAGGCCGGCTCGGCGACGCGCGACGAATGAAGCGCCGCAGGCAGGTCGCCCGGCGTGGCCCTTGCCGCGAGCGGGTGACACCAGAAGCGTTCGTCGCCCTCGCACTCCGGGAGGAGGCCGCGCAGACGAGGCATGACCTTCTCGGCGAACAGGCGGGTGGAATACATGCATTTGTCGGCCGGCATATCGCCGACGTGCATCAGGCAGAAGATGTTGCCGACGTTGAGCCCCTTGATCAGCTCCTCCATCCGCTGACGAACCGTCTCCGGCGAGCCGGCGATCACATGGCCGCCCTCGATCAGGTCTTTCCAGGTAAGCTCGGCGTAGCCCCCGCGCGGCGGCGCGTACTGCGACAGAGCGCCAGACTGAATGGTCTTGATCGTCCGATAGCCCGGCGCGTCGGCGAAGCCCGGATAGACGTGCAGGCAGCGATTGTAGAAGTAGTTCACATGTGGCGCGTAGAGACGTTCGGCCTCTTCGTCCGTATCGGCCACGCAGATGGTCTGGGCGAACCCGGCCCGATAGGGCGAGGCGTCGGGAGCATCGCGCTCGGCGACCCGGTCCCAATAGCCCTGCATCAAGGCCTTGGCGCGGATGTAACCGGAGAAGCTGAGGTAGGAATAGGAATAGGTGTTGTCGATGCAGAAGTCGTAGGTCTCCACCGAACCGCCTCCCGGAATATGGATCGGCGGGTGCGGTTGCTGGATCGGCCGTGGCCAGAGGTTTACGTGCCGCAGCTTTGTATAGCGACCGTTGAAGGCGAACGGTTCGCGCGTCGTCCAGGCCTTGATGATCAGCGCGTGCGCCTCGGCGTACTTCTCGCGCGTCAGGGCCGGGATCTGGCCATAGCAATAGTTGGTGTCCATAGAAGTGCCGACCGGAAAGCCGGCCACCAGCCGCCCGCCGCTGATGCAGTCGAGCATGGCGAACTCCTCGGCCACCCGGATCGGCGGATTGTAGAGAGCGATCGAATTGCCGAGCACGACCAGGGCGGCGTTGCGCGTGCGCCTGGCCAGTCCCGCAGCGATCAAGTTGGGCGAGGGCATGATGCCATAGCCGTTCTGGTGATGCTCGTTCACGCCGATCCCGTCGAAGCCCAGGGTGTCGGCGTATTCAAGCAAATCCATGTAGGTGTTGTAGACCGTGTGGCTACGCGCCGGATCGAACAGGTTCCGGTCGATATCCACCCAGACGGATCGGTTCCGCTCGCGGAAATCGTCCGGCAGATAGGGCCAGGGCATCAGATTGAACCAGGTGAACTTCATGGCGTCCTCCAGCCCCGTCTGGCGCGGGTGGGTTATCGGCGTTAAGCCGCGACCCTAGGACGGATAGGCGAAACCTGGCAAATGCGGACCTATCGGATCGGCGTCATCGGCCTTGGCCAGCGCATCGCCCATGTGTTGGCGGCGATGGCCGAGGTCGGCTGGCCCCTGTCGGTGGCCGGCTATGCCGACCCGGCGCCCGTGGGCCTGCCGATCCTCGCCGAAGCGGGCATCGATCCTGGCCGGCCGCACGATGGCGAAGCGGCTCTGCTGGCCGACGGGCCGTTCGATCTGATCATGATCGGCTCGCCCAACCATCTCCATCTGCATCATCTGGTCGCGGCGTTCGGGTTCGGATGCCCGATATTCGCCGAAAAGCCGATCGTGCGCACTCAAGCGGAGACGTTCGGCCTGGCCCGCCTTCTCGCGCGCCGCCAGACCCCACCACTGTTCATCGGCCTGGTGATGCGATCGATGCCCATCGTGCGGGAGGTGATCGCGCGCGTCGACAGTGGCGAACTGGGCGATCTGATTTCCATGGACGCCACCGAGCATCTGCATCCGGAGCACGGGGCCTATCTGGCGCGCAACTGGCGGCGCAGGCAGGCCTGGGGCGGCTCGTTCATGCTCGACAAGGTGTGCCACGATTTCGATATCTTCGGCCGCATCGCCGGGGGCCGCGCAGCGCGGGTGGCGAGCTTTGGCGGCAGGCGGATCTTTCAGGCCGGGCGTAGCGACACGCCGCGCACCTATGACGACGGCTCGCCGGCCTACGCTCTACGCGACGCCGGCTGGAGCGCGGCCAACGATCCGTTCCAATCGGACATGGACCTGAACGACCATCAGGTGGCGATCGTCCACTACGACGGCGGCTTCGCCCTTTCGTTCCACTCGAACAGCCATGTCGCTCTGCAGGAGCGACGCTGGTACATCGCCGGCGTCAAGGGGACCTTGATCGCCGACCTCGTGCGCCACAAGCTGATGATCCGCGGCGCCTTGGATCGGCGCAGGCCCGAACGCATCGACTACGGCGGCCGCACCGACGACAACCACAACGGGGCCGACCAGGCGATGGCGATCGATCTGCTGGCGGCCCTGCGAGGCGAGGCGCCGTTTCCCGTGACCCCCGGCGACTCGATGGAGGCGGGCTTGACGGTCATGGCCATGGACGAGGCGGCCGCGCGAGGAGAGGCGATCGACTGCGCGCCGATGTGGGCGGCCTACGACCAAGCGCTGCAAGCAACGCCATGACCGAGCCCTCGGTTCGCCTGGCGCGCTTGGCGTGGCGCGACCCGGTGGCGGCGATGGCTCCGTTCGCGAACGAGCCCTTCGCCGTTCTGATGCTGTCGGCGGGCGGGCCTCCGGCGCGCTGGTCGTACCTGGCCCGGAGCCCGTCCCGGGTGCGGACGATCGGGGGCGTGGATACCGACCAGGACTTTTCCGCCCTGCGCACACTGCTGGGACCGCACCGAACAAGACAGGACGAGGGTCCTCCATTCCAGGGCGGCGTCATCGGCCTGATCGCCTATGAATTCGCCGACCGGCTCGAGCCCCTTGGTCTGGAGCGGGATCGCGATTGGCCCGACATGGTGCTGGCGAGGTTCGATTCCCTGCTGGCGTTCGACCATCGCGAACAGGTGGTCTGGTCGGTCCGCGGCGGCACGGCCGACCCCGCCGCCTGGCTCGAGGCTCGCCTGGCGCCGGGCGGCGAGACTTCCGCCCCGCCGGCCGCGACGTTTGTCGCCGAGGCCTGCGCCATGGCGTATGAGGACGCAGTCACGGCCACGACGGCGCGGATTCTTGCCGGTGAGATCTTCCAGGCCAATATCGCGCGCGGCTGGCGCGGATGGCTGGCCGAAGGCGCCCAGCCCTATGGCGCGTTCCACCGCCTCGTAGAGCAGAGCCCGGCCCCGTTCTGCGCCTATTGGCGCCTGCCGGGCGCCGCCCTCGTCTCGCACAGCCCGGAGCGCTTCGTGGCCATCGCCGCCGATGGGGCCACGGTGCTCGCCGCGCCGATCAAGGGCACCCGTCCTCGCTCGGCGGACCCCTGCCAGGACCTGCGCAACGCCGCCGAGCTCCTCGCCAGCGCCAAGGATCGGGCCGAGAACCTGATGATCGTCGATCTGATGCGTAATGATCTGTCCCGCGTCTGCCAGCCCGGCTCGGTGCGGGCGCCCGGCCTGTGCGGGCTGGAAAGCTTTCCCACTGTTCACCACCTCGTCTCTCACGTCACAGGCCGTCTGGAAGCAGGTCTGGATGTGGCGGACCTGCTGGGCGCGGTCTTTCCGCCCGGCTCGATAACGGGCGCGCCCAAGGTGCAGGCCATGAAGGTGATCGCGGCGCAGGAGCCACCGCGCGGACCTTGGTGTGGCGCCTTGTTCTGGGCCGGATGCGACGGAGCGTTCGAGTCCAGCGTGCTCATCCGCACCGCCGCCTTCGTCGAGGATGGCCGCGGCTGGAGGTTTCGCGCGCCCGCCGGCGCCGGCATCGTGGCCGACAGCGACCCGGTGAGCGAGCGCCTGGAGACGGAGGTCAAGATCTCGGGTCTCGCCCGGGCTCTCATGGGGCGGGTGTGAGCGACTGGGCGGACGACCGAGGCCTGTTGCTGGCTGACGGCCTGTTCGAGACCCTGCTCTGGTCGGCGGGCGGCCTGGCCGATTTCGACGCCCACGCAATCCGGCTGGCGGCCGGATGCGCGGTGATCGGGCTGCCGGCCCCAGAGGTCGAGCGGCTGCGCGTCGCGGCTCTGGGCGCGGTCGAGGCCGCCGGCCTTTCTTCGGCCCGGGCCGCTGTGCGCCTGACCTGGACCGCCGGCGGCGGTGGGCGCGGGTTGGACCGCCCGGCGGCGCTATCGCCGCGCCTGCTGGCCCGCGCGTCGGCCCTGGGCGCCCCGGCGGGACCGGTGCGCTTGGCCACGGTCGACATCCGACGCAACGAGACCTCGCCGACCGCGCGACTGAAGAGCCTCGCCTATCTCGACAATGTCCTCGCCCGTCGCGCCGCCCGCGCCGCCGGAGCCGACGAGGCCCTGCTACTCAACACCCGCGGCGATGTCGCCTGCGCCGCCGCCGCCAACCTGTTCTGGTTCGACGGCGACACCCTCACCACGCCGGCCCTGAGCGTCGGTGTGCTGGCCGGCGTGACACGCGCCCGGGTGCTGGCGATCGCCGGGCGGCTGGGCCTCGCCGTGAGCGAGGCCGCCGCGCCTCGCACGGCCCTGAGCGCGGCCACCGGACTGTTCCTGACCAACAGCCTGATCGGCGTCTCAGCGGTGGCCATGCTGGACGGGCGGCCGTGTGCGCCGCATCCGCTTTTGGCGAGCCTCGTGGCGGAGGTTTGACCCGGGCGCGGCATTCCCGAATATGGGCCCATGAACGCCTGGGAACCCATCGCGCCGGCCCCGGAGCTCGCGCCGGCCTGCGTGGCTCCGTTCGCGATCACCACGCCGGCGCAGGGGGCCGCCGCCACGCCGCTGGTGTTCGCCTCACCCCATTCGGGCCGCATCTATCCGGCGGCCATGATGACCGCTTCGCGCCTGGATGCCCTGGCCATCCGCCGCTCCGAGGACGCCTGGGTCGACCGGCTGATCGATGGCGCCCCGGCCCACGGCATTGGGGTGATCACCGCGCGCATGGCGCGGGTCTATATCGACGTCAATCGCGACGCCTGGGAACTCGATCCAGGCATGTATTCCGACGAGCTGCCAGCCTACGCCCGAGGCCGGACACCGCGCATCGCCGCCGGTCTGGGCGCGATCGCGCGGGTGGTCGCCGAAGGTGAGGAGGTCTACTCGCGCAAGCTGACCTTCGCCGAGGCGCGCGAGCGCGTCGAGACCGTACATCGGCCGTATCACGATGCGCTCGACGACCTGGTCGAGGCCGCGAGGGCCGCGCACGGGGTTGCGGTATTGGTGGACTGGCATTCGATGCCGTCGGCGGCGACGCGGCACGGCCTGGGCGACGGCGGCTGCGATATCGTTCTGGGCGACCGATTTGGCGGCGCGTGCGCGCCGGCCGTGGCGCGCCTGGTCGAGGTGGAAATGACGGCCATGGGCTACAGCGTAGCGCGCAACGCCCCCTACGCCGGAGGATATACGACCGAGCACTACGGCCGCCCCGCGCGCGGCGTGCACGCCCTGCAGATCGAGGTGAACCGCGCCCTTTATCTCGACGAAGCGACTTTGGAGTTGTCGGAGGGCTTCGCCGCGCTCAAGCGAGACCTCGAACGGCTGTGCCGCGCCTTGGCCGCGCGCGACTGGGCGCATCTCTAGACGCCTACCAACGCTCGGGCACGGTCGCGGACAAAAAAAAGGCCGCGCACTAGGCGCGGCCAGTTCATTAGGGAGGAAACGCCCAGGAAGGGCAGAGTCGTCAGGGACGCCTCATGTCTTCAATCTAGGGTGCAACGCACAATCGGGCAAGCGGAAATAGCGACTGGTCCGTCACCTTTTTTCGTGCTCGTTGATTTTCCCTGTGTTCTCCGGCGTTTCAGCCCAGGACCGCCGCTGCGGCAGATGGTGCGGTGCACTAAATTTAATCAGCACGCTCAAGGTTTGAGCCGATCTGGGATGGCGCCCAGGGATGGCCTTGACCGCCCCTTTCGCTTAAGAGCCGCTGCTTCCCCGAAAGAGAAACCGCCCGCTGTCATGTCCTTGCGCAACATCGCCATCATCGCCCACGTCGATCACGGCAAGACCACGCTGGTTGATCAGATGCTGGCGCAGTCCGGCGTCTTCCGCGCCAATGAGGCCCACGCCGAACGCGCCATGGACTCCAACGACCAGGAGCGCGAGCGCGGTATCACGATCCTGGCCAAGGCGACTTCGGTGCTCTGGCACGGCGCGGCCGGAGAGACCCGCATCAACATCATCGATACCCCGGGCCACGCCGACTTCGGCGGCGAGGTGGAACGGATCCTGGGCATGGTCGACGGCTGCCTGTTGCTGGTGGACGCCGAGGAGGGCGTCATGCCGCAGACCAAGTTCGTGCTCGGCAAGGCGTTGAAGCTCGGCCTCAAACCGATCGTGGTCCTGAACAAGGTCGATCGCCCGCATGCGGATCCGGACAAGGTGCTGAACGAAGCCTTCGATCTCTTCGCCGCGATCGGGGCCAACGACGAGCAGCTCGATTTCCCGCATCTCTACGCCAGCGGCAAGCACGGCTGGGCCACCGCCGAGCTCGACGGCGAGCGAACCGATCTGGCGCCGCTGTTCGACAAGATCGTCGAACACGTGCCCGCCCCCGCCGCCGAGGCGCGGATCGATGCGCCCGCCCAGCTGCTCGCGGTGCTGATCGAAGCCGATCCTTTCCTGGGCCGGTTGCTCACCGGCCGGGTCGAGTCCGGGCGGCTGACGCCGGGCATGGCTATTCGCGCTCTTTCGAGAGAGGGGGTGGAGGTCGAACGCGGCCGGGTGAGCAAGCTGTTGGCATTCCGTGGCCTCAAGCGTCAGCCGATCGACGAAGCCTTGGCCGGCGACATCGTCGCGGTGGCCGGCCTTGCCAAGGCCACCGTGGCCGACACCATCGGCGCGCTGGACGCGGAAGGGGCCCTGCCTGCCCAACCGATCGATCCACCGACCATCGCCATCACCGTCTCGGTCAACGATAGCCCCCTGGCCGGTCGCGACGGCGACAAGGTGCAGAGCCGGGTGATCCGGGAGCGCCTGTTGCGCGAGGCAGAGGCCAATGTCGCGGTCAAGGTGTCCGAAACCGCCGAGAAGGACGCGTTCGAGGTCTCGGGTCGGGGCGAACTGCAACTCGGGGTACTCATCGAGAGCATGCGCCGGGAGGGCTTCGAAGTCTCCATCAGCCGGCCCCGGGTAGTGTTCAAGACCGATCCCGACAGCGGCGAGCGGCTTGAGCCGATTGAGGAGGTCGTGGTCGATGTCGACGAGGACTACAGCGGCGTCGTGATCGAGAAGCTTTCCGCGCGCAAGGCCGAGCTGAAGGACATGGGTCCCTCCGGCACCGGCAAGACGCGGGTTACCTTCATGGCCCCGTCACGCGCCCTGATCGGCTACCAGGGAGAGTTCCTGACCGACACACGCGGCTCGGGCGTGCTCAACCGCGTGTTCTCCCACTACGAGCCCTACAAGGGCGCGATCGAGGGCCGCCGCAACGGCGCGCTCATCTCGAATTCCGACGGCGACACGGCCGCCTTCGCGCTGTGGAACCTGGAAGATCGCGGCTCGATGTTCGTCGGCGCTGGCGAGAAGACCTACCAGGGCATGATCATCGGCGAGAACTCCAAGCCAGACGATCTGGATGTGAACCCGATGAAGGCCAAGCAGCTGACCAATGTCCGCGCCTCCGGCAAGGACGAGGCCATTCGGCTGACCCCACCGCGCCGCCTGACGCTGGAACAGGCCATCGCCTACATCGGCGTAGATGAACTCGTCGAGGTGACACCCAAGTCGATTCGCCTGCGCAAACAGGTGCTCAACCCCACCTTCCGCAAGCGCCGCGTCAAGGAAGACGCCTAGGCGTCGAGCCGAAGCTCCATCCAAACCTCCACCCGCGCGTAGGGCGACGGCGGTCGTTCCTCCGGCTCCAGATCGCGAAACCCGAACGAGCGGTAGAGGGCCAGGGCCGGCGTGAGAGCGAGACCGGATTCCAGATAGAGTCGGGGCGCGCCGAGGGCGCGGGCGCGCTCGATGCAGGCCCGCATGAGCGCCTTGCCCACCCCTCGGCCGCGCGAGGCTTCGGCCACCGCCATCTTCGAGACTTCGAACCCGCCGTCGGCCATCGGAATCAAGGCGCAGCAGCCGACCACCTCGGGGTCGTCGACAGCGAACAGCGCGTGGCCGCCCTGGTCGATGATCCGGCCCTGTGGATCGCCGAGCAGTTCCTCGTCCTTGGACTCGACAACATAGTATTGCTCGATCCACGCCTCGTTGAGCGACTTGAACGCCGCCGCGAAGCGCGGCTCGAAATCCATGACTCGCATGCCGGCCATGATACGGCTTTCGCCGCCATGGCCAATGCGATCTACAGCGCGCTACCGACTACCATCTTCGCGGTGATGAGCGGCCTGGCGCGCGAGCACGGGGCGATCAACCTCGGACAAGGGTTCCCGGACGAGCCTGGGCCGGAAGCGATCCGCCGGGCGGCGGCCGACGCCGTCCTCAACGGCGACAACCAGTATCCGCCCACCGCCGGCCTGCCGGCATTGCGCGAGGCGGTCGCGGCGCACTACGGCCGTTTCCAGAAGCTCGAGCTGGACTCGGCGAGCGAGGTGACGATCACCTCGGGGGCGACCGAGGCCCTGGCCTGCGCCTTCCTAGCCCTGATCGAGCCGGGCGACGAGGTGGTGCTGTTCGCCCCCCTCTACGACGCCTATGCGCCGATGGTGCGCCGGGCCGGCGGCGTTCCGGTGATCGTGCGCCTCGAACCTCCGACCTGGCGCTTCGACCGGGCGGGGCTGGAGGCCGCGTTCACTCCGCGCACCCGACTGGCCGTGCTGAACGATCCCCTCAACCCGACGGCGAGCCGCTGCCCAGAGGCCGACCTCGCGCTGCTGTCCGAGTTCTGCGTGCGTTTTGACTCCGTGGCGATCTGCGACGAGGTCTGGGAGCACGTCGTTTTCGGCGGGGCGCCGCATCGGCCGCTGATGAGTTTACCCGGCATGCGCGAGCGCACGGTCAAGATTGGCTCGGCGGGCAAGATGTTCGCCCTGACCGGTTGGAAGGTAGGCTTCCTGATCGCCTCGCCGGCCCTAACCGCCGTGCTGGCAAAGGCGCATCAGTTCCTCACCTTCACCACCCCGCCGAACCTGCAATCCGCGGTGGCCTGGGGTCTGGCCAACAGCGAAGACTGGTTCGCGACGATGCCGCGCGTCCTGGCCGCGTCGCGCGACCGGCTCACCCAGGCCCTGGCCCGCGAAGGGTTCGTCGCCCTGCCCAGCGCCGGGACCTACTTTTTGAACATCGATCTGGCCGCCTCGGGCGTGACGGTCGACGACCGCGCCTTCTGCCTCACCGCCGTCACCGAAGCGGGTGTCGCTGCGATACCGGTGTCCGCGTTCTACGAGACCGATCCGGTGACCACCATCGCCCGCCTGTGCTTCGCCAAGCGGGACGCGACCCTTGAGGAAGGCGCCAGACGCCTGGCCAAGGCCCGCGATCTCGCGCGCGCCATGCCGGCCGCCGCCCGCTAGCTGGTCTGCCCGCCGTCGACCACGATGGTCTGGCCGGTCATCCAAGCCCCGGCGCGGGACGCGAGAAATACGGCGGCGCCGGCGATGTCGTCGGGCTCGCCCAGGCGGCGCAGCGGCGTATCGCGGCTGGAGCGCGTCTCGGCTTCCGGCGTGTCCCAGAGAATGCGGGCAAAGTCGGTCTTCACCAGGCCCGGCGCGATGCAGTTCACGCGGATATTGCTGGGCGACAACTCCTGGGCGAGGTTGCGGGCGAGCTGCATATCGGCGGCCTTTGAGATCGCGTAGGCGCCCAGAATGCCGCTGCCGCGCAGGCCCCCGATCGATGAGACGATGATGATCGCTCCGTCGCGACGCTCAGCCATCTCCGGCGCCACCATATGAATCAGCCAGTGGTTGGAGACGATGTTGTTGTCGAGGATCTTGCGGAAAGCCTCGTCGCTGATGCCGCTCATCGGTCCGGCGTAGGGGTTGGAGGCGGCGTTGCAGACCAGGATGTCGACCTTGCCGAACGCGGTGCGCGTCTCGTCCACCAGACGCGCCAGGTCGTCTTTGGAGGAGATGTTCGCCGGCACGGAGATCGCGGCGCCAGGGCGCTTGGCGTTGATGCCGGCGGCGACTTCGTCGCAGGCGGCGGCCTTGCGCGAGGAGATGGTGACCTTGGCGCCGTGCTCGGCCAGTCGCTCGGCGATAGCGCGGCCGATGCCCTTGGTCGAGCCGGTGACGATGGCGATCTTGCCGGTGAGATCGAACAGTTCCATGGCCGCTCCGCCCAAACACGCGTTTGATTTGCGACCAGCATCGGGCCGGCCAGCGCGGCGGTCAAGCCGCCGGCCGAGGATTGCGCCGGCGCGCGCGCGGCCGCAAAATGCGCCATGCCCGACGGGGACATCAAGGTAGGGGCGGCCAGCGGCGCCGGCTTCGGCCGCGGCTTTTTGACCGACAGCTGGTATTTCGCCGCCATGGCCCGCGAGCTGAAGCCGGGACGGCTGGCGCGCCGGGAGATGTTGGGCGAGCCGGTGCTGCTCGGCCGCGCGCCAAGTGGCGAGGCAGTGGCTCTGCGCGACATCTGCCCACACCGCGCAGCTCCGCTTTCCGCCGGACGATTCGCGCGGGAAGCCGATGGCTCGGCGAGCGTCGAATGCCCCTATCACGGCTGGCGGTTCGGGATGGACGGCGCCTGCCGCGCCATTCCATCGCTGACCGAGACCGACGGCTTCGACATCTCCCGCATCCGTGTGCGCCGCTACCCCGCGGTCGAGAGCCAAGGCATGGTGTTCCTGTGGATGGCGGCCGACGCTCGCGACGAGCGGCCGCCGACGGCGCCGCCGCCGATCTTTCCAGGCGCGGTGGGAGGCTCACCGAAACTCGTCGACCAGAGGGAATTCGAGAGCCACATCGATCATGCGGTGGTCGGGCTGATGGATCCGGCCCACGGGCCGTATGTGCATCGCCAGTGGTGGTGGCGGTCGAAGGCGTCGATGCACGCCAAGGCCAAACGGTTCGAGCCCGCGCCCGAGGGCTTCGTCATGACCCGGCATCCGCCGTCCGCCAATTCCCGCGCCTATCGCCTGCTGGGCGGCGCGCCCATGACCGAGATCAGTTTCCGCCTGCCCGGGTTCCGCTGGGAGCATGTCGCCATCGGCAAGCGTCAGTTGCTGTCGCTCACCTGTCTGACGCCGGTGAGCGAGGCCCGCACGCGGATCACCCAGATCCTTTGGTCGGATCATCCGGTGTTCGCGGTGGCGGGGCCGTTCATCCGCGCCGGGGCGCGGCGGTTCCTGGAGCAGGACGGCGACATGGTGACTCTGCAGAACCAGGGGCTGCGGCACGACCCGACGCTGATGTGGATCGACGACGCCGACCGCCAGGCCAAATGGTATCAGGCGCTCAAGCGCGAGTGGATGGCCAGCCGGCGCGAGGGTCGGGCGTTCGTCAACCCGGTCGAAGCGGCCACTCTGCGATGGGTCAGTTGAACCGCGCCGCCTGGGGGGTCGTGCTGGCGGCCGGGTTGGCGATCGCTGGAGCGGCCCGGCCCTGGCCCGCGGGCCGTGTGTTCATCAGCCCCGCCGGCGAACCCTTCAGGCCGACCGCCCCGGCGCCCGACCCGTTCGAGACCTGGTTCGCCCGCGCTGATTCGAACCATGACGGGCGCCTGGATCGAGAGGAGTTCCGCGCCGACGCGCGCGCCTTCTTCCAGACGCTCGACACCAACCGTGACGGCGTCGTCGACGGGTTCGAGGTCGGGGCCTATGAGAGGGCGACCGCGCCCGAGTTGGCGACCGCCGAGGAACAGGGCGGCGGCGCGGCTCTCCTGCTCGGCGATCCAGAGCCGGTGAGCGGCGCCGATCTCGATCTGGATTCGCGGGTCACGGGCCCGGAATGGATCGCGGCGGCCGACCACCGCTTCGACCTGCTCGATATAAAACGCGCGGGCAGTCTGGATCGCGCGGGCCTGGCGGCGCTGGTGCCCAAGCCCGGCAAGAGGCGGCGGCCATGACGGGAGGGGTCCGGGCGCAGATGGTGTTCATCGCCCTGCTTGCGGCGGTCGCGTGCGCGCGGAACGGGCCATCGTTTCCGAGCGACGCGCTCGATCGAACGATCGCCGCGTCGATCGGAGATCCGGACACCTGCGTGGTGATCGCCGATCGCACCACGGGCAAGACGGTCTATACCTATGGCGAGAGCTTCAACTGCGCGCGCCGCCTTCCGGCCTGCGACCGTCCCGGCCAACTCACCGCCAACGCCGCCCTGGCGCTGGCGAAGGGGGCCGAGCCTCGCACCGCCAGCTGCCCATCGAACGCCTCAGCGTCGCGCATGGTTGGCTGGTCCGCGGGGCGGGTGTCGAGTCCCAACCGCGATCTGATCTATTCGGCGGTCATGGAAGGCGAGAGAGCCCTGCCCGGCCAGGAGATGTCAGCGCGCCTGACCCAGGCGTTCGGCGACGCCGGACTATGACGCGGCGCGGCGGTAGTTGACGTCGATCCAATCCTGATAGCTGCCGGAAAGAATGCCGCGCCACCAGTCCTCATGGGCGAGATACCAGGCCAGAGCGGACGCCAGGCTGCCGGCGAAATCCTGGGCCGGCCGATAGCCCAGTTCCGCGCGGATCTTGGCATCGTCGATGGCGTAGCGGCGGTCGTGGCCCAGACGATCGGGCACGTGCGTGACCAGGGAGGCCGAGCGCTGGCCCGATGCGGCGGGGGCCGATGCGAAGCGGCGGACGAGCTGCTCGTTGGCGCGAAACGCGGCATCCACGGCGGCGCACAGCCGTTCGACCAGAACCAGGTTGGTCAGCTCCGAGCCGCCGCCCACGTTGTAGGCTTCGCCCGGGCGGCCCTTCTCGAGGATCAGGGCGATGGCGCGGCAGTGATCCGCGACGTCCAGCCAGTCGCGCACGTTCTGGCCGTCGCCATAGACCGGCAGGGCGCGGCCGTGCAGCGCATTGACCAGGAAGAGCGGGATCAGCTTTTCCGGGTGCTGATAGGGGCCGAAGTTGTTGGAGCAGTTGGAGAGCGTCGTCTGCAGCCCGAAGGTCTGCTGGTAGGCGCGGACCAGATGGTCGGATGCGGCCTTGCTGGCCGCGTAGGGCGAGTTGGGCGCATACGGCGTCAGCTCGTGAAAGGCCGGATCGTTCGGCCCCAGGCTGCCGAACACCTCGTCGGTGGAAACATGGTGGAAGCGGTGCGGCCGGCCCGAGCCGGCGTCGAGCCACACCGCCTTGGCCGCCTTCAGCAGGGCGTGGGTGCCTACGATATTGGTGTCGATGAAGGCGTCCGGGCCGTGGATCGAGCGGTCCACATGACTCTCGGCGGCGAAGTGGACCAGGGTGTCGATGGCTCGGTCGGCGAGCAGGCCTTCGACCAGCGCCTGGTCGCGGATGTCGGCGTGGATGAACTCCACCTCGGCAACTCCGGCCAGATTGGCGCGATTGCCAGCATAGGTCAGGGCGTCGAGCACGACGATGGCGTCGCCGGGATGGCGGTCGCGCCAGTGGCGGACGAAGTTGGCGCCGATGAAGCCGGCGCCGCCGGTGACCAGCAGACGTTTCATGCCGCCGCTTTGACCCGGCGAAGCTCGTCGCGCAAGCTCACGCGCCAGTGTGGCGCCGCCGCGCCCAGCAGGGCGTAGGTGTCCGACTTGTCGAGCACGCTGAACGACGGGCGCGGCGCGGGCGTCGGGTAGTCCGCCGTCGCGATGGGTCTCACCGGCGGGGCCTTCGTCAGCACGCCGGCGGCGAGCGACTCCTCGGCGATGGCCTGGGCGAAATCGTACCATGAGGCGACGCCGGCATCGGTGTAGTGCCAAACACCCCGCGCGTCGGCGGCCAGCAGCGCCCACAGGGCCCGAGCCAGAGAAGCGGTCGAGGTCGGCGTGCCGATCTGGTCGGCGACGACCCGCACTTCGTCCCGTGTCGCCATGAGGCGCAGCATGGTGGCCAGGAAGTTGGCCCCGGTCGCGCCGTAGACCCAGGCCGTGCGGACGATCAGGGCCGACGGATCGGCGTTTGCGACAGCCACTTCTCCGGCCAGCTTCGACGCGCCGTAGACGCCCAAGGGACCGGCCGCGTCTGCGGGCCGGTAGGCCGAGTGGGCGTGGCCGTCGAACACGAAGTCGGTAGAGATATGGACCAACCGCGCGCCGGCTTCGACCGCCGCCCGCGCCAAGTGGCCGGCGCCATCGCGGTTGTCGCGAAACGCCAGCTCCGGCTCGCTCTGGGCCCGATCCACGGCGGTGTAGGCCGCGGCGTTGAGGATCACGTCCGGCCGGGCCGCGCGAACCGCGGCCTGGACCGCCTCGCGGTCGCCGATGTCGAGGTCGGCTCTCGAATGCGCGGTCACCTCCCAGCCGGGAGGGGCAGCCGCGATCCAGGCGCGCGCCAGCTGCCCGCCGGCGCCGGTGACGAGCGCCTTCATGGAAACAGCACCGCCCCGGACAACAACGGCGCGGCGGCGTCCTTGGCCGAGACGATCGGCGCCTGGCCGGGCGTCAGGGGCCAATCGATGGCCAGATCCGGATCGTCCCAGCGCACCGCCCGCTCGTGGGCCGGCGAATAGAAGCTGGTGCATTTGTAGACGAAGTCCGCCGTGTCGCTCAGCGTCAGGAAGCCGTGCGCGACGCCGGGCGGCGCCCACAGCATCAGGCGGTTGCCGGCGCTGAGTTCGGCGCCGAACCATTTGCCGAACGTGGGCGAGCTGGCGCGCACATCGGCCACCACATCGAACACCGCGCCCGCGACCACGCGCACCAGCTTTCCCTGCGGCTGCGGCAATTGATAGTGCAGGCCGCGTAGGACGCCTTTGGCCGAGCGGCTGTGGTTGTCCTGGACGAAACTCGACTCGATCCCGGCCTCGGCAAACTTGGCGGCGTGCCAGGTCTCCATGAAGAAGCCGCGCTCGTCACCGAACACCGCCGGCTCGATCAGCATCACCCCGGCGACGCAGGTAGCCGAGACCTTCACCTCGGGCCTTCCAGCAGGCTGAGCAGATAGTCGCCGTAGCCGCTGGAGCGCAACGGCGAGGCCAGGGTCTGGAGTTGGGCGTCGGAGATGTATCCCTGACGCCAGGCGATCTCCTCGGGACAGCAGATCTTGAGGCCCTCGCGTTCCTCGATGATCCGCACGAACAGGGCCGCGTCGACGAGGGCGGCGTGGGTGCCGGTGTCGAGCCAGGCGTGGCCACGTCCGAGCGCCTCGACATGCAGCTGGCCGGCTTCGAGATAGAGGCGATTGAGGTCGGTGATTTCCAGCTCCCCGCGGGCCGAAGGGGCGAGGTTGGCCGCCAGGTCGACGACCCGCTCGTCATAGAAATAGAGACCGGTGACGGCGTGGTTGGACCTGGGCCGGCTGGGCTTCTCCTCGATGGACTCCGCCCGGCCGTCGGCGTCGAACGAGATCACGCCATACTGCGACGGGTTCTTGACCCGGTAGCCGAACACCGTGGCGCCGGTTGCACGCGCGGCGGCTCGCGCCAGCAGATCCTGCAGATTGGCGCCGTAGAACAGGTTGTCGCCGAGTATCAGGGCGCTGGGCGCGCCGGCCACGAAGTCCGCGCCGATGTGGAAGGCCTGGGAGAGGCCCTCCGGTTTCGGCTGGGCCGCGTAGACGATCGACAGGCCCCACTGGCCGCCGTCGCCCAGCAACCGGCGAAACGCCTCCTGCTCGTGCGGCGTGGTGATGACCAGCACCTCCCGGATGCCGGCGAGCATCAGCACCGAGAGCGGGTAGTAGATCATCGGCTTGTCGAACACCGGCATCAGCTGCTTGCTCACCGAAACGGTGAGCGGATAGAGCCGGGTGCCCGTGCCGCCGGCCAGGATGATTCCGCGTCGCGCCATGGCGCTCGCCGTAGCAGAAATTTGAAACGGTTTGAGCGGGGGGCCTGAATTTGTCGAAGAATGTCGCCGGCGAAATGCAATGGCTGCGTTTGCATGACATCACGGCGGCCACCCGCCCGCCCAGGCGAAAGAAGCCGTAGCCGAATGAGCGAGCCTCCCGTCACGCCCGTCCGCGCCGAAAGGCCCGCGCCCCGGCGGCCGTCGGCGGCGCGCACTCTGATCAGCGTGGCGATCGTGATCGCCGCCGCGGCCGGCCTTGCCGCGATCCTCACCTTCTGCGCGGCGGGCGGCGCGGGGCCACATGGCGGCAAGGGCGGACCAAAAGGCGCGCCTGGAGGCGGCGGCGGCCGGCCGCCCACTACCGTGGGGGTGGCCCGGGCGACGGTCGGGGCCATCCCGATCGAGGTCGACGCCCTGGGCACGGTCACGCCGGTGGCGACGGTCAATGTCAACGCCCGGGTGGCGGGCATGCTGGAGCGGGTGGCGTTCATCGAGGGCCAACAGGTGCGCAAGGGCCAGCTGCTGGCCCAGATCGATCCGCGCCCGTTCGAGGTGGTCGTCCGCCAGGCCCAGGGTCAGCTGCTGCGCGACCAGGCCCTGCTGCGCAACGCCAGGGTCGATCTGGCGCGCTACCGAACCCTGGCCGCGCAGGACTCCATCGCCGGCCAGCAGGTCGATACTCAGGCGGCGCTCGTCCAGCAGGACGTGGCCACGGTCAGCGCGGACCAGGCCGCCGTCGGCGCCGCCCAGCTCAATCTGTCGTTCACGCGCATCACGGCGCCGGTGTCCGGCCGTGCGGGCCTGCGCCAGATCGACGCCGGCAACCAGATCACCGCCAACGAGGCGACGCCGATCACCGTCGTCACTCAGCTCGACCCGATCAGCGTCGTCTTTTCGCTTCCCGAGAGCGCCATCGCGGCAGTGGCGCGCGGCGGCGGAAAGGGGCTGGCCGTCACAGCGCTCGACCGGGCCGGCGGATCGGTGCTGGCCGAGGGATCGCTTTCCACCCTCGACAATGTGATCGACACCACCACCGGCACGGTCAAGGCCAAGGCGCGCTTCGGCAACCCGGGCGCGGCGCTGTTTCCGAACCAGTTCGTGAATGTGGTGCTGCGCCTCGCGACGCTAGAGGGCCAGGTGGTGGTCCCGATCACCGCCGTGCGGCACGGTCCGACCGGGGACTATGTCTGGGTGCTCCAGCCGGGCAAGACGGTGAAGGCCCGACCGGTCACGGTCGGCCCCGGGACCGCGGAAAACGTCTCGATCGTCTCGGGCCTGCGGTCCGGCGAGACCGTGATCACCGACGGCGGCGACCGCCTGCGCGACGGCGGCAAGGTGGTCCTGCCCGGCGACGCGCCGCGCGGACCGGGCGGCGCGGGGGCGGCCGGCCTTGGCGGCCATGGCGGCCATCATCGCCACGGCGCACACGGCCCGGACGGGCCGCCGCCCGCCACGCCGTGAGTCCGTCGCGCCCCTTCATTTCCCGGCCGGTGGCGACGTCTCTGCTGATGGCCGCGATCCTGCTGGCCGGCCTGGTGGCGTTCAAGTTCCTGCCGCTCTCGGCCCTGCCGGAAGTCGACTATCCGACCATTCAGGTCACCACGTCCTATCCCGGCGCCAGCCCCGAGGTGATGGCCACCACGGTGACCGCGCCGCTCGAAGTCCACTTTGGACAGATGACCCAGCTCAACCGGATGAGTTCGATCAGCTCGGGCGGCTCGTCGGTGATCACCCTGCAGTTCGATCTTTCCCTGCCGCTCGACGTGGCCGAGCAAGAGGTGCAGGCGGCGATCAACGCGGGCTCCAATCTGCTGCCGACGGATCTGCCGGCGCCGCCCATCTACGCCAAGGTGAACCCCGCCGACGCGCCGGTGCTCAGCTTGGCGCTCACCTCCGCCACCGTGCCGCTGACCGAGGTCGAACGCGTGGCCGACCAGCAGCTGGCGCGGAAGATCTCCCAGCTTCCCGGCGTGGGGCTGGTGTCGATAAGCGGTGGCCAGAAACCGGCCGTGCGCATCCAGGTCGACACCCGCCAGATCGCGGCCCAGGGCCTCAGCCTGAGCCAGGTGACGGCCGCGGTGGCCTCGGCCAACGCCAACGGCGCCAAGGGCAATTTCGACGGGCCGACGCGGTCGTATTCCATCGACGCCAACGATCAGCTCCTCACCGCCGCCGACTACGGCGCCCAGGTGGTCTCCTATCGCAACGGCGCGCCGGTGCGGCTGGCCGACATCGCCACCATCACCGCCGGAGTCGAAAACGATCAGCTGGGCGCCTGGTCGGGCGTCAAGCCAGCGGTGCTGCTCAATGTGCAGCGCCAGCCCGGGGCCAACGTGATCGGCACGGTGGATCAGATCAAGCAGTCGCTGCCGGCGCTGATCGAGAGCCTGCCGCCCGGCATCGACGTCGAGGTGGCGAGCGATCGCACCACGGGGATCCGTGCCTCGGTGCGCGACGTGGAGTTCGAGCTGCTGCTCAGCGTCGTCCTTGTGGTGGCGGTGATCTTCGTCTTCCTGCGCAGCGGCCCGGCCACCTTCATCGCCAGCGTCGCCGTGCCGCTGTCGCTCGTGGGCACGTTCGGGGCGATGTACCTGCTGCACTTCTCGCTTAACAACCTGACCCTGATGGCGCTCACCATCGCCACCGGGTTCGTGGTCGACGACGCCATCGTCATGATCGAGAACATCTCGCGCTACATCGAGGCGGGAGAGGCGCCGCTCGCGGCGGCGTTGAAGGGCGCCGAGCAGATCGGCTTCACCATCATCTCGCTCACCGCCTCGTTGATCGCGGTGCTGATCCCGCTGTTGTTCATGGGCGACGTGGTCGGGCGGCTGTTTCGCCAGTTCGCCATCACCTTGGCGGTGACCATCCTGATCTCGGCCGTGGTCTCCCTGACCCTCGTGCCGACCCTGTCGGCCCGGTGGCTCTCGTCCCGCCGGTCAGGGCCGGAGGCCCCGCTTGCGCGCCGCGCCAGGGCGACGATGGACGCCGTGGTCGGCCGCTACGACCGGGCGCTCGTCTGGGTGTTGGACCGTCAGGTCGCCACGGTGCTGGTCGCCCTCGCCACGCTCGCCGTGACGGTGATCCTGTTCCTGATCATTCCCAAAGGCCTGTTCCCGACCCAGGACACCGGCCTGGTGCAAGGGGTGACCGAGGCCGGCCAGTCGATCTCCTACGAGGGCATGGCGAAACTGCAGCAACGGATCGGCGAGCGGCTGCTGCGCGACGCCGACGTCGCCGGCCTGACCAGCTTCATCGGCGTGGACGGCGTCAACACCACGCTCAACAGCGGTCGCATGCTGATCAAGCTGAAGCCGCTCGGCCAGCGCGGCGGCGACCTGCCGTCGATCCTCGAGCGGCTGCGGCGTGAAGCCGACGCCGTGCCCGGAGCGAGCCTGTATCTGCAGCCGGTTCAGGACCTGACCATCGATTCCTCGGCCGGTCGCACCCAGTATCAGTTCGCGCTGCAGGGCGCCGACGGCGCGGCGGTCGCCGACTGGTCGGCCAGGCTGGTCCGGCGCCTGAGCGATGATCGCAAGCTGCGCAACGTGGCCTCCGACCTCCGCGACCAGGGTCTGGCCGCCTTCGTCGATATCGATCGCGACGCGGCCGGGCGTCTGGGCGTCACCGCCGCGACGGTGGACGACACCCTCTACTCCGCCTTCGGCCAGCGGATCATCTCCACCATCTTCACCCAGTCGAGCCAGGAGCGTGTGATCCTCCAGGCCGACCCGGGACTGACCCCGACGCCCGAGGCGTTGAAGAGCGTCTATCTGGCTTCGAGCGCCGGGGCGCCGATCCCGCTGTCGGCGATCGCCACCGTCGAGCAGCGCACCTCGCCGCTGCAGGTCAACCATGTGGCGCAGTTTCCGGCCGCCACCATCTCGTTCGACACGGCCCCCGGCGTATCGCTCGGCGCCGCGGTCGCGTCGATCCAGAAGGACGAGACGGCGATTGGCGTTCCGGCGACCCTCACCACCGCCTTCCTGGGCGCGGCCAACGCCTTCAAGGCCTCGCTGGGCAACGAGGTGTGGCTGATCCTGGCGGCGCTGGTGACGGTCTATATCGTCCTGGGCGTGCTCTATGAGAGCTACATCCACCCGATCACCATCCTCTCGACCCTGCCGTCGGCGGGGGTGGGGGCGCTGCTGGCGCTGATGATCGCCGGCCAGGACCTGGGCGTGATCGGGATCATCGGCATCGTGCTGCTGATCGGCATCGTCAAGAAGAACGCCATCATGATGATCGACTTCGCGCTCGACGCGGAGCGCACCCAGGGCAAGAGCCCGCGCGAGGCGATCCATCAGGCGGCCCTGCTGCGCCTGCGGCCGATCCTGATGACCACCTTCGCCGCCCTGTTCGCCGCCCTGCCGCTGATGCTGGGCTGGGGCGTGGGATCGGAGCTGCGCCACCCGCTGGGCCTGGCGATCGTCGGCGGTCTGATCGTGAGCCAGGCCCTCACCCTGTTCACGACGCCGGTCATCTATCTGCGGTTCGACGCCCTGGCGCGCCGGGTCCGGCGGGGCGGCGCGATGTCCGCGTGAGCGTCTCCGGGCCGTTCATCCGCCGGCCGATCGCGACGGTGCTGCTGACGGCGGGGGTGGCGCTGGCCGGACTGGCGGCGTTCTTCGCCCTGCCGGTCTCGCCCCTGCCGCGGGTCGACTTCCCGACCATTTCGGTCAGCGCCTCCCTGCCCGGCGCGAGCCCCCAGACCATGGCCACCAGCGTCGCCACGCCCCTGGAAAAGCGCCTGGGCGTGATCGCCGACGTGGCCGAGATGACCTCCAGCAGCCGGGTCGGCGACAGCGAGATCTCGCTGCAATTCGGCTTGGACCGCGACATCGACGGGGCCGCGCGCGACGTGCAGGCGGCCATCAACGCGGCCAGGGTCGATCTGCCGGCGACGCTGCATTCCAACCCGACCTATCGCAAGCGCAATCCCGCCGACGCGCCGATCATTATCCTGGCCATGACCTCGGCCACCCGGACGCCGGGCCAGATCTACGATGTCGCCTCCACCGTCGTGCAGCAGCAGTTGAGCCAGGTGAAGGGCGTCGGCGACGTAACCATCGGCGGCGGCTCGCTCCCCGCCGTGCGGGTCGAACTCAACCCCCTGGCGCTCGCGCGCTACGGCATCGGGCTGGAGGATGTGCGCGCGGCCCTGGCGTCGGCGAACGCCAACCGTCCCAAAGGCGTCCTGCGTCAGGGGGACCTCCGGTTCCAGATCTACACCAACGACACGGGCCTGCGCGCGTCGGCCTATGCGCCGCTGGTGATCGCCTATCGCGCCGGCGCGGCGGTGCGGCTGTCGGACGTCGCCCGGGTCGTGGACGGGGTGGCCGACGTGCGCAACTTCGGCCTGGTCGACGGCAAGCCCGCGATCGTCGTGGTGGTGTCGCGGCAGCCGGGCGCCAACATCATCGGCACGGTGGATCGGGTGAAGGCGCTCGTGCCGGCGCTCGTGCGCGCCTTGCCGGCCGATATCGACCTGCGGGTGGCGATCGACCGCACCATCACCATCCGTGCGTCCTTGGACGATGTCGAGCGCACGGTGCTGATCGCCGTGGCCCTGGTGGTGGCGGTGACGGCGTTCTTTCTGCGCAACGGCCGCGCCGTGCTCATTCCCAGCGTGGCGGTGACGGTCTCGCTGCTAGGGGCGCTGGGCGTGATGTTCCTGCTGGGCTTCTCCCTGGACAACATCTCGCTCATGGCCCTGACCGTCTCCACCGGCTTCGTGGTCGACGACGCCATCGTGGTCCTGGAGAACGTCACGCGCCACGTGGAGGCCGGCATGGGCCGTCTGGAGGCCGCCCTGCTCGGCGCCCGCGAGGTCGGGTTCACGGTGTTCTCGATCAGCGTGTCGTTGATCGCCGTGTTCATCCCCATCCTGCTGATGGGCGGGATCATCGGGCGGCTGTTCCGCGAGTTCGCCGTCACCCTGTCGGCGGCGATCGTGGTGTCGCTGGCGATCTCCCTCACCACCACGCCGATGATGTGCGCCTTTCTGATCCAGCGGCCCGATCCGGCGCGGCGGGAGGGGCGGATCGGCCGAGCGGCGGAGCGGGCCTTCCTCGCCATGCGGCGCGGCTACGAGCACGCCCTCGACTGGGCGCTGGACGCGGGTCCGCTGATGCTGGTGGTTCTGGCGGCGACGATCGCGCTCAGCGTCTACCTCTATGCGATCGTGCCCAAGGGCTTCTTCCCCGAGCAGGACACGGGCCAGATGATCGGCGGCCTGCAGACCGACCAGTCGAGCTCGTTCGCCCTGGCCAGCCAGAGGCTTCGCCGGTTCGTCGGCATCATCCGGCGCGATCCGGCCGTCGCCACCGTGGTCGCCTTCGCCGGCGGCAACGGCGGCGGCGGGTTCATGGTGGTCAATCTGAAGCCCAAGGGCGAACGCCACGACGGCGCGGCGGCGGTGATCCAGCGGCTGCGGCCGAAGCTGGCGAGGGTGAGCGGCGCCTCGGTGTTTCTCAACCCCGTCCAGGACCTACGCGTGGGTGGGCGCCAGAGCAGCGCCACCTATCAGTACACGCTGCAGGGCCAGGATCTCACCAGCCTGCGGCTCTGGGCCGGCCGTCTGGCCGAGGCCCTCAAGGGCCGCCCGGGACTGACCGACGTCAACACCGACCAGGAGGACCACGGCCTGCAGAGCCTCATCACCGTGGACCGCGACAAGGCCGCGAGGCTCGGCGTCACCAACGCGGCGCTGGATGCGACCCTCTACGACGCCTTCGGTCAGCGACAGGTGTCGACCATCTACAAGGACACCAACCAGTATCACGTCGTGATGGAGGCGGACCCGGCCTACACCCAGGATCCGACCACGCTGCGAAACCTCTATGTGAGCACCGGCTCGGCCGCGACGGCCGCGGGGGCCACCCCGGCGGCCGGCGTGACGCCCGTCGCCGGTCCGGCCGCGCCGCCCGGCCGGGCCGCGTCGCAGGGCGTCGCCATCAGCGCCATGCCGGAGCGGATCGTGCCGCTCTCGGCGTTCGCGACCTGGGCCGACGCCGCCACGCCCACGGCGATCAACCACCAGGACGGCCAACCCTCGACCACCCTCTCGTTCAATCTGCCGCCAGGAAAGTCGCTGGGCGAGGCCACCTCGGCGATCACCCAGGCGCAGGCGGATGTCGGCCTGCCCTCGACGATCCATGGCGCGTTCCAGGGGACGGCGAAGGTGTTCCAGCAATCGCTCTCGAACGAGCCGGTGCTGATCCTCGCGGCGCTGGTGGCGATCTATCTGGTGCTGGGCGTCCTCTACGAGAGCTACATCCATCCGCTGACGGTGCTCTCCACCCTGCCCTCGGCGGGGATCGGGGCGGTGATCGCGCTGATCCTGTTCCACGTCGACTTCTCGATCATCGCTTTGATCGGGGTGATCCTGCTGATCGGCATCGTGAAGAAGAACGCCATACTGATGATCGACTTCGCCCTGGAGGCCGAGCGCGACCGGGGCCTCTCGGCGCACGACGCGATCCGCGAGGCGGCGCTGACGCGCTTTCGACCGATCATGATGACCACCTTCGCCGCCATGCTGGGCGCGGCGCCGCTGGCGATCGGCTGGGGCGAGGGGGCGGAGCTTCGCCGGCCGCTGGGCATCACGATCATCGGCGGCCTGCTGGTCAGCCAGATGATCACCCTGCTGACCACGCCCGTGGTCTACCTCTATCTGGATCGCTTCCGTAGCCGATCCCCGTTGCAAGGCGCACGCGCATGATCGCTCGATTTCGCCCCCTCGCTCTCGTCGCCTGCGCCCTGCTGAGCGGCTGCCTGGTGGGGCCCAACTACCGGCGTCCGGCGGCCTCCACGCCGGCCGCCTACAAGGAGGCCGCGGGCTGGGCGCCGGCGCAGCCCTCCGACGCGGCCGACAAGCAGGACTGGTGGACCGCGTTCGGCGATCCGGTGCTGGACGACCTCGAGGCGCGGGTGGCGCGCTCGAACCAGACGCTGGCCGCCGCGGAGGCCGCCTACCGCCAGGCCCGGGCGCTGGTGACGGAAGACCGCGCCGCCCTGTTCCCGACCCTCAGCCTGACCGGCTCGGCCAACCGCTCGGGCGGCGGTGGCTCCGGGGTGATCATCACCGGCGGCGGCACGGGGGTGGGGACGACCACCGGGGGCGGCGCCTCGACCTCCTATCGGCTCGGCCTCGGCGGAACCTGGGAGCCGGACCTGTGGGGCGCCGTGCGGCGCAATATCGAGAGCGCGCGCGCCAGCGCCGAGGGCAGCGCCGCGACCCTCGCCAACACCCGCCTCTCGGCCCAGATGGAGCTGGCGGCGGACTACATCCTGGTTCGCCAGTACGACGAGCAGAAACGCATCCTGGACGCCACCGCCGTGGCCTACCAGCGCTCGGTGACGGTGACCGCCAACCGCTATCGCGCCGGCGTGGTCGCCAAGGGTGATCTTCTGAGCGCCCAGAGCCTGCTCGACGGCACGCGGGCCAGCGAGATCGATCTGGAGCAGCAGCGGGCGCGGGCCGAGCACGCCATCGCCATCCTCGCCGGCCAGGCCCCGGCGACCCTCGCCCTGCCCCCCGGCCCGTGGACGCTGACCACGCCCCAGATCCCCGCGGGGGTCCCGGCCGCCCTGCTGCAGCGTCGGCCGGATATCGCCGCCGCCGCGCGCGCCGTCGCCGCCGCCAGCGCCCTGATCGGCGTTCAGACGGCGGCCTACTATCCGACCCTCACCCTGACCGGCGAGGGCGACCTTTCGGCGGGCAATCTGGGGCGGCTGTTCAACGCCTCCAGCGGCCTGTGGTCGGTGGGGGCGTCGGCGGCGCAGACGATCTTCGACGCCGGCGCGCGCCGGGCCCGGGTGGCCCAGGCGCGGGCGGCGTACGACCAATCGGTCGCCAACTATCGCCAGACGGTGCTGACCGCCTTCGGCCAGGTGGAAGACAACCTCGCCGCCCAGAGGGTGCTGGCGGCGGAGCTCGGGCCGCGCCGCAGCGCCGCCGCCAACGCCCAGGCGGCCGAGACCATCGCCCGCAATCAATATCTGGCCGGCCTGGCGGACTACACGGCCGTCGCCGTGGCCCAGGCCAATGCCCTGAGCGCCCGCACCGCCCAGGTGCAGGTGGAGGCGGCCCAGCTGACCGCGGCGGTGGATCTGATCGCCGCCCTGGGCGGCGGCTGGAGAGCGCCCGCGCCTTAGGCCGGCCGACCAAAAAAAGGCCCGGCGCATCGGGGGGCGACGCGACCGGGCCTGGATAGCGCGACCCGGGAGGGGACGAGGCGCGCCGCGCGCGGCCCGGACGAACGCCCTGGTCACGCGAAGCTGCATACGCCGGCCGCGCCGGTCCGGATCACCGTTGCGCGCGCCGCCAGCCCTGCGTATCACGCGCGCCACGATCGCAGGCGGGGCAAGGCAATGCAGAGCAAACGGCTGGGCCGCAGCGCCGTCGCGGTCTCGAAGATCTGCATGGGCACCATGACCTTCGGCTCCGGCGCCGACGAGGCCATGTCGCACCGCATCCTCGACCGCGCGTTCGAGGCCGGGGTCAATTTCTACGACACGGCCGAGAACTATCCGGTGCCGCCCAAGGAGGAGTGGGCGGGGGTGACCGAGGAGATCGTCGGCCGCTGGCTCAAGACCAAGAAGCGCGACGCCGTGATCCTGGCGACCAAGGTCTCGGGGCCCAGCCACGGCTGGCTGAAGTCGTCGCAGCGCTCGGGCATGACGGCGCTGGACCGGCACAACATCACGCGGGCCATCGAGGCCAGCCTCAGGCGTCTGGGGACCGACTATGTCGATCTCTACCAGACCCATTGGCCCGATCACGGCACGCCCTACGAGGAGACCATGCGGACGCTGGACGATCTGGTCACAGCCGGCAAGGTGCGCGTGCTGGGCGTCAGCAACGAGACGACCTGGGGCCTGATGAAGAGCCTGGCGGTGTGCGAGCGCGAGGGCCTGGCGCGCTACGAGACCATCCAGAACAACTTCAGCCTCAACAACCGCCGCTTCGAAGATGAGCTCGCCCAGGCCTGCCGGCACGAGGGCGTCAGCCTGATCCCCTACTCGCCGCTGGGCGGCGGGGTGCTGTCGGGCAAGTACGCCGGCGGGGCCCGGCCGGCCGGCGCGCGCTTCTCGACCTATCTGGAGATGGGCGGTCGGCAGGGGGCGATGGCCAAGCGGTTCGTCAACGACAAGACCCTGGCCGCGACGGAGCGGTTCGGGGCCATCGCGGCCGAGGCCGGCCTGGCGCCGGTGACCCTCGCCACCGCCTGGAGCCTGCAGCCGGAGTTCGTCGCCTCGACCATCGTGGGCGCGACGCACGAGGACCAGCTGGCCGACATTCTGGCGGCGGCGGACGTGACGCTCACCAAGGAGACCCTCGCCAAGATCGACGCGGTCTCCAAGGAGATCCTCTACCCGATGGGATGAGGCCGGGAGGCCGGGGGATCAGCGATAGAAGACGTGCCCGCCGATCTGGCGGATGCGCGTCATCTGGCCCGACCAGTAGGGGGTCATCCAGGCGGCGTGATAGTGGGTCGCCTCCTGCATCGGCTTGTAGACGAAGCCGGCCAGGGCCTTCCTGGCGATGTCGCGCGCGCGCTCCCAGGCGTCGTAGTCGCTGGGCTCGCGCAGGGAGCCGTCGCACACGAAGGTGAACTGGCAGCCGGTCCGGCGCTCCCAGCCCTGGAAGACCACGCCGCACACGCTGGGCGGATAGCGCGGGATGCGGGTGCGGTTCATCACCACCTGGGCCACCGCCTGCTGGCCGACGACGCTTTCGGAGCGGGCCTCGAAATAGATCGCCTGGGCGAGGCAGGTGAGCGGATCGCCGTTCGACGGATCGCCGACCGCGAAGTCGGCGGCGCCGCCGCCCAGCCGGATCACCGGGGCCGCCTCGAGCGTCTGGACCGTGTCCAGATCGATCAGGGCGCGCACGGTGGGAGAGGGTTCCAGGACCTCCTCCTGAGCCCGCGCGGCGAGGCCGCCGGCCAGGGTCCCCAGCAGGAGCATGATCGGAACGGCGAGCTTGGCGATCGGGGGCATGGACTGACCACGGACGTCGGGAAGGGCGACGGCCTATCACGCAGACGGTCAAGCTTTCCAACATCTTGCGACCGGCGCCGCACCTTGGCGACACTATGCCGCACGCTTGGAGGCGCCCGCGGAACGGCGGCGCGCCCGCCGCGTTGGCCCTCGAGGCACATGGCGGCGGAGGCGCGACAAGGACGAGGATCCCAAACCCGAGACGCCCGGCAAGGACGATGATCCGGCGCCCTCGATCGAGGAGCGGATCGAGACCCTGAGCGAGGACCTCGACGATCTGGAGCGCGAGGCGATCCCGCCCAAGCCCAAGCCGGCGCCGGTCGGCGGCATGTTCTGACGGCCCTGGGGTTTAGATTTTCTGGGGGTGGGCCCGGACAGGGGGCGGACATTTCCGGACATTTCCGGACATTCCGGGACATTTCAGGACAAACAGCAAACAATTCCGGGCAGTTTTCGAACAAATCCGGACAGTTCGATAACAGCCGCGGACGCCCGCGGACATTCGCGGACAAGCCAAACGGGATCAACCCGTTGATTCGACACGACATCGTGATTCGCAGCGGTCCGGGTGTCCCGAGTTTCGGGCGTTTGGAAGGTGGTGGGGCGAAAATTTCTCACGGCTTATAGATTTTGCAACAATTTGGGGCGCCGGTCAAGGCCGGCCGGGTCGCGTCTCCTCCCGTTGCCTCTAGTGCCTCATTGGGGTATACGAGGCCATGTCGAAACCGGTCCCCGTCGGCGTCGTCGAGACGCCCGAGTTCCTGGCGGCGACGCGGCGGATGATGACGGACGAGGAGCGCGGCCTTCTGGTGGATTTTCTTGCCTACAATCCGTCGGCGGGTGTGCTGATTCCAGGCGCCGGCGGGGTTCGCAAACTCCGGTGGGGGCTGGAAGGACGCGGCAAGCGTGGCGGCGCGCGAGTGGTCTATTTCTACCACAGTGAGGCCATGCCGCTGTTCGCGCTCACCGCGTATGCCAAGAACGAGCGGGCGGACTTGTCCCAAGCCGACCGCAACGACTTCCGCCGACTCACCGCGCTGCTGGCGGAAACCTATGCCAAGAGGAGCAAGCGATGACGAGCAATGTTGCCGACAGTATCCGGCGCGGGCTGGAAGAGGCCGTCGCCTTTGCCGACGGCGCCGCCGACGCTAGCCGGTTCGGGGTGCATGTTCCGCTGACGATCGACGTCAAGGCGATCCGGGGGAGGCTCAGGATGACTCAGGAGGAGTTTGCGGGACGATTCGGTTTCTCGATCAAGACGCTCCGACATTGGGAACAGCAACAGCGCGCGCCAGAAGGCCCGGCGCGCGCCTATCTTCTCGTCATCGACCGCGATCCCAAGGCGGTGGAGCGCGCGTTGAGGAAAGCGGCATGACCGCTGCGCTATCTCGGCCAGACCGCTCAGCTCGCCTCTCGCCAGCTTACCGGCGCGCTGCTAGCGACGACATGGAGCCATCTTGCCAACGCCGGCGACCGGCGGCTTTCCGGCGTCTCGACCAGCGGGCTTTCAGCCGGCCAGTCGAGCGCCTTCACCTATGCGACCAACGCCGAGGACTTCACCACTGGGGAGACCCAGACCAGCGATGCGGTGATAGCCTATCCGCCCGGCTCGCTCCTTCAGACCGCCGCCTACAACAAGCTGAACCAGCTGACGACGCTTCAGAACCCGCCCCCCACGCCC
The DNA here is from genome assembly GCA_038226475.1 of Caulobacterales bacterium. Lineage (GTDB taxonomy): Bacteria > Pseudomonadota > Alphaproteobacteria > Caulobacterales > Caulobacteraceae > Acaudatibacter. The sequence continues at coordinate 138,862 of JBBRQK010000004.1, read as the reverse complement.
CAATCCCTGACCTACGACCAGAACGGCAATCTGCACGCCGACGCCACGCGCTCCTATCGCTGGGATGCGGAGAATCGCCTGGTGTCGATCGGCTATGTCGGCCAGGCCGGCCGGCAGACGGCGTTCGCCTACGACGGACTGGATCGGCGCGTCCAGATGGTCAGCACGCCCACCGGCGGCCATGGCGCGGTGATCACCAACTACGTCTGGTGCGGAGCGCGCCTCTGCCAGGCGCGGGATGGGACCGGCGCGCTGATCCGCTCGTATTACGACGAGGGCGAGGTGGTGGCGGGCGCGCCGACGACCACCCTCTACTATGCGCCGGACCGCATCGGCTCGGTGCGACGCGTGTTCAGCGCCTCAGCCTCGCCGGCCTATGACTACGATCCCTATGGCGCCCCGCTGCAGGCCACGCCGCCGGTGACGGATTCGGATACGCGGGGACGTTCTACAACGCCGACGGCGGGCTCTACCTCGCGACGCGCCGGCCCTACGATCCGACGACAGGGCGCTGGCTTTCGCGCGATCCGGTCGGGGAAGGGGTGGACCCGCATGGGAATTGGTACGCGTATGTGGGCGGCAACGTGATCAGCTCGGCCGACCCCATCGGACTCGAGACATTTCAGCTGGGCCTTTCATTTAATGCTCAGTTCGGGCTTCTAAATGTAAATGCCAGCACGGGGATAGTAGCTGACACTCATGGAAATATTGGCTCATACGCTACAGCCGGAGTTGGAGGCGGTCTCGGGGCCGACGCGTTTGCTGGCTTGAGCGCCGCCATGTCGACTGGCGATTGCATCAAGGACATTGGAGGGCCATTTGCCAACGAAAACGCAATGCTCGGAGTTGAAGGGGCGGGAAGCGTGGACGTGTTCGGGGGCCAAGGCCAGCATCGACAATCGGCGAACGGCGGCGGGTTTTCGATTGGGGTTGGTGGCGGAGCACAATATTCGACTGGCTTCACAGGCACAATAGTTACGCCGTTCGTTTTCAAGTGAAGAACTATTTTCGCTCAGTGATTGTTGGAATGTTGGTAATAGCAACATTTATCACGGTGACTGTAACTCGTTACCACTATACGCGCCACCGCCCAACGTTCCCCGACGCTCAACGTAGTTTTACCATGCCTGTAGACTTTGACTATGGTAATACTGTGTTTATCACGAAATTGGAGAGAGATCTGCTATTTGGCTCTTAATTCGCATGGGGATTTTCAGTCTTAATATTTATTGTTGCATATTTGAACCGCGAAAAATAAACGTGAGTCTGCATAGAAGCTTTACGGCGAGATGAGCGCAGGCTTCCCGACGGGTGCGGCCAAGCCTATCCTCGACCCGCGACCCAATGCGTCGGCGGCGTGGTGGGGAGGTAGGCGTGTGGAAACAGGCGCGTCGACCGGGGCCACGCCCGGGCCGCCGTGCCGTCGCGCCCGTCTTGCCTTCGGGCGGGGTTTCGCTTAAGCACCTCGGCTTCGTTCGAGCCGCCTGGCCCAAGGCATGCCATGGCGGCTCGTTTCATGCCAGGTCCAGATGAGAAGGACGGCGCCGGTCAGACGGCGGCCGACGCGAAATGCCCAAACTGAAGACCAAGTCAGGCGCCAAGAAGCGCTTCAAGATCACCGCGACCGGCAAGCTGAAGGCGGGCGTCGCCGGCAAGCGGCACCGGCTGATCAGCCATTCGGCCAAATACATCCGCCAGAATCGCGGCACCAAGGTGATGGCCGAGGCCGACGCCAAGACCATCCGTCACTTCCTTCCGTACGGCCTGTAGGAGCGCCCCGAAATGGCCAGAGTGAAGAGAGGCGTCGTCAGCCACGCCCGCCACAAGAAGGTGCTGGAGCAGGCCAAGGGTTTCTGGGGCCGGCGCAAGAACACCATCCGCGCCGCCAAGGCGGCGGTGGACAAGGCGGGGCAGTATGCCTACCGCGACCGCAAGGTGCGCAAGCGCTCGTTCCGCTCGCTGTGGATCCAGCGCATCAACGCCGCGGCGCGCGAGGAAGGCATGACCTATTCGCGATTTAGCCACGGCCTTGGCCTGGCCGGGATCGACATCGACCGCAAGGTGCTCTCCGACATCGCGGGCAACGATCCGGCAGCGTTCAAGGTCATCGCCGACAAGGTCCGCGCCGCCCTGGCGTAGCGATCCTCCCCGCGCCGCCGATGGCGCCGATCCATGACTGAGCTCGCCACCCTCGAAGCCGAGATCCTGGCCCGCGTCGCGGCGGCGCGGGATAGCGCGGCCCTGGAGACCGTGCGGGTGGAGGCTCTGGGCAAGACCGGCGCGGTGTCGCTGCGGCTCAAGTCGCTGGGGGCGATGAGCCCGGACGAGCGCCGCGTGCAGGGCCCGGCCATCAACGGCCTGCGCGACCGGGTGGCGGCGGCGATCGCGATGCGCAAGGCGGCGCTGGAGGCGGCCGAGCTGGAGGCGCGGCTGATCGCCGGGCGGCTCGATCTCTCCCTGCCGCCGCCGCCCAGGCGCGTCGGCCGCGTGCACCCCACCATGCAGGTGATGGACGAGATGATCGCCATCTTCGCCGAGATGGGGTTCGGGGTGGCGGAGGGCCCGGACATCGAGGACGATTTCCACAACTTCACCGCCCTCAACTTCCCACCCCGGCATCCGGCGCGGGAGATGCACGACACCTTCTTCCTGAGGCCCGGGCCGGATGGGGAGAGCCGGCTGCTGCGCACGCACACCAGCCCGGTGCAGGTGCGGACCATGCGGCGGACCAATACGCCGCCGCCGGCTCCGTGGATCGCCGCCGGCCAGACGCCGCCGATCCGGATCATTTCGCCCGGCCGCACCTATCGGCTGGACAGCGACGCCACCCATACCCCGATGTTCCATCAGATCGAGGGCCTGGTGATCGACCGGGCCATCCACATGGGCCATCTGAAGTGGACCCTGGACACCTTCATCGCCCGGTTCTTCGAACTGCCGGGCGTGGTCACCCGCTTTCGGCCGCACCACTTTCCGTTCACCGAGCCCTCGGCGGAGATGGACGTGCAGTGCGACACCTCCAGCGGCGAGGTGCGGATCGGCCAGGGGACGGAGTGGAGCGAGATCGTCGGCTGCGGCATGGTGCACCCCAATGTGCTGCGCAACTGCGGCATCGATCCGGACGCCTGGCAGGGGTTCGCGTTCGGCTTCGGGGTCGACCGGCTGGGCCGGCTGAAATACGGCATGCCCGATCTGCGCGACATGTTCGCCTCCGACACCCGCTGGCTGGCGCACTACGGCTTCTCCGCCTTCGCCACGCCGAACCCCGCCTCCGGCCTGAGCTAGGGAGGGCGGCATGAAGTTCACCCTCTCCTGGCTGAAGGAGCATCTGGAGACGAGCGCCAGCGTGGCCGAGGTGGTCGAGGCGATGACCATGGCCGGGCTCGAGGTCGAGCATGTGGAGGATCCGGCGGCGAAGCTGGCGGCCTTCTCGGTGGCGCGGATCCTGGAAGCGGCGCGACACCCCAACGCCGATCGCCTGCAGGTCTGCCAGGTGGAGACGATCGACGGACGCAAGGAGATCGTCTGCGGGGCGCCCAACGCCCGCGCCGGCCTGACCACCGTCTATGCGCCGATCGGGACCTATATCCCCGGAACCGGGATCACCCTGGAGCCGCGCGCGGTGCGCGGCGTCGTCTCCAACGGCATGCTGTGCTCGGCCGCCGAGCTTCAGACCGCCGAGGAGTCCGACGGCATACTGGAGCTCGACGCGGCTCTCGAGGTCGGCGCGCCGGCCGCCCAGGCCCTGGCGCTGGAGGCGGTGATCGACTTCGAGGTGACCCCCAACCGGCCCGACTGGCTGGGCGTGGCCGGCATCGCCCGCGACCTGGCGGCGGCGGGGGTGGGGACGCTGAAGGATCTTTCGATCCCGCCGATGCCGGGCGCCTTTCCCTGCCCGATCGAGATCCGCCTCTCCGCCCCGGAGGCCTGCCCGGCCTTCGCCGGGCGGCTGATCCGGGGGGTGCGCAACGGGCCCTCGCCGGCGTGGCTGCAGGCCAGACTGAAGGCGATCGGCCTGCGCTCGATCAACGCCCTGGTGGATGTGACCAACCTGGTCACCCAGGATCGCGCCCGGCCGCTGCACGTCTACGACGCCGACCTGATCGCCGGCGGCTTCGTCGAGGCGCGCCTGGGGCGCCCCGGCGAAGCGGTGGCCGCCCTGGACGGCAAGACCTATGCCGTGACCCCCGCCATCTGCGTGATCGCCGATGGCTCGGGCGCGATCGGCCTGGGCGGGGTGATGGGCGGCGTCTCGACCGGCTGTTCGGAGGCGACGACGCGGGTGTTCATCGAGAGCGCCTGGTTCGACCCGATCCGCACCGCCCAGACCGGACGAGACACCGGCATCGCCTCCGACGCCCAATACCGCTTCGCCCGGGGCGTGGACCCCGATTCGCTCGTCCCCGGCCTGGAGCTGGCCACGCGGCTGATCCTGGAGCTGTGCGGCGGCGAGGCCTCCGACATCCGCTTCGCCGGCCAGGCCCCGCCCCCCCCGGCCCCGTTCGCCTTCGACCCGTCCTATGTGGAGCGGCTGTCGGGCCTGGCCGTGCCGGCCGAGCGCGCCTGGTCGATCCTGGCCGCCCTCGGCTTCGAGCGCCGGGGCGGCAACGTTCAGGCGCCCTCCTGGCGGCGCGACGTGGAGGGCAAGGCCGACCTGGTGGAGGAAGTGGCGCGGATCGTGGGCTATGGCGCCCTGCCCAATACGCCGCTGCCGCCCGCGCCGCGGCCGATCGGCGGGGTGCTGACGCCGCGCCAGGGCCGCATGCGGCTGGCCAGGCGAGCCCTGGCCGCCGCCGGCTATCAGGAGGCGATCACCTGGTCGTTCACGGCCCGGGCGACGGCGACCCTGTTCGGCGGCGGCGACGAGGCCCTGGTGCTGCGCAATCCGATCGCCGCCGAGCTGGACTGCATGCGGCCCTCGATCCTGCCCGGCCTGATCGAGGCCGCCGGACGCAACGCCCGGCGTGGCTTTCCGGATTGCGCCATCTTCGAGATCGGCCCCGTGTTCGCCGGCGACCAGCCGGCCGACCAGCGCACGGCCATTGCCGCCATACTGGCCCCGCACGCGCCCCGGCGCTGGGACGGGGCGGCGGGCGAGGACGTGTTCACCCTGAAGGCCGACCTGATGGCGCTGCTGGAGGCGCTGGGGGCGCCGACCGCCTCCCTGCGCCTGGACCAGGAAGGCGCGGCGCCCTGGTGGCGGCCCGGCCGCGCCGGCCGGCTGCGGCTGGGGCCGAAGGTGGAGATCGCCGCCTTCGGCGAGATCCATCCGGCGGTGCTGGCGGCCATGGACGTCGAGGGGCCGATCCTGGCCTTCGAGGTCTGGCTGGAGACGATCCCCGAGCCCAAAGCCAAGGCCATGAAGACCCGCACCGCCCTGACGCTTTCGCCGCTGATGCCGCTGACCCGCGACTTCGCCTTCGTGATCGACCGGGGGGCGGCGGCCGATGACCTGGCGCGCGCGGCGGCCGGGGCCGACCGCGCCCTGATCGCCGGGGCGCGGGTCTTCGACGTCTATGAAGGCGCGGGCATCGGCGAGGGCCTCAAATCGGTGGCCGTGGAAGTCTGGGTCCAGCCGCGCGAGCGCACCCTGACCGACGCCGAGATCGAGGCCCTCTCCCGCCGGATCGTCGCCGCCGTGACCAGGGCGACGGGCGCGACGCCCAGGCGGTGAGGCGGGCGCCGCCGGCGCTCCATGGATCAGCCCTTCGATCAGATCCTGACTATGAACACAGAAGTTAGCCCTAGCAACGGTCCGGGCCCATTCTCCAGGAACGACCTGGTATTCGAAATCGAATGGAATTTATCGACAGACTATATTTACAATCGTGCCGAATATGCGAGGAACTATTTTGAGGGCAAGTAAAGCCGGGTGATCCGGGTGGTCTCTATCGCCCATTCATCGGCAAGCTTCGCATAGGTATCATGGTAGTGACCGTAGCCATGCAGATGCAGTAGCCCGCTGCCAGGAGGGTCGAGGACGATATCCTCCATCGCCCAGATTCCCCGGGCGGTGGCCTCGCCAGTGATCTCTACCTCGCCCATGTGCCCGTGATGCACGGTGATGCGGTGCTGCGTCGCCTCGCGGATCATCTTGATCACCGCGGCATGTCCCCGATAAACGTCCGCCTCGCTGGTGAACGGCGGATCCCAGACGCCGGAAATCGGTTCGCGCGTACTGCCGACCTCGCGCAGGTCGAAGACGGCGTTCGGCGCGAACACGCGGGCCAGGCCGTCCCAGTCCTTGGTGTCCATGCAGCGAAAATATCGCGCCTTGAGCTGCCGGATCTCCTCGATCGCCAGGAGCCGTTTCAAATCGTCCATCGATTGTCCTCCGAGCTGACCTCGCCAGAGAGCCAGCCTCCTCGTGGAGATGCAAGCATTGGGGAGCGCGCGCCAAAGCCATGGCCCGGCGCCGTCTTGCATTTCAAGGAGGCGGCGACTAGCGTCGGAAAGAAGGAACATGTTACGAAAATAGCGATCGTTCGACCTTCCTCTGCCCTGCATGACCAGAGGGTGCAAGGAAGGTGAAAGAGTCCGGCGCGGCGGACGTCGCAGGCCCGACAGTCAACCAATCGGCGCGCGCCTTGTCGCGCCGTTTTGCGGGGAGGAGAAGACGATGGGCATGCACGAACGGTTCCGTCTTGACGGGAAGGTGGCGCTGGTCACGGGTGGTGGGAAGGGCATTGGACGCGGCATAGCCCTGGCGTTCGCCGAATGCGGGGCGGATGTGGCCGTGCTCGCCCGGCGTAAGGACGATGTCGATGCGGTGGCCAAGGAGATCATGGCGCGCGGTCAGCGGGCCCTGGCGATCTCCGGCGACGTGCTCGACGACAAGACGATTCCGGCGGCTCTCGATCGCGTCGTGGCCGAGCTGGGCAGCATCGACATCATGGTCAACAACGCTGGCGGAAATCTCGATCGCAAGCAGCATGCACTGCCGGACATCACTCTGGCGAAATGGGACGAGCAAATCTCGCTCAATCTGCGTCACAAGTTCTATGGCTCGCAGCAGGCGGCCAAGCGGATGAAAAATGGCGGCCGGATCATCAACATCGTTTCGGTGGCCGCCCTGCGCGCCAGCCCGGGATTCGGCGCCTATTCGACGGCAAACAATGGCGTCATCGCCATGAGTCGGACCTTGGCCGTGGAGCTCGGGCCGCGCGGAATCACCGTCAATTGCATCGCGCCCGGCGTGATTTTCACCGAAATGCTGGCTGAAACCCTTGGCGTCGGGGAGGCGAACGCCGAGAAGATGTTCGCTCCGACCATCCCCCTTGGCCGGGTCGGGAATCCCGAGGACACCGCAGCCGCCGCCGTCTTTTTCGCCTCACCCGCCGCGGCATGGACGACCGGTCAGTACATCACCGTCGCGGGCGGTCCGTAACAGACGCTCATCTAGGCCTTGATCGAGAGCAGCTCACCCGGAAATCCCTCCGTCAGATGCCGCTGGGGCCACATGAACTGCAGGCTCGAACGCGAGATCTTCCAGTCGCCGGCGACTTTGCGATAGGCCTCGTCATAGACGCCTAGCCAGACCATCGGGTTCTTCTCGGGTGGCCCGTCCAATGCGAGATCGACCAGATAGACGCGGCCAACGGCGGTCTCCTTTCCGGTGAGCTCGACCCAGTGATTGGTGTTGACGTGAAGCATTCGGAAGGGTCCGTTTTTGGTGAGCTCGCGGCCGACGCTGTCGAAGTTCCTCGCGATAGTCGCCGCCCCCCGCCAGACGCCCATGGGACCGAATTCGCAGACAGCGTCCTCACAGAACAGGGCGACTAGTGAGGCGATCTCGCCGGAATCCAGATAGTAGGAATAGCGCACGCGAAGCTTTCTGATCGCTTCGATCTCGAGCAGTTCCTCAACAGTCACGTTCAGCCTCCTCAAGCCCGACGCGCCAGGGTCAGGCGAACGGTCCTGGAGTCTTCCGGCCCAACCGGCGGAATTCGTAGCATGTTCCTGTATCAGCGCTATCGGCGTCGCGTCGACGCGGTGAAAGGGTGCGATCGTGGCGACGTGAATCCGCGCGGGACGAGGCCCGTCAGGGGTCGGCAGCCCGCACTAGCTTCATCAATTCCGCTTCGACCCGGGCCTGGGTCCCACCGCGTGTAATCGCTCTGCCGAATATCAGAAAGGCCATCTTGGTCGCGGTCGCCAGATTGTCGTCGTCGATGCGCCCGTGGGCCCAATCGTGCAGGACCATCAGGCGGTGGTTGGCCAGCAACGTGGTGATGAAGTCGATGGTCAGGCCGGGAATGACGTCGCCGTCGCGCATGGCCTTTTGCAGCCAGGGCAGATGTCCGGCGGACGCCGTCGAAGTCTCGCGGATCACGTTGTAGACCCGCGGGTCGATCGAGCCGGAAAAGTAAAGGTCCGCATACTGCCGGGCATAGGGCTTGTTGGCGAGAATGACGCCGCGCGCCTCCTCGGTGGCCGTCAGAAGCGCGGCCAGATTGGTGGTCGGCGGCGCCTGGGCCAATGGCAGACTGTCGTAGTAGTCCTGGATGGCGGCGGCGATCATCCCCTGTTTGTCGCCATAGGTAGCGTAGATCGTGGTCACCGAGACCTTGGCGCGACGGCCCAGTTCCCGAATCGTGAACCCGTCCGACCCGCCCTCGGCGATCATCTGCTTGGCGACCTCGAGCATCCGCCGACGGCGGGCCAGAATGGAGTCGCTGATATAGCGCCCTCTCCGCTGGCGCTGGGCCGGCGTCCGCGTTGGTCCGCCCGAGCTCATCGCCGCGCCGGGGGTCTTTCGAGGCGTTTCGGCGGCTTTGATCGGCATGAGCTTCTGCTACGAGGGCTTGACGGGGATTTTGCTGCGCGACACGGCTCGACTTCGCCAACTCACCCGCCAAGTCGCGGCGCGACCAGAACCGCCACACGCACCGCGATGTGACCGGTTTTCGTCACACAGGGCGCCGATATTGTCCATCTATTCCGGCGGTCCGTCCCTTATGACACCTAAGACTGCGCAGTCTTTCGCCGCGTTTGCCTCAGGGCCGGGCTCGCGCCCAGGCGCGAGCTTCGTCGGAAGCCACCCACTTGATCGCGTTGTCCAGCAGGCGGCGAAAACCGGGATTGGCGTAGGCGGTCGGTCCATCGCCTGCCTCGCTGGCGACAACCGGACTGGAGCGCGTGCGCTTGGCCCAGACGATGACATCGTCGCCGTTCGGATGGGTCCATGCGGACTTCTCCGCAGGGGGCGCCAGCGGCGGCGGATTGAAGTTCGCTTCTGTGAACCGATAGTCACTCGCCAGCAGCGGGACGATGTCCGCGGAGTCGGCCAACGGCGTGCGCAGGTAGAGTTCGTCGGTGATGTCGAAACCGGCCTCCAGGCCGCGGACAACCGGGTGGGTCGGCGCCACTGGCGTCAGACGGTGCGTGGCGTTGCGGTGCGGCTCGCCCGCCCCACCGCGATAGCCGGACCCTGGCGTGTCGCGCCCGTCGACGAGGCCGCGGGTGAGCAGGAAGGTCGTTCCCGAAATTTCCCGCCACAGCGGCCAGAGCGGCCATTGGACGAGGGCGTGGTTTAGCAGGACCAAGCCCTTGCCCCTGTCGAGCAGGGCCTCGATGCTGGCCACATAGTCGGCCGATGGGGCGGCCTCAGACCGCCGGGCCGGATCGAGCGGAATGCCCCACATGTCGTAAAAGACCACCGCGTCGTAGGGCGCGACATTCTGCGGGCGCAGCATGACCTGAGCGGCCGGCTGCTCGACGAAGGTTGCGATGATGTCAGGGTTCTCGTCGAACATCGCGTGGAAGGCGCTGTGGTCGTAGGGATGGCCCTTGGTCACCACCAGCACATTGATCGTCATGTCTGAGCCTCCGATCCCACCATGGTCGACTTCGCCCCCGGTGATTGCGGGCGGTGTTGACCGCCTACTTGGTCAACTTCTGCGCGAACGACGGCTTCTCGGAGATGCGGTTGGCCATGGCCAAGCAGAACGCCTCGAGCGCGGCGCGCGGAACCTATGGTTGTCCATGCCAAGGAACACCTCTGGCCCGAGGCTGTAACGGCTGTGCACGCCACCGTCGGTCGAGGGTTTCCATGTGCCGACCAGGGGATCCTCGAGCTTGCCGAAACTGCGCAGGTCGTGGCCGGAAGAAAAGTGCGGGCCCTCGCCGCCCGGGAGCACGACTTTGATGGCCTCGTCCTGAGCGGCACGGTCTAAACCGGCGTTCAGATCGTAGGTCAGGCGGTTTTTCTGGGCGTTGCGGGTCTCCGGACGGTTCTGCATGATCTTCGCTACATGCGGCGCCACGCCCCCATAGGTTGTCAGACCAAAGTCTGTCTCCACCAGAACGCTCCCGTTGCTGTCGTCGCCCCCAAGCCAGGGCCCGTTGTCAAAGATCCGAGGCGACACTGACCTGCCGGGCCACCTTGCGCAATACCGAACCGCGATCCACTTTTCAGAACGGCCCGCCACGCTCTCGCGTCTAGACCGCGGTCATCCCCGCATCGACGGTGAACTCCGCCCCGGTGACATAGTTGGACTCGTCCGAAGCGAGATAGACGATGCAGTTGGCGATGTCGGACGGTTCACCCACCCGGCCGAGCGGCAGGCCCGCGGCCATCCGGTCGGCCGTCTCACGGCTCCCGCCGCCGGCGCCAGCCTGCATGTTGGTCCAGATCACGCCCGGATGGACCGAATTGCAGCGTATGCCGTCCTTGCCGAGCTCCGCCGCCAGCGACTTGGTCATTAGACGCACGCCGCCTTTCGAGGCGCCGTAGGCGACGCAGTTCGGCAAACCGATCAGGCCGGCCACGGAGGACAGATTGACGATCGATCCGCCGCCGGCCGTGCGCATGACGGGGGCCGCGCCTTTGCAGCCCAGGAAGACGCTGGTCAGATTGACCTCAATCTGACGATTCCAGTCGGCCAGGGTCAGCTCGGCAATCGGCTTGAGGACCGCGATGCCGGCATTGTTCACCAGGATGTCGAGCCGCCCAAAGTCGCCCATTGCCGCGGCGATGATGCGAGCCCAATCGGCCTCGCTGGTCACATCGTGTCGCAGCGCCACAGCCTCGCCGCCCGCATCGCGAATCTTCCGCGCGCATGCCTCGGCGCCGGCGGCGTCGATGTCGGTGACGACCAGCTTGGCGCCCTCGCGAGCCAGGGCTATGGCCGAGGCGTGACCAAGACCCGGGTCCGACGCGGCCCCGGTCACAATTGCTACCTTACCTTGAACCCGTCCCATCGCTCCCTCCGGTCGCTTCGCGCGGCTCTGCGGTGGGTATAGTCATTCGACCCTCCGGGTCAAAAGCCGCACTTGCCATGAGACTGCGCGGCGGGGACTGGCAAACCGCGTCGCACGCTCAAGTCGTCCTGGCTGAGTGATGGACCTCGAGTGAGCAAGCGTAACACGGAACACATTTTAGTTTTGACAGGTGAGCAGGCGATCCGGATAAACGTCCTTGGCCCGCGCGGGGGAAACGCGCAGCCGGGAGAGGCCGATGCCGTCCGCCACATACATACCGCCCGAGGATGAGATTCGCGGCATCGTCGGCCATCGGTTTCCGGGTGGAACCTACACCGTCGCCCATTGGGAAAACTTCCTTCTCACCGAATGCACCGGGGCCGAGCTGCTGCCCGACAGCATGGTCCATCCGGTGGTGCTGTTTCACATGCCCATCCTCGGCAGTCGCACGACCATCGGCGAGATGTTCGCTCTCGGCCGGGCCGAATCCGACTTCTCGATCGGCATCGAGAGCTATGACTGGGAAATGTTCACGCCGCTGCGGGAAGAAATCGCCTATGCGATCAGTGGCAAGGTCACATCCTCGGAACGCCGGATGACGTCCGACAATCGTCCGTTCGACCGCATTCAGTTCCGGTTCGAGGTGGTCCAACCGGACGGCGCGCTGGCGGCGCGGACGACGATCACCTGGCATTATCGTCGCGGATTGACCTCATGAACGTTCAGCCTGGCGATATCATCCCGGAATGGCTGATGGAGAGCGTGCGACCAGAGCGCATGCGCACCATGGCGGCAATCTTGCGCGACCCCAATCCCGTTCACTGGGACCGCAATGCCTGCGCCGCGCTTGGCCTGGGGCAAAGGACAATTAATCAGGGCCCGTTGGGTCTGAGCTACATGGTCAATATGCTGCATGCCTGGGCGGGACCGGGCTGCGTTCAGCGTCTGGTGATGACCTTTCCCAAGGCGGTGTTCGACGGCGAGCGGATCGCGGCGCGCGGTGCGGTGACGGCGGTCCGCGAGGTCGACGGCCAACGTGTGGCCGAATGCGATATATGGCTCGAGCGCGCAACCGACGATCGCCCCCTGGTTGGCACGGCGACGGTGAAACTGCCCAATTGATTCGGCTCCGGGCGCGCCCGGCAAACCGGACCGCCTCGCGGCCCATTTTGAAGAGTTGAGGACAATGAACGCGGTCAATCGTCAGATGACGCTTCGGCGGTATCCAGAGGGCATGCCGAAGGAGAGCGACTTCGCGGTGATCTCAGGCGCCCTGCCCGATGTCGGCGAAGGTGAGGTGCTTTGCCGCGCGATCTACCTGACCGTCGATCCCTATATCCGCGTCCACATAAGCCCCAGCATGTCCGTGGGTTATGCGCTCACGACGCCGCTGGGCGCGCCCATCCCCGGCGAAGCCGTGCTCGAGGTCGTGCGCTCGCGCCACGCACGCTTCCAGGAGGGGGAGTTCGTGGCCGGATTCGGCGGTTGGCAGTACTATTGCGCCCTGCCGGGCGACGCGCTGCGCAAGGTGGATCCTCGCCTGGCCCCATTGTCGGCCCATCTGGGCTCCTTGGGCATGCCGGGGCTGACTGCCTATGCCGGCATGACCAGACTCGCGGAAGCCGAGCCGGGACAAACGGTGTTCGTCTCCGCGGCGTTGGGGGGCGTTGGCGCGGTGGTCGGGCAATTGGCCAAGATCAAGGGGTGCCGCGTCGTCGGCGTGCGTAGTTCTGCGGCCAAGTGCCGCTATGCGGTGGAAGAGCTTGGCTATGACGCCTGCCTCGACCGCACGGGGCCGGACTTCGCCGCCCAGGTCGCGGTCGCTTGTCCGAACGGCATCGACGTGGATTTCGAAAATGTCGGCGGCGAGGTGTTTTGGACGGCCTTTGGCGCCATGAAGGCCTATGGGCGTGTGATCGTCTGCGGCCTGATCGCCGGCTACAACGAGGACGGCCCGCCGCCGGGACCGGACATGTCGGCGCAGCTTCTTCGGACAATCGCGCTGAAGCGGCTGATAGTGAAAGGGCTGATGGTCGCCGATTTCTGGGATCTGCGACCGCAGTTTCTGAGCGAGGTTGGCGGCATGATCCGCGATGGACGCGTCAAATCCAAGGAATATGTGGTCGAGGGCATGGAAAACGCCGGCCGAGCGATGATCGACATGCTGGAGGGCCGCAACTTCGGCAAGACCGTGGTCCGCGTCGCCGACGATCCCTCGGCGGCCTAGAGCTGGATGAGCCGGGCCGGGCAGGGAGCGTGACCACGACCGCATGCCGGCAAGCTATCGAATCCGATCATTGCCAAGACCCTCCCGAGACCCCAGGCTCGTTCAATTCAGGCGGGGAGAATAGTGGTGGCGCGGGATGGGCCTGACTACCGGCTGGTGATTTTCCTGATCGGTCTTACCCAGCTGATCATCACCATCGACTTCTCCATCGTCACCGTGGCGCTGCCCTCGATCGCGCGGCAGTTGCGCCTTTCGCCGTCATCGCTCTCGTGGGTGATCTCCGCCGGCGCACTTGCCGGTGGCGGCCTTTTGATCCTTGCCGGTCGCGCCGCCGACCTCTTCGGCCAAAGAGTGTGCATGCTGGTCGGTCTGACGCTATTCGGGGCCGGATCCCTCGGGGCGGCGCTGTCGCCAGACCTGCCGTTGCTGATCGCCGCACGAGTGCTGGAGGGCGTCGGTGGCGCGGTCCTTGGCCCGGCCAATTTCTCGCTGATCAACACCTTGCTCCCCGATGGGGCGCCGCGTCGTCGGGCGATGAGCGTGTTCGGTCTTATGCAAGGACTGTCGCTGGTGATCGGCTTGTTGATCGGCGGCACTCTAACCACCCAGCTCGGCTGGCGATCGGTGTTTCTACTCAATCCCCCTATCGCCGCCCTGGCCATCGCCCTGACGCTGGCCGCGGTTCCCAGGCCGAGCCGGACGGCCGGCCAGGACCGCCGGATCGACTGGCTGGGCGCGGCCCTGATCACCCTGGGTATGGCCCTGGTGCTGCTAGGGGTCTCGACCATGGGGCGGGATGGCTTCACCGCGCCGCGGCCGCTCGGTATGCTCGCAGCCGGGATCGTCGCCTTCGTCGTCTTTTTCGTCGTCGAGGGCCGAGTCAGCGCGCCGTTGGCGCCGTTGTCGCTGTTCGGGCGACGGAATTTCACCCAGGCCAACATCATCTTCCTGCTGCTGCTTGCGGTGGTTGGTGGTGTGTTCGTGTTGCTTAATCTCTATATGCAGAACGCCCTGAAGATGTCGGCCATGCAGTCTGGCCTTGGCATGATGCCTTATGCGGCGGCGGTGATGGTGTCGGGTCAGGCGCTGGCCCCGATCATGGCGAGATTGCCTAACCGCCTGATCGTCTTACTCGGCTTCGGCGCCTTCCTGCTGGGCGTCACCCTGTTCGCCGTGCTCAGCAGCAGCCTTAGCTATTGGATCGCCATCAGGGCGCGTGGCTGAACATCGGCGGCCCGGAAATCCTCAAGCCAAGAACCGTGGCCCAGCATCTCTCGGACGCGGTCGGACGGCCGATCCGTTACGATCCCAGCACGCCCGCACAGTTCGGCAGGCACCTGGCGGGTGCGTTCGGTGAGGAGCTGACGCAGGCCGAGAAGGATGTCCTGGCCACGAGCATCGGCGCCTTCTACGAATACAACAACACCTCGCCCCTCAAGCCGTTCAGGGTCGACATGGGGCCGGTGCTGGAACGCATTCCGATCGAAATGGAAACCATGGCGCAATGGACCCGGCGCCAGGAATGGCGCCTGACCAACAAGCCGAGGCCCCCAGCCGGCTAAATCCGGGTCCGCCCGCGGACGCTGGTACTGGTCAGGCCGGCGCCCATCCGGCGTGGAACCCGAACGGCACGCGGTAGGGAACGCGGATCGTCGCCAGAGGGGGCGCTTCGAGGTCTTTCGCGTCGAGGATCAGACACTCGCTCCGGCTGGCCTTGTCGTCCCAGGCGAACAGGATCACGTAACCGTCGTCCTCTGCGCTGGCGCCTTCACGCTTGACGAACACCCCCTCACCGCCGAAGCGGCGCTCGCCGAGCGGGTGCACCTGAATCTCGCCGGTGACGTCGTCGTACTTGAGCGCCGCATCGAACAGGGCGTCGTGGTCCAGATCGAAGCGCGCGGCATAAACGTAACGCGTCTTCCGTCCTACGAGATCATCATTTATGCGCGTGAAGTCGCAGTGGTACTTGGTGTCGAGGTGGCGCGCCAAGGCAGCGCCGGTCGTCATGTTCAGGCGCCACTCGTAGAGTTGGCCAAGCTCTTCGGATCTGACTACCTGCTTGCTGGCGTTTTCGGTGGCGCGGGAGATATCGGACCGCAGGGAGCGGCTCGCCTGAACGACGACCTCGTCGCCCTCCTCCCAGGCGTTGGCGACGTGGAAGACCATGGAAAGATCGACGTCGAACCACTTGACGTCCTCGTCACATCCGAACCGCGGCACGACTCCCAGCCGGCTTCCGTTCTCCGGCTCCCAATCCAGCATCTGGCCGCCGGCCGCCCCACGGGCAATATCGAAGGTGATCGGCATATCGAGGAAGACGGTGTAGCGCTCGGTTATCGCGCAATCGTGCATCATCACCCCCTTGGGTAGGGTGATCGGGGTGGTGTGCACGATTTCGCCCTTCGGACTGACGACGCTGTAGGTCAGATAAGGCGGGAACGGCGAATAGCCGAAGGTCATCATCTCGCCGGTCACCGCATCGACCTTCGGATGGGCCGTGAACGGATGCGTTAGCTTGCCGTCGAAGGTGTGTTCACCGACCGTATCGAGGTCCGGCAAGGACATCTTGTGGGGCGGCGCGGCCTCCATCAGAGCGAACAAGGTGTTGTTGTGATAGACCATTGCGGTGTTGGCGGTGTTCTTCATCAGGCCTTCGGCCGGCGGCGGCACGCCCTTGACCAGATCGGCCATCGAAGCCATGCCCTTCCAGATCCAAGTCCCCTTGGCGCGCTCTTTGCGCAGGCCTTCGGTGTCGACGAACCGGTTGCGGTAGATGGCCTCGCCATTGGCGAGTTGCACCGCGTGGATCATGCCGTCGCCATCGAAAATGTGATAGGTTTTCACGTCCGGTACGAACACCGGATTGGGACCTATCCGCAGGAAGCTGCCCTTGAGGTCCTTGGGAATCTCGCCGACGACATCGACGCACCGGGCGACGTGTTCCTCCATAACCGGCGCATAGTTGCCGCTCAGAAACGGATTGGTCGGCTCGCGAAGTTTCGCCTGGACTGACGTGAAGGACTCCTCCCGGGTACGGCGAATGGGTCGCCACCTGTTGTCCGCCGGCCGCCTTTTCGCGATCACGACGCTGTAAAGTCGAGCTTGTTCGATCGCACCCAGGAAATCAATCACTATCGATTGAAAAAGGCCTTGTTGCCTCTTTTTTGTTCCCCTATGCCGGAGACATAGATCGACGGAAGGGCAAGGTGGCGGTTGTCATCGGCGGGGCCTCGGGGATCGCGCGGCGACCTCACGCCTGTTCGCCGCAAGGGCGCCGCGGTCATCGTCGCGGATCTGCAAACCGACGCTGGCGTGACTATCGCCGAAGCGATCGGCGGTGCGTTCTTTGCGCTCGATGTCGGCGCGGACGAGGGCTGGGACCGTCTGATGTCCCTGGTCGAGACGATGTATGGTCGTCTCGACGTCGTGTTCACCAACGCCGGCGTCGTCAGTGGCCAGTTGATCGAGGATGTCGACCTGGCGACCTGGCATCGCGTGATCGGCGTCAATCTTACCGGCGTCATGCTCGGCTGTCGCCGTGGCGTGGCGGCCATGCGCCGCGATACCCGCTATGCGCCAGAGCGCTCACCTTGAACTCTCCCGGCGCCAGCCCTGACCGCAGCAGCTTGAAGTAATAGACCAGCAGCGCCAGGCAGCTGACGATCCCCGGATAGATGTAGTTGGCCATGATCATCGCCTTGCCAGCCGGCGCAACGCGCGCTTACCGCTTTGCGCCCAGGCCCGGGCCACCCGTGCCGGCGAACTCCGGCCCCGGCTCGTGGCCGAGCAGAATCCTGCCCAGGTCGGTGTACAGCGGATGGGCGACCCAGCGGTGGGTCGCGGCGCCATGGGCGTCGCGCAGCTTGCGTTCCAGAGGGCTGGTTAACTGCATGCCGCTGGTGCCCGCACTGCTGTGAAGGACATCGACCACCTCCATACAGGCGTTCGCGCCATAGGTGCAGGCGAGCCGGGCGTTCTGGGTGGTTTTGGCGCCGGGCGCCTCCGCGCCCGCGCGCAGCTCTTCCTCGACCTCGTGCATGGCCTCGAGCACATAGGCGCGGGCGGCGCGGTACTTGGCCTCCATCTCGCCCATGCGATACTGGGCGATCGGCCGTTCGGCGAGTTTGGACATCGACAGAAAGGGGATCTTGTTGTTGGCGATCTCGACGAAGGCGTCGAGCGCGCCGCGGGCGATGCCCAGAGCGATGGCGACCTTGTTGTAGGACAGACGCAGAGGGATCGGTATCCGGAACACCGGATTGTCGTAAAAGGGCGGGACGGTGACAAGTTGCACCTCGGCGAACTTGGCCGGCACCACAGCTCCGACGGCTCTCACCGTATCGCTGCCCGACCCGCGCAGGCCGGCCATGTTCCAGACGTCGAGGATCTCGTACTGCGACTTGTGCAGGAACCACATACGGGCGGCGAGGGGATTTGCGGAGTGCTCCTCGCCTTCCTTAACGACCGGCGCGCCGAGGAAACACCAGTCTGAATTATGACAGCCGCTGATGAAGGTCGACTCGCCCCACACCTTCACGCTGCCATCGTTCTGGACGATAGCGTAGGACGCGGTCGTTCCCGGCCCGCCGCCGCCGCACATGATCACGCGGGGATTGTCGATGAACACCTCCTTGGCCAGGGGCTTTGGCATGCCGCCCGCCGCCATGGCGTTGATCTCGGAGCCGAGCATCACGTTCCAGGCGACAGAGGCGTCGATCGCGGCGAGGGCCTCGATGATCACCACCGTCTCGACGGCGCTGGCGTTCTCGCCGCCCAGTTCGGCGGGCATGGCGAAGCGGAACATGCCTTCGTCGATCAGCGCCTCGACGGCGTCCACCGGCAGCCGCCGCAACAGCTGAGCCTCGTCGCCGCCCTTGATGATCACCTCTCGCAGCCGCTCGATCCGCTCGACCGGCGCGCCCCACAACGCCCCCTGCGTCCGGTTGTGTTTCACGCCGGCCTCTGGGCGCGCCAGTTGGGTCAAGTTTTCCACAGTCCTCGCCTTCGCCATGATCCGATAGCGCGGATCTCGATCGCCCCGCCCGCGCGGGTGGCACACGTTACGGATTTTGTGATGTCCGCGTCCACCTCTCTCTTTCGCGAGCCCCCGCCTGGCCCGAGCCTTCGCCAATGCCGCGGCCGCGCCGCGGTCCCGCCAGCCGCCGTGAAGGACCCGCCATGCTTTCATTGATCATTCGGAACGCTCAGATCGTTGATGGAACCGGCCCTCCGGCTTTCGGCGGCGACCTGGGTGTGCGCGGCGATCGGATCGCCGCGATCGGCATGGTAGAGGGGTCGCCCGAGATGGAGATCAAAGCCGGCGGCCCGACCCTGTCACCCGGGTTCATCGACATCCACACCCGATATGATCCGCAGCTCTGCTGGGACCGCAACGCCACGCCGACGCCGCCTCGATCGTCATGGGCAACTGCTTGGCCAAGCCGATCGTGGCCCAGGTGCATAGCTGGTGCCTGGCCGGCGGCTCCGAGCTCGCTTCGCCTGCGGCCTCGTCTACGTCGCCGAGAACGCTCAGATCGGCTATTCGGCCGTCAGCACCATGTGCCGCCCGACAACCAGTACCACGCCTGAATCATGGGCACGCGCACGGCTATGGAGCTAATGCTGACCGGCGATTTGATCAATGGCCTCGAGACGGTGCGCCTCGGCTTCGCCAACCGCGCTGGCACACGCCCGCCTCGCGCAAGTACATGCCAAGTTTCGCGAGGGGGTGAAGGAGACGCTGACCGCGCGCGACACGGCCTTCGGCGACTATCGGACCAAGGACAGGGGCTGGCCGCGCGGGAATGGCCGGCGGCGGCGAGATCGCCACCTTACTCTCAGATTCGAGGTCTTGAACTATCCTTGGGAAGCCGTTGTGATGACTCCGTGGCGCTCGGGGCCGAAACCCGAGCGATGCGTGCTGTCTGCGGCGCGGTCGCGAAGCGTCACGGGAGAGGCGGATGGTTCAGACGACAAACTACGTCGACGTTCCGGACGCGCCATCGCCACGGCCGAGCGCGCCGGCGCGGCTTGAGGGCCGCCGCTATACCTCGCTCGCCTTCATGGACCGCGAGTGGCGATACCTGTGGCCCCGCACCTGGCTGCTTGCCGGCATGGAGCTCGACCTCCGAAGGCCTGGCGACTTCTTCGTTTTCAATATCGGCCTGGAGTCGATCCTGATCACCCGCACGAGGGATGGCGGCGTCAGCGCCGTCTATAATGTCTGTCAGCACCGGGGCAACCGGCTGATGGTCTCCGAGCGCGGATGCGTCGAGGCGATCACCTGCCCCTATCATGGCTGGTCATACGACCTGAAAGGCCGGCTTCGCGCCGCGCACGACGCGGACCGGTTTCGCCAGGGCATTGACCGCGATGCCCTGGCCCTGAAGCCGGTCAAGGTAGAGGTCTGGGCTGGACTTGTCTGGATCAACATGGATCCGGCCGCGGCCCCATTGGCGGATTTCCTGGGACCGATCCAGGAGCGTCTGGCGCCCTATCGCTTCGAGCGGATGCGCCTGGTAGCCGACCAGACGGTCAGCCTCGACGCCAACTGGAAGACGGTGATCGACAATTTCAACGAGCAGTATCACGTCGACTTCCTGCATCCCCAACACGCCAGCTTCGTCGACTGCTGCAACGCCGCCAACCAGCTCTGGCCCAACGGCCATCGCAGCGTCGAGGTCGAGGGCTTCGTGGTCAATCCACGCTATCCGATTCCGGACGAGGTCCCCGACATGTTGCAGGCGGCCATTGCGCCGCTCGGCATGAATCCGGCGGAATTTCGCGGTCGCGTCCCGGCCCTGCGCAAGGCCGTGCAGCAGCATAAGCGCGCGATCGGCCCAAGACTCGGCTACGACTATTCGGCCTTCACCGACGATCAGCTGTCCGACGTCTGGCAATACGATCTGTTTCCCAATGTAATCATGACCATCCAGACCGAGGAGTTGTGGGTGATGCGGCCCAGGCCCCATCCGAGCGATCCCGACAGGTGCTTCTTCGACAAATGGACGCTGCGGACGCCCAGTTCACTGGCGGCGAACGGATGCAGCCTGGCGCTCGGCGCCGACGCGTTGACCGACGACGCAGTGCCGCGCCCTGAACGCGTGGTGTTCACCCAGGAGGATGTCGACACCGGCAAGCACTCGATGAACATCACTATCGATCAGGACATTTTTCTGCTGCGCCACATGCAGGCGGGCATGCACTCGCGCGGCTTCAGCCAGGCGTTTCTGAACGACGACGAATCGCGGGTGCAGCATTTCCATGACTGGCTCGACCTCACTTTCGCGCAGGGCGCGTAAGGGAGCGGCGCTCAATGAGCGGCATGGCGGCGATCATGGAATCACGAAGTTCGGCCGCGATCAGGCCGGACAGCAGAGAGGGCGTCTCAAATGGCTGACGATCTTACCGGCGCGGCGCGTGCGCAGGCCCCTGGTGAAGCGCGTTGCCCCGGACCTTCGACGCGCGATCTGATCCTGGCCGACGGCCAGCCGACGCCGCCGGCCCTGACCGAAGAAAGCTACGCCTTCCTCGGCGACGGCGACATCGTCTTTGACCGCTACACTTCACCGGCCTTCTTCGATCTGGAGATGAAGAGGCTTTGGCCGCGGGTCTGGCAGTGGGCATGCCGCGAAGAGCACCTGCTGCATGTTGGCGACTATCTGACCTATGACATCGGGCCCCATTCAGTGATCCTGGTCAGACGCGCGCCGGACGAGATCAAGGGCTATGTCAACGCCTGCCTGCACCGCGGCACCCAGTTCCGGCCCTCCGATAGCCGCGGCGTGGCGCCGATCCTGCGCTGCCCGTTCCACGGCTGGACCTGGACTCTGGACGGGAGGCTCCGGGAGATCCCCTGCCGTTGGGATTTCCCGCACGTCGCCGACGAGGCTTACCGATTGCCCGAGGTCAAGGTCGAACTCTGGGGCGGGTTCGTGTTCGTCAACCTGGATCCGAACGCCGGCCCTTTGCGGGACCACCTTGGCGTGCTTCCCGATCACTTCAAGGACGGCTGGGACCTCGCCAACCGCTACACCGTGCTGCACATCGAAAAGGAGCTGGAGACCAACTGGAAGGCGGCCCAGGAAGCCTTCCTCGAAGCCTATCACGTCTATGCAACGCACACACAGGGCCTGCCGACGGCTGGCGACGCCAACGCCCAGTACGACATTTTCGGCGATATGGTCAGCCGCTTCATCCATACGATCGGCCACCAAAGCCCCCACCTTACCCGACAGCAGACGCAGCAGGAGATGCTGGAAAAGCTCGGCGCCGCGCCTGAGGGAACCGTCGTCCCGAAGGGGCGCCTAGCCCGCTCAGTCGCCGCGGAGCACATGCGGGCCAACCTCGGCGCCGAATGGGGCGTGGACCTGTCGACCTATTCCGACAGCGAGATGATGGACTCGATCGAGTACCACCTGTTCCCGAACATGTTCTTGTTCCCAGGCGTGAACCTGCCGATGATCTACCGTTTCCGGCCGATCGGCATGGATCCCGGCCGCACGTTGTTCGACCTCATCTTCCTGCGGCCGCTGGCGCCAGGCCAGGCCAGGCCCGAGGCCCCGGCGGCGCACCGCCTGACGCCGGGCGAGTCCTACGCCTCCGCGCCCGGCATGACCCCAGGCCTAGGTTTCGTCTATGATCAGGACACCGACAATCTGGCCATGCAGTACAAGGGCTTCCAGGCATCCCGAAAACCTGGTCAGACGCTGGGGAACTATCAGGAAGCGCGCACCCGGCGCGTTCATATGACCCTCGACCGCTTCCTGCAGGACTGACCGGTGGCGGGTTACGCGCATACGCCGGGCGAAGCCGCCGCCGGTCCAGGCGCCTGGTATCCGGTGCTGTTTCTGACGCTCGCCGCCAGCATTTCGAAGATCGATCGCCAGGTCTTGGCGCTGGCGATCGGGCCGATGAAGCGGGATCTGGGCATCAACGAAAGCCAGATCGTCCTCCTCGGCGGCTTGGCGTTCACTCTGCTCTATTCGGTCTTCACCATGCCGGCGGCCGGGGTCGCAGACCAGTGGCGAAGGAACTCGAGGGCCGGATCATCGCGCTCTATCTGCTGGTGGTGAACTGCATTTCCCTTATCGTTGGCCCCCTGCTCGGCGGCCTGTTCAGCGACCGTGTGTTCGCCGGCTACTCGCTTGGCGGCAGCCTCCGCCTGATGGCCAGCGCCGACTCTCCCGTGGCCGGTATCTGCCTAGCCCCTTGTCTACGCCCGTTCCGCGAGGCGGTGAACACCGCTCGCGAATGGGAGGCCGAGTGATCGATGCTTGACCTAAAGGAGGCCCGAACATCGCCAGCAGACTGAACGACAAGGTCGCGGTGATCACCGGCGCGGCCAGCGGCATCGGCGCGGGAACCGCGCGGCTGTTTCACGAGGAGGGCGCCTTCGTCGTTCTCGCCGATATGCAGGAAGGCCCCGGCGCCGCGCTAGCCCGGAATCTCGGCGACCGCGCCCGCTTCATTCGCGCCGACGTCACCAACGAGGCCGATATTTCCGCCGCCGTCGATCTCGCGGTCGCGCAATTTGGCAGCCTGGACGTGATGGTCAACAACGCCGGCGTCGTCGGGGCGGTCGGGCCGCTGAAGGATACGCCGCTGGACGACTGGAACCGGACGATCGCCATTCTGCTGACCGGCGTATTCCTGGGGGTCAAGCACGCCGCCCGGATCATGGTTCCGCGCCGCCGCGGCGCGATCCTGTCGGTGGCCAGCACGGCCGGCGTCATGGGCGGACTGGGCCCGCACGCCTACACCGCGGCCAAGCATGGCGTGGTCGGCTTGACCAAATCGGCAGCGTCGGAGCTGGCCCAATACGGAATCCGGGTCAACGCCGTCGCTCCCGGCAACACCGTCACCGCCATGACCTCCTCGCTGCTGACTGGCGACCCGGCGGGTCATGCGGAGGCGGCCGAGCGCATCGCCGCCGGCGCGCCGCTGGGCATCGCGGGCACTCCGGAGGATCCGGCCTACGCCATGCTCTATCTGGCCAGCGACGAGGCCTGCTATGTCACGGGGCACACCCTGGTGGTCGATTCCGGTCAGACAACGGGCGGAACGGTTCCGGCCTTTCACAATGGCGCGGTCGGACTGATCAGCGCCCCCACCGTCACCTGGTCGCCCCTAAGGAGTTTTCGGATGCGCCTCGACCCTCGTCTCGACGCACTGCTCTCACGCCAGGAAATCTATGACCAGTGCTGCCGCTACCTTCGCGCCCAGGACCGGTTGATGCCGACCTTGCACCGATCGGTGTTCTGGGACGACGCGACCACCGACTATGGTTTCTATCGCGGCGGGCCGGACGGCTTCGTCGACTTCGCCCAGAACGCTCTCAAAGATCACCTCTCGAACCATCATATGATGGGCCAGGCCCTAATCGAGGTCGAAGGGGACGTCGGATTCGGTGAGATCTATTTCCAGGCCTTCCACCGCATCGTCGAGAAGGGGGCCGAGAAGGACCTGATCATCAGCGGACGCTATGTCGACCGCTATCAGCGTCGCGAGGGGGTGTGGAAAATCGCCCATCGCAGCGAGCTGGTGGACTGGGCGCGAACTGAGCCGGCGGCCGATGAATGGCTGAAGGCGACGCCGGATGTCCTGGTCGGCTATCGCGGCGAGAGGGATCTCAGCAACCAGCGAGAACGCCTTCGCACACTCTGACGGCTTCCAGGAGCAGACCCGAATGTCACAGATCGAAACCAGCGACCTCGCCGACCTGCGCGACACCATCGCCAAGCAGAAAATCGCCGAGGTTCTGACCCGCTATTGCCGGGGCATAGACCGTTGCCACCTCGAGAGCCTGCTGTCGGCATTCTGGCCGGATGCGACCGCCGATTACGGCTCCGGCGCGCAGAACGCCCACGATTGGTCCAGGACGACGGTGGCCGCGCTAAAGGACATGCTGCGCACGCAGCATTCGATCGGCAACCTGCTGATCGAGGTCGAGGGCGAACGCGCCAAGGCCGAGACCTACTGCCATGCTTTTCATGAACTGCCGGGCGAGAACGGCCCCGGCGAGATGATCGTTGGCGGCCGCTATCTGGATCGCCTGGAGCGGCGCGACGGCGTCTGGCGGATTGCCCAGCGAGTCTATGTGATGGATTGGAACCGGAACACCGCGTCCACCGCGCGGTGGCACGACGCCATCTATGCCGGTCTGCGCATTCGCGGCGGCCGGTGGCCCGACGATCCGCTGGCCACGTTCCTCGAACCGCATTGACCGGCCGTCGGCACGCCTCTCGATTCGAACAGTTGTCACAGACAGCCGCACCCTCATTCTGAGCGCCACGCGCCGTTGCGCGTCTCCGGGGAGGCTGACCGGCGTGGACGACATAACCGATGTCGTGATCATTGGGGCCGGGGCCAGTGGACTTGCGGCGGCGATCGCCGCCCATGAGGCCGGCGCGCGGGTTCGCCTGATCGAGAAGGCCGACTCCGTCGGCGGCACGGCGGCGATTTCCGGCGGCGTGGTATGGGCCCCGGCCAACACGCACATGAAGTCGGCTGAGCGCGACGGGGATCGCCAGGCGGCGATGGAATATTTCCGGGCCCTTTCGAGCGATCTCGACGAGGCTGTGCTCGCGGCCTTTGTAAATGAGGCCGGCGAGGCGATCGCCTTTCTGGAAGACCGGACGCCGCTGCGCTTCGGCCTTCTGCAAGGCTATCCCGACTATTACCTTGGCCGGCCGGGCGCGCGGGCCGAGGGCGGGCGGGCGCTGGATGCGGACCTGTTCGATTTCAACCGTCTCGGCGCCTGGCGCGAGCGCGTGTTCAGCGCCGGTCCGGTGTCGCGGCTAATGTTGCGCGAGACGCCGTTGGGCGGCGCCACGACCATGCCGTCGATCGCTGTGTTCCAGGCCAGGGCCGAGGGGGACCTGCGCGGCTTTGGCCAGGCCGTGGTCGGCGCCCTGCTGGCTGGTTGCCTCGACCGCGGGATCGAGCCGCTTTTGGGCGCGGCGGCCAGGCGGTTGCTCACCGAAGACGGCCGGGTTGTCGGCGTCGAATATAACCTGCACGGCGCGACCAGCCGGCTGTCGGCGCGCCGCGGCGTTATCCTGGCGACCGGCGGCTTCGAATGGAACCGCGAACTTGTCCGCGCCTTCCTGAGGGGCCCGCTGACCCATCCGGCGTCGCCGCCGATGGCGACGGGCGATGGGCTCAAACTAGCCCAGGGAGTCGGGGTTGCGCTCGGCAACATGACCAGCGCCTGGTGGGCGCCGACGATCACGCCTGGTGGCGATACCTGGCCCGACGGCACCCCGAAGTCCGCCCCGGTGCTAATCGAGCGCACCTTGCCCGGTTCGATCATGGTCAATCGCCGCGGACACAGGTTCTGCAACGAGGCGACAAACTATTCCGCCCTGGCCGGGGCGTTCCACCAGTTCGACCCGAACACTTATGACTGGGCCAATCTGCCGGCCTGGTTGATTTTCGACGCCGAATACAAGGCGCGCTACGCCGTCGGGCCGGCGCCGCCAGGTCCCGATACGCCAGACTGGATCGTCAGCGCCCCGACCCTGTCGGCGCTGGCCGGCGTGATCGGCTGCGACAGCGAGGGACTGGAGGCGAGCGTCGCGCGCTTCAACGCCCATGCCGCGGCATTGTGCGACCCGGACTTTGGCCGCGGCGAGAGCGCCTATGACATCTTCTACGGCGACCGGTCCCGGGCTGGCGCGGCCGGCACCCTGGGTCCGTTGGCGACTGCGCCGTACTACGCGGCGCCGATCACCATGGGCGCGCTGGGGACCAACGGCGGCGTACGCACCGACGCGACGGGCCGCGCCCTCGATCCCGATGGCGCGCCGATCGCCGGCCTCTATGCGGTGGGCAACGTCATGGCCGCGCCGACAGGGTCCGTCTACGCCGGCGCCGGCGGCACCCTAGGTCCCGCCCTTACCTTCGGCTGTATCGCCGGACGCCACGCCGCCCTGCTTACGAACCAGACTGACGACGCCGGCAATCGCGAGAGAACCGCATCATGACCGTCATCCGCAAGGTTCTGGTCCTCGGCGCCAGCGGCGACCAGGGCCTGCCGCTGCTCGGGCGCCTGATCAACGAGGGCTTCGAGCCGACCGCCGGCGTCCGGCGCGCGGACGCCCTAGTGGGGACCGCATTCTCCTCGCTGCCGACGATACCGGCCAACCTCGATGACGAGGAGTCGCTCTACCACGCGTTCAGGGGCCAGGACGCCTTGGCCATGCACCTGCCGTTCGAGTTCGACCGCGCAAAGGCGGCGGGTTATGGCCGGAGGATCGGGGCGGCGGCCCGGCGTGCCGGCCTGGGCAAGATCGTGTTCAACACGAGCTGCATCGTCACCGACCATGACCTCGGCCTCTCTGCCCACGACGGCCGGCGCGACATCGAACGCTCCATCGAGGAGAGTGGCGCGGACTTCGTGGTGGTCCGCTCGGTGGTGTTCATGGACAACATGATCCGGATCTGGGCCAAGCCGTCGATCGTCAACAAGAGCGTCTTCGCCTATCCGGCCGCCGAGACTTTGAAAATCTCCTGGATCTGCCTGGAAGATGTCGCCGGCTATATGAGCTGCGCCCTGGCCAGGGATGAACTGAGGGCGGAGAAGATCATGGTCGGAGGGCCGGAAGCGTTGGTGGGGGCCGAGGTCGCCGAGCGGCTCAGCGCAGCGGCGGGGCGAATCATCCGCTTCCAGAGCCTGACTCCCGATGACTACGCCAGCAAGATGAGTTTGCTGGTGACCGGCTCATCCGAGGTGAAGCCCCACAGCATCTACGACGGCATGGCGCAGTTCTATCGCTGGTACAATTCCCAGCCCACCTCGCCACTGGTGGCGGACATGGACGCCGCTTTGGTCAAGCTGCCGATCCAACCGACGACGATGGCGGAATGGGCGGGTCGCCAGGATTGGGACCGTGTCTGAGGGCGCAGCTACGCCGTCCTTGCCCCAAGATTGACTCTCAACTGCCATGTGCGAACATCTCTCAAAATGCTCTCTAATATGGGGGCTTGCGGGAGGAAGCTGCCGATGCCCCAGGTGTCATTGGGCCATCACATCAAGGCCTTGTCCGAGGCCGCCGACCTGGCCGCGGCCGCGCCGCCGCTCGTGGAGATCGGCAAGGCGATCGGGCTGGACCGGCCATCAGTGGTCGAGGATTTCTCGGCCGAACGTCTGCTGATGAGCCACAAGAGCGGGCTGCTAGGCGAGCTGTTCGGCTGGCTGCCATCGTTCAACAAGAGCCCCAACGCCCATAACACCCACTTGGTCTGCCCGATCGGTCGCGCGTGCCGGGTGGCGACCAATCCGTTCGCCTGGCGCTCCGCGGAAATCGCCGCCGCGGAACTCTCCTGGGATCACCGTACGCAGGAGTTCTGGCGTCGCGCGGTCGAGCACGGCATCGTCGGCGGTGTCACCGTTCCGGTGCACATGCCCCTGTCGCGCGTCGGCGCCGTCGGCTGGCTGGCGGTCGGTCACGATGCGGACCTTGATCCGATATTAGCGGCCTACGGCAACGAACTGAGGCTCGCGGCGCATCTATTCATGGACCACGTCTATCGGGGCGGCCCGACGCCACCACGACCCTACTGTCCAACGCAGTCCTTTCGGAACGCGAGCTGGAGTGTCTGACCTGGGTGGCGCTCGGCAAGACCGACTGCGAAATCGGCGAGCTGATCGGCCGTTCGCCATCGACGGCCAGATTCCATGTCGAGAGCGCGGTGGAGAAACTCGGCGTGAACAATCGCACCCGCGCAGCCGCGGTCGCCAGCCAGATGGGCATGATCCGCGCGGTGGCATAATTCATGGTGCCGTTCGTCGGCAGCGGCACATCTGAAAACTAGCGTTTCCGCCAGCTTCCGCTTTGCCACGCTAGGCTCAGAGTGACGCTACGGCGAAAGGTTGCCAAACAGACGCGGGCATAGCGCGCGGCACACCTTTCTGAATGGCCTTTCGGGGGTTGGAAACGCAGGGGGAACTGACCGTGATCACGCCCAAAGTACTATCCCGCCGCGCCTTGGCGATGGCTGCGGTGGCTGTCCCGGCGCTCGCCATGTCGGGGGGGCTCGCCATGGCTGAGACGGCGACGGCGCCGCAGAAACTGGCTGACAACAGCGCGACCGCCGGCACGAGGATTGAAGAGGTGATCGTCACCGCTCGCAAGCGCGAGGAATCCGTGCAGAAGGTGCCGATCGCTCTGACGGCGATCACCAGTCAGCTGAAGACAGCGGACGTACGCAATCTGAGCGACATCGTGGCCTTCATCCCGAATGTCCGGATCGATCAATATGGCCAGCGCGCCAACGCCGCCAGCATCACCATTCGCGGCATCAGTCCATCGCGCCTGGACGATAACTCGATCGACTCTCCCATCGGCGTGCTGATCGACGGGATTTATCTTGGCACGCTGGTCGGCCAGTTGATCGATAACTTCGACCTGCAACGCATCGAGATCCTCCGCGGCCCACAGGGCACCCTCTTCGGGCGCAACACCATCGGAGGCGCCCTCAATGTGCTTCGCACCGAGCCGACCGGCGAATGGGGCGCCAGGGTGCAATACACCACCGGCAGTTGGAACGACCAGTAGTTCCGCGGCGTTTTCAACGCGCCCGTGATCAAGGACGTCCTCGCGGCCAAGTTGTACATACTGTCGGCCAATCGAGACGGATTTCTGCACAACACCTTTCTCAACATCAATCAGCCCCAACGAGACTATAAGAATTATGGGCTAGCTCTGAAATTCACTCCGAACGACAGATTGAAAGCGATCTTTACCTTCGATAAATATGAAGATCGCAGCCAAGGCGCCGCCTTCCTCACCAACTACAACACCTCGGCCGGCGTGCTGGCGCCTTACCGGACGCCAAGCGATATCAACGCTCCGGGGACGGCGTTGGGCGGCCCGACCGGGGCGGCCAACGGGCCGGAAATCGACACCTTCCTCCCGGGCCTGATCCCGTTCCTTATTCCAGGCGCCACGGGCCTGCCCAACGTGCCGGCCAGAACGAACCTGGCGATCCCCAGCACGATCACCGACAATTTTCCCGCCCCTGGCGATGTGCAGACCTGGGCCTACACCCTCAACATGAACTACAGGGTCAGCCCCAACGTGAACCTGGTTTCTGTGACTGGCTACCGCAAGCAACGTGAGCTGGCTTCCGAAGACTTTGACGGAAGCAGCACGAATTTTATCAACATCTCCACCGAAGCACACTACCATCAGTTCAGCCAGGAACTGAGGATGGAAGGTAATTGGGATACTGGTCTGGGTAAAGTCAATCTGGTACTCGGCGGTTATTACTTCAACAGCTATTTCACTCGGAAGTGGATCACCAGCGGCGACTTCTGGACCTTTGTCAGCGACATCAGCGGCTATGATCTGCGCGACAACCTCTGGGCGCCGGCTTTCAACCCCCTGGCGACCGCCGCCGCGACTGGGTTCGCAGACCCGATCTCGGCCTGTCTCGCCCCCCGTACGACGGCGGCGCTGAAGGCCATATTTGGCCGCGTGCAGTGCGACCCCGGCGGGCCCCAGGGCGGCGTGGCCGGCGCCGGAGGCTATGGCGCTGGTCTGGTGAACAAGCTCTATGAGTCTCAGAACACCGACTCGCTGGCCGGATTCGCGCACGGCGACTGGGAGTTCTATCCGAAGTTCACCCTCACCGCCGGGGTACGCTACACCTATGAAAAGAAGCACTTCATCGGCTATCAGTCCTACATTTTGCCGGCCGCGCGTATCCCGGTCGACGACTTCCCCAGTAAAGCCGACCTGAGCAACAGCTACTCTCAGGTCACGCCGACCGCCGCGCTTTCCTACCAGATGACCGACGATGTGCTGTGGTACGGATCGTTCTCGGAGGGATGGCACTCGGGCGGTTTCTTCGGCGTCAACCAGAACGCCGCCGACTTCCTCTCCAACCAGTACAAGCCGGAGACCACGCAGTCGTATGAACTAGGCATGAAGGGACAATTCTTCAATCACCGCGTACAGCTTAACTTCGCCGGATTCATCAACGAGTTCCATAACAAACAGGAGTCATCGATCCAGTTCGACAAGACCACCAATACGGTAGTGACGGTCTTCACCAACGTGGGCGGCCTAGAATACAAGGGCGTCGAGGGCGAGCTGCAATGGGTCGTCACGCGGCAGCTCAGCCTTGCCGGCTCATTCGGCTATCTCAACGCCCGCTACACCCAATTGAATATCGGCTACCCGGGCAATCAGACCGGCCAGGTGCCGATCATTAACGCGACGTTCCTGATCCCGCGCGGCGCACCCGACCTGACCTTTGGCGGCTCGGCGACCTACACCGTCCCGGCGGGGCCAGGCGATTTGGCCCTCAGCGCGCGGGTCAGCTGGGTCGATAAGGAACAGGGCGACCTCTACAATGCTTCGCAGTTCATCATCCCAGCCCACACAGACCTGTCGCTGGCCGCAAGCTACGCCTACAAAAACTACAAGTTCACCGTGTTCGGGCGGAACCTAACCAACTACCGTCACGAGATCCCGACCTTCATCGCACCGCTGTTCGCCTCCGGCACCGTGGGCCCAGGCGCCAGCTGGGGGGCGGAACTGGAGGCCAGGTTCTGACCATAACGACCGGCCATCCCTCCCCACGCTCGGGGGAGACCGGCGGTCACTTCGCCTTGCTGAAGTTCAGACTCAGTTCGTAGAGGCCGAGCATGATACCCGGCTGATGCTCGAAGCTGTTGCCCGGCGCATACTCGAGCGCCTCGATGCGGTCCATGAGCAGGTTCCAGGCAATCAGCTGTTCCTGGCGGGAGATTCCCGATCCGGGGCAGCTGCGCGAGCCCTGGGAAAAGGCTAGGTGACGGGTCACCCGCTTGCGGTCGAGTTGCAGGTCGCTGGGGCATTCCCATTGTCGGGGTCGCGGTTGCCCGCCGCCCAGCGCATGTGCAGCAGCGAGCCGGGCGGCGCGCTCACGCCCTGGAACTCCTCCTCCTGGATCGTCGCGCGGGTCGAAAGACCCTGGGTCGGCGATCGCAGCCGAAGGCTTTCCTCGATGAACCCGCGCAGCTGGGTCCGGTCGTTGCGAATGGCCCGGTAGAGTTCGGGATCCTCGCAGAACAATTGGGCCTGCTCGGCCATTGCGTACTGCGTCGTCTCCAGCCCGCCGATCATCATCGCATAGACGATGCCGTTGATCTCCAAGTCTGTCAGTTTGCGGTTCAGCGGGCTGTAGGTCACCTGGGTCAGCCAGGAGATCATGTCATCCTTGGGCCGCGCTCGCTTCTCAATTACCCAGCCGGCGACATATTCGGCGAAGCCAGCCAACAGGCGCATCTGCTCGGCGGTCTGTTCGGGGGTCAGGATATTACGATGCCCCCTGCCATGGACGAAGGCCATGACCTGGGCGCCGCCCCACATTTCCATGCGGGAAATGTCCTCGAGCGGGAATCCCAGCACGTTGGCCATCACCATCTGCGGCAGAACCCGCGCGAACTCGCCGACGAAATCGACGCGGCCTCGGTCGATCCAGTTGTCGATCAGGCCGGTAGCCGCTGCGGCTATCATGTCGCGGTGGCGCGTGGCGCCGGTTCCGACCCAGGGATCGGTGAGTTCGGCCTTGTGCGCCCGCCAGAGCTCTTCATTCGGCCTGAGGCTCTGGATCGAGGCGATCATAGGGTTCATCGGCGGCATCGAACCGTCAGGATTGGGCTTGGGCGGCGTGGTGAGGCCCGGCGGATACCGCTCAGGGTCGCGGACCACGCGCAGGATGTCGGCGTACTTGGTCAGGACCAGCCCGTCCGCGCCCGGCGCCGCGCCCTCGCCCGGAATCCGCAGCACCGGCGCGTGACGGTGCAGGATCGGATAGGCTTCGTACCAATGCTCCTGGGCGCCGGGGGAAAACAAATCCACGTCCTCCAGGCTGATCGGGCACTTCATCGCATTCTGCGCGGTCCGGGGTTCGGTCCTGGCCATTCGTCTTCCTCCCGTCAGTCCTGGGAACACCCGCGGGAAATCAGAACTGAACCCGCTTGGTGTAGCCGCCGTCGACCACCAGGTTCACGCCGGTGACCCAGCTGGCCGCCGGGCTGGCGAGAAAGGCGACCACGCTGGCCACTTCCTCCGGCGCCCCGAACCTTCCGTTGGGCTGCTCGGTCAGATGGGATTTGTATAAGTCGGGCATCGCCTTGCCGATGTTCTCCCAGGCCCCGCCAGGGAACAGGATCGGCCCTGGCGAGACCACATTGACCCGGATATTGTCCGCCCCGAGGGCCTGGGAGAGTTGCTTGGCATGGGTGACCAAGCCGGCCTTAAGCGCGTTGTAGGCCATCGGCCCCATGAAGGTCTCGACCGCCGCCGTCGTGCCGATGAAGACGATCGAGCCGGCGCCGGCGGTCTTCATATGCGGCGTAACCGCCGTCACGCCGCGGACCGCGCCCATCACGTCGATCTCGAAACAGCGGTACCAGCTGGTTTCGCCCTCCATGCTCCCGCCACCGGAGACGTTATGGACGAATATGTCGATCCCGCCGAGTCTTTCGGCCATGGCCTCGATCCAGCCGGCGTAACTCGCGGCGTCGGCCACATCGAGCACGGCCCCCGCAACCTTGCCGCGCTTTCCCAGATCCGCCACCGCGGTCTCGACCTCGGCCGCGTTGCGCGCGCCGATGGCCACGGCCGCGCCGTCCGCAAGCAGGGCCTCGGCGATGCGCCGGCCGATACCGCGGGTCGATCCGGTGACGAGGGCCTTCTTGCCGGAAAGTCCTAGGTCCATCCGCCTGCGATCTCCCTGAATGTGGATGCGGCGTTAGGCCGGCGTTCGAGGCCCCGTGGATTGGTTGCGGGGGTCCCTGATTTTGTCACCATAACCACCAATCGTGCAACGAATTTGTGTTTTCGACCTCGCTGTTTCCTACCGGCTCCGGCGTTCGGCGGGGATTTCAAGCAGAACTTCGGGCGCTCAGTAGATCGCGTCCCAACACAGCAATGGCGGGGCCATCGTGATCTCCGGCGAGGCGCGTTGGTCAGGTGGCCATTATGGGCACTGCGAGCGCGAGGGTTTCGCGTTCTTCTTCCTCGACACGAAAAACCCGCGGATCGCCGAAGAGATCATGAACCAGGGCACCGTGGACCATGCGCCCGTCCATCCGCAGGGGGTGTTGCGCCGCGTCTTATATTAGCCGTTCTTTTGCTGATTTCATTGTAGAGTGCTCTGCGTGAACCGGAAGCATTTACCGAAATATATGCTTCTCTAATCGGCGGTAACAGGCGTGCCCGGGAGCCCACCTGTTTCAATAAAACAGGTAGCCGTCTTCGTATGGCTCAAAGCTGAGCTCCAGGAGGCTGCGCTGTTTATCAGCTCCAACTCCCAATGACCGCCATTGGGTCATCCTAAGCCCTCCGGGTCGGCTTCAACATGGGTTTTCTACCTGTTTGGTATCGGAGACCCCTCAGTGCGGGCAACAGGCGCCCCAATTCCATCGCTGCCGACGCGGCGCTGACGGCGTGCCACCCTCAATCCCCCCTCAGGCTGCGCCAGCCGACGGCGTGAACGCGGCGGGCGCCCAGGACGGCGGCGAGGGGGGCACGGGCGAGGTGGGGGGCGAAGGCGGGGTCGCGGATATTGAGGCCGCCGGCATAGGCCCCGAAGGCGGGCAGGATCAGGCGCTCGCCATCGGTGACGAAGCAGCGTCGGCGCACGGTTCCGGCCCGGGCGGCCACCCGGGCGCAGGGATGCAGATGGCCGGCCAGCTCTCCCGGCGCGGACCCGGCCGCCGGCTCGTGGCGCAGGGTGAGAGCCGATAGGGTGAGGGCCGCCGCCGCCTGGCCGGGCAGGGCGCGGGGCGGCCGGGCATCGTGGTTGCCGGTGACCCACATGAGGGTGCGGCCGTGGGCGAGGGCGACGAGGCGGCCGGCGTCGTCGGCGGCGAGGCGGGCCTCGGCCCCGGCGTCGTGGAAGCTGTCGCCCAGGAAGATCAGCACCAGGGGGGCGAGGGCCGCGACCTCCGCCTCCAGCCGGCGCAAGGTCTCGCGGGTGTCGAACGGCGGCAGCATCTGGCCGCGCGCGGCGTAGGACGAGCCCTTCTCGAGGTGCAGGTCTGCGACGATCAGGGCCCGCCAGGCGGCGATCCACAGGCTGCCGGCCGGCCGGCACAGGAGCTCCGCGCCGGCGATATGGAGCACGAGGCCGCCGCACGGGCTGGCATCGAAGCGATAACCGCTCATGCGCTGGCCTCGGCGATCAGATCCTCGGCGGCGCCTTCGAGCAGCAGTTCGCCGGCCCCCTCGCCGGGCGAGCGCTGGCGGCCGATCTCCAGGATCACCGAGACCGAGAACGGAGACAGGTGGTCCAGCGCCATGTGGCGGATACGCCCCTCGATTCGGGACAGAAGGTGGCCCAGGCGGGCGACGTCGATCAGGCCCTTGGCGGCGTCCTCGCGGGCGCAGCGCAGCAGCAGGTGATCGGGCTGGTGACGGCGCAGCACGTCATAGACCAGATCGGTGGAGAAGGTGACCTGGCGGGCCGACTTCTCCTGCTTGGGAAAGCGGCGCTCGATCAGGCCGGCGATCAGGGCGCAGCTCTTGAACGCCGCCTTCATCATGCTGCTTTCGGCGAGCCACGCCTCGAGGTCGTCGCCCAGCATGTCGGCGGCGAAGAGATCGGCCATGTCGAGCCCGTCCATCGGCCGCAGCGACCACACCGCCAGGGCGTAGTCGTTGCACACGAAACCGAGCGGGCCGACGCCCAGGCGCTCCAGCCGGCGGGTGAGCAGCATGCACAGGGTGGTGTGGGCCAGACGGCCCTCGAACGGATAGCAGACCAGGAAATGACGATGGCCGCGCGGAAAGGTCTCCAGCAGCATCTCGTCCGTGGACGGAATGGCGGAGCGGTCGCGCTGCAGCCCCAGCCATTCGCGCACGTCGCCGGGAAGGATCTCCCAGTGGTGGGCGTCGGACATCATGGCCCGCACGCGCCTGGCCAGAAAGGTCGAGAGGGCGAACTTCGAGCCGCCCCAGGAGGGCAGCTTGGCATCCTCGCCCGGGGCCGGCTGGACCAGGACGTCCATGCCGGTGACGCCCATCAGCCGCCAGACGCGGCCGGCGAAGATGAAGGTGTCGCCCGGCTCCAGCACCTCGAGATAGCCCTCCTCCACCTCGCCGATCTTGCGCCCGGGCGCCGATCGGCGGCCCCCGCCGATGCGCACCGAGAGCATGGCCGGCGAGACGATGGCCCCGACGTTCAGGCGGTGGCGCAGGATCGCCTCGGCGTTGCGCGCCCGCCACAGCCCATCCTGGCCGCGCACGATGCGGGCGAAGCGGTCGTAGACGCGCAGGGCGTAGCCGCCGGTGGCCACGAAATCGACCACCGCCTCGAAATCCTCCCAGGCCAGGTCGCGATAGGGGCCGGCGGTGCAGATCTCGTCGTGCAGGGCGACCAGGTCGAACGGCTCGGAGCAGGCGCAGCCCATGATGTGCTGGGCCAGAACGTCCAGGGCCCCGACCCGGGCTTCGTCGGTATCCAGCGCATTTTCGGCGATAGCCTCGCGCGCGGCCTGGCACTCCAGCATCTCGAAGCGGTTGGCGGGCACGAACAGCGCGCGGCTGGCTTCATCCAGGCGGTGGTTGGCGCGGCCGATGCGCTGGACCATGCGCGACGCGCCCTTGGGCGAGGCGAGCTGGATCACCAGATCGACATCGCCCCAGTCGACGCCCAGGTCGAGGGTGGAGGTGCAGACCACGGCGCGCAGTTCGCCCCGCCCCATGGCCGCCTCCACCCGGCGCCGCTGTTCGGCGGCCAGGGAGCCGTGGTGCAGGGCGATGGGGAGGTTGTCCTCGTTGAGGCCCCACAGCTCCTGGAAGGCGAATTCGGCCTGGAAGCGGGTGTTCACGAACACCAGGGCGGTGCGGGCGGCGCGGATGGCGTCGTAGACCTCGGGCATGGCGTGGCGCGCGGTGTGGCCGACCCAGGGCACGCGATCCTCGCTGAGCAGCACCTCGACGATCGGCGGCGCGCCGCCTACCCCGCGCACCAGATCGACCTCGGACGGCGCCCCCGGCGACAGCCAGCCGCGGATCAGATCCGGATCCTCCACCGTGGCCGAGAGGCCGACGCGCCGGTGGGCCGGGGCGAAGACGGCGAGGCGCGCCAGATCGAGGGCCAGCAGATCGCCGCGCTTGGAGGGCCAGACGGCGTGGATCTCGTCGACGATGACGCAGCGCAGATCCTCGAAATAGCGCCGCGCGCCCTCCCAGGCGCAGAACAGGGCCAGCTGTTCGGGGGTGGTGAGGAGAATATCCGGCGGCCTGACGCGCTGGCGCTGGCGCCGCGCCGCGCCGGTATCGCCGGTGCGCGATTCGGCCACCACCTTCAGGCTCATCTGCGCGATCGGCTGGCCGAGGTTGCGCTCCACATCCACGGCCAGGGCTTTCAGCGGCGAGATGTAGAGGGTGTGCAGGCCAGGCGGCGTGTTGCGCGGCGCCCGCTCCGCCAGCTCGATCAGGCTGGGCAGGAAACCGGCCAGGGTCTTGCCGCCGCCGGTGGGGGCGATCAGCAGGGCGTGGCGGCCGGCACGCGCCTTCTGGACCATCGCCAGCTGATGGGCCCTGGGGGCCCAGCCCCGGCCGGCGAACCAGCCGGCGAACGCGGGCGGCAACAGGGTCGAGGCGCCGGCGCCATCCATCCCGCCGCTATAGACGTTCCCGTTCCGTTTCGTCGAGGGGGGTGCGCCGCTCTCACTCCATCTGTTGCTTCATGCTCCGGAGACCCTCGGCCATCAGCGGGCCGTAGACGGCGGCGAGGGCGTGGGGGAGGACGTCGGCGACCCGGACAGCGCGGGCGCGGCCGGGGCCGGCGTCCGACACCTGAAGGGCGCCGTTGTGGTGCACCACGCCCTCGGCGCGGATGGCCCACACGAGGCGACGGGCGGCGTCGTCGACATCGACGATCGCCTCCTCCAGCACCACGCCGCTGGCGAAGGTGACCACGCGCACGGGCGGATCGGCGTTCGGCTTCATCACCACATCGGTGACGAACCCCGGAACGAGGCGCGTGTGCAAGGCGCCGACGTCGCGGACGGCGTCCCACAGCGCCTCGGGCGTCGCGTCGATGAGGATCTCCTTGTGGATGGTGGCCATGACCTTGCTCCTGTTGCTGATGTGGCGACGGTAGCGAGGGCGGCGGCGCCGGGCTGGCCGGAAACGGACGCCATCACCGCCGCGCGCCTGGGCGGCGGCGGTGCTCGTGGTATCGTGCGGCGTCGAGCGAAGGAGGGGCCGCCATGGATGGAACGGACACGCCGCCGGCGCTGGATTTCGAGCGCTGCGAGCAGGCGCGCTATGCGCGCGATCCGGCGTTCGACGGGGTGATCTTCATCGGCGTCACCTCGACCCGGATCTATTGCCGGCCGGTATGCCCGGTGCGCCAGCCGCTGAGCCGCAACGTGCGCTATTATCCCAGCGCCGCGGCGGCCGCGGCGGCGGGGTTCCGGCCGTGCCTGCGCTGCCGGCCGGAGACGGCGTTCCGCTCGCCGGCGTGGAAGGGCGTGCGCGCCACGGTGGACCGGGCCCTGCGGCTGATCGAGCAGGGCGCGCTGGACGGCGCCGACGTCACCACCCTGGCCGAGCGGCTGGGGATCGGGCCACGCCACCTCTCACGCCTGTTCCGCGCGCATCTGGGCTCGACGCCGGCCAAGGTGGCGCGCACGGCCCGGGTGCAGCGGGCCAAGCGGCTGATCGACGACACGCGGCTTTCGATGACCGAGATCGCCGGGCAGGCGGGCTTCTCCAGCCTGCGCGCCTTCAACACCGCCTTCCGCGAGGCCTATCGACGGGCGCCCAGCGACATACGCCGGCGGCCGGCGGGGACCTTTCAGGGCTTCACGAACCGATAGGCGAAGCGATCGGTCTGGCCCTTGATCGACGGATCGAACACCTTGATCGAGTGCGGATCATCGTTGTTCGCGAGCATGGCGCTTTGCGCGTCCAGTACGAAGCCGGCCGCCTCCACCTCCTCGCGGACGGAGGCAGGGTCGATCCTGTGCAGCGACTGGGTGTCGCTCGTGCCAGAGCCAGGGGCGGCGGCGTGATCGACGATGACATAGAAACCGCGAGGCTTCAGCCGCTCGTAGACGGCTCGATTGAACTCGGCCGCCGTCGCGCCTTTGGCCTGGATCAGCGCGGTGTGGAGATCGTGGTAGAACAGGTGCAGCCACAGGACATCCGCAGGTTGTGTGACCTCCGGCAGCGCCACGAGATCCGCTGAGACGGCTTCGACATTCTCCCGCCCTGGCTCCTTGGCCAGCAACCGCATGGCGCCGACCGGATCGTTCTTGAAGTGAGCGACCTCGGCCGGCACGAAGCCGTAGACCCGTCCCTCTGGCCCCACCACATCGGAGAACAGGCGCGTCCAGTCTCCGTCGCCTGGGTACACGTCGATCACGGTGGCGCCCGCATCTATACGGGCGAACCGGATGAGCTCGGATTGCTTGGATTGGTCGTACATCGGGATCTCCATGACGGTTGGGCATTCGTATTCGTGGGCCTTACGAGGCTCGTTGCGCGGCTCCGGTGTCGATGGGCGAGGGCGTCGGGTTCGTGTCCGCCTTGGAGGCCCGCGCCAGCGCCTGCGTGTCGACATACTCCCGGATGTTGGTCAATCTGCCGTCCCGGACCGTGATGGCGAAGATCCAATCGTCCTCGAACGTCTTGTTCGTGGCTTTGATCTTTCCCCGCGCGAAGCCGACGACGAGGACCCGGTCTCCTTGGGCTACGAACTCCCGGGGTTCCGTGGACGTTTCTATCGACCTGGACGCCGTCTCGAGCAAATCCGCCAGCCCGGCGTGTCCGTGGCGCGTTCCAGCCAGCGGCCAGTCCTCGCCCGGAATGATCCACTCGATGTCTTCGGCGACCAGCGCCAGTAGAGCCTCCCGGTCGCCGCGGCCGATCGCGGCGAAGAAGTCCTTCACGGTCTGGATGTTCTTCTCGATACTCATGGGACTTTCTCCATTTTGCTTGCATCGTGGCCCTGCCGGTGGGCGCGTCGTGTTCATCCGTCGAACGCGACGAGGTCCTTGAAGATCAGGTGACCCCAGCTATCTCCGCGCGCCTGGACCAGCAGCCCACCTTCCGACAGCCCGCCAAGTTTGATCGGCGAAAATCCGAGATTTTCCGCGAGCGCGCCAATCTCCGTTGCGGCGGCGTCATCGTCGCTCGCCAGGAACACGACTCGCCTGCCCTCATGTACCGCCGGATCCTGGTCAAGGACGGCAGCGACCAGATGGTTGAAACCCTTGACCAGTCTTGCGCCGGTAAAGGCCTGCGCGACGACCTTGGAGGAAGGCTGGCCTCCGAGTTCCTCAGGGGGCACGCCGTAGGCGTTAGTGACATCGATGATCGTCTTCCCCTGCCAGGTGGGGAGCGCCTTTGCGACATCCGGGTGCGCCTCGAAACGGACGGCCAAAAAGATGATGTCCGCCTTGACGGCTTCGGCCAGTGTTTTGGGAATGATCGTCGGTCCGATCGCGGTCGCATCTGATGCAAAGCTTTCCGGGTCGCGCGTGGTCGCCACGGATACTTCGATGCCCTTGCGGGCAAACGCCTTGGCCAGAGCCCGGCCGATCTTGCCGAAGCCGATAATTGCGTAGCTCATGATATTCTCCTTTGGTCTTTCGGCGCGGTCAGAGCTTGTAGCCGCCGCTCGCCTCAATCGTTTGGCCGGTCACCCAGTGGCCTTCATCGGAAGCCAGGAACGCCACGACGGCGGCGATTTCCGAAGGCTCGCCAAAGCGTCCCAGCGCGATTTCGGACTCGACCGCCTTTACGAGTTCGGGATTCTCCCGGAAGGCGGCGTTCGCGTCCGTGCGCGTGTACCCCGGCGCGACGGCGTTTGCGGTAATTCCGCGCGGCCCCAGCAGAGACGCGAGCGTATGGGTCAGGTTGTTGATGGCCGCTTTGGCCATCGAGTAAATGGGCGCGGCTGTCACGGGCTTCGTGGCGGCGGCGGAAGAGATGTTGATGATGCGTCCGCCATCCGCGAGACGATCCAGAGCGGCCTGAACGATGAAGAAGGGCGCGCGGGCGTAGACTGCGATCAGGGTGTCCCAGCTGTCCGGCGTCGCGTCTTTGAAGCCAACCTGGCCGGAATTGCCGGCGTTGTTGACCAGGATGTCGAGGGCTCTGCTCCCGTTCCGCTTGGTGAACTCGTCGTCGAGTCTCTCGAACAAGGTCGGGACGGTCGCCGGGTCAACGAGGTCCGCGTGGATCGCGAACGCAGCGCCTCCAGCTTTCTCGATGGCCGCGACCGCCTCGTCTGCGCCAGATTTGCTGGCATTGTAGGTCAGAGCAACCGTCGCACCATCCTTTGCAAGACGTTCGGCGATGGCGCGGCCAATGCCCCGCGATGCCCCGGTAACGAGAGCCGTTTTTCCTTTAAGAGATTGTCCCATTTGATTTTCTTTCGTGGATTCACGCGTAATCGGATCACCGGAACGCCCGACCGGGCGGGGCGCGTCAGAGTTGCGCCAGGCCGCCGTCGACGGCGACCTCGCTGGCGGTCATGAAGCTGCTGTCCGACGATGCGAGGAAGGCAGCCACGGCCCCGATCTCCGACGGATCGGCCATGCGCTGGAGCGGAGTCATGGCGGCGAAGGCCTTCTGGCCCTCCGCGCCTAGCGCTTCCTTCGCGAGTTCGGTCGCCGTCGCCCCGGGAGACAGCACGTTTACCCGGATGCCGGCGCCCTTCAGATCCTCCGCCCAGGTCCGCGCGAGGTTGCGCACGGCCGCCTTGCTCGCGCTGTAGGCGCTCATTCCCGGGGCGCCCGTGGCGCCGGCGCTCGATCCGGTCAGGACGACCGAACCGCCCTCGCCCATCAGCGGCAGCGCCTTCTGGACCGTGAAGATCGTACCCTTCACATTAACGTCGAAGGTTTCGTCAATGTGCTTGGCGGTGATCTCGCCGAGCCGAAGGGGGCTGTCCACCCCGGCATTGGCGAAGACGATGTCGAGGGTTCCGCGCTCGGCCTTCACCGCCGCATAGAGGCGGTCGAGGTCGGCCTCATCGGAGACCGAGCCCTTCACCGCGCGGGCGCTGGGCCCCAGGTCGGCCACCGCGGCGTCGAGCGCTTCCTGCCGGCGGCCGAAGATGAAGACGAAGGCGCCTTCCTCGATGAAGCGCTTCGCCGCGGCGAGGCCGATGCCGGTAGCGCCGCCCGTGATCACGGCGGTCTTTCCGTTCAGTCTGGTCATGAGTGCATCCTTCCAGGCTTCCGCCTTGGTCAGCCGGGGGACGTCCCCGAGCATCTCAACATGGGTTCGCTGATGTCAGGCGTTCAGTGCGGAGGCGCGCACATCGGTGGTGCGAAATCGATCCACCAGGTTATTAACGACAAGCGAGACGATAAGTTTCCGCTGTTCAGAATTGGGCCGCGCTCGCCTTTCGTTGTAGATTGACCGCCCGTACTGGCGTACGAAAAGTCAGGGCTTCAGAGGCGCCCCCGCGGTGCCGGATTGCACCATGATCGACTGGGATGACGTCCGCTACTTTCTCGCCGCCGCGCGCGAAGGCTCGGTGCGAGCGGCCGCCAAGCGCCTCGGTGTGAACCACGCGACCGTGCTGCGACGGATCGCTCAGCTCGAGGCGCGCCTCGGGGCGCAGATGTTCGAAAAGCTGCCTTCGGGCTATCGCCTGACGGCCGTGGGCGAGGAGGTGCTCGATCTCGCGAACCAGATGGAAGCGTCATCGCACCAGCTGGAGACGCGCGTCTTCGGTCGCGACCAGAGCGTGCGGGGACTTCTGCGGGTTTCGCTGGCGCCGACCCTCGCGACCCACCTGCTCATGCCGGACTTCGCCGATTTCGCGCGTCTGCATCCGGACATCGAGATGGACATCCTGTCGTCCGGCGAGCTGGCCAACCTGACCAACCGAGAGGCCGACGTGGCGATCCGCGTCGTCTATGACCGCAAAACCCTGCCGCTCAACCTTCACGGCGTGAAGGGACCGGAGGTATTCGGCGGCGTCTACATCTCTCGCGATCGACTGGCCGCGTGGCGTGCGGGCGCGCCTGATCCCATCCGGTGGATCGTCATAAGCCTTCATGGAACACCGGATTGGGCCGGCGAGGGTGAGGTCCGCACCGCGGGCGTCCCATTCAGGACCACGGACGCCGAGGCGCAGATCGCTGCGGTACGCCAAGGGCTCGGGATCACGACACTGCCGTGCTTCGCCGGAGACGCCGACCCCCGGTTGGTGAGGGTTCCGGGCGCCGACCTGCACCTTTACGGAACGCTCTGGCTTCTCACTCAGGGGGAGACACGCAAGACGAAGCGCGTGCGACTCTTCACGGAATTCGTATCCGGCAGGCTCGCCGGGTACGCTCCGCTTCTCGCGGGGCTGTCCATATCGCGAGACTGACGCCCGGCAGGTCGCCGGCGACGCTTGCAGTGGACAAGCGCCGGCAAGCCGACATCCCCACGCCGCAACCCTGCCCGACCGGCGGCGTTATGAGCGGTCCATGCGCACGATCGACGATTCGGGCCACGCCCTGGCGGAGCGGTTCCGCGCCTTCGTGCGGCGGCGCGACTTTCCGTGCGTGGGGGCCAAGTCGGCGGCGGGGCGCGGACAGATGGCCTTCGTGGTCGCCCGCGACATGCGTTCCGGCTGGGACGACCTGCGCATCTATACCGCCCTGCTGGCGTTCGCCGACCGCTATCGGCAGGACCCGCGGATGTTCGAGAGCTTCGTGGTGCTGTTCGAAAGCGGCGCGGCGCCGAGCGAGGACGAGTTCGAGGCCCTGCTGTGGTCGAGGCTGCAATCGCTGGCCGACAAGGACGCCTGGCACGGGCAGGCGCACGATGAGCGGGTGAGCGCCGATCCGGAGAGCCCGCACTTTTCGCTCAGCTTCGGCGGCGAGGCGTTCTTCGTCGTCGGGTTGCACCCGCGCGCCAGCCGGCCGGCGCGACGCTTCGAGACGCCGGCTCTGGTGTTCAATCCTCGCGCCCAGTTCACGGCCTTGCGCGATCTGGATCGCTACGAGGGTCTGCGGGCGACCATCATCGCGCGCGACGTGGCCGTGGCCGGCTCGATCAATCCGATGCTGGCGCGACATGGCGAGATGTCGGAGGCCAGGCAATTCAGCGGGCGCGAGGTGGAGGCGGACTGGACCTGCCCGTTCACCCCGCCCCGGATCGCGGACCGGCATGGTCACTGAGATCCCGCCGCGCTCGGGGGTCGCATTCAGGCTCGCCCGCGGCGAGCGGCTGCGGGTGATCGACCCGCGGGGCGAGCAGGTGAGCGACCTGCTGGCGTTCGACGCGGCCGACACGCGCGAGGCGCTCTCGTCCGGCCGCACCCTGGACTATGCCGGCAAGCTCTATCTCTCAACGGGCGATCCGCTTTATTCGAACCGCAGCCGTGTGATGCTGCGCATCGTGGAGGATACGGTCGGGCGGCACGACTTTCTGCTGACGCCCTGCTCCAGCGACACGTTTCGCATTCTCTATGGCGTGACCGAGCCGCATCGCGGCTGTTTCGGCAATCTGGCCGAGGCCCTGGCGCCGTTCGGCATAGGGCCCGACCAGATTCCGACCGCCTTCAATCTGTTCATGAACGTGACCGTCGATCTGGACGGGCGGCTCAGCGTCCTGGCGCCGCTCAGCCGGGCGGGCGACCACATCCTGCTCGTCGCCGAGCGCGACCTGATCATCGGGCTCACCGCCTGTTCGGCGCCGCTGTCGAACAACGGCACGTTCAAGCCGATCCACTATCTCATCGAGCCGCCGTCGCCTGGTCGATGAAATCGGTGCTGTCGCGGAACACGGGGGCGAGAAACCGCAGCGGCCCCGCCAGGGCGCCGACCGTGGTGACGTGCGAGAGCCGGGGATAGTGGATCACGCGCGCCTGGCCGCCGGCGGCGATCAATTTGGCGGCCATGCGGTCGCTGTTGCCCGGATCGACCACGGTGTCGCGATCGCCGGTGACGAGCAGCATCGGAGGGGCGGGTCCAG
The DNA here is from genome assembly GCA_038226475.1 of Caulobacterales bacterium. Taxonomy (GTDB): domain Bacteria; phylum Pseudomonadota; class Alphaproteobacteria; order Caulobacterales; family Caulobacteraceae; genus Acaudatibacter. Next base: position 94,492 of record JBBRQK010000004.1, on the reverse strand, counting down.
CCACATGGTTGATCGGCTGGGTGTCGGCCCGGCCGCGCTCGGGCCCGAAGATGGTCTTCAGGCGCGCGCTCTTCAGCGGCAGGAAATCATAGGGCCCCGAGAGGCCGACGACCGCGGCGATGTCGCGCGCGAGATCGACGCCGGCGGCCGTGGCCCAACGGCCGTCGACGGCCAGATCGACGGCTATATAGGCCCCGGCCGAATGGCCCATCAGCACAAGGCGAGCCGGATCGGCGCCGGCGCCGGCGGCGTGGTCGCGGGCCCAGCGGACGGCGGCGGCGCCGTCCTCCAGGAACGCCGGCCAGACGACCTGGGGGTAGATCCGATAGTCGGGCACCACGGCGACGTAGCCCTTGGCGGCGAGGGCCTGGCCGACCCAGGCATAGTCGCGCCTGGCGCCGCTGTCCCAGCTGCCGCCGTAGAAGACCACGACCATCCGCCGCCGGGGCGCGGAGGCCGACGGCGCATAGACATCCAGCTTCTGGCGCGCATCGGGGCCATAGGCGACATCGCGGGTGACGGTCACGGCGGGGTTGGCACTGAGGGCGTTGAGCACCCCGGTGGTCGAGCAGCCGGCCAGAGCCATCGCCAGACCCACCGCCACGGCCAGGATCGCGACCGTCCGCCGGAACCGGCCCACTAGCCGCCCGCGACGATGATGTTGGTCACATGGTCGCCGTTGACGGCGGTGTCGGACCAGCTGTGGCCGACCCGCTCCTTCGGAATGGCCTTGCAGACACTGATCAGGCCCGGGAACGGCCGCTTCTGCGACAGGCACAGCTTGTCGGCCTTGACCTTCCAGACGCCGGCCGAGCGGTTTCCGTTCCGGCCCTGGGCCTCGTATGTGTGGTCGGCGCGCAGCCAGAGCCTGGCCTTGCGACCGTCGGGGTGGGTGGAGACGATGGTTCGGCCGATGGCGGGCTTCAGATCCGCCTCACTGGCCAGCGCCGGCGCGGCCAGGGCCAGCAGGAGCGCCGGCAGGATGGCGCGCGCGCAAGGATGGGATCGGTTCATGGGCGCTCCGGGGGCCTGGACCCTGGGGCAAACGCGCGAGACGCGCCTGTGGGCCCATGCGCGCGACCAGGCTCTCCAGGGCCGCGCCCAGGCGGCGCATTGAGCGGATCTTGTCCGGCCAGGAGAGGGCGATCACCGGGCCCAGGTCGGTCTTGTTGACATCGACCACATAGAGCCGGCCGTCGGCCCGTTCGCGCAGGATGTCGAGCCCGCCCCAGTCGAGGCGCATGGCCTCGCAGAGCCGGCCGATGTCGGCCAGTTCGGCAGGGCTGAACACCTCGTCCGGCTCGCGCAGGACGGCGCGGCGGTTGTTGATCGAAAAGCGCGCGCCGGCCGGCTTTTCCTTGACCCAGACGAGCACGGGCCGGCGACCGACGCAGACGGTGCGCAGGTCGCGGGCGACGCCGGCGTCGTCGGCGGTGTCGACGAAGCGCTGGTAGGCGCGGCCCGGCCGGGCCGGCGTCGGCGAGCGGACCAGGCGGCCGTCGTGCACGCCGTTCTTCTGCGACTTCTCCACGATCAGTCCGCCGTCGACGGCGGGATCGACGGCCAAGGGATAGCCGAACACCGCCTCGAACGCCGCCGCGACCCGGCTCTTCGAAGTGTCGACGCAGCCGAAGTTGAGGCCCGGGAGGCGCGAGGCCGGCGGGCGACCGGTGGTGACGTCGTCGAAGTAGAAGGCGACCTCGGCCTCCGCCTCGCGGGGGGCGGCGCGGATGCCCGCCACCAGAGCGGCGCCGCGGGCCAGGTACCAGGGGCCGGGGCGCTGGGGTGTGAACCAGATGCGCGCCGCGCGGCGGCTGCGAAACAGGGCGGGCGCGATCAGCACGGCGAGGACGGCCAGATAGACAACCCACTGCGCCACCTCGGCGACCAGATGCCGATCGATCTTCACGCGCACGCCGGTGGCGCGGAAACGCAGCGTGCCATGCTCGAGGGCAAATCCGGCCGTCGAGGGCGCGCTCATAGTCGTGGCAACGAGCGCCGGAGGGGGAGGTTCCGAGACGCCGGGCCTAGCGTCCAAGCCTGGTCGGCAGTTCGATCTGGAAGGTGGTCGGGCCGCCGTCGCCGGCCAAGCAGCGGGCCACGCCGCCGTGGCGCTCGGCGATCTGGCGCACGAGGGAGAGGCCCAGGCCCCAGCTGCCGGCGCCTTCGGCCCAGCCGTCGGGGCGGAAGAAGGGCTCGAACACGCGGTCGCGCAGGGCGGCCTCGATGCCCGGTCCGTGGTCGTGGACCCGGAGGGTGACGCCGGGCTGGCCGCCCGCCTCGCCGTGCGCGAGCTCCAGCTCGACCGGCGGGGCGCCGTGCTTCACGGCATTGTCGATCAGGTTGCGGATCATGCGGCGCAGGAGGCGCGGCGAGCCAAGCACCTCGAACGGCGGCGCGCCGGCCGGGGCTTCGCGCACCTCCGCGCCGGCGCGAGCCGCCTCCTCCGCCGCCAGGGCCAGGAGATCGACGCGCTCGTGTTCGCCGACTCCCGCGCCGTGATCGAGGCGGCTGGCGAGCAGAATCTCCTCCACCAGTTCATCGAGCTCGACGATCTCGCGGCGAACGGCGGCGGCGAGGCCGGGTTCGGCGGCGCCGGCGAACAGCTCCGCCGCCAGAGCCAGGCGGGTCAGGGGCGAGCGCAGTTCGTGGCTGGCGTGGGCCAGCAGGGTCTTGTGGGCGGTGAGCAGGGCGTCGGCCTTGTCGGCGGCGGCGTTGAAGCTGGCGGCGACGGCGGCGATCTCGTCGCCGCCGGTGACGGGCGCGCGGGCCGCGAGGTCGCCGGCCCCCCAGGCATCGACGCTCAGACGTAGGGCCTCCAGCCGGCGGGTGATGCGCGTGACGACCGGATAGGCGGCGATCCCGACCACGGCGGCGACCATCAGCAGCATGACGAGGCCGCGCAGGCGAAAGCCGTGGCCGGCGTGCAGGCGCATCGCCTCGCGCGCGTTCATCGGCGCGACCCCGGCCAGGTGCACGACCACGGCCCCCAGGACCGCCACCAGGACGAGGCTGACCAGGAGGGTCGGATAGACCTGCCAGAAGAGGTGGCGGCGGACGGCGGCCACCTCAAGCCTGATCCTGGGCGCGGGCGAAGACGTAGCCCGCCCCGCGCACGGTGATGATCCGGCGGGGGTGGGCGGGCTCGTCCTCCAGGGCGGCGCGCAGGCGAGAGATGTGGACATCGATCGAACGGTCGAAGGCTTCAAGTTCCTCGCCGCGCGCCAGGTCCATCAGCCGTTCGCGCGAGAGCACCCGGCCGGCATGCCGGGCCAGGGCGAGCAGCAGGTCGAACTGATAGGAGGTCAGCAGGCGCGGCGCGCCGTCGATGCGGGCCGACCGGGAGCCGGGATCGATCTCCAGCCGGCCGAAGCGCAGTACCTGGATGGTGTCGGCCCCCTCCCCGCGCGGCCGGCGCAGGATGGCCTTGAGCCTCGCCAGGAGCTCGCGGGGATTGAACGGCTTGGGCAGATAGTCGTCGGCGCCCAGTTCGAGGCCGACGATGCGGTCGGTATCCTCGCCGCGCGCGGTGAGCATCAGGATCGCCACGTCGCTCTGGGCGCGCAGCGCGCGACACACCTCGAGCCCGTCCAGATCGGGCAGCATGACGTCGAGGATCACCGCATCGAAGGCGCGGCCGGCGGGGAGCGGGCGGACCACCGCCTCGATCCCCGCCCGGCCGGTATGGCGCGCCTCGACGATGAAGCCGGCGCGCGACAGATAATCGCGCAGCATGTCCGCGAGCCGGACATCATCGTCGACGATCAGGATCGCTTGCGACATTTCCTGAGCGACGCGGTCACCGGCGAGACTGCAACCGCCTGGTCAACCGCCCGGATGACGGTCCATGGCCAGGATAGCGAACTTGGCGCGCTGGGCGGGGGTGAGGACCTCCGCGGCGTCGCCCATGGCCTTGACCAGGGTGCGGCTGGCGGCGTCGATCTTGGCGATCTGGCCAGCGCGTAGCTGCTCGAGCGCGTCGCGATCGACGGTGGGGGCCGAGAGGATGGTGTCCAGGGAGGCGTGGGTCTGCTCCATGTCGGCGTGCATGTCCTTCATCGAGCCGAAGCCGGCGTGCAGAATGGCTTCGATGCGCGACTTCTGATCGGCGCTGGCGCCGACCTGATCGAGCATCTTGGTCAGATGGGCCATCATCATGGCGTGCATCTGGTCGTGGCCGCCGCCGTGCATCATGCCGTGCATGGCGGCCCCCTCGGCCGAGGCGGCGATCACCGGCAGGGTGACGCCGCCGCCGACGAAGGCGACGGCGAGGGCGGCGCCGGCGAGCCAGGCGCGGCGCGGGGACGCCTTGCGCGCGGGCGGGGCGGATGGAGTGGGATCGGTCATCGGGTGGTCCTCATGGTGGGTTAGCGAGCCCAGAGTGGCGCGATCACGCTTCCGCCGTTGCGGCGCTGTGTAAAGTTGTGTGAAGGCGAAGGCTCCGCGAGGTGCGCGGGCCACGCCGTCAGTGGCGGCTGAGTTCGGCCCGGCCGACGACCATGTGATGGACTTCGTCCGGGCCATCGGCGAAGCGCAGGTGGCGCTGATCGGTGTACATCTCGGCCAGGGGCGTCCATTGCGAGATGCCGGTGGCGCCGTGGATCTGGATCGCCTGATCGATGATCAGGGCGACGCGCTCGGGCACCATGGCCTTGACCATGCTGACCCATACCCGGGCCTCGCGGTTGCCGAGCACGTCCATCGCCTTGGCGGCCTTCAGCACCATCAGGCGCATGGCCTCGATCTCAATGCGCGCCCGCGACACGGTCTCCAGATTCTTGCCGAGCTGGATCAGCGGCTTACCGAAGGCAACGCGGGTGGTCGCCCGCTTGACCATTAGGTCGAGCGCCCGCTCGCCCTGGCCGATCGAACGCATGCAGTGGTGGATGCGGCCAGGGCCCAGGCGCACCTGGGAGATCTCGAAGCCGCGCCCCTCGCCCAGCAGGATGTTCTCCTTGGGCACCCGGACATCGTCGAGCCGGATGTGCATGTGGCCGCGCGGCGCATGATCGTGGCCGAACACCTCCATCGGCCCCAGGATCTGGACGCCGGGCGTGTCCATCGGCACCAGGATCTGCGACTGCTGGAACTGGCTGGGCGCGTCGGGGCTGGTCTTGACCATGCAGATCATGATCTTGCAGCGCGGATCGCCGGCCCCCGAGATGTAGTATTTCTCGCCGTTGATGACCCATTGGTCGCCGATCAGCTCGGCCCGCGTGGCGATGTTCTTGGCGTCTGATGAGGCGACGCCCGGCTCGGTCATGGCGTAGGCGGAGCGGATCTCTCCGGCCAGCAGGGGCTTCAGCCACCGCTCCTTCTGCTCGGGCGTGCCGACGCGCTCCAGCACCTCCATGTTGCCGGTGTCGGGGGCGGCGCAGTTGAGGGTCTCGGAGGCCAGCGGCTGCTTGCCGAGCTCGGCGGCGATATAGGCGTAGTCGAGGTTTGTCAGGCCCTGACCGATCTCCGAATTCGGCAGGAAGAAATTCCACAGGCCCGACGCCTTGGCCTTGGCCTTGGCGCCCTCGAGCAGTTCGAGCTGTCCGGGAGCCCAGCTCCAGCGCTCGGCCCGGCCCTCGCCCAGGCGATGGAACTCCTCGGCGATCGGCGCGACGTTGTCGGCGATGTGCCGCTTAACCGCCTCGAACAGCGGCCGCGCCCCGGCCGACATGGCGAGATTGTTGAGCTCGGCCTCCAGATCGGGCCTCGCCTCGACGACGATCTGGTTCATGGGGTCTCCTCGGGGCTCAGGGGGCGGTTTTTATGGGGGTCGCGCGCAGGTATGGGCAGCATGCGCCACGGAGGCGGGGCTGTCACGCCCGGCCGAGGGCCTGCGAACAACGCAGGGGCATCGCCATCTTGACCGCTTGAGCCGTAATCGACCGATCGACGGCGACAGCCGTCAGCTATCCGGCGTCAGCGGAGTGGACCCGGTGCGCGGGGATAGAGTGTGGTTCAGACGGCTGAGGCGAACGTCTCGCGGCGGCGACGCAGGGCCGCGCCGAGCGCTCCGAACCCGACCAGCATCAGAGCCCAGGCGGCGGGCTCGGGCACGGCCTGGATGTTCAGCGAATAGATGCCCGCGCCCTGACCAATCCCGCCACCATTGCCGTAACCGCCGATGGAGTCCGAGCCGAAATCGAACTCGACATACTGGGCCTTCACGGGAGGGAACGAATAGGCCGAGCTGTAGAGACCCGGCATGCCATAGCCGGTGACCGGCGCGGGGCCGGCGGCCACGGTGAAGGTGACGCCATCGGTCGAGGTCAGGACCTCGAAGCTGGTCGGGATGCGATCCTGGCCATTATAGACGAACCCGGCGTAATCGATGGACTTATTCGAGCCCAGATCGACGATCAGGGTCTGGTCCGCGCTAGGGCCGTCCGCGAACACCCAACGGGGATCGCCGTTGAAGTAGGCCGGCGTGCTGGTGCCGTTGATCAGATTGCCGGCCGCGATCGTCGCATCGAAGCCATCATGAAGGCTGGAGCCGGTCACCGTGGCTCCCGATCCCGGGAGGATATTGGCGGCCGTCGCCGATCCCGCTAAGGCGGTGGCCGCGGCAACGAGGGCTGCGATTGCGATCTTCATGATTTTCCACCGTAAAACTGCGTGCGCTCGAGAGCCCTAGAGTGCCCAACGCCTTCAATCAAGTCAGAATATGGGCGATGGGCGTGGCGGTGCTGTCAGACCAATGACAACTCGTCTCCGCCACGCGCAGTAAGCCCCAACCCAGCCTGGCCTCAGGCCATGACTGCGCGCCACTCCGCCAGTGCGGCGGAGCGTCTCTCCCTGTAGATTTCCCGGCTGACGAGGTGGCGCTCCCGCTGAAAAAGGTTGTGGACTGAACCGTGGACCGAGGCGAATTTCTGAAGTGTCTTCATCCTTCGAAATCTGAGCCTCGCCCGCTCTCGTCGCCTGAACGGCTGGTGTGAATTCTCCGCCCGGTTGTTGAGCCAGCGCCCGGTCACCTGGCGATCGGCGTTGCCGATCTCCTTCACGGCGGCGCCGTAGGATCGCAGACCGTCGGTGACGATCACTGCCGGCCGGCCGTGGCGCTTCGACAGCTTCTTAATGAATGTGAGGGCAGAGACTTTGTCCCTCGTCACCGTGGCGAAGGATTCCAGCACCTCGCCTTCGTGATCCACCGCCCGCCACAGGTAGCGCATCTCACCGCTGATCTTCACGTAGACCTCGTCCAAGTGCCAACGCCAGTGGGCGAAGGCGCGCATGCGTTGGACCCGCTTCCTGCGGATCTCGGCGGCGAACATCGGGCCGAACCGGTTCCACCAGAACCGCACCGTCTCGTAGGACACATCGATCCCCGCTCGTGGAGCAGATCTTCGACGTTCCGCAGCTACAGAGGGTACCGAACGTACATCATCACGACGAGCCGGACGACCTCGGGCGAGGAGTTGAAACAGCGAAATGGGTTGGGCATCCGAGCTGCCTAACGACCCCAGGTTACCCCAAGCTAAATTGGGCGATTATGCGGGAGTTAACTTGTTGATCGGGGTTCACTAAATTGCTCCTACCGCTTGGGAGTTATCGACGTGCGCATCCACCAAATGACGATCCCGCAGTTCGAAAAGGCCTTTCCGAACGAAGACGCATGCTCCGCCTACTTGGTGGCGTATCGCTGGCCGGATGGTGTCCATTGCCCGCGCTGCGGTTCGGTGAAGGTTTCCGCGCTCACGACTATGACGTTCGCTTGGCAGTGCTACGATTGCGCACCCGTCACGTCCTATCGCTTCTCCCATATTGCCGGGACGATCTTCGAGAACACGAAGAAGAGCCTTCGTGAGTGGTTTAGCGTCATTCATATGATGATGACCAGTAAGAAAGGCGTCTCCGCTCTCCAAATCCAGCGGGTAATGGGCTTTGGCTCTTACTCGACGGCACATTACATGTGCCACCGCATCCGCGCGGGACTTGCCGACGAAAGCTTCACTCAGCTCATGGGTATCGTCGAGGTTGACGAGACCTTCATCGGCGGCAAGGCGAAGAACCGGCATTGGGATAAGCGGAACATCGGCCTTGGAACCGGTGGCTCCGGTAAGGAAATCGTCGCTGGCGCGGTCTCTCGCAAAGGAAACGTCGTCGCCCGTGTGATCCAAAACACCCGCGCTAGCACGCTCCGCGATTTCATCCGCGAGAGCGTGTCGGACAAGGTAAGTCTCCTCTGCACTGACCAGTGGGGCGGCTATCACGGTCTCGATCGGGACTATCCGCACCACACTGTTGACCACGCAAAGGGCCAATACGTCGTCGGCGCGGTCCACACCCAAACCATTGAAGGCTTCTGGTCTCTCGTGAAGCGCGGCATGGTCGGAACCTTCCACAAGGTGTCCGCCAAATACCTCCCGCTGTACGTCGCGGAGTTTCAGTTCCGGTATAACAACCGGATGAACGATGACATCTTCGGCGCGGCGATTAGCGCGTGCTGAAAAGTATAAGAAGAAACGCTTTAAGGGTTTCAACTGGCATCACAGTTCTGTTGTTGGCGATCTTTGTGAACTTTTTCTTCTTTCGGCCAGTAGATCAGCCACAATGTCGAGGGGATGCCGCATATGAGTCCAGCCATCATTATCAATGTAAGCACCCCGAAACCCGGTGGGCACTCACGTCGGATGATCCTGTCGCCCTTTATACGTTCTTCTTGGCGATCTTGACCTCTGGCCTCGTCGGCGCCTCCCTCTTTCAGCTTCCTTTCCTGATCGCCGCCGACAAAAGAGCTTCGGTCGCTGCGGGACTGGCGGAAAAGCAGTTCGGCATTCTCGCTTTGCAAACCGACCACATCGAAAAGCAAAAGGAAATTCAAAGGCTCGATTTTTTCGCTGAGCACCGGTCAAAAATAGTCTTGAAGAACGTCTTCTTTAGTATGCCCGGAAGTTTCCTTGAGGTTACCTACGAGCTTTTCAATTCTGGAGGCAGTGGAGCCCGGATCATTGATGGATTTTTCGGGATCGACTATGTCGATGATGAGCGGGACTTCATTTTTGGCGGTAACAGGGCTCAGAGGCTTTTCGGAGAAGACATTTCTGTCGGAGTCGCTCTCCCCCATCTTCGGGCTATTGCTGTCTCGGAAATGCTCGCGGCGTCCCTCGAAGCCACTAACGCTAGAAGCGCGAGCACCTATCCCATCTACTTCTACGGTCGGGTTGTATATATCGATGAAAGGGGAGAGGAGTTTAGCCCCAAGCGCATGGCTGTATTCCGTCGAAGGTTCACTAGCGATCATATGGGGTTCGAAAGAACCGAAAACCCTGATCACGAATACTCCGACTAGCGCGGCGACCGCCGCACCCGCGATCACCGCGCCACCCTATTAGGGCCGGCCTGTCGGGATTGCTTGTAATCCCGTTCAGGATTACAAGTCAACTCCCGCATAATCGCCCTAAATTGACCTGACAAAGTCCTTGGCCTTGATCTTTGGCGCCAGGAGGTGCGGGCTGTCCGGCGGATCGGTCGCCAGCCGGCCGCCATGCAAGGCGGCGGCGGCGACAATGCGGTTCGAGAAATCGCCCGCCGCGCGCAGAGGCATGCCGCCGCCCATGCACTACCCGGTACAGCCGACCTTATCGCCCTTCACCTGGAGCTCCTGGACAGCCAGTCCAGGAAGGCGCCGGTGTCGCGGGTGTATTTTTCCGGATCGGTCGAGGGCATGAGCTTGCCGAAGAGCGCCCGGGTGACGGCCCTAGCCATCGGGTTCGCGAGCGGCCGCTATTTCTTTGCCTCGTCTAGGATCTTGCTGTGCAGCAGAGCGTTCGGCTCTGCTCAGCCGCGCATAATTTCGCCAACCCGGTTCGGTAGAGTCAAAACAACTGGGAGGCCTCGATGGCCGACTTTCCCTACCGCTGCGCCTTAATCATCGGCGCTGGACCGGGCATCAGCGCGTCGCTAGCGCGGCGCTTGTCTAAGCTCGGCTTGCAAGTCGGTCTCGCCGCTCGCGATGTCGAAAAGCTGAGACCGCTTGCGGAGGAGACGGCCGCTACCGTCTTCGCCGTCGACGCCTCCCAGCCGGACGCAGTGGCTCAGCTGTTCATCGACATGGAGAGTCAGGTCGCGGAGCCCGATATTGTGATTTACAACGCCAGCTCGCGCGTCGCAGGTCCGCTCTCGAGCGTCGATCCTGCCGCAGTCGAGAAATCAATCGCGATAACCACGTTCGGCGCGTTTTTGGCCGCCCAGCAGGCCGCCAAGCGAATGGAGCTAAAAGGCCGTGGAGCGATCGTCTTTACCGGCGCTAGTGCTGGCATGAAGGGTTTCGCCCAATCGGCGGCTTTCGCGATGGGTAAATTCGGACTGCGAGGGCTCGCTCAGAGCGCCGCGAGAGAGCTGGGCCCGAAGGGAATACACGTCGCGCACTTCAACATCGACGGAGGCGTCCGCTCACCGCGCCGACCGGATCCGAGCGGTCAGCCTGACAGCACGCTCGATCCCGACGCAATCGCCCAGACCTATGTCGACGTCCTTGCGCAACCGAGAAACGCTTGGACGAACGAAATCGACCTTCGGCCGTGGACAGAACGATTCTAGCGGCATTGTCAGCCCAAACGACTCGGTGCGAGCTTCACCTCGCCGCTGCCCTTGGTTTTGGACAGCAACCATCATTCTTCCGAGAAAACATGAGAGAGACGCGGCGACGGGGCCCGTTAAAGATGAGCCTCAAGTCCTAACAAGACGTGAAATGGCCGGCGCAACGGGTTTGATTTGACAGTGCCCGCGCCACGGCTCGATTCCCAAAGTGATCCGAGCAAGATGCAGACACGTATGCCGGTCTCTCCGGTGGTTCGGTTCGGGACGGCGAACCCACTCGTGCGTGTCCGGAGAACTGGAGGAAATGGGCATGACATCGAGATCGGTCTTACTGGCTGGCGTGGCGGCGTGGCTGCTGGGTTCCGGAGCGGCCACCGCCGCCGAGACGAGGGCGCCTGCGCCGGCCAAGAGCGTCGACCTCAATCGATTCTATAGCGGCGTTTGGATCGAGATTGGTCGCCGGCCGATGAAGCTCACTGACGGCTGCGTCGCCGGCGCCACCGAGTACAAGCAGATCTCCGCCAGCAGGATCACAGTTCGCGACACCTGTCATTCGGGGGTACCCTCGGGAAAGGAAAAGTCTATTGGCGGTCCAGGGACGGTGCTCGACCCTGGCACCAACACTAAACTGCACGTAGACTATAGATTCCTCGGCCTGTTCACTATCTCTAGAGACTATTGGGTCCTCGACCACGCCGACGATTACAGCTGGTTCATTTCTTCCGATCCCGCCTTCGAGAATCTGTGGATTTACACGCGCGACCCGCACGTAGGCCCTGCCGAGCGCAAGAGCCTGGTCGAACGCGCCAGGGCGATGGGCTACGACACGGCAAGGCTCGAGTTTCCCGCCCAACCTTGACCCCGCCCCTCGGCGGCTTACCCGCTCGCGCCATGCTGCAAGGCCTTTCCTCCCTCGCCCGCGAGGCGCGCTTAGCCGTTCAAACAGGCCCGCAACCTGCTGGCGCGCGTCTTGCGCCTGCGCCTCGACACCGACGCCGAGCGCGACGTCGCGTCGGCGCTCGTCAACGGCGGGCGGATCGCCGTTAAACGTCGTTGGTCAAGACCGGACCGACCATGGCGACGGCGTCCTGCGCCGCGACCGAGGGCACTGTCAGGCCAAACGTTCCGAGGCAGGCTTCGCCCCGCTGCTGCCTCGGGTTTTGGGCAGCAGCCATCGATCTTCCAAGAAAACATGAGGGAGATGCGGCGACCGGGCTCGTCGAAGATGGGCCCGCAACCTCAACAGGAACTGAAAAGCGGAGGCGTGACGGGTTTGGTTTGACAGTGCCCGGCGCGGTTCTGAAGCGTCATTTCGGAGATCGTAACAAATCTTCCGTACGTCGGATGTTGAGGTAAAGCGGCCGGGAAGGGTCGCCCTATCGCATCATTGCGCTGCTTTGCGCCTTGGCCCGCTACGTCACTTGCGGAAGCGGCTAGCGGCCCGGCTGAACGGGAATACGGGCGAATCAGCCCGGCGTTGCACCCGTCACGACAACCAGAGGGTCGCCCGCGCCATCAGCGAGCCTGTCTGCCACGATCGAGATTAAGCCGGATCGCTCGAGATAAGTCGCGACCAGACCGGCCTGACCGGCCTCGTCAAGCGACATCCAGATGTGAACGGCCTTCGTCGGGAAGCACCGGTTCGAATAGCTGATGATAACCCGGCCGCCCGGTCGCAGGACACGCCGAACATCGGCGAACAACTCGAGCGGCCGCGTCAGATACTGGACCCCGACGCAGCACAGGACAGCATCGACGGCAGCATTGCTCAGCGGAAGGACCGGGTCGCGATTGAGATCTTGGATGAACCAACGGTCGAGGCGCGGATTGGCGTCGAGCTCGGTCGCGTTCATACCGTGCCCGATGACTTCGCGCGTCGACAGGTCCGGCGGTAGATGGCTGACCCAGCTCGACATCAGGTCGAGCACGACGGCGTCGCGTGGAATGGTCTCGGCATAATAGCGGGTCAGCGCCGCAGTCGCGCCTTCGTCGATATGCGCGACGAGGCGCGGCGGTGCGTAGAAGTCGAGGTCGTCGCCATTGTCTCGCCGAGCAAAGGCAGCGGCCGGCAGGTCCAGTAGCCCCGTCATTTCTTCTCCCCCGCGGGTCCAACCGGGATCATCATCTCGTTCCGGCGCGTGAACCACGGCGTCCACGGGGGAACGCGACGGCGACCAGCAGTGATCTCATACGGCTTTCCTAAACCAGGTACGACGCTTGCCGATCTGCGCCGCATCGCCGCTGCCTCGATCAGCGATCTCTTCGATTGACAGCCGATGCACCATTCCGCTCTAGCTCACGGCGATGACTGTCACGCCCGATCCAGTCGGCTTGGGCCAAGAAAGCGTCTGGGCCTTTCCCCGTCCGTCGATCGCCCAGCCGAGTGCGCGCCACCTGCGGATCGAGCATCGCGGCTGCATCGTCGCCGATACGCGGCGCGCCATCCGGACAATCGAGACCAGCCATCCACCCACCTATTATGTTCCGCCCCAGGACGTGCATGTCGTCGTAACGCGATCGCCCCGGGGCGGGTCGTTTTGCGAGTGGAAGGGGTCGGCGGTCTATTTCGACGTTATCATCGCGGACTTGGTGATGCACGAGGTGGCTTGGTCTTATCCAAAGCCATCGGCGGCGTTCGCCGCAATCGCCGACTACATCGCCTTCTACGCGGCGCCATTCGACGGCTGCTTTGTCGACGGGGAACGCGTCAGGCCGCAGCCCGGCGGCTTTTACGGCGGCTGGATCACTAGCGACCTAGCCGGACCGTTTAAGGGCGTGCCGGGCAGCCAGTTCTGGTAATAAGGGGCGCACTCTTAGCAGAAACTGCCAACTATCCGGCACGACGCTGCGGGCCCCAACCGCGGCTTGGGTCGTCGCAGAACTGGGGCAACAGCTCCGATAATATGCGTTGCTTAAATTCCTCTGGCGCCATGGCTTTCCCCGACTCGCCCATTCCTTCATCGAATACGTATGACGCCCTAGGCTTGGAAAGCGCCACGCGTCGGTTTCCTTATGGGCGGATTGGCAATGCGAATGTTTCGGCCACCGTACGCGTCATCAGCCCATTTGGGGCGTACTGCGGATCGCGCAGGCCAACGACCACCGTCGGCTTGTCGCCAAGATCATAGGTCCCCCTGCGAAATTTTGCCCCTTGTAGAAGCGGGAGCGGACCTGATTTGGCTTCGCGCAAAGGCGGCATGTTCGCTGAAGCCTTGGTGCTGAATACGAGCAGCTTATCGACCCTGTGCTCCCGCGCGATCCGTAGCGTTCGTTGCCGTCCCGCCTCAGCCAGTTCAGGCGTAGCCACTGCCTTCGGGTGTGGCCAAAAGACTGAGCACATTTAGTCCAAGCGCGTTGGCTGGGCGCGAGTATAGCGCAGTATAAGAGTTTGCCTTGACAGATCCCTTTGAGCTCCCCAAGACCCGGCGCCAACAGTTGACGCCTTCGGGCTTGTTCGCCGCGGCCGAAAGGGAGAAGGTCGCGGACGATGAAGGGCAGGGAGCCGATCCGTTGCCGATCTATTTCCGATCTGTGATGCCGGGACGTAGATGAACGACCCAGCCGCCGCCATCGCCCTGGGACGTCGGATCGATCTGACGCGCGAACCGGATGCCATGATCGGCGGGTTGAGTATTCATCCGACCGCCTGCGAGGTGACCACCGGCGATCACCGCGTGCGCCTGCAGCCACGCGGGTGCTGTCAGTCCAACGGCAACTCGTCTCCGGTCGGGCGCAGAAAGCCCAAACCCAAGCTGGGACTATCCCATGACTGCGCGCCACTCGGCCAGGGCGGCGGAGCGCCTCTCCTGGTAGAGCTCTCGGCTGATGAGGTGGCGCTCCTGGCTGAAGTGGTTGTGGACCTGGGCGTGGACCGAGGCGAATTTCTGGATTGTTTTCATCCTCCGGAATCTGAGCATCGCCCGCTCTCGTCGTCGGAAGGGGAGGTGGGAGTTTTCGGCCCTGTTGTTGAGCCAGCGGCCCACCTCCTGACGATCGACGGCGCCGATCTCTTTCAGGGCGGCGCCGTAGGAGCGAAGGCCGTCCGTGACGATGGCCTTGGGGCGCCCGTGGCGCTTCATCGCCTTCTTGATGAACGTCAGCGCCGCGGCCTTGTCCCTCTCTACGGTGACAAAAGATTCCAGCACCTCGCCCTCGTGATCGACCGCCCGCCAGAGGTAGCGCATCTGGCCATTGATCTTCACGTAGACCTCATCCAGATGCCACCTCCAGTGGGTGAAGGCTCGCATGCGCGAGACCCGACAGCGACGGATCTCGGCGGCGAACATCGGGCCGAACCGGTTCCACCACAGCCTCACCGTCTCATGGCAGATGTCGATGCCGCGCTCGAAGAGGAGATCCTCGACGTTGCGCAGGGACAGCGGGTAGCGGACGTACAGCATCACCACCAGCCGGATCACCTCGGGGGAGGAGTCAAAGTACCGAAACGGGTTGGTCGATTTGGCCATGGCCAGCGCTTACCGGGCGCCTCGTTATCCCAACATGAACGTTTGGGCTGACAGTGCCGTTCCAGCGCCCCGCAATCGTCTGGAGCGTCTGGGCGCTGCTCCTATTCGCCGCACTGGCCGTCCCGTCTTGGCCGGCGCCACGGTTCTTCTGCCTCTTCCTCACGGGCGGCGTGCTCAGCACACAGGAATTGAGGATTCCCGCGATACCGTGGAAGCTGCCTGACATATCCTATGGCGTCTATCTCTACGGCTGGCCGGTTCAGAAGCTGCTGACATGGTGGGGCGTCACGGACCCGTACTTCTTGATGGCGCTCGCCCTCGCCATATCGGGCGGCTGCGGCTGGCTCAGTTACGTGGTTATTGAAAAGCGTGCGATGGCCCTTCGGCCGCAGTCGACTGGCACCTCAGCGAAGGCGACGACGCTCCAATAAAGTCGTCGCCGCTGCCCCAACCCGGGCCGGACTCGCCAATTCGGGATTCTTAGCCGAAGGTGGCGAGACCAACGGGAGGAACCACACCATGAACCGCGTTCTCTTACTGGCCGCCGTCGCGGCCCTCGGCTTCGCATCCGGCGCCAGCGCAAAATCGTGCAAAGATGCCGCCGGCAAGTTCACCAAGTGCCCCACGGCTGCGGCCGCGCCGATGGCCGCGCCCGCGACAGAGACAGCGCCAGCCACCGGCGGCATGATGTCGAGCGCCCCCGCCACCGGCGGCCACCCGCATTGCTCGAAGGGCAAGGCCTGCGGGAACTCGTGCATCGCGAAGGACAAGGTCTGTCACAAGCCGGGCTGAAGGCATCGGCCGAAGCGGCTGGTCCGGGGTAGGCAATGTGTCGGTGGAAGAGGACGAGCGAGAGGCGCACAGGCTGGTCGGAAAGTGTCCCGCGCCACCCCAAGCTCACGGGCGATCCGCTTGATCCCCTTGCGGTTCTGGAAATGCTCGAACCGGATCCGCGCGATCGTCTCCACACCCGTCATCCCCCACCCCTCCAAAACCCGGAAGGGGCATCCAAACCCACAGGTCAGGGGGCTAATCTTCGACGCGAAAAACCACCCTCAGGGGGACAACATTGCAGGCGATCTCACAGAGTCGACCTTCGCCTACTTCAACGCGACCCAGCGGTATCTGGAGCAGCACGGCAAGCCGGTGGCCTTCTACACCGACAAGCACGCGGTCTTCCGGGTCAACAAGCCCAGCGGCCTACATGGCGACGGCATGACCCAGTTCGGCCGCGCCCTGAAGGCGCTCAGCATTGAGATCATCTGCGCCAACTCCAGCCAGGCCAAGGGCCGCGTCGAGCGCGCCAACAAGACGCTGCAGGACCGCCTGGTGAAGGAGCTACGGCTCGCCGGCGTCAGCACTATGGAAGACGGCAACGCCTTCCTGCCGGCGTTCATGGCCGACTACAACGCCCGCTTCGCCAAGGCGCCGTTCAACGACAAGGACCTGCACAGGCCCATGACCCCCAGGGACCGGCTGGACGAAGCGTTCACCTGGCGCGCGGAGCGGACGCTGTCGCAGTCCCTCACGCTCCAGTACGACAACATCCTCTTCATGATCGAGCCGTCTGAGTTCGCCCAGCGCGCTATCGGCCAGAGGGTCGAAGTCGTGGACTTCCCCGACGGACGACTGGAGGTCCGCTACAAGGGCCGGAGCATGCCCTACCGCACCTTCGACAGGGTCAGGCGCGTCACCGAGACGGCGGTGCTCGAGAACAAGCGGCTCGGCGGGCTCCTCGCCCTGATCCGTCAAGATCAGCAGACCCAGCCGCCAGGTGAACGCACCCGCAAGGGCCCTAAGCGGCGGGATCAGACCGGGCACATGTTCAGCGTTGGTTGAACATAGGTCCCTTGTTCAAGCGACATCCACCACGATTCGATTTTCAAGTTTCGTGCTACAGAAGAGCCATCCGACCCTAGAAATGGTTCGCCGTTGCCTCCGACGTTCGCCTACATTTTGGCATTCATGGTTTGGGCCTGCCTGGCTTGTCTAGTCTGGCTCGCGGCAGCGTGCCTATTCATGGTGCCGCAGACTCGATCACTCGCTCGATCCATGTCGTTGGCCATGGTCGGGACGTTTCCCGGTGTGTTCTTTTTTCAGCTCATCGCCGCGCCCGTCGCGGTCGCAGTGCTGCTCATCGCCTGGTTGGTGTGGCGGCTGATTGAGCCAGGCAACTCGACAACCACGGAAAATCCGATCGTCATCGCGACGTCCATTGCGGTCATTTTGATCGATTTTCTTGTAGTCGGGGGAATGTCGCTTTTGGGTTTCTATGAAGGCTGGCGGGCTGGTTGGCAGATTTCAAAGGGCCGCAAGTGGCGCGATGCAATCGGCCACGGTCCATCAGCGCAAATACTCCGCAGTTTGCGGAAGCGGCTCGGTCGCGGTTCCAGAGATCACGCCGGCGAACTCATCTAAGGCGTAGCGAGGTTCTACGTGCCTCGCGCGCCTAACGGCGCACTCGGAAAACAAAGGACGAAGCCGCCCTGCCCGTGCCTCGGGCGGCGGCCGGGCTCTGCGCTGGCCGGGGGCTCCGCGCCCGCCCGCCGCCCGACCCCAAAGGCCGGTGGGTGACATTTCTATCTGGCGTCCGGCGCGACATCTCTAACCGGCGTAGACACTCTTTGTAGCCGCCTGTTAGTAATGCGCGCGTCGTTAGCCTGTAAACTTCCCACGAATTTCGCCAGGTTCGCGAGCCTCTAGCAGCCACTGTCCCGCCTGACTGATCACCTCCTGCAGCGGCTTCCGCTGCGGGCCTCGCACAGCGCACTCCCAGATTTGCAGAACCCGCCAGCCAGACTCGGTGAGGCTAGAGCCGACCTCGACGTCGCGCTGCTGGTTGCGAGCGATCTTTGCGCGCCAGAAGTCCTGGCGGGTCCCCGGCATTGTGAAAAGCGGGCAGTCGTGGCCGTGCCAGAAACACCCATGGACGAAGATCACCGCGCGACGCCCCGCGAAAACCAGATCCGGCTTTCCAGGAAGACCCGGCCCGTGGAGACGATAGCGAAAGCCCGCGGCATGCAGCCCCTGCCGGATCAACATCTCCGGCTTCGTATTCTTGCCCCGGACCCGCGACATGTTGAGCCGGCGCTGTTCAGCCGTCAGCGGGTCTTTTCCGCTGGTGATCATCGGCGCGGGTCGCCCGCCCGTCACGGCTCGTCCGCGTCGAGCCAGCTGAGGGAGACTGGCTCAGACCAGGTTAGCAGAGCTGGGTCGACCGTGAAGCCATCAGGCCGCACGCCCGACGGGAGTCCCGCCAGGGCATCAATCAGCCCCTGGGCGAAGGCCCGTACGTTCTCCGCTACGCGAAGGCTCCCGCCTTCGTCGCCAAGACCGCTCACCCGATAGAGGTCGTAGCGGACCGCTTCGGTGGCCGCCTCGATCTCGGCCATGGAGATGTGGAAAGAGGCGCCGTGAACTCCTCGCGTCGCCTTGACTTCGACCCGCACGTCACCCGATGGGCTTTTCAGATCGAAGTCCCAGGGGCTGACGGCGTTCTCAGCGGAACTCCAGGTCCAGGACACGATGCGCGGACCGCCACGCTCAAAGTGGTCCCAGATGAGCTGTTCGCCGTCCCGCCCAGTCTCCTCGGCACGGCTCCTTGCCGCTGCCAACTGCTCGGCCGTTACCCGACGTCGCCCCGGTCGGCGAAACAGCCTTTTAGTGGCCGCCGCGTCTCCGAGCGCGGCCTGCTCCAGGTCCGCCGCATCCTGCGGATCGAGAAACAGACTGTGCAGCGGATGTTCAGGCGGAGACAGCGTCACCGCCGCGGCGAGGGTGCTGGCGCTAATCGCCACCATGCTCGGGCGAACGGGAGGAATCAGCGCTTTCAGTACGGCTGCATCCTCCGGCTCGGCGGCCGACAGGATGAACAGGCGCACCCTTGTGGGTTGGCCGGCGCCCTCAAACGCAAAAACCGCGACGTCGCCGATTTCCAAGCGGTCGAAACGATCATTCGAGCCTTCGGGATTGGGCACGTTCTCGCCGTTCAGACGATAGTTCTTGTACCCGGTCCCCTTCGAGATTTTTCGCGTTACGCGCAGCTCAGGGTAACCGGCGCCCGGCCCTGCGATGCGAAGGGGTACTTCCAGCTCACCGTCGTGTTCGGCGATGAGCTCAGGAAAATCGGGATAGAGGCGGTCGACGAAGGGGTCGCGGTTCAGGTTGATCGACTTCTGACCGGATCGCCGGTTCTGCCGAAGATACTGGGGCTCGAAGAACGTCAGATCAGTCTTCGTCAGGCGTTTGACCGCGAATCTCATGGCGCCAGCTCCCCTACCCCGCCCCCTGCATCCTCCAGGATCGTCTCCAGCGCCAGCCGGATGTCTGCTCCGCTCATCCCCGGCGCCAGGGTCACCGCCCCGAACCGGAACTCGGAGCGATAGGCCGGGTGGAAAAGCCGGCCCGGCATGGAGGCGGTCTTCCAGTCCGCCCCCGGCAGATGCCTGTCGGGGCTGAGAAGATAGGCCGCGCCGACGATGCGGCGGATCGGGGCCTCGTCTCCCGGCGTCACCAGGGCATCGCGGTACATGTGCGCGGAGGCAAGGGCCTCGTTGAGACCAGCGCCGATGCGGTACTTAGCGTCGAGAACAATGAGCTGCTCCGGTCCACCTTCGAGCGCCTCGATCGTCACATCAGGGCGCATCTCGCGGCTGAAGCTGCCTCGCCCATCCTTCTCGATCCAGTACTCGCGATAGCGGCGCTGGAAGCAGAGTGCAAAGCCCGCCGAAGGCAGGCGCACGATCGCCTGCCCCGCCGCCAGGGTCACACCCGTTCCCTGGTCGAAGAGCCCGGTGACGTCGACCTCATCTGCGCCGAAGAGGTCCACCGCGGCCTTGACCAAGCGCAGATAGGCCCAGAGCTCGTAGAGGTCGAAGGTCCTCGCCAGAGGCATCTGCAGGAAATCGCCGAAGACACTTGCGATCCCGCGGGACATGTCGCGGTGGATGGCGGCGAAGCGCCGGTACTGGGGGTCGCCTCGCCAGATCGGGGTCGCGTCCGGGCGCGGCGGACCGTTGCCGACGTCTCCAAAAAGCGGAAGCGCCAGCAGCCCGCGAAGCTGGCGCGCCATCCGCCGGGAGCGGGCGGCCCAGAGCCGTCCCGTCAGGCCATCCTCGGGGTCGGCAGGCGCAGCGGAAGCCAGCAGACCTGCGACCGACTCGAGCCACCTGGCCCAGACCTCGAGCGACGCCTTCATCTGGCGGTGGGCCGGAATGTCGAGACTGGACGTGCGCACCTTCCGTCGGATCACCGCCGGCAGGTGGCCCCTGAGCGCAGCGGGCAACCGGGCGCGTCCCGTCTCCCGGTCGAGCCTCCCGGATCTGAAGGACTTCAGAACCTCAGGCGCGGTCGCCCGGGCGGCGCGCCAAGCCGGAGTCAGCTCGTCTTCAGACCGCAGAATTCGGCGTGGCCGCGCGTCGATTGCCTTGATGGTCTGGCTCAGCACTGCGATCCGACTGCGCAGGAATTCGAGCCTCGCGATCGGTGGCGGCCGTCGCCCCGCCCCGCGAGCGACGCCTTTACGGAACGGACTGAGCGCAAAGAGGGCGAACGTATCCTCCAGGATCTCGCGCACCATCAGATCGAAGGCGTCCCGGGTCAGCTTACGCTCAGCCGGATCCGTGACGACGACAAAGTCATGGACCATCCCGGGCAGCCTGAGACGGCACTCAACCGAGCCAGCATGGAAACCCGGCGACCACCTCCACATGGCTTCATCGGGCCGCGGAGCCCGCAAAGCCTCCAGCGGCGCTTCGTCGATGAGGAGATCGGCTAAGGATCCGCCGGGGGCGCCACTGAGCACGAACAGGTGCTCCTGCGTCTCCTGGATCAGGCCCGCGGAGGCCTCCTCGGGGTCGGGCCAGACCCTGATGGCCCGGTTGCGATCGCGGCCCGGCCAGATGTGAAGGGCCGCGGTCACCGGCTCGTCTGGAACGCGCCGAACTCTTCCAGCTCGCGCGACAGCCGCTCGACCCTTCCGAGGGCGCGGGGATAACCCGCCAGGGTCTTCGCCAGCGCAGCCAGGAGCTCGCGCTGTGCCTCAGAGCCACGCAGGCGCACGAGCGCTTTCTGCATCAGCTGATCGTCGATGACCTCTGTCGAGGGTCGCTTCAAAGGACCGACGGCAAACGCGTGGTAGCGGACGAACTCCTCCGCCAGCCGGTAGCCAAATCCGAGTCCATGCGGAATCAGCAGGGTGTTGATCGTGCTGAGCACGGGCTGACAGGCGGTGATCGAATCCGCGAGGTCGCTTGTCCGGTCGCCGAGGCCTGTGAAGAACGCATCGAAGTCCACCTCTGACATGTCGATAACCACCGCACGGTCGAGGACCTTGTCGCTGAGCGTGCTGGTCGTCTCGTCGACGTTGATCGTTCCGATCAGGAAGAGGTTCTGCGGCACCTTCAGATGGGCCGGGACCTCGCCGCCAGTGCTACCTTCCATCGGCACGCCGCTGGAGTGGAGCTGCAGGTCGTGGCGGCTTTCGACTGCGCTCAGCACGTCGGAGAAATAGTACTCCACGCGAGCCAGGTTCATTTCGTCCAGGATGACGAACACGGGCGATGTCGGATTGGCGGTCGCGACCAGCAGCGCCTCAAGGAAGGGCGGCACGACGTACCGGTCCGAGAGACGGTCTTCGTAACCCGTCAGGCCGGACGGGTCGGTCCACTCGGGGCGCACGGGGCACACGAAGAGCAACGGATCGTTGGCGTCCATCGCGGTGAAGCCGTGGACCGTCAGGGCGTACTGCAGCGCGAGCAGAGTCTTCCCCGTGCCCGAGAGGCCGGAGAGGATCACGAAATGCTTGTGAGCGAGATGGTTCAGGCCGGCGTGGAAGCGGTCAACGAGGGTTGGCGGATAAATGCCGCCAAGAGCTGCGATGCCTTCACGGAGCTGAGCTGGATCGAGGGTCGCCGGCATCCGCTGCATGAGCGGGCCGACTCCATTCTCGGCCGTCCAGATTTTGCGCTCGTGGACGCGGTCACGCCCCACGAGACGCCCAAGATAGCCCACGAACTCCCGCGCCAGCAGACTGCGCCGCGCCGACACCGCCGGCGGCCAGATGGCGAACTCAATCGCGTCCACTTTCGCGAGGCGGGCTGGATCCAGCTCCGCGCCCGCGAGGCAGTCCATGAACTCGTTGTCGAAGTAGAGCTCGCCCTTCTCCGTGAGGAAGAATTTGACGTTGTTGTTGATGCTGCCTTCGGTTTTGCCCGCGGACTTCAGTGCCGCGTTCCGCTCGACGACGTCGTTGTGCAGCGCCACCAGCCCGCCATTCACGGCGGCGGACTCGGAGCGCACCGTCACCGCAAAGTAGACCTCATCATGGGGTGGGAACGTGAGCACGCAGAGGAAGACGAAGGCCGCGGCGCCGGAGCCGGGATCCACGGCGATCTTCTTCGAATAATTTTGCAGGTTGTTCGTGCAGGCGAAGAGCCCGCCCTCGATCACCCGTGCACTGTTGGAGAAGCCGAAGTTCTCGGCCAGTCGTGCATCCGATCCGGCAGTGCTCTCAATTGCGGCCCTGAACTGCTTCTGCCGGTCGGAGAAACACGTCATCGGCCTATCCGACCTGACCTGCGGACTGACGCCCACACCGGCCGACGCAGCAGCCTGATCGCCCCCGGTCGTATCGCCGGGCTTCCACTTGGACGTGAACTCATCCTCATAAAAATCGAAGTCAGCATCGCCTCTAGAGTTCAGAATGGTCTGCCGGATCTCGAAAAGACGCCGGTCACGCGCCGCCCGATCCATCTGCTTTGCGACTGGCGCAGGATCTCCGCCGAGCCCGACAATGACCTTGCGCTTGTCCTCGCCGCTGGAGATCCGCTCAAAGGTATCCGGGAAAAGGAGATGTTCGACGATGTGCGCAAACTGACGCCTGCCGTCGGCCGACACTTGGGTCAGCAGCTTCGAAAATTCCCAGGGCTCTCTGAGAACGGTCTGCCGGTCTGAAGTCTCAAGTTCTTTGAGACGCGTCACCAGATCGAGAAGATAGCCAAACTCCAGATGGCGGAGGGTGTTGAAAGCCGTTCCTGCAGAGCCGAGGCCGCCTAGTACGCTATCGGTCAGCCATTGCTGGTCCGGAGGGGTCTGGTCAACTCTCCAGGACAGAATCTCGTTGATGGTCTCGCGCTTCTTTTCCGGGCCGATGTTGGAGGGAAAGAGAAGCAGGATCCAAAGCAGTTCGGCCGCCAGCGCCTTGCTGTCATCAGGCTGGCCTTCCAGCTGTCGCCGGAGTTTGACCAGGAAGCTGTCGTTGCCCTCGTCGGCAGCGCCGACGAACGCCGCACGCAAGTGAGCGATCGTCGAGCCCGTCCACATCGGACGTCCGGAAAACAGAACGGAGCCTTCATCGAGAAGACAGCTGTCCCGCCAATGTTCGACGGCCGCATAAACTGGCGCGCTATCGTGGTGTGGATTGTAGCGCGACATTCGGCCCCTTTGATCGCAGTCAGACGGCTTCGGCCGATGCAGTGATTGCGGCCTCTCGCCTTAAGAGCGCAGTCCGCAGTGTAGCCATCATTTCAACCGCCACCGCCTTGGCGAGAAGCGGCGGCACGGCGTTGCCGATCTGTTTGAAGGCCGGGTTCATGGTTCCGGAAAAAATGAAGCCATCTGGGAAGGACTGCAATCGCGCAGCCTCACGTACTGAAATCGTCCGCGCCTGAGCGCTGTCGTAGTGGATGTGGCTGTAGCTGTCCTTGCCCAGGTGAGCCATCAGGGTACGAGCCGGCAGATTCGGCTCCATCTTCCGCCACTTGTTCGGGAACTTGCCCACGTCATAGGGCGGCACGAAACTGTCCCAAAGGTCGTTCCAGGCGTCGGACC
The DNA here is from genome assembly GCA_038226475.1 of Caulobacterales bacterium. Lineage (GTDB taxonomy): Bacteria > Pseudomonadota > Alphaproteobacteria > Caulobacterales > Caulobacteraceae > Acaudatibacter. The sequence continues at coordinate 70,661 of JBBRQK010000004.1, read as the reverse complement.
CCTCAACGGGGGGCTTTCCTTTCTTTCGGAGCCGGACCAGCTCCTCGTTGAACATTGTGACCGCATGGCGATGGGCCTCGGGGTACTGATCTCCGGCGTTCAGGCGCGAAAACAGCTTCCAGTCCCGAGGGAGGTAGCGGATCACGTGGTCGTAGAGGCCTTCGCTGTTCGCAAAACCCGACCAGGTTCGCATCAGATGACCGTAGGCGTTCTCGGCTCCCCCCTCCTCGTATGCGATCTTTTCGTCGAAGCGCCGGGCGCCACGCCGCAGCCTGCCTTCCAGATGAAGGGTGATCGGCGGCAGATCCATAAGGGCGTCCTGCGCCGTCACGGCCGGCGGAAGTGCCGGCTCCGCAACCTGCGGCTCGACGTAGCTCACCGCTTCGCCAGCCTTGAGACCGCTGAGGAACTTAAGCGCAACTTGGCGACTGCCAGCGTAGCCCGGCGGAAGCTTCATGTAGTGCGTAGGCGCCGGGAAACTGACCTCGACACCGAGCTCCTTCCGGTACGCGACGAGGATCATCCGCTCGCGCATCTGAGGAACGCCAAAGTAGGATGCGTTCAGCAGCGTATAGCCAGCGACATAGCCCTTCTCGCAAAGGACCTCGCACGTCTCCTCAGCGACGTTCTGACCTCCGTGATTGAGGATGTCCGGGACGTTCTCCATAAGAAGCGCCAGCGGCCTGAGCGCCTCAACGTAGTTTAGGTATTCGAGGTAAAGCCTAGCCCGGGGATCGTGCTTGAAGGCCTCCGGATGCGCATCGATCTCACGAAGCTTCGAGCGACCAACTCGCGCAAACGCCTGACACGGCGGACCACCGACGATGATATCCACAGCTGAGACCACGTCGCCGAGTTCAAGTTCATCGACCAGATCCTCTGGCGTCAGCTTCGTGATGTCGCGAGCCTTGGCATGCCGCGGGTCACGGGGGTGGAAGTTGGCGCCGTGAGAGGCGGCTGCGTCGGGGTCGAACTCCACGGCTGCCGCGATGTCGAAGCCGGCAGCCTTGAAGCCGAGCGAGAGCCCGCCGCAGCCCGAGAAAAGATCGAGGACGCGGGGCGTCCCGCCGTGGCGCAGGCGAGCGATCTTGCTGAGAACAGCCTGTTCTGCGTTCAGGGTCATCCGACCGCCCTCCGCTCGACGGGCATTGGACGCGTCTCGAACTCTTCGCGGTCCAGATGCTCCCGGATCAGTCGAGCAATCAGGGTCGACTTCTTGTGACCTGTGTTCTGACAAAACCGTTCGAAACGGTCCGCCTCCCCTTGCTGCAGAAGCACCTGCACGCGGAATAGATCGCTCATTCCGAATCACCTTTTGTCCCACGCATCCAGTCATGGGGAACGCCGGGGGTTCGGGTCAACAGAAGTGTGCACTTGTGATGACATTCGCCGCAAACCTAAGCCGCGCCCGATTTCTCCTGGCCCTGCAGCCACGCCATCATAAGCGCATCCCCCAGCACGATGAGGTGAGCCCTCGCGCGCGATAGGCCGACGTATGTGTCAATCAAAAGGAGAAATCCAATGGAGTTTCGCTCGAGGTGGGCGGCGAAATCGACCCGGCGGATGGAGGTGAAGGACGGTGATCTGTTCGTATTCGATTGCAATGGGCGTGATCACCTCGCCATGCAGCTTTCCACTCCTGATGAAGTGCTCATGGTTATCCTCGCCGAGTTCGGGGATCCAAGCGGCTATGAGCTGCCGGAACTATTGAAGTGGGACGCTCTAGCAATTGGAGACTTCCGCGCGCGCTTGATCGCGGGTGACCTGGTGATCGAGCCTTCGAAGACCACAGCGAAAGAGGTGCTGTCGATGCGCAGCGCGGCTCCCGTGGCGAACGGAGCGCTCGTCGAATTCGTCGACGGCGGCCGCGGTATCCTGTTGAAGCGGCCGCCTGGAAGACTTGAGCCGTTTGATTTGCGGACTGGAAAGCTGGCGACCGCCCGCGAGGTCCTCCGGGTGTCTCACTGGAAGTTGACTTGGTGGGACGGGGACGACCAGGTCGTGCTTTTCGATTCGCGGCAGGCTGCCGTCACGGAACCACCGGACTGAGCCCGCGTTGGGCCCGAATCTGCGCCTCAGCGCACAGCCCGCCCCTTCGACGGGACAACAGACACTCGACCGCTGCGCCGACAAGCCGACGTTCCGAAGGTCAGCGAAGAGTCAGACCCAGACGTTTATCCCCTGCCCGACTTTACGGTCGCCCGCGCTCCCGCGTCTTCTTCTCGCGCCTGATCCGCTCGAGTGTCCCGTTCCTGTCGCGCCAAGTCTCCAGATCGAACCCCGGAGTGCGGCGGGTGGCTTCGTCCGGGATGACGCCGCCGACGATGTCAGCCAACTCGCGCGAGCGGGCGATCTCTGCTTCGGCGATCGCGCGCAGCTTGCCGGGACGGTTGCGCAAGAACCGTTCGCCTTCCTTGATGTCTTCCAGGCTGTTTTTCCGGATCTCCAGCATCTGATCCCATCGCGCCTTCTCCTCGTGGGAGATGGGGCCATTAAATGTCACCGTCCCCGTCTTGTAGTTGAGAACGATGTCGTCGGGGTGGGGCAGCGGGATCGGCCGTGGGCGCCCGGCGCGGTCGCTGGCTTCGAACTCGTCCAGCCAGTGTTGCTTGTATTTGGAGAAGGTCTCGAAAAAGTCGAGACGCGCGGCCTGGTGCTTGTCCTGGGTGGCCCGAACCATCTGGGTGAGCGCCATCTGAGCTCGATGACTACCCTTGACCGCGGCGATGCCCATGCCGCGGATGACGGCCTGGATCATCGGCATCTCGATAATCTGGTCGTTCTCGCGCACCTGGATCAGACGCAGCGCCTCGACCATCAGGAGGTCCTCGACGAATGTGACCTTGGCCTTTCGATGCGCGTCGCCGGGCTCCTTGCGCGGCCGCCCGCGTGGATTGCCTGAGACACCCTTTTGGAAGCGATGCTGGGCCGGCGGGCTTCGGTATCCGACCGGCGCAAGCGAACGACTGGGCTGCGCCCCATCCTCGGCGCTCATGCCGATGGCCCCCGCGCTTCGGCGACGGTTTCAAAGGTCTCGTCACTTGCCACGAGCTTCGCGGCGGCGCCCGTCAGACGCTCGTAGCGGCGAATGATCACGTCGCAGTAGAGCGGATCGAACTCGATCAGGCGCGCCGAGCGGCCACAGCTCTCGGCGGCGATCAGCGTCGTGCCCGAGCCCCCGAAGGCGTCCAGGACGATCTCGCCCCGGCGTGAGCAGTCGCGGATGGCGTCGGCGACGAGCGCGGTGGGTTTCACCGTTGGATGCATGGCCAGGGCCTCGCCCCGCGCGGCGCCCAGACTGCTGATGCCCGGATAGTCCCAGACGTTGGTGCGGTAGCGCCCGGTGTCGCCCAGGCCAAAGGTGTTGGTGTGCGTGGCCGTGCCGACCTTGAATACCGCGACCAGCTCATGCTTGGAGCGATAGAAGGCGCCCATGCCGCCGTTGGTCTTGTTCCACACGCAGAGATTCTTGAACTCGGTGAAGGCGCTGCGACCGGCGGTGAGCAGCTCGCCCAGGTGTCGCCAGTCCATGCAAACGTACGCGATGGCGCCGTCCTTGCAGACGGCCGCGGCGGAGCCGAGGGTTGTGGCGAGGAAGCTGGTGAAGGCGTCCTCGCTCATCTCGCCCACCCCCATGGCGAACTCGCGATGGCGGATGCGGCCCAGGCCGCAGACATGGCCGTCGATCGGCACGTTGTAGGGCGGATCGGTGAAAACCAGATCGACCTTCGCGCCGTCGAGCAGGCGCTTGTAGTCTGACGGCTCGCGGGCGTCGCCACAGAGCAGCCGGTGCCGGCCGAGAACCCAGAGATCGCCCGTACGGCTGACCGCGGTTGTCTGCATCGGAGGGATGTCGTCTTCCGGGCCGCTGGACGCACCGGGATCTCCGTCGCGCGCGGCGTCGAGGGTGAGGTCGACCTCAGCGAGGGAGAAGCCGGCGAGGGTGACGTCGAAGTCCAGATCGACCAGGCCCTGAAGCTCAATCGCCAGCATCTGGGTGTCCCAGCCTGCGTTCAGAGCCAGCTTGTTGTCGGCCAGGACATAGGCGCGCCGTTCGGTCTCGCTGAGATGGGAGAGCCTTAAGGTCGGAACCGTCTCCAGCCCCAGAAGCTTGGCCGCCTCGACACGGCCGTGGCCGGCGATGATCTCGCCGTCGTCGCTTATCAGCACCGGGTTGGTGAAGCCGAAACGCTCGATGCTGTTGGCGATCTGGCGCACCTGGGCGCGGGAGTGGCGCCGGGCATTGCGCGCATAGGGACGCAGGGCGGCGGGCGTCTTGTTCTCGACTCGCAGATTCGTTGTCATGAAGCAGAACATAGCACGAACGTCGATGATGTCCGGCGCCGCGCCCCCGCTGCCTCCACACATAACACTCAGCCGGTGCACACAGCGCCTGATCGCGCTCGACTTCCCGACTCAGCCAAGCCCTTGCTGCGGCCGTCCAGCCCGCCCGTCGCGGGCTCTGCTCGGTGAGGGCGATGACCGTCCTCACCACACAGAAGGACGAACATCATGCCCAAGACCAGCAACACGGCTGCCGCCAGCGCCGGCTCGCGCAAGCCTCGCGCTATCCGGGCGAAAGCGCCCAATGCGCCCGGCGTCGCCGCTCCGGCCGATCCGAAGCGCCCCACCCGCGCCAGTGTCCTCATCGAAATGATGCGCGCCGAGGGTGGGGCGAGCGCGCAGGAACTGGCCGCCGCGGTCGGGTGGCAGGTCCACTCGGTGCGCGGCTTCATCTCAGGCACACCGAAGAAACAGACGGACCTGAACGTCGCAACGACAAAAGTCGACGGCGTCACGCGCTACGCCATCCGCGACGTTGCCGAAGCGGCCAATGGCTGAGGGGCGTGAGGACGTGGAAGCCAGCGTTGCGGCGCTGGAGGGTCTGGGGCTGGAGCCCCTCCGCGCCGCGTGGCGCGCGCGCTTCGGACCGCCGCCCGCGCTCCGCTCGCCGGAACTGCTGGCCATGATCCTGGCTTGGCGCATCCAGGCGGAGGTTGAAGGAGGGCTCGGTGCGGAGACGCGCCGGGCTCTCCGCCGTCCGCCCTCGACGCGGGCGACGTCGGAACCGGCGGCAGGTCCTGGAACCGTGCTCGTCCGCGAGTGGCAGGGTATTCGCCACGAAGTCACGGTGGAGGAAGCCGGCGCCTTCCTCCACCGCGGTCAGCGACACCGCAGCCTCTCCCAGGTCGCCCGCACGATCACCGGCACGCGTTGGAACGGCCCGAGGTTCTTCGGCCTGCGCACTGAGGGCGCCAGGTGAGCGCGCCCAAGCCGGTAGCGGTCGCCTGCGCCATCTACACCCGCAAGAGCAGCGAGGAGGGCCTCGATCAGGCCTTCAACAGCCTCGACGCCCAGCGCGAGGCCTGCGAAGCCTACATCGTCAGCCAGAAATCGGAGGGCTGGCGGGCGCTGCCCACCCACTACGACGATGGCGGCTTCTCCGGCGGGACGATGGATCGACCGGCCCTCAAGCGGCTGCTGGCCGACATCGATGCGGGTCGGGTGCGCACCGTCGTGGTCTACAAGGTCGATCGTCTGACCCGCTCGCTCGCCGACTTCGCCAAGATCGTCGAGCGCCTGGATGCGGCGGGGGCGTCGTTCGTCTCGGTGACCCAGGCGTTCAACACCACGACCAGCATGGGACGTCTCACCCTCAACATGCTGCTCTCCTTCGCCCAGTTCGAGCGGGAGGTGACCGGCGAGCGCATCCGCGACAAGATCGCCGCCTCCAAGGCCAAGGGCATGTGGATGGGAGGCGTGCCGCCGCTGGGATACGATCCCCCCACCGATCCGGCCACCCGCGCCTTGGTGGTCAATGAGACCGAAGCGGAACAGGTGCGAATGATCTTCGCCGCCTACCTTGACCACGGTTGCGTCAGCGCCGTCGAGACCCACCTCGATCACGCGGGTATCCGCTCAAAGGCATGGACCAGCGCCAAGGGCCGCGCTGTTGGCGGCTGCCGGATCAATCGCGGCGCCCTCTACCACCTGCTCAAGAACCGCCTCTACCTTGGCGAGATCCCGCACGGGAAACGAACCTATGCCGGCGCCCATCCGCCGATCGTCGACGCCGATATATTCGACCGCGTTCAGGCGCGGCTCGCTGAACAATGCGGGGCCCGCCGTTCCCGACAGGTGATGACCGCGCCCCTGCGCGGGCTGCTGTTCGACGTCGACGGCGCGCCGATGAGCCCAACCTTCACCCACGGCCGCTCGAGCCGCGTTCATCGCTACTACGTGTCGGCGCCGCTGCAGCAGGGGCGCCAGGCGCCGCCGACCCCAAACGCCGTTCGCCGCGTCGCCGCTGTTGAGATCGAGCGCCTGCTGCGTGACGAGATGACCTCGCGGATGCGCATGCCTGCCGACGCCAGCCTGCTGGAACTCCTTCCATCTGTTCACCGCATCGAGATCGAGGCGGAAAGCGTACGGGTAGAGCTACGCCGCTCCGCCCTGACGAAAGTCGCCCTCGAAGGGGCCGAGCCATGCGTCGATGATGATTCCCGCGCGATCGTAACCCTCGCGATCGCCTGCCGCCAACGCGGCGGGCGCAGCTGGATCCTGCCCGGCACGCCGGGCGAGCCCACTGTCGCGCGGCGCGACCCGTCTCTCATCCGCGCGCTTCGGCTCGCTCACAAGGTCGCGGGACAACTTGGCTGGCGCGCCATTGACGGCTCGCTCGACACTCTATCGGCTAAAGTTCCGGCAAATCCATATCAGCGCAAGGTGGTTCGTCTGGCCTACCTCGCACCGGATTTACAGCAGCGTATACTCGACGGCCGCCAGGGCGACGCCATCTCCCTGGATCGACTCTTCTTCCAGCCGCTGCCCTTGGCATGGGCGGAGCAGCGGCTGCTCTTTCAGCGCCCAAAGAGCGCTACCCGAAATTAAAGATCCCTGTTGGTCCGGCGCCGTTTCGCTGTTCCAGAGAGGCGAGTTCGCTGTTCGAGAATCCGGGATCGCTGTTATGCCAACATCGAAATCCCTGTTCTTTTGAGCGGACAGGAGTCCACCAGGAAGACGTAACCCACTGTAGAGACGCTATTTCCTGGCTTCCTGGATCGATTGCTGAGGCTTTTGGTGAGCTCGGAAAATCTCTGAAGTCCCTGTTCCGGCCCAATAACAGGGAAACTCACCCTGATCACGGTCGCGCGGAGACTGGGCGGCGAGATCGGGGTCGTGGTCGACGTAGTCGGTGGGTTTGTCGGCGGCCGAGGAAGGGTTTGAGCGTCAATAGGCGCGCGAACTCCGAGACTTGCGTCAACGGCGAGCAGAGAGAGACGGGTTCGACCGGTGCGTGGCGGTGAGAGAGGGATTCGAACCCTCGTTACGGTTTCCCGTAAACACGCTTTCCAAGCGTGCGCCTTCAACCACTCGGCCACCTCACCCGCGAAGGCGCGGCATTAACGCACCGGGTCGCCGGCCACAAGCAGACGTAGAAATCGCACGGTCGCGCGCCTATCTCTGCCGCACGCGTATGCAACGAGGGCTTCCCCAATGTCTCTCTTCTCCAAGGCCGCCGAGATGATCGGCGGCGATCGCCAGCTCAAGGGCCGCGCCGATCCGATCCCGACCGCCGAGGTCTCGTTCATCAACCAGCGGCCGCTGAAGGGCCCCTATCCCGAAGGCCTCGAGGTGGCGCACTTCGCCATGGGGTGTTTCTGGGGCGTGGAACGCAAGTTCTGGCAGACGCCGGGCGTGTGGGTGACGGCGGTGGGCTACATCGGCGGCGCGACGCCCAATCCCACTTATGAGGAGACCTGCAGCGGCCGGACCGGCCACACCGAGGGGGTGCGGGTGGTTTTCGATCCGAAGGTGGTTCCCTACGAGGCTCTGCTGAAGCTGTTCTGGGAGGGACACGATCCGACCCAGGGCATGCGCCAGGGCAACGACGTGGGCAGCCAGTACCGCTCCGGTATTTACACCGGCTCGCCGGCCCAGGCGGCGGCGGCGGACGCTTCCCGCGCCGCCTATCAGAAGGCGCTGACCGCGGCCGGGCGCGGCACGATCACCAGCGAGATCGCCCCGGCGGGCGAATTCTATTTCGCCGAGGGCTATCACCAGCAGTATCTGGCCAAGAATCCAGGCGGCTATTGCGGCCTCGGCGGCACCGGCGTGGTCTGCCCGATCGGGGTGGGCGTCGCGGCTTGACGCGGGCGGAATTCGACGCGGCCTGCCGGGCCCTGCCCAGCGCCACCATGGACAGGCCCTGGGGCGACGACGAGGTCTATAAGGTCGGCGGACGCATGTTCGCCGTGACCGGACCCTCCGGCGGCTGATCGTTCAAGGTCAGCGACATCGCCTTCGAAGCCCTGACCGAGACCGGCCGGGCGCGGCCGGCGCCGTATCTGGCGCGGGCCAAATGGGTGCGGTTCGACGACCTGGCGGATCTGGAGGCGGCGGAGATGGCCGATTGGCTCGCCAGCGCCCACGCCCTGGTGGCCGCCAAGCTGACCCGCAAGCAACGCGCAGAGTTGGGGCTGGCTTAGTCTTCGGCGATCAGGCTGTGCGCCTGGGTGTCGCGCATGAGGAGGGCTGCGGCGCAGGCGGCCGCCTCGACGATGGCGACATAGATGTAGAAGGCGCTCTCGCGTCCGGCCTGTTTGAACGCCAGGGCCACATATTCGGCCGTGCCGCCGAACACGGCGTTGCCCACGGCATAGGGCAGAGCGACGCCCAGGGCGCGCAGGTGGCCCGGGTAGAGCTCCGCCTTGACCACCGCGTTGACGGCCGAATAGGCGGCCAGCAGCACGATCGCCAGGCACACCAGCGCCAGGGCCGAACCGATATCCGTCGCCCGGGCTATGGCGCTCATGATCGGCCACGCGGCGAGCGCCCCGAGGCCGAACGAGGCGACCAGCAGAGGCCGTCGGCCGACCCGGTCGCCCAGCCAGCCGTAGAGGGGAATCAGCGCGAGGTAGACGACGAGGGAGACGGCGCTGACGCCGGTGGCGGCGTCGCGGCTGAAATGGGCGGTGTTGGTCAGGAACTTCTGCATGTAGGTGGTGAAGCAGTAGAAGGTCAGGCCGCCGGCCGAACTCAGGACGAACACCGTGGCCGTCTCGCGCGGATGGTCGCGCAGCAGGCGGAGGGTGAGCGATCGGCTTCGTTGCCGCGCCTCTGTCGCCACGAACGAGGCGGTCTCCTCCAGCCCGCTCTGGATCCAGAACACCACCAACGCCAGAACCGCGCCGATGGCGAAGGGGATGCGCCAGCCCCAGGCGCCCAGCTGGGCCGGCGTGAGCGTGTGCTGAAGCAGGATCAGCACCGCCAGGGCGGTGAGCTGGCCGCCGATGATTGTGGCGAACTGGAACGACGACCACAGGCCGCGCCGCGCCTTGCCGGCCATTTCCGACATGTAAGTGGCGCTGGCGCCGTATTCGCCGCCGACGCTGAGGCCCTGGATCAGGCGCGCCAGGGTGAGGACCGCCGGCGCGGCCGCGCCGATGGAGCGGTAGCCCGGAACCACCGCCACCATCAGCGAGCCCAGGCACATCAGGCCAACCGAGGCCACCAGGGCCCGCTTGCGGCCGGCGCGATCGGCGTAGACGCCCATGATCCACGCGCCCACGGGCCGGGCGAAGAACCCCACCGCGAACACCGCGGCGGTCTGCAGCAGCTGGGCCGTCTGGTCGCCCTTGGGAAAGAACACCTTGGCGAAGTAGAGCGAGAACGAGGCGTAGGCGAACCAGTCGTACCATTCGACGAGGTTGCCGGCGGACCCGCCGAGGATGGCCTTGGCGCGGGCGAGGGGCGTCAGGGCGGCGCTCGCCTCGCGGCGGCCGGCGACGCGACTCGGCCCCGGCCCGCCTCCTGGGCGTAGAGCAGGCCGATGACGGCGCCCTTGACGCGCGGCAGAACCAACAAGGTGAGGGTGGCCAGGGGGATCAGCACGGCCGGCACGATGACCATAGCAGGCGTCTTCCAGATGAACGGAAAGAGCAGCAGCGGTGCGACCACGAGGTGTCCGACCAGCAGGATGGTGAAATAGGCCGGGCCGTCGTCGGCAGGATAGCGGCCGAGCTCCAGCCCGCAATCCGGGCAGGCCGGCGAGACCTTCAGATAACGGAAGAAGATGCGCCCGACGCCGCAGCGCGGACAAAACCCCCTCAGGCCACGCAGCGCGGCGCGCCAAAGCGGATCACGGGGGCTGGTGGACATCAGCGGCATATGCGTCTTTTACCCCGGGCTTTAAAGCCGGCGAACGAAAGGAAGACCTTGATATCTACACCCGAACCCTCGGGCGCCGTGCAGAGCGCGCGGCGCGAAATCGGCCTGCTGGCGGCGCTGATGGTCGCGGCGGCCGCGCTGCTGGGCTTCCTCGGCTTGGCCGACGAGGTGACCGACGGCCACACCAAGGGCTTCGACGAAGGCCTGATGCTGATGCTGCGCCAGCCGGGCGATATCACCCGGCCGATCGGCCCGCATTGGCTGCGCCTTGCCGCCGTCGACCTGACCTCCCTGGGTTCGATCGTTGTGTTGGTGGTGATCGTCGTGACGGTGGCGGGCCTCTACCTTGCTCAGCGGCGCGGGCGCGAGGCGCTGCTGCTCCTGGCCGCCTCCGGCAGCGGCCTGGCCATGGTCGACATCCTCAAGCGGGTGTTCGGGCGCGAGCGGCCGCCGCTGGCGATGCACGCGGTCGAGGTCGGAAACGGCAGTTTTCCGAGCGGACACGCCATGCTCTCGGCGATCGTGTTTCTGAGCCTGGCGGCCCTGCTGGCCCACTTTTCGCAGGCGCGGCGCGTACGGGTCTATGCGCTGACGACGGGATTGCTGCTGACCCTGCTGGTGGGGGCGAGCCGGGTCTATCTGGGTGTGCACTGGCCCACGGACGTGGTCGCCGGCTGGGCGCTGGGCGGCGCCTGGGCGGTGCTGTGGTGGCTGATAGCTTGGTTTGTGGAGCATGGGCGAAAGGCCGCGCCCGCAACGCCCTGATGAGCGGCTCCGGCCGGGCCGCCCTGGCGCTGGCGCTGGCTCTCGCCCGGTCCGCCCAGCCGGCTCGGGCGGCCGAGCCGAATGCGTTCCATCCGGCCCACCGCGTATCGCTGACAGGCTACGCGGGAGACGCGATGGAGCCGTTCATCACGAGGGACGGTCGCATTCTGCTGTTCAACAACCGCAACGATCCGCCCGACAAGACCAACCTCTTCTGGGCCGAACGGGTGGACGACCTGACCTTCGCCTTCCGAGGCCCGATCAGGGGCGCGAACTCGCCGGACCTCGACGGCGTGCCGAGCCTCGATAGTTCTGGACGGCTCTATTTCGTCTCGCCACGAAGCTATGGGCGGACGCTGTCGACCATCTATCGGGCCCGCTTTGACGCCGGCGCGGCCACCGACGTCGAGGTTGTGCCGGGCGTATCGGCGATGAAGCCCGGACTGGTGGACTTCGACGCCGAGATCAGCGCCGACGGCGACACCCTCTATTTCGCCGAGGGCGACTTCAGCGGACCCGGGCCCCACCCCAGAGGCGCGCGGCTGTGGATCGCCCGCCGGCGCGGGGCCGTGTTCGTGCGAGATACGGACAGCGACCGGCTGCTGGCGGCCGTCCTCGCGCACGGGCCGGCCTATGCGCCCTGCGTCTCGGCCGACGGGCTGGAGCTGTTCTTCACCGGCCCCGATCCCGCCCGGCCGGCGGCCGGGCCGCGCATCTTCCGCTCGGCCCGGACGTCCCGGACCGAGCCGTTCGGCCGACCGACGCTGGTCGGGGCGGCGAGCGGCTTCGTGGAGGCGCCCAGCCTGTCGGGCGACGGCCGGCGGCTGTACTTCCACCGCCTCGACGCCGGCCGCTTCGTTGTCTACGAAACGTGGCGACAGGATCGCCAGGGAGCGACCGCGGGACGGCGAAGCCCATGAACGACGACGACTATGCGACCTCCTCGGCGTCGGAGCTGGCCTCCTCCTTGGCCAGCCGGACGGTGAGCGCGGCCGAACTGTGCGAGGCGGCGATCGCGCGCATCGAACGGCTGGACCCGCCGATCAATGCTGTGGTGGTGCGCGATTTCGACCGGGCGCGCGATGCCGCCGCGCTGGCCGACGCCGCGCTGGCGCGGGGCGAGCGGCGGCCCCTGCTGGGCGTGCCGATGACCGTCAAGGAGGCGCACAACGTCGCCGGCCTGCCGACCACCTGGGGCCTGGAGGCCCATCGCGACTGGATCGCCCCGACCGACTCCGTGGCGGTGGCGCGCCTGAAGGGGGCTGGAGCGGTGATCGTGGGCAAGACCAATGTGCCGCCGATGCTGGCCGACTGGCAAAGCGCCAATCCGGTCTATGGCCGCTCCAATCACCCGCTGGACGCCGGCCGCACACCGGGCGGATCGTCGGGCGGCAGCGCCGCGGCCCTGGCCGCCGGCATGATTCCGCTCGAACTGGGCTCCGACATCGGCGGCTCGATCCGAGTGCCCTCGCACTTCTGCGGCGTGTTCGGTCACAAGCCGAGCTATGGGCTGGTACCCAACCGCGGGCACGAACCGCCGGGCGTCGATGGCGTGGCGCCGGTGCTGGGCGTCGTCGGCCCGATGGCCCGGAGCGCCGAAGACCTCGCCCTGGCGCTGGGCGTGCTGGCCGGGCCGGAGGGCGACGAGGCCAAGGGCTACCGGGCGCACCTGCCGCCGCCGCGTCACGCCGCCCTGGCGGACTACCGGGTGTTGATCCTGGAACATCATCCCCAGGCGCCGGTCGAGGCCGACATCCTCGCGGCGATCGAAAAGGTCGGTGGCGCCCTGGAGGCGGCCGGAGCGCGGGTGAGCCGGCGCAGCGCTCTGCTGCCCGACCTCGAGGCGTCGCATCGCACCTACATCACCCTGCTGATGACCGCGCTTTGGCGCGGCCCGACCGCCCCGCCGAACGTGATCTCCGCCCACGCCTGGCTGGACGCCCTGGACGCACAACTGGCCATCCGCCGACGCTGGGCGACCCTGTTCGAGGCTTTCGATGTGGTTCTGGCGCCGGTGCTGGGCGTCACCGCCTTTCCGCACGACGACGAACCGGACTGGCAAAAGCGCCATCTGGTCGTGGATGGCCGGCAGGTTCCGTTCGGAGATCAGATCGCCTGGCCCGGCATCGCCCTGCTGGCCAATCTGCCAGCCACCGCCGTCCCGGTCGGGGCCGATAGTGGCGGCATGCCCATCGGCCTGCAGGTGATCGGACCCTATCTCGAGGGCTCTGTTGCAAAAACCTGCGGTGTCTTTGATCTGCATCGCTTGATGTGAACGGGGAGCTGGTGTGGGCGATTTCAAATGGCGTCATTTTCGCGGTGAGGTGATCCTGTGGGCGGTCCGTTGGTACTGCAAATACGGGATTAGCTACCGCAATCTGGAGGAGATGCTCGAGGAGCGCGGCGTCGATGTCGACCACACGACGCTCTACCGCTGGGTCCAGCACTACGCCCCGGAAATGGAGAAGCGGCTGCGGTGGTACTGGAAGCGCCCGTCGATCGACAGGAGCTGGCGGGTCGACGAGACCTACGTCAAGGTCAAGGGGCAGTGGACGTACTTATACCGCGCCGTCGACAAGGACGGTGACACGATCGATTTTTACCTGTCCCCAACACGCAATGCCAAGGCGGCCAAGCGCTTTCTCGGCAAGGCCCTGCGCGGTCTCAAGGACTGGGAGAAGCCGCTGAAGATCAACACCGACAAGGCCCCGACCTACGCCATCGCCATTCGCGAGCTGAAGGCCGAGGGCAAATGTGCCGCGGACACCGAGCACCGCCAAGTCAAATACGTCAACAACGTCATCGAGGCCGATCACGGCAAGCTGAAACAGCTGATCCGCCCGGTTCGCGGGTTCAAATCGCTGAAGACCGCCTACGCCACGATCAAGGGCTTCGAGGTCATGCGCGCCCTACACAAGGGCCAAGCCGCGCTCTGGCAGTATGGCGGCGGCATCATGGGAGAAGTACGTCTGATCGAAAGGCAGTTCGGCGTTTACACCGCCTGAACTCAATCGCGGTCAGGACCGTGCTTGGCTCGGTGAATTTCTTGCAACAGAGCCATCTCGAGGACCGCACGACAATCGCCTTCGCGGGCCTGATCGCCGGTCTCTAGTTTGAGCCTCGGGGCGGGCGAGCGCTTCGACTACATCATCATCGGGGCGGGCTCGGCCGGCTGCCTGCTGGCCGAACGCCTGTCCGCCGATCCGCGCCGCCGCGTGCTGCTGCTGGAGGCCGGCGGTCGCGACGACTGGATCTGGTTTCACATCCCGGTGGGATATCTCTTCGCTATCGGCCATCCGCGCGCCGACTGGATGTTCGAGACCGATCCGATCCCGGGCCTGGGCGGACGCCGGCTGGCCTATCCGCGCGGCAAGGTGATCGGCGGCAGCTCGGCCATCAACGCCATGATCTATATGCGCGGCCAGGCGGCGGACTACGACGGCTGGCGCGACCGCGGCCTCGCGGGCTGGGGCTGGGACGACGTGCTGCCGCTCTTTCTGGCGCACGAGGATCACATCGACCGCGGCGCGCCGCATCATGCGAGCGGCGGGGCCTGGCGCGTGGAGCGCCCCCGGATGCGCTGGGCGGTGCTGGACGCGTTCGCGCAGGCGGCGGCGCTGGAGGGGATACCGCCGGTGGCCGATTTCAACACCGGCGACAACTTCGGCGTCGGCTATTTCCAGGTCAACCAGAAGGCCGGTCGGCGCTGGAGCGCGGCGCGCGGGTTCCTGAAGCCGGCGCTCGGGCGCCCCAATCTGCGGCTGGAAACCGGCGCGCATGTCACCCGCATGCTGATCGAGAGCGGCCGCGCGGTCGGGGTCGCCTATGATCGGGGTGGCGAGGCGTGCGAAGCCCGCGTCGACGGCGAGGTGGTCCTAGCCGCAGGGGCAGTCGGCACGCCCCAGATCCTGGAACTCTCGGGGATCGGCGACGGGGCGCGCCTCGCTTCGATGGGTGTCGCTTGCATCCGCCACCTGCCGGGCGTCGGCGAGAACCTGCAGGATCACCTGCAGATTCGTCCGATCTATACCGTAGAGGGCGCGCCGACCCTCAACCGCCTGTACGCCCAGGTCTGGCGCCGGCCGCTGATGGCGCTGGAATACGCATTGCTGCGCCGGGGTCCGATGACCATGGCGCCGTCGCAGCTGGGGGCCTTCGCCCGCTCGTCGGCCAGCCAGGCAACGCCCGATCTGCAGTTCCACGTCCAGCCACTGTCGCTCGACCGCTTCGGCGAGCCGCTGCACGCCTTTGGCGCGATCACCGTCAGCGTCTGCAATCTGCGCCCGACCAGCCGCGGCGCCATCCACGCCGCCAGCCCGGACCCGCGCACCTCGCCGCGCATCCAGCCCAACTATCTCGCCACCCAGGCCGACGAGCGCGTGGCGGTGGAATCGCTGCGCCTGGTCCGCCGGATCATCGAGCGGCCGCCGCTGCGGCGACTGGCGGCCACGGAATTGCGACCCGGCGCAGCCGCGGAGTCGGACGCCGACCTGCTGGCGGCGGCGCGCGCGCTGGGCACGACGATCTTCCATCCCGTAGGTACGGCCGCCATGGGACCGGCGAGCGATCCGATGGCCGTGGTCGACGCGCGCCTGCGAGTGCGCGGCGTCGCCGGCCTGCGCATCGCCGACGCCTCGGTGATGCCGGCCATAACCTCCGGCAACACCAACTCGCCGACCCTGATGATCGCCGAGAAGGCGGCGCGAATGATGCTCGAGGAGGCTCGAGCCGCAAGCATCGGGCGCCGCCTCCACGCGAAACAAGTGGCCGGCCGGCGATCGCCTATAGAGTCTGGCCGTCGTCCAGGGTGAAGACGGCGCCGGTGATGGCGCGGGCCGCATCGGAGGCCAAGTATAGGGCCATGGCGTCCAGATCCTCCTCGACCATCAGCCGTCGGCGCGGGAAGCCGGCCACCTGCTTCCTGCCGCCGTCCTCGGCGAACCAGTCGGCATTCAACTCGGTCTCGACGTAGCCTGGACAGACGACATTCACGTTGATGCCTCGGTTGGCCCACTCGCGCGCCAGGCTCCGCCCCATCATCGCCACCGCCGCCTTGGAGGCGCAATAGGCGGTCAGTCCGGGCAGAACCTTAATCGCCCCGATCGAGGCCACCAGGACGATCCGGCCACGCCCGCTCTCGCGCGAACCGGCGGCGATCATCCGCCGGGCGCCCTCGCGGGCGGTGAGGAAGACACCACGCACATTGATGGCCATGACCGCATCGAACTCGTCGGCGCCGACTTCGGTGGCCAGTCCGCGGCTGTTCATGCCGGCGTTGGCGAACACCGTATCAACCGGGCCCAAGGCGGCCTGAGCGTGGTCGAAGCCGGCGATGACCGACGCCTCGTCGGTGACGTCCACACCGATGGCGGTCGCCTGGCCGCCGGACGCCGTGATCTCGGCGGCCAGGGCCTCAAGGCGGTCGACCCGCCGGGCGGCGAGGGCCACCTTGGCCCCGGCGGCGGCCAGGACCAGGGCGAAGCGGCGACCCAGACCCGAGGACGCGCCAGTGATCAGGGCGACGCGACCGCTGAGGTCGAAGGCCGCGGTCACGAGGTCGCGACGTAGGGTAGAGGCAGGCGCAGAAGCTCGCCCCAGACGACGCCGGCCCCGGCGATCGCGATCGCCACGCCGTAGGGAATGCCGCGGCCAAAATCGCCCTTGCCGCGCAGGGTGAACATGACCAGGGCGCGACGCGGCCGCATGACCATGATCGCCCCGGCGATCAGGCCCCCTGTCAGCGCGGTGCCGAGCGCCAGCAAAGGCAGGTGGGCGAGGCCCGCGAACAGAGCGACGGCGGCGACCAGTTTGGAATCGCCGGCGCCGACCATGCCTGCCGCATAGAGGCCGATGCTGACGACCAGGGCGATCGCGCCGGCGGCCAGGGCCCAGAGCGCCCAGGCGCCCACGCCTTCGGCCAGCACCCAGGGCCCGAACAGGCCGAGCAGGGCGAGCACCGTCCAGTTCGGGATCTTGCGGACGCGGATGTCGCTGACGGCGGCCCAGGTCAGTATGGCGGTGAAGACCGCCGCGATGGCAAACCGGCCAGCGTCAGCGAGCGGCATTGGTGACTCGCGGCGCCGCGTCCGCGCGGCTTGCGAGGTCGCGCGAAAGTTGCAGGTTCTCGGACGCACGGCCGTAAAACTGCCCCTTGGCGGCCATCGCCTGGTTGAGCAGCCTGTCGGCCTCCAGATAGTCGCCGCGCATGGCTGCGGTGAGGCCGACGTTGTTGAGCACCGCGGCGCGGTCGTCGCCAACGCCGACCACCGAGGCGCGCTCATAGGCCCCCTCCATCGCCAGGGTAATGCGCAGGTTGGTGCGGGCGGCGTTGAGGGTCGGGTCACGATCCAAGGCGGCGACGAAGTCGGCGCTCGCCAGGTCGTTCTTGTGTTGCAGCAGCTGGGAATAGCCGCGGTTGTTGAGCACGATGGCGAGGTTCGCGCCGGGCGCGGCCATGGCGGAGGCGTAGGCGGATTTCGCCCTCGCCCAATCTCCGCGAAGGTCGTATTCGCGGCCGAGGCCGTTCCAGGCGCGCCAGGCGGTCTTGTCCAGGGCGGTCGCGGCGGTGAGGCTGGCCAGGGCGTCGGCCGAGCGGCCCAGCAGGGAGAACGCCAGCCCCTCGCCCTCCAGGGCCCTCGCCTTCTGCGCCGGCTCCGTGGCGACGGACCGGAAGACGTCCAGCGCCTCGGCGAAACGGCCGCGCGCCAGCAGGAGCTCGCCCCTCAGGACCGTGAGTTCGGGCGCCTTCACGTCGGCCACCACCGCCTGATCGAGCAGGGTGCCGGCATCCACATAGCGGCGTTCGTCGATGGCTTGGCTGATCCTAGCGGCCAGGGCGCCCGTCTGGGTCGCCGGAGCGGCGGCGGGCTTGGGGCGGCCAAGCGCTGGGAGGTGGTCGAAGAGGCCGTTTGCCCGGCCGAGCGCCGGGACGGCGAGGCAAACGGCGAGGATCAATGTGGCGGTCTTCATCCCTGGTGTCCTTCCACAATGACGGGTCGGGGCCTGGCGCCTCGGGCATCCGTCAGCAGCGTCACCTTGCCCGCCTCGGCGGAGCCGCCGTGCTGCGCCAGGAGGCGCGAGTAGCGGCGGTCGATGGCCACCACCTTGGAGCCCGGATCGGCCTGTTCGGCCAGATCGTAACAACGTTGGCTGAGGTCGAAGCGCCCGAGCCGGTCGTAGATCACGCCCAGGGCGCTCAGGACGCGCGGATCGGCGGGGCGGGTTGAACGGGCCAGCTGCAGCATGCCGAGCGCGGCGCCCAGTTCGCCCTGCTGGATCGCGCCCACCGCCCGCGCGTAGAGCGCATCGTCGTCGGTGGCGCGCGCCTGAAGCGCCGTCCGCGCGAACTCGGGAGCGGTGACAGCTGCCAGCCGCACTGTGTCGGCCGCGTCTTCGCCCGGCGTATGCTGGCGCAGAAGCAGCGAATAGCGCCGATCCATGGCCACCACGCGCGATCCAGGGTCCGCTTTTTCGGCCAGAGCGTAGTAGCGGTCGCTCAGATCGAAGCGGCCGAGCTTGTCGTAGACCACGGCCATCGCCGTGAGCACGCGCGGGTCGCCCGACCGGGCGGAGAGGGCGTACTGCAGCACCTCCAGCGCCTCTCCATAGTCGCGATCCTCGATGGCCCGCGCGCCGCGGGCGTAGAGCCGGTTTTCGGCCCCATTGGGATCAAGCGACGGCAGATCGACCTTGACTGGGGTTGCCTTCGCCCAATGCAGGAACTTCGGCGGATGCGAACAGCCGACGAGGCCGAGGACCACCACCGCCAGCGTCGCCAGAAGAGGCAGGCCGCACCGCATGCGCCGCGCGCCCATCATTTGCCGCCCATGGCCGGCAGGAACTGGCGGATGGCCGAGATGACGGCCGGCAGCAACACCGAGGTGAAGATCACCGGCAGAATGAATCCGACCAGAGGTATGGTCAGAAGCACCGGCAGCCGCATCGCTTTCTCCTCGGCCTTGAGCATGCGGTGCTGGCGCATCTCGGACGAATAGGTGCGCAGGGTGAGGGCTACCGAGCCGCCGAGCTGATCGGTTTGGATAAGAAGGGCGACGAACGATTTGACCATTTCGACCTGGGCCCGCTCCGCCAGATTCCGCAGCGCCTCGGCGCGGGTCCGACCAGCGCGCAACTCCTGCGAAACCAGGTTGAACTCGTGTGCGGTGCGTGGGTGCGAGCGATCGGTCTCATTGCCCACGCGCAGCAGCGCGCCCTCGAGGCCCAGGCCGGACTCGACGCAAACGACCATCAAGTCGAGCGCATCAGGAAACTCATTTTCGAGCTGTCTGCGTCGCGCGCCGGCGCGATTGTCGATGAACGCCCGAGGCGCCATCAGACCGAGCCCGGCCAACGCCAGAGGAAACAGGATCAGAGTGAGGCCGGTCATTGGCTTGTCGAGAAATTTCTGGGCGAACAGGAAGCCGACCGGCAGTCCGACCGCCAGGCAGAAGCGCACGACCACATAGATCGCCGGCGCCGCCTGGCTCTCGAACCCTGCGCGGGCCAGATCCCGCCGCAGGCCGCGGCGCTCTTCCGGATCCTTCAAGGTCGACTGCTGCACCCAGGCCAGGATCGGGTTGCGCGGCGTGTTGGAGCGCAACAGCGTTCCGGTGGAACCGGCCATAGCCGTCTGCGGCGCGTCGCCGCGGAGGCGGCGCCGGACGCTCAAGGTCGCTTCGATGCGGCGACCGACCACGAACACGATCAGCGCCATGGCGGCGAAGGCGGCAATATCCAGAGCGAGTGTGGCGATGGAAGGCATGACCGGATCAGTACTTGAAATTGACCATCTTGTGGATAATAAACTGTCCGATGAAGTAGAACACCATCACAATACCCACCACCGGCCAGAATATCGGATCGTCGAACTTGCTGGTGTAGAAATCCGGTTGGGTCAGCATCAGAAACGAGATCAGGATGACCGGTAAGGCGCTGAGGATCGTAGCCGACATCCGACCCTCGGCAGCAAGCGCTCGCACGCGCAGGTGCAAGGTCAGCTTGTTGCGGATAACGGTGCACAGATTGCCGAGGATCTCGGCCAGATTGCCGCCCGTTTCGGATTGGATGGCGACGCTGACGGCGAAGAAGTGCGCGTATTCGGACCCCGTGCGGTGGGCGAAGTTCACCAGGGCGGAGCGAAACTCGAGGCCATAGCTGGTTTCGTCGACGATCAGGCCGAACTCCGAGCCGATCGGATCGCCCATCTCATCCGAGGCGAGCTTGACCGCCGCCACCAGAGGGTGACCCGCCCGAATGGCGCGGACCGTCACATCCAGCGCCAGCGGCAGTTGCTCCTCCAGCTTCTTCAGGCGCCGCGACCGCAGCATGCTGATCCAGAAAAAGCCGCCGGTGAGGGCGAGCCCGGCCGCGCCGAGCATCGAGACCAGGAAGTTAGCCGCCAGCTGCCCGCGTGAGAGCAGGCTCATGCCGAACGCCGCCACGCCGCAAAGGATGACGGCGACCACGATCAGGATGGCGGCGAAACGCTGCGGCGACATGGCCATGCCGGCCTGGCGGAAATAGAGAGCCATGCGCTCGTAGAGCGCCGGCGCCGCGGTCGCCAAGGTGCCCCCGGGCTTCACCCGGACTAGCGTCTCGAACACCTTGTCGCGCGCCATCCCCGAGCCGAGCAGGTCGAGCCGCCGATTGAGCCGCCGGCTGCGGTCGCCCGAGGAGAACACCATGGTGGCGACGGACTGCACCATCATCACCACCGCCACGAAGGCCAGCACATAGACCAGCGGCTTCATCATCGCGTCACGCCGACACGCGGTTGGGCATGAACATCTGGGGATCGATACGAATGCCGCGCGAGCCCAGAACCTCGAGGAACTTGGGCCGGATGCCGGTGGTCTCGAAGTCTCCCTCCACGGCGCCGCCGTCCATGCGACCCTTGCGGCGGAAGCGGAAGATCTCCTGCATGGTGATAATGTCCTCCTCCATGCCGACGATCTCGGCGATGGACACCACGCGCCGGCGGCCGTCCTCCATGCGCTCGACCTGGACCACGACATTGATGGCCGAGGCGATCTGCTGGCGCACCGAGCGCGGGGAGATTTCCAGCCCGGCCATGCCGATCATCTGCTCCACGCGGGTGAGGGCGTCGCGCGGGGTGTTGGCGTGCACCGTGGTCATCGAGCCGTCGTGACCGGTGTTCATGGCCTGCAGCATGTCGAACGCCTCGCCGGAGCGGACCTCGCCGACGATGATCCGGTCGGGTCGCATGCGCAGGGCGTTCTTGACCAGATCGCGCTGAGCGATCTCGCCCTTGCCCTCGATGTTCTGGGGCCGCGTTTCCAGCCGGCCGACATGGGGCTGTTGCAGCTGCAGCTCGGCCGAATCCTCGATGGTGATGATCCGTTCGCGCTCGCTGATGAACGCCGACAGCGCATTGAGCAGGGTGGTCTTGCCAGAGCCGGTGCCGCCGGAGATCAGCACATTGCGCCTGGCCTGGACGATCCCCTCCAGCACCTGGGACATCTCGACCGTCATGCTGCCGAACTTGACGAGGCCCGCGATGCCGATCGGGGTGCGGGAAAATTTGCGGATCGAGACCAGCGGGCCGTCGACGGCGAGCGGGGGGATGATGGCGTTGATCCGCGAGCCGTCCGCCAGACGCGCATCGACCATCGGCGAAGATTCGTCCACCCGCCGGCCGACGGCGGAAACGATCTTGTTGATGATCCGCACCAGATGGCGCGTGTCCTGGAACTGAACGTCGGTGAGTTCCAAACGGCCGCTGCGCTCCACATAGACGGTGTGGTGGGTATTGATCAGGATGTCGTTGACGGTGTCGTCCTTGAGCAGGGGTTCGAGCGGACCCAGGCCCAGGATCTCGTCCAGCACGTCATCGATCAGCCGATCGGTCTGATAGGCGGTGAGAAGGCGTTTTTCCTCCGCCAGGAGCTGCATTACCGCGCCCCGGATCTCCAGGCGCAGGGTCTCCCGCGGGATGCGATCGAGCAGGCCGAGGTTCAGCACCTCCAGCAGGCGCCCGTGCAGCCGCGATTTGAGCGCGTTGGCGCCCTCGATAGGCGCGTTCGCCGCCCTTGATTGAGTGACGCCCGCCGGCTTGAATTCGGTCCACAGGCCGGTCACGGAAACCGCCACGCTCGCTTGGGCTCGGGCGCCGCTATCTGCGGAGCGATGACGTCGGCCAGCCTGGCGATGGCTTTTTCTAGTTTGGCGCCGCCGCGCAGGGATGACAGTTCGCAACCCTGGGCGATCGCCTCGTTCATAGGCCCCCGGTCTTCGGGCACAACCACATCGAACGCCCGGCCGATGGCCTTTTCGGCCGCCTTCACCGAGATGACCGATTTCTGGTCGGTGCTCACGCGGTTGCAGACCAGCACCAGGGGAATCGTATCGAGGCGCTGGGCCGCCATCACCCGTATCTGCCGGTTGACGAGATTGGCATGCGGAACCGACAGATTGGTGACCATCAGGATCTGGTCGCTGAGCTGGAGGACGCGATTTGTCCAGGCCGTCCAGACCGTCGGAAGATCGATCAGGGTGATGGCGAAATCCCGCCGCAGGGCGGCGAGCAGGCCGTCGATCTGATCCGGCGAGACGGCCTCCAGCGGCGTGAGGTCGCGCGGCGCGGCTAGCAGCCGCGCGCCGCTGCGATGGATGGCGAGGGCCGAGGCGAGGGGCGTGTCTTCCAGCGGGCCGCCGCCGTCGAGGATGTCAGGCAAGGTCATGGCCTCGGCCAGATCGAGGAACAAGGCGCCGAGGCCGAACTGCAGATCGAGGTCGGCGAAACAGACACCGGACTCGCCGCCCGTGCGATTGGCGAGCATGGCGGCAAGCTGGGCGCCGAGGGCGGTGGCGCCCACGCCGCCGCCGGCTTTCAGGATCGTGATCACCTTTCCGGCCGGGCCGGGCGGGGTGACCGCGACCGCCCCCGAAAGCAGTCGGTGCAGGCTGAGCGCCAGGGCCGCCTCGTTCACCGGCGCGGGAAGGATGTCCGCGGCGCCGGCCTGAACCAGCCGCCGCGCCGTTGCCGCGTCGGAATCGCGGAGAGCGATGATGATCGGAGCGCCAGAACGCACGGCGAGGCGACGCGCCACGCGCTCCGCATCGCTGGCCACGGCGCCCACGATCAAGGCGGTCAGGCCGGCCGGCGGTTGATCGGGCCAGGTGGGGCCTACGGACACGAAATCGACATGCGGAAACAGGGTCGCCAGCGTGGCGAGTCGATCGGGGCCGCCGATCGACCCCTCGACATAGCCCACCCGAGTCGCAGCCGCCCGCGAGTGACTGGCCTCGCCCACCAACGCCATATTCAGACCCGCATTCATGGCTGTCAGGGCGTGCCGCCGCTGCCGCCGCCGCCGCTACCGCTCGTCTCAACCGTCGATGTGGAGCTCGCCTTGGGCTCTTTCACCGTATTCGTCTTGTATTTCGTTTGCGCGAGCGCGGATCGATCACCGCTGGAAAGCGGGGGCGGGGTGTTTTTCCACGCCGGGTCCGGATCGGCGATCTGGGCGGTTATATCCTCCCGCACCGCGCGACCGAAATCATCCGACAGCCGCAGGCGGCTCTGACCTGGATCGTCAATGCCCGTGCAGGCCGAGATCGCCGCCGCAGCGCCGGCCAACACAAACCACAGACATGTCTTGCGTCGCAGGTTCATCGCCCCGCTCCCGTTTCAATAAAGCACATGACCATAAGGCCCCTCGACGCCGCCCTTGGTGGGGTCGCGTGACATCAGCGCCCGATCCTCGGGTCGGACGTCGCCCGACTTACCAAGCTGCATGCCATACATGAAGAGCTCATAGTCCGAGGGCGGCACGAAATGATCCGTCGGCAGAGCGACTGGACCGCGCCTTGGCGTCGCCAGATGGGGCGTGACCACGATGACGAGTTCGGTCTCGTCGCGTTTGAAATTCGGCGAGCGGAACAGGGCGCCGAGGATCGGCACATCGCCCAGCACCGGGAATGCCGCAACGTTGTTCTGATAGTTGCTGGCCAACAGGCCAGCGATGGTGAACGACTCGCCGTCGCGCATCTCGATCGTCGTGCTGGCCCGGCGCACCTTGAGGCCAGGTATCACGAGCCCCAAGGAGGTCACGCTGTTCGCCGGATCTAGGCTGGAAACCTCTGGTTTTACAACGAGGTTGATGAGTCCGTCCTTGAGGATCGTCGGCGTGAACGCCAGCGAAATCCCGAACTGCTTGAACTCCACCGTGATGGTGGCAACGCTCGAGTTCGTGGTCTGGGCGACGGGGATTGGCAGCTCGCCGCCGGCCAGGAAGCTCGCCGTATCGCCGGACATTGCCACCAGGGTCGGTTCGGCCAACGTCTTGATGAGGCCTCGCGTCTCCAGCGCGTCGAGCTCGACGTTCAGATTGCCGTCGCCCGCCAGGAAGTTCAGCGCCGCGACGCCGAAGGCGTTGACCATGGGCTCGCCGGAGCCGAACTGGAACTGCGGATTGCCCGAGGTGGTGGTCCGATTGACGCTGATGTTCAAGCTCTTGGCCGCGGATCGCTCCATCTCCACGAAGCGAACGGAGAGCATGACCTGCTGCGTGCCCTCCACCCCCAGCATGTTGACCACCTTGGTGGGGGCATAGGTCTCCGCCAGCGCCAGGACCTGCGAGAGCGCCGACGGACTGCTGGCCGTGCCGGAGACCACCAGAGACTGATTGGCCGCGCGCGCGAAGATGTCCTTCTCATCGGGCATGATCTCGTGCAGCCGCACCTTGAAGCTGTCGATGTCAGGCCCGACCACCACGTTCACCGCGGCGATCAAGCGCTTTCCCGCGCCATAGATGGTCAAGCCCGTCGCCCCCGGACCCTTGCCCACCACATAGACCGAATGCGACGTCAGCGGGACCACATCGGCGACCTTGGGATCCGCGACCATCAGATCGGTATAGGGGGCCGGAACCTCGAGCACCTGTGACTTGCCCTGAGAGATTTCGAGCTGATAACCCCCCGGACCCGAACCGACGGTCGGCAACGGCGCCGCGGCGCGGGCCGGCGTGGCGGCGCAGAACAGCAGCGCCGCGGCCACGGAGACCATTGCGGTAGCCGCTCGTGGCCGCCGGTTCCGCCTGGTGAAAACGGTCATCGCCCTTCCCTCAACGCCCCATCAGCGGGTAGACGGTGGTGTCGGTCACGCGAGTCACCCGCACCGTGGGGACATTCGGCGGCCCCGCCGTGCCCTTGGCGTGCGTCCGGGCCGCTGCCTGAACGAAGCCCAGCGCGGCCGCGGTCGTTGCCCGACGCGTGGTCGGCAGCACATCGGTGACGTGACGCAGAGAGAAGCTCACATTGCCGAGCGTCTGAGCCAGGGTGATCGACTGCGCCTGGTCCGGCGTCACCTCGACCGTGATGGATTTACCCACCACCGGCGTGTTCGTCTCGTCGTTGTCGGCCTGATCGATGCCGAGCACGCGTATGTTGTCGGCTATGAGCTGGGTGACCTCTGTCCCGACCGTCTGGCCGGTGGCCGGCCCGACCGAGCGCGTCAGCAGTACATCGACGCGGTCGCCCGGCAGGATAAAGCCCCCGACGCCGGCGACATCGTTGTCGTGTAGCGACACGGCCTGCATGCCGGGGGAAATCACGGTCGCCAAGTTAAGCTTTCCGCCCGGGGCGCTGACGCGGGTGGCCAGCACCGGCTCATCAGGTCCCAGATCGCGCAACGCCACCCGCTGCTGGTCCTTAGTCCCAGTCAACTGGGAGATGGCCGTGAATGCTCCGGTAGGCACCGCGCCGGCGGGATAGTTGACCACTTTCAGTAGTTGCGGCTGGACGACGACACCACGGGCGATGGGTTGGGCGGCGACCACGACGGGAGATCCCGGAGCAGCGCTCGCTACGGCGAGCGGCGCCTGGCCCTTGTTCTTGTTGAGATAGCCGTTGACCAGCACGACCGCGATCAAGCCTAGCACAATGGCGATGGCGAAGGTGGCGATGGTGCGAAGAGGCATCGTGGGCGACCCAAGAAACCGGATGAGAAAAAAGCGCGGCGCTGAATGATGCGTCGGTATCGGTGGTGAATGGTTGCGGTAGGATTAAAAGTAAACCGCGCGCCCCACGATATCGTCGGGCGCGCGGCTGACTGGAGATAGCGCTCGAGACTAGCTGGCGGTGTTGATACCGTTGGTGACAGTGCCCAGCGCGTTCTTGATAGACCCGCCGAGCAGGTTGAGCGCGCCGATGATGGCTGCGGCGATCAGGGCGAGGATGAGCGCATATTCCGCCGCCGAAGCGCCGGACTCGTCACCCATATACTCAACGATCTTACCCATGAGACTTGTATCCTTTCGTGGAGATGAGGCGGTCGACAGGTTTTTTTCTGAAACACCTGTCGTCCGGTTGCCGAGAGACGAGGTTCGTTTAGCGACGCTTGTTCCAACCGGTCAAGAGGGTAGCGCCCGCCCATGGGCCAGACCACCGGTCTACAAATGAGCGAACTCAGACGCCTTGTTAACCACTTCTTATGTATAGTCAGATTGGTTAACTCTATACCGAAGTTACGTTGACAGATTAATAAATTATCGTTACTTTCACCATCCGTGCGGATGTGCGACATTCTGCCGCGCGACGGACGAGATATGCGACATTGTGCCGCGCAGCCTGTAAATAGGGTTAACTAGATCGCTTGCTCGCGCGTCAAAATTGTGAAATGCACGCCGACTTGACCAAGCGCGGCCGTAAGGCCACGAGGCCCGGAGCCGAGATCGCCGCAATGACCCGACTGAGCGTGGCGAAATGAAGCCCAAGTGGTTGAGGGCAGTGGATGACACCGCGGGCGCTGCAGCGGTGGAGTTTGCTCTCGTCGCCGCCCCCTTTCTGTTGCTTGTCCTTGCGGCGCTACAGACGATGATCATCTTCCTGTGCGGTCAGGCCATTCAAACGGTCGCCTCTCAGTCCGCCCGCCTGGTGATGACTGGCCAAGCTGCCGGCCTTTCACAGACCAACTACAAGACGGCAGTGTGTAACAATCTGCCGAGTATGTTCGACTGTTCGAAAGTGATCGTCGACATGCAATCAGCGGCTAATTTCACCAGCCTCAACACCACGCCGCCCGTGGTGTCCTACGATCGATACGGCCGGCCGACCAATACTTGGAGCTACAGTCAGGGCTCGCCGGGCGATGTGGTCATCCTTAGGGTGATGTATAACTTTCCGGTTCTGGGCGGCACGATCGGCTTGGCCAATCAGCCTAACGGCACGTTCCTGATGATCGGCACCGCCGTGTTCAAGAACGAACCTTATCCGACATGACCGCGCCAGGCCGGAGGTGGCGCAAGTGGGCGTGCCGCTCCGACGGCGCGGCGGTGGTCGAGTTCGCCCTGATCGCACCGGTTCTGGTGCTGCTCTATCTCGGAGGCTATGAGGCCGCCCAAGCCATTTCGACCTTCCGCAAGCTCACGGACGCCACCGCCCAGCTCGCAAACATCGAGGCGAGCGAGCCTACCACTTCGTCGGCCGCCCGGATTCAAAGCGCGATGGCGGCGTCCACTCAGGTCATGTCGCCGTTCGACACGACCCGGCTTTCCATAGCCGTGACGGCAATCCAGACCGACGCCTCCGGCGCCGCCACGGTGACGTGGAGCCAGAGGTATCAAGGCGGAGCGGTCCACCCGAAGGCCGCGATCTGGATCCTGCCGGCGGCGCTCGCGACGCCCAACACCGCGTATATCTATGTAGAAACCCAATATCAGTACAACACGACCCTCGGCGCCTCCTACTTCGGAAACCTGATTCCGATGGCCGACAAGCTCTACATGTCCCCACGCAACGGGCCCGCAATCAACTGTTCGGACTGCTGAACATGAACTCGCACCGTGGAAATCCATTTCCAAGAACGGCCCTGATCCGCGGCTTCTGGTCGTTCGCGCGGGATCGGCGCGGCAACATCGCCATGATGACGGCGCTGATGCTCCCGGTCGTCGTGCTTTCCACCGGAGCCGCTTTGGACTACATCACCGCGGCTAGGCGGGAGGGGAAGATCAACGGCATCGCCGACGCCGCCGCCCTGGCCGCGGTCACGCCGACTATGATGCAGCAGAGCCAGTCGACCGCCCAGACAACGGCCTATGCGTTGTTCAACTCCCAGGCGGCTACCGTCACCGACGTCGGCACGATCACGCCGAATGTCCAGATCGGCGAGGTCTCGAGCGGCACCAACATCATCCGCACCGCGACCGTCACCTACACGTCCACATCGAACAATGTGTTCGCCGGCGTTCTCGGATTTGCGAACATGCCGATACGCGGCAAGGCGGTGGCCAAATCGTCCTTCGCCCCCAAAACGAACTTCTACATGCTTATCGACACGTCACCGTCGATGGAGATTCCGGCGACGACCAATGGGATCAACGCCATGGTCGCGGCGACATCCGCTCAGGGCGGCTGCGCCTTCGCCTGCCACGAGACGCATCCCGACGCTACAGACACCGCGGGAAACCCTGGCGGAGTCGACAACTACACGCTGGAACGCAGTCTGCGAGACGCCAGCAATCGCCCCTACCCCCTGCGCATCGACTTGGTGAACTCGGCTGTCCAGGCATTGATGGTCACGGCCCCCGCGACCGCCACAGCGAACAATACGGTCTATGGCGTGGCTCTCTACACAATCGACGAAAATCTTAATCAGCTCTATCCCGTCAATCCCAGCAATCCGGTGCTGGGCCCGAGCCCGATTACACCGACGCAGCTCCCTCCTAACAGCAACTTCGCCGCGGCGCAGAGCGCGGCTGGCACGATAACGCCGATGACGATCTGGGTGAACAATCGCGACGCTCAAAATATCGCCAACAATGACGAGGACTCCTGGCTGGACCTCGCGCTGCAGCGGATGAACGCGATCATGCCTGCGCCGGGCAACGGCACCAGCGCCCCGACCGATACCCCACAGGAAGTGCTTCTGATCGTCAGTGATGCTCTTCCTGACGAAACCTATGGCGGCGCCCGATACTACGGCCCCGTAAACACCCATGGCAATGACTGGTGCAGCTCGATAAAGAACAATCACATCCGGATCGCTTTTCTTTACCTGACCTATAACCCTCTCCCACCCACTGCAGGCAATCAGTGGTACACCTCACACATCGCGCCAATCCAAAACAGCATCGCGCCCGCCGCTCAGGCCTGTGCGTCGCCCGGCTTGTTCACCCAGGTGGACACCGATGGGGATATCACCTCGGCTCTGCAGAACTTGTTCCAGAGAGCAGTGGCCACCGCCTACCTTTCGCAGTAGGCGCACCCGCCCCCACGTCTGGCTCGCGGAGGTCAGCTCGCGCTGTTGATGGCGTTGACCGGCGTCATGATGCCGTTCGCCACTGCATTGATGAGGTTGGAAAGCACGGCGATGAGCGCGGCGCTGATGATGGTGAGGATCAGGGCGTATTCGGCGCCGGTCGCGCCGCTTTCGTCAGCGAGGAATCCTCCCATCGCGCGCGCCACAGCGCCTTCGCCGGCGGCGTTGCGTGGATAGCAGCGTCTCGGGGCGATCTGGGGCAATGGATGAAGTTCCTTTTGATGGATCGCCTGAAACGCTGAGCATCATGCAGGCATACCGATGAGGCGGCAACCTGATTTGCCGGCGCCGTCCGACAGAACCATAGTAAACCGTGTCCCGCGCGAGCACGTGCGACACAATGACGCGTGATCATCCTTTGACGCGATAGATTTGTAGAGTGTCCTTCGGCCCGCTCAATCGTTCCAGCCAATCGGGCGTCCATCCGGTGCGTAGCCGCGAACCCAGGCTTCCAGGACCAACCACCAGCGGATAGGGCGGGCAATCCACCAGATAGGTCGCCCCCAAGGCCTTCACCCGGGCCTCGGCCAGCGGCGGCGTGGCGTCGAACGCGCCGTGCGCGGCAAGGATTTCGGTGGACATGCGATGATAGGGCGCGACCAACGCTGCGTGCCGGCCGGCCAGCAAGATGAAAGGGCCCATGTCGGTAGGAGCAAGCACCGCTCCCTGGGGCAAGGCGGCCAGGGCGCGATAGGCGCCGGGGCTGAAACAGCGCGGGCCCGGGTTGGCCGGAACGCGCGACGCCTTGGTCGAGGGTTTGGCGATGGCGCCGACCGCGACGCCAGCCATCCACGGCGACAAAAGAACGGTCGCAATCACGCTCGGCACAAAAAGGTCGCGCAGACGCCGCGCGGCCAGCAGGCTGAACGCCGCGCCCAGGATCGGTATACCGATCCAGAAAACATAATCCTGCATGCGCCAGGTGAACCAGGCCGTCACGCACGCCACCAATACCATCGCCAGGGCGAGCAGCGGCGGCCCGACGCCGGTGCGCCGGCTCCGGATCGCCAGAAACGCCGCCGACGTCAGCGCCATCAGCATCATGATGCTGGCGATGATCGCGGCCTGACGCGCCAGTTTCAGCATCGCGGGAAGCGCCTGGACCTCCTGAATCCGGTTGAACCAGAACGACCTGACGGCGGGATTCATGTCGGCGAACGGCCCGTGTAGGCACTGCGGCGCGATCGCCAGATAGGTGGCCCCCGCCGCCGCCCCGGCTATCGCCAGCATCGCCAGCCGCAGCCACGCGGGGGCTTTTCGGCTCGACAGGGCCGCCGCCGCGAGCCCGACGCCCGCCACCGCCAGGGCGGCGGCCAGGTTCACGCCGAGCGCGTCACAGACCGGGAGCCCCCAGCGCGACGGCGGCGTCTGCGCCAAGAAGAAGGCGAGGCTGGCGACGGCCAAGGCCGCGCCGTAGGCGCCCGTCACCCTGGCCTCTCCCCGATCGCGGGCCAGGGCCAGTCCGTATCCCGCCCCGACGAGCGCCTGCATCGGCAAGGCTTCCAGGCCGATGGCCAGGCCCAGCGCCGTCGCCACGCCCCCCACCGCGGCCCAGCGCGCCCGATCGCGGCGCGCCAGGGCGCAAGCGAGCGATGAGACCGCCATGACGATCTGCAGATTGTGATGATCGATACGGCCGGGAATGAACTGTCGGTAGAGCGGCAGGTCGAACGCAAGCAGGATCGCCGTCAGCAGCACTGCCGCGCGACCGCCGAGGTTGCGCGCGACTACCAGAGCGCTGATCACCGCCGGCAGAATCCATATCAGGGGCCACACATACCGTGTGGTCAATTCGGCCCTAGCGGCGCCCAGGAAGGGTCGTAGCGCCAACATCATGCCGGCTAGGCCCCCATCGAGGAGCCGCGACCAGTGCATGAACAGGCCCTGCGGTGGCTGCAGCCGGCCGATCCACTGGTCGTACCAGCCGCGCCCGGCGACCAGATCGCGCACGATGAACAAGCGCATGGCGTCGTCGGTATCGCCGAAATTCTTCAAGCTCGGGGCTCCGGACGCTTCGACGCCGCATACGAGCAGCCACACCACGACGGCGGCGAAGAGCAATCGCCGCGTGGATCCAAGATCGGGCGTGGGCGAGAGGCGCATGGCCACGCCTTACCCGACTCGCGCCCGTGGTCTAATATCCCTGCGAATGGAGACTCGCGCGGACATGACCGGCGCCATCGCGGTGGACAACCTCATCATCGGCGCCGGCCCGGCAGGTCTGACCACGGCCTATTGCCTGGCCAAGGCTGGGGCCGAGGTGCTGGTTCTGGAGCGGGACCCTCGCTATGTGGGTGGCATCAGTCGCACGGTGAACTATAAAGGCTTTCTGTTCGACATCGGCGGCCACCGCTTCTTCTCCAAGGCGCGCGAAGTGGTGGAGCTGTGGGACGAGATCCTGCCGGACGATTTCATCGAGCGGCCACGGCTCTCGCGCATCTACTATGGCGGCAAATTCTATGCCTATCCGCTGCGCGCGTTCGAGGCGCTCACCAATCTGGGGCTCATCGAAAGCGCCCTGTGCATGGCGTCGTTCGGTTGGGCCCAGGCGAGACCCGTGCGCGATCCCAAGACGTTCCACGAATGGGTGCGCAATCAGTTCGGCGAGCGGCTGTTCAGCATCTTCTTCAAGACCTACACCGAGAAGGTCTGGGGCATGTCGTGCGACGAGATCTCGGCCGACTGGGCCGCCCAGCGCATCAAAGGCCTGGATCTGGCCAGCGCCATCTTCGACGGGGTCAAACGCTCGCTCGGCATCCGGCCGGGCGGCGGCGCCGTCGCCAAAACGCTGATCGAGTCGTTCCGCTATCCCAGGCGTGGTCCGGGCATGATGTGGGACGCTTGCGCCGCCAGGATCGCGTCACTGGGCGGCCGCGTGAAGCTCGGTGTCATAGTGACGGGACTGTCGTGGAGCGAGGACGCCGGGCGATGGACGGTGTCCGCGGTCGAGGCGGATGGCGCGCCGCGAAGCTACAGCGCCCGGCATGTGATCTCCTCGGCCCCGATGCGCGAGCTGTCCGAGGCGCTCGATCCGCCGCCGGCCAGCCTGCCCCAGGCGCGCGCGCTCAGATACCGAGACTTCCTCACCGTGGTCTTGATCGGCAGATCCAGCGTCGAGTTGCCTGACAACTGGGTCTATATCCACGATCCCTTGGTCAAGGTCGGGCGGGTGCAGAACTTCCGCTCCTGGTCGCCGGAAATGATTCCCGACGGCGTCTCCACCTGCCTGGGTCTGGAATATTTCTGCTTCGAGGGGGATGGCCTGTGGACCTCCAGCGATCCGGATCTGGTCGATCTGGCCAAACGTGAAATCGCGGCCATCGGCCTGATGCGACCAGAGGACGTGGTCGACGCCTGCGTGGTCCGCCAGCCCAAGGCCTACCCCGTCTATGACGAGACTTACCGCGACAACGTGGCCGCTGTGCGTGGCGAACTCGCCCGACTATACCCCACCCTCCATCTGGTCGGCCGCAACGGCATGCACAAATACAACAACCAGGACCACGCGATGATGACCGGCATGCTGACCGCCATGAACATCCTGGCCGGCGAGACCCGATACGACGTCTGGGACGTGAACGAAGACGCCGAATACGGCGAGGCCGGCGTCTCGGGCGCGCGCGAGGCGCTGGCCAGCGAACGGCTCGTGCCGCGCCGCGCGGCCTGAATTGCCGACCTCCCTACGGCTGATCGAGGTCTTCCACGAAAGCTGGAAGTATCTGCTGGTCAGCGTCCTGGCCCTGGCCATCGATGCCGGCCTGCTGCTGGCGCTCACCCGCGGGGCGGGCCTGCACTACCTGCTCGCCAACGCGATCGGCTTTTGCGCCGGCCTGGTGGTCAACTACCTGCTGAGCGTGGGTTTCGTATTCCGCCAGCGGCGGCTCAGGACCCCTGGGCTCGAGTTCGCCGGCTTCCTCGCCATCGGCCTGGTGGCTCTCGGCCTGAACGAGCTGTTGATGAAGCTGTTCGTCGACGGCTTCGCCTGGGCGCTGCTGTTTGCCAAGGTGGCGGCGGCTGGGGTCGGGTTCGTGTTCAACTTCATCGTGCGCCGGCTCCTGCTGTTCACGGCCGTGGAGGCGACCGCCCGCTCGGGCGATGGTTAAGCGGCTCACGACCGCCTGGCTGGCGTTGGCTGTAGGGTTGCTCACGATCGCTCCGGCGATCGTCCGGCTCCGCGACGCCCGGCCGCTGACCGAATACTTCCTGCTGTCTCAGGACCTCCCCGTGTTGCTTGCACTAATCGGTGTGGCCGCCGTCTTGCGGTTCGCGCCGGGCATAGTGAACGATATCCACCGGGCGCTGGCGGCTTTCGCCGGCCAGTCCGCCAGGGTGGACGGGAGGCTCGGCCCCGGGCTGGTGATGGCCGCGCTGGCGGCGGCCTGTCTTGTCGCGGGCTGGCTCGGGACGGCCGTCGTCTACGACAGCTACGGTCTGTCGCTCGACGAGTTCATGGCCGGTTTCGGGGCGGCGATCCATCGACACGGCCAGTTGCTGGCGTTCGTGACGCCGCAATGGCGCGAATTTTTGACGTCGCTGCAGCCGCAGTTCGCGTTCCACGCACCAGGGAAGGACTATTGGTCGTCAGCCTATCTGCCGGTCAACGCCGCTCTGCGAGCGCAGGCGGGGGCCATGGGCATGGAGAGTCTACTTGCGCCTCTGCTCGGCGCCGCCTCGATCGTCGCCGTGTTCTTCGTGGCGCGCCGGATATGGCCCCAGCGGCCGTCGATCGCTCTGGTGGCGGCCCTGTTGCTGGCGACTTCGAGCCAGCTGCTGGTCACAGCCATGACGCCCTACGCTATGAGCGCGCATCTGGCCCTCAACTCGACGTGGCTCTGGCTGTTCCTGCGCGGAGGGCGGCTGGGCCACACAGGCGCGATCGCGGTCGCCTTCTTCGCCTGCGGGCTGCACGAACTGGTCTTTCATCCCCTGTTCGCGGCCCCGTTCGTGCTGCAGTGCTGGCTGGAACGGCGCTGGCGGCTGGCGGCCCTTTACAGCATGGCCTACGCGGCGACCTGCCTGTTCTGGATCGACTATTGGCCGATCGCCCAAGCCCTGGCGGGGGCCGCGCCCGCTGCGGCGGCGCGCGGGGCCGCCGGCGCGATCGGCGGCTTCGGCGCTCTGGGGATCGGGCTGCTTCGGGCGTTCGATCCCGCCGGTGCGGGGCTAATGGCGATGAACCTGATCCGCTTTGCCACTTGGCAGAACCCCCTGACCGCGCCGCTCCTGCTTCTGGGCGGAGTCGCCGCGTTTCGCGCCAAGGGAACCTTGCGCTCGCTGATCCTGGGGATCGCGCTCACCCTCGCGGCCATGGTCGTTCTGCTGCCCTATCAGGGTCACGGCTGGGGCTATCGCTATCTGCACGGACTGCTGGGCTCGGCCTGCCTGCTGGCCGCCTGGACCTGGGATCGCCTTACCCAAGGCCTGGCCGGCGCGGAACGCGGAGTGGCGAGGCTGGCGTTGCTGGTGATCGCGGCGCTATCCGTTTGCGTCCTCTTTCCGCTCCGAGCCTGGCAGGCGCATGCCTTCGTCCATCCCTACGCGAGGGCCGACCACGCGATCCGCCACGCCGACGCCGATCTCGTGCTCGTGGACGACATCGATGGCTGGTTCACCATCGATCTGGTGCGCAACGACCCGTATCTTCGCAACCGCCCGATCGTGATGGACCTCAAGGCGCTAAGTGACGTCCAGCTGAGCGCGCTCTGCGGCCGCTACTCGGTGGCCTTGTTCGACGACGCCTCGGCGGCCGGCTTCGGCATCCGCGTCGCGAAGCCTGGCCCCGGCGAAACCGACGTGCGCTCGACCCTCGCCGAGGTTCGCGTCATGCGCTGCGGGCCAAGCCGCGCGCCGGTGCGCGAGATCAAGGCCGCGCCCGACGCGTGATCAGCTGGAAGGTTCCAGAAAACGGGCCTCGTTGCCGTTGATGATCGCCAGAATGAAGCCGCCCAGTATGTTCTGGGCTCCCAGCGTCATCAGCAATGTGCCCATCACCGCGGGGAGCACCGACGGGGCCCGGCTGAATGAGCGGGCCGACCAGTCGGCCACCACCCAAGCCAGATCGGCCAGGCCCAAGACGGCCAGGGCCACACCGGCCAAG
Source organism: Caulobacterales bacterium (assembly GCA_038226475.1). Taxonomy (GTDB): domain Bacteria; phylum Pseudomonadota; class Alphaproteobacteria; order Caulobacterales; family Caulobacteraceae; genus Acaudatibacter. The sequence goes on along the minus strand of JBBRQK010000004.1, from coordinate 35,352 downwards.
ATCATCGTCTCCAGCGTCACCCAGCGCGCCAGATCGAACATCCACGTCTTCGCGCGTCTGTAGCCCTGGCGCACGCCGTTCAGATGGCTCGCCAACGCCAGTATGGCCGCGATGTGCCCCAGCCCCACGAGGGCGGCGCCCAGAATGATCCAGTAGTCGCCAAGCATAATCTCGATCCGCGGTTCGAAAGCCGCGTGCAACAGGGCTCGGGCAAGGATCGCCGAGCCGGTCGCCAGGGCCAGGGCGGCGGGAAACGCGAACAGCCAGGCCGGGCTGAGCATGAACAGGTAGCGCAGATGTCGCCAGCCGTCGCGCCAGGGGCGCAGGTGCGGGGGCCGGTCGCGGAGATCGGGCGACAGGGTCGCTGGCCGTTCGACGATGCACTCGCCGCGCAGGGCGGCCTTGATCACCATCTCACTGGCGAACTCCATGCCCGCGCCCCCCAGATGCAGGCGGTCGAGGCAGTCGCGGGTCAGGGCGCGTAGGCCGCAGTGAGCGTCGCTCACGCCGGCCCGGAACAGGAGGTTGAGGATGCCAGTCAGGAGTGGGTTGCCGATGTAGCGGTTCTTCCACGGCATGGCGCCGGGCTTGATGCCGCCCTTGAAGCGCGAGCCCATGCACAGGTCCGCGCCTTCCAGTAACGCCCCGATCATCGCCGTCGCTTCGCGGAAATCGTACGAGCCGTCGGCGTCGCCCATGACCAGGAAGCGGCCGGCGGCAGCCTTGAAACCGCCGCGTAGGGCCGCGCCGTAGCCCTTCTCGCCGACGCTCACCACCCGCGCGCCCAGGCCGCGCGCCAGCGCCTGGCTGCCGTCGGTGCTGCCGTTGTCGGCGATGACGATCTCGCCGTTCAGGTCGTACTGGAGCGCGATCTGGGTCAGGGCTTCGTGGATCGCCGCGACGCACGGCGCCAGGCAAAGCGCCTCGTTGAGGCAGGGCAACACGAACGAGACGTCGACGACGCCGCTCTCGACGCCCGTCGCCAAGGGGCCGCCGTCCGCCACTTCCGCTCCCTTCGAATCGATCCGCGCGTGGGCTAACCATACACCACGGCGTCCTCGGCGTTCGCGTGGCGATTTGCCGCGCGAGCTCAGGCTTCAATACCCCAGGCGATACAGCCAGGCGATGGCGGCGGCCAGGGGGCTGGGCCAGAGCCTGCGGAACATGACGCCGTCCTCGCCCTGTCGCACGCCTTCGCGGATCAGGGCGGACGTCGCGGTCAGACGATTGTGCCGGCGCCCGACCAGGCGTTCGGGAGTGCGGGCGAACACGCGGCCCTGCTCCAGCAGGCGCAGCCAAGCTTCCCAATCAAGATTAGAGCGAAACGCGTCCGAAAAAGCGAAATCGCCCAGGCGCGCGCGATCGAAGGTGACCGACGAACACGGCAACGGGTTTCCGAGCGACAGGAACCGCCGCAGCCGAGCCGCGCCCGGCCGAGCCCGCTCGCCCAGCGTCAGGCGTTCCAGCAGATGCTTCGCCACACTGATGCGGGAACTTTTGGCGTCGCCGGCATCGTCGATCTCGTCATAGCCGGTGAAGCACAGATCCGCCTGCGGCGACCCATCCAGCAGGGCCAGGCTGCGCTCCAGAAACGTCGGATAATAGACATCGTCCTGGTGCGCGAGCGTGATGCGCTCGGCCGGATCGGCGGCCAGGGCGAAGTTCCAATCCGCGGCGATCCCCTCCCGGCGCGGGTTGACGATGAAGGGCGCCCCGAAGCGGCGCGCCGCGGCCTCGATGAACGGCGAGGGCGTGGAGGTCGCCACCCGGATCTCGGCCGCGAGGGTCTGGGCGCGCAGGGAGGCCAGGCAGCCGGCGAGGAACGGCGAATCGCCGTGGGCCATCACCACGAAGGCGTGCGCTGGCCTCACCGGCGACGCCGCGCCGCCAGCAACGCCGCGCCCTGCGCGCGCAACTCGCCTGAAAGGGCTATCGCCGCCAGCCCCACGCCCGTGCTGATCGCGACCAGCAAAGCCAGGGACGCGACGCGCCCAAGCGCGCTGGCGTCGATGGCGCGGGTGGCCAGCAACGCGAGGCCGAGCGCGGCAACGCGCGCGGCGGCGCCGAGGTCCAGTCCCTGACGCTCGGGCCTAGAGAGCATGCGTCTGTGGACCAGCGGCGCCCAAAGCAGGAGATAGAGAAGGTTTCCCGCCAGCCAAGTCACGCCCGTGCCGAGCGGGCCGAAGCGGTACGCCACCCAGACGGCCGCCGGGATCCAGACGGCGCCAAATATCAGGTTCCCGCGCACGTGCAGACGGACATTGCCCTGCGCATACTGCAGCACGAAGGGCGCGAAGAGGAAGGAGGCGATCCCTGTTCCGAGGGCATAGAGCGTCAGGATCGGCGCGAGGCGGACGCCGAGATTGCGGTCTCCCGTCCAGGCGAACAGGACCGCCTCGGGTTGAGCCGCGATGGTTCCAGCGAGGGCGGCCACGACCCCGAGCAGCAGGGCCAGGGCGATCCGATAGAGACGCACGAATTCGACGCGCCGGCCCTGGGCCAGCAAGGCGGTCAGGCGCGGCTGGAAAGCCTGCACAAAGGGGGGCGCCACCAGGGCGATGCCGGTGCAGATGGTGACCACCAAGCTGAAGGCCCCGAACGCGGCCAGCGGCATCACATGCGACAGGGCGACCTTGTCGGCCTGGTTGATCAGGGTGGCGACGGCGGCGCTGAGCAGAAGACCCGCGGCGAACGGCGCCTCCTTGGCCAGCAACGGCCAGCCGCCGTGGGCGCCTACGGGGCGCGGCATCGCGCGCGCCAGCAGCAGCCTCATGGTCGTCACCTCGGCCAGGGTGAACAGCGCCTGAGCGGCGAAGAACGTCACCGGCGACGGCGAAATCCAAAGCAACAGCGCCACTGTGCCGGCGCTGCGCGTCACCGCCGCGATCACCAGAACAGTATTGACCGCCACCTGACGCTCGAGTCCGACGAGGGCTGTCTGATACAGTCCGGTGAGCCATCGCAGCACCAGCAGCGCCCCGGTGAGCTCGAGCGCAACATCCAGGGTGCGCGGCGATAGGGCGGAGGGTCCGAGCCAATGGCCCGCGATCCAGCGTGAGAACACAAGGAACGCCGCCACGACCGCGGCGCCGCCACAGACGAACACGGTCTCCGCGGCTCCCAGCAGGCGGGCAGCGTCCTTCGCCCCGAGCGCCCCCGCCCTGAACCGTGAAAGCTGCCGGGCGACCGCCGGTGAGAGACCCAGATCCAGCAGCAGCACCCAGCTTTGCAACACCACATAGACCCCGACGAGGCCGTAGCCGTCGGGTCCCATGATCCCGAAATAGAATGGCACGGCGACCACCCCGACGATCGCCACCGCGAGGTGCGCGAAGAGGCCGGTGATGAGCGCCGGCGCCAGTCCGTCGGTGGGAGTGGCGAAGGGCTGGTTCGCTTGCGGCGGTCGCTCTTCCATCGGCGCCGTAGCGCGCGGACCCGCGAGCCTAGTTCAGGTTCGCCGGCTTGGGCGCGGCGGCGGCACGGGTCACGGCCAAGGCGATCAGCCGGTCCCAGCCCATCAGGGAGGTGAGGTGGGCGTAGATCTGCGGCAGGGCGCCGTTGTCGAGCAACTCGCGGATCTTGGCGCCGGGCAGGGCCTTCAGCTTTTCTTCGGAGATGGCGAAATATTCGGCCACCGTCTGCGGCGGGCCGGCCGGGCTCCCGTCCGGGTTCGAGGGGGTGAAGGTGGCCGTGCGGGTCTCGAACAGGCCCAGGTCCTTGACCAGCGAGACGAACGATTCCGTGCGCCGCACCTCCACCTCGAAATCGTTGCAGAACTTGATGCAGTTTTTGGTGTAGTCGGTCGGCTCGCCGGCGGCGTCGAACAGGGCGAAGTCGGGCAGATCGCCGATCATCGGGGCCCCGCGATCGATGCACACCACCAGCTGCTCGCGGTTGGCGTCGGCGGCCAGCACGAAGGGATAGCGGCGGATATAGGCGGGTATGTAGACGCCGTTTTCGAACGCACCGTCGTCGCCAATATACATGTTGCGGTCCGGGTTCACGCCCATTACCGCCAGGGGCTGGTGGCGATCGCCGGCGAAGATGATCGGATAGGCGATCGCGGCGGCAGGAAACTCCGTCACTGTCAGCGGCGCCACATGGCTGCCGGCCGCGAAGCCATAGGGCCGGGCGATTCGCCGCAGCCCCAACTTGCCGTGCGCCGCACTACTTAGAGGCTCGGGTTTGGAATAAAAAAGCACATTGCCGGACAGCTGACCGGCTTCGGTTTCGGAAATATCGACCATGGCGCGCTCTTAGCGGATCGCTCCTTGGGCGGCAATCGGGCTTGCGCGGACGCCGGCCCCGCGAGCTAGATGGCGCGAACAAGCAAGGAGACGCCGGCAGCGATGGCAATCTACTATCCCGATATCCTGGACCAAGTTTCCGAGTCGCGCGCCTTCTCCTATACGGACAAGGACGTGATGCTCTATGCGCTCGGCATCGGCTTGGGCGGCGACCCGATGGACGAGAACGAGCTGGCGTTTGTGTATGAGCGAGGCCTGAAGGTCGTGCCGACGGCGGCGACAGTGCTGGCGGCCGGGGGCCGGCCGATCCCGGGCTCGGCGACGGCCCCGCCGGCCGGCCACAGGCCAAGCGAAATCAACTATCTGATGGTCTTGCACGGGGAGCAGAAGGTGGAACTGCACCGGCCCCTGCCCGCGGCCGGGGCTTTCACGGCCAAGACCCGGGTGATCGGGGCCTTCGACAAGGGGGCGGACAAAGGCGCGGTCATCGTCAACGAGACAGTGTGGACCGACGAGGCGGGAGGGAAGGTGGCCACCCTCACCGGCTCCACCTTCGCGCGCGGCGACGGCGGCTTTGGCGGGCCCGCGGCCGGCGCGGCAAAACCGCATGCGGTTCCATCGCGGGCGCCGGACCTGTCGCTGGATTTCGCCACCCGACCAGACCAGGCCCTGATCTACCGGCTCAACGGCGACCGCAATCCGCTGCATTCGGATCCGGAGATCGCCCGGCGGGCCGGGTTCGACCGGCCGATCCTGCACGGCCTCTGCACCTACGGCGTCACCTGCCGCGCAGTTCTTGCGGGGATCACGGCTTATGATCCAGCCGCCATCCTCAGCCATCAGGTGCGGTTTTCCGCCCCTGTGATCCCAGGCGAGACCATAACCGTAGACATGTGGCGCGATGAGAAAGTCGTCTCGTTCGAGGCGCGAGTGAGGGCCAGGAACGTGACCGTGATCCGCAACGGCAAAACGGTGCTTCGCTAGAGCCATGGGTCGCGACTTCCACTGGGCCGTGCTTTTCGCGGTCGGCCTGCTCGGTCTGGGCCTCGCCCCCAAAGCGCGCGCCGACGACGGCGGTGACGACGGGCCTGCCCCGTCCGCCGCGCCCGCTATTGCGTCGGCCAAGGCCGACACCAAGCCGGGCGACAAGATCGATCCGCCGCCCTTTCCCGCCGACGCCAGCGTCAAGCAGACCGCGCGGATCGGCGGTCGCGCTCTTTCCTATACCGCCACGGTGGGCTGGCTGCCGGTGCGCGACGACAAGGGCAAGACTACGGCCCAGGTGGTGTTCACCGCCTACATGCTGGACGGCCCGCGCGATACGAACCGGCCCATCACCTTCGCCTTCAACGGCGGTCCGGGCGCCGCTTCGGTATATCTCAACCTGGGCGTGATCGGGCCCAAGCGGGTCGGGTTTGGCGAGGCCGGCGACAGCCCCTCGGATTCGGCCCGGCTAGTGGACAACGACGGCTCGTGGCTCGATTTCACCGACCTGGTGTTCATCGACCCGGTCGGTACTGGCTTCTCGCGCTCGCTGGTCTCCACCGAGGAGACCAAGAAAGCGTTCTGGGCCACCAAGCCCGATATCGAATATCTCTCGCGCATCGTCTACGACTGGCTGCTCAAGAACGGGCGCCTGACCTCGCCCAAGTATGTGGCGGGAGAGAGCTATGGGGGCTTTCGCGGGCCGCCAATCGCCCACTATCTGCAAACGCAATTGGGAGTTGGCGTCAACGGCCTGATCCTGATCTCGCCGTTCCTCGACAGCGCATCGGGCTTCGATCCATCGCTGTCGCCCCTGCCCTGGGTCGTCACCCTGCCGTCGATGGCGGCCGCCAATCTCGAACGTCAGGGACGGCTTTCGGCGCAGACCATGGCGCCAGCGGAGGCGTTCGCTCGCGGCGAATACGCTTCGGACCTGCTCAAGGGCCGCACCGACCCGGTCGCCCTGGCGCGTATGGAGGCCAGGGTCGCCGATCTCACCGGGGTGAATCCAGACTTCGTCCGGCGCTGGGGCGGGCGGATCGAGACCCAAGCGTTCCTGCGCGAGATCTTTCGCGACCAGGGCAAGATCGCCAGCCGATACGATTCCAACGTCACCCAGGAAGACCCCTTCCCTTACGCGCCCGACCAGCGGACCGGCGACCCGATCCTGAGCGCCATCGTCGCCCCGACGACCTCGGCCATGGCCGACTTCGTCACCCGGGTGGTCGGCTGGAAGGTCGATGCCCGCTACAACGCCCTCAGCGACGAGGTCGGCCGCCAGTGGAACGACGGGCATGACGATCAGGTCGAGTCGGTCACGGCCCTGCGCCAAGCCGTCGCGCTGGATCCCAAGATGCGAGTCCTGATCGCCCACGGTTGGGACGACCTCTCCTGCCCGTATTTCGCCTCGGTGCTCACGGTGGATCAGATGCCGGCGATGAGCGACCCCACGCGCGTGCAGGTCAAGGAGTATCCGGGTGGGCACATGTTCTACGCCCGCGACGCCAGCCGCTTGGCGCTGCGGCGGGACGTGATGGCGGTGTACGGATTGAGACAGGAGGCTCGCTAATCCTCGCTCGCCTCGCCACTTGCCAAGGGATCGAGCAGGCGGTGGGCGTGGATGATGAAATAGCGCATGTGCGCATTGTCCACCGTGGCCTGGGCGCGGACGCGCCAGGCGTTCAGAGCCTCGCCGTAGCTGGCATAGGCGCCGACCAGATCGACCTTCGACAGGTCGCGGAACTCGACGCCGCCGACGTCGGCAAGCTCTCCGCCGATCACCAGATGAAGAAGCTGGCGATGCGTCACGCCGGGCCCTACTTGCCGGCGATCGAGAGGTCGTCCACCAGTATCGAGGGCGCATTGGCGGCGCCGCGGAGCTTCAAATCGGCGCCTGGGACGAGCCGGCCATAGATGTCGATCAAATTGCCGGCAACGGTGATCTCGGTGACGGGGTAGGCAAGCTCGCCGCCTTCGAACCAGAAGCCCGAACACCCTACGGACCAGTCGCCCGTGTTGGCATTCAACGACGGTCCGAACATCGAGGTGACCATCAGTCCGGCGCCGGCGTCACGCATCAGCGCCGCCTGGTCATGTGCGCCGGGTAGCAATGTCAGGTTGCTCGAGCCGACGCCGGGCGGCCCGGCGAGGCCGCGCGAGGCATGTCCGGTGGTCGACAGGCCCAATTGCCGTGCGGAACTGGCGTTGAGCAGCCAGGTCGTCAGCACGCCGTCCTCGATGATGTTCACAGCTCCGTTGGCCACGCCCTCGTCGTCGAAAGGTGCGGAGCCGAGTCCTCGGGGGCGGTGGGGGTCGTCCCGGACGATGACGCCCCGGGAAAACAGCCGTTCGCCCAGCTTATCCTTCAGGAACGAAACACCCCGGGCCACCGAGGGGCCGGAGATCGCGCCCATGAGCGGGCTCAGAAGCGAGGCGGCCAAGCGGTTCTCGAAGATCACCGGGGCGGTGGTGGACGGGATCTTGCGCGCGCCCAGGCTCGCCACGGCGCGGCGGCCCGCTTCGGCGCCCACCGCCCCTGGGGCGGGCAGATCCGCCCGCCACCGCGTGGAGCGCCACTCGGCGCCCTGCTCCATGCCGTCGCCCTCGCCGGCGATCGCCTGCGCCGAGATCGAAAAGCCGGTGGCGCGATGGAGACCGGAAAACCCGTCGCTGGTGGCCAGACGCCAGGACGACGCCGACCAATAGGCCGATCCGCCGCCCGAATTGGTGACACCCGGAACCGCAAGCGCTGCGTCCTCGGCGGCGCGGGCCTGTTCTTCGAGAGCCTCGGGGCCCGGCTCGGCGGGGTCGAACAGCGCCAGATCGGGCGCTTCGCCGGTCGCGAGTCGGTCCCGGGGAGCGAGGCCCGCCCAGCGGTCTTCGGTGGCAGAGCGGGCCATGGCCACGGCGCGCTCGATCAACTTGGTTCGTCCCGTGTCGGAGACATCCGATCCCGAAACCACCGCCTGGCGCGCACCGACGAAGACTCGCACGCCCAGATCGCTCGATTCTTCGCGCTCGACCTCTTCCAACGACCCGAGACGAACCGTCACCGAGAGCGCGGCGCGCTTGGCGAACACCGCCTCGGCCGCATCGGCGCCCGCGCGGAGGGCAGCGGAGACGACATCGTTCAACCCATCGAGATCCATGAGCTGCATATGGCGGCCGCCCAGCGGGGGAGCAAGGCAAAGCCTCGTCCACGCCGTGGCGCAACCGCCTCAGCCAACAAACATCGTCGCCTGCTCATAACCATCACGCTTGACTTTTCTTTTGTAGCGATCCCATTTCCGGCTCACAGCAAGGCTGCATCGGGGCGCGCGAGACGCCCGATGCCCCAGGGAGGGATTTGAGCATGAACACCCCGCACACGCGGCTGCGCCTTGCCCTTCTGGGGGGCAGCGCGGTGGCCTTGGCCGCCTCGACCACGCCCGTATGGGCGGCGCAAGCGGCCGCCACGGCGGCCGCAGGCGGCGCCAGTTCGGTCGAGGAGGTCGTGGTGACTTCCAGGCGTGTGTCCGAACGCCTTCAGGACGTCCCCTTGGCTGTCAGCGCAGTCACGGCGAAACAGCTCGACACCCTGAAGCCCAGGACGCTGGAGGATCTCAGCGGGATCGCCCCCAATGTCGAGATCGGACGCACCGGCGCGGGGCCGGGCACATCGGCGATATATATTCGCGGCCTGGGCTATTCCGACGTGGAAAAGGGCCAGAACCCCGCTGTGGGCCTCATTGTCGACGACGTGGTGATCGGCACAAACTTCGGCCAGCTGATCGATCCGTTCGACGTCGCCCAGATCGAGATCGACCGTGGGCCGGCGGGCATCTTCTACGGCAAGAACACGACGGGCGGGGTGATCAGCGTCCATCGGACCAAGCCGACCCGCAAGTGGAGCGCCGATATCGACGTCGGTTACGGCGACTACAACCAGGACATCGAGAAGGTGGTGTTGAACGCCCCTCTGGGTCCGGATGCCGGGGTGAAGGTCTCAGCCTCGCACCAGCAACGCGACGGATACCTCGACAATATCTACACCGGCAATACACACTATGGTCGCCAGGAGCTGACCACCGGCAATTTGCAGTTCGACTGGAACCCGGTTCCCAGCCTCGAGGTGAACCTGGCTATGACCCTGAGTCACCAGGACGGAGAGGGCACGCCTGTGGCGCTCGGCGATCCTCTGTCGGCGCAGCTGTTCGCGCCGCTTCTCGCGCCTTTGGGCGTGAAATTCAATCAATACGGATCGCCGTATATTCCGGGCGTCACAGTGCCGCTAGGCCCATGGCAGACCGCCAATGACTTTCCCGATCGTAACCTGCTCACGCAACAGATCTACAGCCTGAACCTCGGTTGGGCCTCGCCGATTGGCCAGTTCACCTCAATCACAGCGTTCATCAAGGAAAACGACGACGCGGAGCAGGACTTTGACGGCGGTTGTGGAGTTTCTACCCTCGGGGGCAAAACCTGTAACGTTTTTACGAACCCTCTGATCGGCTTCCTGCATACATCTCGGCCTCAAAAATATGACCAGTTTACCGAGGAGCTGCGATTCAATCATGACTTCGGAAATCGCGCCAAGCTGCTTGCCGGGGTGTACTATTTTCACCACGATATCTCGGCGGTCCAGCTTACGCGCGTAAAGGCGGCCGGCGTTCCGCCGACAGCCGTTCTGACCGATCAGATCTCGGGCGAAAAGAACGAAAGCAAGTCGGTCTTCGCCAACCTGATCGTGAACGTCACGGCCAGGCTGCATGTTTCGGGCGGATTCCGCTACATCGACGAGACCACAGATTTTCACAATCACTACGACCTGTTGTACATCCCAGGCGTAGGGCCGGCTTCGATTCCGCTGATTGACTTCACCGGCAACAAATCCGCCAGCCAGGTGATCACGAAGTTCACGATCGACTACAAGTTGACCGACAACAACCTGATCTACGGCAGCCGTTCGGAAGGCTTTCGCTCCGGCGGCCTGTCCCCACGGAGCACGCTGTCTGAGTCCATACCCGGGCAGTCCAACTACTCCCCAGGCGCCAACTATTCCACGTTCGATCCCGAGACCGATGTTTCATATGAGGCTGGCCTGAAGAATACTTTCTTTGACGGCCAAGTGCTTTTGAACGTCGACGGCTTCTACACCGAAGACTATGGCCACCAGGCCGGGCCGGTCGTCGTCACGCCCGGCTACGGTCCCGGGACCAACACCTATATCGTCAATATCCCCAAGGTGGAGATCAAGGGCGCGGAGTTCGAGATGGTCCTGCGACCGCAAGCGGTACACGGCCTGACATTGAGCGGCGTCGGAGGTTGGCAGGACGCCAAGGTGACAAGTGGCAAGGTGCCGGGCGTGGAGTCTCCGGTCAATGCGGACGCCACCGCTGGTGCGCCGGGTACCATCTACGACTTGACCGGCACGTCGCTGGAAAGGGTCCCGCACTACAACTTCACGGTCCGCGGCGACTATGTTCTGCCGGTCGGCCCGGGCAATCTCGACTTCAACGTGGGCTATCGCTGGCAAGACAAATACATCTTCGCCTATCTCGCCGGCCTGCCTGACTACCAGAAATCGTTCGGACTGCTGGACGCGTCGGTCTCCTACAGCTGGAGCCGTTACAAGCTGATCGTCACCGGCAAGAACCTCACCAATCAGGTCTACAAGAGTAACACCCTTCCTTCGGTGTTCTTCCAGGGTTGGGGCGATCCGCGCACGGTGCAGGGCGAGTTGCAGGTCCACTTCTAGCCGCGGATTAAATCATCACGTCTGCTTGTTACCGACGAGCTTGACTTTTTCGGCGCGCGGCGACCAAGGTCACAGCCATGGGGAGCGGGGACGTGATCGTCGGTGGTGAAGTACGAACAGTCGAGGCCGTGCGCCTCGCGCTGGAAGCGAATGTCGGAAACGGCGGGGGCGCGATCGTCTATCTGGCGCCCCAGGGATCGCCCCCGGGCATCGCCAGCCTCACCCCCGGGCGTTTCGCGAGCGAGGTCGGCGGCGGGTTGATGGAGGCCTTCCAGAACTTGCGCGAGGGGGCCGCCAGCCTGCGGGCGGCGGGACGAGGCGGTTCGATCGTGTTCGTCGCGCCGCCGGCTATCGGCCGGGCGTTCGACGCGGTCCGCCAGGGTCTGCGACTGATGGTCAAGGCGGCCGCCCTGGAGCTGGGGCCCGAAGGCATCCGGGTCAACACCGTGCTTCCGGGCGGAGGTGGCGCCGCCAATGGCCGCGCCGCCGAGCCGGCCGACATCGCCGCCGCCGTGGCCTTCGTCGCCTCCGACCGCGCAGCCTTCATGACCGGCGCCGATCTGGTGGTCGACGGCGGCGAGATGGCGCGATGACCGACGCCTTGAAGGATCGCGTGGTGATCGTCACCGGCGCCACCAAGGGCATTGGCCGCGAGACGGCCAGGCGCCTAGCCGGCGAAGGCGCGGCGGTCGCCTGCACAGGGCGGGACGTCACGGATGGGGCCGCCGTGGTCGAGGAAATCGACGCGCAAGGAGGGCGCGCGATCTTCGTGCCGCACGATGTCGCCAGCGAAGCCGATTGGGATCGCGTGATCGATCGCGCCGAAGCCGAACTAGGCGGGGTATTCGGAGTCGTCAACAACGCGGGCGGGTTCTTCGTCAAACCTCTGGCCGAGACCACGGACGCCGATTTCCAAAGCCTCTTCGACGTCAATGTGCGGGGCGCCTTCCTGGGCATCAAGCGGGGCTTCGAAGCCATTGCCCGCGCCGGCGCGCCAGGGGCGATCGTCAATGTCTCCTCGCTCATGGGACAGGTCGGGTTTCCAGGCGCGGTCGCCTATTGCGCGACCAAGGGCGCCGTCACCGGCCTGACGAAGACAGCGTCCGTCGAGGGGGCGGCTATGCGGCCGCGGGTGCGCGTCAACTCCCTGCATCCTGGCGTGATCTGGACGCCGATGATCACCAGTCAGTTCGGTGACGACCCGGCGCTGATGGAGGCGTTCGCCGCAGACACACCGCTGAAGAAGATCGGCTTGCCGCGATACATGGCCGACGCCATCCTCTATCTGTTGAGCGACGAGAGCGACCACGTCACCGGCGCGGAACTGACCGTCGACGGTGGCCGAGGCGCCGATTGATGACCTGCCAAAGGAGCCGCGCCGTGCAGCTGAGCCGCGACGATCTCAAACGTGCCTATCGTTCGATGTTCACCATCCGCACGTTCGAGGAACGGGTCGACAAGGAGTTCGCGCTCGGCAACATCCCGGGCTTCGCCCATGTCTACCTGGGCCAGGAGGCCTCCGGCGTCGGCGTCTGCTTCGACCTTTCCGAAGAGGACTACATCGGCTCGACCCACCGCGGGCACGGTCACTGCATCGCCAAGGGCTGCGATGTGGGCGGCATGATGCTGGAGATCATGGGCAAGGCGGGAGGCCTGTGCGGCGGCAAGGGCGGCTCGATGCACATCGCCGACATGTCAAAGGGCATGCTGGGCGCAAACGCGATAGTGGGGGGGTCGCCCCCGATCGCCGTCGGCGCGGCCCTGACCCAGAAGCTGAGAAAGACCGGCAAGGTGGCGGTCGCCTTCTCCGGCGACGGCGCCTCCAACCAGGGCACGACCTTCGAGGCGCTTAACATGGCGGTGGTGCTGGGCGTACCGGCGATCTTCGCCTTCGAGAACAACGGTTATGGCGAACATACCGCCTCCAGCTACGCCGTCGGAGCGCCCTCGATCGCCGATCGCGCGCGCAGCTTTGGCATGCCCGCAGAGGTGGTGGACGGATCCGACTTCTTCGCCGTGCATCAGGCGATGGGCCGCGCGCTGGAGCGTGGTCGCGCGGGCGAGGGGCCTTATGCGCTCGAGATTGTCTGTTCGCGCTTCCTAGGGCACTTCGTCGGCGATCCGCAGCAATATAGGCTGCCCGAGGAGCTGGCCCAGGCCCGCGGCAACGATCCGATCCCCCGCTTTCGCAAGGGCGTGACCGAGGCCGGCCTTCTCGACGGCGCCGATCTCGACGGCATCGAGGCCGACGTGCGGGCGGAGGTCGAGGAGGCGGTCAAGGTAGCCATCGCCGCGCCTCGGCCCGACCTCTCCACTCTCGAAAAAGACGTCTACGTCAGGTATTGAAATGTCGAAGAAATCCTACCGTCAGGCGATCAACGAAGCCCTGCGTGGCGAGATGCGCCGCGATCCCAATGTGATCGTCATCGGCGAAGACGTCGGCGGCGGCCAGGGCGCTTCGGGCGAGGCCGGCGAAGTGGGCGGTGTGTTCGGCGTCACCGGCGGCCTTTACAAGGAGTTCGGCCCGGGCCGGGTGCTCGACACCCCGATCAGCGAGAGCGCCATCATCGGCGCGGCCAGCGGCGCGGCGGTCACCGGAATGCGCCCGGTGGCGGAGATCATGTTCGTCGATTTCGTCGGGGTCTGCTTCGACCAGATCTACAATCAGGCGGCCAAGTTCCGCTACATGTTCGGCGGCAAGGCCAAGACGCCGATGGTGATCCGCACGATGATCGGCGCGGGCTTTCGCGCCGGCGCCCAGCACAGCCAGACCCTTCACCCGCTGTTCACCATGGTGCCGGGCCTCAAGGTGGTGATGCCCTCCAATCCCTATGACGCCAAGGGCCTGCTGATCAGCGCCATCCGCGACGACGACCCGGTGATCTTCATGGAGAGCAAGGTGCTCTACGACATGGAGGGGGAGGTGCCCGACGAGGCCTATCGCATCCCCTTCGCCGAGGCGGCTACGGTGCGCGAGGGCAAGGACCTGACCTTCGTCGCCTTCGGCCCCATGGTCCGCCGCGCCGTGGCGGTCGCCGAGACCCTGGCCAAGGACGGGATCTCGGTGGAGGTGATCGATCCTCGCACCACCTCGCCGCTGGACGAGGATGCAATCCTCGAGAGCGTCGCCAAGACCGGCCGCCTTGTGGTCATCGACGAGAGCCCCCCGCGTTGCTCGCTGGCTTCGGATATCGCCGGCCTGGTGGCCTCGAAGGGCTTTTCCTCGCTGAAGGCGCCGGTCGGCCAGGTGACCTGCCCGCACACCCCGGTGCCGTTCGCCCCTAATCTCGAAGACGAATACATGCCGAACCCCCGCCGAATCGAGGAGGCCGCGCGTGCGGCTCTGAGCCATGGCTGACGACGCCTCGTCCCTCCCCTCCGCCTTCGCCCAGCGGCTGCACGAGACGCGTCTGGACCTCGGACGCCGCATCGTCGCGCACATCAGGGCCGGCACGAGCGACCTGGCGGACGCGCCCATGCGCAATGACGTATCTGTCTATATCGATCCGGCCCGCCACGCGGCCGAGCGCCAGCGCCTCTTCCGCGAGACGCCGGTGTTGGCCTGCTTCTCAAACGATATCCGCGAGGCCGGCCAGTTCCGCACCTTCGACGAGACGGGGGTTCCGATCGTGGTCTTGCGCGGCAAGGACGGGGCGGTGCGCGCGTATCTCAACGTCTGCCTGCACCGCGGCGCGCGCCTGGTGCGCGAGGCCGAAGGCAGGGCCAATCTGTTCACCTGCTGGTTCCATGGCTGGTCCTATGCGACCGAAGGGCGCCTCGCCGCGGCCACCGAAGCGGAACGCTTCACCGACGCCTCGGGAGCGAGTGCGCTCTCCGACCGCGACCACCTGATCGCCGTGCCGGTCGCCGAGCGCCACGGCCTGGTCTTCGTCCAGGCGACGCCGGGCTCGGTCATGGACATCGACGCCCACCTGGGCGACTTCGGGCCCGAGCTCGAGCTGCTCGAACTGGGCAAGGCCGAGCGGGTGAAGGATGGCGTGCTGCCCGTGGCCGCCAACTGGAAGTTCGCCCTCGACACCTACGGCGAGGGCTACCATTTCGCCGCCCTGCACAAGCAGACTTTGGCCCCCTACTTCCGCAACGACATCACGGTCTACGACCGCTTCGGGCCGCACCACCGCGTCCTGTTCGTGGCCCGTGACCTCGAAGCCTGGGTGGACCGACCGGAGGAGACCTGGGGCGTGGACGACGCCCTGGGCGGGATCCACTACATCTTCCCCAACACTATCCTGTTCGCCGGCTCGGTCTCTCCGGGCAAACGCTACTACACCACCTTCCGCCATTTCCCGGGCGAGACGCCCGGCGAGACGGTCACCCACAAGACCATCTATGCGCCCGGCGGCGTGAAATCGGCCGAACACCGCCGCGAGGTGGAGGACGCCTGGGACGCGACGGCCCATGTCGTGCGCACGGAGGACTATGTCGTGGCGGCCGAGGGGTGGCGAAATCTCGCCCACCTGCCGGCCGGCCAGACCGTAGTCTACGGGCGCCAGGAAATGGCGTTGCAGAACGTCCATCGCGCCATCGCCCGGGCGATCGGCATGCCCCTGCCCACCGAGGCGCCGGACACGCGCGGGGCGGCCCAATGAGCCGTGCGCCGAAAATCGCCGACCTGGGCGAGGTGATGCAGCTGGCCTTTGTTCCGGCGGACTTCGACGCCGCCCTGAAGCACTGGATCGAGGTCATGGGGGCCGGCCCGTTCTTTGCCCTCGATCATGTCAAGCTTGACGATCTGAGGTATCGCGGCGCACCCACCGCCGTCGATTTTTCGATGGTCATTGGCCATTGGGGCGATCTGCAGATCGAGCTCATCCGCCAGCACAACCGGGCGCCTTCGATCTACCAGGACTGGCGCGACGCCGGCCGCGAGGGCCTGCACCACGTGTGCATCCTGGTCGACGACATGGCCCGGGCGCGCGAAACCTGTGCGGCGGCGGGCGCGGTTGTAGCGCAGGAAGGCAGTCTGCAAGGCGGCGGCGAGGTGATCTATGTCGAGCCGGGCGGCGATGCGCCCACGGTCGAGATCCTCAAGTCAGGTCCGGGCGGCCCTGCCTTCTTCAAGATGATGCGCGAGGCCGCGCGCGGATGGGACGGCGCCGACCCCGTCCGCCCCCTGGGCTGAGCCGACCCTTTCCTTTCTCACCTCGAGTTGTTTCAGGAATTCCCATGACCTCGACCAATCGCCAGTGGCTGATCAATGGCCGGCCCAACGGCCGATCGCTCGTCGACGCCGACTTCAAGCTGGTCGAGACGCCGGTGGCGCAGCCAGGCGAAGGCGAGGTTCTGGTGCGCACGCTCTATCTGGCTTTCGACCCGGCCCAGAAAGGCTGGATGGAGAACATCGGCGGCTACGTCGCGCCCACCGAGATCGGCGAGGTGATGCGAGGCGGCGGCCTCGGCGAGGTGGTCTCCTCGGCGTCGCCCACCTTCGCGCCTGGCGACAAGGTGACCGGCATGCTGCGCTGGCAGGACTATGCCACCCTGCCGGCCAAGGAGCTTTTGAAGGTCGAGGACGACGACCTCCTGACCGCCAACCTGGGGGCGCTCGGAACCACCGGCCTGACGGCTTTCTTCGGCCTCAACACGATCGGCAAGCCGTTCGCGGGCGACACTCTGGTGATCACCGGCGCGGCGGGTGCGACCGGATCGGTGGTCGGGCAGATCGGCAAGATCGCCGGCTGCCGGGTGGTCGGAGTGGCCGGCGGGCCGGCAAAATGCGCCTGGCTGGTGGACGAACTGGGGTTTGACGCCGCCATCGACTACAAGGCCGGCGATATCCGCGATCAGGCCCGCGCTGCGGCGCCGGACGGTATCGATGTGCTCTGGGACAATGTCGGCGGCCCGGTGTTCAACACCCTGCTTGCCCAGCTGGCGATGCACGCGCGGGTCGTCGTCTGTGGCGGCATCTCACGCTATGAACTCGGCAAGATGCCGGCCGGACCGGAGAACTATTTCAACCTGATCTTCAAGCGCGCGTCGATGGAGGGCTTCATCCTGACGGACCACGCGTCGAAGTTCCCGTGGGCGCGGGCGAGGCTGGTGGCGTGGATCCGCTCAGGCGAGCTGCGCTACAAGGAGGACATCCAGCACGGCCTGGAAAACGCGCCGACCACGCTGCGCCGCCTGTTCCAGGGCGAGAACTTCGGCAAGCAGCTCCTGAAGCTCTAAGGCGCCCGGTCCGTGCCGGTCGTCCGCTACGGCGAGCCACTGAACGTCCTGATCGTCGCCAAGGGTCATCCCTATCAGCGCGACGCGTTCATGGCCCTGTTCGACACCCTGCCCGGCATAGCCGCCACCCTGGTCGAACAACCGGCCGCCCAGCGGCTGATGACGCCGGCCGGTATGGCGGGCTTCGACGCCCTGGTGCTCTACGACATGCCGGGCCTCGATTTCGCCGCCGCGGATTCGCCCCGCTTCGTCGAGCCCGATCCGGCCTTCAAGGCGGGGCTGCTCGCGCTGCTCGACGAGGGCAAGGGCGTCGTGGCGCTGCACCACGCCATCGCTGGCTGGCCGGCTTGGCCGGAATACGCGGAGCTTCTGGGCGGGCGCTTCCTCTACAAGCCGGGCGCCTTGCGCGGGCGGGACAGACAAGACTCAGGGTATCGCCACGACGTCAACCATCAGGTGAAAGTGCTCGACGCTGGCCACCCGATCGCCGCCGGCCTTCCCGCCGCCTTCCCGCTCACCGACGAGCTCTATCTGTTCGAGGTGTTCGAGGATCTGGTGCAGCCGCTGCTGGCCTCGGACGCCCCTTTCGTGCGTGATCACTTCTATTCCGCGGCCCAGGCCGTCGCCGGTCGCATGTTCTCGAACGACGGCTGGGTTCACGAGCCAGGCCCTCCGCTGATCGGCTGGACCAAGCGGGCGCGGCGCAGCCCCCTGGTGTATCTCCAACCTGGTGACGGCCCGCCGACCTACCAGTCGCCGCACTATCGGCGGCTGGTCGAGAACGCCATCCGCTGGGCGGCCTCGCCCGACGCCCTGGGCTGGGCGCGGGGCTAGCTTGCTCCGGCGCCCGGCGCCCTCTATCTCCGCCAGCCATGACTTCGCAGGCGCCCGCCCCGCCGGTCCGGCGCTCGGCCGCGGCCCTTTACACCCTGCTGTCGGTGACCTTCATCAACATACTGGGCTTCGGCATCGTCGTGCCGCTGCTGCCGTTCTATGGCGCGTCGTTTCATGCCGCGCCGTGGCAGATCGCGCTGATCTTCTCGGCCTATCCCATAGGCACCTTCTTCGGCGAGCCGTTCTGGGGGCGCCTGTCCGACCGCGTCGGCCGCAAGCCGATCCTGGTCAGCACCACCTTTGCCAACTGCCTGTGCTACGGCGCCCTGGCCTTCGCCCCGACCATAGGCATCGCCTTCGTCATCCGCCTGATCGGCGGTATGGCGGCCGGCAACGGATCGGTGGTGCAGGGCTATATTGCCGATGTCACGCCGCCGGAGGATCGCGCCAGCCGGATGTCCACGCTGGGCGCGGCGTACAACATCGGCTTCATCCTGGGCCCGGTTGCCGGCGGCCTCCTGGCCAAGACCTCGGTCGGGCCTATCGGCTTCCAGATTCCCCTGCTGTGCGCCTCGGCCCTGGCCGGCTGCTCGGCCCTGGGGATCCTGACCTTCGTGCGTGAGACCCGCGTGCGCCGGCCCGCCGAAGCCAACCCACCCAGCCGCTGGGCGATGATTGGGGTCGCCTTGCGCCATCCGGTGGTGGGGCGGCTCATGCTGCTGACCTTCGTGGTCGGCCTGGCCTTCAACGGCATCGAATCGGTGTTCGGCCTGTGGGCGCAGCACCGCTATGCCTGGGCGCCGCGCCAGGTGGGCTTGTGTTTCGGCGTCGCCGGACTGGTGTCGTCGCCGACCCAGTTCTTTCTCACCGGCGCGCTTTCGCGGCGTTTCGGCGAGGCGCGCATGCTTGCGGTGGGCATGGGCGGGGCGGTGATCGCCATGAGCCTGCAACCATTCACCGACGGCGGCTGGAGCACCTATGCGGTGATGTCGATGGTCGCCCTCTCGTCCTCGGTGGCGTTCCCCAACGCCGGGGCCCTGATCTCGCGCGCCATCGATGGCGACCATCAGGGCCAGATCATGGGCCTCAACAATGCCGCCGCCGCCTTCGCCCGCGTGGTCGGCCCGCTGATGGCCAGCATCGTGTTCGCCGCCGTCAGTGTCGATGGCCCGTTCTTCATGGGCGCGGCGCTAGTGGCGCCGGCGATCTTCCTCGCCCTGGCCGCGGGGCGCGCCGCCGAGCGGACCGCCGTCGCCTGATGTTCGGCCTCCTGTGGATCCCCGCGACGATCACCGCGGCGTTCTTCCAGGTCGCCCGCAACGCTCTGCAGCGCGGCATGATGCCCGCGACGGGGCCGTGGGGCGCGACTCTCGTGCGGTTCCTGTTCGGCCTGCCGTTCTCGCTCGCCTTCGTCGCCGTGGCGGTGTGGATCACGCCGCATGTCCGGCCGCGGTTCAGCGCGGCGTTCTGGACCGCAGCCATGAGCGGCGCCCTGGCCCAGGTGCTGGCTACTGCGGCCCTGCTGGTGGCCATGCGACGCGCCGGCTTCGCGGTCGCCACGGCGCTGCAGCAAAGCTCGCTGCCGCTCTCGGCCGTGCTCGGCTTGGCCGTGTTTCACGACCGGCTGAGCGCCCTGTCCTGGCTCGGCGTGGCCGTAACCAGCGTGGGCCTGGCCGTGCTCAGCTGGCCGTCGCGGGCGGCGAGCGGGCCCAGGCCGGCGTCCGGCGCGGTGTTTGGCCTCCTTTCCGGCCTTTGCTTCGGCGTCTCGTTGAACGCCTTTCGCCATGCGGGGCTCGCGCTCGAACCGGCTCATCCCGTGTTCTCGGCCCTGGCCAGCGTCGCCGTGGTGCAGGCGGCCCAGACCCTGGGCCTCACCGCCTATCTGGCGATGCGCGATCCGGCGGCCCTGCGCGCTATGGCCGCCGGCTGGCGCGAATCCATCGCCGCCGGCTTCTGCGGCGCCTGCGCTTCGGCGGGCTGGTTCCTCGCCCTGGCCCTCGCCCCCGCGGCTCCGGTCAGGGCCGTGGGCGTAATCGAGACCCCGATCGCCGCGATCGCCGGCCGGCGTTTCTTCAAGGAGGGTCTGCACCCCCGCCAGTTCGTCGCCGGCGCGGCCGTTTTGGTTGGCGTCGCCCTCACCGCGTGGCGGTGACGCCCAGGTCGATCGCCTCGCAGGCTCAGCGACCGTGAAAAACCGGCGTGCGCTTTTCGACAAAGGCCCTGAAGGCCTCGGTGGTGTCGTCGCTCTGGAAGAGACGCATGTGCTTTTCGCTTTCCAGCACAATGTAGTCGGCGAAGCTCATCTTTTCCGCCGCCAGGAAATTGGCCTTCATCGTGGTCAGGGCCAGGGGCGCGGCGGCGGCAAGGCGGGCGGTCAGCGCCTCGAGGTCGCCCTCGAAGGCGGCGGTGTCGCTCACCCTGGAGACCAGGCCGATTCGCAGGGCCTCGGCGGCGTCGAACTTGCCCGGCAGGAAATAGAGCTCGCGCGCCTTGGCCGCGCCCACGAGCCGCGGCAGTGTCCAGGGTCCGCCCATGTCGCCGGCCACGCCCACGCTCAGGAAGGCGGTGTTGAACCGCGCGGTCTCCGAGGCGATCCGCAGGTCGCAGGCGCAGGCCCAGCCGAACCCCGCGCCCGCGCAGGCGCCGTTGATCGCCGCGATGGTCACGGCCGGCATCTCGTGCAGCAGCGTCGCGACATCGAATTCGCGGACCCCTGACCAGGCGGGGCGCGCCGCCGGGCTTCGCCCGAGCCGTAGTGCTTGACGTCGGCGCCGGGACAGAAATCTGCGCCCGCCCCTCGCAGAACCAGCACCCGCACGCTCCGGTCGTCGGCGATGTCGCGCAGAGCGGCGTAGAGTTCGGCCATCATCGGCCCGCCGATGCTGTTTCGCTTGTCGGGGCGATTGAGGCTGAGCGTCGCCATCGGACCGTTCCGGTCCGCCAGAATGGTTTCATAGCCTGTTGTCACGTGGCCTCTCCGGTCCAGGCGGCGAACCGGGGCGGCCGCCGCTCGACAAACGAATTCACCCCCTCGGTCGCGTCGGGATGCGCCAGAGCCGCGGTCATCAGCGACGCCGACTCCGCCACCGCGACATCGAAGCTGGTTTCCAGGTGCCGGTGGACCTGGGCCTTCATCACCGCCAGGGCGCGCGGTGAGACGGTGGCGGCCAGATCACGCACATAGGCCTCGACCGCCGCCAGCAGCTCGGCATCTTGCGTCAGACGGTCGGCCAGTCCGAGCCGATAGGCCTCGGCGGCGTCGATCCGGCGCGAACTCCACAGCAGGTCCAGCGCGCGGTTGAGACCGATCATCCGCGGCAGCAGCCAGCTGGCGCCATGCTCGGCGATCAGGCCCCGGCGGGAGAAGATCGTGGTCAGGCTGGCGCTCGTGGCCATGAACCGAAGGTCGCACATCATGGCCAGCACCAGGCCACCGCCGGCCCCGATCCCGTTGATCGCGGCGATCACCGGCTTGGAGATGTCGAGCAGGAAGCTGAACAGGGCGGGCCGGGGACGGCGTCCCTCAACGGCAGCGGCCGCCGGCGGCGCCTCGCCGCGGGCGTGGGCGGTCAGCACGCTCATGTCGATGCCGACGCAGAAGCCGCGGCCCGATCCGGTGATGCAGATCCCGACCACGGCCGGATCCCATTCCGCCGCCCGCGCCAGGCGTTCGATCTCGCCGATCATCGGAAGCGTGAGGGCGTTGAGGGCCTCCGGCCGCTCAAGGGTGATCAGGCCCATCGGCCCCCTGCGGGCATAGCTGACGTCGACGCCGCTCATCGCCGGCTCCCTTGGCGCGAACCATCGTGTGGCCGTGGTCCGAGGTCGTTGCCCATGTCTCAGGAACGAACGTCACCCATGTCTCCGGGTCGGACAACGGCTAATGTGGCGGAGAGGGCGTCCGTAGAACCAGCGTTCTAAGGCGTCCGCCCCCGTTCGAAAAAACTGTTTTCGCTCAGCAGCTTCTCCCGTCGCTTGTCTTGCCTAGTGCGCCAATGTCCGCCAGAATCCAACCTGTTTCGGGGACGGAATTTGGGGACGGAAATGGCTCGGCAAGACATTGAACGGCTCACGGCGCGCAAGGTGGAGACCCTTAATAAACCGGGCGTTTATATCGACGGGGAGGGGCTTCGCCTCGTGGTGGACGCTACCGGCGGGAAGCGGTGGCGCTTCCGCTTCCGGTTCGACGGAAAGGATCGTGAGCTGGGTCTCGGCGGCTATCGAGCGCGCGGGGGGCTACCCGCCGTTTCCCTCGCGATGGCTCGAGAGAAGGCTCGCAAGGCTCGGGAGCATGTTCGGGCTGGTCGCAACCCCTTAGAACAAGAGCGGGGCGAGGTCCGCATTCCCACGTTCGGCGAGGCAGCGGACGCGTTTATCGAAGCCCAGTCTCCAAGCTGGCGCAACCCCGTCCACCGCGCTCAATGGTGCATGACCCTTCGCGAGTACGCCGCGCCGATCCGCGACAAGCGGGTAGATCGGATCGACACCGCCGACGTGCTGCGGGTGCTGAAACCGGTGTGGCAATCCAAACCGGAAACCGCCGCTCGCCTTCGCGGACGCATTGAGCGGGTGTTGAGCGCAGCGAAAGCGCAAGGCCACCGCTCCGGCGAGAACCCCGCCGCATGGCGAGGCCATCTGGATCACCTTCTCCCCGCCCGCCAAAAGCTCACGCGCGGACATCACGCGGCGCTCGCGTTCGCCGATCTTCCCGCTTTTGTCGCGACCTTGCGCGAGCAAGACACGGTTGCCGCGCTGGCGCTCGAGTTTGTGATCCTCACTGCGGCGCGGTCCGGCGAGGTTACGCGCTCGCGCCGGTCCGCGAGGTTGAGGCTGAGGGCCGCGAGGACTATCGGCGCGAATGGCCCGCATGGCGCAACCAACACGACGCCTGGGAAGCCGAGCGAACGAAGATCAAGCGAACAACGAAGACCGACTCGGAAGGCAAGCGGGCCGCCCTCGACGCCCTGGGCGCCGAACCCCTCCCGCCGCTTCATCCGGCCCGGACGGTGGAAGACACCACCACGGAAGGCTTGGTCAAGGGATGGGCTGACAGCCACGGATCGCTAGGTCTGTTCACGGCCGAGGGCGCGAAGGTGATCTCTGGCCACGCCATGAGCGACGAATCCCGGATGCGGACGGCGGCGACCTATTCGGCGCTTTGGGATGAAGGCCGGGCCGAACGCCTCCGCGCCGGGGATGGTCGCCAGAGTCTTCGCGGTCGTCGCTTGGCCATGCACCTTATGGCGCAACCCGGCGTGGCGGCGACTTTGATCGGCGCGGCCGACCTACAGGATCAAGGGCTCACCGGTCGCTTGCTCGTTTGCGAGGCTCCCGAGCTGGCGGGGGTGCGACTATTTCGGGAACCACCGACAAAGGGAGATCGCCGATTTCTTGCATATGAGGACGTGATTGGGCAACTTTTGCGCCTCGCACCGTCCACCGTGGACGGTCGAAACGAACTCGCCGCGCGAGCCATCGGATTAACACCTGATGCGCGGCAAGTCTGGATCGCCCTGCATGATGAGATCGAACCCCGGCTGCGGACCGATGGCGACTTGGGCGGCGTCAAGCCCTTTGGGAACAAGCTCGCGGAACACGCGGCGCGCATGGCCGGAGTCTTGGCGCTGGTGGACGATCCATTCGCGACGGTGATCGATGCCGAGACCATGCACCGCGTTGCCGAACTGGCCAGATTCTACGCGACGGAAGCCGAGCGGTTGAATGAAACGGGGAAGGTCGAAACACACTTGCGCGATGCCGAAAAGCTGCGGCGTTGGGTTTTGAATTGGCCTGAGCCATTGATTTCGGCCCCGGACGTGCAGCGGTTTGGGCCGGGCGATCTAAGGACGAAGCAAGCGGGGGACCGCGCCCTCGCTGCCCTCGAAGACCACGGATGGCTTGTCTCCGAAGGCGCGGGCGTCATCGGCGGGGAGAAGCGCCGAGAGACCTTTCGCATAATCCGGCCAAGGCCGCGCCAATGAACGCGCGCCGATTATTCATTCGCGGCGGACCCCTGCGAAAGCTGCGAATCTGCGAAAGCGACCGCCGCTCGCCCCACCGAACTTTCGCAACTTTCGCAACTTTCGCAGCGGGCGGGAGCCTCGCGGACGAATTGGAACGCCGCAAATAAGCCGAAAGGACACCGGATGACCGGAGATGATGATCGCTGGAACCCGTCAGCCGAGACGCACGATCAATGGCGTTGGCGGCGCATCTTGGAAGGCCAACGGGCGCGGCGGGGCACGATGCGGCGGATCGACTACTACGCCTCAGACGCCGCCGCCGCCGTTGTCCATAGCTTGCAGCGCGCGGGCGTTGGGGGGGGACGCCAGTTCAATCCTTAATCCCGCATTTCCCAGATAGGCACTGGATTTCTCGCCTGAGGGTGCCGACTCTGCTATTAGAATCAATGTGATAGCGGCATTCGGAGGGGCGGGGGATGGCTGGGGCGACGGGTGAAGCTTACCGAACCGATTTACGGGTCGATTTTGACGCCCGGCTGAAGCTGGAATTTCACGGATTGAGGGTCACGTCCGACGCCGGTCTGTTGGCCTTTCGCGAACTCGACGATGCGCTCGGCTTGAGCGAACTTGCCGGGCATGTGCTTTCGGATCGTCGCACCGGGCGCAACAGCCGCCACTCCCTGATCGCGCAGTTTCGCCAGTCGGTGTTTGGTCGGCTGGCCGGATATGAAAACGTCAACGACGCCGACCGGCTCAGCCGCGATCCGGCCATGCGTTGGATTGTCGGTGGCAGGACTGTGGCCCACCAGGGCGCCTCCAGCAGCCAGATGGGGCGCTTCGAGACCCAGGTGCTGGCGCAGCAGGCCAATCTGTCGGCGTTATCCGATCTATCGGGCCGTTGGATCGACGTCGTGCGCGAGCGCCATCCGACCAAGGTTCTGGTGCTGGACATGGACTCCAGCGTCAGCCCGGTGTTCGGCGAGCAGGAAGGCTCCGCCTACAACGGCCACTTCGAGTGCGTCTGCTACCATCCTCTGTTCCTGTTCAATCAGTTCGGGGACGTGGAGGGCTGCTCGCTTCGGTCGGGCAATGTGCATAGCGCCGACGACTGGCGCTCGGTGCTAGAGCCGGTCGTGGCGCGCTACCGGGGGTCGGTGCGGCGGAAGTTCTTTCGGGGCGACGCAGCCTTCGCCCTGCCGGACCACTACGCGTTCCTGGAGGCCGAGGGCTTCAAGTACGCGATCCGCCTGAAGGCCAACACGGTTCTCCAGGGGCGTATCGGCCACCTGCTCAGACGCCCGGTCGGGCGTCCGCCCAATCATGTCGTCCGGCGCTACGCCAACTTCACCTACCAGGCCGGGTCCTGGAGCCGGAAGCGGCGCGTGGTGGCCAAGGTCGAATGGCATCCCGGCGAACTCTATCCACGGGTCGGCTTCCTGGTCACCAATCTGGCCCGGCCGCCCGAGCGGGTCACGGCGTTCTACAATCAGCGCGGCACGGCCGAACAATGGATCAAGGAGGGCAAAAACGCGGTGAAGTGGACGCGCCTGTCCTGTCGGGCGATGGCGGCCAACGCGGTGCGCCTGCAGCTTCATGTACTGTCCTACAACATGGCCAACTTCCTGCGCACCCTGGCGCTGCCCGCCCAGATGCAGACTTGGTCGCTGAGCACGCTGCGGGAGAAGCTGGTGAAGATCGGCGCCAAGGTCGTTACCCACGCGCGCTACACGGTGTTCCAGATGGCCGAGGTCGCCGTGCCACGCGAGTTGTTCCGGCGCGTTCTGGAGTTGATCGCCAACCTGCGCCCGCCACCGGTAGTGCGATGTTGACCTTGGCGATGGTCGGCGACTGCATCCCGCCCGACAGGCGAAGTGCGCCCAAAATCCAGGAAAATCACCGCCGCCGAAGAGGAGCGCGCTCACGGCGAAGCGAAACGGGCTGGCTCGCAAGGAAACTCACCCCGGAGGCTGGCCGATGGCGAAGAAAGGAGTCAACCTGCTCGCAAAGGTGGGCGGATGGGCCGTCCATCTGGGGACTGTCGGTTTAACGATGGGCAACCGCTATCGACGGCTGAGCTTTGCCGTTCTCTGCCTCGGACTGCTGTTTGCGACCGTGCTTGTCGGCCCACCCGTCCATTTCCCAATGGCCGTCGGTCTCGCACTCGCGGCCGTACTGCTCACAACTATAGCGACCGCAGCTTGGAAATCAGGTTTGGACCTTGTTATCACCGGGCCGCAAAGCGATCAGAGCGCGCTAGCCGGAGCCACGTTCCTGATCCTGCCCGTGGCGTCGCTCTCGCTGATGTCGGGTTATGGCCCGCCGGAGTTTGCAGACCACCTGCACAATGCATTCCGGTATGTCGTCCTGCTGATCGACACAGCGTCCGTCGGCATTGGTATGGTTCTGGTCCAGGATGCGCTGAGCCAAGCGGGTGAGCGTCTCTTCGCAAAGCTGTCCTTAGGCCTAATCGTGGCGGCGACCAGCCTGTACCTGGTGTGGGCCGCATTGCTGCTGGAGGATCATCGCGCGGCTCTGGCGGCAGCGGCCTGGGCCAGCGGCCCTTGGAGCGACTGGCTTATGGACTTTTCGGATGTGCTGCTCTTCTTCGGCGGTTTGTTCACCTATCTGGCGACCGCATCGCTGGCGATCGCAATCGGGCGCGCAGCGTGGATCGGCTCACGAACCGCCTGGACTTTCGCCCTCGTCAACCTTGCAGCGCTCGCGTGCCTTGTTGCTCGCGGCATTACATTTCCCGATCCACGCGTGGTCTTCGCGCAAGTCTATTCGATCCCGGGATGGATTGCAGGCATTCCCGCAGTGCCGTGGATCATCCCCTGCATCCTGGGCTTGATGCTGATCCGGCGGGCTGCGGCAGGGTCGATGACAGCGCCTACCCCGGGTGCCGCCAGGACCACGCCGATTGGCCCGGCTAGGGTCAGCTAAGGGTCGATTGTGTTGAAGAAGTCGGGTCAAGTCTTATTGGTTAGTTTTTGGCGATATGACCCTGGCTGGTTGCCTCGGCCGCTTCCTGTTATCCTGAGAACACGATGACCGCTGCCCAAAAAATAGGTTTCCGCTTCGCGAGAATCGCGTTTAATCTGCCTTGCTCCAGTTACAGTTCGAGCATAGCGCAGATGCGCTGTTTACGATGGAGATCGCCAATGGCACGGGCATTGTGCGGGAAGGCCAGTCGAGTAGTAGCATTGTCCGTCTTCGGAGCGATCGGCACCGCACAATTCGCCGTCGCGTCGGTTGCCGCGCCACGCGTGCCGACATTGGCAACAGTGGAATGCGGATTTCAGAACGTCCCGGACGACGGGCCAGCAAAGGTCGTAGGCGCCTGCGGATGGCCGGCGGTCACAGCGCATCGCGAGCAATCCGACGCAGCGAAACCGGGATCCTCGATCTTCAAGATCGCGCCCGACGGATCGGCGACCGCTCCCCGCTCCGCTTTGAACCGGCTAGCAAGCGAAAGCGAAGCCGGGAAGGTGAACGCGACATCCAGCAGACCTATGGCTCCTCCGGGGCCGGGCAAAGATCCGACTCGCGATCAAGTGTTTCGCGCGTTGATCCTGAAGAGACTGGCGGCGCACAGCAGCGGGGATCCAAACGCTTATCGTCGTCTCCTGGCGGATGACTTTATTCACGTGGACGACGCGGGTACGCGCCGAAGCGCGGATCAACTTAGTGTCTATAATGGTCAGGACGACAAGGCGCGCTGGGAGCTGGGCGAACTCCACTCGAGATTACTGGGTCAAATCGCAATTGTGGATTGCGATGAAGCGGAATTTCTACGCTTCGGGCCCCGAGAGCTGCGCTTCCCATATCATGAAACCGACATATTTGTGTTTCGCAACGGTAAGTGGCTTTTTCTGCAACATGCAGAGACGCGATCTCTAATTCAACCGACACCACCGCAATTCGATAGTGCGACTCTTGATGATTACGTTGGACGCTATGATTGGTGGCCCGGTTATAGCGAAATATTCACGCGTAAAGGCAATACGCTCTATCAGAATTCGACCGACGATTCCTTACCAACAGCCATGAGGCAGGTCACCAAAGAGTCTTTCTCAAAAAAGGGAGATCCGAGCCTGGTCTTCTTCGTCAGAGACGCCAACGGAATAGTGACACAAGAGGTTGTCCATGATGCCGATGGTCAGGTGTTCGTAGCGCGAAAAGCGATGGCGGCAAATTAGGTCGTGGACTCAGGCACTGTCATCTGTGGACGGCTCCGACCCCGCAAGGGTAAAATCGATTGAGCTGACGATCTGTCGGGGTGCGGTCATCTGGCCGGCCCGTTTGCGCGGCGCTGATGGCCGCTGGCCCCGATGGAGTCC
The DNA here is from genome assembly GCA_038226475.1 of Caulobacterales bacterium. Lineage (GTDB taxonomy): Bacteria > Pseudomonadota > Alphaproteobacteria > Caulobacterales > Caulobacteraceae > Acaudatibacter. Next base: position 7,058 of record JBBRQK010000004.1, on the reverse strand, counting down.
GCTGATCAGGTCCCTATCAGTCTATGGGGCACGAAGCTCCGACAGCACCTCGGGTTGTCCTGGCTTCAAAAAGCCGCAGATCATTAGGAGTTAGGCAGCCCCGATGGTCGAAGGACCTCCCAAGCCGCCGACGCCTAGGAGAGAGGCATGGCGCCGTCAAAGGTTCAGGTCGGAAATTTCAACCTCAACGCACAGACGCTTTTCGCGAAGACTGCGCGCCCCGGGACCGATCACAATCAGCGCGTCTGGCATCTCCGGTGCGGGGCTTGCGGGCTAATCGGATTGTTCTGGCATGGGATGCCGCCGCGAAGGCCAAAAGTAAACGGTTAGCTTCCGGAATTTCAGCAGAGGTACGCGCGCGCGCGCGAGGCTCGCTATCGAACAGGTCAGACTGTTGACCCGATCCCGCAGGCCTAAGCTCCGAGAATTGCTCCCGTTCTGCCAACAATGCGGCACGTTGCGAGCGCAATGGATTTCGGATTGCCGCTTCCGCCTAAGAGTTTACCCGCTTTTGTGTTCATTATGCTCCATTCCTGATCTGTCTCACCGGGAACAAAGTCGATAATAAACTCCCAATACGGTTCAGACGGCATTTTTATTCTATTCCAATCCGTCACTCTCTCAGGGAGGGTGAAAATGCGGACCCCAGAGCAGGCCGGTTGCGTTGCGAATGCAGTTTCCTGCTCGGCGACAAAACCATAGTGGATGGACGCCTCGATCCTGAACGAGGCCATGCCCGACATCCGCGACCCGGAACTCAACCTCTACGATCCGGCCAATGCGAACCAGCCGCCCTATACCGCCGCGTTCGTCGCCCGCTATCGCGCCGCGCAGATCGCCCGCAACCGCCGCATCACGGCCTGGGTGCGCGACCGTCTGGCGGCACTGAAGGCTGCCGGCCGCACGAACGGGGAACACGCGTTCGTTGTGCACGGCACCATGACCGATCCGCGCTGGCTCGACCCTTCGCTGGAGCCGAACGGGCGCAAGCCGGGTTGGTGCTATCTGGGCGATCCGCGGGTGGTTAACGACGGCCCGGTTGGATTGGCGCGCTTCACCACCCTCCGCAGTTGGCTGTCACAGTGGAGCTTTGACGAGGCGCATGGCGACGGTCCGAAGTCCGCCGCCGCAATTTCCATTCCCGCGATGCTGATCGCGAACGGCGCCGACGATGCCTGCACCCCCAGTCACAACGACCGCCTGTTCGATCCCATCCCGCACGGCGACAAGGAGCGCCACACCATCGCCGGCGCAAACCACTACTATTTCGATCAACCGAACAAGCTCGCCGAAGCGGTGGGATTGATCACCGATTGGCTTGGGCGAAAGGGGTTTCGATGAGCAACGGTGCGGATGAGCTGGAAGTCTGCCGGCGTTTCTTCGACGCGATCGAATGCAAGGACATCGCCTCGGTAATTGAAATTTATTCGCCTGCGGCCGTCATCTGGCACAATACGGACGAGCGAGAGACCGACGTAGATGAGAACTTAGATGTCTTGCGCGGCATGGCGACCGGATTCTTGTCAATCCACTATATGGACCGTCGAATTCAAGCCTACCACGGCGGGTTCGTTCAGCAGCACGTTTTGGTCACGGATCGCGAAGACGGGACACAGCTGAGACTGCCGGCCCCGATCATTTGTGAGGTGCGAGACGGTCGCATAATGCGCCTCGACGAATACCTCTGTGGGCGCGTTCTCGCCCAGCAAATTGGATAGACCCAGATCAGTCTAGCCGTGCTTTCGGTGCGCTTGCCCCTCAGGCGCGATGAGCAGCAGCGCTGGAACAGTGACTATCAAGATTTCGGCGGGCGTTGAACAGTTGTTTTGGCTCGTCCGCTGGTCGAGTTAGTAGCACCTGTTGTGTCGCCCGGAGCACCCCTACGGATCGCTGAAGTTTGGTGATGAGGCGTTGCAGTTGCAGGTAAGATTGTGGCCTGAGCCGGGCTACGCCGGCGTGTCCTTTGCAGGCGAAGAAGATTGCTTGAGCGACGGCGAGCGGATCGTGAAAGTGATCCGTCAGGCGTTGTTCGACGACAACGAGCTGCGGAGCTTCCTCGACGTCCATGACATCGCGCCGAGGCTGCCGTTCGACAAAGTAATCCTCAACCACTTGCGTTTGAGCGCGGTGGTCGCCATCAGCGGTGGCCGGGATTGTCTGGACAGGGATCGCCGCTTGGCCGGTGCCGGATGCCGCGCCGCGGTTCGCTCCGCCCCTCGTAAGTTGGAGGCACATTTTACTGCAGCCACGCGCAGGCGGTGCTCGGTTAAAAGCGTCGTCCAGCCGCACCGATAATCATCGAAGCCGCTCACAGCGTCAGCGGAACGTGAGAGCTCGTGACCCTGCACCGCTATGCCCCAGGCAACCCGGCCAGAAACCAGACTGAGAGAGAAATCACCATGTCGGAACATAGCAGCCCGGTCAGCGTGTCGGATCGCGTATTTAACAGCCGCAGGCGAATTGCACTGGTCACCGGTGCGTCTTCCGGCATCGGTCGGGCGTTCGCCCGACGGCTTGGAGCCGAAGGCTACGACCTCGTTGTAGTAGGCCGTCACCGCGAGCGGCTAGAGGAACTCGTCGCCGAACTGCCTTATGTCGAGGTTCGTCCTCTGGTGGCGGATCTCGGCACGGATGCCGGTTTGAAGGCGGTTGCCGAAGTGTCCGAAGGCGAGGCGCTTACCATGCTCGTCAACAACGCTGGCGTCGCGCACTACATGTCGTTTACGGATCTGCCGTCCAGCAAGGCCAGCGAGCTGCTCCTCGTCAAAGTTGTGGCGCCCACGCTACTGGCGCTCGCCGCGGCTCCTGGCATGGTGGCAAGAGGTGAAGGCACAATCGTCAACGTGGCGGGCATGCTTGCATTCGGCGGTACGGCGCCTCTTGGGAAGGCGCCTGGCCGAGCTGCCTACGTTGGAACGCTCGCCCATATCGTGGCATTTTCCCAGGCTCTGCACGAAGAGCTGAATTCGCGAGGCTTGCGCATCCAGGCGCTCTGCCCTGGGGTCGTCGCAACCGAGTTCCACGAACGGCAGGGAATGGATCTCAGCGCGATCCCTCGCATGTCGGCGGAGGACGTCGTGACTGCCAGCTTGGAAGGGCTCGCCCTGGGCGAGATCGTCTGTGCCCCCGGGGTCGAACGCTCCGCTTTGCTTGACGAAGTTTTCCAAGCGCATCTTGCTGCCTTCGGTGGGCAGGCGCCTCAACTCGCAACGCGTTATCGGATGTCTGGTTGAGCGGTAGACTGCTGGGCGGACGCCCAGGGAACATCAGTGATTAAGCCTAACCGCTCTAGCGAATCCAAAGCGCCGTTGTGAGTGACTGCCACTTTAGGATTGGTCTCGGCTAGCGGGCGCTAAGTACAACCGGGGCTTCTGAAACCGTGGGCGCCCGCGACGTCGAGCGCATGATCGCGGCGTTGTTTAGCTAACAAGTGTCGCGCGGCCCTCTTGTCGCCCCGCGTCCGGAGCTCGCCAGCATCTCCACCTTCCTGGCGGCGCGTCGCCAGCTGCTGGAGGACTGGCGCGCGGCGCGGGAAGGCCGGCGCGAGGTCGAACGACTGGAAGGCGAGCTGAAGCCGTCGCTCGACCTGCTCGCGGCCGCCGAACAGCGTGCCGGCCTGCCGACCTCCACCTTGACCCTCGGCAAGGGAGCCCGCGCAGCGATGCAGGCGATCGCTATCCATGACGAGGCCCACCGGGCCCACCAAAACCGCCGTCAGAGTGCTCTTCGACCTCCAACCGACCCTGGCCGCCGAGACCCGAAAGCAGACCCTGCTCGAAGAGGAGCATCGGCGCTGGACGGCAGCCTGGGCTCCGGCGATCGCGGCGCTGGGCGCGCCCGCCGACATCGATCCGGAAGACGCCGGCGAACTGGTGACCCGGTGGGCTACCGCCGAGGGCGTGGTCACGGCGCGCGGCCGGACCCGGCGGCGGCTCGACGGCATGGATGAGGACGCCGCGGAGCTGGCTCGTCTCGCAAAGACGATCGCGGAACCCGTCGGCTTGAACTTGCCTGACGACGAGGTTGTCGCCGCTCAGATGCTGGAGATGCGCTGGCGTGACAGCGAGAAGGCTCGCGTCCAGCGATCGCACCTCGAACCCGGTCTGGCTTCGCTGGCGAGCCTGCTCGACAAGCGGCGTGGCGAAGTTGACGCCGCCTTAGGTCAGCTACGTGATTTGACAACCCAAGGCGGCGACGCGGAGATGGACGAAGCCCAGTTGGCGGGTCTTGCGACCCGGCAGGCGGAGCGCAACGGGGTGCTCCAAAACTTCCACTGGGTTGAAAAGCAGACGTTTTGATTCCACCAACGCTAGTCGGAGCGAAGGCCATACGATCCCCTGGAGATCAAACCAAGCCTTTGGCCAGCAGACTATCGGCCGCGTCGGTGATCGAGTTGCGGGCGGGGCGGGGCCGCCAGTCAAGCAGTCGCTCGGCCTTGGCCGAGGTGAATTCACGCCGAACGCCTAGCCCTAGCGTGATCTGCCGAAGCTCCGGGTTGGAGACTGCAGCCAAGCGGATCATCAGGTTTGGCGCTTCGGCGGTCGGCAGTTTCAGGGACCTCTCCCCGAGGTGCTCGCGCAGCACTTCGGCGATCTGCAACATCCATAGAGAGTCGCTCGTGCCGATGAACCGCTCACCGACGGCTCGAGGGTGCGTCATAGCCTTGAGGTGAAGATCGACGAGATCGCGAATATCCACGATCGCAAAATACAGCTTCGGAACGGCGGCAATTTCGCCCTTGAGCATCCGCGCAACCAAATCCACTGAGCCCGAGTAATCCGCGCCCATCACCGGTCCCTGAATGAAGGAAGGCAGTATGGTGGTCAGCGTCATCGCTCCGTGCCCACCCTCCTTGATCAGCGCCCAAGCGTCCTGCTCAGCCAAGGTTTTGGCGCGGCGGTAGTTGCTGACGTTACGGGCCCGGACATTGGTCCATACAGCCTCGTCCGTCGGGATCGCAGCACTCGAACCACGCACCTTGGGGGGAACAGCTGCCTCAAGCGACGAGGTCAGGACCGCGTGCCGTGCGCCGCCCCGTCGCGCCGCTTCCAGCACACGACGCGTCCCCTCTCGCGCTGGAGCAACCAAGTCCTGGTTTTTGTACTCACCCACCCCCATGGGGGATGCGACGTGTATCACATAGTCGATGCCCCCCGCCGCCTCGGACCAGCCCTGGTCGGCGAGCAGGTCAGCGGCGAAGACCGTGAGCCGGTCGTCGATATTGACGAATTTTGAGACGGTCGATCTTAGTTCGGCCTCGCGGATCAGGCTGCGGACGGTAGTGCGCACGCTGTAGCCTCGCTTGAGCAGTTCCACGACGGTCCATCCTCCGACGTAACCTGATCCACCGGTGACCAGGACCGACTCACCTTGACTTTGTGCGCTCATAGCCATTTTCCCTCGACAAAGCTGGTCTTCAACGGAGACCAAGGGTAGGATGGCGACCGACGTCCTACAAGAAGGCTCCTCAATGAGACTTGGTCACCTTGATCTCCCCTCCGAGACGTGCAGGCTGGTAGGAGACATTCTGGGGCGCGTCGGCGATAAGTGGGCGGTGTTCATTATCGTCCTGCTGAAGAATGGCAGCCTCCGCTTCAGTCAAATCGACAAGAGCGTAGGCACGATTTCCAAAAAGATGCTGACCTTGACGCTACGCAACCTGGAGAGAGATGGATTCGTGACGCGCACAGTCACTCCGACGATTCCTCCGCGCGTTGACTACGCCCTTACCGCACTCGGCCTAGACGTACTCTCTCCGTTGGACACTCTGGCCAATTGGGCGTTGCTGAATCGGGAAAAAGTTGAGCGATCGCGAAGGGCTTTCGACGCAAGGATCGGGGACGTGGCAGCCCCTCATTCCTATTCAAGCGAGAATGGCCAATGAGCGACGAGGGCCGACGCGGGCGGACCCACCGCTTCCCAGGCCGCCCTTGGGTGCTCTGCGTCGAGATCGAAGTGAAGCCTGGCCGCGAGGCGGAATTCCTAACTGCGGTGCACTTGGTCAATGATGAGATGCGCTACGAGATGGCGTTCATCCACACATCGTTGTGCGCCCATCCCACCACCTCGAACCGCTTCAAGCTGTTCGAGGTGTGGGCAGACAGGGACGACTTCCTGGAGACGCAGGCAACCAGGCTGTATCGCGAGCCGTATCGTTTGCTCATGGAGGAAATTCTGGCGGCTCCTTTTGCATATTCCGAATGGTACGAGATTAGGGTCGACCATTCATTTCACGTGCGGCATGCACCAGAAGATCTTGCTGAGAACTCCGCAAATAATTCGATATTGGCAACTTTCTCCCGCGAATGATCATCCCGGTGCGAGTGTTGACTGCAATCTTCCACCACATCCACCGCCGGCGCCGCCTCCGACGCCGACCCGCCCGGGCCGAACACGCCCGCCGCCCCTTCCAGAAGTTGCGCCGTCCAGGTGGTGATCTGGTTCAGGTGAACATCGAAGAACGACGCCAACTCCCCCAGCGTCTTCTCCCCCTTCAGCGCCGCAAGCGCCACCTTCGCCCTGAAGGCCGGCGTGTGGTTCCGTCTCGTCCGCTTCGTCATCGTCTCCCCTGAGCTACGGCATTCTCGCCGCCGCCAGGCAGGTACTCCACTTAGCCCTCTGTCCAGATTCTCCGGGCCGGCTTTATTGAGATGCACCTCCTCGCAGAGCCGGCGCTCGGAGCGGAGGCCCATGCAGTAACCGACGATCAGCATCCGGATCAGGGCCTCGGGATCGATCGAGGGCCGACCCGTGTCGCTATAGTAGGGCCGCAGGTGCTCCCGGATGTGGATAGGCGTGCAACAGGGACCCCCTTAGTGGGGTGATCGGGGTCGAAGAGGGACCCCTCATTCCGATGGTTTAGGCGCGATGGTCTGGGTTTTCCTCCAGACGATCGGGATCGGGGATGTTGGTGGTCGAGACGGTTGTACGGATCCGACGTGAGTACGCCGCGGGGAAGCCGATCAAGGAGATAGGGCGGGATCTGAGGCTCTCGCGGAAGGTGGTGCGCAAGGCGGTGCGGTCGCCGGAGGGGGCGTTCACCTACAAGCGTCAGGTTC
>JBBRQK010000003.1:0-221384 GCA_038226475.1 Caulobacterales bacterium | reverse complement strand
GCGAGCTGGCCACCCGCAAGAACGACGACGGCACCACCTCCTTGGTGACCATCGACCCTCAGATCGAAGGCCTGGAGTTCGTGATTGGGAAGGATGGGGTAAAGCGCACGCTGACCACGCGGGATGGGCAGCATGTTTATGTGTTTGACGAAGGTGTCTGAGGGGCGACGGCTCCCGACATTAGCACCTGCCACCTACGCCTTGTGAACTGCCGGCTGGTCCGGCCCTCCCAATGCCCCGACCACATCAAAACCATAATCCACCGCCGCAATTGCCTCCGCCAGCCTGACTGGTGAATAGCCACCGCCATATTCCCCGGTCGCCGCACTCGGCGTGCATCCGAGAATTGTGAAAGCTAGTCCAGGACTTGAATTCCCAGGCTACTTTTGTAGCCTGTCTGGGAGGTTTCGCTTTTGACGGGTCCGCCAGCCAGGCCTCAGGGCGCCATTCCAGGAAGCAGCCATGCGCCACGTCTGGGCGTATTGCCTTGCCATCCACGAGAAAAACCGACTGGAGTGCCGGCCTCCTCCAACAGTTTGGGTCCCCAGGAGAAACGATGGACGCTACGACCACCATGGCCCCGCGGCCTGCCGCCGCCCCGTCCCCCGTCGGCGACGATGATGCCCAACACTTCGACGTGCTGATCGTCGGGGCGGGCATCTCGGGCATAGGCAGCGCTTATCATCTCAAGACGCAATGTCCCGATCGGAGTTACGTCGTCCTCGAGAGCCAAGACTCGTTTGGCGGCACCTGGCTCAGTCACCAGTTCCCCGGCATCCGCTCGGACAGCGACCTCTACACCTTCGGCTATCGCTTCAAGCCCTGGGTGGGGCCGCCCATCACCATCGCCCCGGAGATCCGCAAATACATGGGCGAAGTGATCGAGGAGAACGACCTCGCGCCGCACATCCTCTATGGCCACAAGGTGCGCTCGGCGGTGTGGTCGAGCCGGGACAATCGCTGGACGATCACCGCCGAGGCCGGGACCGATCGCATTCCGGTGCGGTTCACCGCCAACTTCCTGTGGATGTGTCAGGGCTATTTCCGCCACAAGGAAGGCTACACCCCCGACTGGCCGGGCATGGACAGCTTCGAGGGCGTGATCGCCCACCCGGAAAACTGGCCGAAGGACCTGGACTACAAGGGTAAGCGCGTCGTCATAATCGGCTCTGGCGCGACGCCCGCCACCCTGGCGCCGGTCATGGGAGAGGACGCCGCGTCCGTCACCGTGCTGCAGCGCTCGCCGACCTATTACATTGCCCAGCCGAACACGAATGAGTTCTTCGACCAGCTCAAGCCGCTCGGGCTGGACGACCTCCTGGTTCATGAGATCGTCCGCCGCAAGGTTGTGGTCGATTTCGATACGCTCACACGCCGCAGCTTTGAGGAGCCGGAGGCGTTGAGTCAGGAGCTCTTGGCCGGCGTCGAGGCCTATGTCGGTGCCGAGCAGGTGGCCAGACACTTCACGCCTTCCTATCGGCCCTGGCGACAGCGGATCGCCATCCTGCCTGACGGCGACATGATGGAGGCGATCCGGGCCGGCAAAGTGCGCATGGTCACCGACCAGATCGACCGCTTCGTTCCCGGGGGCATCCGCCTGACGTCCGGCGAGGTCATCGAAGCCGACGTCATCGCCACCGCGACCGGGTTCAACCTCAGCGTGCTCGGCGACATAGATTTCGTGGTCGACGGCAAGCCGCTCGCCTTCCATGAGACGGTGACCTACCGGGGCATGATGTTCACCGGCGTTCCCAACATGGCGTGGGTGTTCGGATATCTGCGCAACAGCTGGACTCTGCGAACCGAGCTGATCGCGGACTTCGTCTGCCGGCTGCTCAACCATATGGCCTCGCGGGGCGCCCAGCGGGTCGAAGTCGCGCTGCGGCGCGAGGAACACAACATGCCGCTGGGTCCCTGGATCGACCCCGAGAGCTTCAACGCCAGCTACATCATGCGCGGCCTTCCGCTGCTCCCCCAGCGCGGAGACAAGCCAGAGTGGCAGCACACCCAGGACTATTGGCGGGAAAAGGACGACTTCCCGGCGATCGAACTGGACGACGAGGTCTTCCGCTACGCGTGAAACGGTCGGCTATCGGACGTTGGCTAAGCGGAAACTATCAACTCTTCTCAGAGGTTCGGCGGGTCCGCTTCGCGGCTCAAAGCCAAGAGCCGCTCTCCACCCCCGGCCGAAATTCCGAAGGTCCGTTGTATGGCCGACCGGCGCGACAATCGCCAATGTCCGTAATATGGCTGGAAGTCAACGGGGAAGACCGACCCGACTTGGACCTGCGCTCTTGCCGGAAAACGAGCTTGCGTGGACTGCCTACAGCAGTTATCGGGCCATAAATGCTTGCGAGAATTTCATTGCGACCAATCGTACACGGCCTCCAACTGGATTCTCAGACCCGCTGCTCCCATTGGAACGGCCCGCTCGACATCGTCGCGATAAAGATGTGGTGCTGCGCGACGTATTATGCCTGCCGCGAGTGCCACGACGCTTCGTCGGTGCACTCTATTCAGGTCTGGCCGCGTGAAGAATGGAATGAAAGCGCCGTCCTCTGTGGAGCTTGCAGGCTTGAGCTCACCGTCAACGCCTATCTGTCTTGTGGAAGCCATTGCCCCCGATGCGGCGCGGGTTTCAATCCCGGTTGCCAGAAGCACCACCACCTCTACTTCGCCGTAAACTAAGGCCGCCTGTAGTTGAGCTCCCGGCGTGCGCCGTCGGTCGAGCGGCGGCGTCCGTCTTCCACCCCGAAGCGAAGTTGCCCGCGTCCGGCTTGGGCGTGGGCGAATGCCGGGGGATCTTTAGGGACGGCTGGGGGCGCTTGAAGTGTGAGACCCCGGGTGCGGGGGGCAACCACTAGCCGGAGCCAGATCATGGCGCAGCCAGACTTCTTTCGTCCGAACCCCCGTCCCTGGAACTCGGGGCGCATCATTGGCGCAATCCCGCCATCGGCCTTGCCGCCGCTCCCCTTACGGAATCCCCAACAAACGCCGCAGATGCTCCGGCGCCGGCTCCCTCAAGCGCCACTCCACGAGCATCGGCGCATCCCCGCTCCACGTCTCGAAATCCACGTCGCCGCAATACCAGAACGGCGCGCCCAGGCCGCCGCGCAGTTTTCCGGCCCTGACGAACAGGTGGATGTCGTGGCCGCGATCGGCGGAGCCGATGATCCTCCCGTGCGCCGAGTCCCGCGTGGCGCGGTTCTGGCTGTGCCATTGGAAGCGGTCGGCCGAGAGGAATTTGTCGTCGTAGGTGCGGCCGGTTTGGAGATCGGCTTTCTCGAGGGTGACGAGAAGGAAGACGTGGCGGCGTTCGACCACGAAGCCCTGGTTCCAGGATCCACGCTTGAACCGGAGGCCGAAGAGCGGCGGTATCTCCTCCCGCCTGTATTCGCGCCAGGGTATGGCCGGCGCGGTGCCGACGCCGTCAGCCGGGCCCGTGTCCGCCGACTGCGCCCGGCCCAGATACTGCGCCAGACGCCAATCGATGAGTTCGCGTGTCATGGCGTCGAACGCCGGCCGGAGCTCCGGCTCAACGCTGAAGTTCGCCGACAGCGTCTTGCCATCGAAGGTGAAGAACGGCCGGCCGCGTGCGTCCAGGCGGCCGGACCAGGCGGCGATCGGATTGGTTCTGACCGACTCGCGGACCGCGCGGGCGTCATCGACCGGGACGCCGAGGTCGGCCGCCAGGCGGGGGTTGCCGCCGGCGATCCGCTGAAAGCGCGCGACGAGATCATCGAGAGACATCGAGCCCGGAAGCGCGTCGCCCTCCTGCAGCGCGCGGAGCAGGACCATCTTGAAACCGCGCGTCATGGCCGTGCGCGAAACCTCCTCCAGAAAGTCGCGGTGCTGGTAGGCCACGCGCGCCTCGTCTGGGCCGACGTCGCCCTGCCGGCCGACGAAATCGAACCAGCCGCCGTGGCCGGAGGCCTTTGGATCGAAGCCGGCGTGATGGAGCTTCATGGCCGTCGGGCGGACGCCGAGGCGCTGTTTGAAATCGACGTACCAGGCTTCGAGGCCATTGCCGCGCGCGGCGCCGCGCAGGAGCCTGGTCAAGACGTCCAGGGCTTCGAGATCGTAGGTTACCTCGCAGCCGGCGGGCAGCTCCAGGGTCCGATCGCGGGCCCTCTCGAGGCTGATGGCCAGGTCGCGGTCGCCCGGGCCGGCGTCCAAAAGCACGCGAGCGCTGTTCAGAAAGGCGCGGTGATTGCCGATGTAGTCGATGACGGAGAGGTGATCCTTGCCCTCGGCGCGGCGGAGGCCGCGGCCGAACTGCTGGGTCCAGACGATCGCCGAGGCGGTGGGCCGGAGCATGAGGATGGTGTCGATAGCCGGCACATCGACGCCCTCATTAAACATATCGACGGCGAACACGGTGTCGAGCTCGCCGGCGCCGAGCGCCTGGAGCGAACTGGAGCGCGGCGCGGAGGCCGGTCCGGAATGGACCGCGACCGACCGGCGCCCGGCGGCGTTGAACACGCCGGCCATGAAGTCAGCGTGGCGCTGCGAGCAACAGAAGGCCAGCGTGCGGCGGCCACCGTGGCGGCGGAGCTGCTCCAGGGCGTTGTCGGCCCGCGCACGCGTGGCGAGCGCGTTGGTGAGGCCCGTTTCGTCGAAGCCGCTGCCGCGCCAGGGAATGTTGGAATATTCCACCGCGTCGGGCACGCCGAAATAGTGGAACGGGCACAGCAGCCCCGCCTCAATCCCCTCCGCCACGCGGCATTCGAATACAAGGTTCTCCTGACACAGGCCGAGCAGGTCGCCGCCGTCGGTGCGCTCCGGCGTCGCGGTCATGCCGAGGAGAAAGCGCGGCGTGAAATGGTCGATCAGGGCGCGATAGGTGTGGGCGGCGGCATGGTGGAATTCGTCGATGACGATGTAGTCGAAGGCGTCCCGCGGAAACCGGCGCAGATGCGCGGCCCTGCTGAGAGTCTGGATCGAGGCGAAGAGGACATCGACATCGCTGTCCTTCGCTTCGCCCGAATAGCGCCCGAAGCGGCCGCGCGGCCGGACAGCGCGGAAGCTGGCGAACGCCTGGTCGAGAATTTCCTCACGATGGGCGACGAACAGCACGCGCTGGAACTCGGGAGCATCGGTGTCGAAGGCGCTGAGCCATGTCTTGCCAAGACCGGTGGCGAGCACGACCAGGCCCGCCGCGTATCCGGCCTCGCGGGTCGCGGCCAGGGCGTCGAGGGCCCTCTGCTGGATGGGGTGTGGAAAGGGAACCGGGCGGGCCGGCTCGGCGGCGACCTCTGCGACGCCCGGACGATCGAGCGCATCGCCGCGGCGGCGCCGCTCGTAGTCGTCGATCCAGGCGTTATCGAGGGGCCTCACCTCTGGCCGCGCGAGGAGGGCCTCGAAAGCCTCCAGCGCCTCTCGCCAGCCGCCGGCCTGCTCGGCGGTGACCAGGCGAAGGCTCCATTCGACGCCCTGACGCAGGGCGGTTTCCGAAAGGTTCGAACTGCCGGCCAGGGCGACACCGGAGCCGTCCGGGAAATGGAAGATCCACGCCTTGGGGTGGAAACCGGTGGCGGCCGCCTCGAAGACGCGCAGGGTCGGCTCGCCGGGAAGGTCGAGCAGGCCGCGCAGGGCAGCCGGGTCGGTCACGTCCATATAGTCGCCGGTGAGCAGGCGCAGGGCGCCGCCCCTCTCCAGCAGATCCTCGAGATGCGGCCGCAAGAGCCGCACGCCGCTCTCCATGACGAAAGAGACCGCGGCGTCGACGCGCGAGGCGCGGTCGATGTAGGGGACGAGATGCGCAAGCAGGCCATCCTCGCCGCCGGCGATCAGGGCGCGGCGATGGGGCGTGGCGAAGAAGAGCGCGGTGGCGGGGGCCTCGGTCGCCGCCGGCTGGGCCAGCGCGTTCGGATCGTCGCCCAGCATGCGCGGGATGACGTTCAGGTGGAAGTGGGGGATGGCCTGGCCGGCGACGGGGCCGTCGTCGAAGCTCACATTCCAGCCCTCGGCGGCGAAGCGGCACTGGAGCAGCGTTTCGGCTTCGTCGAGCCCGGCCATGACCGCCGCCCGCTCCGCCGGGTGCAGATCGCGCCATCCCGCCACATGGCGATGGGGGGTGATGAGCAGGTGACCCTCGGCGACCGGGGACGCCGCCCAAACACCCTTCACGAGCGGACCGACGAAGGCGATCCTCTCGGCGTCCGGCAGGCAGAAGGGGCAGAGCGTGGCGGGCACGGGCGGATGTCACAGTGGCGGGCTGGGGATCGGCGATTGATGGCCGATGGGCGAGCGAGTCGCCAGGGCGGAAAACCCGCCAATCGTCCCGCCTGACCGGCTACCCAGGGGCCGTTCCCGGCGCCGGTTCTAAGCGCGCCCAGTGCGTCGAAATCTGGCGCCCGTTGATCGAGAAGCCCAAACTCGCCGTCAACCTCCGAAGCGAAAGACCTCTCATGCCTCCGGCCATTTCACTTGGCGCGATCCCCAACGTCCTTCTCGTTGGAGCCTCCCGCGGTCTCGGCCTCGCCATGGCCGCGGAGTTCCTCGAGCGGGGGTGGAACGTCGTCGGGACGGCGCGGGGCGGCGCCAGGACCGAACTGTACGGCCTGGCGGATCGATATCCTGGCCGTATCGAGGTCGAAACCCTCGATGTCACCGCGCCGGAGCAGATCGCGGAGCTACACGGTCGCCTCTCCGGCCGCAGGTTCGAAATCCTGTTCCACAATGCCGGCATCGCCAACGCCAACCCGCACCAGTCCGCCGGGACGGTATCGACGGATGAGTTCACTCGCGTCCTGGTGACGAATGCCCTGAGCCCCATGCGTGTCATCGAGGGCTTGCACGACCTCGTGTCCGCCGACGGGCTGATCGGCGTCATGTCCTCGGGCCAGGGCAGCATCGGCAACAACGAGAGGGCCGGCAACGACGTCTATCGCGCCAGCAAGGCCGCCGTGAACCAGTTCATGCGGTCCTATGCCGCGCGTCATGCCGCGGAGCCGCGCGCCCTGGTGCTGATGGCCCCGGGCTGGATCCGCACAGATCTGGGCGGGCCGGGCGCGCCGTTCACGATCGAGGAGGCCGTTCCGCGGGTCGTGGACGTGCTGCTCTCGCAGCAGGGCAAACCCGGCCTGCAATTCCTCGATCGTGAGGGGCGCACCGTTCCGTGGTGAACGATCGACGGTGGCGATCTAGCCGAAGCTATCGGCGGCGGCGGGGCTCACGCGGCGATCCTGTCAGAGAAGGGCTCTCAACCCTTCATGGTTGCGAACATTCCCACCGCGGCGATGGCCATCACCACCGTGGCCAGCCAGCCGACGATCTTCAGCGAGGCATGAACCTCGAACTGGCCCATGGCCGCCTTGTGGCTGGCGAGATGCATGATCATGACCATGATCGGTACGGCGGCGACGCCATTGATCACGGCGCTCCAGAAAAGCGCCTTAATCGGGTCGATGTGGACGAAGTTGAGGAGCCCGCCGACAAAGGCGGCCGCCACGATGGCGCCGTAGAACGCCTTGGCTCGGCTAAGCTTGCGAGAGAGGCCGACGTGCCAGCCGAAAGCCTCGCCCAGGGCATAGGCCGCCGAGCCGGCGAGCACCGGGATCGCCAGCAGTCCCGTGCCGATGATGCCGAGCGCGAAAACGACGAAGGCGAACTGTCCGGCGATGGGTTTCAGGGCGATCGCCGCCTGGGAGGAGCCCTGGATGTCCGTGACGCCGTGGGCGTGCAAGGTGGCGGCGGTGGTCAGCACGATGAAGAGCGCCACCAGGTTCGACAGGGCCATGCCGACGTAGGTGTCCAGGCGGATGCGGCCGAGTTCGTGTTTCGCCTGCTCGGGAGCGCGGGCGAGGGGCCTGGCGCCCTTGCGTTGCTTGACCTCCTCCACTTCCTCCTCCGCCTGCCAGAAGAAGAGGTAGGGGCTGATGGTCGTGCCCAGGATCGCCACCACCACGGTCAGATAGCCCGGCGCGAGGGACACGTGAGGAACGACCAGATGGTAGGCGACGGTCGCCCACGGCATGTGAACGACCAGCGCCACGCCGACGTAGGCGAACAGCGACAGGGTCAGCCACTTGAGCACCGAGACGTATCGCGAATAGCGGACGAAAATCTCGAGCAGCACCGAGATCGCACCGAAACCCGCGACATAGAGAAGCGTCGGCCCTCCCAGCACCAGGTTTAGGGCCGCGCCCATCGCTCCCATGTCGGCGCCGAGGTTGATGGTGTTGGCGACCACCAGCAGGCCAACCAGGGAATAGACGACGACGTGCGGGTAGTGCCGTTTGAGATTGCCGGCGATGCCTTGGCCGGTGACACGACCGATCCGGGCGCTGATCTCCTGGATCGCGCACATCACGGGCCAACTAAAGAGCAGGACCCAGCCCAGATCGTAGCCGAACTGGGCCCCGGCCTGGGAGTAGGTGGCTATGCCGCTGGGATCGTCGTCCGAGGCTCCCGTGATGAGGCCGGGCCCCAGGATTTCGAGCAGCTTGGCGCGGTCTGGCGCTGCGACCGCATCGACCGACGCGGCCGCGGGGGCGTCCCTGGGCTCGCTCATGAGAGTTCCTGCCGCCGCACCGCGGCATCAGTCAACGTCCAACCCGCGGGTTCCGACCCGCCTGGCCAACGCGCCTTCTTCGTTTCAGCCTCCATTGTCGTTGCGCCCATGCCGCCCGGTCGCTTCGGTCGCTTGCTGAGCAGCCGTCATCCCGGCGATCGACCCGACGCCGCGCCGGAGTGAAAGCTATTCGCCGCCACGGCGAAAGCCAAACGACCGACGTCAGTGTCGCCAGGCGCCCTCCGCCTGCTGCCCGGCATCCGCTTCCGCGAGCTTGGCCTGCAGGCCGGCGCGATCGAGCGGCACGCAGTAGGCCGGTCGAGCCCGCTCGAAGCGCCAACCCTCCCGCAAGGCGCCCGCGTCGACAACGTCGTAACCCAGGCTGTCGAGCAGTTCGGCGACTATCCGCTTCGCACCCGCACCGTCGCCCGCGATGGGAAGCGCGCGTCTCGCATCCTCGCCAGCGGTGCGCGCATCCTTGTCGATGTCGCGCTCCAGAATGGCGTTCCATGCCTTCACGACCGTCGCGCCGATAAGATGCGCCTGCACAAGCTCGCTCGTGGTCGTGGCGCCGCTTTCGAGATCGGGGACCACGTCGTCGCGCCCAGGGTAGTAGTTACAGGCGTCCATCACGATCTTGCCCGCGAACGGCGCGGGGTCGAGATCGTTCACCGCGAAGAACGGGATCGCGAGCAGCACCACATCGCCAAAGGCGATCGCCTCCGACACGCTGCCGATGGCCGCGCCCGTGGCGGCCGCGGTGCTCGTCAGGGTGCGCGGCCCCCGCGAATTGCTGAGCATGACCTCGTGCCCGTGCTTGATCGCGAGTCTCGCGACCGCGCGGCCGATGAAGCCTGCGCCCACACATCCGATCTTCAAACGTCTCGGCTCCTCTCGCTGGGCGGCATAGGGCCGGGTTGATGCAGCATAACGTCTTACGATGATGGCGCCTCACTTGAACGTCGTGTTTGGGCGCGTGGCCAACGCCGCCGGGTTGCGCCGAGCGGCTCCGGCGCGGCATCATCCAACCCAGATGTTTGCGTCGGATAGAGTGTTTCGATCCACAGCATCGTAACTATCAACTTTTCCTCGGCCGCCCGCCGTGCTCTGATTGGGGGGCTCAAAAGGATCCGGACATGACCGACACCATCGAAGACACCGTCTCGCAAGGATGCCCGATGGGGCGGGGCAACTCGGGTAAATCCCGCCGCGACTGGTGGCCGCAGAACCTCCGGCTGGAGGGCCTCAACCAGCATTCGCCGCGGTCAGATCCGATGGGCGAGGGCTTCGACTATGCGGAGGCGTTCGACAGCCTCGATCTGCACGCGGTGATCGACGACCTGCACGCGCTGATGACGGACTCGCAGGACTGGTGGCCGGCCGACTTCGGTCACTACGGCGGCCTGTTCATCCGCCTGGCGTGGCACAGCGCCGGCACCTACCGGACGACCGATGGGCGGGGCGGGGCCGGAGGCGGCCAACAGCGCTTCGCGCCGTTGAACAGCTGGCCGGACAACACCAACCTCGACAAGGCGCGTCGGCTGCTCTGGCCGATCAAGCAGAAATACGGCCGGAAGATTTCCTGGGCGGACCTATATGTCCTGGTCGGCAACGTCGCGCTGGAATCGATGGGGTTCAAGACCTTCGGTTTCGCCGGCGGCCGGGCCGACACCTGGGAGCCGGAGGAGCTGTTCTGGGGTCCTGAAGGGACCTGGCTGGGGGATGAACGCTACAGCGGCGAGCGGCAGCTGCACCAGACACTGGGCGCGGTGCAGATGGGACTGATCTACGTCAATCCCGAAGGGCCCAACGGCAACCCCGATCCCGTCGGCTCGGCCCGCGACATCCGCGAAACCTTCGCACGGATGGCCATGAACGACGAGGAGACGGTGGCGCTCATCGCCGGAGGGCACACCTTCGGCAAGACCCATGGCGCCGGCGATCCGTCGTTCTTGGGACCGGAGCCCGAAGGCGCCGTCATCGAGGATCAAGGCCTCGGCTGGAGGAGCCGGCACGGGGCCGGGCACGGCGCGGACGCCATAACCGGCGGCCCGGAGGTCACCTGGTCGCAGACGCCGACGAAGTGGAGCAATTTCTATTTCGACAACCTGTTCAAGTTCGAGTGGGAGCTGACGACGAGCCCGGCCGGGGCGAAGCAGTGGCAGGCGAAGGATGCGCCGGCCGACATTCCGGACGCGCACGACAGCTCGAAGATGCGCGTGCCGACCATGCTGACCAGCGACCTGGCGTTGCGATTCGACCCTGCCTACGAGGCGATCTCGCGCCGCTTCCACGCGCATCCGGAGCAGTTCGCCGACGCCTTCGCCCGCGCCTGGTTCAAGCTCACGCACCGCGACATGGGACCCATCGGCCGCTACCTCGGCCCGCTGGTCCCGAGCGAGACCTTGATCTGGCAGGATCCGATTCCGGCCCCCGACCATCCGCTGATCGACGCGACGGATATCGCGGCGCTGAAGGTCAAAATCCTCGCCTCCGGTCTTTCGGTGGCGCAGCTGGTCTCGACGGCCTGGGCTTCGGCATCGACCTTCCGCGGGTCCGACAAGCGCGGCGGCGCCAACGGCGCGCGCCTGCGCCTGGCGCCTCAGAAGGATTGGGAGGTGAACAATCCGCCCGAGCTGGCGAGCGTGCTCCAGAAGCTCGAAGCGATCGGGACGGAGTTCAACGCCGGAGCGGCTGGGGGCAAGAATGTCTCGATCGCCGACCTGATCGTCCTGGGCGGCTGCGCGGCGATCGAGAAGGCGGCCAAGGACGCCGGGGTCGATGTGCTGGCGCCGTTCACGCCTGGACGCATGGATGCGTCGCAGGAGCACACGGATGCCGACTCGTTCGCCCCGCTCGAACCGATCTGCGACGGTTTCCGCAATTATCGCAGCGGCCGCGAGCAGTTCATGGCGCCCGAGGAAGCCCTGGTGGATCGCGCGCAGCTTCTGGGCCTTAGCGGACCGGAGATGACGGTGCTGGTTGGCGGACTGCGCGTCCTGGGGGCCAATGCCGGCGGGTCCCGACATGGCGTGTTCACTGGGCGGCCAGGGCTGCTCACGAACGACTTCTTCGTGAACCTGCTCGACATGGGCCTGGAGTGGCAGTCCACCGGCGCCGACAATGCGTTCGAGGGCCGTGATCGCAGAACCCGGGAGGTGAGATGGACCGCCACGCGGGTGGATCTGATCTTCGGCTCGCATTCCGAGTTGCGCGCTCTGGCGGAGGTCTATGCCTGCGCCGATGCGCATGACAAGTTCGTGCGCGACTTCGTCGCCGCCTGGGACAAGGTCATGAACGCCGACCGTTTCGACCGGGCCTGACGCCCACCCGGATCGCCGATGGGAGCTTCGTGACGTGCTGAAACTCGCCGCCCTGGCGCTGATCGCTTCGCTCTTCGCGTGCGCAGCCTTCGCCGGCGTCACGCCGTATCCGGCGAGCTTCGAGACGAAGATGGTGGCTGCGAACGGCACGACGCTGTTCGTTCGCACCGGCGGCACGGCCCCGGAGTAGTGCTGCTGCACGGCTATGGCGAGACGGGCGACATGTGGGAGCCTCTGGCGGTGGAGCTCGCCAAGACCGACACGGTCGTCGTGCCAGACCTGCGCGGCATGGGCCTCTCGGCCCATCCGGCCACGGGCTATGACAAGAAAACCCAGGGCCGCGATATCGCCGGGGTCCTGGACGCCCTGCACATCGGCAAGGTCGACGTGGTCGCCCACGACATCGGCAACATGGTCGGCTACGCCTTCGTGGCCGAGGAGCCGGAGCGGGTGACGCATCTGGTGCTGATGGACGCGCCGATCCCCGGCGTCGGCCCCTGGGACGAGATCCTCAAGAGTCCGCTGCTCTGGCACTTCCGCTTCGGCGGCCCCGACATGGAGCGTCTGGTGCAGGGCCGGGAGCGAATCTACCTCGACCGGTTCTGGAACGAATTCTCGGCCGACCCGAAGAACTTCGACGAGGCCAGCCGGGTGCACTATGCGGCGCTCTACGCCCGGCCGCTCGCCATGCACGACGGCTTCGAGCAGTTCCACGCCTTCGACCAGGACGCGATCGACAACCGCGCGTTCCTGACCCACGGCCCTCTGACGATGCCGGTTCTCGCGATCGGCGGTGAGACGTCGTTCGGCCCGACGATGGCGGTCGTCGCCAAGGCGGTGGCGACCCACGTCCAGGGGGTCGTCATCCCGCATGCCGGCCATTGGGTCATGGAAGAAAACCCAACCGACACGGTCGCCGCGGTCACCGCCTTCCTGCGGTGAACGGCGCGGGAGCCGGCGGGTGGCCCTGAGCGGGCGCGCCGGCAAGCCCGGGGGCTCAGATCGCCTCTGCGAGACCCATGACCAGGCGCACGCGTTGCTCGCGTAGATTGCGGACGAAATTGGCGACCATCTCGGCCATGCGAGGACCGACGATCGTCGCGGCGTTGACGGCGCCGGGCTCAGCGGGCGATCCCTGGCGCGCGGCCCAGCCCATCGCTTCGGCCGTCACGTCCTCGAGACTTGAGACGGCGAACCCGGCCTGTTCGAGAGCCGACCGGGTCTCACCCAGGGTGAGCAGGGTGCTGGTTTCAGCGGTCGGGGCCCAGGGCACGGGATAGATCACATCGGCCGGCCCATCGGCGGCGAGAGGATCGTAGAACGCGAGCCGGCCGCCGGGCTTCAGCACCCGGCGAAGCTCGGCATAGAGACCGGCGCGGTCGGCGATGTTCATCGCCACATGCTGGGTCCAGACGAGATCGAACGTCGCGTCCTCGAACGGCAGGTCGCCGAGATTCCCTT
Source organism: Caulobacterales bacterium (assembly GCA_038226475.1). GTDB lineage: Bacteria > Pseudomonadota > Alphaproteobacteria > Caulobacterales > Caulobacteraceae > Acaudatibacter. The sequence continues at coordinate 208,085 of JBBRQK010000003.1, read as the reverse complement.
CGCGGAATGCGATCCGATCGGCGAGGCCGGCCCGGTCGGTCAACAGCCGCGCCACGGCGACGTAGTCGGGCGACAGATCGACGCCGACCACGTGGCAACCAAAGGTCTCCGCGAGGTAGCGCGCCGGTCCGCCCAGGCCGGAGCCGGCGTCGAGGACGAACAGATCGGCGGTGATCCCGACACGATCGGCGACCGCCGCGGTCGCGGCGAGGCCGCCCATGTGGAACTGGTCCAGCGGCGCCAGGCGGCGCGCATCGATCGGCGGCGCCATGGCGTCCACCGCCGCGGCGATGCGGCCGAGGAGCGCCTCGCGATCGGGGATCGCGGCCTGGTAGTGGGTGCGGACCGCCTCCGCCCGCGCGGAGGCGGCGACCGCCGGCGGTTTCGTCATCAGGTCGGGCGGCATGGCTCAAGCCGCCTTCGGGCGGTGGAGCGGCTGGACGACCGGCTGTCTGGCCATCATCTGGCTGTGTTCACGGCGCCAGCGCTCGTCCTCGATCGAGAAGGTGGGATTGGGCGGCATGGGGAAGCCGAGCGCCCGATCGATGCGCTTCAGATCGTAGCCGGGATAGAAGAGGGTCAGGTTGAAGTTGGCGAAGGCCCTGAGCCGGTTGCGGAGCGTCTGTCTGGCGAAGGGCATGGCCGCGTAGCGACGCGCCGTCGTCTCAAACGATTCGGCGGGCGCGCCAGTGAGGTCCTCGAGAACGGTCGTCACGCCGCCCTCGAAGGAGAAGGCGCCGTTCCGGTTGTCCTCGATGTAGTAGCGCAGGCTGCTGATCATGAACGGGTCGACCCCCTGCTGCTGGGCGACCTTGAGGAACATCCAGAAAGGCAGCTTCATCGGCAGGACGCCGTGACCGACGACCCTGGCGACGATCCTGGCCATATCCGTTCCCGCCAGGAGCTTGGGGCCGGTGGGGCGGTAGGTCATGCCGTGATGGCGCTCGGGCTGTTCGAGCACCGCGACGGCGGCCCTGGCGATGTCCTCGTTGGACACCGGCGCGCACTCCGAATCGCCCATGAGGATCGGAAACAGGCCGAGCAGAGCGGCGAAGTCGATGACGCGCAGAAAGTTGTCGGCGAACATGCCGGGGTTGATGATCGTGTGGGTGATCCCGGGCAGCCGAGCGAAAACCCGGTCCATCAGCCAGGTCTGACGAGTCATCAGAGCGGGGTGGGACCGATGCGACAGCCATTGGCCCAGCTGCACGATCGATTCCAGTTTCGCCTCCTGGGCCGCCACCGCGAAGGCGACGGCGCTGTGGATGGCGTAGGGGTGGATCGGCGGCAGGTAATAGGCGCGTTGGACACCCAGCATCGCGTCCCGCAACTGGTCCGGGTCGAACAGGTCGGCGACCACGACCTCGGCGCCGCGGCGTTCCAGGGAGGCGCTACGCTGGTCTCGAACCCTGACCGCGGCGCGGACCGGGTAGTTCCTGGCCAGCAGCTGAAAGACCACGGCGCTCCCGGTTTTTCCGGTCGCCCCCGTCACGAGGATTTTCGGCAACGGCATTTTTGGCTCCTCCGGCTACGGATGTCTCGATCCGTTGGATGATGATTGACATCCATATGGATGATGGATAACCTCTATCCTGTCAAGCCGGTTTTTTGGGCGGATCGAACGATGAGAATGTCGAAGGACGAAAAGGACCGCAGCCACGGCCGCATTGTCGCGAGCGCCGCCCGCCTCGTTCGGGAGCGGGGGGTCGAGGGCGCCAGCGTCAACGACATGATGAAGGATGCGGGGCTGACTCACGGCGGGTTCTACAAGCACTTCGGATCGAAGGACGCGCTCCTCGCCGCGGCCCTGGACGAGGCGTTCGATCAGATCGCCGGGCTGCTCGGGCCGGAGCTTCCGGCGGCGGCCGACACAGCGACCAGATTTCAGGACTACTATCTCTCGGACGGCCACCTGAAGACACCCGGCCGAGGGTGCCCGATCGCCGCGCTCGGTGGCGACGTCGGCCGGGGCGCGGCGGCGTTGAAGGCGCGGTTCGGGGCGGGCGTTCAGCGCATAACGGCTCTTCTGGCGCGCGGACTGGCCGGCTCCGAAAAGGCAAAACGCGCGCGCGCCACACGGCAGCTGGCGATGATGGCCGGGGCCATCATGATCGCCCGCGCAAGCGACCCGGATACGGCGCGCGAGGTGCTTGCCGCCTGCCGGGAGAATCGGCCTTGACGCACGCCCACTCTCGATCGGGCCCTGACTGGAGATCGCAATGACGGTTACAACCGCAGAGTGTCTGCCGCCCGAGAGCCGATGGCGCCGATGGGCGCGCAAACTCGCCGCATTCGAAGAGGCGATGGAGTTCAGCGCCGACGCATGGCGGGATCTGAGGATGGAAAAGATCGAGGCTGAACTGGTGCGGCTCCGCGCCGAGGTGGCGGCGCTGGCGGCGGCGTCCGGCCACCTGCGAGCTAGCTCGTCCAGCCCCCGCCCAGCGCCTTGAACGAAGCGATCGCGGCGCGGGCCGCTTCGGACTGGGCGACGACGCGCTGGTCCCGCGTGGCGAAAAGGCGGGCGTCGGCGTCCAGGACCTCGATCAGGCTGACCCGACCGGCGAGATAGGCGGCCTGGGCCGAGGCGCGCGCCCGCTGAAGCGCCGCTTCCCCGTCGCCGAGGGTGCGGGCCTGGGTCTCGCGTTCCACCAGGCCCACGAGGGACGTCTCGACGTCGGCCGTCGCCTGCAGCACCGTCTGCCGGTAGCGCGCGAGGGCCTCGGCTCGCTCGCCGCGCGCCCGCGCCACTTCGGCATCGACGCGACCGAAATCGAACAGGCGCCAACGCAGGCCGACCAGACCCTGCGGCTGGAAGCCCGCAGCGCCGACCAGATGGCCGACATCGCCCGCCTCGAAACCGACCACGCCCGAAAGCGTGATCCTCGGATAGTAGTCGGCGATCGCCGCGCCGATCCGGGCGTCGGACGCCGCGAGCCTGCGCTCGGCCGCGATGATATCCGGCCGTCGCCTCACCAACGCGGCTGGACCGCCTCCCGCCCCAACCGCAGGCGGAGTGGGAATCGCGTTCGGCGACGACAATTCCGCATGCAGGCTCCCAGGCTCCGCGCCGACCAGGACTTCAAGGGCCTCCATTTGCGCCTCGAGCCCGGCGCGCAGGAGCGGCGCCTGCGCTTCGGTCTGGGCGAGACCGCCCTGGGCCTGATCCACCTCCAGGCGAGCGGCGACGCCCCGGCTGAACCGTAGGCGAGTGAGATCGAACAGCCGGCGCTGGATGCGCGCCTGATCTTCCACCACCGCGAGCCGGGTCTGGAAGGTTCGCACCAGGACATAGGCGTCAGCGGTCGCTGCGGCGATGGTGATGCGCGATCCGGCGCGGGCGGCCTCGCTCGCCTCGTAGTCGGCCCTCGCCGCCTCGGCGCCGCGCCGCAATCCGCCGAACAGATCCGGCTCCCAGCTCGCGCCCGCGCTCAGATCATACAGGCTCCGGTCGCGGTCGAATCCCGGAAAACCGCTCTCGATTCTCCCGAGGGGGCTCTCGAGCGACTGATGCGAGTAGGCGGCCTGGGCATCGAGTCGAGCCGTTGGAAGCAAGGCCGCGCCGGAGGCCTTGGCTTGCGCCCTGGCCTGGGCCACCCGGGCCTCGGCCTGGGCGAGGTCGAGGTTTTGCGAAAGGGCGCGCCCGACCAGACCGGTCAGCTCGGCATCATTGAAACCCGTCCACCATGTCCGAAGCTCGGGCCCGGGCGCCGGGGCCGTTCGTGTCCGGAGGCGATTGGCGTTATGGAAGGCCGTGCCGGACGGCGCGGCAGGCGTGAGGTGAGTCGGCCCCACGGCGCAGGCCGCCAGCAGCGAGAGTGGTCCGGCGGCGGCGGCGAGCGCTGGGATGCGGAACGCCAAAAGGAGGCCCTCTCGTTGTCTGAAGTGACGAGATCGCGTATTCGTAACCACCAGTCAAGTCCGAGGTGACGATGGAAAGTCCGGCAGGCGATGTCGAGGAGGCCGCGCGGAGCCGGGGTCCGGCCGAGCATCGCACGCGGGTCCAGTTGCTGGAGGCCGCCGACGCCCACTTCCGGCACTACGGCTACAAGAAGACCACGGTCGCCGATCTGGCGCGCGCGATCGGCGTCTCCCCCGCCTATGTGTACCGCTTCTTCGACTCCAAACAGGCCATCGGCGAAGCCGTCTGCGGCCTGACCCTGAACCGCATCGTCGCCCGGCTGCACGAGGTCGAGGATGAACCGCGGAGCGCCGCCGAACGGCTCCGCCGCGTCTATCGGACCGTTGTCGCACAAGGGCTGGAGCTGTTCTTCAACGAGCGTCGCCTGCACGACATCGTGTCGGCCGCGATCGAGGGCAACTGGAGTTCCGTCACCGCCTATCGACGCGAACTCGACCAGATCGTACGGCGGATCGTAGGCCAGGGCCGGGAGGCCGGCGAGTTCGAGCGCAAGACCCCTCTGGACGACGCCGCCAGCGCCATCACGAGCACACTGGCCCCCTTCTGCCACCCAACACTGCTCGAACAGAGCGACCATGCGGAACTACGGACCAGCGCCGACCAGGTCGCGGCGATGGTTCTCCGCAGCCTCGCGCCGTGATAAGTAACGACTTGACGTAGTCGTCACCTGCTGGAATGAGTCTCCGATCGCTGGAGGCTGCCGTGCGTTCCATTCCCCTGTGCATCGTGGCGTCCGTGGCCCTGGCGGCCTGCCGCCATACGGCGACCGACCCCCGGACCCTGCCGCCGCTGGTCGCGGTCACGACACTCCAGAGCGCCGGCCCGGGCGGGGATAGCTTCACCGGCGTCGTCCGCGCGCGCGTCGAAAGCGATCTGGGCTTCCGGGTCGCCGGCAAGGTCGCCCAGCGCCTGGTGGATGTCGGAGAGACCGTGAGACGAGGCCAGCCGCTGATGCGCCTCGACCCGACCGATCTGGCGCTCGGCGCGACGACGCAACAGGCGGATGTCGCCGCCAACCGCGCCCGGGCCGTGCAGGCGCAAGCCGATCTTCGGCGGCTGCAGGGCCTGGTCGAGCAGGGGGCCATCTCGGCGCAGGCCTATGATCAGGCCAAGGCGGCCGACGACGCCGCGCGCGCCCAGCTCGGCGCGGCGGAGGCTCAATCGCGTGTCGCCGCCAATGCGCGCGGCTATGCCGTCCTGACCGCCGATTCGGACGGTGTCGTGGAGGAGATTTCGGCGGACGCCGGTCAGGTGGTGGCGGCCGGGCAGACGGTGGTCCGTCTCGCCCATGCCGGGGCCAGGGAGGCCTCCGTCGCGCTGCCCGAGACGGTGCGCCCCGCCCTGCGGTCCCGGGCCTTCGCCCAACTGTACGGCGGTCAGGCCTCCAGGTTCGCCACCAGCCTGCGCCAGCTTTCGCAAAGCGCAGACTCCACGACCCGAACCTTCGAGGCGCGCTACGTCCTGGAGGGCGCCGGCGCCGCGGCGCCTCTCGGGTCGACGGTGACTGTGACGCTGGCGCCGACGGAGGCGGCCTTGCCCGCGGGCGCGGCGGCCGAGGCGCCGCTGGGCGCTCTCTATGATCCGGGGTCCGGTCCAGGCGTCTGGCGGCTGGTGGGCGATCGGGTTCAGTTTCAGCCGGTGAAGGTCATGCGGCTGGGGACGGAAACCGCCGCCGTGACAGGCATCGAGGCCGGCGCGCGGATCGTGGCCCTGGGGGCCGATCGGCTGCGGCCCGGAGAAAAGGTGCGCCCGGCCGGGCTCGTCGGCGACACGGCCCGGCGGTCCATGCCATGAGCGGCTGGAACCTGTCGGCGTTCGCCGTCCGGGAAAAAGCGCTGACGCTCTTTCTGATCGTCGCCCTGGCCGTGGCCGGCGTGCTCGCCTTTCTCCAGCTCGGTCGCGCCGAAGACCCCAGCTTCACCATCAAGGCGATGACCGTGACCGCCGTCTGGCCCGGCGCCACGGCCGAGGAGATGCAGGACCTCGTCGCCGAACCGCTGGAGAAGCGGCTGCAGGAGCTGGATTACTATGACAAGGTCGAGACCTTCAGCCGCCCGGGCGCCGCCTATCTGACGCTCCAGTTCAAGGACACGACGCCGGCGAAGGCCGTGCCCGGCCTGTTCTATCAGGCGCGCAAGAAGATGGGCGACGAGGCGCAAAAGCTTCCGGCCGGCGTTCTGGGCCCGTTCATCAACGACGAATACTCGGACATCAGCTTTGCCCTGTATGCGCTCAAGGCCAAGGGGCTGGTCCCCCGTCTGCTCGTGCGCCAGGCCGAGGCGTTGCGCGAACGGCTGCTCCACGTTCCCGGCGTGCTCAAGGTCAACATCGTCGGCGAACAAACCGAGCACATCTATGTCCGCTTCGACTACGCGCGACTGGCGACCCTGGGGTTCAGCGCCCAGACAATCTTCGACGCCCTGCAGCGGCAGAACCTCGTCGCGCCGTCGGGCGTGATCGAGACGCGGGGGTCGGAGGTCTACCTGCGGCTGGACCATGGATACGACGACGTTCAGGCCGTGCGCGATACCCCGGTCGCCGCGAACGGGCGCAGCCTGACGGTCGGCGACCTCGCCACCGTCGAGCGCGGCTACGAGGACCCGGCCACCTTCCAGGTAAGGAACAACGGCGAACCCTCCCTGGTCATCGGCGTGATCATGCAAAAGGGCTGGAACGGGCTGACGTTGGGGGCCGCGCTCGAGCGCGAAGAGGCGGACATCGCCAGGACCCTGCCCCTCGGCGTCTCCTTGACCAAAATTTCGGACCAGGCGCGCAGCATCAAGGAGGCGGTGGGCGAGTTCACCCTGAAGTTCTTCGTCGCCCTGGCCGTGGTGATGGCCGTGAGCCTGGTGGCGCTGGGGTTTCGCGTCGGGCTGGTGGTGGCGGCTTCGGTTCCCCTGACTCTGGCGGCCGTGTTCGTCATCATGCTCGTCACCGGGCGGGCGTTCGACCGGATCACGCTGGGGGCGCTGATCCTCAGTCTCGGGCTGCTGGTGGACGACGCGATCATCGCCATCGAGATGATGCTGGTGAAGATGCAGGAAGGCATGGCGCGCGAGCCCGCGGCCGGTTTCGCCTGGACGGTCACCGCGGCGCCCATGCTGGCCGGCACGCTGGTCACGATCATCGGACTGATGCCGGTGGGCTTCGCCCAATCCTCGGCCGGCGAATATGCCGGCAACATCTTCTGGATGGTGGCTTTCGCCCTGCTCGCCTCGTGGGTCGTGGCGGTGGTGTTCACGCCCTACCTCGGCGTTCAGCTCCTGCCCAAGGTGAAGGTGGTGGAGGGGGGCCATGGCGCGATCTACGCCACTCCCGTCTATGCTCGGTTGCGGCGCGTCGTAACCTGGTGCGTCGATCGTCGCGGCCTCGTCGCCCTGAGCGTCGTCGCGGCCCTGGTGGTCGGTGTCGCGTGCCTGGGCGCGGTGAAGAAGCAGTTCTTCCCCAACTCCGACCGGCCCGAACTGATCGTCGAGGTCAACCGGGCGCATGGGACGACGCTCGCCGAGACCGGCCGAACCGTCGCGAAGGTCGAGGGGTGGCTGCGCGTCCATCCGGAAGCCAGAGTGGTCACGAGCTACATCGGCCAGGGCGCGCCGCGCTTTTTCCTGTCGCTCAATCCGGAACTCCCCGACCCCGCCTTCGCCAAGATCATTGTGCTGACGCCAGACGCAAAGGCGCGCGACCGGTTGAAAGGCGAACTCCGCGCCGCGATCGCACGCGGCCTGGCCCCGGAGGCCAGGGTGCGGGTGACGCAGCTCCTGTTCGGTCCGCCCGTGCCCTATCCGGTCGCGTTCCGCGTCACGGGGCCGGACGTGCGACAGCTCCGCCTGATCGCCGCCCGAGTGCGGGACGTCCTGGCGGCCGACCCCGCCATGCGTGAGGTGAATCTCGACTGGGGCGAACGCACGCCCGCGGTGCGGCTGGTGCTGGATCAGGCGCGTCTCAGGCTCATCGGGCTCACGCCAAAGGACGCCGCCGACCAGCTCCAGTTCCTGCTGTCCGGAGCGCCGATCACCCAGGTGCGGGAGGACATCCGCTCCGTCGAGGTCACCGCCAGGGCGCTCGACACCCAGAGGCTCGACCCCTCCAGGCTCGCCGACCTGACGCTGACGACCAGGGACGGCCGCGCCACCCCGCTCAGCCAGGCCGGTCGTCTGGAGGTGGTCGAGGAAGACCCGATCCTGAAGCGTCGCGACCGCCGGCCGGTCATCACCGTGCGCGGCGACATCGACGAAGGGCTGCAGCCGCCCGACGTCACCCAGGCGCTCCTGCCAAAGCTAAAGCCGATCATGGCGTCCCTGCCGGACGGCTACAGCATCGACGTCGGCGGCTCCGTCGAGGAATCGGCGAAGGCCAACGGGGCGCTGATCAAGATCTTCCCGATCATGCTGCTGCTGATGCTGGCGACGATTATGGTCCAGGTGCGCAGCTTTCGCGGGCTGGCGATGGTGTTCATGACCGCGCCGCTCGGGCTGGTCGGCGCGGCGCCCGCCCTGCTGCTGTTCGGACAACCGTTCGGCTTCAACGCCATTCTGGGCCTGATCGGGCTGGCCGGGATCCTGATGCGCAACACCCTGATCCTGCTCGGCCAGATCGAGGCTGACCAGAAGGACGGCCTGAGCGCGCGCGAAGCGGTGGTCGAAGCCACGGTGCGCCGTTCGCGTCCGGTCGTCCTGACCGCGGCGGCGGCGACGCTCGCGTTCGTGCCGCTGACCTTCTCGAGCTTCTGGGGTCCGCTCGCCTTCACCCTGATCGGCGGCACCTTTGTCGGCACCGTGCTGACGCTGCTGTTCCTGCCCGCCCTCTACGCCCTGTTCTTCCGCGTCGGACGTCGTCCCGCGGCCGCCGCCGCGCCCCGCCCGGGGCGGCGGCCGCGACCGGCGTCGGCCGCGGCCTGAACGCCACCCTGTCGCTACTGATCGTAGTTGAAGGCGTCCGGTTTGGCCTTGCTCGATCCGCCGAAGGTGTAGACGAAGCCGACAAAGACGATGCGACCGTTCTGCTGACGCTCATAGGTGTCGCGTAGCGTCGCGGTGTCGACGACGCGCCGAAAACGCTGACCGTCGAGCAGATCGGAGACGGTCGCGACAAGCGCCAGCCTTTGGCTGAACTGGCGGCGGTAGCCCAGGTTCACCAGATTGATCGCTCCCACATAGCCTTGCGGCGTCAGCCGCTTGTCGGACCGGCTGAATGATAGCTGGAAGGTGTCCTCGACCGTCGGCTTGTAGTCGAGGCTCGCCTTGCCGTTGAGCCCGAGGGTGGAGCGCAGTCCACCGCCGCCGATCAGGGCGACCGCGTCGATCTGTTTGTAGAAGGCGTCGCCGCTCAGGCGCCAGGGGAGGCGGGGCAGGAGCTTTCCGCTGGAGCTGAATTCGACCCCGGCCGATTTGCTCTTGGGCAGATTGGCCTTGGTCGACAGCACCACGTCGGCGCTGACGACCCGGGTGACGTCGGTGACGCTGTCGCGGTTGAAGCGAAAGTAACCGGTGAGCTCATAGGAAAGGGCGCGGGAGGCGCCTTCGTAGCCGAGCTCCACCGATGTGGTGTCCTGGGGTCGCAGATCGGCATTGCCGGCGCGGAGGTTGTGGATGTCCTGGTAGTCCGTAAACGGATTCAGAGCCTCCGGGTCGGGACGAGTGATCCGGCGGCTCGCGCCGAAATGCAGCTTGGCGTCACCGGGAAGCGCGCGATCGAAAGTCAGGCTCGGGTAGGCGCGCAGGTAGTGGTCTTCGCCCGCCACGCCTCCGGTGATCTGGAGCGTGTGGACGTCCGTCTGTTCGACGCGCAGGCCGGCCTGGATGTTCCAGGCGCCCTGGCGCGCCTGATACTCGCCATAGCCGGCCTCTATCCGTTGCCGGTAGCGGAAGTGGTTCGTGACGTTGGGCTCTAGCGTCCTTCGTCCCAAGACCGGGTCGATCAGCTCGCCCACATTGTCGAAGGCGTTGTTGTCGTCTTCCAAGTCGTAGCCCAGTTTGAGCTCGCGATCGCCTGCGAGCGGCAGGACGTAGTCGGCGCTGACTTCGGTGGTCACCAGATCGAGGCTCAATCGAAGGGCGTCGAAGGTGTCCGCGCCCGGGGGGAGCGCCTCGCTATTGGCGTAGGCGTAGCGCTCGCGCTCGCGGGTCGCGCTGCGCTGGACCGACAGGCTCAGGCTTTCGCCGGGGCGCCAGAGTTTCTGATCGAACCGCACGCCCCGCGCATTGTCCACGCTCCACTCGTGACCATCGCTGTGTCGCAAAGAGATCGAATCCGCCGGGCGGCCGACAGGGCCACTCGAATCACGTTGGTCGAAGTACCGGTTTCCGCTGAGCTCGCGATGGCTCAACGTCAGCGCGACCGATTGCCGGACGTTGAAGGCGTAGTCCGCTTCCAGCTTGACCGACGGGATCAGGCGTCTAAGGCGCTCGTCCAGAACCTCCCGGCTGGCGACGCTCGCTCCCGTCATGGGATCGACGGCCACCCGGTCGTCGGTGATGTGCCTTAGGCGCGGGTCACCGCGCAGCGTGACGCCGCCTGAGAGATCGAGCTTGCCGATGCCGTAGCCGCCATTGGCGCCGACGATGAACCGGCGCCTGTCGCCTACACTGGGGTTGACGTCGCCCGAAACACCTTTTCGATGGGTCTTCCTGGTCACGATACTGATCACGCCGGCCGAGCCTTCGGCCTTGTACCGCGCCGGCGGGTTGGTCATCAGTTCGATACGGTCGATGTCCTGAGCCGGGAACTGTTGCAGGCTGAGGCCGCGGGCCGGGCCCGAGAATTGGGCGGACGGCTTGCCGTCGATCAGCACCGTGACGTTGGCGTCCCCGCGCAGGCTTATACCGCCGTCGGCATCGACCTCCACGGAGGGAATCTGATTGAGGATGTCGGCGGCCGTCCCCGTCGTGCCGCGCAGGTCGGCCGCCGCCGTATAGACCTTTCGATCGAGCAGGACCGTCTCCGCGGGCCGTTTGGCCGTGACCACGACGTCCTGGACCGTGGTCGGAGCCGGCCCCGGCGCCGGCGCCGGCGCCGCGCGAGCGGCGAAGGCGGCCAGGGCCATGAAAGACAATCCAAAAGAGGCGCTCGCCGCGGCCATGCGCTTCCCGCCTTGAACACGGACCGTCAAATCGAGCGACATTTTCCGTCATTCCGCGCTGGTGGTCCACGACCTCGTGGCGTTGCTCGATGGCATGAACCGGTGCTGGCTCGAGCAGCGGTTCGATGGCCTTTCAGCCTATATCGCCGCCGATGTCGTGCTCGTAGCGCCTGTGATAGGAGCCGTTTTCCACATCGAGCGAGGCGCGAGGCAGTCATGCGGGTATTCGTCACCGGCGCGACCGGGTTCATCGGCACCGCCCTGATCCCGAAACTGAAGGCGGCCGGACACGAGGTCGTCGGGGTGGCGCGCAACGACGCCGGGGCAGCGAAGCTCGAAGCGTTGGGCGTCGCCGTGCATCGCGGCCTGCTGGAGGCGCCGGAATCGCTCGCGGAGGGCGCCCGCAACGCCGACGGCGTCGTCCACCTCGCGTTCGATCACGACTTCAGCCGCTTCGTGGAGAACGGACAGAAGGACAACCGCGCGGTGGAGGCGATGCTGGCGGTGCTGGAGGGCACGGGCAAGCCGTTCGTGGTCACCTCCGGCGTGAACATCATCACCGGCAAGATCGCCGAGGAGACCGACCCCACGCCGCGCGACGGGTTCGGCGTCGTTCGCGGGGCTTCCGAGCTCAGCACCCTGAGCGCGGCCGAGCGCGGGGTGCGCGGCATGGTGGTGCGCCTGCCCCAGGTGCACGACACCCGGCGCCAGGGCCTGATCACGCCGATGATCCAGATCGCGCGACAGAAAGGCTTCGTCGGGTACGCCGGAGACGGCTCGACCGGGCTTTCGGCCGCGCATGTGAGCGACGTGGCCCGGCTCTATCGTCTCGCGCTGGAGAAGGGGAAGGAGGGCGCGGTATTCCACGCCGTGGACGAGGAGCATGTGCCCATGCGCGCCATGGCCGAGGCGATCGGCGAGCGCCTGGGCCTTGCCGCGCGCGGCCTGGCGCCGGACGAGGTCGAGGGCTACTTCGGCGCGTTCGCCATGTTCGCCTCGATGGACAACCATGCCTCCAGCGCCCTTACGCGCGCCGCCCTGGGCTGGACGCCGACCGGTCGCGGGATGCTGGACGACTTGCGCGAATGCGAGCCCGACGCGGCGGTCTAGAGTCTCGGCGCGCCTGCGACGGTGGCAGCGACAGCGGAGGAAGATCCATGACCGACAGTCCACGGCCCGAGCGGCCGACGACCGGGGTGACGCCGTTCCTGACCATCCGCGCCGGGCGCGGCGCCGAGGCGCTGGCGTTCTACGAGCGCGCGTTCGGGGCGCGGGTGATCGAGCGCAACGCGACGCCTGACGGCGCCAAGCTGATGCAGGCGTCGATGAAGCTGAACGACGGCTGGGTGATGCTGTCCGACGAGTTTCCCGAACACGGCCATGCGGCCCAGCCGCCGGCATCGGTGATGCTGCACCTGCAGGTGGACGACGCCGATCGCTGGTTCGACCGCGCCGTGGAGGCCGGCTGCGCCGTCGCCGCGCCGATCCAGGATCAGTTCTGGGGCGACCGCTGTGGCCAGGTCACCGACCCTTCGGCCACGCCTGGGCGACAGGCGGCGCGCTGGCCTGACGGGGTGAGGCGCGCCCATCTCGAGATTCAATGGGACGGCGCAGGACACGGCTCATCAGTACGCTACCCAGGCGAACAAACGGAATGTGTTGTTGTCACTGGCGTCGGCGCCCGCGTTGTCGAAGTTGTTCCGCGCCCCGGCAAAGGTGTTGTAGACTGTATATTGCGCGCCAACCCGGATGTTGAAGCGCGGCCCCAATGGCGACCCACGACCCCCGAACGGCGTGCCGTCGATCTGAAAGACCAGGCCGGACGTGTTGGGTTTGAAGGTGCGATCCCCGCCGTAAAGCAGGTTGTCAGCCGAGCCCCAGGTATCGAACGCGCCCATCGTGAGGCCGACCACATCGCGCCAATAGTAGGACACGTCGACCCGGGCGTCGTTCAACGCGTCTCGATCGTTCTGGGCCAGCCCCAGGATGCGCGATGCCGCAAGGCTTTGCCGCTCATGGGTGTATCGAGCGTTGACGGTGAGCACATCCTTGGATTTGGGGAAGTATTGGTATGAGGCGTCTATCCCGGTATCGTCGTAGCCATCGGTGAGGCCGGTGGTGCGATCAAGGCCTGGATAGATGTCGGTCCATAGGCCGAAGGCGCCGACCTCGACATTGCTCGTACCGAAGTTCTTGTTCCAGGCGACGCGGGCGTAGGGGGCGGTTCCGCGAATCGCGCCCGGCGCTGTCGGATCGACACCGGCGTGGATAAGGAAGCCGGGGCTCGGCGACTGATAACCGCCCACCTCGGCGTAGATTTCAGAGTTGATCCAGGCGTAGGCGGTGATGCCCAAGGTGGTCTGCGCCAATTGCCCGATCAACGGCGAAGCGGGCGCGCCAGGCGCGAGGCCGGAGGACGTGTAGGGGAAGGCCCAGCCCGGCAGAGTGTTGAAGGCGTCCGTCACCGTAGGCGCGTTGTTGACCGTGAGTCCGAGAGTTGCGTTCTGGCCAGCAAGCTTCACCTTGGTCACCGCGCGAACGTCGAGATTGTCCCAGTGAAATGCGCGAGCGACACCATCGTAGGTTCCCTGGACAAACGCGCCCAGATGACTGCCCACCCCGCCGGCGATGAAGAGGCTGGCCTGATCCAGGGTGGCGTTGTCGTTGACGCCGTAGTGCGGCGGCGGCGGTCCAGGTTGGTCCCTATGGGTGTGGATGAAGCTGGCGATCGCCATGGCCGACACAGGCACGTTGAACGTGTTGGTCCGGAGGGTGTAGCCGTCGATCTTGAACGATCGCCCGAACGGCGTGAGCTGTGGGCCGAAACCGCCCACGTGGCAGCCGCTGCAGGGTTGGCCGGTCTGTACGGCGAAGGCTGGCACCGCCCGCGCGGCGCTCGATGCGAGGAGCGCGAGTCCGAGCGCGAGGAGCCCGGCGCGAACCCGACGGATCGTGATCACCGCCGTCTATTTCGCGGCGAACAGGACGCACCAGCCTGAGGGGCTGATCACCCCCTCGACCGTCTGACAGGAAGCGGGCTTCTGAAACAGGCCGCAGCCGTCGCAGTGAGCGCCGCCCTTGGGAGTCGGCTGATAGCTGGCCGCGCTCTGAGTCATCTTTTTAACCGCGGCGGACGCCGGCAGCGACGCCGCGGCCATCACGCCGCCCGCGATCATTGCGCCTTTGAACAAGAGGCCGCGCCGCGACGGGGTCGAAGCAGAATGTGATAAGACGATCGCCATGAGGTCAGGGGCTCCGTGGGCGTTCAAGACGCTTGGGAGGAGGCCAAGACCTTTAGGGTTCGTACGGTATCCTACGCTCCGGGGGCCAATTGGTTCCGTCCGGCAGCATAAACACGTTCGGGCCAATTGGATTCTCGGGGAAAATACGCGTGCTCATCTGGATCGATATTGGCGAACAACCGCCTCAAAACTCACGCGTATCCGCGCGCAGACCGATTGGGCGAGAGCGCTCACTCGCGGAAAAAAGGCAGGCCCGCCGATTTCCGGGCCCCGCGGCTTTGTTTCACCAGCCTAGGATAAGGAAGCCGAGCCCGTCGCACGGCGGTCATATAAGCGCGCTAACTTCCGTTAGGGATCGGTCAGCTGGGGGGATCGACGAAGATGGCGCGCAGGCCGCGCAGACTAAGACATCCGGTGTTCGCCCAGCCGCAACCGACGGCGGGCCGGCTGGGTGATGTTTTCCGACGCGTTTCACGAATACGGCTACGCGGCCCAGCCGCCGGCATCGGTGATGCTACACCTGCAGGTGGACGACGCCGATGGCTGGTTCACCCGGGCGGTGGAGGCCCGCTGCGCCGTCGCGGCGCCGATCCAGAACCAGTTCTGGGGCGACCGCTATGGCCAGGTCACCGACCCGTTCGGCCACGCCTGGTCGATAGGCAGCCCGCTGGCCTGACGCGGCGCAAGGCGCTATTCTGACTTGGGCCGGATCGTGGGGACGAGATAGGTGTTCGGGGCCGCATACTGGGCCGTCTGGTGGCCAATATGGCTGTTCGTCGATGTCGCGATCCTGTGCGCCTGCGCCCTCGCCCGGCCTTATCTTCGGGCGCGAGAGCGCGCCGAGCGATCACCTAAACCGGCGGTGGCGCCCGCCACCGTAGAGACCGAGAACAGCGAAACCGCCGCGCATGCGGCCAGCTCGGTGGCCACGCCGACGCCGCCGTCCGCGCCGACGCCGGCCCCGGCCGCGTCAGGGTGGGTTCGCGCGGTCAACCAGACGACCGTGATAGGAATCGCCGGACTCGCGTTCCTGATTGTCCTACCGTTGGGCGTCGACATCAAGGACCGCACGCCGCAGACGACCGCCGCCGCCTCCGCAGCGCTGGCGACATCGGTCGGGCGGCTGGCGTCGGCGGCCGAGGTTCAAAGCCGGGCGTTGAACCGGCTGGCCGACGCGTCGCCGGCGCCTGCTCAGACACGCAATCGTCCGGCGGCCACCTCCGCGCCGTTCTGGTGGCTTGGCTATCTCTGCATCCTGGTCGGCTTCGGCCTGCTTGCCTGGAGCAGATGGTTGGCCATGGAGGCGGACGAGCACCCGTCCGCGCCACCGCCGGTAACCGGGGCGGCCAATGGCCAGTGATGAAGTCGAGGCGGCGAAAAGAAAGAAACGGCTATCGCAGGCGCTGGGGAAGGGAGGCTATGCGTTACTTTCTATAGGCTCCCTCCTTTCAGTAAAAGATCTGCACCTGTTCGACCATCCTGCGTTCGGTGAGCATGCAACTGCGGTGTTCGACAGTTTCGTGCATTTGCAGCCGGGGGTCACACCCGCTTTGCGGCCCACGGTGACGGTGACCGCCGGCGGCAATGAGGTGATTTGCCGACCCAACTGGCGCATCGACGGCTTCGCCCTGGGTCAAAGCCGGCATCTCGGCGAACCTCGTGTCACAGGCGGAGGAAAGTCGGAATCCGGGGACATCGACCATGCGCTCCTGACACGGGTGGAGGCGGACATCGTCGACATCACTCGCGAATCCACGGGCGGCGACATCCTACTGCTCGGATCGACCGACCCCACGCCGGAAACACCGCCAAAATCGAATGCCGACCTCGCCGATGAGCGCGCGCAATCGGTGAAGTCGCTGATGGACTCGGACCTTCACCCTCCAAGGACGCCCGAAACTCATCGACAGGTGATGGTGCTAAACAAGGCGATGTCTCTTGACGGTGAAGGGGGCAAGGGCGTGGCCAGGGTGCTTTTCGGGGCCGAGGAGACGTCGGGCCGATCGGTAGTAGCCTGTGTCTCGCAGCCGAAAGAACCGCAGGCGACGGTACACGAGGGCTCATCGTCCGCTTCTGAGCTCGGCTCCGAGTCGATGGCTACCCTCATTTTGGGCCTCTTCCTTGGCGCCTTTGCTACTTTAACGGCGGCTCTCGCCCTGTTTCTGATGTTTCGGGCGATGCACAAGGATCGACCCCTCAAGAGCTGATCTGACGACTCGCATGTGGCGTGGAAGAACACCTCCCCCGTCGCACCGCGGTCACAAAAGCGCGCTAACTTTCTTTAAGGATCGGTGAGCGGGAGCATCGAGGCAGATGGCGCACGGGCTGCGCAGACTGAAACATCAGGTGTTTGCCCAGGCGGTCGACGGCGGCCCGGCGCCGCCGCCTACACCATGACCACAATCGATCTTCTGGGCGCCGTCCTGACCGTCGTCATCGAGCCGGACGCCGAGGATTTCGTAGACGAGGTGCTGCCGGTGATCCGAGGGGCGGCGGATGTGCTCAACGCCCAGTTCGCGCGCGGCGAGCTGAGCCAGGAGGCGATCGCCTTCATCAGGGCCCTGGCCGGGCTGGGGTGGCCGCGCACCGCAGCTTCACGCCCTGCGCCGGCACCGCGCACGTGGAGGACGGCGAGTTCGTCTTCTTCATCGGCGCGGAGGACGTGGCCGTGAACCCCGATCCGCTGTGGTACGCCAGCACCATTATCCACGACGGCGGCCACGCCTTTCTTAGTCGCGAGGGCCAGCCCGCGACCGGGATCGCCGTGGAGGAGGCCCTGACCCGGGTGCAGATCGAGTATTACAACGCCGTCGGCGGGCGGCCGACCTATGTCACCAGCCTGGTGAACTACATCGCCGATCCGGCCGCGATCCAGGCGAGGATCAGCCAGGCGGTCTGACCTGCTGGCCTGTCCGCCCGAGCCGCCGTCAAGGCTCCGGCGAGACCCGCACCAGCAGCTTGCCGTCGTGGGCGCCGGTGAACAAGCGGCCGACGGCGTCGACGGCGTTCTCCAGGCCATCGACCACCTCGGCCTTCCACTTCAGCTTGCCGGCCAGGACGAGGCTGGTGAGTTCGGCGAAGCCCTCCGGCGCGCGGCCCAGATAGTCGGTGACGATGAAGCCCTTGATCAGCAGGCGGCGCATCAGCACGCGGCCAAAATCGGTCGGGCCCGCCGGCGGGCCGGGATCGTTGTAGGTGGAGATCAGGCCGCACAGCGCGACCCGGCCATAGTCATTCATGCGCGAGATCACGGCGTCCATGATCCTGCCGCCGACGTTCTCGAAATCGACGTCGATCCCCTTCTGGCACAGCCGGTCGAGCGCCGCGCCGACATCCTCGTTCTTGTAGTCGATCGCCCCGTCGAGGCCCATTTCTCCGGTCAGCCAGGCGCATTTGGCCGCGCCACCGGCGATGCCGATCACCCGGGCGCCGGCATGCTTCGCCAATTGGGCGGCGATCGAGCCCACGGCGCCGGCGGCGGCGGAGACCACCACGGTCTCGCCGGCCTTGGGCTTGCCGATCTCGGCCAGGCCCGCCCAGGCGGTGAAGCCGGTGAAGCCCAGCACGCTCATGAAGGCGGTGAGGGGCACGCCCGGGACGGTCGGGGTCGGCATCACCACCCCGGCGTCGGCGATGGTGTGGGTGGCCCAGCCGGCCAGGCCCGGATTGACGATATCGCCCTGCTTGAAACGGTCCGAACGGGAGCGCTCGACCACGCCGATGGCCCCGCCGCGCATGGTCTGGCCGATCTCGACCGGCGGCATGTATTGCTCGCGGTCGCTCATCCAGATGCGGTTGGTGGGGTCGAGCGAAAGATAGACCGTGCGGATCAGGACCTCGTTGTCTGCCAGATCCGGGATGGCTTCGTCGATCAGCTCCAGATCGCCCGGTCGGATCTCTCCCTCCGGCCGCCGCTTCAGCACCCAACGCTTCATCATCGCCATGGTCGTCTCCCTTTCGTCGCCGGATCCCGTTGCGCGACGGTCCCCTAGACCGGAGCGGGCGCGGCGGCCAGAGGCACAGCGGCGCGGGCGTGGGCGGATTCTGCATAGGTGAGGGAGGCGACGAGGCCCACCGCCGTGGCGGCCATCATGTAGCCGGCCGGGGCCATCGGGTCGCCCGTGACGTGGGTTAGCCAGGCGATGATCGGCTGGGTGGTGCCGCCGAACACGGCCACGGAAGTGGCGTAGACCGTGCCCATGGCCGCGCCGCGGATATCCCGGTGGAGGGATTCGGCCAGGCCCACCAAGACCGCGGCGGTGGTAAGGGCCGACAGGCCCGCCATCACGCCGGTGGCCAGGAGCAGGGTGGCGGTGTCGTGGTGACGCACCATCAGGCTGAAGGCGGGCCAGGTCGCCAGCAGGAACAAGAGCCGGGGCCAGATCATCATCGGCTTGCGCCCGATGCGGTCGGACAGCCAGCCGCCCGCCAGGCCGAAGCCGACACCTGCTACGCCGCTGGCGATCGAGGCCCACAGCGACACCCGCGCCGGCATGTGCAGGGTGGTGATGGCGTAGGTGGTCATGAAGCTGAACACATAGGTCGAGACCGTGGCCGCCGCGATCAGGCCCAGGCCCTGCGACAGCACGCGCCAGTGGCGCCAGACGCTGGGCTCGGCCGAATGATGGGCGAGCACTGCCTCGGCCCGGTGCAGGGTCTCAGGGAGGGTGCGGCGCAGCCAGTAGCCGAACGGCAGGGCCGCCGCCCCCAGCAGGAACGCCAGCCGCCAGCCCCAGGCTTCCAGCGCCGCGACGCCGGCCACGGCGGCCAAGCTCACGCCCACCAGACCGCCGACGATGCCGGCGAAGTTCTGGCTGGCCCCCTGCCAGGCGCCGTAGAGGCCGCGCCTGGCCGGCGGCGCGGCTTCCACCAGGAAGGCCGTGGTCGGGCCGACCTCGCCACCCAGGGCGAAGCCCTGCACCAGGCGCCAGGTCAGGGCCAGGATCGGGGCGGCCGGGCCGATCATGGCGTAGGAGGGCGTCAAGGCCAGACCCAGGATCGCGACGCCCATCAGGGTGAGGCTGAACAGCATGGCCGGCTTGCGCCCGGCGCGGTCGGCATAGCGGCCGATCAGGACGGCCCCGATCGGACGCAGCACGAAGCCGGCCCCGAAGGTGGCCAGGGAGAGCATCAGGGAGACAAAGGCCGAACGGTGCGGAAAGAAGGCGTGGCCGATCTGGACGGCGAAATAGGCGTAGGTGGTGAAGTCGTAGAACTCCAGCCCGTTGCCGATCACCGCCGCGGCGACATGGCGCCTCAGCACCCCCGTCATGCCGTCTCTCCAGGCCAGACCCAGCGGCCCGCTTAGCGGAGGCTTCCGCCATTGCCAATGCCGGCGCCGGCGGCCTAAGGGCCAACGCCATGCGGGCTGGGTCAGAAGCGGCGGGAGGGGCGCCGGGCGTCGCCGCCTCGCGCAAGCGTTTCGCCGGTTTGATGCTGGGCTCGATCGGGGTGGTGTTCGGCGACATCGGCACCAGCCCGCTCTACGGCTTCAAGACCGCGCTCGGCCAAGCCGCGCGCGGAGCGGTGGGCGAGGCCGACGTGCTGGGCGTCGTCTCGCTCATGTTCTGGGCCCTGGTGATCGTGGTCACGGTCAAATACGTCAGCTTCATCATGCGCGCCGACAACCGGGGCGAGGGCGGCATCCTTTCGCTGATGGCCCTGGCCCAGGGCGCGCTCGGCCGGCGCACGCGCACGGTGCTGATCCTGGGGGTGATCGGCGCGGCGATGTTCTATGGCGACGCGATCATCACGCCCGCCATTTCGGTGCTCTCGGCGGTAGAGGGGTTGAAGACCGCGCCCGGCGTCGGGCCGCTGGTCACGCCATCGGTGGAGATCGCCATCACCCTGGTGGTGCTGGTGATGCTGTTCATGGTTCAGTCACGCGGCACAGCCAAGGTCGCCACCTGGTTCGGCCCCATCTGCCTCGCCTGGTTCGTGGCCATCGCCGGCCTGGGATTGCTGCACATCCCAGACGCGCCGCGCATCCTGCTGGCTCTCAATCCTCTGGCCGGGTTAGTGTTTCTGGCCCGTCACGGCCTGATCGGCCTGTTCGTGCTGGGCTCGGTGTCGCTGACCATCACCGGGGCCGAGGCGCTTTATGCCGACATGGGCCATTTCGGGCGCAAGCCGATCCGGGCGGCCTGGCTGACGCTGGTGTTTCCGGCCCTGGTGCTGAACTATTTCGGCCAGGGCGCCTTTGCCCTGCACACCATCGCCGCCGCCGGCGGCAGCGGCGTCGACATCGTCGGACACGACTGGTTCTTCCTGATGGCGCCCTCGGCCCTGCGCGTGCCCATGGCCCTGCTGGGCGTGGCGGCCACCATCATCGCCAGCCAGGCGGTGATCAGCGGGGCCTATTCATTGTCGAGCTCGGCGATGCAGCTGGGCCTGCTACCGCGCCTCACCGTGCGCCGGACCTCCGAAACGGAGGCAGGGCAGATCTACCTTCCGACCATCAACCTGCTGCTCATGTTCGGGGTGATCCTGCTGGTCGCGATCTTCAAGAACTCCGACGCCCTGGCCAATGCCTATGGCCTGGCGGTGACCGGCACCATGTCGGTGACCACGGCCCTGGCCGCCATCGTGGTCCGCCGGCTGTGGGGCTGGAGCCGGTGGAAGACCGCCCTGGTGGTGCTGCCGCTCCTGACCGTCGACTTGGCCTTTCTGGCGGCTAATTCCCTGAAGCTATTCTCCGGCGGCTGGGCCCCGATCGCGATTGCGGCAGTAGCGGCCCTGGTCATGGTCTCGTGGCTGCGCGGCAGCGACATCATCACCCACAAGGCGAGGCGCGACCGTATTCCCCTGGCCGACTTCCTGGCGTCCCTCGCCCGCCGCCCGAGGCACAAGGTGCCCGGAACCGCCGTCTATCTCACCGCCGAGCCGGATTTGACGCCCAGCGCCCTGCTGCACAATCTCAAGCACAACGGCGTGCTGCACCAAGCCAATGTGATCGTGACCGTGCGCACCGCCGACGAGCCCAGGGTGGCCGACGACGCCCGCGCCGCCTTCGAGCCGCTGAGCGACCCGGCGTTCATCCGCGTGACCCTCTCGTTCGGCTTCATGGAGCGGCCCGACGTGCCCGCCGCCCTGGCCGGCGTCACCATTCCCGGCGTGTCGCTGGCGCCGATGCAGACCTCCTATTTCCTCGGCCGCCGCACGATCATCGCCGGCCACGATCACGGCCTTGCCCGGGTGCAGGATCGCCTGTTCATCGCGCTGGCCCGCAATTCCGCCGACCCCAGTGAGGTGTTCGCCATCCCCCCCGGCCGCGTGGTGGAGATGGGCGTGCAGGTCGCGGTCTAGGACAATCAGGCCTTCTTTGCCGCCCGCGCGGCGCGGGCCTGGGCGTTGACCGCCACCGCGGCGCGGATCAGGCGCCTGAAGGCGGCGTCGTCGAGCGGAGCGCCTTCGCGGATGTCGATCGCGCGACGAACATTCCCCTCCAAGCTCGAATCGAACAGCAGTCCGGGATCCTCGATCGAGGCGCCCCGCGCGAAGGTAAGCTTCACAACCTGCTTGTAGGTCTCGCCGGTGCAAATGATGCCGTCATGCGACCAGACCGGCACGCTTGGCGATGTGGGCTTCTCCCATTTCCACGCTTCCTCGATCTCCGGGTCGGCCTCGTGAATCAGGCGGCGAACACGGGCCAGGGTTTCTCCCCGCCAATCGCCCAGATCCGCGATTCGCCGCTCGATCTTCGCCGCGGCCTCGCCGATGGGAGCCGGTGCAGCTTTCATGATTGCTCCATCAGGAAGCGGGAGCCTGGTCGCACGCGGGGGCCGGTAGCGGTTGTTTCCGTTCACCTTCCGAAGCTCGACATTCAGTACGCTTCCGTCTCGAACACACGGCCGGCGTCGCCCTGCCAGGGGCCGTGGTAGAGGGCGAGGAGGCGTTCGGCGGAGGTGACCCCGCTCTGGGCGACGTCTTCGAGCTCGGCCAGATAGTTGGTCTCGTCGACCATGCCGGCGCTGAGGCGATTGCGGCGCTTGAGGCCCTGATGAGCGAGGGCCAGCATGTCGCGGGCCACGTCGCGCACGCTGCGGCCGGCGACGACGGCGTTCAGGGCCAGGCGGGGCACGTCGCGGATCAGGCCGGTGCGGTCGTCGCGCGTCCAGTGCTTGCAGAGATCCCATGCCGCCGCCTGGGAGGCGGGATCGTAGAGCACCCCGGCCCATAGCGCCGGCAGGGCGCACAGGCGCGACCACGGGCCGGCGTCGGCCCCGCGCATCTCGAGGTACTGCTTGAGCCGCACTTCTGGGAAGATGGTGCTGGTGTGATCGACCCAGTCCTTGATCGTCGGTCGCTGACCGGGCAGCTCGGCCAGCTCGCCGGCCATGAAGGCGCGGAACGAGCGGCCGGCCACATCGATGTAGCGGCCGCCGCGCTTGACGAAGTACATCGGCGTATCCAGCGCATAGCGGGCGTAGGTTTCGAACCCGAAGCCGTCCTGGAACACGAAATCGAGCATGCCGGTCCGGTCGCGATCGGTGTCGGTCCAGACATGGGCGCGGCCGGACAGGAAGCCGTTGGGCTTTCCTTCCGTAAACGGAGAATTGGCGAAGAGGGCGGTGACGATCGGCTGGAGGGCCAGGCTGACGCGGAACTTGGCCACCATGTCGGCCTCGTCCGCGAAATCGAGGTTGGCCTGGACCGTGCAGGTGCGGAACATCATGTCCAGGCCCATGGAGCCGACCTTGGGCATGTAGTCGCGCATGATCCTGTAGCGCCCCTTGGGCATGATCGGAACCTGATCGCGCCGCCACAGCGGTGTGAAGCCCAGGCCCAGAAAGCCCAGCCCGAGCTCATGGGCGACGGCCTTGACCTCCTCCAGGTGCTGGCCGGTCTCCTCGCAGATGTCGTGCATGGTTCGCAGCGGCGCGCCGGAAAGCTCGAACTGGCCGCCGGGCTCCAGGCTGATGTTGGCCATGCCGCGCGAAAGCCCGATCAGAGTGTCGCCGCCGGCGTCGTTCAGCTCGGTGGTGGTGGCCCAGCCGAACCTGGTCAGCGCCTCCAGCAGAGCCTTGATGCCGGCTTCGCCTTCGTAAGGCACGGGCGCGTGGTCGGTGGTGCGAAAGACGAATTTCTCGTGCTCGGCGCCGACGCGAAACTCGCTCGCGGGTTTGCCGCCTTGCGCGAACCAGTCGGTGAGGGCCGCCAGATCGAGCGGCCGGTCCTGCTCTTCGGTGTCGGCCATCGATCCGCCCCCTTGGCCGCGTCGCCGCGCCGCCCCCTGGCCCAAGTGGGCGCCGGCCGCGCCAACCTCAAGCCCCCCGCCAGTCTCCCAGCGCCGCCTGCCACAAGGTGAGCGCGGCGATGGCGGCGGTGTCGGCGCGCAGGATGCGCGGGCCGAGCGAGACCGGCACGACGGCCGCCAGGGCGCGGACGGCCGCGCGCTCGGCCGGACTGAAGCCGCCCTCCGGCCCGATCAGTATGGCCCAGGGGCCGCCGCCCGCGGCCGCCAGAGCGTCCAGAGCCGGCCCCGCGTCGCCGGCCTCGTCGCAGAACATCAGCCGCCGCCCGACAGGCCAGGCGCCGAGAACGGCGGCCAGCCGCGCCGGGGCGCGCACCGCCGGAACGTCCAGCCGGCCGGTCTGCTCGGCCGCCTCGATGGCGATGGCGGAGAGGCGTTCGAGCGAAGCCCCTCGGGCGTTGACCCGGTCGGTGACGAGCGGCGTCACCGACCGGGCGCCCAGCTCGGCGGCCTTTTCGACGATCGTCTCCAGGCGTGGGCGCTTCACGAGAGCGACGAAGAGTTCGAGGTCGGGCGAAGGCGCCTGGTCGCGCACGCGGGCGCCGGGACGAAGGACCAGATCTCGCCGGGAGACCTCCGCCACCCGCGCCGCCCATTCGCCGTCGCGGCCGTTGAAGACGCGCACCTCATCGCCCACCGAAACGCGCATGACGGCCACGAGATAGCGCACCTGGGCCAGCGAGAGCGCCACGCCGGCGCCGGGGTGCAGATCGTTGCTGACGAAAAGACGGATCACACGGCGCTCCCAATCGGCTAGGCTGGCTGGATGGCAAGCGAAAAAGACTACGAAGACGAGCTGCGCGATCTCCAGATCCATCTGGTCCAATGGCAGGGCTGGGCGGTCAAGACCGGCTTCAAGGCACTGGTGATCTTCGAGGGCCGCGACGGAGCCGGCAAGGATGGCACGATCACCAGGATCACCCAGCATCTGGCGCCTCGCAACACTCGGGAAGTGTCCCTGCCCAAGCCCTCGGACCGCGAGCGCTCTCAATGGTTCTTCCAGCGTTATATCAAGCACTTGCCGGCTGCGGGCGAGCTCGTGCTGTTCAACCGATCCTGGTACAACAGAGGCGGGGTCGAGCCGGTGATGGGCTATTGCACGCCCCTGGAGCAGGAGGAGTTCCTGCGCGACGTGCCGGCTCTCGAGCGAATGCTGGAGGAGGCGAACATCCGCCTGGTGAAACTGTGGCTCGACATCTCCAAGAAGGAGCAGGCCGAGCGGCTCGACCAGCGGCGCGAGGATCCGATCAAACGGCTGAAGGTGAGCGACCTGGATGGCGTCGCCCAGAAGAAGTGGGCCGACTATTCGGCCGCGCGCGACAGCATGCTGAGCCGCACCCACACCGCCATCGCCCCGTGGATGTGCGTGCGCGCCGACCACAAGAAGCCGGCCAGGCTGGCCATCATCCGCCACCTGCTGCACGTCCTGGCGCCCGCAGAGATCAGCGCCAATGTCGACAGGCCCGATCCCGCCGTGCTGTTCCCGTTTGAACAGGCGGCGCTGGGCGACGGCCGGTTGTCCAAGTAGCGGCAAAGCCCTAGGGGCGACAAAAGGAGACTGCCATGGACACCGTTCGCCTGGGTTCGACCGGCCTTCGGGTCTCACGCCTGTGCCTGGGCTGCATGACCTACGGCAGCCCGGCCTGGAGGCCGTGGGTGCTGGACGAGGAAGCCTCGGCGCCGTTTTTCCGCGCTGCGATCGAGGCGGGGATCAATTTCTTCGACACCGCCGACATGTATTCAGCCGGCGAGAGCGAGCGGGTGACCGGCGCGGCGCTGAAGCGATTCGCCAAGCGTCACGAGGTGGTGATCGCCACCAAGGTCAACTTTCCCATGGGCCCCGACGCCAACAACAAGGGCCTGTCGCGCAAGCACATCATGGACGCCATCGACGGCAGCCTGACCCGGCTGGGCGTCGACCATGTCGATCTCTATCAGATCCACCGGTTCGATCCCGAGACACCGATTGAGGAGACGCTGGAAGCGCTGAACGATGTCGTGCGCGCCGGCAAAGCCCGTTACATCGGCGCCTCGTCGATGTACGCGTGGCAGTTCATGAACATGCTCAGCGTCTCTCGGGCGCGCGGCTGGGCTAGCTTCGTCTCCATGCAGCCGCAGTACAACCTCGTCTATCGCGAGGAGGAGCGGGAGATGCTGCCCCTGTGCCGCGACCAGGGTGTCGGGGTCATCCCCTGGTCGCCGCTGGCGCGCGGCTTCCTGGCTGGCGGCCGGGCCGCGCCGGGCGAGGGCAATACCGCGCGAGCGAGGTCCGACGAGTTTTCACCCCGCCTCTACTACCGTGAGCCCGATTTCGCGGTGGTCGACGCGGTGGGCGAGATCGCGAGGGCGCGCGGGGTCTCCAACATGCAGGTCGCCCTGGCCTGGGTGTTGCGCAATCCGGCGATCACTTCGCCGATCATTGGCGCCTCGAAAGCCCATCACCTGGCGGATGCGGTCGGCGCGCTTTCTCTCACCCTCACCGACGACGAGGTCAAGGCGCTCGAGGCGCCCTACAAGCCCAAGCCGGTGCTGGATCACGCCTAGGCGCCGCCGGTGACGGACGCGGACCTGATCGTGCTTAGCCTTGAGCGGGTCGGCGAGGTCGGCGGCGACATCACGCCCCTGGTCTACGCCCGACTGTTCGCGGAGCATCCGGACATGGAAGCCCTGTTCGCGCGCGATCGCGACGGCTCGGTCAAGGGCGAGATGCTGGCCCGAGTGTTCGACGCCATCCTCGATTTCATCGACCGCCGCGCCTATGCCGCGCGCATGATCCAGTGCGAGGTGGTTACGCACGAGGGCTATGGCGTACCGCCGGAGGTGTTCGGCCTGTTCTTCGCCACGGTCGGGGCGACGGTGGCCGAGGTTCTGGACGCCGAATGGACGGCGGCGATGGCCGGCGCCTGGACCCGGCTGCTCGCCGACCTCGACTGGTACGCCACCCACTCCGACCAGACCCTGGCCGCACCGGCGCCGGCGCTTGGCTGAAACGCTGTCGGCGAGCCAGGCGCGGCGTATCGCGCTGTCGGCGCAGGGCCTGGCGCGGGAGCGGCCTTCCGGCGAGGCGGGCGGGCGGCGCCTGCGGCGGCTGATCGAGGCGCTGGGCGTGGTGCAGATCGACTCGGTCAATGTGCTGACGCGGACCCATTATCTGCCGGCCTTCTCACGCCTTGGCCCCTATCCGAGAGCGGCGCTGGAAACCGAAGCGTGGGGCATGACGCCCTCCGTGTTCGAATACTGGGGCCACGAGGCTTCGCTCCTGCCCCTGACAACGCAGCCGATTTTGCGCTGGCGCATGGAGCGGGCCCGGGCGGGCGAGACCTGGAGTGGATTGGCGGCGTTCGGGCGCGAGCGACGCGACTATATCGACGCGGTGCTGGCGCGCATCGAGCGGGAGGGGCCGCTCACCGGCGGTGACTTCGCCGAGGGCCCGCGCGCGCCCGGTTGGTGGAACTGGAGCCACGGCAAGCGGGCGCTCGAGTGGCTGTTCTGGGGCGGGCTGATCACCACCCGCACCCGGCGCGGCTTCGAGCGCGTCTATGATCTGACTGAACGGGTGCTGCCCCGCACCATCGTGGCGGCGCCCACGCCCACCGAGGCGGAGGCCCAGCGCGGCCTGCTGACCATCGCCGCCCGGGCCCTGGGCGTCGCCACCGAAGCCGACCTGCGCGACTATTTCCGCATGCCGCTCGCCGACGCCCGCGCGCGGATCGCCGAGATGGTCGAGGCGGGCGCGCTCGAGCCGGTGAGCGTCCGTGGCTGGCGACAGGGCGCCTACCTTGCCCCCGGCGCGAAGATCCCCCGCCGCGCCGGGGCCTGCGCCCTGCTCTCGCCGTTCGACAATCTGATATGGACGCGGGAGCGCACCCAGCGCCTGTTCGGCGCCAAGGTGCGGCTGGAGATCTACACCCCGGCGCACAAGCGGGAGCACGGTTACTATGTGCTGCCGTTTCTACAGGGCGAGGCGATCACCGCCCGGGTCGATCTGAAGGCCGACCGCGCCGCCGGGGTGCTGCGCGTGCAGGCCGCGCACCTGGAGCCCGGCGCGTCGGCCAAGGAGACGGCTCCCGCGCTCGAGGCGGAGCTGGCGTTGATGGCCGGTTGGCTGGGGCTGGCGCCGCCGCCTCAGGCGCCCTGGGCGACGGCGTTCAGCCGCGCATAGGCCCCGCCCAGGGCCACCAGCTCGCCATGGCGGCCCTCCTCGATCACCCGACCCTCCTGGAACACCAGAATGCGGTCGGCCCCCCGGATAGTGGAAAGGCGATGGGCGATAACGATCGTGGTGCGCCCGGCCATCAGCTCTTCGCTGGCCGCCTGAACGCGCAATTCGGTCTCTACGTCGAGCGAGGAGGTGGCCTCGTCGAGCACCAGGATCGGCGCATCGGCGAGAAACGCTCGGGCGATCGCCACGCGCTGGCGCTCGCCGCCGCTCAGCTTCACGCCACGCTCGCCGACCAGGGTGTCGTAGCCTTTGGGCAGGGCCCCGATGAAATCGTGCGCCCGCGCACGGCGGGCGGCCAGGGCGATCTCCTCGGCGGTCGCGCCCGGCCGGGCGTAGGCGATGTTCTCGGCGATGGTGCGGTGGAACAGGGCCGGATCCTGCGGCACCACGGCGATCGCGCGGCGCAAGCTGCCCTGGGCGACGGTGGCTATATCGACGTCGTCGATCAGGATACGTCCGGCCTCGAGGTCGTAGAGCCGCTGGATCAGCTTGACGAAGGTCGATTTGCCCGACCCCGTCGGCCCGACCAGCGCCACCCGCTCGCCCGGCGCGATGCGCAGGGAAAAGTCGGCATAGACCGGCGCGCCGCCCCCGTAAGCGAACGTCACGGCCTCGAAGGCGATCTCGCCACGCAGGGGGTGGAAGTCGATCGCGCCGACCACATCCGCCACCTGGGGCGCCATGCGCGCGTAGCGGGCCACGTCCTCCACATCCGCCAGGCCCTTCTGAGCCATGCGGATATTCTCGCCGACGTTGCGCAGATAGCCGCTCATCACCAGAAACGAGGTGATGACGAAAGCGACGTCGCCGGCGGTGGCCCGCCCCTGCGTCCAGCGCAGGATCAGCAGCCCGGTCAGCCCCGCCTGCAGGCCCGCCACCAGCATGTTGTGCAGCAGCCAGACGTCCGTATAGCGGTTCCAGGTGATGGTCGTGGCTTTCAGCCAATCGCGCGTGACGACCCCGATGCGCGCCGCTTCGCGATCCTCCGCCCCGAACGCCTTGACCGTGGGATTGGCCGCGATAGCGTCCGCCAGCGCCCCGCCGATGCGCGAATCCATCGCCACCGAGCGCAGGTTGGCCTTTCGCACGTAGACATTGGAGAAGAGCACGTTGGAGCCGATGTAGAGCGCCACCATGCCCAGCGAAAAGGCGCCCACCAGGGGCCAGCGCAGCATGATCTGCACCGAAAGGCCGACCAGAATGATCAGGGCCGGGCCGATCCACAGCACCACGGCGTCGGCCACCACGTCGTAGCCCCACATGGCGCGCGACAGCCGCCGCACGGTGGCCCCGGCGAAGGTGGCGCCATGCCAGTCGGCGGAGAACGCCTGGACGCGGGCGAAGCCCTCGTCGGTCATCTCTTTCATGGTGTGGACCGCCAGCGGCGTCCACACGCGGATCGCTACATTGCGCAGGACGAAGAAGGCGACATAGACCGCGACGAAGAAAGCCCAGGCGCGCCAGGCGCCGGCGGCGTGCGCCGGGCCGCTCACGGCGGCGTCGACCAGGGCCTGGGAGGCGCGCGGCACCATCAGCTCGAAGCCGATCGCGCCCAGATAGACAGCCACGGTCACCCAGAACAGCCCCGGGCGTCGGGCCCAGAAGCCGCTGATGAAGGCCAGCACCTGGCCATTGGAGAGCACCCGCGCGCGGGTGGCCTCGCTATCCTCGTATTGATCCATGATCGTATCAGCCCGGCCGCTTCTTAACGCGATCGGGGCGGCCAGACCATTGCGCGGAGGACACACCCGGAGCATTTGCCGGCCATGCCCGCCGGCCTGCCCTTGCCCGACGCCGCGCCCGCCAACTGGGTCGACGCCCATGCGCCGGCGGCCTGGCGGCCGTGGCTGAAGTTGGGCCGGTTCGATCGGCCGACGGGTATCTGGCTCCTGATGCTGCCGGGCTGGCAGGGGATCGGCCTGGCGGCGGCGGCCCGAGGGACGTGGCCGGACGGTCGGCTTTTGGCCCTGTTCGCTCTGGGCTCGGCCCTGATGCGGGCGGCGGGGTGTGCGTTCAACGACATCATCGATCACGACATCGACGCTCGTGTAGCGCGCACCGCGGCCAGGCCCGTCGCCAGCGGGGTGGTGAGCGTGCGGGCGGCCTGGGGCTTCGTGATCGCCTGCTCCCTGGCGAGCTTCGCCATCCTGCTCACCCTCAATCTGATGAGCCTCTTTCTGGGCGTCGCGTCGCTGGCTCTGGTGGCGGCCTATCCGTTCATGAAGCGCATCACCTGGTGGCCGCAGGCCTGGCTCGGGCTGACGTTCAACTGGGGCGCGCTGATGGGCTACGCCGCGGCCGGCGGCGGGCCCTCGGGACTGGCGGTCCTGACCCTGGCTGCCGGGGCGTGGACGCATGGGGCCAACCTTTCGCTCTACACGCCCGGCCTGCCCTTGGCGGCGGCGCTGCTCTACGCCGGCGGGGTGTGCTGGACCTTCGGCTACGACACGATCTATGCGGTGCAGGATCTGGAGGACGACGCCCTCGCCGGGGTCAGATCCTCGGCCCTGAGGCTGGGGTCCGCGGCCCCCAGGGTCGTGCTGCTCTGTTATGGCGCCAGCGTGATCCTGGCCCTGGGCGTGTGGCGGACGGCGCACCTGGGGCCGTGGTTCCTGCTTCCAGCCGGGCTGTACGCCGGGCATCTGGGGTGGCAGGCGCTGCGCCTTCGACTGGGTGATCCGGCAGGCGCGCTGCGGCTCTTCAAGTCCAATGCCGTGGCGGGCGTGATCCTGCTGGCGGCTATCGTGGCGGGGCGCTAGGCCGGCGTTGGAGCGAGGTGAGGCCGGAGGCGGGAGGCGGCGATGGCGATCGATGTGAGCGGCGCGCGCGACTATGTTCGCAAGAACGGCGTCAACATCCTGACCGAGGCCCTGGTCAATTTCGTCGGCCCGTACCTGATCTATCAGGCGACGAAGAAGCCCTGGGGCGACGTGCACGCCCTGATGGCCTCCTCGGCGCCGCCGATCGCCTGGAGCCTGATCGAATTTGCCCGCAAGCGGCGTGTGGACGCCGTTTCCATCCTCGTTCTGGCCGGAATCGGGCTTTCGCTGCTGGCCTTCCTGGGCGGCGGCGGGGCCAAGTTCCTGCAACTGCGCGAAAAGCTGGTGACTGTGGTGATAGGCTTGGTTTTCCTGGGCTCGGCGGCAATCCGCCGGCCGCTGATCTATCAGCTGGCCCGGGCGGGGATGCAGCGGCGCAATTCATCGGAACTGGAGCGTTTCGAATCTCTTCGCGACGACGCCGGCTTCCGGCGCTCCATGACCGTGATGACCGTGGTCTGGGGTGTGGGCCTGCTGGCCGACGCCGCCGTATCCGTGGCCCTCGTCTTCGCCCTCTCGGTGAGCCAGTACCTGCTGGTCAGCCCCGTTATCGGCTATGGGACCATGGGCGGTCTGGCGTTGTGGAACGTCTGGTACGTGCGCCGCATGCGCAAGCGCGGCGATGAGCGCCGGGCGCGGGAAGCCGCTCAGATCCCATGAGACGCTGGTGGGGTAACTCAACCCAGGCGCCGCCATGACCCGCGAAACCGCTCGACGCGCGATCGCCAGATCGCCCGGCGCCGAGGCGCCCGACGACGCGCAGCTGCGCAGTATCGTGGCGGATCTCCAAGATGGCGTCATTTCTGGTCGAGCCGGATGACAGGATCGTCTGGGCCAACGCGGCGGCGCTGCGCCTGCACGGTGCGCGCCGTCTGGCCGACCTGGGCGCCACCGCGGGCGCCTATGCCGAGCGCTTCGCCCTCACCTATCGAGATGGAGAGCCCTTAAGCCGGCGGCCTATCCGCTGAGCCGGCTCTGCCGCGGCGAGACGTTCGGCGATCTAGTCGTCGAGGTGACGCCAAGGGGCCGGCCCGACCACTGTACGGTGCAGAGCGTTCGCGGCGTGGCGCTGGGCGAGGGCGCCGGCCGGCCCGGACGCTTCGCCCTGATCGCCGCCGATTCGACCGAGGCGTTCGAGGCGCAGGAGCGCTTCGAGCGCATGTTCAACGCCAATCCGGCCCCGGCGGTGATCGTGCGCATCGCCGACCTGCGCTACGTACGCGTGAACCAGGGCTTCATGGATCTGACCGGCTGGCGCACCGACGAAGTCGTCGGCCGGCGTCTCTATGACGTCGACATCCTGCAGGGCGCGGAGCGGGCGGACCTGGCCAAGGCGCGTCTGGCGGAATGGCGCACCGTGCCGCAGATGGAGGCCGAGCTGCCCCTGCCGCGCGAGGGAAGACGGCTGGTAGTGCTGGCCGGCCAGCCAATCGAGATCGCCGGCGAGCGGTGCATGATCTTCACCTTCGCCGACCTCGAGCCGAGGCGGGCGGCCGAGACCGCCCTGCGGCAGAGCGAGGAGCGGTTCGCCAAGTCGTTCCGTTTCGCCCCCATTCCGATGTCGTTGGCGACGCTGGACGGACACCGGATCCTCAACGTCAACTACGCCTTCCTGGAGATGACCGGCTGGCTGCACGAGGAAGTGATCGGGCGCAGGCCCAGCGAAATCGAGCTTTGGCAATCGTCGGCGGCGCGGCGTGCGGTGGAAGCCAGGCTGAGCGAGAGCGGCAGCTTCCGCGGCCAGGAATTGAAGGTGAAGACCAAGACCGGCGAGCTGGTCGATTGCCTCGTCTCCGCCGAAAGCGTGACCATTGGCGACGAACGCTGCGTGCTCTCGGCCTTTCAGGACATCGGCGAGCGCAAGCGGACCGAGGCGGAACTTGTTTCGGCCATCGAGGCTGCCATGCAGGACTCGTCCTGGCTGAGCCAGAAGATCATGGACAAGCTGGCGGGCCTGCGCGCGCCCCAGAAAGGCCCCGGTGCCAACGCGATGCGCGCCGACCTCACGCCCCGCGAGCGGGAGGTGTTGGCCCAGATCGCACGGGGCGCGAGCGATTCGGCCATCGCGCAGACCCTGTGCCTGAGCCGCAACACGGTGCGCAACCACGTGGCACGGCTCTACGCCAAGATCGGCGCGCACAATCGCGGCGAGGCGATCATCTGGGCGCGTGATCGCGGCTCATAGGCGCCGGCGCACCTACCCGATAGGTGCGGGCGCATCTTCTTGGCCCAGGCGAGCGGCGCCATATGGCATTCGACCAATCCGGGGATGACCTCCGGCTCTAGGGCTGAAGGAGCGAAAATGTCCATTCTGGCTTGGATCGTACTAGGTCTAGTCGCGGGGTTCATCGGCAGCAAGCTCGTCAACAAGACGGGCAGCGGCCTCATCCTGGATATCGTCCTGGGTGTCGTCGGTGCGGTGGCGGGCGGCTTTCTGTTCAACATGTTCGGCGCGTCCGGCGTGACGGGGCTCAATATCTACAGCCTCGTGGTCGCGGTGGTCGGGGCCGTTGTCGTGCTGCTGATCTACCACGCCGTGGTCCGTCCGCGGCGGCTCTAGCACTCCTCGGCCTGGTCCCGCACGACGCGCGGGATCAGGTCGCAGGTCATCGGCTGGTTGGCGCCCCCGCCTTGCGACGGGCGCAGCGAAGCATGCCGCATGCGGCTAAATGGTCGGCCCGTCGGTGATGAACGGGCGCGTAGTCCGGAAGGGCGGCGAGATCGGCAGGCACTACCGGTGCACCTGCGTCCATGTGAAATGAAAATTCGGCGGGACGACGGCTTGGCTGGAATCGACGCTCATCAGATACGGCTAAGCCACGAGCCTCCCCTCGCTCACATCCTGTGCAGGGCGCAGATCTTGTTACCGTCGGGGTCGCGCAGATAGGCGAGGTAGAGCTTACCAACCGAGCCCTCGCGCACGCCGGGTGGATCCTCGATGCTTTTGGCGCCGGCGGCGAGGCCCGCGGCGTGCCAGGCGTCCGCCTGCTCCTTGGACTTGGCGGCGAAACCGATGGTGCCGCCGTTGGCGTGGGTGGCGGCCTGACCATCGATCGGCTTGGACACGGAGAACACGCCCGTGGGCGTCATGTAGAATATACGCTCGCCGTCGACCATCGCTGGCGGCACGTCGAGCGTGGCCAGCAGCGCGTCATAGAACGTCTTGGCGCGATCCAGATCGTTCGTGCCGATCATAACGTGTGAAAACATGACCGTACTGTCCCTCTCCCTCGGCCCGGGCAGGCCCCGTGGCGCGGAGCGGCATAGCGCAACCCGAGCGGAGGTCAACCAGCGCCGGCCGCGCCGCGCACGGCTCCTTGAACGGACATGCCCCCCGATCGTTAGATTGGGAGAAACATAGGGAGCCACGCCATGTCAGATACCCTCGTTCCGGCCGACGAGCTCGCACGTCGCGGGCCGGTCCGGTTTCCCAATGAGAGCGCCGCATATCGCGCCGCGCGCACGGCGCTCTTGAAGGAGGAGATCGAGCTCCGCCGGCATCTGTCGCGGGTGGCCGAACAGCGTCGGGCCCTGCCGCCGGGCGGTGAGGTCAGGGGCGACTACCGCTTCGACGGCGAATCAGGTCCGGCGAACTTCGCGGATCTGTTCGGAAACAAGGACACCCTGGCCGTCTACAGTTTCATGTTCGGGCCGGAGCGTGAAAAGGCCTGCCCGATGTGCACCAACATGCTTGGGGCCCTGGACGGCAACGCCGCCGACCTCGATCAGCGCCTGTCGCTGGCAGTTGTGGCGCGATCGCCGGTGGAGCGGCTTACGGCCTGGAAGCGTGAGCGTGGGTGGCAAAACCTGAGGGTCTATCAGGACCTGAACGACGCCTATTCGCTCGACTATCACGGCCTGTTGCCCGATGGCTCCGAGATACCGTCGCTCAACGTGTTCACTAGGCGTGACGGGGTGATCCGACATTTCTGGAGCGGCGAGATGACCGGCGACTCGGCGGACCCCGGCCAGGATCCGCGCGGCGCCCCCGACATCGCCCCGCTGTGGAACATCCTCGACATGACCCCCGACGGGCGCGGCGCGGACTGGTATCCCAAGCTGGACTATTAGTGCGTGACGGGGCGGGTCTCGTAGGCCATGGCCCCAATGTTGTTGCCTTCGGGATCGTCGAAGCGAATCAGGACGCCGACCGTCGGGATGAGCGACTTGGCCATGGTGACGCGGCCGCCGTTGGCCTCGACCGCCGACAGTACGGCGTCGAGGTCATCCACCGCGAAGGTCGGTTCGATGCCGTTCAGGCCGGCCCCGGCGCGCGGCTCGTGGCGCAGGTGCATCAGGCCCTGGATGCCGGGATCGGAGTCACCGCCGGTGTGGATCAGATAGAATCCCGGCGGCCCCCAGCGCTCGAAGGTCCAGTCGAACACCGCTTCGTAGAAACGGCGGGCGCGGTCGATGTCGTCGACGTGCAGGGCGAAGGAAGCGAGGTTGGCGGCCATGAGGCGATGATCCTCGATTGCCGCGACTGTCGCAATGCCGCTAGATCGACAACCGATGTCGCAAAACCGGCGCACTCCCGACGACGAACCCTTCTTCTTGGTTCGCACCGTTTCGGCCAGGACGGCGGCGGGCCACGACACCGGCCGACACGTCCATCCTTTGGGCCAGCTGATCTATTGCTCGGCCGGGGTGATCACTGTCTGGACACCGGCCGGTTCCTGGGTCGCGCCGCCACGCTGGGCGATCTGGGCGCCTGCGGGCGTGCGCCATTCGATCCGCTTCGCCGGAGCTGCGGAGCTGCGCACCCTCTATCTGCGCGCCGATGTCGCGAGCTGTCTGCCGGCCGAGTGCGCGGTGATGGCCGTCTCGCCCGTGCTGCGCGAGCTGGTGTTGAAATGCGTGGAGCTGGGCATGCTCGACGAGCGCGAGCCGGCCCACTGCGCCATGGCTATCGTGATCGGGGCGGAACTTAGTCGGCGGGACACCGCCCCCCTCACGCTTCCGGCGCCGACAAGCGTGGCCGCACGCGCGGCGGCCGAGATGATGACCGCGGCGCCGGGCGAGGGCGCCGGCTTCGGCACGCCGGCCTTGGCGCGCCGGGTGGGCCTCAGCGCCCGGACGCTGGAGCGCCGTTTCTGCGCCGAAACGGGCATGACCCTCGCCGCGTGGGGCCGTCAGGCGCGCCTGCTGGGAAGCCTGCGCGCCCTGGCCGCCGGCGCGCAGGTAAAGACCGCCGCCGCCGGCGCCGGCTTTCGCACCGCCAGCGCCTTCGTCGCCGCCTTCCGCGCTGCCTTCGGCCGCACCCCCGGCGCCTATTTCTCGTGAATGGGCTGGGCGCGTCAGATGGACTCCAGCCACAGGCGGCGGCCGGAGAAATCGCAGGTGATGCGGAAGTGTTGCAGCAGCCCGACGCCGATGTTGGCGTCGGGCGCGTCGGGCGCGTCGTCGATGTCCGCGTGAAGGGCCTCGAACCGGCGCCCGGCGAGGGTCAGGCTCTCGAGCATCAGCCCCGTTCGCGGCTTGGCCCCGCCGAGACCACCGCCCAGAGCGGTCGTGAGGGGTCGGCCATCGGACAGGCCGGCGCGTGCGGCGAAGGCGCGGGAAAGGAGGACGCCGGTCCCGTTGCCCAGATCGAACTCCGCACCGGCCGTCGGCGTGGCCTCGATGGTCACGGGCATGCCCATGACTCCCCGGGCCTCGACCAGCGGCAGCTCGATCCCGCGCGGCGCGGCGCCCACGCCCATGCGCCCGATCGTGAGCCCGGCGATGTCGATCACCAGCCAGGCGGCGTCGAAGATCTCTCGCCCGACGACCAGATCGATCGGCCGGCCGATCAGCCGGCGGCCGACATCGGAAAGGTCGACGACCGCCACGGTGGCGTCGGCGACCGTCACTCCCGCCGCGTCGATTCTGACGTGTTCGACCAGCTTGGCGGTGAAGGCCGCGGCGCCCGATCCGTGCGCCGCGGTGCTTTCGCCGGGCTTCAGCGTCAGCCGCGCCGCGAAGCGGGGCGCCACCAGGGAGGTCTCGGCGGCCGAATCAAGCAGGGCTGCCGTCTCGACGTCGTTCATCCGGGCCCGGAGGAAAAGCCGGTCTCCCACGCGCGTCAACGGGAAGGCTATCGGCGAAGCCGAGGCGAATGTGGCCGCCGCGCTCGCCAGCGCGGCGCCCAACAGGGCTTGCCGCCGATCGACACTCGCCATGGTCACTCCCCCCAGCTTTCTTTGTCTAGGGGACCCGGTTGGCCACGAGATCGTCCACCACGGCGGGATCGGCCAGGGTGGTCGTGTCACCCAGGTTCGAGACATCGCCCTCGGCCACCTTGCGCAGGATGCGGCGCATGATCTTGCCCGAGCGGGTCTTGGGCAGACCCGGCGCCCACTGGATGGCGTCAGGCGCGGCGAACGGGCCGATCTCGCGCCGCACCCAGGCGACCAGCTCGGCGCGCAAGGCGTCCGTAGGCGGATGGGCCGCTGTGAGGGTGACATAGGCGTAGATGCCTTGTCCCTTGATGTCGTGCGGAAAACCGACCACGGCGGCCTCGGCCACGGTATGATGGGCCACCAGCGCGCTTTCGATCTCGGCCGTACCCAGACGATGGCCCGAGACGTTGATCACATCGTCGACCCGGCCGGTGATCCAGTAGTAGCCGTCCGCGTCTCGGCGACATCCGTCGCCGGTGAAATACTTGCCGGGATAGGTGGTGAAATAGGTGGTAATGAACCGCTCATGGTCGCCCCAGACGGTGCGCATCTGGCCGGGCCAGCTGTCAGTGAGGCAGAGGTTGCCGCTGACCGCTCCATCGAGCACGCCGCCCTCGGCGTCGACCAGTTGCAGCTTCACCCCCGGCAGGGGCTTGGTGGCGGAGCCCGGCTTGAGCGGCGTCGCCCCGGGCAGAGGCGCGACCAGGCAGGCTCCGGTCTCGGTCTGCCACCAGGTGTCGACGATGGGGCAGCGGCCGTCGCCCACCACACGGTGATACCAGAGCCAGGCCTCCGGATTGATCGGCTCGCCGACACTGCCCAGCAGGCGCAGGGAGGCGCGCGAGGTGCGCTTCACCGGCGCCTCGCCGTCGCGCATCAGGGCGCGCAGCGCGGTGGGCGCGGTGTAGAAGATCTCGACCCGGTGCTTGTCGATCACCTCCCAGAAGCGGCTGACCGTGGGATGGTTGGGCACGCCCTCGAAGATCAGGGTGGTGGCCCCGTTGGCGAGCGGCCCGTAGACGATATAGCTGTGGCCCGTCACCCAGCCCACATCGGCGGTGCACCAGAATACCTCGCCCGGACGATAGTCGAATACCAGTTCGTGCGTCCAGGCGGCCCAGACGAGGTAGCCGCCGGTCGTGTGCAGGACGCCCTTGGGCTTTCCGGTCGAGCCGGAGGTGTAGAGGATGAACAGCGGATCCTCGGCGTTCATCGGCTCGGGCGGGCAATGGCTCGACACCTTCCGGGCCTCTTCGGCATAGAAGACATCGCGCCCGGGCCGCATGAACACCTTGGCCCCGGTGCGGCGGATCACCAGCACCCGCTCCACATCCGGGCACTGGGTCAGGGCCTCGTCCACATTGCGCTTGAGCGGGACAACCCGGCCGCCGCGCAGGCCCTGGTCGGCGGTGATGACAAAGCGCGAGCCGCAATCCTGGATGCGCCCGGCGATCGACTCGGGCGAGAAGCCGCCGAACACCACCGAATGCACCGCGCCGATGCGCGCGCAGGCCAGCATGGCGAACGCCGCCTCCGGGATCATCGGCAGATAGATCGTCACCCGGTCGCCCTTGGCGACGCCATGCGCCTTCAGCACGTTGGCCATGCGGCAGACCTCGGCGTGGGCCTCGCCAAAGGTGACGCGGCGGCTCTCCGCTGGGTCATCGCCCTCCCAGATGATGGCCACGTCGTCGGCCCGGGCGGGCAGATGGCGATCCAGGCAGTTGGCGCTGACATTGAGCACGCCGTCCGCGAACCAGCGGATGTGAAAATCCTCCCGCGCGAAGGAGACGTCCTTGGCGGTGGTGAACGGCTCGATCCAGTCCAGCCGGGCGGCAATGTCGCTCCAGAAGCCCTGCGGATCGGCCTCCACCCGCGCCAGGGCCGCTTCGTAGCCGGCGGCGTCCATATGCGCCCGCGCCGCCCATTCCGCCGGCACCGGGAAAACCTGACCCTCGCTCACGCCTCACACTCCCTCATGCAACCTTCTTGCGACTATGCGGACGGGCCGGCCGATGGGCAAGCAAGGCGCCTCATGGCGCCGTGACACGCACGTTGGCGGTGGCGCGGCGCCCGGCCGCATCGACGGCCACGACGCGGTAGAAGCCGGGCGAGGCGGGGCGCCAGACGCTCTGGCCGCTGACGGGGTCGGCGGTCACCGGCGCGCCGCCCACGTACCAGGCGAGCCGGTCGCCTTGGGCGGCGAGTACCAGGCCGGGGGAGTGCGGACCGAAGCCGGGGGCGATCACACTGGCCCCGTCGGGCGGGAAGATCAGGCGCGGGCCGTCGGCGTCGGGCTCCAGCCGGGTCAGGGCCCGGGGGACGGCGCGCGGGTCGATCGGGGCCGGCGCCCCACCCTCGGCCCCCACCAGGTCGGCGGCTTCGAACAGGAGCGGCAG
This sequence comes from Caulobacterales bacterium, assembly GCA_038226475.1. Taxonomy (GTDB): domain Bacteria; phylum Pseudomonadota; class Alphaproteobacteria; order Caulobacterales; family Caulobacteraceae; genus Acaudatibacter. Next base: position 168,989 of record JBBRQK010000003.1, on the reverse strand, counting down.
GGCCGCTCCATGGCCGGTCAGCCCCGGGCGAGCGCCGCCGTCGGCGCGCCCGGTCCAGACGGCGATGACGTAGCCCCCCGTCACGCCCACGGCCACGGCGTCGCGAAAGCCGTAGGAGGTGCCGGTCTTGAACGCCATCGGGGCCGCGCCGCGCACCAGGGTCAGGGCCGCGCGCCCGGGGGGCGGGGCCGCCTCGCGCAGGATCGCCAGCACCTGGGCGGCGGGGCCGGCCCGCATCAGACGCACGCCGGGGCTCCCCTTTCGCGCCGCCTCCGCCTCGGCCGTCCAGGCCAAGGGCTTGGCCACGCCACCGTCGCCCAGGGCGGCGTAGAGAAGGGCAAGGTCGCGCAGACTGATCCCCTCTCCGCCGAGGGCGAGGCTCAGGCCGGCGTCCTGGATGCTGGAGAGCGGCCGGGCGAGGCGCACGCCGGCGCTCTGCAGCCGGGCCTCGAACGCCGGGGCGCCTAGGCGATTCAGCACCGCCACGGCCGGAATGTTGAGCGATTGGGCCAGGGCCTCGCGGGCGCTGACCTGGCCGTGGAACACGCGGTCGAAATCGGCCGGCTGATAGTCGCCGAAGCGGCGCGGCGCATCGTCAATCAGGGTGTCAGGGGCGGCCAGTCCCTCGTCGAAGGCGAAACCGTAGATCAGCGGCTTCAAAGCCGAGCCCGGGGAGCGCTGGGCCCGGGTGAGGTCGTTCCAGCCACCCGGCCGGTCGCGTCCGGCCGAGGCGACGGCGGCGCGCACCGCCCTGCCGTCGATCTGGATCACGAGGATGGCGGCCTGGCCGAGCGCGCCCTGGCCGGCGGCGGCGCTCCCGGCCAGGGCCTCGAGGCGCGCCTGCAGGCCGGCGTCGAGCGTCGAGATCACGCTGGGGCGAGACGCGGGGGCCGCCCGCGCCAGCTCGCCCGCCGCCTGCCAGGCGAGGGACGGGAACGGCTGACGGCGTGGCAAGGGCTCGGCCGCCGACTCGCGCGCCGTGGCCGGATCGATCAACCGCGCGCGAACGAGCTTGTCCAGGATCGCGGTGCGCGCGGCCCTGGCGACGGCGGGGCGCCGATCGGGGCGGCGGGCCTCCGGCGATTGGGGCAGGGCGATCAACAGCGCCTGTTCGGCGTTGGTCAGGCTGTCCGGCTCATGCCCGAACCAGGCCAGGCTGGCGGCGCGCACGCCCTCGATATTGCCGCCGTAGGGTGTGAGGGTGAGGTAGAGGCTCAGGATCTGCCGTTTCGAATAGTGCGCCTCCAGCTGGGCGGCGCGCACCATCTGGATCGCCTTGGCCAGCAGGGTCCGCCGGCGCGGTTCCAGCAGGCGCACGGTCTGCATGGTGATCGTCGAGGCGCCCGAGGTGACATGGCCCCGGCTCGCCGCCGACAGGCCGGCGCGGATCACGGCCAGGGGATCGACCCCGGAATGCCAAGCGAAGCCGGCGTCTTCCACGCGCACGAGGCGAGCGACGAAGCGCGGGTCGGTGCGGGCCAGATCGGCGCGGAGGCGCCAGCGGCCGTCCTCCACCGGCAGCGCCCGTAGCCAGGCGCCGTGCCGATCCAGCACCACCGGCGAGGCGACCTTGGCCCGGCCCAGGGCCGGCGGAAAGGCCGCGTCCAGGCCGACCAGAGCCGCGACAAGACCGGCCACCAGGAGCATCGGCGGCCACGCGCGCTCCCGCACCTGGCCCTCCGGCGCCACCGCGCGGCCTCAGCCGGCCGGGATGACGGTGAGCCGTCCAGGAGACGAGCGGGCGGCCACGCCTGGATGGTACATGTCGAGCGCCTCGGCGGCCGGCAGGAAGAACGCGCCCGGCGTCACCGCCCGGACGATATAGGCGAAGGCGAACGGTTTGCCGCCCGGCAGGCTGAGAGCGGCCACATAGCGATCGTCGCGGCTTTCCCGGGCGCTGGGCGCGCTGACCACGCCCAGGAACTTGAACGCGCCGGATTTGGCGTCCTTGCCTTCGCCCAGGCCGTCCGCCGGCCCCAGCGGCGCCTCGATCTCCAGGCCGGCCGGCAGGGGATCGTTCACGGCCAGGGCGACGGTGCGGCCCTGGCGCGACACCCCGGCGATACGCACGATCAGTCGCTCGCCCTGGCGCAGGTGGGCCAGATCCGCCGGCGCGCCGGCCAGAGTGAACAAGGTCTTGGCCACGGTCAGGCCGTCGGCGGCGGGCGGGGGCGCGCTCAGCGGCGTGCCGCGCACAGTCACCGTCCGCCAAACGGGGGCCGCCCCGCGATTGACGAACCGGGCGGCGGCGAGCCGCCCCACGGCCCAGCGCGGCGCCCCGCCGACGGTCGGCAGGGCGGTCGCCCCGGCGGCCTCGATGCGCGGAGCTCCGGCGGCCTTCAGCATGAAATGCGCCGCGCGCAGCAGGGCCGCCTGCTCCTGGGTATTCAGTGTGTCGGGATCGCGCATGGCGCCCGTCAGCCGCCCTTGCAGGCCGCGCGCGATGTCGGTTTCACCGGCCTCATAGGCCAGGGCGATGACGCCGGCGAGGTCGCGCAACGGGGTCTGGTACCAGTCGAGCGCGTCCTTGTAGCCCAGCGCCTGCACGGCCTGGCGGAACGCCGTGCGCGCCCGCGCATGGTCGCCCATGAAGTCCAGGCCGGCGCCCACCTGGGCCATGGCCAGCGGCGAAACCTCGTTCTTCATCTGTACGTCGTGCCACCAGCGCAGGCGCGGCAGATCGCCCCTGCCGGCCTCGGCCAGCACATAGAGCGCATAGGCCGACGCCCGCGAGCGCATGTGCTTGGTCTCGGCGGCGGTTTCGGACTTGTCCGGCGTCCAGCCCTCGGGGTAGCTCAGCCGATATCCGATCTGAGCCTCGCCGTCGGGCCGGCTGATCTGGCGCATGGCGGCGATCGCCTTCTCCGCCGACTCCGCTGGCACGGGCGCGCCCAGGGCCCGGGCCTCGAACAGGAAGTCGGTCGCGTAGGCGCCCAGCCAAGCGTCGGCCTCGCCGTCGCCCACGCTCCACAGACCGAACGATCCGTCCAGGCTCTGGCGATCGAGCAGGGCGCCCAGCGACGCGCCAAGGCCGGCGCGCGGACTGGGAGCCCCCGGAACCGTGGCCGCGTACAGGCGGGCGTAGCCGGTCGAGGCCAGTTGTTCGGTGCAGCCAAAGGGGTAGCGTTCGAGCGCCAAGGCGACGGCGGCGGGATCGAAGCCCTGGAAGGGCGAATAGCTGACCTGAAGGCGCACGTCGCCCGCCGCCAGGCCGGCCAGAAGCGCGGGCGACGGGGTGAAGACCTCGCCCGGCGCCTGCCAGGCGCCCGCGACCCGGGTGATCGGTCCCCAGCCCAGGCGCGTCTGGATCGGGTAGCGCTTGGTCGTGACGAAGCCCGGCCCGGTTACGCGGAAGCCCAGCTCGCCGACGCCGGTCACCGCCGGGGCGAGGAACGGGATGCGTGGGGCTATCCGCTGGCCGACACCCAGCCGGAAGGTCTGGCTGAAGGGGGCGGAGATGCCGCCGGCGCCGAAGGTGCTGGCCAGGTACGCGCCGGGGCGCCCGTCGATGTTGTCGATCTCGAGCGTGGCCGCCGGCCGGTCGCCGGGCGAGAGGAAGCGCGGCAGGCTCAAGTCGGCGACCACCGGCTCGCGCACCACCAGAGCCTTCGAAGCCGAGCCGACGGCGGTGTCGGTCCAGGCCACGGCCATGATGCGCAGCTGGCCGTTGAAGTGGCCGGCCGGCAGCACGATTCGCGCCCGTCCGGCGCCGTCGGTGCGGACGATGCCCGACCACAGGGCCACGGTCTTGATCGGCGTGGTGGTGAGCGCCGCCCCGCCCAGTTCGTCGCCGCCGAAGTTCACGTTGGCCGGGGCGCCGAGATTGGGGTCGAGCAACCGGCCGTATTCGTCGCGATATTCGACGGTCAGGGCGCGCTTGCCAAAGTACCATTTCACCGGATCGGGGCTGTCGAACCGAGTCAGGGCGAGAATGCCCTCGTCGACCGCCGCCACCGTGACGTAGGCGCGACCCGCGCCGGCCCCATGCACGGTGATCGGCACGACCACCGGCGCCTGCGAGTCGATCCGCTCCGGCCCGCCGATCTCGACGCCCAGCCGCCGGTTCCTGGCGTCGATCGGCAAATAGAGCAGGCCGAGCGCGCGACGCGGCACCGGGGTGGCGACCGGATTTCGCGGCTGGATCACGGTCACCATCACATAGGCGCCCCCGCCCCAGGCGGCGGACGATTTGAGCGACACGACGCCCTGGCCCGTGGGCAGGCTCAGGGTCTGCATCTCGATCACATGATCGGTGGCGACGGCCACCTGCACCTCGCCGCCGTAGGGCGCCTTGATGGCCACCTTGACCGTGTCTCCCTGGACATGGCCGGGGCCGGGCGCGTTGAGCCTCACCTGGTCGGGCGCCTCGGCGTCGCTGGCCGGGGCGCCCCAGCCGGCGGAGAAGCGGCGCACGGTCCGGACCCCGCCCGCTCCCTCGACCACGAGGCGATAGTCCCCCCAGGCGAGCCTGCGCGCGAGCCGCGACGCCTGGCCGGCGGCGATGGCCAGCGTCCCCTTGTCCACCGCCACATCGCGGCTCGTGCCGCGCCACTGCCAGCGGCCGTCCTGGCGCAGCCAGTCGTAGCGCCAGTCCTCGCGGATTAGGCTCCAGGTCGCGGGCGCCGCCACTCGGCGACCCAGAGGGTCGACGGCGATCACATCCAGGCTGACGGCCGGGGCGCGATCGCCGATCGCCTCGCCCTGCGAAACGGCGACGCCCAGATAGAGCGGCCGGGTCCGCACCTTCAGGGTGGTCTCCTGGCGCACCGGACGTCCGCCCGGCTCGAACACCGAAGCGGTGACCGAGGCGGCCAGGGGTTCGGCGGTGTCGCCCGCCTGGGCGGCGGCGAACGCGAGGCGGGCGTGGCCGGCGCCATCGGTGACGCTCGATCCAAGGTCGATGAACTTTTCGTCGAACGGCTGCTTCTGATCGCCGAACGCGTAGCCCTTGAACGCCGGGAACGGATCGGGATCGGCGCGCAGGCGCGCCTCGCCCTGGGTCTGCAGGCCCGACCCTGCGGCGCCGTACAGAAAGCGCGCCATGACGTCGATCGCCCGGATCTCGCCCGCGGACACCGGTGCATCCGGCCTGTCCGACACTGCTACCGCCAGGCGCTGGGGCGCGAAATCCTCGAGCGCGAACGAGGCCTCGCCGGCGGGCGGGTCGAAACCGTCGATGTGCAGTTCGGCCGTCCAGCGCCCGCGCGGGGCGTTGGCCGGCAGGTCGAGATCGGCGGTCAGGGCGCCGCCCGCGGTGGCGCCGAAGACGAAGCGCTTGAACTCCACGCCGGAGGGCCGCTTGACGACGATGAAACCCTTGCGGTCGCCGACCGCCTTCGACTCCGCGTCGCGGGTCAGAGCGATCAGGTGCGCCCGCTCGCCTGGCCGATAGATGCCGCGATCGGTATAGAGATAGCCGTCGACCGCCGTCGGCGCGGTGCGGCCGGCGACCGGACTCTCCGCGCCCGGCTGGGCCGCCGCCTGCCGGGAAAGATCGAGCGGCGAGCGCTCCAGCGGCAGCACCGCCAGGTCGCCCTGCGGGCCATAGGCCATCACCATCTTCGCCTGAGCGCCGTTCTGGCCGGCCAGCAGGGCGGCGGGAAAGGCCGCTCGACCGGTCGCGTCGGTGCGCAGGCTGGCCAGGGTCTCGCCATCCTTGGCCACCAGAGTCAGCGGGACGCCCGCCAGAACCTTGGCCGTCTTCAGCGAGCGGACCACCACATCGAGCGCCGTGGCGCCCTTGTAGGTGGTGAGCGCCATGTCGGTGAAGATCACCCAGCGCATGGCGCGCGCGGGTCTGGCCTCCTCGTCCGTCGGGTCTCGGCCGGCGGAGGCGTCCCTGGCCTTGATCACATAACCGCCGGGGGCCATGGCCTTGAGCACCGCGCCCAGCGGAAACACCGTCGTCGTTCTGGCCGCGAGCGGCCCCTTGACCGCGACCTTGCCCTTCCAGACGATCTGGCCCTCGTCGTCGGGCTTGGCCTCCCAGTCGTCGGCGTAGTCGCCCTCCGGCGTCGGCGCGGGCGCGGAGATCGAGCGGCGCACGAGATTTCGATCTGGCACCCGCCAGACCTCGACATAGAGCTGGGCGACATTCACCGTCTCGACGCCGACGCCGTCGCTCTCGTCGCGCGGCAGAATCACGCCATCGCCGGCGAAGCCGACATAGGGCGGCTTGTCGCCCAGGGTGAAGTCGACGTCGGTGTCCTGATCGAGCGTGTCGCCGGCCTTGTCCGGCAGGCCGTGCAGCAGGGTCACCTTGCGGTCGGCGAAATCGACGCCGCCGATGCACAACTCGTCGCCCCGCGCCGTCACTGCGGGCGGGTGGTCGGCCTGCGGCGATATCAGCACGAAGTCGGCGTAGGACTTGGCGGGATCGAGCGGCCGTGTCAGGCGGACGCAACCCAGCGCCTGCTGGCCGGAGGTGTCGAGGCGCGTCTTCCAGACAGCGAAGCCCGCCGGCATCGGCTCTCCGCGCCGGGGCGCGCCTCCTGCTCTGGGCTTGCCGAACAGGGACCAGACGTCCGAGGTCGCATCGGCGTGAGCGCCTGCCCGGCCCGGGACGCCCTTGGCGACGATGAACCCGGCCCCGAAGCCGATCACCAGCGCGATCAGGGCGGCGGCCAGCAAGCTCCGATTCATCGCCCACCCCTTCCAACGGGAAGGAAGCTCATGCGCCGCACGCCGTCAATCGGCGCTTGCGGCGGGCGCGAATCTCGGCGCCCATGGCGCCATGCTGCTGCACCTGTCCACCTGGCCCGAGATCGAGGCGTACCTTGCCCGCTCGACCGCCATCGTCGTGCCGATCGGCTCCAACGAGCAGCACGGGCCGACCGGCCTCCTGGGCACCGACTGGCTATGCCCCGAGATCATCGCTCAAGAGGCGCAGAAGAGCGCCGACATGCTGGTGGCGCCGACCTTCAACATCGGCATGGCCCAACACCATCTGGATTTCCCCGGCACCATCGCCCTGCGCCCGTCCACCTTCATGGCGGCGATCGGCGACTGGACGCGCTCGCTGGCGCATCACGGCTTCAGGCGCATCTTCTGGCTCAACGGACACGGCGGCAATGTCGCCTCGATCGAGGCGGCGTTCTCGGAACTCTACGCCGAAGCGAGCTACGCGGGCCGGCCGGCCGGGTTTGCCTGCAAGCTCCAGAACTGGTGGGACCTGAAAGGCGTGTTCCGCCTGGCCCAGAGCCAGTTTCCCGCTGGCCACGGAAGCCACGCCACCCCCTCAGAGATCGCCGTCACCCAATGGGCCTATCCAGACCATATCAAGGCCGCCAACTACGCCCCCCAGATCGCACCCACCGGCCCGATCCGCGAAGCCGCCGACTTCCGCCGCCGCTATCCCGACGGCCGTATGGGCTCCGACCCTGGCCTCGCAACGCCCGAGAAGGGCGGCGAACTGGTCAAGCTGGCGGCGGCGGGCCTGATCGAAGCCCTGGCGACGTTCGCCTCGGACTAGGCGGACATCACATCGGTCGCCATCACCTCGACCGGCCAGGGGGTCAGCGCTTGGCCCGCGCAGGGGCCGCCCACGCAGGCCCCGTCGCTCAGGCGGAACAGGGCGCCGTGGGAGGCGCACAGGATCAGGTCGCCGCCGGCGGTCAGATAGCGGTGCGGGGCCATCGATAGGGGCATGCCGGCGTGCGGGCAGCGATCCTCGTAGCCGCGCACCGTCTCGCCCTGGCGCACGACGAAGCCCAGGAACAACTGGTCGCCGGCGCGGAAATGGAAGCCGCGCGCGCCCGGGTCGGCCAGATCGGACAGGGCGCACAGTCGCACCCCCGCCGGAGGCCGGGCGAAATTGGCGTTCAAGACGGCGCGGGCAGGGTCTGGCGCCACGATCGCACCTCGACCCTCTCGAACAGGCCGGCCTGGGTATAGGGATCGGCGGCGTTGAAGGCGCGGGCGGCCTCGATGTCGCTCGCCTCGATCAGGAACAGCGACCCGGCCATGTCGCCGGCCTCGTCCAGGAACGGACCGGCAAGGCGGATCATCGCCGGGTGACGGGCGGCGTAGGCGAGATGCGCCTCGCGATTGGCCAGACGCACGCCGAGCGAGTGAGGTTTGTCGATGCAGATCAGAGCGAAGAGGGCCATTTGGGTATCCTTGATCTAGCCTTCCGCCTTCAGGGGGCGGGAAAGAAGCGCGGCGATGGCCGGCCCGACCGTGGTCTCGCCGGCGAGGATGGCGCGAACCGCCTCGCAGATCGGGGTCTCGACCCCCAGTCGCGTGGCGAGCGCCGTCACCGCCGGCGCCGAGGCGACGCCCTCGGCCACCGAGAGCTTGCCGGCGAGGGCGTCTTCGAGACTTTGCCCGCGACCGAGCGCGAGACCCAGGCTCATATTGCGCGACTGGGGGCTGGAACAGGTCAGCACCAGATCACCCAGGCCGCAAAGCCCTGCCACCGTCTCAGCCTCGCCGCCCAGCGCCACCGCCAGGCGCGTCAGTTCCGCGAAGCCCCGGGTGATCAGGGCCGCCTGAGCGCTGCGCCCGAGACCCCGGCCCTCGACCACGCCGCAGGCGATCGCCAGGACGTTCTTGATCGCCCCGCCGGCCTCCGCCCCGATCATGTCGTCGGAGACGTAGGGCCGGAACGCGGGCGTCGCGAGGGCGCCGGCCAGGCGCTGCGCCAGGGCGAGGTCGGCGGCGGCGAGGGTGACGGCGGTGGGCAGCCCGCGCGCCACTTCGTCGGCGAAGCTGGGACCCGACAGCACGGCCGGCGCGGCCCCGGGCAGCGCCTCGGCCAACACCTGGGTCATCAGCTTGAACGAGCCGGCCTCGACCCCCTTGGCACATAGCACCACCGGTAGTCCCTCGCGCACATGGGGCGCGAACGCCGCCAGGGTCGCGCGCAGATGCTGCGCCGGGGCCACCGCCAGCACCCAGTCGGCGTCGGCAAGCTCGGCCAGATCGGCGGTGGCACGCACAGCCGGATCCAGGGCGACGCCTGCCAGAAACGCCGGGTTCTCGCCCGTCGCCGTGATCGCGGCGGCGACCGCCGGCTCGCGCGCCCAAAGGATCGGGTCGAGTCCGGCGCGGGCGCACACCTGGGCCAGGGCCGTCCCCCAGGCCCCCGCCCCGATCACTCCGACGCTCACGCCTTGGCGCCCTTGCGGCCGGCCGCGTGAGTCGGGCGCTCGCGCGCGGCGACCTCGTCCAGTGGCCAGCGCGGACGGGCCGGAGCATCGAGATCGTCAGTCAGGCCCAGGGCCAGGCGCTCGGCCCCGGCCAGGGCGATCATGGCCGCGTTGTCCGTGCAATAGGCCAGCGGCGGGGCGACGAACGAGAAACCCCGAGCCTGGGCCAGCGCCAGCAGCGAGGCGCGCACCGCGCCATTGGCCGCGACGCCGCCGGCGACGACGAGGCGCAGGCCTTGTCCCGGGTGCGCGGCCGCATAGGCGCCCATCGCACGGCCGGTGCGCTCCGTCAGCTGAGCGACGATCGCCGCCTGGACGGCCGCGGCCAAATCGCGCCGATCGGGCTCGGACGCAAGGCCAACCGCGATCCGGGTGGCGGCGGTCTTTAGGCCGGAGAACGAGAAGTCACAGCCCTCCCGACCCTGCAGGGCACGAGGCAGTGGGAACCGGCCGGCGTCGCCGCCTTCGGCCAGACGCTCGAGCGCGGGACCGGCCGGATATGGGAGGCCCAGGGCGCCGCCGATCTTGTCGAACGCCTCGCCGGCCGCGTCGTCGATGGTCGAGCCCAGACGGGTGCACGCGCCTGGCCCGGCCACGTCCAGCAGCTGGCAATGGCCGCCGGACACGAGCAGCAGCAGGAAGGGATAGGGGCAGTCCTCTGTCAGCCGCGCCGACAGGGCATGGCCCTCGAGATGGTTGACCGCGATCAGGGGCAGGCCGAGAGCCAGGGCCATGGCCTTGCCGAACGCCAGGCCGACCATCACTCCGCCCACCAGGCCCGGCCCTGCGGTCGCCGCGATGCCGTCCAGCGCCGACGGCGCGAGATGCGCGTCCGACATGGCGCGGGCGACGACCGCGTCAATCGTCTCGACGTGGGCGCGGGCGGCGATCTCGGGCACCACGCCGCCGAACGGAGCGTGCTCGGCGATCTGACTGAGCACGACGCTGGACAGCACCTGGGCGCGGCCGTCGCTTCCCAGGCGCACCACCGCCGCCGCCGTCTCGTCGCAGCTGGTCTCTATGCCGAGGAGGGTCAGGGGGGGGGAGGCGCGCATTCGGTTGCCGGGCGGGGCACCTTGGGGTAGCCGTCCGGGCATGATCAGGCAACCCATCCGGATCGGCACGCGGGCCTCGAAGCTGGCCCTGACCCAGGCAGGCCATATGCGAGACGCCATCGCCAGGGCGCTGGGCGACGACGATCTGGCCGTTCTGGTGCGTATCACCACCTCTGGCGACCGCATCCAGGATCGGCGCCTGATGGATATCGGCGGCAAGGGCCTGTTCACCAAGGAGATTGAGGAGGCGCTGCTGGACGGGCGGATCGACTGCGCCGTGCATTCGCTCAAGGACATGCCGGCCGACTCGCCCGACGGGCTGGAGATCGGCGCGATCCCCCTCCGCGAGGATCCCCGCGACGCCTTCGTCAGCCGACGCTTCGAGAGCCTGGAGGCCCTGCCGAACGGCGCGCGGCTAGGCACCGCCAGCCTGCGCCGGCAAGCCCAGGCTCTGCATGTGAGGCCCGATCTGGCGGTGTTCGCCCTGCGTGGAAATGTGGATACTCGGCTTGCCAAACTGGAGGCAGGCGAAGCCGACGCGATCCTGCTGGCGGCGTCCGGCCTCAACCGGCTGGGACTGGGCCATCTGCCGCGCGCGTTCCTGGATCCGGTTGTCTGTCCGCCGGCTCCGGGACAGGGCGCCTTGGCGATCCAGACCCGCGTCGGAGAGGATGCGCCATGGCTGGCGTCGTTGCGCGACCGGCCCACGACCCTGGCGGTGGCGGCGGAGCGCGGAGCGCTGACCGCTCTGGAAGCCTCGTGCCGCACGGCCATGGGCGCGCACGCTAGGTTCGACGGCGACCGCCTGATGCTGGAAGTGGAGGCTCTCACGCCCGACGGCGCGCGGCGGTATCGCGAAAGCGGGGCCGTCGATCTCGGCGGCGAGGACGACGAGGCGCGCGCCAGAGCGCTCGGGTTGTCGCTCGGGCGGACAGTGAAGGAGCGGGGCGGCGAGGCCCTGCTGGCGGTGTGAGGTGAAGAGCCTGATCTGGATCACGCGCGCCGCGCCCGGCGCCCAGGCGACGGCGGCCAGAGTGGCGGCGCTAGGCCACGAGGCCCTGGTCGCGCCGCTGCTGGAAGTGCGGCCCGTCGGCAGCGGCGAGATCGATCTTGCCCGCGTATGCGCCCTGGCCTTCACCAGCGCCAACGCCGTACGCCTCTTTGCCGCCCGCGTGGAGAGCCGAGCCCTGCCGGTGTTCGCGGTCGGATCGGCCACGGCCAGCGCGGCCAAGACGGCACGATTCAGGAGCGTCCTTTCCACCGAAGGAAATGTGCGCACCCTGGCGGCGGGCATCGCCACACGCCGGCGCGAACTGCGCGGGGTTGTCCTGCACCCAGGCGCCGCCGAACCGGCCGGGGATCTTGCCGCCGCCCTGGCCGAGGCGGGCGTTGAGGCCCGCGGTCTGACGGTCTACGAGACGGTGGACGCCGAGCCCGGGCCGCACCTCGCTGAGCGCTGGGCCGAGATCGCGATGGTGCTCGTCCACTCGCCCAAGGCCGGTCGGCGGCTGGCCGAGATTCTGGCCGCGACGCCCGGCCCGGCGATGCGCGGCTTGTGCCTCTCACCCGAAGTTGCCGCCACGCTCAAGGACGCGCCTCTGAAGGCGGTGCAGGCGGCGACTTTGCCCGAAGAGGAAGCGCTGTTAAGTCTGATCCCGCCGCCCGGTGCGCGAAAGACGACATGACCGCCCTGCCAGATCCCGTCCAGTTCGACGGCCCAACCGCCGCCCGGGGCCGGCGCCTGCTGAGCCCGGGCTTCTGGCTCATGCTCGCTTTCTGCGCCCTGTGTCTGTTGGCGGCCGTGGCGGTGGTGACCCTGGGACCGCGCTTCGCCCCTCGCCAGACGGCCGCGGCTCCAGCCACGGTCGCCACGCCGCCCGTCCCGCCGGCCTTCGCTCCGCCCGCCGGCCCGCCGGCCGCGCTGGCAGCCCCACCCGCGGACGTCAGCGACCTGGCTGACCGGGTGAGCCGCCTCGAAGGCGATCAGGCCGGAGAGCGGGCCGCCGCCGCCTCGGCGCTGGCCGCCGCAGCCCTCAGCGAGGCGGCGGCTCAGCCGCGCCCGTTCGGCCCTGAATTGGTCGCCGTCGCGCGCCTCCTGCCGGACTCCGCGGACCTGGCCGCTCTGGCCCCGCTGGCCCGCCAAGGCGCCCCGACCAGGGCCGCCTTGGCGGCCGAACTCTCCGCTCTCGCCGCCCAGGCCTCGGTGGCGGCCCGGGCCCCCGGCAAGGGGGCCAGCTTCATGGACCAGATGGCTTATGCGGTCGCCCGGGTGGTCAGCGTGCGCCGCGTCGATGGTAAGGGGGCGGGCGCCGATGCTGTCCTGGCGCGGGCCGAGCGGCGGGCCATCGATGGCGACACCGAAGGCGCTTCGGCTCTGATCGACTCTCTGGGAGCTCAGGCCCAGGCGAGCCTGGCCAGCTGGCGCGAGCGGGCCGGCCGTCGCATCGAGATCGATCGCCACATCGCCGCCCTGCGCGAGCAGGCGATGAACCGTCTGGCGCAGCCGGGGGCGGCGGCGTCATGATCCGCATCGCCCTGGCCGTGTTCGTGGTCAGCGTGCTGATCGTCGGCGCCCTGGCCCTTCAGGGCGAGCCGGGTCTGGCCAGCCTGACCTGGCTGGGCTGGCGGGTGGACACTACCGCCGCGGCCGGCGTGCTGCTGATCGGCCTGCTGGCTCTGCTGGCGACAGTGTTCTGGCGCGCCCTGGTATGGCTGCTGGAATCACCCGCCCGCGCGGCGCGACGGCGAATAGAGACACGCCGGCGCCAGGGGGCCGAAGCCCTGACCCGCGGCTTTCTGGAAGCGGCGGCCGGCAATGGCTCCGAGGCGCGCCGGCTGGCGCAGAAGGCCGCCGAACTGGCTGAGGAGACACCTCAGCTCGTGCGCATCCTGGCCGCCCAGGCGGCTGAGGCGGCGGGCGATCGCGCGGCTGCCCGCGCCGCCTACGGGGCCATGCTGGGCTTTCCCGAGATGCGCCTGGCCGCGCACCGGGGCCTGATGCAGACGGCCCTGGCCGAAAATGATATCGCCGAGGCTCTCGGCCATGCGGAGTCGGCGTTCGGCCTTGCCCGCACCGCGCCCTGGGCCTGGCGCGCGGTGCTCGAGGCGAGGCTGGAGCGAGGCGACTGGGCCGGGGCCCTGGCGCTCGTGCAGGGCGCTCTCGACCGCAAGATCGTCTCACCGCTGACCGCCGAGCGCGCTCGCGCCGCCCTGCGCGCGGCCAGCGCCGCCAGCCTCGAAGCTCAGGGCGACGCGGCCGCCGTGCAGGCGCTCGACTTCGCCCAGGCCGCCGCCAAGTCGCATCCCGACTTCACCCCTGGACCGGTGATCGCGGCGCGGCTGATGACGGCCGAAGGTCGCGGCCCGCGCGCCGCGCCTCTGATCGAAGCCGCGTGGAGCGCGCGGCCGCATCCCGCATTGTGGCTGGTCTGGCGAGACCTGCGCACCGATGAGACGCCCGCGGCCCGCGCCGCGCGCCTCGCGTCTCTGGCGGCCTTGCGGCCCGAGGCGCGCGAGAGCCGTATGCTGATGGTCGAGCAGGCCTTGATCGCCGGCGATCTGCCGCGCGCCCGCGCCGCCGCCGCCGCCCTGGAGGGCGAGGTTACCACCCAGCGACTGGCCGGCCTGATGGCCCGCGTCGCCAACATCGCCGGAGATCGCGACGAGGCGCGCGCCTGGATCGCCCGCGGCGCCGGCGCGCCGCGGGAGGTGGAGTGGTCGGACATCGACCAGGCCGGCAAGGCCTTCGCCTACGGCGCGGCCGACTGGGCGAGGCTGACGGCCGCCTATGCCGAGACGGGCGAGTTGATCCATCCCAGGCATGAGCGTCATGAAGCGACGCTCAACGACCTCCCGGCCCTGCCGGCCGCCTACGTCGACAGCGCCGTCTTCATCCGCGCGGCCGAATCGGGCCTTTCGCTGCCCCCGATCATCGACGACGGCGACTTCGGCGATGCGCTGCAGCCGGTGGGCGACGCCCCGGCAGGCGATGCCGCCTGGCCCGCCCGCGCCGCCGGCGGACGCAAGAGCCGGTAGGCGGGCGCGTTCGATTCCTGCCGCGCGCATGGGCTCCGAACCTCCCAGACCCGACCCTCGCGGGACGATGGTGGACATCGGCGGACGCCGCCTGCACGCGGTGCGAGCCGGCCCGGTCGACCCGGGCGCCTCGCTTGTCGTGCTCGAGGCCGGGGCGTTCGGATTTTCCGCCGACTGGTGGGTGGTCCAGGCACGGCTGACGGCGCTCGGCATACCGTCCCTGGCCTACGACCGGGCGGGACTGGGCCTGTCCGATCCGGGACCAAAACCGCGCGACGGCCTGGCGATCGTGGGCGACCTGGAAGCCTTACTGGCGGCGATGCGCATCAGCGCCCCGGTGGTCCTGTGCGGCCACTCGATGGCGGGGCTGCACACCTACCTCTACGCCGCGCGCAACCGCGCCCGCATCACCGGCCTGGCGCTGGTCGACGCCACCACGCCGGAGTCCATGCAATCGAAGTTCGTCGCCACCTTTGTCGGCCAGTTCGCCAACGCCGCTCGCCTGGCGGCCTGGGGCGCGGGGGCGGGCCTGTTCCGGCCTTTGGCGGGGACGGGCCTGGGCGATCAGATCGGGCTGGAAGGGCCGGTGGGCGTAGAGAAGCGCTGGGCCTTCGCCGACGCCGCGCACAATCTCTGGGCGGCCGAGGAAGTGGCGCACTGGCCGGCGGCGGCGCGTCAGGCGCGCGAGGCGGGGCCCCTGGATCCGGCTTGGCCGGTGGCGGTGGTGCTGGCCGGCCCGGCGGACAGCCGCAGCGGTCTCAAACGCCTGCAGATGGCACCCGCGGAGGCGTCACGCGATGGGCTGGTGGAGCATGTGGCCGGCGCGACCCACGCGACCATACTCGGCGGGCAGTATGCCGGCGCCATCGTGCGCGGGGTAAAGCATGCGCGCGCCGGCGCGGCGCGACCGACGCCTTCCTAGGCGCGGACGATTTTCTTCGGCGGCGGCAGCAGGCCTTCGCGCTGCGCGCGCTTGCGGGCCAGCTTGCGTGCGCGGCGCACGGCCTCGGCCTTCTGCCGGGCGCGCTTTTCGGACGGCTTTTCGTAATGCACGTGGCGCTTCATCTCGCGGAACGAGCCTTCGCGCTGCATCTTCTTCTTCAGCGCCTTGAGCGCCTGATCGACGTTGTTGTCGCGGACGAATATCTGAACCACTGGGGCTCCTTGACCGAATGAGGCGCGGCCAATAGCAGACGGCCCCGCTTTTGTCCATGCCGCGCCGTGGTGCTATGGAGCGCCCATGCAAGACGAAACCGACTGGGCCGAGAACGCCGAGGCGCGGCTGCTCGACGCCGCCCTTCCGGACGCCGCCGCCCTGGGATGGACCCGCCGGCTGGTCGCCGCCGCGGCCCGGCGCGAGGGCATGACCGAGTCGGAGGCGGAGTTGTTGCTGCCGCATGGACCGCGCGATCTGGCCGCCCTTCTGGCGCAACGCCACGACGCCGAGGCGATGGCGGCCCTGGCCGGGATCGATCCGGCCGCGCTCAAGGTGCGCGAGCGCATCCGGCTGGGCGTGCTGGCGCGCTGCGAGGCCGCTCTGGTCGACCGCGAGGCGGTGCGCCGCTGGGCCGGGTTCCTGGCTCTACCGCCCAATGCGGCCCTCGGCCTGCGCCTGGCCTGGGCCAGCGCCGATCGCCTGTGGCGCTGGGCCGGCGACACCGCCACCGACGAGAACCACTACACCAAGCGGGTCCTGCTGGCCGGCATCCTGATCTCGACCCTCGCGGTCTGGCTGACCCGCGGCGAAGAGGCGGCCCGAGGCCATCTGGATGGCCGCATCGGCGCGGTGATGGCGTTCGAGACCTGGAAGCGCGGTCTGCGACCCGGCGATGTGGCGAGCCGCGCCGCCGGCGCGCTAGGACGGCTGCGCTACGGTGGCCGGATCAGCGATCCAGCGCCCGCGGTCGATTGACGTGGCCCATCTTTCGGCCCGGGCGCCCGCTTCCCTTGCCGTATAGCCACAGCCGGCTGTCGGGCTCGCGCGCCAGACGCTCCCAGCCTTGCGCCTCGTCGCCCAGCAGGTTGGTCATCTCCACATGGGCGCGCGCCGCGGTCGGCCC
Organism: Caulobacterales bacterium; assembly: GCA_038226475.1. GTDB lineage: Bacteria > Pseudomonadota > Alphaproteobacteria > Caulobacterales > Caulobacteraceae > Acaudatibacter. The sequence continues at coordinate 152,690 of JBBRQK010000003.1, read as the reverse complement.
CAGGGGCCAGCCGGCGATGGCGCGGATGTGCTGCTCGAACTGATCGACATCGCAGCCGTCCAGGGTCCAGTGGCCGGTGTTGTGCACGCGCGGCGCGAACTCGTTGACCAGCAGGGCGCCGTCGTCGCGTTCGAATAGCTCGACGCCCAGCACGCCCACATAGTCCAGAGCCGAGAGCAGGGTGGCGGCGATCCGTTCGGCCTCCTGCACGGCCCGTGGCGACGCCGTAGCGGGCGCGCTGGTTCGGCGCAGAACGCCGTTGTCGTGGTGGCTCTCGGTCAAGGGAAAGAGGGCGATCTCGCCGTCCCGTCCGCGCGCGGCGATGATCGCCAGCTCGCGGCGAAAGTCGGCCGGGGCCTCGGCGATGGCGGCCACGCCGCCGATCAGGGCCCAGGCCTCGTCGGCCGTCTCCGGCCGGTTGACCCAGGTCTGTCCCTTCCCGTCATAGCCCCCACGGCGCGTCTTCAGCAGCACGGGCGCGCCCAGGTCGCGCATGGCCCGGCGCAGATCGTCAGGGTTATCGACCGGCGCGAAGGCCACGGTGGGAGCCCCGGCCGCGTTCAGGAACCGCTTCTCGGCTAGGCGGTCCTGGGCGATGGCCAGGGATCGTCCGTCGGGCGCCACGGGGGCGCCCAGGCCGGTCAGGCGATCGATCGCCGCGGCCGGCACGTTCTCGAACTCGAAGGTCACTACGTCCGAGCGGCGCGCCAGAGCCTCCAGGGCCGCAGGATCGTCGTAGGCGGCCTCGAGGCGCCAGGCGGCGACGCGGGCGGCAGGGGAGTCGGGTTCCGGCGTCAGGATGCCGACATCGAACCCCAGCCGGGCCGCCGCGAGCGCCAGCATGCGGCCCAACTGGCCGCCGCCCAGTATGCCGATGGTCGCACCGGGTGCGAGCGGAAACGGCCCCGTCATGGTGCGAGCGTGTCCTCGACCGTCTCGGCCACCGTCTCGGCCAGACGCGCCCGTTCGGCCGTGAGCCGGCCGGCCAGGGCCGGATCGGCCAGGGCCAGGATCCTGGCCGCCATCAGGCCGGCATTGCGCGCGCCCGGCTCGCCGATAGCCAGGGTTCCGACCGGCACTCCCGCCGGCATCTGGGCGATGGACAGCAGGGAATCCAGCCCCTTGAGCGCCCGCGATTCGATCGGCACGCCCAGCACCGGCAGGTCGGTCAGGGAGGCGGTCATGCCCGGCAGGTGGGCGGCGCCGCCGGCGCCAGCGATGATCACCTGGAAGCCGGCCGCCTTGGCGCCCCTCGCGAAGGCGTACAGCCGTTCGGGCGTGCGGTGCGCCGAGACCACCTTGGTCGCAAAGGCGACGCCCAGCGCCTCCAGACAGTCGGCCGAGGCCTTCATGGTCGTCCAGTCGGAGCGGCTGCCCATGATGATCGCGACGGCCGGGCGCTGGGTCATGAATCTGTTCACACAAGGATGAAACCGCGCGGCGCGGGGCGGGGCGGGGCGGCAAACTACAGGGCCGGCCCGCCCGCCCGCAACGCCTATCGCCAAGGCGCCTTTCGCCGGCCCGCTTCGCTGTCGTAGTAGAACAGGGCCACGACCGGCTAGCGAGGAGACGCCAGGCGCATGCGCCAGATTCAGCATTTCGTGGACGGCCGCGCCTTCGCCGGGGTCGGGACGCGCACGGGCGAGGTGTTCGACCCCAACATCGGCGAGGTCCAGGCCCAGGTCGCCCTCGCCGCCGCCGAGGATCTCGACGCGGCCGTACGGGTCGCCGCCCGGGCTCAAGTCGGCTGGGCCGCCACCAATCCCCAGCGTCGGGCCCGCGTCATGTTCGAATTCAAGCGCCTGGTGGAAGCGCGCATGGACGAGTTGGCCGCCCTGCTCTCCAGCGAGCACGGCAAGGTCATCGCCGACAGCCGCGGCGACATCCAGCGCGGCCTGGAGGTGATCGAATTCGCCTGCGGCATCCCGCACATCCTGAAGGGCGAATTCACAGAGGGCGCCGGGCCGGGCATCGACATCTATTCCATGCGCCAGCCCCTGGGCGTGTGCGCCGGCATCACCCCGTTCAATTTTCCGGCGATGATCCCGATGTGGATGTTCGGCATCGCCATCGCCGTGGCGAACAGCTTCATCCTCAAGCCGTCGGAGAAGGACCCCAGCGTGCCGGTTCGGCTGGCCGAACTGTTCCTGGAGGCTGGCGGCCCGGCCGGCGTGCTGAACGTGGTGCACGGCGACAAGGTGGCGGTCGACGCGATCCTGACTCACCCGTTGATCCGGGCGGTGAGCTTCGTCGGCTCGTCGGATATCGCCGCCTATGTCTACGCCACCGGCGCGGCGCACGGAAAGCGCGTCCAGGCCATGGGAGGGGCCAAGAACCATGGCGTCATCCTGCCCGACGCCGACCTCGACCAAGCGGTCAAGGATCTGATCGGGGCCGCCTACGGCTCGGCCGGCGAGCGCTGCATGGCCCTGCCGGTGGTGGTTCCGGTCGGCGCCAAGACCGCCGACGCCCTGCGCGAGCGGGTGCTCTCCGAGATCGAGACTCTGAAGGTCGGCGTTTCCAGCGATCCCGCCGCGCAGTTCGGACCGGTGGTTTCCGCCGCCCACAAGAAGCGGGTCGAGGACTATATCCAGCTGGGCGTCGACGAGGGCGCGGAGCTGGTAGCCGATGGCCGGGGTTTCGCTCTGCAGGGTTACGAGAAGGGCTTCTTCATCGGTCCCACCCTGTTCGACCAGGTCAAGCCCGACATGCGGACCTACCAGGAGGAGATCTTCGGCCCCGTCCTGCAGATCGTCCGGGCCGAGAGCTTCGAGGAGGCCATCGCTCTGGCCTCGGATCATCCCTACGGCAACGGGGTCGCCCTCTATACCCGCAGCGGCCGCGCGGCCCGGGAGTTCGCGGCCCGGGTCAATGTCGGCATGGTCGGAATCAATGTGCCCATCCCAGTGCCGGTCGCCTATCACACCTTCGGCGGCTGGAAACGGAGCGCCTTTGGCGACACCAACCAGCACGGTGTCGAAGGCGTGAAATTCTACACCAAGGTCAAGACCGTCACCCAGCGCTGGCCGGAAGGGGCGACGGACGACAGCGCCTTCGTCATCCCGACCATGGCCTAGGCATGGACTTCACCCTCTCGGAGGACCAGCGGGCCATCGTCGATGTCGCGCGCGCCTTCGCGGCGGCCGAACTCGCGCCCCATTCGGCCAGGTGGGACGAGGACAAGCACTTCCCGGTGGATGTGCTGCGCAAGGCCGCCGGGCTCGGATTCGCCGGCCTCTATGTGCGGGACGACGTCGGCGGTTCGGCGCTGTCGCGGCTGGACGCCACCCTGGTGTTCGAGGCCCTCTCGGCCGGCGACGTCTCCACCGCCGCCTTCCTGTCGATCCACAACATGGCCTCCTGGATGATCGACCGGTTCGGCGCCGACGCCCTGAGGCGCGCCTATCTGCCGCGCCTCGCGACAATGGAGCTGATCGCCTCCTACTGCCTGACCGAGCCGGGGGCCGGCTCCGATGCCGCCTCGCTCGCCACCACCGCCCGCCGGGAGGGCGAGACCTACGTGCTGAACGGGGCCAAGGCGTTCATTTCGGGGGCCGGGACCTCCGATGTCTATGTGGTCATGGCCAGATCCGGCGGCGAGGGCGCGGCCGGCGTCTCCACCTTCGTCGTAGAGAAGGGGACGCCAGGGCTCAGCTTCGGGGCCCAGGAGCGCAAGATGGGCTGGGCCAGCCAGCCAACGGCCATGGTCCATTTCGACGATTGCGCCATCCCGGCCGACAACCGGGTCGGCGACGAGGGCCAGGGCTTTCGCATCGCCATGATGGGCCTGGACGGCGGCAGGCTCAACATCGCCGCCTGCTCCCTGGGCGGGGCCGGCCTGGCGCTGGAGACGGCGCTCGAATACCTGAAGAACCGAAAGCAGTTCGGCCGGCCGTTGAAGGATTTCCAGGGCCTCCAGTTCAAGCTCGCCGATATGGCTACCGATCTGGAGGCGGCCCGGCTGATGGTCCGCAACGCCGCCGCCGCGCTCGATCGGGGCGATCCGGCCGCCACCCGCCTCTGCGCCATGGCCAAGCGGTTCGCCACCGACGCCGGCTTCGAGATCGCCAACCAGGCCCTGCAGCTGCACGGCGGCTATGGCTATCTGAAGGACTACCCCGTGGAGCGCATCGTGCGCGACCTGCGCGTGCACCAGATCCTGGAAGGCGCCAACGAGATCATGCGCGTGATCGTGGCGCGGGAGCTCTTGAAAGCATGAGGGAGGAGGCGCCGGAGGTTCTCGTCGCCAACGAAGGCAAGGTCGGGCGCCTGACGCTCAACCGGCCCAAGGCGCTGGGCGCGCTCACCGCCGGAATGGTTGCGCTGATGACCGACGCCCTGCTAGCCTGGCGCGGCGACGACGCCGTGCGCGCGGTGATGATCGATCACGCTGGCGAGCGCGGTTTCTGCGCCGGCGGCGACATCCGCTTTCTGGCCGACAGCGCCGCGGCGGGCGGTGAGGCGGCGCGCGCGTTCTTCTTCGCCGAATATCGGCTGAATCACCTCCTCTTCATCTATCCCAAACCGGTGATCGCCATCATGGACGGCATCACCATGGGCGGCGGCGTCGGCATCTCCGCCCCGGCCGACTATCGCATCGCCACGGAGCGGACCGCCTTCGCCATGCCCGAGACCGGCATCGGCCTGTTTCCCGACGTCGGCGGCGGCTGGTTCTTGCCCCGGCTGCACGGCTCGGCCGGAGTCTGGCTGGCCCTGACCGGGGCGCGGCTGAAGGCGGCGGGGTGCGAAATCCTCGGCATCGCTACCGATGTCGTGCCATCGGAGCGGCTCGCCGACCTCAAGGGCGCGGTCCTCTCCGACCCCGACGCGGTCGAGACGATCCTGGCCGAGTTGGGGGCAGATCCGGGCCACTCGGCCATGATCGATCATCACGACGAGATCGATCGCCTCTTCGCCGGCCCGACCGTCGAGGCGATCGTCGCCGCCCTGAAAGCGGACGGCGGCGAATGGGCTCTGGCTCAGCGCGACATCCTCGCCGCCAAGTCACCGCTCAGTATGAAGGTCGCCCTGCGCCAGCTGCGCGCCGGCGCCGCTCTGACCGACTTCGCCGAGGACATGGCCATGGAGATGCGCATCGCCGCCCGGATCGTCGTCAGCCACGACTTCGCCGAGGGCGTGCGCGCGGTGATCGTCGAGAAGGACAACCGCCCCGTCTGGTCTCCCCCCACCCTGGACGGCGTCACCGACGCCATGCTGGACGCTGTCTTCGCCCCCCTGCCGGCTGACCAGGAATGGTCACCGCTGCCCTAGAGACTCAACGGGAGACCCGCCTTGGACTTCGAAACCCTGATCGTCGAGACGGCCGACGCCGTGACCTTGATCCGGCTGAACCGGCCGGCGGCGCTGAACGCCCTGAACGCCCAGCTAATGGACGACATGACCGCGGCTCTGAACGCGGCGGAGGCCGATCCCGACGTCCGCTGCATCGTCATGACCGGCTCCGACCGCGCCTTCGCCGCCGGCGCCGACATCAAGGAGATGGCGTCCAAGAGCTACGCCGACGTCTATGGCGAGGATTTCATCACCCGCAACTGGGAGCGCGCCGCCTCCTGCCGCAAGCCCGTGATCGCCGCAGTGGCCGGCTACGCCCTGGGCGGCGGCTGTGAGCTGGCCATGATGTGCGACTTCATCATCGCCGCCGACAACGCCAAATTTGGTCAGCCGGAGATCAATCTGGGTGTGTCGCCGGGCGCCGGCGGCACCCAGCGGCTGACGCGGTTCATCGGTAAGTCCAAGGCAATGGACATGATCCTCACCGCCCGAATGATGGACGCTGTCGAGGCGGAGCGCTGCGGTCTCGTCAGCCGCGTCGTCCCGCTGGCCGAACTCCTGCCCACGGCGATGGAGGCGGCCAAGAAGATCGCCAATCTATCCGCCAACGCCGTCATGCTAACCAAGGAAATGGTCAACGCCGCCTATGAGACGCCGCTGTCCCAGGGCGTTCGGCTCGAGCGGCGCCTTTTCCACTCCTTGTTTGCCTTCGACGATCAGAAGGAGGGCATGGCGGCCTTCATCGAAAAGCGTCCGGCGGAGTTCACCGGACGCTAGAGGCTGCGGTGGCTTGCCGCCTAGTGGTGGTGATGGCGATAGTGGTGATGGTGGTGGTGATATCGGTGTCCGATTACCGCCCCGCCAACCCCGCCGACTACCGCGCCCACCGGCCCGGCGACGACCGCTCCGCCCACGGCGCCCGCGGCGGCGCCCTTGGCGGTGTCGCTGATGGCCGAGGCGCTGCCGGCCGCCGCCACTACGGCCAAGACCGTGGTGATCGTCAAGATCCGCTTCATGTTCGACTCTCCTCGCGCAAAGGCCGGCCGCTTCGCCGTGCTGCCCTCAAAGACGCGTGAGCGCCGCGCAAGTTCCAAGCCGGTAGGAGACGTACGGACGAGACCGATTGTCGGACGTCAAACGCCGATCAGGCGGCGGCCAGACGAGCCGCCCGGCGGCGCAAGGCGAAACCGGTCAGGGCCGCGCCGGTGAGCATCAGAGCCCAGGTCCCGGGCTCGGGAACGCTCGCGCCGTCCGAATAGAAATAGGCCGTCCACCCGGCCGCCTTCAGCTTCGGCGACAAATAGAAGGTGGCGTCATAAGGACCGGCCTTGAACTCGGTGTAGACGATCGGGTTATTGGTGCTGAACGTCACCGGCGCCTGGTCGCTGTCGGAGGCGAAACCGAGCGCGAGCTTGCCCTTGGGGCCGCACGTGCAGATACCGAAGATGTCGCTGAGCTGACCCGTGGCCGGCTCGACCAGATAGGTGGCTTGGCCGAGAAAGGCCGGATCGATCTTGAGCTTGTTGGGCAGGGCGAAGATGGCGCCCGGGTTCTCGCGGCTCTCGCTCTCGGCGATATTGAACTTCACCACGCCGGCCTTGTTGTAGACCACGAGGTGGTCGGAGAGGATCTGGGCTGCTTGCACGGCCGGCGCGGCGGCGAAAGCCAGGGCCGCGGCCCCGATGGCGCTCAACAGAAGATTACGCGTGTCGCTCATATCGGTGCTCCTGGCGTTGTCTGTCACAAATTCGTCGCTATTGGCCTTCGTTCCTAACATAAATCGCATCGTCGCCTCTAGGTCAAGCCACGCTCGCGCCACAATCGGTGCTTTTTTTCAATCTGGCGATGTTTTGTGCAGCGCCCGGGCCATCAGACCCGCTTGCGGTAATCCACGTTTTCCCACGTGATTTCTGAGAGTTCCTTTCGGCGCGGACCCAGATAGCCGAACAGGAAGGCGGCCACCTTGCGCATCTGGATCTCTTCGGAGCCCTCGGTGATGCGATAGCGCCGGTGGTGGCGGTAGATGTGCTCGAATGACTTGTGGCGCGAATAGCCGATGCCGCCGTGCACCTGCATCGCCCGGTCGGCGGCATCGCACACCAGGCGGTTGGCCCAGTAGTTGCACATCGAGACCTTGTCGGAGATCTGCCGCTCCACCTCCTTGTGCTCCATGCCGTCCATTTCCCAGGCCGTCTTGCGGATCAGCAGGCGCAGCATCTCACACTGGGTGGCCAGCTCCACCAGGGGCCACTGGATCGCCTGGTTATCAGACAGGGGCTTGCCGAACGGCTTGCGCGCCCGGGCGTATTTGACGCTCTCCTCGAGGCAGTAAACGGCCGCGCCCAGCGAGGAGGCGGCCTGGCGGATGCGGTTTTGGTGCACGAAGCTCTGGCCCAGTCCCAGGCCCCGGCCTTCCACGCCCCAGATGGCGTCGTCCGAGACCCAGATGTTGTTCAGGCTCACGCGCGGGTGGTCGGTGGGCATGTTGAAGGTCCACAGCCACTCCTCGATTTTCACCCCCGGATCCTTGGCCGGCACCAGGAACACGGTGATGCCGCCGGCGTCGCCGTCCTCGCCGCTGGTGCGGGCGAACACCATGATGTGGGTCGCGACATGCATTCCGGTGGTCCACATCTTCTCGCCGTTGATGCGCCAGCCGGCGACGCCGTCCTTCTCCTCGCGCACCGCGCGGGTCTCCATGAAGGTGGCGTCCGAGCCATGGTGGGGTTCGGTCAGGCCGAAGCCGGAGCGGATTTCGCCCTTCAGCAGGGCGTCGCCATAGCGCTCGTACTGGGCGTTGGTGGCGAACTCCTTGAACATCAGGATGAAGGGGTTGTTGCCGACGATCGAGTGCTCGTTCTGCAGGTCGTTGTGCAGGCCCAGGCCCTTGGCCGCCAAGTGCTCGCGGATAACCGCCATGGCCAGGTTCGAGCCGCCCTTGCCGCCCATCTCCTTGGGCCAGGCGAAGCGCAGGTGGCCGGCGGCATCGGCGCGCCGGCGCGCCTCTGCCAGCAGGGCCTCCCACTCCGGCCTCGGCAGGCCGTCGTTGTCCCAATCGGTGCGCGCGTGCTCGCGGCGATGGTCGAAGAAGCGGATGTTGTCGTCCTGGTTTTCCAGCGGCTTGATGTCGCTCTCGATGAAGGCGTCGAGTTCGGCCAGATAGGCGACGAGCTCCGGCGGCAGGGCGAAATCCATGGCGTCTTTCTCCTTCTATTTCTGTGTCGTCGGCCGTTCGGCCAGGGCGGCGCGATAGCCCCAGTAGGTCGGCTGATCGACCGCCAGCTTGGCCAGGGTCGTGGCCCACAGGTGCTCGCCGAGCCCTGGGGTGGCGAGGTCGGCCTCGCCGGCGGCCAGGCGCCGCGCCAGCTCCGCGTTCAGCGTTGCGAGGTCGCCGTCCCTGCCCAGGAGGCGCGCCAGCCGTTCGTGCTCGGCGGCGTCCTCGGCCGGGCCGAGCGCCATCTGCCGCCCGGCCATCTCCAGGGCGTTGGCGCAGACCCGAACGTTGAAATGGATGTGGCCGCTGGTGGCCGGCGCCACCACCTCCTTCAGATAGCGCGCCACGGCGGCCATGATCTCGTCGGGGCGCGGCTCGTCCTGCATCGTCAGGCCGCCAGCAGCCGCATCAGATCGACCTCGGTCTCGGAGGTGCGCCTGGCGATGACCGCGCGTTCGACATTGGGATCCACGGTGCGGAAGGTGGTGGCCATGCCGCTGCACATCACCCCCCAGCGCAGCGAGCCGAACACCTCCCAGAAGAGGGCGTGCTCGCGGTCGACTGGCGCGCCGCCGGCGGCCTCGTATCCGGCCCACAGGTCCTCGCGCGCGCCGAAACCGCCTACAGGCTTGTCGGCGACGCCGAAGCGCCACGAACTGGTGCAGATCCAGCCCAGATCCTGCATCGGATCGGCCACATGGGCGATCTCCCAGTCCAAAACCGCGCGCACGCCGTCCGGCCCGACGATCAGATTGCCGTTGCGAAAATCGCCGTGCACCAGGCGCGGATGCTCGGGCGGCGGCGGACAGTTCGCCTCCAGCCAGTGGAACGCCAGCTCGAACACCGGCCGGGGCCAGGCGGTCGCGCGATAGATCTCCAGATACTGCGCCACCAGCTCCGCCGCCCCGGCCCGGCGCAGGGCCGGGAAGGCGTCCGGATCGAGGGTGTGGATGCGGGCCAGGATCTCGCCGCACTGCCGGGCCAGAAACACACGCGTCGCCGCGAAGGCCTCGCCCCGGGCGATCCGGCCACCCAGGGTCTCGCCCTCGATGAAGCGCATCAGAAAGCCATGCCCCAGGCCGTCCTCCGGCGTTAGCACCCAGACCACCGGCGGCACGGGCACGCCGGCCCCGGCCGCCGCCTCGATCAGCCGGGCCTCCATCTCCAGCCCCACGGCGGTCTCCGAGACCCGCTCGCCGCCCGGCGCCCGGCGCAGGATCAGGGCCGTGCGCCCGCCGTCCTCGGCGACGGCCTCGAAGCGCCAGATCTCCTGCGTCGCCCCGGCCGAGACGCGCGCCAGGCCCTCGACGCCCGCCCCGCCCAGGCGGTGGCGAACGACGCGCGCCAGGGCGTCGGCCAGTTCGATCACGTTTCTCCTCCCGGTCGCCGCCGTGCGTGGCCAAAGCCTAGCCCAGCCGCCCAGGCTGCGAAACTGTCACCCAGCGGAACCGGCGCGGCGAAACCGGCGCATCGGCGCGCCTTGCCGGGCCGTCGGGCGGCGGCTATATCGCCACCGTCCTGAAGATCCTCCGCACCTCAGGCCCGGACGCGTAGCTCAGCGGGAGAGCACTACGTTGACATCGTAGGGGTCGCTGGTTCGATCCCAGCCGCGTCCACCAAGTTTCTTCGTAATATCAATCTATTAACGATGCCGGGGAAGGTCCCCGGCCGCCCGGCCGGCCGACGGCTACCATATGGCTACCAGCGAGCCGGAAGTCGGACTCATTTCGTGCTCGACGCCTGTGATCGCCTACCACCGCCACTCGTCGTCCAGCACTCTGCGAATGCTGGCCGGGTCGGTACCCAAGGTTGCCGCGACTCGCGCATATAGGCTGTTCCACTTCCCGCATGCACGACAGGACGTGTAGGTCAGCCCATGGCCTCGCGGCTCCCAAAATAACGCTCGTCCGGCGGTAAATGAAGTTTGGCGACGCGCGGACCCGGCCGGCCATCGCGGCGCGCCAACGGACACCGGAACCACCATCGCCGCCCGCCAAAGTTCGGACTCGTGGTCTCCGGCGCACAGAACAATCAACCCTCTCGCCGAGGCGTAGCTCAGCCTCATCGTCGCGTTCAACGGATCGCATACGGCTGCAACATAGCCAATGCACCCTATAGGCTCAGGGTGCCGGCCCGCCGCCAGATCCATGCGCCGGGGATGACGGCCTGCTTGCGGTCGAGGTCTCGTTGACGAAGTGGATTCCCAAATCACCTGAACGCTGATTCAAGGCTGCTCTGAGAGCGGTCTTGGTTCGGGGTTTGATGCCGAATGAGGAGTGGGGTTTCGGTGCCTGTGGCAGTCATTGAATCCTCCTCGTGGTTCATGCCCGAGGTTCGGCCGCGCACGTTTCGAACCGGTTATGGTCGTGGCGCATGTGCGGTCAGCCATACGTGCTCATGCGCGTGCGAGGATGGCGGGCATGATTGGGTGGTATGGACCGTCTCCGCCCTTCATCGTCAGAGCGGCTCCTAGATTGCATCTCGCACGCAGATTTTGCTGATCGCGATGAGCGTGTGGCTTGCACGGTGCGTTGTTCCGACGCTGCCGCTCGGTTGCCTTAGCGCGTTTCGTGCCCCGCGCGGTGATGCACCGTGCAACTCAGTCGTCGTCGGAGACCGTCGCAATTACCGAGCATACGCGCGGCGCCCCTAGAATTGGGTCAACAATCTGGTTGACCACAATCCGCTCAGGCCGCGCGGCGCCAAATGCGCCACGGATCACGTCCTCGGCATCCTCTCCGACAAACGCCTCCAAGACGCCCGCCACCGCTGTTGCCTCTGCCGGAGGGTGCTGTCAGTCCAACGGCAACTTGTCTCCGCCAAGGCGCAGTGAGCCCAAACCCACACTGCGGTTACACCATGACTGCGCGCCACTCGGCCAGGGCGGCCGAGCGTTTCTCCCTGTAGATTTGCCGACTGACGAGATGGCGCTCCCGGCTCAAGTGGTTGTGAACCGATCCGTGGACCGAGGCGAACTTTTGGAGTGTTTTCATCCTCCGGAATCTGAGCATCGCCCGTTCTCGTCGTCGGAACGGCTGGTGTGAATTTTCCGCCCGGTTGTTGAGCCAGCGGCCCACCTCCTGACGATCGGCATTGCCGATCTCTTTCATGGCGGCCTTGTAGGAGCGAAGGCCATCGGTGACGATGGTCTTGGGCCGGCCGTGGCGCTTCATCGCCTTCTTGATGAACTTCAGCGCGGCGGCCTTGTCCCGGGTCGTGGTGACATAGGATTCCAGCACCTCGCCTTCGTGATCGACGGCGCGCCAGAGGTAGCGCATCTCGGCGTTGATCTTCACGTAGACCTCGTCCAAGTGCCATCGCCAATGGGTATCGGAGCGCATGTGCTGAACGCGTTTGCGGCGGATCTCGCCGGCGAACGTCGGGCCGAACCGGTTCCACCACAGCCTCACCGTCTCATGGCAAATGTCGATGCCGCGCTCGAAAAGTAGGTCCTCGACGTTGCGCAGCGACAGCGGATAGCGAACGTACATCATGACGACGAGCCGGATCACCTCGGGCGAGGAGTCGAACCAGCGGAACGGGTTGGGCACCTTGGTCATTCGCCCGCATAGTCGGTCGGTCGTTAGCGCGCCGTGAATTTGGGCTGACAGTGCCGCACGGCATCAACAGTGCGCTTCGTGATCCGCGTCTTCTTATCCGCCATGGCTGCCTCGCCGTTTGCGTCGCTTGTACCGGCTACCACATAGCTACCACATTGCGAGCAACAAGGCGATACGCCCGTCCGCAGGCGGGAGCAAAATCTCCATGAATTTCATTTGATTGGATGCGGCAACATTCGGACGTAAACGCGCGTAAATCGCGCTACTTTACATTGACATCGTAGGGGTCGCTGGTTCGATCCCAGCCGCGTCCACCACCAAGTCCGCGTCTCCTGGGACTTCATAGGAGAGACCTGGATTTATCCAAAGATTTCCGAGGCTTAGGTCACCCCTCAGCGCATGAAAATGCGGCGGGAGACGCCTGTTGGCGATCTCGTTCGGCCATTCTGCCCTGCCCTTCTCCGCCCCTGCAATTCCATGTCCACTTTCCCTGCTAACAGGGAAAATAACAGGGAATTTGCAAAAATCCGGCCGGATCCTGAGCCCGCGCTAATGACGCCGGTCGAAAAAAACGCGCCGGATCAGCACGTTGAGGCGCCCAGGGTGTCGTTTCCGTGCCTCGGATGAACAGGGAAGGTTTTGCCGAGATCAGGGAAAGCGCCCTGGCTAGCAGCGAAACGCTGCGAAGGCTCAGGGCTAGCGGAAGCTGGCCACCAGCCGCCGCTGATCTTCCCAACGACGCGGGAGCGGGCGGGCGGTAAACGCCTGCAGGCTCATGGCCGGCGGCTGACGCCCATCGAGGATCACCTGCACCAGATCGGGGGCGAGATAAGCGAGCGGCAACAGGCGGGACGCATGGCGTGGGCAGAGCCGCTCGCGCCTGGCCAGTTCCCGAACGTTGGCGACCTCGCCAGACTCGAGCCGGGCGCGCCAGACGCGGGCGAGCGACACGGCGCGGATGAGTGGTCGGTCGGGCGTGGAGCGTTCGATCGGCGCCTGATCATCGGCCGCGATCAAGGTGGCTCTCTGGCGATGCTTGAGGCGGATCGCAACGGCGATATCGAGGTCCTGGGCATCCGCGGAGCCTATCGCCGCAGCCTTGATCCGGATGCGCACCAGAGCCTCGCCCAGCGTGATCCCGACGAGCGCCGAGCGCACGCGCTCGCGCTTTGGAAGGGCTGGCGCCCAGGCCGCCGAGAGTTCGGCCGACACCCGCTCGGCCACGAAGGCGTCCAGCACCGGGGCGCCGATGCGCGGCAGCGAGCCGGTCGGCCCATCCTCGCCATGCACAAGGGCGGCGCTGACATAGTAGTGGTATCGCCGGCCATGCCGGCTGGTGTGCACCGGGCTCATCGTCCCGCCCAGATCGTCGGTCAGCAAGCCCTTGAGGAGCGCGTCCTCACCCTGCTTGCGGATCGCGGGTTGTTGCTTCTCCTGCGCGGCGAGCCGTGCCTGCACCGCATCCCACAGGTCCTCATCGATGATCGCGGGGTGGGCGTTGGGATAGAGCAGAGCGCGGTGACGTATGGCGCCGCGATAGACCGGGTTCTCAAGCAGGTAGCGCAGCGATCCCCGAGTGAAGTATGCGCCAGGAGCTTGGACGCCGGTCTTAGAGGCCGGCGGTCGGCCCCGTTCGTCGCGGCGTCTGAGGTCGCGGGTCAAGGCGACGACCGTGCCAAGCTCCAGGTAGCGGTGGAAGATGGCGCGCACGCGCTTGGCCTCGGCTTCGTTCACCACCAGCTTGCGCTCCTTGCCATCGTAGCCGAGCGGTGGCCGCCCGCCCATCCACATCCCCTTGGCCTTGGAGGCGGCGATCTTGTCGCGGATGCGTTCGCCGGTGACCTCGCGCTCGAACTGGGCGAAGGAGAGCAGCATGTTGAGCGTGAGCCGGCCCATGCTGGAGGTGGTGTTGAACGCCTGGGTCACCGAGACGAACGAGACACCCTTGGCGTCGAACCGCTCGACGATGCGCGAGAAGTCGTGCAGCGAGCGGGTCAGCCGATCGACCTTGTAGACCACCACGATGTCGACAAGGCCGGCGGTGATGTCGGCCAGCAGCGCCTTGAGCCCCGGCCGCTCGGTGTTGCCGCCCGAGAAGCCGCCATCGTCGTAGAGGCCGGGGACGACCTTCCAGCCCTCCCCGGCCTGGGAGAGCACGTAGGCTTCGCACGCTTCGCGCTGGGCCTGCAGGCTGTTGAAGCCCTGCTCCAGCCCTTCCTCGGAGCTCTTGCGGGTGTAGATCGCGCAGCGCTGGGGAGTCACGAGACGCCCCCCGCCCTGCCCTTGAGGCCAAAGAACACATGGCCGCTGCGCTTGGCGCCGGTGATGTGCCAAGCCAGGGCCGAGAGCGAGGCGAAGAGCGCGCCCTGGTAGCGGTAGCCGCCCTCCACCACCCACACCTCGTGGCGCGCCCCGCCCCACTCGCGCACCAACGAGCAGCCGACGCTCAAGAGCGCTCCAGGCGTCGGCGAGTAGTCCCGATCGTCGGCGAAGCGGCGCCCATAGTCCGCCAGTCGGCGTCTGGCGAGTGGCGAGAGATCGCCATGAGCCTCCACCTGCAGCCGGTAGGCGAAGGCGTGGGCCATAAGCTCGCGTGAGCGTAAGCTGGGCGGAGCGCCGAAACGCTCGCGCCAGGCCTCGCGCAAGGCGGCCAGATCCAGACGCTCCAACGTCTGGATCTCGTCGGCGAGCGTGGTCATTGCGCGGGCGCCGCAGCGATGCGGTAGCGGCGCACGCCGTCGGTCTTGTCGCTGGTGATAGCCAGACCGAGCTTTTTCTTCAGCGCGCCCGAGATGGCGCCGCGCACCGAGTGGGCCTGCCAGCCGGTGGCGGCCATCAGGGCTTCCAGGGTGGCGCCTTCCGGGGCGCGCAGATGCTGCGCCAGCAGGCCGAGCTTGCCTTTGGGCGTGGCGCCCGGCGCTTGCGTCTGCGCCGGGGCGGTCGGTGCGGCCAGCGCGGCGGGGTTGCGGGTTCTGGTCATGGCAGGTCTCCTGGTTGTGGCGCTGCGGTCCTCGCAGCTCCTACCGCCAAGAGCCCGGAACCCGGGCGCAGCCGGACCAACGCTTCCCGACGAGGCGAAGTCGAGCTCTTCTTCACTCCGGGGTCCTCGTTCAACGCCTAGTGGGTGCGTCCGGCCGGGCCCACAAGATAGAGCGTCCGGGACCTTCCCTCGGCGCCCTGGTTCCGCTATTGTTCTTGCATGACCGAGACTGCCCGCCACGCCTGGCCCGACCTCGAGGCCCGTCCCCTCGCCTCGCTGAGGCCCTATGCGCGCAATGCCCGACGACACTCCAGACAACAGATCCGCCAGATCGCTTCCAGCATCGAGCGATTCGGGTTCACCAACCCGGTGCTGATCAGCGATGCGAACGAGATCATCGCCGGCCACGGCCGGGTGGAAGCAGCCCGGCTGCTCGGGATGGCCGAGGTGCCGACCCTGCGGCTCTCACACCTGAGCGACGCCGAGCGCCGCGCCTATGTGCTTGCCGACAACAAGCTGGCGCTCAATGCCGGCTGGGACGAGGAAATACTGGCGATCGAGCTACAGGCCCTCATCGATCTGGAGTTTGACGTCACTCTGACCGGCTTCTCCTTAGCGGAAGTCGATCTGACCCTCGACGCGGCGCGCGAGGGCTCAACCATCACCCCACCCGCGGCCGAGGACGACATCCCGCCGATGGGCGGGCCGGCGGTGACGCGGATGGGGGACGTCTGGGTGTTGGGTCGGCACCGGCTATTGTGTGGCGATGCGCGCCTCGCGGCGGACCATGACCGCCTGATGGAGGGCCGCCTCGCGGACCTCGTCTTCACCGATCCACCATACAATGTACCGATCGACGGCCATGTATGCGGCTCGGGCCGGATCCGCCATCGCGAGTTCGCCATGGGCGTGGGCGAGATGAGCGAGGGCGAGTTCACCGCCTTCCTGACCGCGACGCTCGGCCAGGCGGCTCAACGCTGCCGCGACGGGGCGATCGCCTTTGTGTGCATGGACTGGCGCCACATGGGCGAGCTCATCGCCGCCGGGCGCGAGGTGTTCAGCGAACTCAAGAACCTTTGCGTATGGAACAAGACCAACGGCGGCATGGGTAGCTTCTACCGTTCCAAGCATGAGCTGGTGTTCGTCTACAAGGTCGGCGCGGCGGCCCACCTCAACACCTTCGGCCTGGGCGATACGGGGCGATACCGCACCAACGTCTGGGACTTTCCCGGGATCAGCAGCCTGGGCTCCGCCCGCGACGAGACCCTGGGCATGCACCCCACGGTCAAGCCTACCGCCCTGGTGGCCGAGGCGATCAAGGACTGCTCGCGCCGGGGCGAACTGGTGCTGGACCCCTTTGCCGGCTCGGGCACCACCCTCATCGCCGCTCAGATCTGCGGGCGCACCGCGCGGCTCATCGAGTACGACCCGCTCCACAGCGACACCATCGTGCGGCGCTGGGAGCGCCAGACCGGCAAGGACGCTTTGCTGCAAGTCAGCGGCGAGAGTTTTCAGCAACTCGAAATCCAGCGCATGGAGGCCGCGCGTGAAGCGCCTCAGGCTGCCTAGGGCCGCCACTTATGAGATCGGCTACGGCAAGCCCCCGGCCGACAGCCGGTTCACCAAGGGCGTGTCCGGCAATCCATCCGGCCGGCCAAAGGGCGCCAAGACCCGGGTCACCGCCCCCGGGACAAGCGTGCATAGGCTGCTTCTGGAAGAGGCCTACCGGCCGGTCACCATCCGCGAGAACGACCAAACCACGACCTTGCCGCTGATACAGGCGGCGCTGCGCAGCATGGGTGTCCTTGCCGTCAAGGGCAATCACCGAGCTCAGGCGGTGCTGACAACCCTGGTCGAGGCGGTTGAGACCAAGCAGGCCATCGAGCACATGGCTCTCTTCGAATCGGTGATCGCGTACAAAATAAAGGCCCAGGAAGTGTTCGACAGCTTCGATGAGGTTGGCCAGCCCCGCCCTCAGATCCTGCCTCACCCCGATGACATACAGCTCGACTTCCGCACCGGTGCGGTTCTCTTCAACGGACCGGCGGATGAACGTGAGAAGGGTCAATGGGACAAGATGTTGCGAGCGCAAGAAGAGCTGGCCCAGGAAAACAGGGACTACGAACGCTTCGCCAAGCGAAATGGCCACATCGGCAATATCAAGGAGATGATGGCGCCGAACCAGCGAGTGATCGACGCCGTCAACCGCACGTTTCCCGACGAGGGGACGCGGCGAGAACCGGGCTTTGACCTACGTAAGTGGCGTGATCTGCAGGCGAAGATGCAGGAGGCTAGAAAGCGCACGTGATGCTGGCCTACTCAGCATTGGGCCGCATGGCTGAGGCGGATTTCGGATGACGGCGAAAGAGCCGTCCGGCTCAGGATGAGACCGCCGGGCATTGTCAGCGCAAATTTCACGGGCCGTTAGCAGTGGGCGTGTAGGGCGGCGGGATGAAACCGAAGTCCAAGGCGTTGCAGCCGCCGCCCAACCCGTTTCGCTGGTTCGACTCCTCGCCCGAGGTGATCCGGCTCGTGGTGATGATGTATGTACGATACCCGCTCTCGCTGAGGAACGTCGAGGACCTGCTCCACGAGCGCGGGATCGACCTTTGCCACGAGACGGTGCGCAAGTGGTGGAACCGCTTCGGTCCGATGTTCGCCGGCGAGATCCGCAGGAAACGGGTCCAGCACATGCGCCAGTTCACCCACTGGAAATGGCATCTCGACGAGGTCTACGTCAAAATCAACGGCGAGATGCGCTACCTCTGGCGCGCGGTCGACCATGAGGGAGAGGTGCTGGAATCCTTTGTCACCAAGACCCGCGACAAGGCCGCGGCGCTGAAATTCATCAAGAAAGCCCTCAAACGCCACGGTCGGCCGAAAGCCATCGTGACGGACGGGTTGCGCTCTTACGGCGCCGCCCTCAGGGAGATCGGCTCCGCCGATCGCCAGGAAACGGGGCGCTGGAAAAACAACCGCGTCGAGAACAGTCACCTGCCCTTCCGACGACGGGAGCGAGCGATGGCCCGCTTCCGTCGCATGAAGACCCTGCAGAAATTCAGCTCCGTCCACGCCTCCGTCCACAACCTCTTCAATCAGGAACGCCACCTCATCAGCCGGGAACACTACGAAGAAAGACGCTCCCAGGCGTTGGCGGAGTGGCGGGCAGTCATGGCCTAACCCCGCGTGGGTTTGGGCTCATTGCGCCTTGATGGAGACGGGTTGCCGTTGGACTGACAGCACCGAGGGGAGCGCCCCCACTTGACAAAACTCGTAAAACTCTCATTTTACGCACTGAAGGAGAACTTCAATGGCAGAGGCCGCCTCGGTGCGCGCGACGACGTTCGCGCGCAATTTTGCACATTATCAGGACGAGGCGATCCGCACCAAGGTCATCGTCGTAACCAGCCATGACCGCATCGTCGGCGGCTACCTCTCGGCCAGCGAGCTTGAGCACTACGAAAAGCTCAAGGCGCGTGAGCGGCAAGTCCTCCTGGTCGGCGCGCTGAGCGATGACATCGTCGCCGACATCGAAGCCGCCGAATACGGCGTCGAAGCTCTGTGACATTTCCGGCCGCGAAGCCGGGCTTGGTTATCCGCTACAGCTTCCTCTGGAGCCACGAGAAGGATGCCGGCGCCGAGGAGGGCTCGAAGGATCGGCCCTGCGCGATTGTCGTCGCGGCTCCCCGTCACGAGAACGGCGACATCGCGGTGATCGTCGCACCGATCACCCATGCGCCACCGGATGATCAGTCAGACTCCTTTGAGATCCCACCGGCGATCTGCCGAGCGCTCGGACTCGACGGCCACCGTCACTGGCTACGACTGGACGAGCTCAATCGGTTTGGGTGGCCCGGATACGATCTGCGGGCCATTCCCGGCCAGCCTGGAGAGTATGCCTACGGAATGCTTCCCCGACCGGTGTTCGAGCAGCTCCGCACGGCCATTTTGGACCGACAAAAGGCAAAAGCGCCACGCATTCAGGGCCGGGACTGACGGCGTCCCGAGGCTAACCGGCCCGGTAGAGCAGGGGGGACAAAAACCAAATGCGGACGTGTCCTCATGTGGACACGTAGACACGCAGCCGTCGCTGCTTGATACGTCAGGCATCTTTTCAGGGGCGAGCGGCGCCGCAGCGTTAACTCACCCTGGCGCGGGTAGCCGCCGGCTCCTGACGGAAATTTTCGGGGACAAAACAGCCTTTCACAACCTGAGCTTGACCTCGTCTAAAAGGCAACTGCATCCTGGGCTCGGTGATTGGAGACTGAGTGATGAGCTGTTCGCCTTTCGCGAGGTCTAGGACGCAATTTCGAGGGGCACGACCGCCACTCTAAATTGACGTCGGTTACTTCCACACTCCGACCCAACGGACAGGCACCAAAGTGGGCCATAAACCTTCCCGCTCCGCTCCCCGGCTGAAAGTCTTCGCGGCCCAGTTCGGATTCTACGACTCGGTGGTGGCCACGCCCAGCCGGGCGGCGGCGTTGCGGGCGTGGGGCGTGCGCCAGGATCTGTTCGCGGGCGGCGAGGCCAGGATCGCGGAGAATGCGTCGGCGGTGACGGCGGCCCTGGCGCATCCGGGCGTCCCGCTGCGCCGCGCGGTCGGCTCCGGCGCGCCGTTCGAGGTCGAGCCGACCAGCCGGCCCAAAGCGCCGAAAGCCCCGGCGAAGGCTCTGGCCCGATCCAAGGCCAGGCCCGCGCCCGCTTCGCCCACTCCCTCCCGGCCGCCGCCCGATCGCAAAGCCCTGGACTGCGCCGAGGCGGCGTTGCGCGGGCTCGACGAGCGCCGAAAGCGGGAGGAGACCCGTCTGCGCGACCGGCAGGCGGCGCTCGACGCTGAGCGTGAGGAGGCCCGGCAGGCCTATGTCGCCGATCGCCGGTCCGCCGCCGCCGCCGTAGAAACCGCGCGTCGGGCGTTCGCGAAAGCCGGCGGCGAGACCTAGCCCGCGCGCCTGGCCCGCTTTTCCGGCTTGGCGGGCTTGGATTTGGACAGGGCGGCGGTCTTGCCCTTGCCGCCCAGGCTGGCGCGCAGGGCGCTCATCAGATCGATCACGTTGGTGTCCTCGGGCTCGGCCGACGCCACCGGCGCGTGGCCCTTCTGCTTGTCGGCGATCAGGGCCTTGAGCGCCGTTTCGTAGCGGTCGACGAACTGGCTCGGATCGAACGGGCCTTCCTGCTGTTCGATGATCTTCCTGGCGATGGCGATCATGCCGGGGTCCGGGTCGGCGGTGCTGATCGCGCCGAAGATCTCGTCGGCCTTGCGCACCTCCTCGTCCGTGCGCAGCGAATAGGCGAGGATGCCCTTGCCGCGCGGCTCCAGAGCCAGCAGCCGCTCGCGCGTCGAAAGCACGATCCGCCCGAGCGCGATCTGGCCCGACTTCTCCATGGCCTCGCGGATCACGCCGAACGCCTCCTGCGCCAGCTTGCCGTCCGGGGCGAGGTAGTAGGGGTTGTCCCAATAGATGCGGTCGATGTCGGCCGCCGGCACGAAACGCTCGATATCGATGGTCTTGGTGCTCTCCAGCTTGACCGACTTGATCTCCTCGTCGGTGAGTAGGATGTAGCGGCCCTTATCCACCTCATAGCCCTTGACCAGGTCGGAGCGATCGATCGGCCCGGTGTCCGGGTCGGTGGTGATCATCTTGATGCGGTTATTGGTCTTGGGATTGATCAGGTTGAAATGCACGTCGCCGCCGGCGTTGGTGGCCGTGTAGAGCGCCACCGGGCAGGTGACGAGCGACAGCCGCAGGTGACCCTGCCAGGTCGGGCGATAGGCCATGATCGTCTCTCCAAGCGGCGCCGTGGCGCGCCGCGACAGGGAGCTAACGGCCGGGCGCCTGATTCGTTCGCCTCAGGCGCACGCGCCGGTCTCGCCGCTCATCAGATCGACGGTGAAGCAATGCTCCCCCGCTGGCCAGGTCGCGCACGATCAGGCTGACCGCCGCCTCGTCGGAGGACGAGTGGAGATCCTCGGCATAGGCCACCGCGGCGGCTTCGAAGCTGGCCTCGCTGACCACCCGGGCTTGATGCCGCTCCAAGTGGCGGGCGTGGACGCGGAAGCGGCGGGTCTCGGGCACGGCAGGCTCTCCTTGCGCCTTCAACGCGCGGCGACCCGATTGGATTCACCCCGCCGCCGGAGCGCGCGCATCGCGAAGCGCGCGGGGTCGACCAGGGCGGCGAGATCGCGCGGCAGGGGCGAGGGCGCGCCCAGCGCCAGGGCGACGACGTGTTCGGCCAGCAGGGGCGCCAGGGTGAACCCGCGCGAGCCCAGGCCGCTCAGCACGAACAGCCCCGCCGCCGCCTCCGGCCCCGCTCCGGCCAGGGGCAGGTAGTCCGACGTGGCCGCGCGCACCCCGGTCTCGGCTGCCGGCAGGATGCCGGCGAGACGGGCGGCGAGGCCGGGCAGCACCTGGGCAAGGGCGGCCAGATTGCGGGCGTGATCCTCCGGGCGGGTGTCGGTCGCCTCGTCGCCCCGGTCGTGCGTGGCGCCGATCAGGACACCGTCGCGGGTCGGCATGACCCAGCCGCCGAACAGGGCCGCGAACGGCCAGGACGGGCCGGTCAGGCGCGTCGCCTGGCCGCGCACCGCCGTGAGCGGCAGTCCCGGCGTCAGACGCCCGCTCGCCATGCCGGCGGCCAGGCACACGACCTCGGCGCTGGCCAGCGCTTCGCCGTCCGCCGTGAGCAGCCGCCACTCGCCATCTTCGTGACAAACCTCGGCGACCGCCGCCGTCTCCACCGCCGGCAGCCAAGCCTCCGATACCCGGGCGGGCTCGATAACCAGAGCGTGGTCGAGCCACAGTCCGCCGGGCGCCGCCTCTCCCAGCCGCTCCGAGGCCACCGCCGCGTCGGCCAGGCGCGCTGAGCCCGGCTCGAACAGGTCGGCCCCGGCGATGGCGGCGAAGCGGCGCGCGTCCTTGGGTCCGATTGCCAGCTGCAGCGCGCCGCCAGCGATCACCGCTTCGCCGGCCTGGCCGTAGAGATCGACCGCGCGCGCGAAGGCCTGGGCGAACAGGGCCGCCTGGGGCCCCAGGCCCGCGTCCAGCCGGGGCGAAACGAGGGCCGCCGAGCCGCCGGACGCGCCAGCGCCCGGTCCCGCCTGGTCGAACACCCGCGCCGCGGCCCCTTGGGCGGCGAATGCCCGCGCCAGGGAGGCCCCGGCGATGCCGGCCCCGACGATTGCCACCCGGGGCAGCGCGGGCGGCGCCGGCGACACGCCCGGCCACGTCGCTTCCAGGCGCTCTCGCTTGGCCCCGAAGCCGGGCGCGCGCGCCACCGCGAAGCCCGCCGCTTCCAGGCCTCGCCGCACCTGGCCGGCAACGGTGAAGGTGGCCGCGCGGGCGCCGGGGGCCGACCTCGCCGCCACCAGGCTGAGTACCGCGTCGGTCCACATGGCCGGGTTGCGGGCCGGAGCGAAGCCGTCGAGGAGCCAGGCGTCGGCCTGCCCCGACCAGCCGCCGAGCGCCGCCGCCACCTCCATCATCGCGACGTCGAGCGTGACGCCCAGGTCGGGCCATTCCAGTCGGTGGAAACCCCGCGCGCGGCCGGGCCACGCCCCGATCAGGCGATCGGCGACGGGAGCGAGTTCGGGCCAGGCGGCCAGGGCGCCGGCCGCCTCGTCACGGCTCAGGTGATGGGCCTCCAGGCTGAAGATCGAGAGCTGCGCGTCAGGCGCCCGCGTCCGCCGCCACAGATCGATCAGGGCCACGATGTTGAGGCCCGTGCCGAAACCCAGTTCGCCAACGCAAAACCGGCCGCGGCCGGTCCAGCGCTCCGGCAGGCCGCACCCGGCGAGGAACACCGCCCGGGCCTCCGCCAGGCCGTCCTGCTCGGAGAAATAGAGGTCGCCGTAAAGACTCGAGCGCGGCGGCCCTCTCATCGGCCTGGCACGAAAAAGGGGCCGTCCCGAGGGACGGCCCCTTCCGAAAACCGAACTCGAATGAAGCGCGAGACTATTGCTTCGGCGCTTCCGGCGCCATGGCGGCGGTGTTGGAGGCGCTGTTGGAAGCGTCCATCGCGGCGGTGGCGGCGGTGTTGGAAGCCATCGCGGCGTCGGCCGAGGCGTTGGAGGCCGAGGCGGCGGCGTCGGCCGAGGCGTTGGCGGCGTCGGCGGTGGCGGTGTCTTTCTTGGCGCAGGCGGCGACGGAGAGCGCGGCGACGGCGACGCCGGCGACGAGCAGGTTACGAACGAACGTGGAGGTCATGGTCACGGGTCCTCTTGGGTAAGATTGGCGCGCCCTCAAACGCTGACGCTGCGCGGCAATATGACGCGTTCGTGATCGAACGCAAGCAAAGAGTTCACGAGACCGTGATCACGGTTGCGGATAGGTCTGAGCTCCCCATGCCCTCGCCCGACGACCTCGCAGCGCGCCTGCCCCGGCGCTCGTTCGCCATCATCTTCGCGGTCTCGATCGTGATCGCTGTGGGCAACACCGGCATGCAGTCGGTCTTGCCGGCCATCGGCCGCTCGATCGGTTTCCCGGACTATCTGGTGGCCGCCATCTTCTCGCTCTCGGCGCTGCTCTGGGCCGTGAGCTCGCCGTTCTGGGCCAGGCGTTCGGACACCGCCGGGCGCAAACCGATGATCATGGTCGGCCTGGCCGGCTTCCTGGTCTCGATGCTCTGCTGCGGCGCGGTGGTCGGGGTAGGCGTGCGCCACTGGCTGGCGCCGCTGGTGGTGTTCGTCCTGTTTCTGCTCTCGCGCGCCCTGTTCGGCCTGTTCGGCGCGGCGTCCAATCCGGCCACCCAGGCCTATGTCGCCGACCGCACCCATCGCGACGAGCGCACCGGGGCCATGGCGGGCCTCGCCGGGGCCTTCGGCCTGGGCACCATCATAGGCCCGGCCATCGCGCCGCTGTTCGTCCTGCCGGTGGTGGGCCTAGCCGGGCCGATGTTCGCCTTTGCGCTGATGGCCGGGGCCATGCTCGTGGCCGTCGCGCGCGGCCTGCCCGAAGCCAAAGGCCCGCCGGTCGTGGCGGCGGAGGACGCGCCAAGCGAAGCGCGTCCCCGGCCGCTGCTGCGCGATCCGCGGCTGACGCCGTTCCTGGTATACGGATTCCTGATGGCCGCCTGCCAGACCGCCCAGGGCCAGACCCTGGGCTTTCTGATCATCGACAAGCTGCATCTGCCGCCGCTTCAGGCTCAGGGCTATACCGCCGTGGCGATGATGGCAGGGGCCGTCGCCGGCCTGCTGGCGCAGTGGGGCCTGATCCGGATGTTCCGCATGGGCCCGCGCGATCTGCTGCGCTGGGGCGCGGGCATCGCTGCGCTCGCCAATCTGATGGTCGCCTTCGCCCCATCCTATTCGGGTGTGGTGATCGGCTATGCCCTCTCCAGCCTGGGCTATGGCTTCTGCCGACCGGGCTTCACCGCCGGCGCGTCCCTGGCCGTCACCGGCGCCGAACAGGCCCGCGCCGCCGGCGCGATCGCCGCGGTCAACGGCGTCAATGTCGTGGTCGCCCCGCTGTTCGTATTGCTCTACGGCGCCTGGGGACCGGCCCCGTTCCTGGTCAATACGCTCGCTCTGAGCGGACTGCTAACCTACGCCCTGGCCAACGGCGTCCTCGCCGGCGCCGGCAAAGAGCCCACCACTGAGGAGGAGACGACCCGCTCCAGCCTCGAGCGCAGTGACGAGGGCGGCAGTGTCTAGAGCGCGTTCCGATAATTGGGGACTGGTCATCGGATCGAAACACGCGACAAGGCAAAGGTCTAGCCGGCGGCGAGTCAGGCCGCGGTAGCGGCGCGAAGGCGCTGGACCATGTCGGGCGAGAGGTAGCCGTCGGCCATCAGGCCTTTGGATTTCTGCCAGGCGCGCAGGGCCTGGCGGGTGCTGAAGCCCACTACTCCGTCCACCGTGCCGGGATTATAGCCCAGCTTCGCCAGGGCGGTCTGGGCGTCGAGCCTCTGGGTCAGGGAAAGCGGCGTCTCATGCGGCCAGGGCGTGATCACCCCAGCTCCGCCGGCGAACCGGTCGGCCAGCAGGCCAACGCTCAAGGCATAGGCGATCGAATTGTTGTAGGCGCGGATCGCGAAATGATTGGGCAGAGCCAGGAAGGCCGGCCCGGCCGCCCCGCTCGGCAGCAGCAGCATCGCCGGCGCCGCCTGATCGGCCGCGCGCCAGGCCTGGCCGTCGGCCCGCTTCACCCCCTTGGCGGCCCAGAAGGCGAATGGCTCCTTGGGGCCCTCGCTAAGGCTGCGGTCGAAACTGGCGGGCAGCAGCACCTCGACCGCCCACCCCTCACCGCGCCGCCAGCCGGCCTTTGCCAGCAGGTTCGCCGCCGACGCCAGGGCGTCGGGCGCCGAGCCCCAGATGTCGCGCTTGCCGTCGCCATCGCGATCGACGGCGGTGGAGAGATAGACCGACGGCAGCAGCTGGGTCTGTCCCATCGCCCCGGCCCAGGAGCCCTTCAGCCGCGCACGCGGAATGTCGCCGGCGGCCAGGATCTTCAGGCAGGCCAGCAATTCGCCCTCGGCCCAGGCGCGTCGCCGGCCGAGCGCCGCCAGGGTGGCCAGGGAGCGGATCACGTCCATGTCGCCCTGCTGCGCCCCGAGACCCGATTCCATCGCCCAGATGGCGATCAGGATCTCGCGAGGCACGCCGTAGGTCTGCTCGATGCCTGCCAAGGCGCCGATCGACGAGCGTTTGGCCCGGCCGGCCGCCACGCGCCCCTCACTCACCGCCCCCTTCACATAGTCGCCGACCGGGCGAGAGAATTCCGGCTGGCGCGCGTCGAGGGCGGACACCCGCGGATCGGCCATCAGGCCGGAAAACTCCCGGTCGAGCACCGCGCGCGGCACGCCCGCGGCCAGGGCCCGGGGGTAGAAGCCGTTGAGCCAATCGATGAAATACGGCTCGCCCGAAGCGCCGAGCAGATCGGCGGGGGCGGGCGCCTGGGCGCTGGCCGAGCGGGCCAAGCCGGCCGAGGCCAGGGCCAGAAACAGGCGGCGATGCATCCGGTTCGGCCGTGGCCCTAGGCGGCGTTCTTCTGCGGATTGGTGTTGTGATCGGGGCGCGGCTTGACCTTTTCCGGCGGTGTCGGCGTCGGCGCTGGTTTGGGCGGGGCGGCGGCTGTCATTTGACGCGAGGTCTCATGCCGAGTCTCCAATTCGTGATTCGATAGCGGAACTTGGCCTTGGGGCGGAAAGACCGCAAGCGGCAAAACGCGCCGCGGTCAGGTCGGCGTCGCCAGCCGGGCGAGCCGGGCGGCGAAGCGCGGATCGGCGCGCAGCGGGTCCATCATCGGATCGGTGCGCAGCAGCACCAACCCGGCGTCACCAACCTTGAACGCCGCGTCCAGCGCCGCCAGCGCCCGGATCGGATCACCCCACTGGGCATAGACCTGGGCCTCCTGATAGGCGCTGGCGTCGGGATCGTCGCCGAGCAGGGCCTTCAGCGCCGCCTTCGCCCCCGCAAAGTCGCCGACGCGCTGGCGCACGATCGCCTCGCCCGTGGCGCGCGACCAGCCGGCCGGCTCACGGCCGTATTCGGCCCGGGCTTCGGCGAGCCGACCCTGTAGGAAGAGCGCATCGCCGATCGCGGCGTGAACGCCGTTGACGCCGGGGCTGAGCGCCAGGGCGCGCCGCATGGCGACGATCGCCTCCGGGTATCGCCGCGCCGCCATCAGCGCCAGGCCCAGGGCCTTGAACGCGCGCGGATTGAGCGGATCCAGTTCTACCGCCCGGGCGCAGGCGTCGACACCGCCCCGGAAGTCGCCCTGCTGGGCCGCGAACACGCCATAGGCGGTCAGGACGTCGGCGTTGCCACGACCTGCCGCTATGGCGCGGGCATAGGCCGCCTTCGCGCCCTCGAAATCCAGCCTGGCGTTGATCAGCGCCGAGGCCAGTCCCGCCTGCGCCTCAGCCAGATCGGGCGCCAGCCGCACCGCCCGTCGCGCCGACTCCAGCGCCGCGTCATAGGCCCGGCGCATGCCGATCGCGGGCGTGAACTGGTTGGCGATCACCACCAGGGTGCGGGCGCGCACGGCGTGGGCGGCGGCGAAGGCGGGGTCGGCGGCGATGGCGTCGTCCAGCTGCGCCAGGGCCTGGCGATAGGTCGCCTCGCCGCCGCCGCGGTCGAACAACCGCCGGCCGCGCAGATATGCGTCATAGGCCGCCGGGCTGGAGGTGGCGCCCAGGCTCAGATCGGCGATATCCGCCCCCAGCAGCTGCACCTGGAGCGCCTGCGCCACCGACTGGGCGATGCCGCTCTGCACGGCGAAGACGTCGCTAGGGTCACGATCGTAGCTCTGCGACCAGCGCGCATAGCCGGTCTTGGCCTCCACCAGCTCGGCGCTTACCCGCACCAGCCTTCCGTTGCGACGGACGCTGCCGTCGAGCACCCAGACGACTCCGAGCTTCGCCCCCATCTCGGCACTGTCGGTCTTGACGCCCTTGAACCGGAATGAAGAGGTCCGGCCCGCCACCTTCAACGGCGCGAGGCGCGCGAGCGACGCGATCAGCTCCTCGGTCAGGCCGTCGGCAAAATAGTCCTGGCCCGGATCCCCGCCGAGATTGGCGAACGGCGCCACCGCGATGCTGTCGGGCGGCGCGTGGCTGGCCGGCGCCCGCACGAGGGCCAGCGCCACCACCACCGCCAGGGCGATGGCGGCGAGGGCCGCCGATCCCCATACCAGCAGCCGTCGGCCGGCCAGGCGCGCGCCGCGGGCGCTGGGGGCCGGTCGCGGTCCGCCCTTGATCAACGCCCTGACCGCCGCCAGCACGTCGGCGAAACGCGGATCGTCAGGGTCGCCGCGCCAACCCACCAGGCTCACCACCTGATCCTGGCCGAACCCCAGCGGCGGCTCGACCGCATCCAGGGCTACCGGCAGATAGACTCCCCGGCGATGGCCGCGCGCCGCCTCGTCCTGGACGAAATGGCCGGCCGAGCCGACCGACTGGGCGCTCCAGACCACAACCACGCAGGCCGCGGCGTCGAGATTCCGCTGGATCGTCTCGCGCCACGCGGCGCCGCCCTCGATCCGCACGTCCCACCAGACGCTCAAGCCCGCGGCCTCGAACGCGGCCACCATCGGCGCGACCCGAGCGCGGTCCTCGGCCTTGTATGAAAGGAAGATATCGGTCATCGGCCCCCGCGGCCGGCGAGATTGACTTGCCGCCCGCCCCTCCCTATACGACCGCGCTCCCCGTTTGCCGCCCCCGGATTGCGTTCGCCATGAAAGTCAGAAGCTCGCTGAAGACGCTCAAGACGCGCCATCGCGACTGCAAGCTCGTGCGTCGCAAGGGCCGGCTCTACGTGATCAACAAGACAAACCCGCGGTTCAAGGCCCGCCAGGGCTAGGCCTGCGCGCCGCCTCTCAAGCCGCCGCGGGCTCGGCGGGGGCGAGCTTGTCTTGCGTCTTGGTGTCGAAATCCGCCGCGTCGTGACGTTCGTACAACTGGCTCGACGGCTCGCCGAACACGCGATTGACCATGCGGCCGCGCTTCACCGCCGGTCGTTCGGCGATGGCGTCTGTCCACCGGTTCACGTTCGTGTACTCGCTCACCGATAGAAACTCGCCCGCCTCGTAGATCAGGCCCTTCACCAGCCCGCCGTACCAGGGCCAGACGGCCATGTCGGCGATGGTGTAGTCGGCCCCGGCCAGAAACTCGCTCTCCGCCAGCCGCCGGTCCAGGACGTCCAGCTGGCGCTTCACCTCCATGGCGAAGCGGTCGATCGCGTATTCGATCTTGGTTGGCGCATAGGCGTAGAAGTGGCCGAAACCGCCGCCGAGATAGGGCGTGCTGCCCATCTGCCAGAACAGCCAGGACAGGCACTCGGCCCGCGCCGCGGGCTCTGTGGGCAGGAAGGCGCCGAACTTTTCCGCCAGATGCACCAGAATGGCGCCCGATTCGAACACCCGGATCGGGGCCGGGCCACTGCGATCCACCAGGGCGGGGATCTTGGAATTGGGATTGGCGGCGACGAAACCGCTGCCGAACTGATCGCCCTCGTTGATCCGGACCAGCCAGGCGTCGTATTCGGCGCCCGCGTGGCCGAGCGCTAGCAGCTCCTCGAGCATCACCGTCACCTTGACGCCGTTGGGCGTGGCCAGGGAATAGAGCTGCATCGGGTGGCGGCCGACGGGCAGGTCCTTGTCGTGCGTCGCCCCGGCGATCGGCCGGTTGATCTTGGCGAACCGACCGCCGCTTTCCTTGTCCCAGCGCCACACCTTGGGCGGTACGTATTCGGCGGTGGATTCGGTCATCGGCGGAGACTCCAGGCGAGGTGCAGGCGCGGCCATCGCGGCGCGTCTTCGATGTGGGGAGTTTGGCCGCGATCCGCCACCGCGCCAAGCCGCGCGATCGGCGGAGAACCAGGAGCGCCGGCCGGGCGTTGGGTCGGCACGGGAGAGACGCGCATGCCAACGGATGTACCCACCCTGTCGGTGGAAGACGCGGTAGCGGTGCAGAAGGCGCTTCGCGGCTCGCTCGGCCTGGGGCCCGAGGCCTTTCCGATGCCGGCCTCCGTCGGCATGATCAGCGACGAGATCGATCTGCTCCGCGCCGCGGGCCGGTCGGATCAGGAGATCGCGGCCCTGATCGGCGCGAGCCTCGGCAGGCCCTTTGACCTAGGTCTGATCGAACGTTATTACGCTGCCCCCGAAGCTCGGCGCGGTCACACCTGAGCGCCGTGCGTGGTGAACAGAGATGAACCTTTGCGTTCAGACCGAGTTCATGAGCGGCGCCCCAAGGTCCGATTGAGACCGGGGGGTTGGCCCAATAAGGAGAACGAACGTGAAAACACTTCTGCTGCTTGCGTCCGCCGCCGCCGTTCTGGCCGCGCCGGCGCTGTCATCGGCTCAGACCGCCCTGCAGCACGATGTTCAGCATGATCGTCGGGATCTGAACCACGATTCCCGGCGTCTCTATAACGACCGGGCGCGCGCCATGAGAGACGGCCAGATCAACCCTGCAGAGCGCGCCCGCCTCGAACGCGATCGCCGGGCCTATCATTCCGATCGCAATGACGTGCGGCAGGGCAACGCCCAGTTGGCGCAGGACCGCTGGGATCGGCGCAACCCGCAGTGGTGGCGCGGCCGCAGCGAGTTTCGCGACTATGCCGGTCCTCGCCAGGGCTTCTGGTACACCCCGGGCCGCGGATACTATCGCCCCGATCCGCGCTGGTACGGGTATCGCTGGGCGGTGGGCGGCTTCGTCCCCTATCAGTACCGGACCTACTACGTGTCCAACCCCGTCTTCTACGGTCTGCCGGTGGCGCCCTATGGCCTGCGTTACATCTATCTGAACAACCAGATCGCCCTGATCGACGTGCGTAACGGCCGCATCGTCAGCCTTCTGACGGGCGTGTTCTAGAAACGTCAGTGCGCCTGGAGTCCCGCCGCCCGCGCGGCGGGCTCCTTGGCCCGGACGGCGGCCACGACGGCCGCCGTCACGGGAGGCGCGGCATTGCCCCAGGCCGAGCGGACATAACTCAGGGCGGCGGCGATCTGGCCGTCGCTCAGGTCGGATCGGAAGGCCGGCATTCCGCCTCGGCCGTTCAGCACGACCCAGGCCGCCGCCGGGGCGTCGCCGTCGACGAAGGCATCTCCTGCCAGGGCCGGAAAAGCGCCCTTGATGCCGGTGCCCTGCGCCTGATGGCAGGCCGAGCAGTTGGCCAAGAACTCGGCCTTGCCGTCCAACGGCGCGTCTTGCGCCGGTGTCGAATTGGAGACAGCGACAAGGCCGGCCGCGAGGATGGCGTTGCGGAGGATCATCCCGCCTCGCCTCATGCGGCGTTCACCCGGGCGTGGATGGCTCCGATCTGCTGCCAGGCCGATTCGATCGCCCCGGCCTGCCAGCCACCCAGATAGCTCATGTGCTCGCCGGCCAAATAAAGCCGGCCGTCGGGCTTGCACAGCACCGGATAGGCCGTGGCCCGGCCTTCGTCGCTCCACTCGGCCCAGCCCCCCAGATTGTACTTGGCCAGATGCCACGACATCGAGAACGCGGTCTCGAAGTTCTCGGCATATTCCGGGAAGATCTTCTGGCCGGCGGCCACCGCAAAGGCGGCCCGGTCCTTGGGCGATTTGGCGCTGATCCGCGCCGCGTCGGCGCCGAAGGCGTAGTAGCCCAGTAGCACGCCCTTCTGGCCCTGCCAGCCGCTAGACGGCAGGGAGATGACATTGATCGCCGACTGGTCGGTGTAGACATGGCCGCCATAGATGAAGTGGTCCTCTTCCCAGAACCGCCGCTTCATCTGCAGGCCGATCTTGTTCACCGGGGCATAGGCCACGTCGGCCATGGCGGTCTTGAACGCTGGAGACACGGCCACATCGATGCCGCGCAGCACCGACAGCGGAATGGTGCACAGGCAGTAGTCGCCCTTGATCGAGGTTGGCGCGCCGCCCTTGACCGAATAGACGACCTCCACACCGCCTTCGTCCTGGGCAATCTTCTGGACTTCGGCGTCGTAGCGGATCATCCGGCCGACGCGGCTCTCGAACGCCTTGGCGACATGATCCATGCCGCCCACCGGCTGCAGCATAGTCAACTGCTGTTCGTGATCGCCAAGCGGCAGCAGCGACTTCCAGGCGTCGGTGTGCAGGATGTCGGCCAGCGGATAGGGCGTCGAAAGCCGGCCCGGACCCGGGTCCAGCCCCGCCCCGTGGGCGATGTCGTAGCCGCGCTCTTCATTGGGTCCATAGGCGAGGGTCTTGGGGTCCAACCGCCCCTGGTTGACCAGATAGGCGACGAACCGGTCTCGATCCTCGATCGTCAGGCCGGTGTCGAGGCCGCCCTTGCCCACCGCCTTGGCCAGCAGCTCGGCCGCCTGCCCCCGCGCGTCCGTCGCCAAAGCACCCTTCCGCACCGGCTTGCCGGCGAGCGGCCCCGTGCCCTTCTCGGAATAGAGGTAGGAGGCGTCGTTGTCGTTGACGAACGATTCCAGCATCACGCCGAACAGCTTGGTGTAGTGCAGGGTCGAGCGGTGATTATACGGAATGCGCCACGGGCCGATGTTGATGTACTGGCCCTCGTCGAAATCGCACACCTGAGTGTTGCCGATCAGGTCGGTGTGGCTGAAGCCCTTGCGCGCCGTCTGGCAGCGACCGCCCGCGAAGCCGCGCGCCTCGATCACTTGGCAGACATAGCCGGCCTTGGTCAGTTCATAGGCGGCGGTCATGCCGGCGAGGCCCGCGCCCAGGATCACCACCTTGACGCCCTTGCCCTTGCCGGTCAGCACCGGCGGCGCGGTCTGGGCCGAGGCGAACCCGAACCCCAGCGCCTCCATGCCCGCGACCGCCAGGGAGAGGCCGCCCACAGCCGCCAGCTCCTCGAAGAACCTCCGCCGACTGATCGCCATCCCATCGCTCTCCAGACGCCGCGCACCGCGCACGGGAAGGCTCTTGCAGCGTTTGCCACTGCGCGACAACAACCCAGCCCAAAGCGCCGCCGAATCCTGGGTTGGCGCCCCCGGCGAGGCGCCGTCTAGCGGCCTTGGAACACCCCTTCGCGCTTTTCCATGAACGCCTTCATGCCCTCGGCCGCGTCGGCGGTGCGGAGGAGCGGCAGGAGCTGCAGGAAGACGTGGTGGACGTGGTCGTCGAAGGTCTCGTTCAGGCCCATGCGCATCATCTTCTTGGCCGCCTGCACCGCCAGCGGCGCATTGGCGGCGATCTCCAGGGCCAGGGCCCGCGCCGCCCCGGGCAGGGCGTCGGGCGCCACGACAGCCGAGGCGAGGCCCATCTCGACGCACGTCTCCGCGCTCAGGGTGCGTCCAGTGAAGATGATCTCCGCCGCCCGCGACCAGCCGATCAGCCGGGGCAGGAACCAGGTGCCTCCCGATTCCGGCACGATGCCGCGCTTGGTGAAGGCGGCCGAGAGCTTGGCCCCCTGGGCCATCAGGCGGATGTCGCAGCCCAGCGCCGTATCCATGCCGTAGCCGGCGGCCGAGCCGTTCAGGGCGCAGATCGTGGGCTTGCCCATGTTGTAGAGCACTGTGGGCGGGGTGTTGCGCAGATCGAGGTCGGTCGCCACGCGGGCGCCGTCGGCTATGCCGCCCGGAGAGCCAGAGCGGGTCGCCTCGGCGAGGTTGAGCCCGGCGCAGAACGCCCGTCCCGTGCCCGTCAGCACCACGGCGCGCACCTCCCGGTCGGCCTCGGCCTCCAGCAGGCGCTGCGTGAGCAGATCCAGCATCTCGCGCGAGATCGTGTTCATGCGCTCGGGCCGATTGAGGGTGATCGTCGCCACATGCTCGGCGACGTCGTAGAGCACCTCGGGAGTGTCGTTTGCCTGGTCCATGGCGCGATTTACCGGCCCCCGGGCCGACCTTGTCAACCTCGTCGCGGAGCGCGCCGCCATGTTAGAGCGAACGCCCTGGGGCACGGTCGCCATACTGGGCGCCCTGACCGCGTTCGCCGCCCTCTCGATCGACATGTACCTGCCCAGCCTGCCGGCGATCGGGGCCGAGTTCCACGCCCGGCCCGGGGCCGCCCAGGCGACCCTGGCCGCCTTCTTCGCCGGCCTGGCGGTGGGGCAGTTCTTTCACGGGCCGGCCTCCGACCGCTGGGGCCGCCGCTGGCCGCTGTTCGCCGGTATCGGCGTCTATATCGCCGCCTCGGCGTGGTGCGCCCTCTCCACCTCCCTGGCCATGCTGACCCTGGCGCGGGTGTTTCAGGCCCTGGGCGGCTGCGCCGGGCCGGTGATCGCCCGGGCCATCGTGCGCGACCGGTTTGACCACCGGCAGTCGGCCCGGGTGCTGTCCCAGCTGATGCTGGTGATGGGTGTCGCGCCCATCGTCGCGCCGCTGATCGGCGGCTTATTGGTAACTACGGCCGGCTGGCGCGTGATCTTCTGGATCCAGGCCGGCTTCGGCGTCGCCATCGGCCTCTGGACCCTGCTCTCCCTGCGGGAGACGCGCTCGGGCGCGACCGCTGAACGGGCGCGGGGCGAGCATCCCCTGCGCGGCTATCTCGCCCTGCTACGCAGCCGCGAGCTGGTTGGCTACACCCTGGCCGGGGCCCTCAACAGCGGGGCGCTGTTCGCCTATGTGTCGGCCTCGCCGATATTGCTGATCCAGACCTACGGCGTCTCGCCGACGGATTTCGGCTGGGTGTTCGGCGTCAACGCGCTGGGCCTTATCGGCATGAGCCAGGTCAACGCCCACCTGCTGCGTCGCCACTCGCCGGAGACCATCCTGGCCCGCTCCCGGCCCGCCTCGATCGCCTGCGCCGCCTTGCTGGCCTTCGACGCCTTCACCGGTCTGGGCGGCATGTGGGGCGTGCTCGCGCCGCTCTTTCTGGTCCTCGCCTCCTTCGGCCTGGTGGGGGCCAACACCACCGCCGCCGCGCTCAACGTCGATCCGCACCGCG
The DNA here is from genome assembly GCA_038226475.1 of Caulobacterales bacterium. Taxonomy (GTDB): domain Bacteria; phylum Pseudomonadota; class Alphaproteobacteria; order Caulobacterales; family Caulobacteraceae; genus Acaudatibacter. Next base: position 118,337 of record JBBRQK010000003.1, on the reverse strand, counting down.
CCGGGTCCATCTCCGCCCTGATGGGCGGCGCCTCGTTCGGAGCCGGGGCCCTGGTCGCCACCGCCACTACGGCGCTGGTCACCGCTTGGCCGAGCGGAGGGGCGCGGCCCTTGGCGGCGGTGATCCTGGCGGCGATCCTGGCCTCGACCTGGGCTTTGTTCGGCCTCGCCCACCCGGGCGGCTTGCGCGACGAGGCAGCGTGATACGCCCGCGATGTTGTTTGGATTCGGGCCGCGCCGGGTTGGCGTGGCCGCCGGCGCCATGCTAACTGCCTAAAATCAAATCAAGGGAGGCTTTTTCGTGACCGATTTTCGCAAGGCGATGGCGGCTTTGGCGCTTGGCGCCGCGAGCTTGACGGCCGGCGGCGCCCACGCTGTGACCGTGGCCTGGGCCAGCCTCACCTCCGATACGAACCTCAGCGTTAATGGTTCGATCGCGGCGCCCTCGGGCGCCGTTGGCGTGACCTACACCGACACCGGCGGCCGCGCCTTTGACCAATTGAACGGCGCCGGCACCGATTACTGGGTCGACCTCGGCTACACCCAGGGCGTCGTCAACCGTCCGGTCGGGTCGGACATCATCGCGCTCAACGCCGGTGGCCTGAAAACGATCAGCTTCGATCACGCGGTGAAGGATGTATTCATCGCCTTCAACAGCTGGAATGGCAATACGGTCAACTTCAGCGCCCCGTTCGCGATCGTCAGCCAGGGCTGCGGCTACTGGGGCTGCGGCACGTTCGTGCCCAACGGGAACAATACCGGCTTCTTCGGTTCGGGTGAAACCACCGGAGTGCTTGAATTCAAGGGCTCCTTCACCAGCCTCTCGTTCACCGATACCTCAGAAAACTGGCACGGCATCCAGATCGGCGTCAGCGACTTGGCCGGCGGTGTTCCCGAGCCCGCCACCTGGGCGCTGATGCTGGGCGGCGTCGGCTTTGTCGGCGCGGCGATGCGCCGCCGCCGGACGCCCGTTCCGGCCTGAACCTCCGGCCTCCACACCCCTTCGATTGCGCCGAAAGCCGACCCCCTTCTCCCGCCGGGAGAAGGGGCGTCAGGCCGGCACGGGCTCCGCGGCGACGAAGCCTTTCCAGGCGTCCATATAGTCGATGAACCTCGGCGAGAGCCGCTCGCGCGTGAGGTAGTCGCGGGTCACCGGCAGGCCGATCGCCGCAAAGTCCGGATCGGCGGCCGCCCGCTGTGGAAAGTCGTGGTGCAGCACCGCGCCCCGGCCGATCACGGCGAAATCCGCTCCGTGCTCCAGGGCCCGGCGCGTGTCGGCCGCGCTCAGCAGTTTGCCGGCCACGCCCAGGCGGGTGTCTCCGCGCGGAAGTTCGGCGAACCAGTCGATCAGCGGCCGGGCGGCGAAGGCCTCCTCCATCGGCGGCTTGAAGGTGCTCCAGAGAGACATGTCCAGATAGTCCAGCTCTCCGCTCGCCAGCAGCTGGCCGGCCAGATCGCGCTGTTCGCCGAAGCGCAGGCCGAAGCGCTCGGGCGAGAGCCTCAGGCCGAGCTGGAAGTCGGGCCGGGTGCGGGCGCGCACGCCGGCCATGATCTCGCGCACGATGCGGACCCGGTTCTCCGCCGAGCCGCCCCAGCGATCGGTGCGGGTGTTGGTCTCCGGGCTGAGAAACGCGCAAAGGATATAGCCGTGCGCCCCGTGCAGTTCGACGCCGTCGAAGCCAGCGCGCTCGGCCCTCACCGCGGCGGCGATGAAGTCCTCGATCAGGGTCTCCACCTCGCCCTCGCTCAACGCCCGGGCCCCGAATTCGGCGTTGTCCGAAGGTCCGACCGGCGTCTGGCCGATCAGGGCCGCCGGGGAGCGGATGCCAGCATGGTGCAGCTGCACCGAGGCCACCGCGCCCTTGGCCTTGATCGCCGCCGCCAGTCTCGTCAGGCCGGGCAGATGCTCGTCGCCGAACACGCCCAACTGACCGGGAAAGCCCTGGCCCTCGCGCTGGACATGCGCCGCGCACGTCATCACCAGGCCAAAGCCGCCCTCGGCCCGGTAGGTCAGCCAGGCAAACTCCTCGTCGGAGAGCCGCCCGTCAGGATGGCTCTGGGTGTTGGTCAGCGGCGCGAGCATGAAGCGGTTGGCCATGGCGGGGCCGCGCGCAAAGGAGAGCGGCTGGAACGGATCGGTCATCGGCGGAGGGGCTCGCGCTGGCTGCGGAGTCCTTCACCTATCGCGGCGCGCGCCGAGCGCAAGAGCCGCAGGCGGGCTCAACGTGAATCCCAGCGTCGCAGGACCACCGTCGGCGCCCCCAGCAGGCCGGCATAGAAGCCGATGTCATACAGCACCGTGCTGTGGGTGCTCTCATAGAAGCGGAAGCTCCAGGGGAACATCTTGGGCGCGATCTCGCGGCCGATCTCGGCCACCAGGGTCACCGGCGCGATGATGCCGTGCCAGAGGCCCAGCACCAGCTGCAACAGGGGATTCGCCTGGGCCGCGCGGTGCGAATCGACGCCGCCGGCCGCGCACGCCGCCAGGATCAGGAGAGGCGCCGCGACGGCCAGGACCTTGAGCGCGGGTTTCACCCCGCCGCGCTACGCCCTGGGGGCCGCTCAGGCTACGAGGCGAAACGCCGCACCGTCGCGCACCACCCGGCCGGCGGTGGGCGCGGCGAAGTGCGTGCCGATGACCAGGATCGGAGCGTCGGCCCATTCGGCGAACAGGCTCGCGCGCATCGCGGCGGCCGCGATCGGGTCGCTGTCGAACGGTGGCGACCAGTCGGGATGGGCCAGCTGGCACGGGTGGTGAGTCATGTCGCCGGTAATCACCGCGCGCTCGCCCTTGGACTCGATGGCCACGCTGACGTGGCCGGGCGTATGCCCAGGCGTGGGCTGCAGCCGTATCTCGGGGGAGATCACGTGATCCATCTCCACCAGCTCGGCCAGCCCGGCGTCGAGCACCGGCTGCACCGAATCCGCCAGTATGGCGTGGTGCTCACCTTCTCCAGCGGCCCGCCAGTGCTCCAGCTCGCGACGCCCGATCAGGTATCTCGCCTTGGGAAAGGTCGGAACCCAGCGGCCGTCTTCCAGCATCGTGTTCCAGCCCACATGGTCCACATGCAGGTGGGTGCACACCACGGCGTCGACGCTGTCGCGCGACCAGCCGGCGGCGGCCAGATGCTCCAGGAACGGCGTCGCCAGAGCCCGACCGCCCAGAAAGGCGCGCGGCCGATCGTTGCCGATGCACGTGTCGACCACCAGCCTGAGGCCGGGCGCCTCCACCAGCAGGGCGTGGATCGAGAGCAGCATCTGGTCTTCGCCGTTGACGAAGTGGGGATAGAGCCAGGGGATCCGGCGCAGAGCCTCCGGCGTCGCCTCGGCAAGGAACGGGTGCTTCTCGCTCCAGGAGACCGGCATCTCCATCTCGACGATGCGGGTGACCGTGACCTCGCCGACCTTCCAAGACAGCATGGCGTTCTTCCCTTCGCTCCCCTTCGTTTGGCGAGCCTAGGCCATGGCCGCCGACGCCGCCAGGGCCGGGCGGCCCGCGCGCGGGCCGAACCGGCGCAGGGCGAAATCGCGGGCGCCCGCCAGCATGGCCGTGAACTTGGCCCAGCGATCCGGCTCGTAGATCACAGTCAGCACGCTGCCCCCCGCCAGCACATAGAGGCCGGTGAGCGACCAGACGAAATCCTTCAACGCATAGCGCCGGCACACCTCGAGCTGGTTGCGGGTGATGTAGTAGCGCCGGGTCGGCGACTGGTTCATGCAGGTGATCGGATAGCCGAGGAAGCTGTGCTCGGTGGAGGCGCCGATTGAATGATCCATCAGCCGCGCCCGCGCCTCGATCACCAGCCAGCCGTGGCTGCGACAGCGCAGGCAGAACTCGTGATCCACCGAATCGATGAACAGGGCGTCGTCGAACAGGCCGACATCGTCGAACGCCGCGACGCGCACGAGGCTGCCCGAGGTGATGGTCGTGCGCACCGATTGCCACACCGGCGTCTGATTGAGGATATCCCAACGGAAGTGATAGTCACGTCCGGTGCCCCGGTCCCGGCGGGTCATGGCCATGACCGCGATCCGGTCGCGCTCCGGGTGGCCGTCGAGCACGTTCAGCAGGGCGGCGATGGCGTCGGGCATGAGCAGGCTGTCCTGGTCGAACGTGGCCAGCCAGGCGTATCCACGCGCCTGCGCCAGACGCGCCGCCTGGCTCAGAGCCGCGGCGATGCCGAGGTTGGCCCCGTTGCGCACGAGCTCGCAGCCGGTCTCGAGCGCGGCGCGCTCAACATCGCGCAGGTTGGCCGAGCCGTTGTCGATCACCGTGACGGCGTCGACCTGCGCCCGCAGAGCCGAAAGATTGCGCTTCAGGTCGCCGTCAGGGTTGTAGGTGACCACCGCCGCCAGGATCTGAGGCGGCGTGGCGGCGTCCGCGACTCGACGGGGTGACGACATGATGCTTGGTTTAGCCAAACCCTCCAGAATGGTGAAGCAGACGACATGAAACCCGAATCCGTAGGCCTCTCGTCCGACCGCCTGGCGCGGCTCGATGCGGTGATGACGCGCCGCTATGTCGACAGCGGCGCCCTGCCCGGCTTCATCACCCAGGTCTGGCGCCGCGGCGAGCTGGCCCACACCGGCATGGCCGGCCAGATGGATCTCAAGCGCGGCAAGCCGATGGCAGAGGACGCCATCTTCCGTATCTATTCGATGAGCAAGCCGATCACCTCGGTGGCCATGATGATGCTGGCCGAGGAGGGGTTAATCGGGCTGGACGACGATGTGGCGACCCATATTCCGGCGTGGAAGACCCTCGGCGTCTACGCGAGCGGCGTTCCCACCCTGCTGGCCGGTCAGCCGCCCAGCTTCATCACCACCCGGCCGGCGCGACCGATGAAGGTGGTCGATCTGGTCACTCACACCAGCGGCCTGACCTACGGCTTTCTGATGCGGACCAGCATCGACGCCGCCTATCGCAAGCTCAAGATCAACGATTTCCAGACCCCGGGCGGGCTGGACGAGATGATCGAACAGCTGGCCGGTCTGCCGCTGGAGTTTTCGCCCGGCACGGCGTGGAACTATTCGGTCTCGATCGATGTGATGGGCTACCTGGTGCAGAAGCTTTCTGGGATGAGCTTCGGCGAATTCCTGCGCACGCGCCTGTTCGAGCCTCTGGGCATGGTCGATACCGGTTTCCATTGCCCGCCCGAGAAACTGGCGCGCTTCACCTCCTGCTACCAGCCGGCCAAGGGCGGCAAACTCGATCTCCAGGACGACGCTCAGGACAGCACCTATGCCAGGCCGCCGGTTCTGGAATCGGGCGGCGGCGGGCTCGTCTCCACCACGGCGGACTATATGCGGTTCTGCCGCATGATGCTGAACCGCGGGGCGCTTGAAGGCGTGCGCATCCTGAGCCCCAAGACCGTGGCCCTGTTCAGCCTGAACTTCCTGCCGGGCGGTCAGGATCTGGAGTCCATGGCCCCGCCCGGCCTGTTCAGCGAGGCGGGCTATGCCGGCATCGGCTTTTCGATCGGCTGCGGCGTGAACGTCGATGTCGCCCGCACGCGCCTCCCCGGAAGCCTCGGCGAATACTTCTGGGGCGGGGCGGCGGCCACGGCGTTCTGGATCGATCCGGCCGAGGATCTGGCCGTGGTGTTCATGACCCAGGTGATCGGCGCCGAGGCCCGCCTCACCCTGCGTCGCGACCTGCGCACCCTGGTCTATTCGGCGATGACGGAGAGCTACGCCTAGTTGGCCAGGATCAGATCACGGCTAAGAGGCCCGGAAGCGTCGTCGCGATCAGGGCGCAAAGACCCGAGTTGCGCAATATCGCAAAATGCAATAGTGTGGGCGGAAAGGATTGCGCGCGCGCCGCGCAAATAGGTCTAGGGTCACCCGGTGCTCAGGCAGTGGCCATGCCAAGCAGCCGCCCCACCCTCAGCGGGCGAACACGCTGCGGGTTAGGCATGAAAAGACGAGGCGTCCGGCTTCGTCGAGCAGGTCGTGCTGGGCGATGACGATGCCCTTGCCGTCGCCCACCGGATCCTTGCCCAACACGGTCATCCGGCCGCGCAGCAGCTCGCCGGCCGGCGGATTGCGCGCCCAGCGCAAGGCGTCGACCCCCACCCGCTTGGTCTGCGGCCAGGCGGCGGACGCTTCCGCGTCCAGGCGCGACCATAGGGCGAACACCATGGTGTCCGGGGCGCCGCGGTCGGCTGTCCAGCCGGGCGCGAACGCGGCGATGAAAGCGGCCAGCGACGCCTCCTCGACCATCGCCACCCCCAGCGATACCACCGTGCCGATCTCGATGTCGTCGAACGGCGCGGGCATCGGCGGCTCCAGGTCAAATCGGCGGCGATCATGGCTTGGCGCGACGGGCTAAGGCAAGCGCCGCTTTCACCGCCTAATCGGCGGCGCTAGGCTCCGGCGGGGCGGCCGGCTCGCCGGCGGGGCGGATGGGTATGAACGGGCTGACGGCGTCTCCCTTGCGCAATCTGGCGGCGATCGTCGGTTTCGTGCTGGCGGTGGTGGCCGTGGCGACGGGGGCCTACATGCGCGCCGGATGGAGCTTCGGCGACGCGCTCTACATGGTGCTGCTCACGGTCTACACCGTGGGTTACGGCGAGGTGAGGCCGGTCGATACCCCGTATCTGCACTGGGTCACGGTGGCGACCATGATCCTGGGCTGCACCGGCATGATCCTGGTCACAGGCGCCCTGGTGCAGGCCCTGACCATATCGCAAATCCAGCAACTCTTGGGATCCAATCGAGTGAAGAACGACATCGACAAGCTCAAGGGCCATGTGATCGTCTGTGGGTTCGGCCGCATCGGCCTGATGCTGGCCAAGGACCTGGCGGCCGGCGGGGCCGCGTTCGTGATCCTCGAGCGTGGCGACAAGCGCTTCGCCGAGGCGCGGGAGCTCGGGTATCTGGCGATACAGGGCGACGCCACCGACGAGGCGGCTCTGGTCGCGGCCGGCGTGGCGCGGGCAAGGATCCTGGCCACCGTCCTCCCGGACGACGCGGCCAATGTGTTCATCACCCTCAGCGCCCGCAGCCTCAATCCGGCGCTCGAGATCATCGCCCGGGGCGAGGCCCCGTCCACCGAGACCAAGCTGGTCCAGGCCGGGGCCGACCGGGTGGTCCTGCCCACCCACATCGGCGCCGAGCGCATCGCCGAAATGATCCTGTTTCCTGAAACGGCCCGCTTCATCCGCGGCTCCGAACGCATGCGCGACTTCGAAAAGGTGCTGCGTGATCTGGGCTTGTCGATGGAGGTGGTGGTGGCGCGCGAGGGCTCGGCGGCGGCGGGCGCCACGATCGAAGCTCTCGAGGGCCGAGGCAGAGGCGCGTTCTTCGTCGTCCAGATCAACCATCGCGACGGAGAGGTGGTCACCCGGCCAGGGCCGGCCACCGTCGTCGCCGCCGGCGACGGCTTGGTGGTGGTCAGCCGCAGCGGCGGAGAGTTGAACGCGGTGTTCTCCGCCCCCGCCGAAAGGCCCAGGGCCGGTCGCACGGTATACTGACCGGGTCCTTCGGGACTAGGGTGCGGACCATGTTCCGCCTGTTCGCCGCCGCCTTCGCCCTCGCCGCCACGCTCTTCGCGCCGGGGGCTCGCGCGGCGTCCGACACCACTCCGCACGTGGTGGCGCGACTGGTCGCCCAGACCACCGGCGCGGCGCCGGGATCGACGGTCTATGTCGCCGTCATCCTCGACGCGGGTTCGGGCTGGCACACCTATTGGCGTAATCCCGGCGACGCGGGCGAAGCGACCCGGATTGCCTGGAGCCTGCCTGGCGGCTGGCGCGCCGGAGACATCGTCTGGCCCGCGCCCCACAGACTGCCGGTCGGGCCGATCATGAACTACGGCTACGAGGGCCGCGCTCTTCTGCCGGTCCCGATCGAGGTCCCGGCGGGCGCGAAGGCCGGCCAGGCGGCTACCCTAACGGCGGCCGTCGACTATCTGGTCTGCGCCCAGGTGTGCGTGCCCGGAAGCGCGCGCCTAAGCCTCGCCCTGCCCGTCGTGGCCGGCGTTCCGGCGGCCGATCCGCGTTGGGGGCCGGTGCTGGCGAGCGCCCTGGCCGACGCGCCCAAGCCCGGGGGCCTGCTGGCCACGTTCCATCCCGCCCCGGGCAAGCTCACCTTGGCCGTCAGCGGCGAGGCGCTCGCCGGCGGCGCCCCTTCCGACGTCTATTTCTATCCGTACGACGACCAGCTGATCGACCATGGCAAACCGCAGAGCGTGGAGCGGGGGCCTCGGGGCCTGACCCTGACCATGACCCAGGGCGCCGCCTTTGGCGCGGGCCATGCCCCGGCGCAAGCCTCAGGTGTGCTCGTCGTCGACGCCAAGGCCTATGAGGTGACCGCCACGCAAGGGCCGCCGCCGGCCGGCGCGGCGGGCCTGGGAACGCTCACGCCGCAGAGGCCGGCGGCGAGCCTGGGGCTGCCCCTGGCCGTCGCATCCGCTTTGCTGGGCGGCCTCATTCTCAACCTCATGCCTTGTGTCTTCCCGATCCTCTCGATCAAGGCGGCGGCCCTGACCGGCCACGCGGGCGGCGGCGCCCGCACCCAGGGCCTCGCCTTCATGGCCGGGGTCCTGATCACCTTCCTGGCTCTGGCGGGGGTCCTGATCGCCGCGCGCGCGGCGGGAAGCGCCATCGGCTGGGGCTTCCAGCTGCAGTCGCCATGGGTGGTGGCGGTTCTGGCCCTGGTCATGCTGGGCGCCGCCCTCAATCTCTCGGGCCTGTTCGAGGTGGGCGCCTCGGTCCAGGGCCTGGGCGCCGGTCTGGCGGCGCGCGGCGAGACCTTGGGCTCGGTCCTGACCGGCGTGCTCGCCGTGGTGGTGGCGGCCCCCTGCACCGCGCCCTTCATGGGCCCGGCCCTGGGCTTCGCCCTGACCCAGCCGCCCGCGGTCGCCCTGGCGGTCTTCGCGGCCCTGGGGCTCGGCTTCGCCGCACCCTTCACCCTGATCGCCTTCAGCCCCGCCCTGATGCGTCGCCTGCCGAGGCCGGGCGCGTGGATGGACGGACTGAAAAAGGCCCTGGCGTTTCCGATGTACGCCGCCGCCGCCTGGCTGACCTGGGTCCTCGCGCAGCAGACCGACCCGGCCGGGCTCGCCCGCCTCCTGGCCGCCGCCGTGGTCCTGGCCTTCGCGGCCTGGCTGTTCGGCCTCGCCCAGCGCCGCCGGGCCCTGGGAGGTCGAGGCGTAGTCCTGGCGCTTGCCGCGGCGGCCGCGCTGAGCCTGAGCGTCGGCGCTGTCGCCGCCGGCCGCTATGCCCCGCCTCAGGCCGCCCAGGCCGGGACGCCGGCCGCGGCCGCAGCCGGCGCCCTTGTCGGCGCGCCCTGGAGTCCGGAGGCGCTGGCGTCCCTGCACGCCGCCGGAAGGCCCGTTCTGGTCAATTTCACGGCCGCATGGTGCGTCACCTGCCAGGTCAACGAGCGCGTCGCCTTCTCCAGCCCGGAGGTCGCGGCGGCACAGCGGCGCGCCGGCGGCGCCTATCTGGTCGCCGACTGGACCAACCGCAACGCGGCCATCGCCAAAGCCCTGGCCGACCAGGGCCGCATCGGGGTGCCGCTTTACCTGCTCTACCCCAAGGGCGCCGGCGCCCCGAAGGTGCTGCCCCAACTGCTCACGCCCGCGATCCTGGTCCGCGCCTTCGAGGAGGCCGGATGACGACCCCGCCGCGCCTTGCCCGCCCCGCCCCGACCCGTTAAGCGGCGCCGTCATGACCGATGAGCCGCCCATCCGGCCGCGCGCGCGGGGGCCACGCGGTTTCCAGGACCGACGGGCGCGCGACCTCGGCGCCGAGCGCCGCATTCTCGAGGCCGTCAGCGGCGTCTACCGGACCTACGGATTCGAGCCGCTGGAGACCTCGGCATTCGAATACGCCGACGCGCTGGGCAAATTCCTGCCCGACGCGGACCGGCCCAACGCCGGCGTGTTCGCCCTGCGCGACGACGACGACGAGTGGATGGCGCTGCGCTACGACCTCACGGCCCCTCTGGCCCGGTTCGTGGCGGAGCATTGGGAGCAGCTTGCCAAGCCCTTCCGACGCTATGCGTTCGGGCCGGTCTGGCGCGACGAGAAGCCGGGCCCCGGTCGCTATCGCCAGTTCACCCAGTGCGACGCCGACACGGTCGGCTCGAGCCGGCCCGAGGCCGACGCCGAGATCATCGCCATGGCCGTGCACGGCTATGAAGCAGCCGGCCTTCCCGCCGGCGCCTATGCGGTAAAGATCAACAACCGCAAACTCCTCAACGGCTTGCTGAGCGCCGCCGGGGTGACGGAGGCCGGACAGAAACTGGCCGTTCTGCGCGCCGTGGACAAGCTGGACCGGCTCGGAGCGGAGGGGGTCCAATTGCTGCTCGGCGTCGGGCGCCGGGACGAGTCGGGGGCCTTCACCAGAGGCGCCGAGCTGGCGACCCCGGCGATCGAGGCGGTGCTGGGTTTCGTCGAGGCCGGACGCGGCGCCCGCGCGGCCACCCTGGATCGGCTTGCGCAGGTGATCGGCGGATCCGCCGAAGGCGATGAAGGGCTGGCCGAGCTGGCCGCGATCGGGACCGCTTTGACCGCCATGGGCGTGGGCGAGGATCGCGCCCTCTTCGATCCGTCGATCGTGCGAGGTCTGGAATACTACACAGGGGCCGTGTTCGAGGCCGAACTCACCCCCGAAGCCCGAGACAGCGCCGGCGAGGCGGTCCGCTTCGGGGCGATCGGCGGCGGTGGGCGTTATGACGACCTGGTAGCCCGCTTTACCGGCGAGCGGACCCCTGCGACGGGTTTTTCGTTCGGCGTCGCGCGCCTGGCGGCGGCCCTGGCTGCGGTCGGCGCCGACGGCGCCGCACCGCACCGGGGTCCCGTGGTGGTCATCGCCTTCGACGCGGCGAACATGGGCGACTATTTCGCCCTCGCCGCCGAGCTGCGCGCCGCCGGTATCGCCGCCGAGGTCTATCTGGGCGCTTCGGGCATGCGCGCGCAGATGAAATATGCCGATCGGCGCCTCTCGCCCGCGGCCGTCATCCTGGGCGGCGACGAGCTGGCCGCCGGCACAATCACCGTGAAGGACCTCGATCTGGGCCGGGCTCTGGCCGGCGCCGTGGACGACAACCGCGCCTGGCGCGAAGAGCGACCGGGCCAGATCACGGCGCCGCGCGACGCGCTGGTGGCGACGGTGCGGCGGATCGTGCAGGCCTCCCAGTGAGGCTGGAGGCGGCCGTCCCGTTGACGGCGCTGGCGGCCATGCGCGCGCCGTTCGAGGCGGTGGACGCAACGCGCCTGAACGCCCCCATCGCCCAGCCGCTCAGCCTGTTTCTCGATCTGGCCGGCGAAGCCCTACGCGAGCGCCTTTTCATCGTGCTCGGGCCGGGCGGCGAAGACTTCTGTCTTCGCCCCGACTTCACTCTGGCCGCCCTTCAGGCGCATGCGGCGACGGGGGACTCTACCGGACGATATAGCTACGAGGGACCGGCCTTCCGCGTCTCACCCGCCGGCGCCGAGCGCGCCGAACAGTTCCTCCAGATCGGGCTGGAGCGCTTCGAGCCCGGCGACGCGGCCTCGGCCGACGCGGCGATGGCCGCCCTGGCCTGGCGCTCGGCCGCCGCGGGCGGGCGCCACGATCTTGGGCTTCTGATAGGCGACGTCGCTCTCTACGGCGCGTTTCTGGACGCCATCGACGTGCCGGCGCCGCGGGCCGCGCGCCTGCAGCGGGCAATGGCCGGTCCAGACGGACGCCAGGCGCCGCGCGGGCCGGTCCCCGACGCGCCGCCGGCCCGCAATCTCCTGGCCGGCCTGCTCGCCGGGCTTCCGCGCACCGATGCCGAGGCCGTGCTCGCCGAGATCTGGTCCCTGGCTGGCATCGAACCAGTCGGCGGCCGCTCGGCCGGCGAGATCGTCCATCGCCTGACCGACCGGGCGGCGCTGGCCGCCGGCCCGGCCCTGCTGGCGTCGCAAGAGACCATGATCGAGCGCTTCCTCGCCATCGCTGATACGCCGGCCGAGGCGTTAAAGGCCGTTGCGGCCCTGGCCGGCGGCGCCGGCGGCGCGCTGCGCGGCGCCCTGGCCGACTGGGAGCGCCGCCTCGCCGCGCTCGAGGCCGACGGACCGCCGGTCGAGCGGATGCGTCTGTCCACAGCATTCGGGCGGTCGTTCGGCTACTATGACGGCGTGCTGTTCGAAGTGCGCAGCGAGGCGCTGAGCGCCGATCAGCCGGTCGCGGCCGGCGGGCGCTACGACAGCCTGCCGGCCCGCCTGGGTACGCCGCTGCCGACCGGCGCGGTGGGCTGCATGGTCCGCCCTGGCCGGGCGTGGCGCGAGGGGCGGCCGTGACCGGCCCGCTCGTCCTCGCCATTCCGTCCAAAGGCCGCTTGAAGGATCAGGTCGAGGCCTGGCTGATCGATTGCGGCCTCACACTTCGCGCCCTCGGCGGGGCCCGCGGCTATCTCGCCAGCCTCGACGGAGCGCCGGACGTAGAGGTCCGGCTGGCTTCGGCCGGCGACATCGCCGCCGCACTGGTCGTGGGCGACGCGCACCTGGGCGTCACCGGGGAGGATCTCCTGCGCGAGGCCAGCCCCTCCCTCGACGGCCTTGTGATGCTGATGATGGCGCTGGGCTTCGGCCGCGCCGATCTCGTGGTGGCGGCGCCCCGCAGCTGGATCGACGTCGAGACCATGGCGGACATCGACGATGTGGCGCATCGCTATCTGGCGCGCACCGGGCGGCGCCTGCGCGTCGCGACCAAGTATCTGGGCCAGACCCGCGCCTTCTTCGCGCACCACGCAATCGCCGACTATCGGATCGTCGAATCTGGAGGGGCGACCGAAGGGGCGCCGGCCGCGGGCGCAGCCGAGCTGGTGGTGGACATCACCACCAGCGGCGCGACTCTCGCCGCCAATGGACTGAGGGTGGTCAGCGACGGTCTCATCCTGCGCAGCGAGGCCCAGCTGGCGGCTAGCCTCCAGGCCGAATGGGACGCCCCGCGGCTGGGGTTGTGCCGGAGCCTGCTGGGTATTCTCGAGGCGCGCGCCCGGGGCCGCACCATCGCCAGCCTAGTGTGGCCGGCGACCCAGGACGCGGCCGCGCGGGCCGCCGTGAGCGTTTTCGCCCAGCCCGGCCAGGCGGATCGGGCGAACGGCGCCCTCGTGGCTCAGTCGGACCTTTTCGCCGCCGCCGAGGCGCTGGCCAAGGCGTCCGTCGGCCCGGTCAGCGTCACCCACCCGACCTATGTCTTCGATGCGGGTAGCCATGCCTGCCGCCGGCTGACGGTCGCGATCGCGGCGCGAGATTGACGGCAGCGCTCGCTGAGCGGAACAGCGCCAGATTTTACCGATCTTGGTTGCCAATTCGCGTCAATTCCACCCAAACGACGCCCTGACGCCGTTGACAAAGGCATAAATTTGCCGCTCTCTCCATTTTCGGGATGCGCCGGGCCGCTCTTAACGAGCCCTGCGATCTTCGGCGTTTCGGGGAGGGAACGCCCTTTGCTTTAGGCCTAAGGGACCGGCGCGGGATCGCCCGCGCCGGGTTTCTGGCTTTGGTGACTACCAGATGCGAACCCGCTGCTCGGGCGGCACGTACATCGCGTCGCCCGGCTTGACGTCGAAGGCGGCGTACCAGGCGTCGACGTTGCGCACGGCGCCGTCCACGCGAAACCGCGGCGGCGAATGGGGATCGACCGCCAAGCGACGGCGCTGTTCCTCATCCCGGGTCGCCGAGCGCCACACCTGCGCCCAGCCGAGGAACACGCGCTGATCTCCTGTCAGCCCGTCGAACACCGGCGCCGGGCGGCCCTTCAGCGAGAGATGATAGGCGTCGAGACCCAGCAGCAGGCCGCCCAGATCGGCGATGTTCTCGCCCATCGTCAGATCGCCGTTGACGTGCGCGCCGGCCAGCGGCGTGAATGCCGAGTACTGGGCGCCCAGCCTCTTGGTCTGGGCGGTGAATTTCGCCGCGTCCTCGGGCGCCCACCAGTCGGTGAGGGCGCCAGATCCATCGAACTGCCGGCCCTGGTCGTCGAAGCCGTGAGTCATTTCGTGGCCGATCACCCCGCCGATCCCGCCATAGTTGACGGCCATGTCGGCATGGGGATCGAAGAACGGCGGCTGCAGGATCGCCGCTGGGAACACGATCTCGTTCTGCAGCGGGTTGTAGTAGGCGTTGACCGTCTGGGGCGTCATGCCCCACTCGAGCCGGTCGACCGGCTGGCGGAGGCGGTTGACTTGGCGCGCCCATTCAAAAGCGTTGGCACGCTCCACATCGCCGTAGAGATCGTTCGGCGTGATTCGAAGCGCGCTGTAGTCGCGCCAGCGATCGGGATACCCCACCTTGACCGTCAGCTTGTCGAGCTTCTCGATCGCCTTGGCCTTCGTCGCCGGCGTCATCCAGTCGACCTTTTGCAGCCGGGCGGCGAGGGCCACGCGCAGTTCGCCGATCAGGGCCACCATCCGGGCCTTCGATTCTGCCGGGAACCAGCGCGCCACATAGACCTTGCCGACGGCCTCGCCGATCTCCGCGTCGAGCAGTGTTGCCGCCCGTTTCCAGCGCGGCTTCTGCTCGGGCTGACCCTGGAGGGTCTTGCCGCGCATGTCGTAGTTCGCGTCGACGAAGGATTTGGAGAGGTAGGGCGCGGCGTTATCCGCGACCTGGAAAGCCTGCCATGCCTGCAAGGTCTCCACCGGCGTGGCGGCGAAGATCGCGGCCAGCTTGGGGAAGGCGGTCCTTTCGGCCACGACCACCTTGGGCGCCGACCCTACGTCCGCGGCCGCCAGGAAGGCCGGCCACGGGAACCCGGGGGCCAGGGCGGTCAGCTCGGCCGGCGACATAACGTTGTAGGTCTTGACTGGATCGCGGTCCTCGACCTTCGTCCAGCTGGCCTGGGCGATGGCGGTTTCCAGATCCACGATCGCCTTGGCCTGAATCTCCGCGTTCGGCCATTTGATGGCCATCAGCATCTGGGCCACATAGGCTTGATACTTGGCCTTCTGCGGCGCGAACGCGGGCGTCAGGTAGTAGTCCCGGTCGGGCAGTCCTAGCCCGCCCTGCTGCAGATAGACCGCGTACTTCGTCGGCGCCTTGGCGTCCGGGGCGATACCGACGCCGAACAAGGCGCCGAAATAGCCGGTGTTGGCCTTGCCCATGAGCGCGGCCAAGGCGGTCCGATCCTTTGCCTGGGCGACCGCCGCCAGATCCGCGCTCAGTGGCTTCTCGCCCAGGGCTTCGACGCCCGCCTCATCCATGGCCGCCTTGTAGAAGGCGCCGACCATGGCTTCCTCGCCGGTCGTTCCGGGCCTGGCGGCCGCCTCTTCGAGCAGGGCGCGCTGCCGCTCTTGGGAGAGCGCTCCAAGGGCGTCGAAGGCGCCATAACGCGAACGATCCGGCGGGATTACCATCGCCTTTACCGCGGCCCCGTCGGCATACTGATAGAAATCCGCACCCGGCCGAGCGCTCATATCGCGCCCGGCGAGGTCGAAGCCCCAAGCGCCGAGGCTCTCTGGCGCCGCGGTGGCGGCGCTGGGGGCCGGAGCGTCGGCGGCGCTCGCGGCCGAAGCGAGCAGAGCCGCCGAGGCGGCGCCGAGAAGCCATTGTCGCATGGGGCAGGACATTTCCAGGTTGCAGGGGCGCGGGCGAGGATATGCGCGCAAACTCAGGTCCAAGCGCCTTAATTTTCGTTCATCGTCCAATTTCAGGACGGATTGGCCAGAGCCTCCAGAGCCAGGGCGCGCATGGCTTTGTAATCGAGCTTGCCGTTGGCGGCGCGACTGATAGGAGCGACCACCAGGGCGCGCGGCGCCTTGTAGGCCGCCAGACGCTCTCGCACATGCTCGGACAGCGCCGCCAGGGTCGGCGTTTCGCCCTCGGCGACCTCGACCACGGCGCAGACGCGCTCTCCGAATCTGGGGTCGGGCGTTCCCACGACCGCCGCGTCGCGGACGCCGGGGTATCGCTTCAGGGCCTCCTCGACCTCTTCGGGAAAAACCTTCTCGCCACCTGTGTTGATGACTTGCGAGCCGCGCCCCAGCAGGCGCATCGATCCGTCGGCTTCCACGGTGGCGAAATCGCCCGGAACGGACCAGCGTCTCCCCTCCCAATCCTTGAACGTGCGAGCGGTCTTTTCGGGGTCCTTGTAATAGCCCAGCGGCAGGAAGCCCGAGACCGCCACCAGGCCGCGCTCGCCGGAGCCCGGTTCTATCCGCCGGCCTTCCTCGGAAAAGACCGCGCTGCTCGGCCCGACCATGAATCTCGCTGTTTCCGCCGTCTCGCCCACCGCCGAGCTCGAAGCGCCCAGCCCGACCGCTTCCGACGATCCAAGGCTGTCGAAGATGGCGCATTGGGGAAGGTGACGAAGGAGGCCCTGCTTGTTCTCCATGCTCCACACCGTTCCCGAGGACCCCAAGCGTCGCAGACTGGTCAGGTCCCAGCGGCCGGGGTGGGTTTCGAGCGCCTCCAGCATCGGCGCGGCGAACGCGAGACCGACGATAGCCGCCGAGGCCGCCTTCAGGCGCTCGGCCTCGCTCCAGAGTTCCTCGGCGTCGAAGCGGTTGGAAGGCAGGCAGGCGACCGTCCCCCCGCCGGTGAGCGCGCCCATGGCGGTGAACTGGGCCGTGCCGTGCATCAGCGGGGCTGCGGCGATGTTGACCGCCGACTCGGAAGCCGCAGCCCTGGGCCCCGAATCTTCGGGCCGCTCGAACGGCGGAATGCCCAGCAGCACATTGCCGCCGGCGCCGAGCACGAAGAAAAGATCCTCCTGGCGCCACATCACCCCTTTGGGCATGCCGGTTGTGCCTCCCGTGTAGAGGATCAACAGGTCGTCGGGAGAGCGGCCCCATGGCGCGAGCGTGCGGCCGACATCGCGCCCGGCGAGCTCTTCATAGTCGAGCGCGAAGTCCGGCGCGGGATGACCGGGCTCCGCCACGGCGATCCACAGCCGCACCTTGGGCAGACGCTCGCGAAGGCGCTCGACGGTCGGAGTGAAGGACGCGTGGAACACAACCGCCTCGGCGTCC
Organism: Caulobacterales bacterium; assembly: GCA_038226475.1. Lineage (GTDB taxonomy): Bacteria > Pseudomonadota > Alphaproteobacteria > Caulobacterales > Caulobacteraceae > Acaudatibacter. Next base: position 101,391 of record JBBRQK010000003.1, on the reverse strand, counting down.
GCGTTGTCGAACAGGTACAGCAGCTCGTCGGCGACGTAGCGGTAGTTGGTGTTGACCGGCGCGAGGCCCGCCTTGAACGCCGCGAAATAGGTCTCGAGGTATTCCGGCGCGTTGTAGAGATAGGCGGCCACCTTGGATTGGCGGCCGAGGCCCGCCTCGAGCAGAGCCCGCGCGACGGCGTCGGCGCGCCGGTCGAAGTCGCCCCAGGAGATCACGCGCTCCCCGCGTATCTGCGCGGGCCTGTCGGGCACGGCGGCGGCCACACCCTCCCACAGATCCGCATAGTTCCAACTGGCCATCCCGCGTCTCCCGACCTCTACATCTTCATGTTTGCTATGCCCGGCTCGGGCGGCCCCGCCTGGACTCTCAGCCAGACCCTCAGCGCCCCGGCCTTGAAGAACTGGAGGGTGAGGGGCACGCGTTCGCCGAGTTTTGTCGGGCGCCGAAGACCCTCCAGCATCAGGTGGTAGCCGCCCGGCGCGAACGTCACCGTAGCTCCCGGCCGAAGGGCCAAGGCGTCGATCGAGCGCATCGTCGCCACGCCGCCGATTTCACGGCTGTCGTGGATCGAGACCTTGGTCGCCGCCGCGCTGGCGGCGCCGAGCAGCCGGTCGGCCGACCGGCCATGGTTGGCGATGGTGAGGTAGCCGACGCCGTTAATCCCCGCGGCCGACGGTCGCGTCCAGGCCCCCGTCACGATCACGCCCTGGGCCGCAACCCCTCCGACGCCGGCGAAGGTGGTCAGGGCGGCCAGCGCACCACAGCCCAGGCGTTTCAACAGCGATCGCGACTTCAAGTTCTCGCCTCTTCGGCCCGCGGGCCGCCGCCACGCACGAACATCAGCCCCAGGAAACCGATCGCCAGCAAAAGCACTATCGAGGCAAAGCCGCCCTGCTGGCTCTTGAAGATGCGCGTTCCCTGCGAAACGAGCAGGGGTCCCAGCCAACTCGTTGCGGTGCCCGAAAGGGCATAGACGCCGAAGAACGCCCCCGTCTGTTCGGGTGGGGTCAGGCGGGTCAGCAGGGTGCGACTGGAGGCGTAGTGGGCGGTCACGAAGACGGCGTTGGAAAAGCCGATGCCCAGAAACACCCACTCCGGCACAGTGCGAAAGAACGGTCCGGACCAAAGGTCGGCGTGGGCGCCGGGGCTCCAATGCCAGAAATACAGGATGGTGTCCGGGGCCATGCCCAGGAAGGCGGTGACGCCCAGAAGCGACATGCCGATCTCTATCTGGACGGCGCGCTTCGGGCCGAGCGCGTCGTCGAGCCATCGGCCCACGAATCCCCCAAGCACCGCGAGGACACTCAGGCTGATGCCGAAAAACAGCATCTCCAGAGCGTGCCACTTCATCACCCCGGTGGCGTAGATGCCGGCCAGGACGAGAAGCGCGGTCATGCCATCAACGTAGAACATGCGCGCCGCCAGGAAGACCGCGGCGTTGCGATAGCGACCGACCGTCCTGACCATCCCCACGAGATCGGCCACGCCGTCGCGCAGGGCGCGAAAAACCGGCACGCCCGTGCGCGGCGCATCCGGCGTGAATAGAAAGAGCGGTATCGCGCCCAAGGCGAACAAGCCGGCAGACATGAACGCCACCACGCGCTCGGGTTCGTGCAGGGCCCGGCTGAGACCAAACAGCGGCGCGTGGGGAAGCCAGGCCCAATCGGCCGTGGTGGGCAACCCGGGCAGGGCGAAGGCCCACGCGGTGAACCCCAGGGCCAGCACCGAGAAGAAGTTTCCCAGCGCCAGCGCCAGCCCGGAGGCCTTGTGCGCCGACTCCAGGCCGGCCGCCCTGATCAGCAGCGAGTTATGCAGCACCTCCGACCAGGTGAAGAGAACGCCGATCGCCGTGGCGATCATCAAGGTGTGGGTGATCGACAGGCCCGAGTGGTCCGCCTTGCTCCACCAGAGAGAGGCAATCAGCGGGACCATCAAGGCGACGATCATCGCCAGCCAGATCTTGCGACCGCCCAGCTTGTCGATCGAGGCGCCCAGGAACGGCGCCGTGGCCATCACGATCCAGCCGGCATACTGGCTATAGCGGGAGATGATCTCCTGGCCCTTGACCGAATCGCCGATCACGGTCTGCGCCATGTAGGGCATGAAGATGTAGATGGTGATCAACACCACGTACGGGTTGCGCACGCCCTCGAACAACGACCAGCACGCGGCGCCCAGTGACAGCGGCCCATCCCCGCCACGCGTGGCGGCCGGCCCGAGGTCGGCTTCCTGAATCAACTCGCTCACCCGCGTCCTCGCAATCCGGAACGCTCTGGTGCGGCGCTCTATGGAGGAGCCACCGTAGCGGGCTTCGCCTCGTTGTCAGCCGAAACTTGTGGCCGGCGCCCACAAACGCGGCGCCGGGTTCAAATGGCCGGCGAGCCTATATAGAGGACCGGGAACAAAAACGACGCGACGCGCCTCTTAATTGGGTCGCTTTGAGTTTGAGGAGCCTTGCCATGAAGATCGCCCAGGTCGCACCGTTGTATGAGGCCGTGCCACCTAAGCTCTACGGCGGCACGGAGCGCGTGGTGGCTCATCTCACGGACGCCCTCGTCGAACTCGGCCACGACGTGACGCTGTTCTCGAGCGCCGACGCCAGGACGCGGGCGCGGCTCGTGCCGGTGCGCGATCAGGCGATCCGCCTGGATCCCGCGCCGCTGAAATCCGACCTCGCCGCGCATCTATCGATGTTGAGCGAGGTGCGCAGGCAGCAGGACCGGTTCGACATCATCCACTTCCACACCGACATGGCCCATTTCCCGCTGTTCGAGGACACGGCCGAGCGAACCGTCACCACCTTGCACGGCCGTCTGGATCTGAAGGATCTGCCCGAGGTCTACCGGCGCTGGCCGAAGTACCCGCTGGTGTCGATCTCCGATTCGCAGCGCGCCGCGCTGCCGTTTGCCAATTGGGTCGGCACGGTCTATCACGGCATGCCCGAAGCCCTGTACCGCTTCTCGCCGGAGGCGCGAGGCTACCTCGCCTTCCTCGGCCGGATCTCGCCCGAAAAAGGGCCCGATCGCGCGATCGCCATCGCCAAACGCCTGGGCATGCCGCTCAAGATCGCAGCCAAGGTGGACGCCGCCGACGCCACCTATTTCGAGGACGTGATCCGGCCCTTGCTGGACCATCCGCTTATCGAATTCATCGGTGAGATCGGCGATGCCGAAAAGCCCGATTTCCTCGGTGGCGCGGAGGCGCTTCTGTTCCCGATCGAATGGCCGGAGCCGTTCGGCCTGGTGATGATCGAGGCCATGGCTTGCGGCACGCCGGTTGTCGGCTACCGCTATGGCTCGGCGCCGGAGGTTATAGACGAGGGCGTCACCGGCTATCTGGTCGACGGCGAGGTGGAGGCGGCTCGCGTAGTGCCTGCGGCGCGCGCCCTGGACAGGCGGGAGATTCGTCGCCGTTTTGACCGCCGGTTTTCGGCCACCGCCATGGCTCGCGGATATCTGGACCTCTACGCTGATCGCCTCGCGCATTGCGCCTACGCTCCCGACCTTGCGTTGGAGCGTGGCAAAGGTGAAAAGCCGCCGGTGCTCGCCAACATCGCCTGACCTTTTGCATGGACGACGTCGTCGACGCCGCCGATCTGGACGCCGACGCCGCGCCGCTGTCGGACGAGTCCTCTCACCTGCTATCGCTCAAGGCGGGAAACACCTTCCTGGTGGCGGACGCCTTTGGCGACGTCCTTGGCGGCGCGGACGGACTGTTCCGGGACGACACCCGCGTTCTTTCCCGCTTGTCCCTTCTGATCGGGGACAAGCGGCCGTCGCGGCTCAATTTCGGGCTCTCGCCGGACAATGCCGCGTTCACCTTCAACGGCGCGAATAGAGCCCTCCCGCCGGTCGGAGGGCGGACGACGCCGCGCGGAGTCATTCACCTGGAACGCAAGCGGTGCCTGCGCCGCGGAAGATTGTTCGAGCGCCTGCGGCTGACCAATTTCGGACTCGATGAGGTGATGGCTCCGATAGCCGTCGAGTTTGCCGCCGATTTTCGCGACATGTTCGAGGTTCGCGGCATGACGCGGCCGGCGCGCGGCGTCCTCCTCGAGCCAAGGGCCACCGGCCGGGGGATGATTTTGGAGTATCAAGGTCTCGACGGCGTGAGCAGAGCTTCGGTGATCGCCTTTTCCGAGGCCCCCTGGCGCATCACGAGCGGCCGAGCCGATTTCATGTTCCCGATGACGCCCGGCCGACGTATGGATCTGTTCATCGAGGTAGGCCCCTCCGAAGAGCCCGCGCCCGACGCGGGGCGATTCAGGTCGGCTCTGGCCGAGGCGCATAGCTCGGTCCGGGCCTTCAAGAACAGCGGCGCCGGGGTGCGCGCCTCGGACAGCGGCTTCGATGACTGGTTGGAACAGTCGCGCGCGGACGTCGCCCTGCTGACCACTGAGCTGGCCACCGGGCCCTATCCGTATGCCGGAATTCCGTGGTTTTCGACCACCTTTGGTCGCGACGGCATTCTCACCGCCTGGCAGATGCTGTGGCTGGACCCGTCCCTCGCCCGGGGGGTGCTGGGGTTCCTCGCGTCGCGTCAGGCGCGGCACGTATCGGCCTTTGACGACGCGACCCCGGGCAAGATCATGCACGAGACCCGCCACGGCGAAATGGCGGCTATGAAGGAAACCTGTTTCGCGCTCTACTACGGTGGGGTGGACACGACGCCCCTGTTCGTCGCCCTGGCCGGCGCTTACCTCGAACGGACCGGGGATGAAGCCTTCATTCGCGGGCTGTGGCCGGAGTTGATCGCGGCGACCGATTGGCTCGACCGCTACGGGGACTCTGATGGCGACGGGCTGATCGACTACGCGCGCGGGGCGGAGAGCGGCCTGGCCAACCAGGGCTGGAAGGACAGTCTCGACTCGGTGTTCACCGACGATGGCGCCTTGGCCAACGGGCCCATCGCGCTCGTGGAGGTGCAGGGCTACGCTTTCGCCGCCTGGCGCGCGATGTCGATGATGGCCGAGCGGCTGAATCTGGGCGATGGCGACGCAGTTCGGTGGGCCGCCCGGGCGGAGGCCATGCGCGTGGCGGTCGAGGAGCGCTTTTGGGTTGAGCGCGAGGGCTACTATGCGATCGCTATCGACGGCGCGGGCGCCCTCTGCGCCGCGCCGGCATCGAATGCCGGTCATCTGCTGTTCGTCGGACTGCCCAGTCCAGAACGTGCGACGGCCGTGACGCGCCGTCTGCTGTCGCCGGCCTTCGACAGCGGCTGGGGCTTGAGAACCCTGGCCGAGGATGCGCCACGCTTCAATCCCATGTCCTATCACAACGGCTCCATCTGGCCGCACGATACGGCTCTTGGCCTGGCCGGCATGGCTCGCTATGGCGAGCGGGAAGGGGTGGTGAAGGTGATGGGGGATCTCTACGAAGCCGCCAAGAGCTTCGACAATCGCATGCCAGAACTATTGTGCGGCTTTCAGCGTGAGCCCGACGAGCCGCCGATTGCGTATCCCGTAGCCTGCATGCCCCAGGCGTGGGCCGCGGGCTCGACCTTCATGATGCTGCAGGCGGCGCTCGGACTGACAATCGATTCTGAACGCCGGCAGGTGCGTTTGGCCAGGCCGCACCTTCCCTCCGGCGTGGCGCGGCTGCGCCTCACGGGACTGGCCGTCGGCACCGCCCGCGTGAATATCGATATCCAGCGGGTCGGCGGCGCCGTGGCCGTCACTCTGGTCGCGGGGTCGGAACGAGGGGTCGCCGTGGTCGTCGAGGATTGATTCGGGCCCCGCCGCACTCTGTACCCATACAGGAGAACCGTTATACCCATAACGCAAACGGCCCGATCGCCGATGCCCGGCCGCGATCTCGATGTTCCGAGCCCGCTGCGGCTGGACAGCATCGCCCTGTGTGCCGACCTCGACGGCACCCTGGCGCCTCTGGAGATCACGCCTGACGCCGTCGGTCCGGACCCGGCGCGGCGCCGCTTGCTGGATGCGCTCGCCAGCGCCCTGAATGGACGACTGGCGGTCATCAGCGGCCGTACCGTGGCCGATCTGGATCGGGTTCTGGAGGGTCGGGTCAAGGCCCTGGCAGGTGTGCATGGTCTCGTCCGCCGGACGGCGGACGGCGTGGTCTTCGAAGCCTCCGGAGCCGAGCGGATGGGAGAGGCGCTCGATGCGTTCCGCGCCTTGGCCAGCGCCGACAACGCCCTCCTGGTGGAGAACAAGGGCGCGGCCGTGGCCCTGCACTATCGCCGTCACCCGGCGGCCGAAGCCGCGTGCCGCGACCTGGCGCACGACCTAGGCGCGCGCCTGGGTCTGGCGATCCAGGAAGGTGACATGATCGCCGAACTGCGGGTCCCTGGGCCCGACAAGGGCGCATCCCTGCGTGCGTTCATGGCCGAGGCGCCGTTCGCGGGTGCGACCCCCGTCTTTCTCGGTGACGATCTGACCGACGAGGACGGATTCACCGCGGCCCGTGATCTCGGCGGCTTTGGCGTGATTGTCGGACCTCGCCGGCCCACGCGCGCGGACTTTGCCCTGGCGAGCGTCTCGGCGGCGCGAGATTGGTTGTGGCAGGGCCTGGAGCAAGCCGTTTGACGCGCGATCTCGATCTGGCCCCGATCGGCAATTGCGCGATCAGCGCCCTGGTCGACCGGCAGGGGCGGTTCGTCTGGTGCTGTGCCCCGCGTGTCGACAGCGATCCGCTTTTTTCCAACCTTCTGAGCGCCGGATCGGCGGAGGACGAGGATGCATCGGGCCTCTGGGCCGTCGATGTGGCGGACGCCGCCTCGACCCGGCAGAGCTATCTGCGCAACACCGCGATACTGCGCACCGAGATCACGGATCGCACCGGCGGGGTGGTGGAGATCATCGACTTCGCCCCTCGGTTCCGGCTCTATGCGCGGGGCTACCGACCGTCATCATTCATCCGCTTGGTGAGGCCCGTGGCGGGATCGCCGCGCATACGCGTCCGACTGCGCCCTACCGCCGACTGGGGGGCCGGGCCGGCGCCGATCACGTCCGGCTCGAATCACGTCCGCTATGTCGGGTCCGATGTCACCCTGCGCCTGACGAGCAACGCGCCGGTGTCACATATACTGGACGAGCGGACGTTTCGCTTGGAGGCGCCCGTCGCGCTCTTCCTGGGCCCGGACGAGCCGTTTCAGGGCGAGGTGCTGTCTACCGCCAACAGCATGCTGGCCGACACAACCACCTATTGGCGCGAGTGGGTTCGGGGTCTGGCCGTGCCGTTGGATTGGCAGGAGGCGGTGATCCGCGCCGCCATCACCCTGAAACTCTGCGCGTTCGAGGAGACCGGGGCTATCGTCGCCGCCCTGACGACGTCGATCCCCGAGGCGCCCGACAGCGGGCGCAACTGGGACTACCGCTACTGCTGGATTCGCGACGCCTATTATGTGGTGCAGGCGCTCAATCGTCTGGGCGCCGTGGACATCATGGAGAACTATCTAGGCTACCTGCGTAACATCCTCGACGCGGCGGGCGGCGGCCATATCCAGCCGGTCTATGGCGTCGGTTACGAGCCCATTCTGACCGAACGGATCGTATCGAGCCTGCCGGGCTATCTGGGCATGGGCCCGGTTCGGGTCGGCAACCAGGCGCACGAGCATATCCAGCATGACGTCTACGGCCAGATCGTGCTTTCCAACGTGCAGGCGTTTTTCGACGAGCGACTGTTGCGACCGGTCGGCCATGCCGATTTCGAGGCGCTCGAAAGGGTCGGCGAACGGGCGTTCGCGGTGCACGACAAGCCCGACGCCGGGCTCTGGGAGTTGCGCACCCGCGCCGCCGTGCACACCTACTCGGCGGCCATGTGCTGGGCGGCCTGCGACAGGCTGGGCAACGCGGCCCAGAAGCTGGGGCTGACCGCGCGTTCACGCCATTGGAACGAGCGGGCGGCGGTGATCCGCGCGGCGATCGAGTCGCAGGCATGGAACGAGACCAAACAGCATTTCGCTGCCACGTTCGGGGGGGACGAACTGGACGCCAGCCTCACCCAACTGGTCGACCTCCGCTTCCTCGAGCCCGACGATCCCCGTAATCGCGAAACGCTCAAGGCTCTGGAAACGGCGCTGAGACGCGGCTCCAATTTCATGCGCTACGATCAGCCCGACGACTTCGGCGCCCCCGAAACCGCGTTCAACTTCTGCACCTTCTGGTTCATCGAAGGCCTGCACATGATCGGCGAAACCGACGAGGCGCGTCGGCTGTTCGAGGAGATGTTGAGCCGGCGCAACCACGCCGGCCTTCTGTCGGAGGACGTCAGTCTGACTGACGGCGCCCTCTGGGGGAACTATCCCCAGACCTACTCGCTTGTTGGTCTGATCAACTGCGCCGTGCTGTTGAGCCGACCGTGGAGCGCGGTTCGATGAGTCGCCTGATCGTCGTGTCGAACCGGGTGAGCGTCCCGGAGACCCACGGCGCGGCCCCGGCGGGTGGGCTGGCGGTAGCCCTGTCGGCCGCCCTTCGCGAGTATTCGGGATTCTGGTTCGGATGGAGCGGCGAGACCGTCGAGGCCTATACTGGGGCCGTGAACACGCGCACGGTCGAGGACGTCACTCTGGTGACCGTCGACCTTGAGGAATCCGACTTCCAGGAGTACTATAACGGTTACGCCAACGGCACCCTTTGGCCGCTGTTCCACTATCGCATAGATCTTACCGCCTACGACCGGTCGTTCGGCGAAGGGTATGAGCGGGTCAACAAGCGGTTCGCCGAGACCCTGGCGCCGCTCATCGAACCCGGCGATCTCATCTGGGTTCACGACTATCACCTGAGTCCGCTGGGCCGCGAACTGCGCCGTCTGGGGGTAACCAATCCGATCGGCTTCTTTCTCCACAGTCCGTGGCCGGCTGCCCAGCTTCTCACCACCCTGCCGCGGCACAGGCAGCTGGTCGAGGCGCTGTTTTCGTACGACCTCGTCGGCTTTCAGACCGACGAGTGGCTGTGGGCGTTCGAGTCCTACGTATTGGGCGAAGCCGGCGGCGGCTGGGCGCCGGATGGTCGGCTGGACGCGTTCGGCGCCACGCTCAGCGCGCGCATCTTTCCCATCGGGCTCGATTTCGAGATGTTCCAGGCCCTTGCCGCTTCGCCCGTCGCCCATCGATCGTTCGATCGGATGGCGGCCCACAGCGTGTTTCGGTCCCTGATCCTCGGCGTCGATCGCCTCGACTATTCCAAGGGTCTCGAAGAACGATTGCACGGTTTCGAGCGCTTCCTCGAAGACAATCCAGGACTGGGCCAGGAAGTGCTTTATCTCCAGATCGCCCCGACCTCGCGCGGCCAGGTGGAAGCCTACCAGGACCTGCGAGCGCGCATCGACGCACTCGCCGGCCGCATAAACGGCGCCTGGGCCGAGATGGATTGGACGCCTATCCGCTATGTCCACCGCAACTATCGTCGCGATGAACTGGCGGGGGTCTATCGCGCCGCACGCGTGTGCCTGGTGACTCCCCTGCGCGACGGGATGAACCTGGTGGCGAAGGAATATGTCGCGGCGCAGAATCCGGAGGATCCCGGCGTTCTCGTACTCTCCCGCTTCGCGGGCGCCGCGCGGCAGATGACCGAAGCGGTGATCGTCAACCCTTACAGCCGCGAAGAAGTGTCTGAAGCCCTAAAGATGGCACTGTCGATGCCGCTGGATGAGCGCGTGAGCCGTTGGCAGGCGCTGATGGACGGCCTTCGGCGAAGCGACGTCAAGGTATGGCGCGACTCGTTTGTCGAGGCGCTCCGCGGCTCTCAGGCCGCCCAGCCGCCGCGGATCAAAGACCAGGCAGCTTGATCTTGTCGGAGCCGTGCCGCGCGATCACCACCGGCTGATCGCCCGTCAGACTCTTGATGCGCGCGGCTTCTGAGGCCGCGTCCACGGGCGTCGCGGCGCCGGACGTCGGATCGGCAGGCGCGGCCTCGGTGGCCGGTTGGCCCTTGCGCCAGAACATCACCCAGTCCGCGAAACCCTTGTCCTTGTGCGCCACCCCGCCGAACTCGTCATCGACGACGTATCGGATCAGGGGATCGGCCTTTTCGGCGCCCGCCTTGCCGACCAGGATCTTCTCGCCGTCCGAACGAGTCTCGGCCTCGCGCTGTCCCATCATGGCGGTTCGCGCCGCACTCTCCGGCTGAAGCTCCTGCGGCCTCGGTTCTCCGGGCGCGGGCGGCCGTAGCGAGTAGTCCGGTGGGAGCACCAGCGGCGCCTTCGACACCACCCGAAACTCGTCGGGCGTGACCTTGCTCATGCCGAGCGCGTGCGACGCCGACTGACAGCCCGCCAGGCCGGCCACGCCGACGAGAAGCAAGACAGTCAGGGTAGGGTTGAACTTCATCGCCATAAAAATCCCAAGCTGGACCGCCCCTGCCCCTTCGTGTGGCGGAGATACCGCATTCGCCGCGGGGGCGCCAACGCCGATCATACAGCCTTGAGTCGCGGGGCCAGAAAGCTCTCGGCCATCAGCAGGAGAATTCCGACTGTGATCGCGCTGTCCGCCACGTTGAACACCCATGGAAAGTGCAGCGCCTGAACATCCACGAAATCGACCACCGCCCCGAAGCGCGCCCGATCGATCAGATTGCCGACAGCCCCCCCCATGATCAGGCCGACGGCGACCGCGGTCAGGCGTCTGTCCGCGCGCCGCGCCCATAAACCAAGGCTCACAGCGACGATCAACGAGAACCCGGCCAAGGCCCACCGCGTCCAAGCCGCATCGCTCTGAAACAGGCCGAAGCTCACACCCCGGTTCTCGACCAGCGTCAGGCGAAGCGGGCCCCAGACGGGTTGCGACAAACCCGGCGCCAGATGCGCGCCATCGACGATCCAGGCCTTGACAACCTGATCGACCAGGATCGTCGCCCCGGCCAGGCCATAGGCCATCCAACCGGGCCCCGAGACCGCTCTCATGGGTGGGTGGCGTCCCACAATGCCACGGCCTCGGCATCGCGCAATGAGAGGTCGGGGTAGAGCGGGTCGGAGCCCACCTCGGGCAGGATGCGCCAGGAACGGGCGCATTTGCGCCCCTGCGCCCTGAGCGGCTCGACGGCGACCCCAGCGACCTCGGCCAGTCGAAAGGCGGCCTGCGGTCCCTCCCCCTCCAACAGCGTGGCTTGGCTGGTGCGAAACACCTCGGCCGGATCGAGACCGGCGAACGCGGCCCGCAGTTCCGGATCGGCGATATGGACGGTCGGCGCTGCATCCAGGGCGCCGCCGATCCGCTTCTCGCGGCGCTCGATTTCCAAAGCCCCGGTCACCACGCGCGTCACGCTATCCACTCTGACCCAGCGTAACGCCTCGGCGTCATTGCGCCAGATGTCCGGCGTCGTGGGAAACACCCGCGCGCTGTTGGCGCCGGCGGCGGGGAAGCGGGTGGTCCAGGCCTCCTCCATGGTGAACGGGATGACCGGCGCGAGCCAGATGGTCAATCGCTCGAACACAAAGGCCATGGCCGTCCGGCAGGCGCGGCGCCGCACCGAATCCGGGCGATCACAATACAGCGCGTCGCGGCGGATATCGAACCAGAGGGCGGAGAGGTCGGCCGAACAGAAGTCGGCCAGGGCGCGGACCGCATCCGAAAAAGCGTAGCTCTCATAAGCCGCCCGAACCTCGCCATCGAGGGTCCACAGGCGATGCAGAATGTATCGCTCCAGAGGCGGCATCTGCCTCGGATCGATCGCATCCTCCGCCTCGTATCCGGCCAGCGCACCCAGCAAATAGCGCACGGTGTTGCGCAGCTTGCGATAGGCGTCGGTGGTGGTCTGAAGGACCGTGGGTCCGATGCGCTGGTCCTCGGCATAGTCGGCCAGGGCCGCCCAAAGCCTGAGAATCTCCGCCCCACTCTTGGCCGTGATGTCCTGTGGCTCGACGCTGTTGCCCTGCGATTTCGACATCTTCTCCCCCTTCTCGTCGAGGGTGAAGCCGTGCGTCATGATCGCCCTGTACGGAGCGCGGCCGCGCGTGCCGCATGCCTCCAGCAGCGAGGATTGGAACCAGCCGCGATGCTGGTCGGAGCCCTCCGAATAGAGGTCCGCCGGCCAGTGGCTGTCCGCCCGCCCCTCGAGCGTGAAGGCGTGGGTCGAGCCGGAGTCGAACCAGACATCGAGGATATCATCGACCTTCTCGTAGGCCTCGGGATCTCGATTGCCGAGAAAGTCGCTGGCCGGCCGCGTGAACCAGGCGTCCGCCCCTTCCTCCGCGATCAGATCGACGATCCTCGCATCGACCGCGGGGTCGCTGAGCGGCGCTCCGGTCGCCTTGTCCACGAACATCGCCAGCGGCGATCCCCAGGCGCGCTGGCGACTGATCAGCCAGTCGGGCCGGCTCTCGACCATCGCACGGATGCGATTGCGGCCTGCCTCCGGGTAGAAGGCGGTGGCGTCGATGGCCGCCAGGGCGCTCTGGCGCAGAGTGGCGCCGGCGTGGACGGCGTCGTCGAGCGGCGCGTCGAGCCGGATGAACCATTGCGGCGTGTTGCGGAAGATCACCGGCGCCTTGGATCGCCAGGAATGAGGATAGCTGTGTTGCAGCCGGCCGCGCGCCAGCAGGTTCCCGGCCTCCACCAGGCGATCGATCACCGCGCCATTTGCCGGCCCGAAACGTCCGGCCTTCTTGCCTTCCGTCTCCAGCACCTGGAGACCGCCGAACAGCGGCACGCCAGAATAGTAGCGCCCCTCCTCATCGACGGTTTCGGGAATTTCGCGCCGGCCGCTGGCGATCCAAAGAGCGTAGTCGTCGGCGCCGTGGCCCGGCGCGGTGTGCACGAATCCCGTACCGGCTTCTTCGGTGACATGGTCGCCCGCAAGCAGCGGAACGGCGAAGCCATACCCAGGATCCAGCGCCGCGAGCGGGTGCGCTGTGACCAGGCCGGCCGGATCGATACGACCGAGGTTTTCCCAACGCGCGATCCTGGCCGCAGCGCGCACCGCTTCTTCCAGGCCCTCCGCGACGATCAGCCGATCACCTGGCGCAGCCCAGGGGGCGAAGGGCAAGTCGGCCTCCATGCCGCGAACCTCGAAAACCGCGTAGGGGATCTTGGGATTGAACGCGATCGCCCGGTTGGCGGGGATGGTCCACGGCGTCGTCGTCCAGATCGCGACTGAGGCGCCGCGCGCGGCCTCCGGCCCCTCGCTGACCGGGAATTTGACCCAGACCGTTGGCGAGACGTGATCGTGATACTCCACCTCCGCATCGGCCAGGGCGGTGCGCTCGACCGGGCTCCACATGACCGGCTTGGAGCCACGATAAACCTGACCGGTGGCGACGAACTTGTGGAATTCGGCCACGATGGCGGCTTCGGAGGCGAAGTCCATGGTGGCGTAGCGCCCATCCCAGTCGCCCAGCACGCCCAGGCGCTGGAACTCCGCCGATTGGGCGACGATCCAGCCGGCGGCGTAGGTGCGACAGCGGTCGCGGAACTCGGCCTTGGACACCTCGTCCTTGCGCCGACCTTCCGCGCGGAACGCCTCCTCGATCTTCCACTCGATGGGCAGGCCGTGACAGTCCCAGCCCGGCACATAGTCGACGTCATATCCAAGAGCGAAACGCGAGCGGACGACGAAGTCCTTTAGCAGCTTGTCGAGCGCATGCCCGATATGGATCGCCCCGTTGGCGTAGGGCGGGCCGTCGTGCAGCACGAAGAGCGGCGCACCCGCCGCCTGGCGCGCCTTTCGGAGCTGATCATAGAGGCCAGTCCAGCCCTCCAGAATGCGCGGCTCGAGCGTCGGCAGGCCGGCGCGCATCGGGAAGGGGGTCTCGGGAAGAAAGACGGTTTCACGATAGTCGCGCTGAGGCGCGGGGGCGTCGTCGGCCATGACGGTTCCGGTACGGTTCGAGGTTGAGGCGGTGTCGATCCCGGCGCGAGCCGCGGCGGCGATCGCCGACGGCGTCACGCCGGGAGGATAATTCGCAAACCTGTCTGAACCGTGGTCATGGTGGCGCTGTAGCAGAGACGCGGCCGGCGAGGAAGGCGAGAGCGCCTTCTCTAGTGGTCGGCGGCGACCATCAATCGCGCCTGCCGGGCGTCCAGCCAGATCTGTTCGACCATGGCGTCGATACTGGCGAACTTTTCCTCGGGGCGCAGGAAGGCGATCAGGTCGGTCTCGATGGTCTCGCCATAGATGTCCTCGTCGAAGTCGAACAGCCAGACCTCCAGGCGCGGATCGACCTCACCGGTGGTGGGATTGACGCCGATGTTGGCCACCCCGGCCAGCTGCCTGCCGTCGGCGACCCGAGTGCGCGTGGCGTAGACGCCGAACCGTGGCGCCACATAGTCACCCAGGGGCACATTGGCCGTCGGGAAGCCCAGCTGCCGGCCGAGCTGACGACCCTTCTGCACCACGCCCTCGATAGCGAAGGGCCGCCCGAGGATGCGGGCGGCGACGTCGGGATGGCCATCCCTCAGGGCCTCACGGGCCGCGGTGGAGGAGATCTTGCCGCCGCCCATCTCGAGCGCCTCGGCCACCGACACCGAGAAGCCGAACTCCTCGCCATATCGGCGCATGGACTCCGGATCGCCGGTGCGGCCCTTGCCGAACGTGACGTCGAAGCCGACGGCGACATGGCGCCCGCCCAGCCCCGCCACGAGCACGTCGCGCACGAAATCGTGGTCGGAAAAATTGGCCATCTCGACCCCGAACGGCAGCAGATAGAGCCGTGTGACACCCAGCCCTTCCACCGCCTTGGCCAACTGGTGCGGCGTCGTCAGGCGAAACGGCGGTGCGTCGGGCTGGAAGTGCATGCGCGCGTGAGGCTCGAAGCTGATCACCCCTAGCGGCGCCCCGAGCGCCTCGGCGGCGGCGGCGGCGGCGGCGATCACGCGCTGATGGCCCAGGTGTACGCCATCGAAATTGCCCAGGGCGACGGCCGCGCCACGATCGGCCGCGCCCAATCCCTTCCAGCCGTGGACGATCTTCAAGGCCACGCCTGGCGCCCCCCTGCCTTGGCCGCCGGTTCTACCCTGTTCGGCCGATTTGACGAGGCCCTCACCAACCCAGCTCGGCCACGGCGAAAGCGGCCGTTTGCGAAGCTTCCGTCAACAGCCGCCGAACAGCCGCCTCGTCGACGCGGCCATCAGCCTTGACCGCCTCGGCTCGGTGAATGCCGCCGGCGACGAACAGGGCGTCGAGCTTTTGCGTAGCCGCTCCCGCGAGGTCGGTGATCAGGGAGTCGCCCACCACCAGAACGCGGCGGCGATCGACCGGGGCGCGGTCTGAAGCCCCGGCCGCGTCGAGCGCCAGATCGTAGATCGGGGGGCAGGGCTTTCCGGCCATGATCGCGCGCCCACCCAGCGTCTCATACAGCTCGGCCAAGGCGCCGGCGCAGTAGATCAGTCGCGCACCGCGCTGGACCACGCGATCGGGATTGGCGCAGATCATCTCTAGCCCCTTCGCCGCGGCGACCTTCAGCACCGCCCGGTAGTCGTCCGGCGTCTCGGTCTCGTCATCGTAGGGGCCTGTGCAGCTGATGAGCGCCGCGGCCTCCGGGCCGGTGAAGTCCAGCCCTAGACCTTCGTAGAGCGGCGCATCGCGGTCTGGGCCGATGCGCCAGACGGGACCAGGCGCCCGCGCCGCCAACAAGGTCCGGGTGGCGTCGCCGGACGTGACCAGGGCCGACCACGAGGCGCGTGGAACCCCCAGGGCGTCCAGCTGAGGCACGACGTCGTCGGCCGGCCGCGGGGCGTTGGAGATCAGGACCACGGGCCCACGTTCCGCGCGCCACCGGCCAAGCGCCGCGCACGGCCCGGCGAAGGCCGCGGCGCCATCGTGGATAACCCCCCACACGTCGCACAGCAGGACGTCGTAGCGGCCCGCGATCTCCGAGAGGCCTGCGAGGATCCGGGTCATCAGGGCTGGCGGGTAGAGAGCGACGACGACGACGTCAACGCGTCCCGGGGCATCGGCGCCATTGACAGAAGCGGCCGGACGTCCCTCAACCGTTCGCCTGACGACGAGGAGGCGCGGCATGGGCGTTCTGGAAGGCAAGGTCGTCCTGGTGACGGGCGGGGGCAACGGCATCGGCCGAGAATGCGCCTTGCTGGCGGCCAGACACGGGGCGGCGGTGATCGTGAACGATCTCGGCGGTTCGGTGAATGGCGGCGAGGAAGGCTCTTCCGGCCCCGCCGAACAGGTCGCCCAGGAAATCCGCGACGCCGGAGGTCGCGCCGCGTTCAACTCCGACAGCGTCACCGACTACGCCGCGGTCGAGGGCATGCGCGAGCAGGCGCTGGAGGCGTTCGGAGGCCTGCACGCCGTGATCAACCCCGCCGGCATCCTGCGCGATTCCATGTTCCACAAGATGGCCCCGGCCGACTGGAAAGCGGTGATCGACGTCCACCTGCACGGCGCCTTCAACGTCTGCCGCGCCACCATCGAACTCTTCCGCGAAAAGCAGGACGGCGCGTACGCCCTGTTCACGTCCACCTCCGGCCTCATCGGCAATATCGGCCAGGCCAACTACGCGGCCGCCAAGCTGGGCGTCCACGGCCTGTCGCACATCATCGCCATGGAAAACGCGACCAAGAACGTACGCGCAAACATCATCGCTCCGTTCGCCTGGACGCGCATGATCGCCACCATTCCGGTCAAGGACGAGGCCTCGGCCCAGAGGGTGGAGCGGATCAAAACCAAGATGCGCGCCGATCAGGTGGCGCAGCTGGCTGTCGCTCTTGTCGCGCCGGCGGCCCATGCCGTCACCGGCCAGATCTTCGCCGTGCGCGGCGACGAGGTGTTCCTGTTCTCTCAGCCCAGGCCCGTGCGCGGGATGGCGCGGGAAGGCTGGACGCCCGAAACCCTGATCGAGCACGCCTTTCCGGCGCTGGCCGCCGATTTCACCGGGCTGGAGGCCACCGCCGGCGTCTTCACCTGGGAGCCGGTCTGAGCGCTCAGCGCGTGGGAGAGGGCCTCTCGCCGCGGTAATCGTAGAAGCCGCGGCCGACTTTCTTGCCGAGCCAGCCCGCCTCGACATATTTCACCAACAACGGACACGGCCGATACTTCGAGTCCGCGAGTCCGTCGTGCAAGGTGTTCATGATCGAGAGCACGGTGTCGAGGCCGATGAAATCGCCCAGTTCCAAAGGCCCCATGGGATGGTTGGCGCCGAGTTTCATGGCCGTGTCGATGGCGTCCACCGTGCCGACGCCTTCATAGAGGGTGTAGATCGCCTCGTTGATCATCGGCACCAGTACCCGGTTGACGATGAAGGCGGGAAAATCCTCGGCGTTGGCGGTGGTCTTGCCCAGCGACTTGGCGAAGGCGACAGCCACTTCATAGGTGGCGGCGTCGGTGGCGATGCCCCGAATGATCTCCACCAGCTTCATGAGCGGCACGGGGTTCATGAAGTGCAGCCCGATGAAACGTTCGGGCCGGTCGGTGGCCGACGCCAGCCGGGTGATCGAAATCGAGGAGGTGTTGGAAGCCAGCAGCGTGGCCGGCGACAGGTGCGGCGCCAGGGCGGCGAAGATCTTCTTCTTGACCTCCTCGTTTTCCGTCGCAGCTTCGATGGCGAGATCGGTGGCGCCGATAGCCTCGAGGCCCGAGGCCGCATGGATCCGGGCTAGGGCGGCGGTCATGTCAGCCTCGCCGACGAGTCCTCGCGACACCTGGCGGGCCATGTTTCGGTCGATCGACGCCAAGCTCTCGGCCACGCGTTCGGGCGCGAGGTCGTGCAGCAGGACGTCATAGCCCGCTAGAGCGCAGACATGGGCGATGCCGCTTCCCATCTGGCCCGCGCCGATGACTCCAACCGTCTTGATGTCCGCCATCGCGCACGCCCTGAACGCCCGATCATGGGCCGCCATTGCATCCCTTGTGACGGGTTTCTAACACGACCCGCAAGGCGGGCGCCACGGATTTGCTGCAATGCAGCGAATCGCCGCGGCGCACTCTGGCGCTAAAGCCCGGCGGCGCCGAGCGCTTCCATCAAGGCCGGAACGGCCGTCTTGTAGTCGGCCACCAGGCCATAATCGGCGACCTGGAAGATCGGCGCGTCGGCGTCCTTGTTGATGGCCACGATGACCTTGGAATCCTTCATGCCCGCCAGATGCTGGATGGCCCCCGAGATGCCTACGGCGATATAGAGTTGCGGCGCGACGACCTTGCCGGTCTGGCCGACCTGATAGTCGTTTGGGGCGTAACCGGCGTCGACCGCGGCGCGCGAGGCGCCCACGGCCGCTCCGAGCTTGTCGGCCAAAGGCTCAATCACGCGGTGGAACTCCTCGGCCGAGCCCATGGCGCGGCCCCCGGACACCACAATCTTGGCGGCGGCCAGTTCCGGCCGGTCCGATTTGACGATCTCGTCGGAAACAAACCGCGTATGCGGCGCGCCGGGGCCGGGATCGACCGCTTCGATCGGGGCGGCGCCGCCTTCTTCGGCCGCCTTGAACGCGGTGGCGCGCACCGTGATCACCTTCTTTGCGTCCGCGGATTTCACCGTCTCCAGCGCGTTGCCGGCATAGATCGGGCGCACGAAGGTCTCGGCGTCGATCACCGCCTGAATTTCCGAGATCGGCGCCACGTCCAGCAGAGCCGCGACCCGGGGCGCGAAATTCTTGCCCACCGACGTCGCCGGAACCAGCACCGCGTCATAGCCCGGCATCAGGGCGAGCACGCAGCCGGCCACGGCCTCGCCAATCTGGCGACCCAAGGCCGGGCTCTCGGCGGTGAGCACCTTGCGCACGCCGGTGATCTGGGCGGCGGCGGCGGCGGCGGCGGCCACGCCCTCGCCCGCAACCAAAACATCGACCTCGCCCGACACCGCGAGGGCGGCGGTGACGGTCTTGTGGGTGTTGTCCTTTAGGGAAGCGTTGTCGTGATCGGCAACGACGAGGACGGCCATGGTCAGAGCACTCCGGCTTCGGTCTTGAGCTTGGTGACGAGTTCGGCTGCGGTCTCCAGCTTGACGCCGGCCACCCGCTTGGCCGGCTCGGTCACCTTGAGCACCTTTAGATGGCCCGCCCCGGCGCCGCCGTAGTCGTCGACGGTCTTGATATCGATCGTCTTCTTCTTGGCCTTCATGATGTTGGGCAAGGAGGCATAGCGCGGCTCGTTGAGGCGCAGGTCGGCGGTCACCACGGCAGGAAGGTCGAGTTCGAGGACCTGCAGGCCGCCGTCGACCTCGCGTGTGACGCGCACCGTCGCTTCTGCCACCTCGACCTTGGAGGCGAAGGTCGCCTGGGGCCAGCCAAGCAGGGCCGAAAGCATCTGGCCGACCGCGTTGTTGTCGCCATCGATCGCCTGCTTGCCCATCAGAATCAGGCTCGGGCTCTCGGCTTCGGCCACGGCCTTCAACAGCTTGGCGACCTCCAGCGGTTCTGGATCCGCGTCGGTCTGCACCAGTATGCCGCGGTCGGCGCCCATGGCCAGGGCGGTGCGGATGGTCTCCTGCGCCTGGATCGGGCCGATCGAGACGGCGATGATCTCCTCGACCGCGCCTTTCTCCTTCAGCCGGATCGCTTCTTCGACGGCGATCTCGCAGAACGGATTCATCGACATCTTCACGTTGGCGAGGTCGACGCCCGATTGGTCGGACTTCACGCGCGCCTTCACATTGTAGTCGATCACCCGCTTGACCGGGACCAGCACCTTCATCGACGTCTCCGCCCTCGCCACGCGCGCCGCCCGCGCGGCGCGGCAAGGGGCATAGCGCCTGCCGCGGCGGTTTGCAAAGCGCCCGCCCGGCCTTAAGAGCCGCGTCCATGGACCGCTGGATCACCAACGCCAAGCTCGTCACGCTGGCCCTGTTCCTGACCGCGAGCATCGGCACGCTGGGCTATCACGTGCTCTATGTCTGGCCCGCCGACCGGTGCGAGACTCGGGGCGCCTGGTGGGACGCGCGCGACCGCCAGTGCCTGACGCCCATGCCCATATGGCGCATCACGAATCGCCGCCTTGCCGACCTTAAACCGCTGGTCGCGTCGCCGCCGGTATCCACAGCACATCCCCCCTACCCCGCGCATTAGCGAAGCGCGCGGCCACGAACAGCAGATCCGACAGGCGATTGAGATAGCGCAAGGCCTCGTCGTGGGGGCCTGCCTCGTCCGCCGCCATGAACGCGACCGCAGCGCGCTCGGCGCGCCGGCACGTGACGCGCGCAAGGTGAAGAGCCGCCGAGGCGCGCGAACCGCCCGGGAGCACGAACGACGTCAGCGGCGAGAGCGTCTCGTTGAGACTGTCGATCTCTCGCTCCAGGCGGCTCGTCTGAGCGACGACGATACGCAGGGCCTCGGGGGCGCCGGCTCTAGGAGTCGGCGTCGCCAGATCGGCGCCGAGGTCGAAAAGGTCGTTCTGAATGCGAGCGAGGATCGGATCGAGCGCGTCGTCGCCCTGGGTTTCAAGGCGCGCCAGGCCCATGACCGCATTGAGTTCGTCGACCCCTCCATAGGCTTCCACCCTGGGGCTCGACTTGCTGACGCTGTCGCCGCTCGCCAGCCGCGTCTCGCCGCGGTCGCCCGCGCGGGTGTAGATGCGGTTCAGGGTCACCATGGCGCGATCTATCCGTGGGTACGCGTACGCCATGCGTAAGCGGCGACCAGGATCAGGATGGCCGCGAACTGCAGCACCACACGCAACCGCATCAGCTTGTTCGAATAGGAGCGGCCGAAGTCGCCACCGCGAAACAGAGAATAGACGCCGACGCAGAGGGTGAGGACCACGGCGGCCAGGGCAAGGGGGATCAACAGGTCGAACGCGTCGCGCATAGGCCAGACCCTAGCCCCTGCGCCCTGCGGCCGCTACTGATCGCGCGCCCGCAGAGGAGAAACTCCATGCTCGTCGTCCACCATCTGAACAATTCGCGGTCGCAGCGCATCCTTTGGCTGCTCGAGGAACTGGGCGCCCCCTACGAGATCGTGTTCTACCAACGTGACGCCGTGACCAATCTGGCGCCGCCGGAACTCGAGCACGTCCACCCGCTCGGCAAATCCCCGGTGATCGTGGATGGCGACCTGACATTGAACGAGTCGGGCGCCATCATCGACTAGATCATCCGAAAACATGGGCAGGGGCGTCTCGCACCGCCTCCGGGCACGCGAGACCACGAGGTGTATCTCGACTGGCTTCACTACGCCGAGGGCTCGGCGATGCTTCCGCTGATGCTGTTGCTCTACACGATGCGTCTGGGCGAGGCGGGAGCGCCTCTGAAGGAACGCATCGACGAGGAGATCGGCCGGCACCTCGGCTATGTGAACAGCGCCCTGACGGGCAGGAGCTTCATCCTCGGTGAAGGCTTCAGCGGCGCCGACGCACAGCTCAGCTTCGTGGGCGAGGTGGGCCGAGCCTTTGGTCGCCTCGAGCCGTTCCCCGAGATCGTCGCCTGGATCGAGCGGCTACACGCCCGTCCCGCTTTCAAGGCGTCGATCGAAAAGGGCGGCGCCTACAACTTGGCCTGAAGCGAGCCGCGTTGTGGCGCCCAAGGATTGGGCAAAGAGCCCCCCGCGCGCCGCTTCATGACACATTTGACACGGCTGTCGGGCACGGCGATGCTCAATGGATAGACACGCCCAGGCGCTCAGCGCCAACGTCGGGTCGCCATAAGGCCAAAAGGCCAGGGGGTTAATTTGTTCAGAGCCGCTCTGACGGTCGCGTCGCTGTTGTCACTCGCCAACGTCGCGCGCGCCGCGACGCCGCCCGAGTCGCCCAGCATCGTCAGGGTCGGCGCCGGCGGGTTTCCCATCTCCGGCATTGTCGTGGTCAAGACTCCGGGCGGGATGGATGTCGCCTACGCCAGCGGCGCCACCGCGCCATCGGCGCCCGGCTCGCCGGTCACGGGCGACACCAAGGCCCAGACGGTCGCCACACTCACGCGACTTTCCGATGCGCTCAAGAGTCAGGGCTTCGGCCTCGGCGATATCGTGATGATGCGCGTGTTTCTCGTGGGCACGCCCGAAACCAGCGGCAAAATGGACTTCGCCGGCATGATGGCGGGCTACACGCAGTTCTTCGCCACCGCCGACCAGCCGAACAAACCTGCCCGCACGACCGTGCAGGTGGTGGGGCTAGCCGCGCCTGGCGCGCTGGTCGAAATCGAGGCTCAGGTGGCCAAGCCGCATTCCTAGTCACCTAAGACCCCTATCAACAGGATCCCCAGCATGAAGAGTCTCTTCACCGGCGTCAGCATCATCGCTCTCGCCGCCGCGTCCAGCGCGGTGCACGCCGCCGAGGCGGCGGCCACGGCCACCGACACGGGCACAAGCGCCACGGTCAGCGAGGTGATCGTCACCGGGACCCGCCAGACGGGCGTCAAGGCGGCGGACAGCGCCGCGCCGATCCAGGTCGTGGGCGCCCAGGCCCTTGCCCATGTGGGTCCGCCCGACCTCATCCAGGCGCTGTCCCAGAACCTGCCGTCGTTCAACGCGTCGGGTTACGGGGCCGATACGGCGCAACTGACCCTCTCCGCGGCCTTGCGCGGCCTGAGCCCGAACGACACTCTCATTCTCGTCAATGGCAAGAGGCGCCATGGCACCGGCAATCTGGCCGTCGACAGCGGCAGCCCCTTCACCGGATCCGCCACCGCCGACCTCAGCTATATCCCCGTCGGAGCGGTTGATCACGTCGAGGTGCTTCAGGACGGCGCGGCGGCGCAATATGGCACCGACGCCATCGCCGGGGTCGTCAACATCATCCTGAAGAGCGCCGACCACGGTGGCTCGATCACGGCCACGGGCGGCCAGTACTATCAGGGCGATGGGGCCACGGGCGCCGGATCGATAAATATCGGCCTGCCCCTGGGCCCTAAAGGCTTCATCAACGCGACGGTCGAGGAAAAATACCACAACTTCAGTCAGCAGGGAGGCTGCGATCAGCGGGTGTCCGCCCCGGATTGTTCACTGCTTCCGGGGCTGCCTCTGATAACCCAGACCGGCGTGCCGAACGCTCCCAATTCACCGCGCGTCAATCACATCTACGGCGATCCCCAGTACAATATATACGACGGCTTCTACAACGCGGGCTACGACCTGGGCGGCGTCCAGCTGTATTCGTCCGGTAGCTACGGGCATCGCGTCGCCCAGGCATTCGAAAACTATCGTGTGCCGAGCAAGGTCAGCGGCGTCAATCTGCTTGGTGA
This sequence comes from Caulobacterales bacterium, assembly GCA_038226475.1. Lineage (GTDB taxonomy): Bacteria > Pseudomonadota > Alphaproteobacteria > Caulobacterales > Caulobacteraceae > Acaudatibacter. The sequence goes on along the minus strand of JBBRQK010000003.1, from coordinate 78,379 downwards.
AACCATCTATCCATTCCCGGCCGGTTTCAACCCGAAGGAAGCTCTGCGCGAGGATGATTTCTCGATCACCGGTGGCATCAAGGGCGCCCTCTCAGGCTGGAACTGGGATCTTTCGACCACCTATGGTCGTGACACCGATCGGATCTCGACGCTGAACTCGGCGAATCCGGCGTTGTTTCAGACCCTGCAGGCGGCCTCGGCGACGCCGATAGTTCCGCAGACGAATTTCTACGACGGAACGTTCATCAACTCCGAATGGACCAGCAACCTCGACGTCAGCCGCGATTTCAACATCGGCTTGGCGTCTCCCTTGAACGTCGCGTTCGGCGGTGAAGCGCGCAAGAACACGTTCAAGATCGAGGACGGCGAGCCCGCCTCGGTCTACGGCGCGGGCGAGCAGGCGTTTCCCGGCTTTGCCGCCAGCGACCAGGGATCCCACTCGCGCACCAACTACGCCGGCTACCTGGATTTCGCGGTCGATCCCTTCACCGGCCTGCATGTGGATCTGGCCGGGCGCTACGAGCACTACAGCGACTTCGGCGACACCGAGGTTGGCAAGCTGACGGCTCGCTACGACTTCAACCCGATGTTTGCCATCCGGGGCACGGTCAGCACCGGGTTCCGCGCGCCGACACTGGCGGAGGAGTTCTATTCGGCCACCAATGTCGCCCCAAACTTCGCTTTCGTGCAGCTTCCGGCCAATTCCGCCGCCGCGCAACAGGCCGGGTTCGCGCCACTGAAGCCAGAGAAATCCCACAACTACAGCGTTGGTTTTGTTGCGCATCCAGCGGAGCGTCTGCAGATCACCGCCGATGTCTATCAGATCGAGATCTCCGATCGCATCGTCAACAGCAACCCAATCATTGGACTGAACGGAACCGACATCGTCTCGCAAGGCGTGCTCGACGCCATCGCCGCGCACGGCAACGTCCTCGACCCCCAAGTGACCTATGTCGGCATCCAGATCTTCAGCAACGGGGCCAATACCCGCACGCGCGGCGCCGAGGTGACGCTCAGCTACTCGTCCGACTTCGGCGATATGGGGCACGTCGACTGGAGCGCCGGCTTTAACTACAACGAGACCAAGGTTACCAGATTGAACGCGCTGCCGCTGGCGGTGACCAACGTGGCCTTCGGCCAGACTCAGTTGCTGGGTCCCAATGCGCTCAGCGCCCTGACGACGGCGACTCCCCGAGAAAAGGCTGTTCTGGGCGCGCTCTGGACGCTTGGAAAATGGAGCGTCAATCTCCGCGACACTGTGTATGGGCCCAGTTCGGAAGTCGTCAGCCTGAACGGCACGGGCACCATATCGCCAGACAGCCTTGGCGCCGAGGTCAAGATCGGCACGACGAGCATCACCGACCTCGACATCGCCTACAGGATCACCGATTCCCTCAAGCTCGCCGTCGGCGCCAATAATCTCTTCGACCACAGGCCGTCGACGGTGCCGACGATCAACGCCGGCGGCCACTTTCGGCCGGCTGACGGTAACAACGTGTTCAACGAACCGGCCCAGTTCTCTCCGTTTGGGATCAACGGCGGCTACTACTATGGGCGGGTGACCTACAGCTTCTAGGCGCCGTTCAAAGGCTCTCCGCCCGATGTTGACCCACCGCCTCGCCACGGAAGACGATCTGCCGGCCTTGAAAGTCCTGATGGCGCTCGCCATCGGCGATCTTCAGCGTGGGTTCTTGGATCGGGCCCAGATCGAGGCCAGTCACGCGGTCATGGGGCTCGACACCCAGCTGGTCGCGGATCGCACCTATTTCCTGATCCAGGACGGCGGCGTCCTGGCCGGCTGCGGAGGGTGGAGCCGGCGCGCCACTCTCTACGGCGGGGATCACAGCACCGCCCTGCGCGACGCCGCCCTGCTCGACCCGGGCACCGACGCGGCCCGGGTGAGGGCCATGTACACCCACCCCGCGTTCGCCCGGCGTGGCGTTGGGCGATTGGTGCTGGCGCTCTGCGAAGCGGCCGCGGCGGCCGAGGGTTTCGCGCGCGTGCAGCTGATGGCTACCCTCTCCGGCGAACCGCTGTACCGCGCCTGCGGCTACCAGGAGATCGAGCGCACGGCCGCCGCGCCGGTGGGCGGCGTGGTCGTGCCCCTGGTGTTGATGGGCAAGAGCCTTGGCGCCTGAGGCGTCGGCGTCGTTGGCCGCGGACATCGAGGCCGCTTCGGCGCTCCTGGCCGCCGACCCGGCCGAGGCCGGCCGCCGCGCCGAGGCGGCACTACGCGCCTCCCCGCGCGACCCGAGGGCCGCGCTGGTCCTGGCCTCCTCGCGCCGACGACTGGGCGACGCCGCCGGCGCACGAACGGTGCTCGAGCCCCTGGCCCGCGCCTATCCCAAGGCCGCGCTTACGCAATATGAACTGGGAATGGCCTTAGGCGCCTTGGGCGAGGTGGCGCCCGCCGAGGCCGCCCTGCGCCGCGCCCTGACGCTGAAGCCCGACCTTGCGGAGGCTTGGCGGGCCCTGGGCGAGCAGCTGTTCCGACAGGGCGACTCCGGCGCAGCGGAAGCGGCATTCGCCAAGCACGCCCGCGCGGCGGTGACCGACCCAGCCCTGCGCCCCGCGGCCGAGGCCATCTTCGCGGCCGACCTCGACCGGGCGGAACGTCTGCTGCGTTCCCGAGTGACGACCGCTCCGGGGGACGCCGCCGCCCTCGCCATGCTGGCCGAGGTCTTCCTGCGCACGAGCCGGGAAGTTGCCGCAGAGACGCTGCTTCGCCGTGCCCTGGAGATCGACTCCAGGCTCGATGGCGCGCGCTTCAATCTCGCCGACTCGCTCTTTCGCCAGCAACGCGGCTCAGAGGCCCTGGACGCCTTGGCGCCCTTGCTGGAGCGCGATCCAGGCGATTTCGCCTACCGGAATCTCGAAGCGGCGTGCCTGGGCCTGATCGGGGACCAGCCCGGCGCGATCAGGCTCTACGAGGCCCTGCTGGCCGACAGTCCGCGCACGCCCGGGCTTTGGCTCAATCTTGGCCACGCGTTTCGCACCATAGGCCGTGCGGACGACGCGATCGCGGCCTACAACCGCTCGATCGAACTCGCGCCGGGTCTGGGGCTGGCCTATTGGAGCCTGGCGAACCTCAAGACCGCGCCGATTTCTGCGCTGCAGGAACGGGCGATGCAGGCGCAGCTCGCCCGGGCGGATGTGGCCGGAGACGACCGGGCGCAACTCCACTATGCCCTGGGTAAGGCCCTCGAGGATCGGGGCGACTTCGCCGCTTCGTTCGAGCACTACGCCGCCGGCGCGGCGCTGCGGCGGGCCGACACCCCCTACGATCGCCTCGAGACCACCATGCGACTGCGCGCCATCCGCCATCGGTTCACCCCCGCCTTCTTCGCCGCCCGCGCCGGCGCGGGCTCGCCCTCCCGCGCGCCGATCTTCGTCGTCGGCCTGCCCAGGGCCGGCTCGACCCTGATCGAGCAAATCCTGGCCAGCCATTCGCAGGTCGAGGGCACCATGGAGCTGCCCGATATCGACTTTATCGCCGCGCGCCTGCCCGCCCCCGTCGATGCCCTGAACCCCGCCCAACGGGCCGAACTGGGCGAGCTCTATCTGCGCCGAGCCGCCGTTCAGCGGCGCTTGGGCCGGCCCCGGTTCATCGACAAGATGCCCAACAACTTCCAGCACATCGGATTGATTCAGCTGATTCTGCCGAACGCCACGATCATCGACGCCCGTCGGCATCCGATGGCCTCGGGATTCTCCGCGTTCAAGCAGCACTTCGCCGGCGGCCAAGGCTTCTCATACGACCTCGCCGACCTTGGCCGCTACTACGCCGACTATGTCGAGCTGATGGCCCACTTCGACCGGGCCCTGCCCGCCCGCTTGCACCGGGTGATTTACGAGGACCTGGTTGCCGATACCGAAGGGGAGGTGCGCCGCCTGCTTGACCATTGCGGCCTGTCGTTCGAGCCGGCCTGCCTGGAGTTTCATCGCACGAAGCGGGCGGTGCGCACCGTCAGCTCCGAGCAGGTTCGGCGTCCGATCTTCCGTGAGGGGTTGGAGCGCTGGCGCGACTATGAGCCGTGGCTGGACCCTTTGAAGGCGGCGCTGGGCCCGGCGCTCGAGACCTGGCGCGCCTGAGCGCGTCACATCTCCTCCAGCCAGCCTTCCAGGAAATCGAACACCGCGGCCTTGTAGAGGGCGTGCGGAATGGCGCTGAAATGGTCGCATCCGGGCAGGGCGACGCAATGGGCGCCCGGGATGGCTTCGGCGAGGGCTCGGGGGTCGCCCGCGATGTCGTCGCGCGACCCGGCCACGACCAGGACCGGCATGGCGAGACGCTCCAGGCGGCCGGAATCGACCGGTTCACCACGGCGTTCGCTGCAGGCGGCCAGAGCCAGGCGGTCCTCGCCCTGGTTGTCCGCGAACTGGCGAAAGCCGCGCAGGGTGGGCTCGGTGATCATCGAGGCGTCATCCAGCCGCAAGGCCTGCGCCATCGTCATGCCGGCCCCGAACGGACTGTCGGCATTGTTCAGCATCCGGGCGCCGACGCCGCCGAGAACCAGGTTCGCCACCCGCTGCGGCTGGTCCAAGGCGACGGCGAGCGCCAGGTGCGCGCCCATGGAGTACCCCATCAGGTCCACGTAGCCGAGCTCCAGATGATCCATCAGCGCGACGATGTCGCCGGCCATCCCGGCGCGGCCGTAGGCGGCCGGGTCATGCGGCTTGTCGCTCTGGCCGTGGCCACGCAGATCGAGCGCGACGGTCCGCCGGCCCTTGCGCTCGAAGGCGCCGTACCAGCCGAGACGTCGCCAGTTCTCGTCCCGGTTGGTGGCGAAACCGTGCACCAGCACGATCGTCCCGGCTTCGCCCCCCGCCGGGCGGATATCGTCGTAGGCCAGGTGGAAGTCGCCGGATCGGAACGTCGCCATGCGCGAGGTTAGAACGCGACGGCCCCTTGAGCCAAGCCGGCCGGGCGCCTTAATCCAGCGGAATGAGGGAAGAGGTTTTCATCGGCGGCTGGACGCGCGGCAAGCTGCGCGAGCGCAGCCAGAGCGAACGGTTCGCGGTCTGGAAACGGGCGCGCGCCCTGCATTCGGCCGAGGGCAACCATCTGGCCCGGGCGATCGAGCGTCTCGGGCTGCCCTACGCCCAGCCGGAGGCGCTGAGCGAGGACGACCCGATGGTGGCGCGGTTGCGCGAGATCATGGCCTCGCCGGCCGCCAAGTCCGCCGCGGTCGAGGCGACCCTCGACGGTCTACCGGCCATGGCGGGTATCGATACCCTGCTGCACGAGCAGCTCGGGCCGGCCTATCGCCAGGACCCGGCCGCCGTCCCGACCGCCGAAGTGCTGGTCGACGAGCTCATGACCAGCCTGGGCTATGCCCAAGTCGGCCGCAAGGATTTGCCCCCCCGCAACATCGCCCGCTCCGGGGTGTTCTGGAAGCGAGCGTAGAGCGAGGTGGTCGAAGGCGGACTCGCCGGGGCGCTGAATCGCGTTCTACACCAAAACCTGTAGATCACGACTCAGACGCTGCCCGGCGTGCTCGTGATCTAGGCGTCCGCTTCGGCCGGCTGCCTGGCGCTGAGGTCTTCGCCGGTGGTCTGGTCGACGACCTTCATCGAGAGGCGGGTCTTGCCGCGATCGTCGAAGCCCATCAGCTTGACCTTAACGGCCTGACCTTCGGTGAGCACGTCGGAAACCTTGTTCACCCGCTCGTTGGCGATCTGGCTGACGTGCACGAGGCCGTCTTTCGCGCCGAAGAAGTTCACGAAGGCGCCGAACTCGACCACCTTGACCACCTTGCCGTCATAGATCTGACCGACCTCCGGCTCGGAGGTGATGGAGCGGATCCAGTCGATCGCAGCCTTGATCTTGGCTCCGTCGCTGGCCGACACCTTGACCGTGCCCTCGTCGTTGACATCGACCTTGGCCCCGGTGGTGGCGACGATCTCGCGGATCACCTTGCCGCCGGTGCCGATCACTTCGCGGATCTTGTCGGTGGGGATGGTGATGGTCTCGATCTTGGGGGCGTATTCGCCGACATCCTCGCGGGCGCCGTCGATCGCCTTGGCCATTTCGCCCAGGATGTGCAGGCGGCCCGCCTTCGCCTGACCCAGCGCCTGCTTCATGATGGCCTCGGTGATGCCGGGGATCTTGATATCCATCTGCAGCGAGGTGATGCCGTCGGCGGTGCCGGCGACCTTGAAGTCCATGTCACCCAGGTGATCCTCGTCTCCCAGGATGTCGGACAGCACGGCGAAACCGTCCTTCTCCAGGATCAGTCCCATGGCGATGCCGCTGACCGGCTTCTTCAAGGGCACGCCGGCGTCCATCAGGGCGAGAGAGCCGCCGCACACAGAGGCCATAGAGGAGGAACCGTTGGATTCGGTGATCTCCGAAACCAGCCGCACCGTGTAGGGAAACTCTTCCTTCGACGGCAGCATCGGCCGGATAGCGCGCCACGCCAGCTTGCCGTGGCCGATCTCGCGACGCCCCGGTGCGTTCATCCGCCCGGTCTCGCCCACCGAATAGGGCGGGAAGTTGTAATGCAGGAGGAAGGCCTCCTTGTAGGTTCCTTCGAGGGCGTCGATGAACTGCTCGTCATCGCCCGTGCCCAGGGTGGCGACCACCAGGGCCTGGGTCTCGCCCCGGGTGAACAGGGCCGAACCGTGGGTGCGCGGCAGGACCGACACCTCCGAGACGATCGGGCGCACGGTGTCGACCGTGCGGCCGTCGATGCGCTTTCCAGTCTCGAGGATGCCGCGCCGGACGACGTCGGCCTCGCAGGCCTTGAACACGCCGGAGAGCTTCGAGCCGTCGATACCGTCCGGGTTGGCTTCCGACTTGGCCAACGTCGCCATCACCTTGTGCTTGGCCGCATGGACCGCGTCGTGGCGCGCGCCCTTGGCGGTGATGGCATAGGCCGCCTTGATGTCGGCCCCGACCAGGCCCGAGACCTTGGCCTGGATCGCATCGTGGTCTTCGGGCGTGAAGTCGAACGGCTCCTTGGCGGAATGTTCGGCCAGCTCGATGATCGCCTGGATCACCGGCTGGAAGCCGCGATGGGCGAACATCACGCCACCCAGCACCTGCTCCTCGTCCAGTTCCTGAATCTCGGATTCGACCATCATCACCGCATCGTCGGTGCCAGCGACGACCAGGTCGAGCCGGTTGGCCGGATCCTTGATCTGTTCAAGGGTGGGGTTGAGCACATATTCGCCGTTGATGAAGCCAACGCGCGCGGCGCCGATCGGGCCCATGAAGGGCACGCCTGAGAGGGTCAGGGCGGCGGAAGCGGCGACCATGGCCACCATGTCGGGATCGTTCTCGAGGTCGTGCGACAGCACCGTCACTACCACCTGGGTCTCATGCTTGAAGCCCTTGACGAACAGCGGCCGGATCGGCCGGTCGATGAGGCGCGAGACGAGAGTTTCCTTCTCGGAGGGCCGACCCTCGCGCTTGAAGAAACCGCCCGGGATCTTGCCCGCGGCGAAGGTCTTTTCCTGGTAGTTCACGGTCAGCGGAAAGAAGTCGAGGCCCGGCTTGGGGGCCTTGTCGAAGACCACTGCGGCCAGCACCGTGGTGTCGCCGTAGGTGGCGAGGACCGCACCGTCGGCCTGGCGCGCGATGCGCCCGGTTTCGAGGGTCAGCTTGCGGCCGGCCCAGTCGAGAGATTTGCGTCGTATGTCGAACATGTGAGTGAGATGTCTTTCTGAGTGTATCCCCATGGGCGGACCCCGTGGGGGGTGGGTATGGTTCGTGCGCGCGGCGTGTGCGTTGCGGGTAGCTAGCGTCTCAGGCCGAGCGTGCCGATGAGCGCGGTATAACGGCTCTCGTCGGTGGTCTTCAGGTGGTCGAGCAGCGAGCGTCGCTGGGAGACCATGTTGAGCAGTCCGCGACGCGAGTGGTGATCCTTCTTGTGCGTCTTGAAGTGCTCCGTGAGGTTGGCGATCCGTTCGGAGAGAATGGCCACCTGGACCTCGGCGGAGCCGGTGTCGCCCTCGGAGCGGGCATGGCTATGGATCAGTTCGGTCTTGCGTAGGGCCGTGATCGACATCGAAAGGGTCTCTTTCCGCTCAGGTGAGATGAAAGACGCGCGTGGGATTGAGCCGTCCCGCCCGCATCTCGCACAAGGCGATGATCGTTTCTCCGTGACGGGCGGAAACGGCGCGGGAGGCGGTGAGCCTGGCCCTCAAGGTTTCCACCTGGCGGGGGAGCAGAACGATCGATCGTCCCTGCGTCAGCCGGAAGGCGTCTTCGGCGGTCACGGCCAGCTCCGGGATGTCGTCCAGGGCGGTCTCGACCGGAAGCAAGGCCTCCAACGATTTACCACCATCGCACAAAGCTTCGAGAGTTTCCAGCCCCATCGCCCGGGCCTCGTCGAAGGCGCCGACGCGGGTGCGGCGAAGCGCGCTCACATGGGCGAGGGCTCCCAGGGTGGCGGCCAGATCGCGCACCAGGGCGCGGACATAGGTCCCCTTGCCGCACTCGATCTCGATCACGCTGTGATCGGCGTCCGGCGTGGCCACGAGCCGGGCGGCATGGATCGTCACCCTGCGTGGGGCGAGCGCCATGGCCACGCCCTCACGCGCCAGAACGTAGGCCCGTTGACCGTCGACCTTGACCGCCGAATAGTCCGGCGGGACCTGGTCGATTTCGCCCACGAAGCCGGCCAGTGCCCGCGCGATCGCCTCAGGCGCCGGACGAGCCTCGCTGACGGAGGTGACGGCGCCCTCGCGGTCGAAACTGGCTGTCGCAACGCCCCAGGCGATGGTGAAGCGGTAGGCCTTGTCGGCGTTCATCAGATAGGGGACGGTCTTGGTCGCCTCTCCGAGCGCGATCGGCAGTATGCCCGTGGCCAGCGGGTCGAGCGTACCGGCGTGGCCGGCCTTCTGGGCGTTGAACGCACGTCGCACCCGGCCTACGGCCTGGGTCGATCCCAGGGCTTCGGGCTTGTCCAGGCAGATCCAGCCGGAGACGGCGTCCCCCTTGCGGCGACGCGCCATCAGGCCTCGCCGTCCGGCCCCTCGGCCGGCGCCTCGATGTCGCGGCGCACGCGCGGATCGCTAAGCAGAGCGTTCATGTGGGTGGCGGCATCGAAGCTGTCGTCGTGCACGAACTTGAGCGCTGGCGTGAAGCGCATCTCGATCACATGGCCCAGCTTGCCGCGCAGCAGTTTGGAGGCCCGGTTCAGCCCGGCGACCACCTGCGCCGAATTGACCCCGCCAAGGGGTTCCACGAAGCAGACGGCGTGTTTCAAATCGGGGCTGACCTTCACCTGGCTCAAGGTGACCGACACGTCCGCCAGGGCCGGGTCGGCCAGATCCTCCTCGCGCAGGATCTCCACGAGGGCATGCCGAACCAGCTCGCCGGCACGCAGTTGCCGCTGCGAGGGGCCGGCCTTGGCGCGGCGCTTGGCGGTCGAGGGGCGGGGCATAGGAAGCGGCGTCTATCCAGGCGGCCGGGGGATAGAACCCCGTCCCGCCAAAGCGCGCGCTTCTAGGCTGGCGCCGTGGGGATGTCCAGGGCGGCCCCGAGCGCGCTCAGAACCAGAGCCCGACGATTGTCGCCACTCAGGGAAGGTCGGCCGGAGCCGACGTGCCAGAGACGCGGCCTCGACAGCGGAAAATCGGCAATATGCCGGTGCGTCCAGACCCATAACTGGAGCCTCCGCGAACGCGCTGTCTCAGCGCAGGAAGATCTCCACGCGGCGGTTTTGTTCGCGGCCCGCGTCGGTGGCGTTGTCGCGGACGGGGAGTTCGTCGCAGAAGCCGCGGATGTCGGGAACCTTGAGGCCCAGGGTGGTCAGGGCCTCGGCGACTCGACCGGCGCGGGCCTTGGCCAGGGTGCAATTGGCCCCGTAGGCGCCCGAGGAGTCCGCGAAGCCGGCCAGGATGATGGCCTTGCCGTTGCTGGCCTCGACCGCTTCGAGAACCCTGCGCAGATCGCGGGCGGCGCGGTTATCGAGCTCGGCCGAGCCGACCTGGAAACGGAACGAGGTTCCCAGCTGCGAGGCGCTGGCGCGCAGCTTGCAATATTCATCGCGGTCTCCCTTCCAGCGCTCGGAAAGCCGGCAGCTGGCCGCGGCGGTATCCGCGCTCGGCGGGGCCAATGGTTGGCGCAGGTCGAGATCGACGAACTGAGCCGCCTTCACCACCTGCTGTCCGGCGCCGGAGAGGGCGAATTCCACGAACTCGCGCACCGCGGCGTTGGCCGGCTGGGCGGCGGTGTAGAGAAACAGACGCCGCGAGAGCGGATAGCTCTCTGTCTTGACCGTCAGCACCGTCGGCTCCAGGGCCGCGGCGGCGCCGTCGGCGACGGCTACGGCGCGCGTGGTCCTGATGTAGGGCATGCCGACGAAACCGATCCCCGCCGGGTCATGCGCCACGTCGTTTTCCAGGGCGGCGCTATCCTCGTAGCGCTTGGCCTGGGCGAGGGCGCCGCCCTGCAGCACGAGCGTCTTGAAGGCGTCGAAGGTGCCCGACTGGTCGTCTCGGGCGTAGAGGCGCACCGGGCCGGGCGTACCGCCGACCTGCGCCCAGTCGGTGATCTCGCCCGAGAACAGCCCCTTCAGCTGGGCCAGAGTAAGGTGCGCCACGGTGTTGGACTGGGGCGTGATCACGGCGATGCCGTCCAGCGCCAGAACGTGTTCCGAGGCGCGGCCGCGCATGTCGCCCAGCGACGCCAGGGCCTGCACCTCGTCGCCTTTGATCGGTCGCGAGGCCATGCCGATGTCGGCCTGGGCGCTTGCGAGATCCTTGAACGCGTTGGCGCTGCCGTGCGCCTTGACCTCGACCGACACGATCTTGCCGTTCAGGCTGGCGCTGATCACACGCTCGGGAATTGGCGCGCCGTCGGCGCCGTTGCGCTGAATGTCCTTGATATCCGTGGCGCCCTTGGAGGTCAGCCAGGCCTCGACCAGCTTGGGCCCGAGCTCGGATCCGATGGTGTTGGAGCCAGACAGACGAAGGATATAATCGCCGCTGTCGCTGGGGCCGCCGGACTGGGCGACGAAGCCCCCGCTCGCCCCGCCGGGGCCGGTCTTCTTGTGACCAAGAAACATGAACAGGAAGGCCGCCGCCGCCAGGGCGACGAGGCCGAGCCCCACCAGGGCGACGATCGGGCCCATGCCGCCGGCCCTTCCGCGCTCCTTCTGGGGCTGCAGGCGGCTGCCGCATTCGGGACAGACCACATCGGGTGACGGCATGGGGATCAGTTCGCGCGAGGCGGCCTTCGAGCATTGGCTGGGAAGGTTGGTGCAGATGCCGGTGGTCATGGCGCGATCTCTCCCCGAAGGATCCTCATGGCGTCGCGGCCGGCGCCGTTCCAGACGGCGACGACCGGATCATCGGCCTTGCCGCCGCGCGCCGCCTTGATCGCCTCGATCGTCGCCAGGACCGCGTCGCGCGGGCCCTCCGGCGCGATCGCGCCCTGCGCCAGCCGCGCGGTCAGGGCGGCGCGCAGCAGCTCGTAGTTGATCTCGGTGGCGCTGGCGGCGGCGTCCTGCCAGTCGGCGCCCAGCACGATCGGATCGAGCTCGAAGCCGTCGGCGTCCTTGCGATGTAGGGCGAGGCGGTCGGCGCCCGCCGGGCCCTTCGTGCTGGTTACGAGGCCGAGCGCAGCGGCCAGCAACAGCACCGGCCGCAGATGCTCGGCGATGGCGGCGGTCTCGGGAATGAACAGGTCTGGAAACTGGCTGCCGTCGCCCTCTGTGTGCACCTCCAACGCGCCGCGCGCGGCGCCGACCTCGCGCAGGCGCTGCTCGTAGGCGAGCTTCAGGCCGCGCACCAGGCGCACGAAGCGCAAGGGAAAGAGGTTCACCAGCGACACCAGGGTGATGTCGTTGGCGTCGTCGCCGGTGGGAATGAAATCGACTTGGCCGCCGGAGCGGGCATTGCGGAACGCCGTCTTCAACGCCTCGACGAACGGCTTCTGCTCGGCCGGGGTGGGCAGGATGACGGCGAATGTCTCGACCCCGCGCGGGGTCACGCTGCGGCCCTCGAACGACTTGTTCTGCTCGGCCTCGTCGAAGGCGACGAACCGGCCGGCGCTGCGCGCCAGAGTGGCCACCTCGCGGCCGATGCGCTCGGGGTTGTCGCCCCAGGTGTCGTGCAGCTTGTCGATCACCGAAACCCCGACGACCCGCTCGGAGCGTTCGGTGATCAGCCGCTGGTGGGCCGAGGTCACGTCTTCGGCCGAGGTGGCGACGATGATGTTCTTGAGGTCCACCTGGCCCAGCCGCTGGGCCAAGGCGGCGAAGGTGGGCCGCTGCCCAAGGGCCTCCGCGATGCGCCCGCGCACGGTGCTGGTATGGACCCGCATCTCCTCCTCGTTGAGCACGAGCTTGCGCCGGGTGGCCTCGATGGCCGCCGGATCACCCACGGTGGTGACGTAGGAGGCGCCGGAGTCGCTCCCGGCCTGCGTCGGCGTGCGCGCACCGACGAACTTCACCGCCTGGTCGGAGGCGGCGGAGAGCGTGGTCTCGGACTGGTCGATGGCCGCCTTCAGATCGGTGAAGGCCGTGACCAACTCGCCCATCAGCTTCTTGGAGAAGCGGCCCGCCTCGGCCAGGGTGCGGGCGGTGTAGTGCTCGCGCAGCGTCAGGGACGCGCGATCCAAAATGCGCTCGCGCTCGCCAGGCAGGATATGCAGCTGGCCCCAGGTCCGCTCGATCTCGCCGAACTGGCGGATCAGGGTGTCGGCACTGGCGTCGCGCTTGCTCACATAGTCGTCGACCACGAGCAGCCGGGCGTTGGTGTCCTGCAGCAGGGCGCCGACCACCCGGCCGCATTCGGAGACCGAGCGGCCCCCGTTGCGCCAGTCGTCGAACAGGCTTCGCTCGACCCGGTCTCGTATCGCGGCGGCCAGGGTCTTGGCGTCTCGCTGGGCCACGTCGAAGAACTGCTGCACCCCCGCGCCGCGGAAATTGGTGCTCCAGGTGTTGCTGAACAACTTCGTGAGTTCGTTCAGCCAGCGCAGCTTTTCCGCCTGCTGGGCGAGCGTCTGGTAGTTGGCGCGCCACTCCTGCCATTCCTGCTCATAGGTCAACCAGCGCTTGGAGCCCTCGGTGTCGATGATGGCGCGCGAAAGGCGCAGATGATCGTCGGTGAGGCGCCAGTCCTCGCGCTGCTTGGCGTCGGTGACGAATTCGGAATCGGCTCGGGGCTTGGCCTTCTCCAGATAGCCGATCCCGTCCTGCCAGTTGTTGTAGTTGAGCTGGCGTAGGGCCTGGCCGACATAGTCGTAGGTGAGCGATTCCCGGATCGTTTCCTCCGGAAACGCCAGGCTGCGAATGCCGAAGCTCATGAAGCGCACCGAGCGCAGTCCCCGGTGGGTGGAGGGCGTGGCCTCGGGCGACGCGTCGCCGTTCTCGAAATTCTCGACCCGCCCAAAGCCGCCCCAGGCGCCGCCCGACACAGTCTTGCGATAGACGAACTCGGCGACGATGTCGGGCAGGTCCTTGTCTATGGCCGCCCGATAGCCCTGATCGTTGTTGTCGGTGAAGACATAGGCGCCGTTGAACCAGAACTCGCCCTGGTTGGGCACCGGTCCGCCGGCGCCCACCACATCAAAGGGCGCCCAGGCCCCGGCGGATAGGGCGTTGAGCTCACGCAGGGCGGCATAGGCGTTGGCGTGATAGTTGCCGGTGTTCCATTTGGCCGGCGGATTGAGGTCGGGCAGATAGGCGTACACAATGATTCGCTTCTGCGGATCGGGGAACATGGCGCGAAGCTGGGCCACCGCGTCGATCAGGGCCCCGGAGCCGGTGCCGCCGGCCAGGCCCGCGAAAACGTGAAAGGTGATGTCGGTGGTGCGGGCGCCCCGCGTCTGCATGTCCTGGACGATCTGGGCCACCGCGTCGCGGTATCGGCGCGCGCTCATGGCGAACAGGAACCGGCCCAGGCGCCGCTTCTGGCCGCCGGCGGCGTCGATGCCCAGGCTGGCCAGGATCTCGCCCCAGGCCTCGCGGTCGCCGATCCAGGGCTTCAGGTTCGGGAAGGCGTTGAGGTCGCCGACGACGCTCAGCAGATTGGCCTGGGCGATCAGGAGCTGGCTACGCTTGGGCAGCTGCACCGAGTGGCCGAGCACAGTCCAGTTGGGGTCGTCGTCGATAAACGACTTGGGATCGGAGTCGACGAACAGATAGTCGAGCGTGACCCCCGCCGGCTCCTCGTCGCGCAGGCTGCGGTACTTGAGCTTGCGGAACGCGCTCAGGACCCGGCCGCCGGTTCCGCCAAGGCCGATAAGCAGGTGGTTCATCGGGCCCCGTTACAGTTTGGCGTCTGCGGCGGCAATGTATACCACGGAAGACCGAGGGGCGCCGTGACCATGCGACTGACCACTGCGATACTGGCGGCGACCGTGCTGCTTTCCGGCCGGGCGCCGGCCAGCGCGGCCCAGCCGGACGCGGCGCGTTGGGCGAGCGAAGCGGCCGCCGTGACCATCACGCGCGACGATTGGGGCGTCGCCCATGTCAGCGCGACGACGGACGCCCAGACGGTGTTCGGCGCGATCTTCGCCCAGGCCGAAGACGACTTCGGCCGCGTCGAGGCCAACTACATGACCGCGTTGGGGCGCACCGCCGAAGCCGAAGGCGAGGCGGCGATCTGGCGCGACCTGCGCCAGAGGCTGTTCATCGACCCCGTCGACCTGAAGGCGAAATATGCCGCCAGCCCCGATTGGTTGAAGGCGCTGATGGACGCCTGGGCCGATGGGCTGAACGCTTTCCTGGCCAGTCACCCCGCAGTGAAGCCGAAGGTGATCCAGCGCTTCGAGCCGTGGATGGCGCTGGCGTTCAGCGAGGGCAGCATCGGCGGCGATATAGAGCGGGTGTCGCCCGAGGGCCTGAAGGCCTTCTACGGCGGTCCGATCGTGGCGGAGTTCGTTCGGCCGCCGGTTAGCGGCCGGTTCGAGGCGGCGAGCGGCTCCAACGGCTTTGCCGTCGCTCCGGCCAACACCAAGAATGGCCACGCCCTGCTGCTGATCAATCCGCACACCTCGTTCTTCTTCCGCTCCGAGCTGCAGATGACCAGCGGCGAGGGCCTGGACGCCTATGGCGCCACAACCTGGGGGCAGTTCTTCATCTACCAGGGCTTCAACGCCCACGCCGGCTGGATGCACACATCCAGCGGCGTCGACGCGGTCGACGAGTTCGCCGAGACGATCACGCGCAAGGACGGCAAGCTCCTGTGGCGTCACGGCGCGGCCGATATGCCGGTGAAGGCTTCTGTCGTCACCCTCTCCTACCGCACGGCGGCGGGCGGCCAGGCGACCCGGACGTTCACCGTCTTCGCCACCGACCACGGCCCGATCGTGCGGGCGGAGGGCGGCAAGTGGATCGCGGTTTCCCTGATGAACCGGCCGGTGGAAGCGCTCAGCCAGTCGTTCCTGCGCACCAAGGCGAGAGACTACACCGCCTTCTACAAGGTGGCGGAACTCAAGGCCAACGCGTCCAACAACACCATCTTCGCCGACGACACCGGGGAGATCGCCTATCTGCACCCGCAGTTCATCCCCAGGCGCGACGACCGCTTCGACTACACGCGGCCCGTCGACGGCGCCGATCCGGCCGCCGACTGGAAGGGGCTGCACGCGCTCGGCGACGCGCCGCACCTGTACAACCCGCCCAACGGCTGGATCTTCAACACCAACGACTGGCCCTATTCCGCCGCCGGCGACGACAGCCCCAAGCGAGCCGATTTTCCGCGCTACATGGACACCGCCGGCGAGAACCCGCGTGGCGTCCACGCCGCCCTGGTGCTGCAGGCGTGCCGAGACTTCACTCCCAAGACCCTGCTGGCCGCCGCCTTCGATCCCTATCAGCCCGAGTTCACCCGCCTGCTGCCCTCGCTGACGTCCGCCTATGACGCCCTGCCACCCGGCGATCCGCTGCGCGCCCGGCTGGCCGGCCAGATCGGCGTGCTGCGCGGATGGGACATGCATTGGAGCGCGGACAGCGTGGCCAACACCGTGGCCATCTATTGGGGCGAGGCCTTGTGGGCCGCGATCGCCAAGCCGGCGGCCGACGCCGGTCTGAGCGAATACGCCTTCATGGAGATGCGGGCGACACCAGCCCAGAAGCTGGCCGCCCTGGCGCAGGCTTCCGACCGCCTGACACAGGATTTCGGGAGGTGGCGAACGGCCTGGGGCGAGGTGAACCGCTTCCAGCGTCGCGACGGCGCCATCCGCCAGACGTTCGACGACGCCGGGGCCAGCATCCCCGTTCCGTTCCCGTCTTCGCAGTGGGGCTCGCTGGCCTCGTTCGAGACCGATCCGACCTCGCCCACCAAACGTCGCTACGGCGTCAGCGGCAACAGCTTCGTCGCCCTGGTCGAGTTCGGCCCCCGGGTGCGCGCCCTGGCGGTGACGATCGGCGGCGAGAGCGGTCACCCGGCCTCGCCCCACTTCGACGACCAGGCGCTGCGCTACGCCGCCGGAGACCTGCGGCCGGTATATTTCTATCCGGACGAACGGGTCGGCCACACCGAGCGAACGTACCACCCGGCGACAGGGGAATGAGACGGGCGCGGCGGCAAGGCGGTGCGCAGGCGCCCGCGGGTTTGCATCCTCGCGGGCTAAGCGCCTAGCCGCCCTCCGCGTCGCGCGCCTTGACCGCCGCCTTGGGCGCGATCTGGCGCCAGCGGCGGTCGAGGAAGGCGCGCAGGGAGCCGGGGTCCAGGCTCGCCAAACGGGCGAGAACGGCGGGATAGTCCTTGTAGTGAGCGGTGAAATGGAAGGTCTCGGGTTCGGCCTCGATCAGCATCTCGCGCTCGTCGAAGCCGACGCTCATCAGGACCAGGCTTGCGTCCTCGCCGCGCAGGCGGGTGAAAAACTTCTTGTTCACCAGGAAGGACGGCCGTCCATAGGACGTGCCCTCGGTCACGCCCGGAAAGGACAGGCAAATGGCGCGCATCTCAGCCTCGGTCATCGCCGCTCCAGACTATCAGTAGGCCAGAGCCACGCCGTCCTTGCGCATCTCGCTGGCGGCGGCGTAGCGGCCGGGCCAGCGCTCGATGGCCTGATAGCCGCCGAAACCGCCATCCGATCGCCCCAGCCGCCAGCCGAGCGCGGCCAGGCCCCGGCGCGTCTCCTCCGGGACTCCGCTCTCCAGGCGTAGCGTGCCGACGCCGTCCTGCGGCGCGCCGGTCGGCTCGCTCGAACCCTCGTGGTGCCAGCGCGGCGAATCCCCGGCCGCCTGGAGGTCCAGGCCATGGTCGACCATGTCGACGATGATCTGCGCCTGGCCCTGCGGCTGCATGTCGCCACCCATGACTCCGAACGCCAGCCACGGCTGGTCGCCCCGGGTGGCGAAGCCCGGGATGATGGTCTGGAACGGCCGCTTGCCGGGCGCGTAGAGATTGACGTCGCCGTCGCGCAGGCTGAAGAGCTCGCCGCGATCCTGGAGCATGAAGCCCAGGCCGTCCGGCGACAGGCCCGAACCCATGCCGCGATAGTTGGACTGGATCAGCGAGACCATCATCCCGTCGGCGTCGGCGGCGCAGAGGTAGGTCGTGTCGCCGTGGCTGGGCGCCTGTCCAGGGAACACCGGCGTCAGGATGCGGTCCGGCCGGATCAGGCCGGCGCGCCGCGCGGCGTAGTCCTTGGAGATCAGCCAGTCGATCGGGGACTGGGCGAACGCCGGGTCGGCGAAATAGCGCGCTCGATCCTCGAAGGCGAGGCGCTTGGCCTCCACCTGGGCGTGCAGCGACGCCGTCGTCTGGAAGCCCAGCGCCTTCATATCGAAGCGCTCGAGCAAATTGAGGATCTGGAGCGTGGAGAGGCCCTGGCTGTTGGGTGGCAGGGCCCAGACATCGACGCCGCGATAGCCGGTCGAGCGGGGCTGGACCCACTCGGCGTGGTGGGCGGCGAGATCGGACTTGGAAAGCCAGCCGCCGATGCGCTTGAAATAGGCGTCGATCGCGTCCGCGATCTGGCCGTCGTAGAAGGCGTCGCGGCCGCCGGCGGCGATCAGACCGTAGGTGTGGGCGAGCAGGGGGTTGGCGAACATTTCGCCCTCGGCCGGCGTCGCGCCGCCCGGCGCCCACACTCGCTTGAAGTTCTCCACCTCCTCGATGCCGGCGTCAGGGCGCGTGAAAGCGCGGTGCGAGGCGGCCATATAGGCAGCGATGGTCTGCGCGACCGGGACACCGTTGCGGGCCATCTCGATCGCCGGCTGGAATAGCTCGGCCCATTTGAGCCGTCCGTGCCGTTTGTGCAGGGTCCACCACGCATCGACCGCTCCTGGGGTCGAGACCGAGACGGCGCCGTGCGGCGCGATCAGGCCATCCGTGGCCCGCGCCCGCTGAGTCTCGAGGCTGAGCGACCGGGGCGAGCGACCCGAGCCGTTCAGGCCCTCGACCTTTCCCGTGGCCGGATTCCAAAGCATGGCGAAACAGTCGCCGCCCACGCCACACGAGACGGGCTCCAGGAACCCCAGGGCGGCGTTGGCGGCGATGGCCGCGTCGACCGCCGAGCCGCCGGCGCGTAGGATGTCGATCGCCGCCAGGGTGGCCAGAGGGTGGGCCGTCGCCGCCGCTCCGCGCGCGCCCCAGGCCGCCGAGCGCGAGGCGAAGCTGGCCCCGGCCACCCGGTCCCCGCCGTGGATGTCGGCCCGAGCGAGATTCGGGTTGCCGGCCGGGCGCGAGGTCGCGCCCACACCCGCGCTCGCGGCCGCTCCCGCGTTGGCGGCGGCGGTGACCGGCAGGGCGGCGAGAAAGGTTCGGCGGCGCATGGCGCGTATCCTAGGCGCATCGCCTCGCCCTCGTCACCGTCCCCAGATCATCGATTCGGTCCAGCCCAGAGCGGCGAAGTCGGAAGCGCGTAGCGTGGCCTCGCCCTCGATGAAGAATTCGTCCAGCTGCGGCGGGCTGGCCATGGCGCCGCTCAGCATGCCGTGCGCCTGGCCGCGATGATGGATCTGGTGCTGGAAGAGGTGCAGCAGCAGGCGGTCGCGCCGCTCGGTCTGCACCCGGTCGCCCCGATTGAGCCGGACCGGCGTCTCCAACGAGCCGTCGGTCAAAGCCTCGCAAACCGCGATCAGGCGTCGATCCACCGCCGCCTGGGCCTCGGCCAGCGGCGCAGCGTGGGAGAACGGCGCCTCGTCCCGCCATGCCGCCGGTCCCAGCCAGCCGCCTTCGAGGCCATCGACATAGAACCAGTCGACCACCAGGTTGTGGTTCAGCGTCGCCGCCAGACTGGGGAAGAAGCCGGTGCGCGGCGCGCCGAACGCGCCGGGGTCCAGGTCTTGGCAGGCGCTCAGCAGCCGGTGATTGGCCCAGGCGTTGTTGTAGGCCATCGATCGGAACGTCAAGGTCAGGGAAGCGGGCGCCGCCTCCATATCCCGTTCCAACGTCAGTGCTCCGACCAGACGCCCAGTTCGTTGCCCGCGGGGTCCCGGAAGTGGAAGCGGCGACCGCCAGGGAACGGCTGGATCGCCCGTGTCACCTCGCCGCCGGCGGCGCGCACCTTGGCCTCCATGGCTTCCAGATCGTGAGCGTAGAGAATGACGAGCGGCTTGGTGGGCGCCTCGGCCGAATCCGACTGGAAACCGCCGTCCGTCCCCTCGCCCTCGAAGGCCGCATACCCCGGCCCATAGTCGGTGAAGCTCCACCCGAACGCGGCCTCGTAGAAGCCCTTGGTCGCCGTCAGATCGGCCCCCGGAAACTCCACATAGTCGATCTTGCCGTCCTCACGCATGGCGTTCTCCCTGGTCGAGTTCATTTTTTGTTCCGAGTGACGGGCGAGTCAAGGCGATCGTATCAAAGGAATCGTGACGCCCCCGTCATTTTCGCTTGACGGTCGTCCACCGCGCGAGCAGGGTGCCATCATTGTCGATCTGAGGGAGACGCGCCGTGGCCGACGGGAACATCACCAAGGACTCCATGTACGACGCAGTCGCGCCGGACGATTTCGTCTCGATGCTCAACCTCGATCGCTACGCGGCCCGCACCGACGCGTTCGACAAGATCATCAGCGCCACCCACGACCATTTCTGGGATCCGCTCGACAAGAAGTACATCGACTTCGACGAGCCCTGGGACATGATGACCCAGCCGCTGGTTCCCGAAGACCTGAACATCGCGTTGCAAACGCGCTACGTCTCAGACCATCTCACCGATCCGGCGCTTCGGGCGCAGTTCGTCAACAAGTCGCTGCTGCGCAGCTTCTCCTCGATCCTCCACGGCGAGCAAGGAGCGCTCAACCTCTCGGCTTCCCTGTGTCACGTGCTCTACGATCAGGGGGCGCAGGAATACGCCGCCAACCAGACCCGCGAGGAGGCGCGACACGTCACCGCATTCGCCAAATACATCCACGTCCGCTGGGGCCGGCCGGTCGAGCCGAGCGGCGTCCTGAAGGACCTGTTGGTGGAAATCATCTCCGCGCCGGAGGTGTACAAGAAGATCGTCGGCATGCAGATGCTGGTCGAAGGACTGGCCATGGGCGCTTTCGCCACCTTCTTCCGCAAGCTGAACGACCCTCTCGGCCGCAAGCTGATGCAGCTGGTGATGACCGACGAGGCCTTCCATCACAAGTTCGGCAAGATCTGGGCCGACCGCACGGTGCCCAAGCTCACCCCCGACGAGCACGCCATCGTCGAGGATTGGGCCGCCCATTGCTTCCAGAGCGTGCTCTTCAACCTCGTCTCTCCCAGCGAACAGCGCGACCTCTACGAGGAATTCGGCCTCGATCCGGACCGCGTGCTGGCCGAGATCCAGATGCTGGCCACCGACGAAGCCCGCCGAGAGGACATGAAGGAGGCTACCAACATCTTCCGTGTCCTGATCAAGACGCTGCTCAACGCCGGGATCATCACGGACCGCACGCGCGCCTTCTACGGCCTGTATGTCGACATGGACGAGTTGAAGGCCGAGGGCGACCGCATGGTCGGCGACGACATCGCCGAGGAAGGCATCGCCTACCTCAAGACGATCAACTTCCGCGATCGCTCCCCGGCGCTCAGCATGGCGGCGGAATAGAGCCGGGCCTGTTCTAGGTCACGACGGACTCGAACTCGACGCCGATCCCGCGCAGGCAACGAATCCCGGAGGCCGACGCTAGGATTGCGTGGCGGGCCGTGTGGCGCTTGCCCGCGATCGCTCGAGAGGCAGGCCATGTCCGGCGCACAATCACCCGATCTCGGCCCCGATCTCAGCCGAGGCGTCCCCGTTTCCACGATCCCCGAGGAGGGGATGCTGGGCGGGCACGTCGGCGAGGCGCCGGTGATCCTGGCGCGCGTCGATGGCGAGATCGTCGCGGTGGGCGGGGCCTGCAGTCATTATGACGGGCCGCTGAAGGACGGACTGCGGGTTGGGGCCACGGTGCGCTGTCCCTGGCATCACGCCTGTTTCGATCTTCGCACCGGCGCAGCGCTGAAGGCGCCGGCGCTGAGCCCGATCGACCGTTGGCGAGTGGAACGGGACGGCGACCGCGTGATCGTGCGCGAAAAGCTACCTGCCCCGGCAGCGCCCGATCGCGCCGGGCGCGCCGATCCCACGGCGATAGTGATCATAGGCGGCGGGGCGGCCGGGTTCGCCGCGGCGCAGCGTTTGCGCGAACTGGGCTATGGCGGCGCCCTGACCCTGATCAGCGCCGACCCCGACGCGCCGTACGATCGGCCCAATCTCTCCAAGGACTATTTGGCCGGCCAGGCCGATCCGGCCTGGATGCCGCTAAAGGACGAGGGTTTCTACCGCGTCGCCCGGATCACCCTTCGGCTTTCCACCCTCGTGACCGCAATCGATCCCGCGGCGCGCCGGGTGACGCTGGAGGGCGGCGAGACCGTCACCTACGACCGCCTGCTGCTGGCCACGGGCGCCGAGCCCATCCGGCCGGACACGCCGGGGTTCGATCACCCCAGGGTTCATGTCCTGCGCACCCTGGCCGACTGCGACGCGCTGATCGCGGCGGCGAATGCGGCCGAGACGATCGCCATCGTCGGGGCCAGCTTCATCGGCCTGGAAGCCGCCGCCGGCCTGCGCACGCGCGGGCTTAGTGTGCATGTGATCGCGCCGGAGGCTTTGCCGCTGGAGAAAAAACTCGGGCCCCAGGTCGGGGCTTTCATCAAGGGCCTGCACGAAAAGCACGGGGTGGTCTTCCACCTGGGCCTGTCGGTGACGGGCTTCGATGGCGCGAAACTCACGCTGGACGACGGCTCGGCGGTCGGGGCGGGACTGGTGTTGCTGGGCGTGGGCGTGAAGCCTCGGCTGGAGCTGGCGCAGGCGGCGGGTCTGACGATCGACGAAGGGGTGGTGGTGGACGCGACCTTCCAGACCAGCGATGCGGCCATCTTCGCCGCGGGCGACATCGCCCGCTATCCCGAACCGGCCACCGGCCATCCGATCCGCGTGGAGCACTGGGTGGCGGCGCAGCGGCAAGGCCAGCTGGCGGCAGCGGCCATGCTGGGCGAACCCGAGCGCCTGACCGAGCCGCCGTTCTTCTGGACCGGACAGTATGGCGTCGGCATCCACTATGTGGGTCACGCCGAGAGCTGGGAGCGGATCGAAGAGAACGGATCAGCCGAGAAGCAGGACGCGGAATTGCGGCTGATCAAGGACGGCAGGACCGCCGCCGTGATCACCCTCGAGCGCGATATCGCGTCGCTGGAAGCCGAGCGCGACATGGATATCGCTGACTGAGCTTTGCCGATATTCTGCGGTCGTGGCGCGGAGCACTCTTCCCCTGTCCGCCCTGGCTCTGGGGCTGGCCTTGGCCGGAGCCGCTCGCGCCGGCGCGCCTCAGCCGGTGCGACCGGTGTCGACTGCGATGTTCTCCGGCCGATGGTACGAGATCGCGCGCATCGCCGAGGGCAAGGAGCGCCGCTGCGGCTTCGCCACCACCGATTTCGCCGGCCGCCACGGCGGTGGATTTTCCGTCATTCAGACCTGTCACGAGGGCTCGGCCGACGGGCCGGCCCATAGGCTCAAGGCCTCTCTGCGCATACTGCCGGCGGCGGGCGGAGCGAAGGTCAAGATGGGCGTTCTGGGCGGACTGGTCACCCAGGAATACTGGATCCTCGACCACGCCGACGACGACACCTGGGCGCTGATGGCGACCCCCGGCGGTCGCTACCTCTGGCTCCTGGCCCGCCGCCCCGCTCTCGCCCCGCCTGAACGCGCCGCCGCCGTCGCCCGGATCGCCGCCCTGGGCTATCAGGCCGGGCATCTCGTCCAGACGCGGTAAGCGGCGGCCAAAGAGCGTTCGGACGGATCTGCTCGCGCCGACCTTGGCGGCCGGTCGTACGACGCCCCTTGACCCCGAACGAAAGCGGAACGAACATCGGCTGTGGACGCGGTCGTGCTACCCTTCACCCGGCCGGAGACGACCGACGCCGTCACGCGCGGCGCGGCGCGGCTGTTTATGGCGCTCGGGTTCGCGCCGCTGACCGAGGTGTGCCTGCCCAACGGACGGCGAGCGGACATCATGGCCCTCGGGCGGCGCGGCGAGATCGCCATCGTCGAGGTCAAGTCCGGCCCGGAGGATTTCCGCGCCGATCGCAAGTGGGGCGACTATCTGCCGTTCTGCGACGCCTTCTTTTTCGCGGTGGCGCCGGAGTTTCCCCGACTCATTCTGCCCGAGGCCCCGGGGCTGATCGTGGCCGACGCGTTCGATGGCGCGGTGCTGCGCGAGGCACCGGCGACGCCGCTGGCGGGCGCGAGGCGCAAGGCGCTAACCCTGGCGTTCGCGAGGTTGGCGGCCTGGCGCGCGGCCGCCTAGCGCGGGGCGCGCTTCGAGAGGATGCGCTGCAGCGTGCGGCGATGCATGTTGAGGCGCCGGGCGGTCTCGGAGACGTTGTGGTCGCAAAGCTGGTAGACGCGCTGAATGTGCTCCCACCGCACGCGGTCGGCGCTCATCAGGGTTTCGGGCGGCGGCGCATGGGCGACGCCGGCGGCGGCGGCCGTTCCGGCCACCAGAAGGGCGCGCACCACATCGTCGGCGTCCGCCGGCTTGGAGAGATAGTCGACCGCGCCGGCGCGCACGGCGGCCACAGCGGTGGTGATGTTGGCGTAGCCAGTGAGCATGACGATGCGCGCATCCGGCCTGGCCTTGCGCAGGGCGTCGACCACCTGAAGGCCCGAGCCGTCTTCTAGCCGCATGTCGAGCACCGCGAAGGCCGGCGGGGCGGCACGCACGGCGGCCAGCGCCTGGGCGGTCGTCTCCGCGAGGGATGTCTCGAAGCCGCGCGAGTCCAGCGCCCGGCCGAGGCGGTTGCGCAGGGCGGCGTCGTCATCGAGCAACAGCAGCGACTTGTCGGGCAGCTCGGCTATGGCCGGATCGACGTCACTCATGGCGAACCCAATCCCCGAGCGGGCCTCGACCAGTCACCAAAAGCCGCCCGCACCTGCGGCAATGTGTCGCGTGATTGGCGTCAATTCGCAAGGCGCCTTCCTCAGCGGATGAAATCGCCCGCCTCGGTGGCCTCGATGGCGTCGCGCCGCCAGCGGGCGGTGACAATGGCTCCGGCGTTGCGACCGTTTCGGAACTCCACCCGGGCGCCGGTTCGCTCCAGCAGGGTCTTGGCGATGAAGAAGCCAAGGCCCATGCCGACGTGGTGGGTGCGCGAGCCCTCGGCGCCAGGCCGGCTGGTGACATAGGGATCGCCCAGCCGATCGATCACCTCCTGGGAGAAGCCGGGACCATCGTCGCACACCTCCAGGGTCAGGGCCTCGGCGCTGAAGCGGGCGGTGACCAGGATCTCGGCGCGGGCGAAATCGAAAGCGTTCTCGACGATCGAGGTCATGGCGTGAAGGATCTCCGGCCGGCGCCAGATGTCGGGCGCCTCCACCCGCGGCGGCCCGGTGACCACCGCCTCGGCCCGCACCACCGGATCGCCGGCGTACGGCTCGACCAGCTCACGCACCAGATCGATCAGGCTCATGCGCTCGCGCAGGGTCTCGGCGGCCTCGGGCGCGTTGGTCAAGCGCCTCAGGATGCCCCGGCAGCGCTGCGCCTCGTCCATCAACAGGCATGCGTCGTCGCGCAGGGCGCCCTCCGGCGTCGCGCGGGCCATCTCCTTGGCGACGACGGAGATGGTGGCCAGTGGCGTGCCTAGTTCATGCGCGGCGGCGGCGGCCAGGGCGCCCAGGGCCGAGAGGCGTTGCTCGCGCGCGAGCACCGTTTCGGTGACGTGCAGGGCCAACTCCATGCGCGAGGTCTGGCCGGCGATCCAGAAGGCGAAGGCCCCGGAGACGCCCATGCCGGCGATCAGGCCGGCCGTGGCGCCGATCACATAGAGTGGCGGGAACCGCGGGGGCGCCCTGCCGATCCACGGCAGCGGCAGGGCCGCGGACATCAGCGCGATCGCCACGCATACCGAGACGACGCCAAGGGTGACCGCCCAGCGCGCCGGCAGGGTCGCGGCGGCGACCGTGACCGGAATGATCAGGAGCAGGCAGAACGGATTGGTCACCCCGCCGGTGAAATACAGCAGGCCGCCGAACTGGAAGACATCGAAGGCCAGCTGGGCTCCGCCTTCCCACGGCCGCGCCGACCGGCGGCTCGCCGGCGAGAGCATCAGCGCCAGGTTCAACAGGGCACTGATCCCGATCAGGATCGAGCACGGCAGAACCGGCAGCGGGAACCGCAGGCCCAACCCGACGATCCCGAGGACACCGGCTTGGCCGACCAGCGAGAGCAGGCGCAGTACGATGAGGGTGCGGGTCTTTATGCGCACCACATGCACGCCGCGAACTTGCGTGCCCGGCGGGGCGGGCGTATCGGCGCGAGGCCAGCGGCCGACGACCTGGCCCGCCACAGGGTCGACACCCCCAAAAGAGCTCAGAGACATCGATGGCATCGCCGCCAACATTGCCTGAAACGCGCCGCGACGCGAGCCTTCGTTTGACGGTGCGTCGGCGGTGAGGCGCAGGGCCGCCCCGCTGGCCCTGGTCGGCCTGGCGCTGCTGGCGCTGCTGGCCGTCGGTCTCTGGCGCTTGTGGCCGGCCGCGTCGCCCGGGCCGGCGCGCGCCTCTGAGATCGGAGGGCCGTTCAGCCTGATCGACCAGACCGGCGCGGCGGTGGATGAGCGGCGGCTGCTCGGGCGGTGGACGGCGGTCTATTTCGGCTACACCAACTGCCCGGACGTCTGCCCGACCACCCTGATCGCGCTGGCCCAGGCGATCGACGCCCTGGGCGCGGATAGTCGGCGGATGCAGGTGCTGTTCATCACTGTCGATCCCGAGCGCGACAGCCCGGCCCAGCTCGGCCGCTACCTGGCCAACCCGGCCTTTCCGCGCGGCGCCTTGGGCTTGACCGGGGCGCCGGCGCGGGTCGCGGCGGCGGCGAAAGCCTATCGCGTCTACTACCGCAAGGCCGGCGCCGGCGCCGGCTACAGTGTCGACCACACCTCGGTGATCTATCTGATGGACCCCAGGGGCCAGTTCGCCCGTCCCTTGCCCGCCGGAGCGGCCCCGGCGGACCTCGCCCACCAGATCGAGGACGCGATCCGTCGGGGGTGACCCTGGGTCGCGCTGGACTTGGCGCTGGCGCCCGCCCATATTGCCGCAGCGCACAATTTTGCGAGGGGCCATGCTCTACGCCTTCCACGAGGCCGCCTATCGATCCGCCACGCCCCTGCGGGTCGCCGCCGAGCTGGCGCGCGACTTCTGGCGATCACCGTTCAATCCGGCGGCGGCCTCCAAGATCGGCCGCACCTTCTATGCCTCCGCCGACATGACGGCCAATCTGACCAAGCGATACTTCAAGCCCGCGTGGCGCATCGACCAGGTGCTAGTGAACGGCCTTCCGGTCAGGGTGCACTGCGAAACGGTGTGGCGCTCGCCGTGGGTGAAATTGCGCCGATTCCGGCGCGATGCGGCGCAGCTGGCGGCGGCCGGAGCGCCGGCCGAGGCGCCGGCGGTGCTGGTAGCGGCGCCCCTGTCGGGCCATTTCGCAACTCTGCTGCGCGGCACGGTGGAGACTTTCCTGACCGATCACGACGTCTATGTCAGCGACTGGTCCAACGCCCGCGATGTGCCGATCCTCGAAGGCAGGTTCGACTTCCACGACTATATCGATGCGGTGGCCGCCATGCTGCGCCAGATCGGCCGCCGGGCGCACGTGGTGGCCGTGTGTCAGCCGGGTCCGCCTGTGCTGGCCGCCGCCGCCCTGATGGCCGAGGACGTCGATCCGCTGCGGCCGGCCAGCGTCACTTTCATGGGATCGCCCATCGACGCCCGCCTGTCGCCGACCGTGACCAACAAGCTGGCCGAGGAGCGACCGTTCACCTGGTTCCAGTCGAACATGATCTACACCGTACCGTTGCCTTATGCAGGGGCGATGCGCCGGGTCTATCCAGGTTTCGTACAGCTCTACAGCTTCATGTCGATGAACGCCGAAGCGCACAAGTCCGCGCACAGCCGCTATTTCGGCCATCTCGTGAAGGGCGATGGCGATTCGGCCGATAAGCATCGCGAGTTCTACGACGAATACCTCTCCGTGCTCGATCTAAGCGAGGAGTTCTACCTGCAGACCGTGGATGTTGTGTTTCAGCGCCACCTGTTGCCCAAGGGCGAGCTCATGCACCGCGGCCGGCGCGTCGACGCCGCGGCGCTCACCGATATCGGGGTGATGACGGTGGAGGGCGAGCGCGACGACATCTCCGGCGTTGGCCAGACCCAGGCGGCGCACGCCTTGTGCGTCAACGTGCCGGCGGCCATGCGCGAACTCTACGTGCAGCCGGGCGTGGGCCACTATGGCGTGTTCAACGGCCGCCGCTTCGTCGAGGAGATATATCCCCGGGTGCGCGACTTCATCGCGAGGCGCGAGGCGATGTTCCACGAGCCGGCTTTGCCGGCGCCGAATCGGGGCCTATCGAAGATCGATGGGCCTGTTTCGCAAGCGCCTGGCCGACGGCGAGCGGCTTGACCTGGGCGACATCGCCGTCCGGCTGAAGGTCAACGGCCGCGCGCGCCGGGTTTCCCTGCGCGTCGATCCGATCAGCGGCGAGGCGGTCGCCACCGCCCCCTCGGTCTCGCGCCTGGTCGACGCGGCCGAGTTCGCCCGGGCCCGGCGCGGCTGGCTGGCCGAACGTCTGGCCGCCCGGCCCGCGCCACGACGGTTCGCGGCCGGCGACGCGGTGCCCCTGCTCGGCGAGACGGTCACCCTTCGGCCCGATGGCCGCCGCACACGGCGCGTAGGTGGCGAGATCGTCGGCTGCGGCGCGGGCGAGGTCGACGCCCAACTAGTCGTCCGGGCCGTGACGCGCGAGGCCCTGGCTGCGTTCGAGGCGGCGGCGGCTCGTCATTGCACCGCCCTCGGCGTGCCCCGCCCACGCTTGCGGCTGGGCGACGCGCGGGGCCGTTGGGGGTCGTGCACGGCCGCCCGCGCGGGCCGGCCGGCCTCGATCCGGCTGTCCTGGCGCCTCGCGCTCGCGCCGGCGGCGGTGGCCGACTATGTGGTCGCGCACGAATGCGCGCACCTGCTGGAAGCCAACCACGGGCCGCGCTTCTGGTCTCATGTCCACGCCCTGGTCGGCGACCACAGAGCGCACCGGGCCTGGTTGCGCGCCCATGGAGCGGCCCTGCACGCGTTCGGTCGCTGAGGTGGAGGCCGCGCTCGACATCGAGAGGGTGACCCGCCGCTATGGCGCGTTCACCGCGGTGGACGACCTGAGCCTGGAGGCGCTGCCCGGCCGGATCATGGGCTTCCTGGGCCCCAACGGCGCGGGCAAGACCACCACCCTGCGCATGGCTTTGGGCCTGGTGACGCCCACCGCCGGGCGCATTCGCGTACTCGGCCAGAGCGACGCGGCCCGGGTGCGCCACCGGATCGGCTTCCTGCCGGAGGAGCGGGGTCTCTACCGGCGCATGACCCCCGTGGCCGCGATCGCCTTCCTGGCCGGGCTCAAGGGCGTGCCGATGGCGGAGGCGCGCCGCCGCGCCCGCTCGATGCTGGAGGCCCAGGGCCTGGGCGCGGCGATGGACCGGCAGATCCGCTCGCTCAGCAAGGGCATGGCGCAGAAGGTGCAGCTGCTGTCCGCCCTGGCGCACGAACCGGACGTGGTGATCCTCGACGAGCCGTTCTCGGGCCTGGACCCGGTCAACCAGCAATCGCTGGAGGTGCTGATCAAGGGGCTCGCGACCCGCGGGGCGACCGTGATCTTTTCGACCCATGTGATGCAGCACGCCGAGCGGCTGTGCGACCATGTCGTGCTGCTGGCGGCGGGACGGAAGGTGTTCGACGGCACCGTGGCGCAGGCCCGGTCGGCCGCGCCCCGCACCCTGGTGCTGGAAGGGGTGTTCGACGCCCGCTCCCTGGCCTGCCTGCCCGGTCTGGGCGCGCTCACGCACGAGGCGCTGGAGGCGGGCCAGAGTCGGGTCAGCGCCGCCCTGGCGGCGTCCGCGCCGGCGCATGAAGTGCTGAAGGCGGCCTTCGCCCGGGGCCTGGAGATCAGCCGCTTCGAGCTGCGTGAGCCCAATCTGCACGACGCCTTCATCGTCCTGACCCAGGGCCGGACGCAGAGCGGCGCGGAGGCGGCGGCGTGAGACGCCTGCTGATGATCGCGCGGCGCGAGTATCTGGCCTATGTGCGCACCCCGGGTTTCTGGTTGTCTCTGCTCTTGTTGCCGGTGGGGATCTCCTCAATTGCCTTGGCGCCCCTGGCCATGGCCCGCTCGGCCCCGATCCCGACCCTGACCATCGTCAGCTTCGTAGCGCGACATCTGCAGGACGCCGCGGTGCGCGCCGTGACCGCGATCGGGGACGGCGGCAAGCCGCTGGCCATGCTGGCGCCCGCGCCCGGAGCGCCGTTCGCCAGCCCCGAGGACGCCACCCGCCGCCTGACGCCCTATCTCGCCGGAGTCCGCGCCCTGCCCGACGGACGGCGGCTGGACGCGGTGGCGATCCTGAGGCCGGCCGGGGCTACGGCGGCGATCGATTTCTGGAGCCGCGACGTGGCCGACCGTTCGCTCGAGCAGGTGATCGGCTCGGCGGTGACCCACGCAGCCCGCCGCCAGCGCCTGGCCGAACGCGGCGTTGATGCGCGCACCCTGGCGTCGATCGACGCCCTGGCCCCGCATGTGCAGGACTTCTCGCCCAAGGCCGAAGGAGGCCGGGTGGCGCTCAAGGACCGGCTCCCCGGCATCGCCGGCTTCGTCATGGGCATGCTGCTGTGGATGGTGGTGCTGACCGGCGCCGGCATGCTGCTCAACAGCGTGATGGAGGAGAAGAACAGCCGGATCCTGGAGGTGTTGCTCTCTTCCGCCTCCGTTCCTGAGATCATGGGCGGCAAGATTCTGGGCGTGGCGGCCGTGACGGCCACGGTGCTGGCGTTCTGGATGACCATCGGGGCCACGGTGCTGGCGACGCGCTCGCCGGCCATCACCGCCGATGTCGCCGACGTGCTCCTGAGCCACGGCCGCTGGGCGTATTTCGCGCTCTATTTCCTGGGCGGCTACATGATGTTCGCCACCCTCTATGTGACCATCGGCGCCTTCTGCGAGACCACGCGCGAGGCCCAGACCCTGCTGGGGCCGATGATGATCCTGATGAGCGTGCCGCTGCTGTTCATGAGCCAGGCCCTGACCCATCCCGAAGCGCCGCTGCTCAAATGGCTGACCTGGATCCCGCTCTTCACCCCGTTCATGATGGCCGCCCGCGCGGCCGGCGATCCGGCCCCCTGGGAGGTGGCGGCGACGGGGCTGCTGATGCTGGCGTGCACGGCGCTGGAGCTATGGGTAGCGATTCCGGCGTTCAAGACCGGCGCCCTGGCCACAGGCCGTTTCGAGCTGCGCACCTTCTTCGCCAGCCTGGGCCGGCGGGGAGCCTAGAGCGTGTTCCGATAAGTGGGGACTGGTTATCGGATCGAAACACGCGACAAGACAAACAACTAGAGCCCCGTTTTGATTCCGTCAAAAGGAAACAGGCTCTAGCCCGACGGCCCCGGGCCCTGGAGAACGACCTTGTCGCGCTCGATGATCGCGCGGAAGGCAGGGCTGGTCGTCGCCCAATCCACCACGTCGACGCGCCAGGCGAGGTCCGACGCCGAGAAGGCCTCGCGCAGTTCGGCCCGCGTCGCCAGCGACAAGGCCTCGTCGCCGATGATCGCCAGGTCGAGATCGGAATAGGGCTTGGCCCGGCCCTGGGCTCGGGAGCCGAACGCCCACACCGCGCGGCCCGGCAGCCGCGTGCTCAGTATCGCGCGCAGGATGCGCCATTGGTTTGGATCGACGGCGATCGGCGGGCGCTCGTCAGCCACCGCGCGCCTCCAGTCGTGCCAGCAAGGTCTGGGAGGCGCCGAGAAAGGCCGCGATCTGCCCCAGGATTTCGCGGGCCTTCTGCTGATGGTAGGTGTGCGCGGTGATTTTGCGCAGTTCCCGATACCGGAACCATGCCGCCACGTCGGTCACGAGGCCGGCTTCCCCAGCCAGACGCAGTACGTCGCGAAAACTCGCCTGATCAACCTCGACAGGGCTCTGCGCGTCCAGGTCGATGCGACGGCGGAGCATCTTGAAACTTAGCTCATAGACGAACTCGAAGGACTGGATCACTCCGGCGGTCAGAGTGTTGCGCACCGGCGCCGGCTGGGCGCGGAGCCAAGGCTCATCCTCTATCACGCTCAGAGCGTCGGCCAGAGCGGCGATCGCGCCACGCAGCGAGGTCAGATCGAGGGTGGGGGCGTTCACGCCGAGCCTTTCATTCGTGGGGAGCCTTTGCCCAGGCGACCGCGGCCCAGCTGCGGGCTCAAAGCGGCGGGCCGCCGTCGTCGGTCTTGTCCGGAGTGGGAGCGGCCGTGGCGGGCGCCTCCTGGTCGGGGGTCTCGGGGGTCGGCGCGGCGGATCCGGACAGGATGTCGTCGATCGGGTCGGCCGGGGGTGCGGGCGGGCCGCCGGGGATGGGCAGGGCTTTGAGCCGGGGCAGGGCGGCGACCATGAACGCGCGCCAGATCTCCGCCGGAGCGCCGCCGCCGGTCACCTTGCGCATCGGCGTGTTGTCGTCGCGGCCCAGCCAGACAGCGGCGGTGAACCCACCGGTGTAGCCGATGAACCAGGCGTCCTTGTAGTCGCTGGTCGTGCCCGTCTTGCCGGCCAGATCATAGCCCGCCAGCTTGGCCCGGCCGCCGGTGCCAGAGGCGATCACCTGGCGCATCATCTGCACCATTTCGCCGAGCGCCGGATTGGCGATCACCGGATGGCGGTCGGCCGGGCCGGCGCCATGGTCGTACAGCACCTTGCCGGCGGCGGTCCGGATGCGCTCGATGCCATAGGCATGCACGCCGTTGCCGCCGTTGGCGAAGGCGTCATAGGCCTGTGCCATCTCCAGCGGGCTGACTTCGACCGCGCCCAGGGCCATCGACGGATCGGTCTGGATCCGCGAGGTTATGCCCAGGCGCCGGGCGGTCTCGGCCACGCGGGCGGTGCCGACCTCGTCGGCCAGGCGGGCGGCGACGGTGTTGACCGACTGGGCGAAGGCCGTCTGCAGGGTGATCGCGCCCAGATAGCGGCCGGTGTAGTTGCGCGGCGTCCAGCGGCCGATGGTGATCGGCTCGTCGACCACCCCTTCGCCCGGGGTGTGGCCGGCCTCCATCGCGGCGAGATAGACGAACGGCTTGAACGCCGAGCCGGCCTGGCGGCGCGCGGCGGTGGCGCGATCGAACTGGCTGTCGGCATAGACGGCCCCGCCGACCGAGGCGCGGATGCGGCCCTCCCCATCCAGCGCCACCAGGGCGCCCTGGCCGACGCCCTGGCCGGCATGGGCGGCCACCCCGGATCGGATGGCCTGTTCGGCGGCCGATTGGATGGGCAGGTCGAGCGTCGTCTCCACGACCAGATCCTCGGTCGGCTCGCCAACCTGGGAGCGCACCTGGCCGTCGAGCCAGTCGACGAAATACTGCGCCCTCTGGTTGGCCAGGGTGGCCGAGACACGCACCGGAGTGGCGAAGGCTTCGTCACGCTGGGCCGGCGTGATCGCGCCCATCCCGGCCATCTCCTGCATCACCACCGTCGCCCGCTTGGCGGCCCGTTCGCTGTTGGCGGCGGGATTATAGCGCGACGGCCCTTTCATCGCCCCGGCCAGCAGGGCCGCCTCGCCCAGGGTGAGGCCCGCCGCCGGCTTGTTGAAATAGCGCTGCGAGGCGGCCTCGATGCCATAGGCCCCGCCGCCGAAATTCACCCGGTTGAGATAGAGCGCCAGGATCTGCTGTTTGGAGAAATGCAGCTCGAGCCACACCGCCAGGATCAGTTCCTGCGCCTTGCGCCGATAGGTCTGGGCCGGAGTGAGGAACAGGTTTCGGGCCAGCTGCTGGGTGATCGTCGAGCCGCCGCGAAGGGGCCCGTGCGGATGACTGAGATTGAACAGCTCCGAGCGCAGCATGCCCCACGGGTTGAAGCCCATGTGGTGGTAGAACTGCTTGTCCTCGATGGCCACGAAGGCGGCCGGGACGTAGGCCGGCAAGGTGGCCAGATCGGCGGGCGGGGCGAACTGGCTGCCGCGCACCGCCACCACCGAGCCGGAGCGGTCCAGATAGGTGATCGAGGGCTGGCGCGAAACCTGGTAGAGCCTCGAGGTGTCGGGCAGATCGCGGGCGAACACCGCCAGGAATGCGGCGACGAAGATCGCCGCCCACACTCCCAGCACCAGGCTCCAATAGGCGAAGGCGCCGAAAGGACCGCGGCGCCGCCGGGGCGGACCGGCGCCTGGTCCCCGCTGATAGGCTCCCGCCATCTGTCGTCCTCTGGCCGGATGCTCCGGGCGGTTCTAGCGCAGGCGACACTGACGCGCGAGACGATTGACGAAGGCTTAAAAGCGTTCCGCCCGCTTCCGGCGCAGGCTTCGCCCTGGCATAACTGGCGCGTGATCCCCAGCCTCGACACCGCCCGCGACGTCCTTCGCCGCACGTTCGGCCATGCCGAATTCCGGGGCCTGCAGGGAGAGGTGATCGGCGAGGTCCTGGCCGGCCGAGACGCCCTGGCGGTCCTGCCCACCGGCGGGGGCAAGAGCGTCTGCTACCAGATCCCGGCAATGCTGCGCCCGGGCGTCGGCCTGGTGGTCTCGCCCCTGATCGCTCTGATGAGTGACCAGGTGGAGGCGTTGCGTCAGCTGGGGGTCTCCGCGGCGCGGATGGATTCCGGCCTGTCGCCGGCCGAGCGCGACGAGACCTGGCGACGCCTGGCGGCCGGCCAGCTCGACCTGATCTACCTCTCGCCGGAGGGCCTGATGCAGGGCTGGGCCCTGGAGCGTCTGAGCGCCGCACCCCTCGCCCTGATCGCCATCGACGAAGCGC
Source organism: Caulobacterales bacterium (assembly GCA_038226475.1). Taxonomy (GTDB): domain Bacteria; phylum Pseudomonadota; class Alphaproteobacteria; order Caulobacterales; family Caulobacteraceae; genus Acaudatibacter. The sequence goes on along the minus strand of JBBRQK010000003.1, from coordinate 44,208 downwards.
ACTGCGTCAGTCAGTGGGGCCACGATTTCCGGCCCGAATACCGCGGCCTGGGCCGCCTGGCGGAGATTTTTCCAGGCGCGCCGCGGCTGGCTGTGACGGCCACTGCCGACGCCCGCACCCGCCAGGACATCCGCGTCGCCCTGCGCCTGGAGCAGGCGGTCGAGTTCGTCGCCAGCTTCGCCCGCCCGGAGCTGGCGCTCAGCGCCGAACGCAAGCGCGAGGGCGCGCGGGCCCGGGTGGTCGATCTGGTGACCGAGCGGGCCGGGCGCTCGGGCATCGTCTACAGCGGCTCCCGCGACGGCGCGGAAAAGATCGCCCTGCGCTTGGCGGAAGCGGGCGCGCCGGCCCGGGCCTATCATGCCGGGCTGGACAAGAGCCTCCGGCACGAACGGTTGGGCTGGTTTTTGGCCGAGGAAGGCTCGGTGATGGTGGCGACCATCGCGTTTGGCATGGGCATCGACAAGCCGGACGTGCGCTTCGTGATCCATGCCGACCCGCCCGGGGCCATCGAGGCCTATTGGCAGGAGATCGGCCGCGCCGGCCGCGACGGCCAGCCGGCCGAGGGCATCACCCTCTATGGCGCCTCGGACATGGCCTGGGCGCTGGAACGTATCCGCCGGCGCGACCTGCCCGACGAGGTGGCCCAGGTGCAGGTGCGTAGGTGCGTCAGCTCTATGGCCTGCTCGACGGCGCCGCCTGCCGCGCCGCCGCCGTGCGCCGCTATTTCGGCGAGGTCGACGCGGCGCCGTGCGGACTGTGCGACCGCTGCCTGCGTCCGCCCAAGGGAGTCGATGTGAGCGAGGCCGCGCGCAAGGCGCTCTCGGCGGTGCACCGGCTGGGCGGCCGCTTTGGTCGCGGGCGCCTGGTCGATCATCTGCTGGGCAAGACCCGGGGTGTCAGCGAATCGGAGTCGGCGCTCTCCACCTGGGGCATAGGCGCCGAATTCAGCCCGGGCGGGTGGCGCGACCTGATCGACCAGCTCCTGTTCGAGGGCCTGCTGGTGGAGGATCCCAACGACGGCCGGCCGGTGATCGGCCTGTCCGACCCCGACGCCGTGCGCGCCATCTATCGCGGCGAGCGGACCCTGACCGTGCTGCGCGCGCCGGAACACGCCGGGGCGTCCCGCCCCCGCCAGCGCCGCTCAGGCTCGGCGACGCCGGTCGCCGTGGATGTGGCGCCGCTGTTCGAGAGCCTGCGGGTCTGGCGCCGCGAGGAAGCCGCCCGCCAGCGCGTGCCGCCCTATGTGATCTTCCACGACACGACCCTGGCCGATATCGCCCGCGAGCGGCCGGCGGACCGCTCGGCCCTGGCCGCGATCGGCGGCGTCGGCCAGGGTAAGCTGGAGCGCTATGGCGAAGCGGTGCTGGGGCTGGTGGGCGACGCCGCCTGAGCGGCGTGGGAGAGAGGACAGGATGTACACCTTGTATGCCCGGGCCGGCTGGGGCTCGCAGATCGTCGAGGCGCAGCTGGCGTGGTACGGGCTGGCCTTTCGGCTCGAGGAGGTCGACGACCTGTTCGACTCTGCCCCGGCGCGCGAGCGTCTGTCGGCGGTCAATCCTCTGGCCCAGATCCCCACGCTGTTGACGCCGGGCGGCGAGGTGATGACCGAGAGCGCGGCGATCACCCTGCATCTCGCCGACGCCGGCGGTCTCCGCGGCCTGGCCCCGCCGCCCGGCGATCCGGCGCGGCCGGCCTTTCTGCGCTGGCTGATTTTCCTGGTGGCCAACCTCTATCCGACCTTCACCTATGCCGACGATCCGGCGCGCTTCGTGCCGATGGAGGCGGCGCGGGCGGGGTTCAAGGACAGCGTCGACCGCTACGGCGAGCGCCTGTGGGGCATCGTCGAGACCCAGGCGCAGGCCCCCTGGTTCCTGGGCGACCGGTTCTCGGCCCTCGACATCTATGTCGCCGCCATGAGCCACTGGCGCCCGCGCCGACCCTGGTTCGCCGCCCATGCGCCACGCCTGCACGCCATCGCCCTGGCCGCCGACGCCCTGCCGGAGCTCAGCGCCGTCTGGCGCCGCAACGCCCCCGCCGCGTCCCAGGCCTGAGCCGTCAGACGTCGACCTCGGCGTCGAGGGCGTTTTCCTGGATGAATTCGCGGCGGGGTTCGACGAGGTCGCCCATCAGGCGGGTGAACATGTCGTCGGCGTCGTCGGCGTGGCCGACGCGCACCTGGAGCAGGGTGCGGGCGTTGTGGTCGAGGGTGGTCTCCCACAGCTGGTCGGGATTCATTTCGCCCAGGCCCTTGTAGCGCTGCACGGTCAGGCCGCGGCGGCCGCTGTCGAACACGGCCGCCACCAGGTCGAGCGGTCCCCGCACCGATTGGGTGCGCTCGCGCCGGCGGAAGGTGGCCGGGGCGGAGAAGGTCTCGGAAAGTTCGCTGGCGCGTTCGGCGAGGCGCCTCGCGTCGGCCGAATGCAGCATCGGCTCGTCGAGCACCACCCGTTCGGACACCCCGCGCTTGGTGCGCTGGAACAGATAGCCGCCGCCCGCCGCCGGCTCTCCGGCCCATTGGCCGTCGCCTTCCTCGGCGTAGAGGTCGAGCCGGCGGGCGCCCTCGGCCAGATCGTCGGCGTTGCCCAGCAGGCCGGCCAGGGCCGCCTGTTCGATGGCGAAGGCCGGCGCCCGGGCCGACAGCCGCTCGATATTCGCCTTGGCCTGGCGCGCGGTCTGGGTGAGGGCCGCGAGGTCGGCCCCGGTCATGCGCTCGCCCGAGGCGAGATCGAGCTCGGCCCCGTCGAGGCCTTCGTCGATCAGGAAGGCCTCCATCTCGGCGTCGTCCTTCAGATAGCGCGCCGACTTGCCCTTGGTGGCTTTGTAGAGCGGTGGCTGGGCGATGTAGAGATATCCCCGCTCGATCACCTCGGGCATCTGGCGATAGAAAAACGTCAGCAGAAGCGTGCGGATGTGCGCCCCGTCGACGTCCGCGTCGGTCATCACCACGATGCGGTGATAGCGGATCTTCTCGATGTCGAAGTCGTCGCGGCCGATGCCAGCGCCCAGCGCGGTGATCAGGGTGCCGATCTGTTCGGAGCCCAGCATCTTGTCGAACCTGGCGCGCTCGACGTTCAGGATCTTGCCGCGCAGGGGAAGGATGGCCTGGTTCTCGCGGTTGCGCGCCTGCTTGGCCGAGCCGCCGGCGCTGTCGCCCTCGACCAGGAAGATCTCCGACTTGGCCGGATCGCGCTCCTGGCAATCGGCGAGCTTGCCCGGCAGGGACGAGATGTCGAGCGCCGACTTGCGCCGGGTCAGTTCGCGCGCCTTGCGCGCCGCCTCGCGCGCGGCGGCGGCCTCGGACACCTTCTGGATGATCAGCCTGGCCTCGGCCGGATGCTCCTCGAACCACTGGGCGATGCCTTCGCCCACCAGCCCCTCGACCGCCGGCCGCACCTCGGAGGAGACCAGCTTGTCCTTGGTCTGGGACGAGAACTTCGGATCGGGCACCTTGACCGAAAGCACGCAGGTGAGGCCCTCGCGCGCGTCCTCGCCGGTGACGGTCACCTTCTCGCGCTTGGCGGCGCCGGAGCTTTCGGCATAGGCGGTGATGACCCGCGTCAGGGCCCCGCGGAAGGCCGACAGGTGCGTGCCGCCGTCGCGCTGAGGGATGTTGTTGGTGAAGCACAGCATGGTCTCGTGATAGCCGTCGTTCCACCACAGCGAGAGGTCGATCTCGACCTTCTCGCGCCGCCCCCGGATTACCAGCGGGGTCTTCAGCAGCGGCGTTTTGGCCTTGTCGAGGTGCTGCACGAAGGCCTCGACGCCGCCCTCGTAGTGCAGCACCTCCTCGAACGGCTCGGCCCCACGCAGGTCGCGGAAATAGATCACCACGCCCGAATTGAGGAACGCCAGCTCGCGCAGGCGATGTTCCAGCGTCTTCCGGTCGAAATCGATGTGGGCGAACGTCGCCAGGGAGGGATAGAACGTCACCTCCGTGCCGGTCAGGAACTCGCCGTTCTCGCGCGGTGGCGCGGGCCCGGTGACGGCCAGGGGCAGGACGGTGTCGCCGCGCTCGAAGCGCATCTCGTGCGCCAGGCTGTGGCGGTAGATCTTCAGCTGCAGCCAGTCGGAGAGGGCGTTGACCACCGAGACGCCCACGCCGTGCAGGCCGCCGCTCACCTTGTAGGAGTTCTGGTCGAACTTCCCGCCGGCGTGCAGCTGGGTCATGATCACCTCCGCCGCCGAGACGCCCTCGCCTTCGTGGATGTCGGTGGGGATGCCGCGTCCGTCGTCGGTGACCGTGCACGAGCCGTCGGCGTTCAGGATCACCTCGACCTTGGAGGCATAGCCGGCCAGCGCCTCGTCGATGGCGTTGTCTACCACTTCATAGACCATGTGGTGCAGGCCCGAGCCGTCGTCGGTGTCGCCGATGTACATGCCCGGCCGCTTGCGCACGGCGTCCAGGCCTTTGAGCACCTTGATCGAATCGGCCCCGTAGTCCGCCGCCGCCTCCTCGGCGGTCTCCGGCGTCTCGGGAGGGGTTTCGTCTTCGGGGCGGTCGTCTTCGGGGGTCATTCTCAGTCGTCCAGGACGGTCAGGCGGGAGGCGTCCACATGCACGCCCAGGGCCCGACCTTTGAGGGAATCGAACAGGCTCTCGTCGGTCCCGGTCATGAACGCCTGGATCGACAGCGCCTCAATCTCGTCGAAGAGGGCGGCGCGCCTGTGGGTGTCGAGATGCGCCGCCACCTCGTCGAGCAACACTACAGGATTTGGCTGGGAAATGGCACGAGAAAGTCGCGCCGCCTGGGCGAGGATCAGATTGAGAATCAGCGCCTTCTGCTCGCCGGTGGAGCATTCGGCCGCCGGCCGGCCGGCGCGCAGGTCTGTGACCGCCAGGTCGCCCCGGTGCGGGCCGGTCAGGGCGCGGCCCGCGCTCGTGTCGCGGATCCGCGCCGCCGCCAGGGCGATCGCGAGACGGGCCTCCAGCTCTGCCCCGGCCACGCCCTGCATCGCCGCCTGCTCCCACTCGCCCGAGAGAGACAGGGCGGCGCCCGGGAACGGGCTGGCGGCCCGGGCGGCGATCTCGCCCGCCAGCGCCTCCACTGTCCGCGCCCGCGCCTGGGCCACCGCCGCGCCGGCCTTTGCCGCCGCCGCCTCCAGTGCGTTCAGCCAGGCGGGGTCGGCCGGCCCTTCGAGCAGCAGCCGCATGCGCTCGCGCATCGCCCGCTCATAGGCCCCGACCCGGCCGCCGTGGCCGGGCTCGGCGGCGAACACCAGCCGGTCGAGGAACCGGCGCCGGTCGGCGGCGGCGTCGAGAAACAGGCGGTCCTGCGCCGGCGTCAGCCACAGCGGCCGGACATGCTCCGCCAGAGCCCCGGGGGCCAGGGTCTCGCCATCGATCCGCGCCACGCGCCGCGCCGCGCCCGGCGTCTCGACGCCGGTGCCCAGCCGGATTTCACCGTTCGCGGTTTCGACGCCGGCGGACACGGCCCACGGCCGGCCGCGCGCCTCGCCCGGCTCGCGCCGGCCGACTTCCGCGATGGCCGCGCCGCGCAGGCCGCGTCCGGGCGAGAAGAGGCTGATCGCCTCCAGCAGATTGGTCTTGCCCGCCCCGTTGGGGCCGAACAGGAACACGCTCCCGCCCGTTTCCAGGGTGGCGCGATCGTACGACCGAAAGTCAGTGAGGGTGAGACGCCGGATGTGCGAACGCATCGCCGCCTCCGACCATGCCGCTCTAGGCCCGTAGCGGCATCAGCACATATTGCACGCCGGCGTCGGTCGGATCGAGCACCAGCACCGGATCGAGCATGGCGGCGGCCCCGGCGCGGTCGGCGAAGCGGAACTCGGCCGATTCGCCGCCGATCTGGGCGGTGACGTCCATCAGATAGCGGGCGTTGAAGCCGATCTCGAACGGCTCGCCGTCATAGTCGACCTCGAGCTCCTCGACGGCCTGGCCGGTTTCCATGTTGCGCACGGTCAGCACCACCTTGCCCATCTCCACCGCCAGCTTCACCGAGCGGCTCTTTTCGGAGGAGATGGTCGCCACGCGGTCGACCGCGGCGGCGAACAGAGCGTTGTCGACGATCATCACGCGGTGGTTCTCGCGCGGGATCACCCGGGTATAGTCCGGGAACGAACCATCGATCACCTTGGAGGTGAGAGCGGCGCGGCCGAGCTCGAAGCGGATCTTCTGTGGACTGATTCGAAGACCGATCGTCTCACCCGCATCGTCGAGCAGGCGTCGCGCCTCCTGGATCGTCTTGCGCGGCACGATCACCCCGGCCGCCCCGGCGGCTCCCTCCGGGGCCGGCATTTCCGCAAGCGCCAGGCGATGGCCGTCGGTGGCCACCGCGCGCAGCAGCTGGCGGCCCTCGTCGACCACCGTGTGCAGATAGATGCCGGTCAGATAGTAGCGCGTCTCCTCGGTTGAGATGGCGAACCGCGTCTTGTCGATCAGCCGGGCCAGATCGGCGGTGTCGACATCGATCTGGCCGGCCAGGCCCTCGGACGACATGATCGGAAAATCGCCAGAGGGCAGCACCGGCAGATTGACCTTGTAACGCCCCGCCTGGACTGTCAGGCGCGGGTCCTCGCCGGTGAAGCTCAGCGACACGTCCGCCCCCTCGGGCAGCTTGCGGACGATCTCATAGAGGGTGTGGGCGGGGGCGGTGATCTGCCCGGGCGCCTCCACATGCGCCGCCGTGGCGTCGGCGATCTCCATGTCCAGGTCGGTGGCCGAGAGGCCCAGGCCCTCCTCCCCGGCCGAAAGCAGGACGTTGGAGAGGATCGGAATGGTGTTGCGCCGCTCCACCACGCTCTGCACGTGGCCCAGGGCCTTGAGCAGCGCCGCCCGCTCGATCGTCAGCTTCATCGATTCGTCCAGGTCCGGAAAAGGGACCTGCGACTCTAGCGATTTTGTCGCCGCGAGGAAGGGGCGGCGCCGAGGTTAGGCTCAGGCCGCCGGCTCGGCCGGACCGGTCGAATCCCGCGCCGCCACCACCACCATGGCCGGCCGCACGATCCGGCCGAACAGCTCGTAGCCCGACTGCAGGACCTGGATCACGCCACCCGGCGCAACGTCGGCCGAAGTCTGTTCCATCACCGCCTGATGCAGGTGCGGATCGAACTTCTCTCCGACCCTGGGGTGCAGCTGCTTCATGCCGTTGCGGTCGAACGCCTGGAGCAGTTCCTTCTGGGTCATCTCCAGCCCGATCGCCAGGTTGCGCGCCAGCGGATCGTCGTCGCCCTTGGGCGCGTGCTCCAGCGCCCGGGCCAGATTGTCGGCGACACCCAGGAGGTCGCGGCCGAACTTCTGGATCGCATAGGCGCGGGCGTCGTTGATCTCGCGCTCGGCCCGGCGGCGCGTATTCTCGGCCTCCGCCGCGTAGCGCAGGGCCTGGTCCTTGAGCGCCGCGGTTTCGGCCCGCAGAGCGGTCAGGGCGTCCTCGCCCTCGACCGGGGTCTCGATCCCGTCGTCATGGCCGTTGGTGGCGATGGCTTCGTCGGTCATGCTTCCTCGTTCATCCATCCATCAGCCGCCCGAGCGCGCGGGCGGTATAGTTCACCAGCGGGATCACCCGGGCATAATTGAGCCGCGCCGGGCCGATCACGCCGATCGCGCCCAGCACCTTCTGGCTGCCCGACATATAGGGCGCAGCGATCAGGGCGGAACCCGACAGCGAAAACAGCCGCGTCTCGGCGCCGATGAAGATTCTCACCCCCTCGGCCGCCCGCACGTCGTCCAGCAAACCGATCAGCTGCTCCTTCTGTTCCAGGTCATCGAACAGCATTCGCACCCGCTCCAGATCCGCCGACGCGCCGGCGTCGCCGAGCAGATTGGCGCGACCGCGCACGATCAAGGCCCGATCGTCGCCGTCGCCGCCGCTCCAGGCCGCCAGGCCATCCTCGATCAGGCGCGCGGCGGCGACGTCCAGCTCGCGCCGCGCCCCGGCCACCTCGGCGCTGACCATCGCCTTTGCCTCGGCCAGGGTGCGGCCGCGCAGCCGGGCGTTGAGGAAGTTGGACGCCTCCAGAAAAGCGGAGGGCGTCACGCCGGCGGTGCGCCGCATCAGCCGGTTCTCCACCAGCCCGTCCTCGAACACCATGATCGCCAGGGCCTGGTCGGGACCGAGGGCGACGAACTCCACATGCTTGACCCCGGCGTCGCGCACCGGAGCCACCACCACTCCGGCCCCGCCGGCGAGGCCCGAAAGGATGGCGCTGGCCTCGTTCATGGCCTCGTCGAACGAGCGTCCATGCGCCGAGAGCCGCGCCTCGATGCTGCGCCGGTCGTCCTCGCCGATGTCGCCCACCTCCAGCAGGCCGTCGACGAACAACCGCAGTCCGGCATGGGTCGGCAGGCGTCCGGCGCTGCTGTGCGGCGCGCCCAGCAGGCCAAGGTCGGTCAGGTCCTGCATGGTGTTGCGGATCGACGCCGGCGAAAGCTGGACGCCGCCGCGCGAGATGGTGCGCGAACCCACCGGCTCGCCGGTCTCGAGATAGGCCTCGACGATCCGCCGAAAGATGTCCCGGGCCCGCGCATCGAGCTCCAACAGGCTCGCGCCCCGGGGCGGCAGCTGGCTGAAACCTGGGTTGGTCATGGACGGCCCCTTCGCTATCGAGGATAAGCGCCGCCCACGAGCGCGCAAGCCGCGCGAACCCTATCAGGAGAGACGCGGTCATGAGGCCTTCGGGACGGGCGCCGGACGAGCTTCGCGCCGTCACCCTCGAAACCGCGGTCAACCGCTATGCCGAGGGCTCGTGCCTGGTCTCGTTCGGCCATACCCGGGTGCTCGCCACCGCCAGCCTCGAGGAAGGCGTGCCGCCGTTTCTGCGCGGTCGCGGCCAGGGCTGGGTCACCGCCGAATACGGCATGCTGCCGCGCGCCACCCACACCCGCGGGCGCCGCGAGGCGGCCCAGGGCAAGCAGTCGGGCCGCACCCAAGAGATCCAGCGCCTGGTCGGACGCTCGCTGCGCGCGGTGGTCGATCTCAAGGCCCTGGGCGAGCGCCAGATCACGCTCGATTGCGACGTGCTTCAGGCGGACGGCGGCACGCGCACCGCCTCGGTCACCGGCGCCTGGGTCGCCCTGGCCCTGGCCACGCGCCGGCTGCTCGAGGAAGGCGTGCTGACGCGCGACCCGATCCTGGATCATGTGGCCGCCATCTCCTGCGGCCTGCACGGCGGCGCGGCGGTGCTGGATCTGGACTACGAGGAGGACAGCGCCGCCGAGGCCGACGCCAATTTCGTCATGACCGGCGGCGGCGACATCGTCGAGATCCAGGCCACCGGCGAGAAGCGCGGCTTCTCGCGCGCCGAATTCGACCAACTGTTCGGCCTCGCCGCCGACGGCATAGCCACCCTCGTGGGACTGCAGAAGGCGGCCATCGGGGCTTAGAGCGTGTTCCGATAAGTGGGGGCGGGTTATCGGATCGAAACACGCGACAAAACAACGATCTAGTCCTCCAGCTCGCCGTCGTCGGCTTCGTCGGGCGGTCCGGGTTCGTATTCGACCAGGTCGCCGGGCTGACAGCCCAGTTCCCGGCACAGGGCCGCCAGGGTCGAGAAACGGATCGCCCGCGCCTTGCCGGTCTTGAGGATCGAGAGATTGGCGATGGTCACGCCGACGCGGTCGGCCAGTTCGGTCAGCGACATGCGCCGCTCCAGCAACAGTCGATCGAGGCGGACGCGGACCGGCATGGCCTAGATCGTCAGCTCCGCTTCGCCGCGCAGGCGGGCGCCTTCGCGGAACACCTCGGCCAGGACCACGATCACCAGAATCGAGAACCAGGTGGTGACGTTCACGCCGCCGTCGAGGCGCATTCGGCTGTGAAACAGCATTTCCGCCGCGCCGGCGGCGACGTAGCGGCCAATTTCGAGGGCCGCCAGGGCGGCGCCGATGACCCGCAGGCGGCGCACGTTCTCCGGGTGGAACGGATCGCCGGCGATGAGGGTCTGGAAGATCTTGCGCAGGCGGCCGACGACCACGATCGCCCCGCCCAGATAGAGGTCGGTCGCCAGCAGAACCGCCGCCGCCATGGGCCCCAGCCACGGTCCGCCGAGGCGCAGGCGACCGATGTCGATATGGCTGCCCAGCAGTTTGGGCTCGAAACTGAGGAGGAGAACGCCGACGATGGCGATCGAGACGCCGGCCACCGCGACCCACAGCACCAGGCGGAAGACGTCGAGTATGACTTTGAGAAAGCTCGAAACCGAGCCGGGCCCCAGGGCGCGCATCAGATCGGGTCCTTTCGTCGTCCGCCGCGTGAAGCGCCCGGCGGGCCTTCACGCGGCGGGGAAGATGGCCCGAACCGGGCGCGCGGAAAAGCGCACCGTGGCTAGAACGAACGGACCAGGAGGCCGGCGGCCACGAGGGGCAGGCCGACGAGGGCGATGGCGTTCATCAGGTTCAGGGCGAAGCGATCGACGATGCCGATCATGCGGGTGGTGGTCATGGTAGGCTTCCTTCTATGTTGCGGTGCGGCAGGATTTAAGGCCGTTTTGCGTTTCGAGAGCGGCCCGTCGCCGTCCCTCTGTGTTTATCGATATGCCGACATCGTTTTTCGATCAAATTAAATATCGTTTATCAATATTACAGTTTTGCAATGCAACACACTGCCGCGTTCGGCCGGTCCGCTGTAGGAAGGGGCCATGAGCCTGCGCCTGGTCCCTGGAAGCCGTCTGGTCGCCGCCACCCACAATCCCGGCAAGGCGCGCGAACTGGCTGCCCTGCTGGGCGGTCGCTTCGATGTGGTCGCGGCGGCGGAGCTGGGGCTGCCCGAACCCGACGAGCCCGAAACGACCTTCGTCGGCAATGCGGTCGTCAAGGCCCGCGCCGCCGCCGACGCCGCCGGCCTGCCGGCCATTGCCGACGATTCGGGCCTGTGCGTCGGCGCCCTGGGCGGCGCGCCGGGCGTGCATTCGGCCCGCTGGGCGGGGCCCGGCCGCGACTTCGACCAAGCCATATCCCTGGTCGAGCGCCGCCTCGCTGAGACCGGCGACGAGGATCGCGCCGCCTGGTTCGTCTGCGCCCTGGCCGTCGCCTGGCCGAACGGCCCGGTCGTGGCGGTTGAGGGCCGGATCGACGGCGCCCTGGCGTTTCCGCCGCGCGGCGCGCTGGGCTTCGGCTACGATCCGATCTTCGTCCCCGCTGGCGGGGCTCTGACCTTCGGCGAAATGGCCGCCGAGGCCAAGGACGCCGTCAGCCATCGCGCGCGCGCCTTCGCGGCGCTGGGCGCGGCCCTGTTTTGACGCCCGGCCCGCCGCCGCTCGGCCTCTATCTGCACTGGCCGTACTGCGCGCGCATCTGCCCCTACTGCGATTTCAACGTCGTGCGCGACCGGGGCCGGCAAGCCGAGCAGGCCCGGCTGGTGGAGGCTATGCTCGCCGATCTGCGCGCCCATGCGGCCCTGACCAGCCCGCGCCGCCTCGCCTCGATCTTCCTGGGCGGCGGCACGCCTTCGCTGATGGCCCCTGAGGCGGCCGCACGGCTGATCGAGGCCGCGTGCGCGCTGTGGACCCCCGAGTCCGATCTGGAAGTCACCCTGGAGGCCAATCCCACCGACGCCGAGGCCGGCCGCTTCGCCGCCTTCGCCGACGCCGGCGTCACCCGCCTCTCCCTGGGCCTGCAGTCGCTCGACGACGCCGAGCTCGGCTTCCTCGGTCGCGACCACGACGCGGCGGCAGGCCTGCGGGCCGTGGAGCACGCCCGGGCCGTCTTCGGCCGCCTCTCTATTGATCTGATCTACGCCCTGCCCGGCCAGAGCCCCGCCGCCTGGGCCAGGGCCCTGGAGCGGGCCGCGTCGCTGGGGGCCGAGCACATCTCGCCCTATCAGCTCACCCTGGAGCCCGGCACGGCCATGGCCCTGGCGGCCCGCCGCGGAACCTTCACGCCGGTCGCCCCGGACCTCGCGGCCGATTTCTATGACGTCACCCAGTCGGTGCTGAGCGGCCTGGGCTTTGACGCCTATGAGGTCTCCAACCATGCCAGGGCGCCCACCGCCCGCTCGCGTCACAACCTGATCGGCTGGCGCGGCCACGACTACGCCGGGGTGGGGCCCGGCGCCCACGGCCGCCTGACTCTCGCCGCCGGCCGGATCGCCACGCTCGCCCCGCGCGCCATCGGCGCCTACGTCGGCCGGGTGTCGGCGACCGGAATCGGCTCGGCGCACGAGGCGCTCTCGCTGCGCGAGGTGGCGCTGGAGCGGCTCTTGATGGGCCTGCGCACCGTGGAGGGCGTGGGCCTGGATGAACTCGCGCTGCTAGGTGTCTCCGAACGCACGGCGGCCCGGCTGGGCGAACTGGTGGAGGTGACCAGAGGCCGCCTGACCGTGACGGCGCGGGGCCGGCCGGTGCTCGACAGCGTCGTGGCCGCTCTGGCCGATGGCGATTGAGGCCCACGCCGACTAAGCTCTCGGCCGCATGCCCGCCCCTGGATCCGCCACCACCCGGCCCAAGCCCCTGGCCTCCGGCCTCTATCTGGTGGCCACGCCGATCGGAAATCTGCGCGATATCACTCTGCGGGCGCTCGACGTGCTGGCCGGCGCCGACCGGGTGCTGGCGGAGGACACCCGGGTCAGCGGCAAGCTGATGGCCGCCCACGGCCTATCGGTGCGGCTGGAGCGCTATGACGAGCACGGCGCCGCCCGCGCCCGCCCCGCCGTCCTGGCCGCCCTCGCGGCGGGCGAGCGGGTGGCCCTGATCTCCGATGCCGGCACGCCGCTGGTGTCCGATCCCGGCTATCGCTTGGTGCGTGAGGCCCTGGCCCAGGGCTCGGATGTGTTTCCCATACCCGGGCCTTCGGCGGTGATGGCGGCCCTGACCGTGGCGGGGCTGCCCACCGTCCGTTTCCTGTTCGCCGGCTTCGCCCCGCCCCGCGCCGGCGCCCGGCGGGCGTTCTTCGAAGGCCTGGCCCCGGTCCGCGCCACCTTGATCCTGTTCGAGAGCGGCCCGCGTCTGGCCGCCAGCCTGGCCGACATGGCCGCCGTGTTCGGCCCGCGCGAGGCGGCCGTGGCGCGCGAGCTGACCAAGCTGCACGAGACGGTGATCCGGGGACCGTTGCCGGACTTGGCCGCCGATCCGCGTCTGGCCTTGCCCAAGGGCGAGATCGTGGTCCTGGTCGCGCCCGGCGAGGACGCCGCCGCCACCGAAGGCGAAGCCGACGCCGCCCTGGCCGAGGCTCTCACCCGCGCCGGTCCGGCCGCCGCGGCCTCCGAGGTGGCCCGGGCCCTGGGCCTCCCCCGCCGCGCGCTCTACGCCCGCGCTCTCGCCCTGCGGGGCTGACGGCGCGCCCCTCGCGTCGGCCCGGCCGCCGTCCCATAGTAGGCGTCGCACGCCGTCGTTGGAGAGCCCATGCCGCTCGAGGTCGCCATCCAGATGGATCCCATCGAAGGGATCAATATCGAAACCGACACCACCTTCATGCTCATGCGCGAGGCCGAGCGGCGCGGCCACGCCCTGTTCGTCTACGGCCCCGAAACCCTGGCGCTGGAGGACGGACGCCTCAGCGCGCGCGGTCGGGCCGTGACCATCGGCGAGACGCCCGGCGCCCGCCCGGCGCCCGATGAATGGGAAATCCGGCCCCTGGCGGCGATGGACGTGGTCCTGATGCGTCAGGATCCGCCATTCGACATGGCCTATGTCACCGCCGCTCATCTGCTGGAGACGATCCACCCCGCCACCCTGGTGGTCAACGACCCGGCGCAGGTGCGCAACGCCCCCGAAAAGCTGTTCGTGACCGGCTTTCCGGGCCTCCAGCCGCCCACCCTGATCACCGCCGACCGCGCCGCCCTGCACGACTTCCAGCAACGGCACGGCGACATGGTGCTCAAGCCCCTCTACGGCGGCGGCGGCTCGGGCGTCGTGCGCCTGGCCGCCGGCGATCCGAACCTCGACGCCCTGCTCGAGCTGCACGCCATGATCGGTCGCGAGCCGGTGATCGCCCAGAAGTTCATTCCGGCCATCTCCAGCGGCGACAAGCGCATCCTCCTGGTGGACGGCGCGCCGGTCGGGGCCATCAACCGCGTCCCGGCGGCCGGCCAGGTGCGCTCCAACCTCGCCCGGGGCGGGCGGGCGGAAGCCGTGGCCCTGACGCCGCGCGACCACGAGATCTGCGCGACGATCGCCCCGGCCCTGCGCGAGCGCGGCCTGTTGTTCGTGGGCATCGACGTGATCGGCGACTATCTGACCGAGATCAACGTCACCTCGCCCACCGGCGCCGCCCAGCTGAAGCGCTTCGGCGGCGGCGACGCCGCGGCGGCTCTTTGGGATTGCGTGGAGGCCAAGCGCGCCGCGCGTTGAACCCGGCGCGCGTCACACGCCTGACATCTATACTCTCACGGTTCCGCATTTGTTCTTGAATTGGCCTCCCGCCCGTGATCTGGCTGTGGATGGATCGGGCTCACGAGGACGAGAGCGATGGCGGCGCGGGTGGTCTCTGTGGCGTTCGAGGGCGTCGAGGCGCGGCGCGTGGACGTCGAGGTGCAGGCGGTCGGCGGTCCCGCCGCCTTCGTGGTCGTGGGCCTGGCCGACAAGGCCGTGGGCGAGGCGCGCGAGCGGGTGCGCGCCGCCTTCGCCGGCCTCGGGCTCGCCCTGCCGTCGCGCCGCCTGGTGGCCAATCTCGCCCCGGCCGATCTGCCCAAGGAGGGCAACCACTACGATCTGCCCATCGCCCTGGCGCTCATGGCCGTCATGGGCATCATCCCCCAGGACGCTCTCGACGGCTGGGCCGCCATGGGCGAGCTCAACCTTAACGGCGAGATCGCCCGCGTCGCCGGCGCCCTGCCCGCCGCCATGGCCGTCGGCGCCATGGGCCTGGGCCTGATCTGCCCGGAGGCTTGCGGGCCCGAAGCCGCCTGGGCGGGAGATACGGCCATCCTCGCGCCCCCATCCCTGATCGCCCTGGTCAACCACTTCCGCGGCGACCAGATCCTGGGCTCGCCCAAGGTGGGGCCGATGGTCGAGGCCGCGCGCGGCGGAGACCTGCGCGACGTCAAGGGCCAGGAGAGCGCCAAGCGGGCGCTGGAGATCGCCGCCGCCGGCGGCCACAACCTGCTCTACATCGGCCCGCCGGGGTCGGGAAAATCGATGCTGGCCCAGCGCCTGCCCGGCCTGCTGCCGCCGCTCACCGCCGCCGAACTGCTGGAGACCTCCATGGTCCAGTCCGTGGCCGGCCTGATCGCCAAGGGCGCCCTGAACCGCACGCGGCCGTTCCGCGCGCCGCACCATTCGGCCAGCATGGCCGCCCTCACCGGCGGCGGCCTGCGCGTCAAGCCGGGCGAAGTGTCCCTGGCGCACAACGGCGTGCTGTTTCTCGACGAACTGCCGGAGTTCAGCGGCATTATGTAGCAAACACACCCGCCATTTGCCCGATGCATCGCGAGGTGCCAAAACGCCTAATTCTCGCGGGGGCGACAAATGGCAGACGACGTTCCGGGCGAGACGATCACAATCCAGTTTGACGGTCTGGACGCGGATCGGAACGAAATTGATCTAAGCGACTTGGCCGAATCTCTCGCGGGCCTATCGCGCATCCTGACTGTCAGCGGACACTTCGGCCTAACCGGAGAAATGGCGCTTCAGCGTAGGACTCTGAAGGTTAGGACGGTCGCCAAAGCGCCTCAAGCCGGCTCCTTTACAGTACAATCTATAATTCAGTTCGCCCATCAGCATCCCTTATTTGGGCAAACTGAAGTAAACGTCATCGCGGGCTTGACAGTGGCCGCAATCTCTTACATATTCGCCAAGGCTATAGGCGATAAAAGAGAGATGCAACATCTTAGCGGCGCGCTTAACAAAGCCATTGATGCTATTGGCGCACGCGCGGATGTTGCACAGTCGCACGATTCCAAAACGATAGATCAGCTGCTAGCGACGGTCGACAAGATGGCTGACAAGCTCTTGCCAGCCGTGCGGAGGTCGGTAGCCCCGGTAGGAGGAACGGCCCGAACACTGACTGTTACGGCGGACTCCATGGAACATCCCGTGGTGATCGACGAGGCGGCGAAGGCCGCGATCATGTCGCCGGCGGGGTTAACCGTTGATGATGAACGGTCCTACGAGGTGCTTATCTCCGAACTGGATATGCAGACCGGCCTTTGCCACGTGGCTTTGAGCGCGGCGGCTCCAGAGGAACGCATCCCGGCCAAAATCACGGACCCCGAGGTGTGGCTTCCAAACAATCCTTATGTTTCGGCCATGGCATCAAAAACGACCATCGACGTTCGTGCAAAGGCAACGCGCCGAGAGGGCGAGATCGAAAGGCTGTTTATCAGCAACTACGCCGCTCGGCGGCGCGGCGAGCCGGACTTCGGTTTGGTCTAATCTGATTCGTGCAGCCGCACGGAGTGCGCCCCTATGGCCACTAGACATTGAACGAAGAACCCCGCCGAGAATCCGCCCCGGCTGATCTTATTGCGAAGGTTCGCCTCTGTCTCCGCCGTTCCCATTGCCGCCAGGCGCTCCACCAGGTCGCGATATGTCAGGTGGCGTCGGGCGATCTCCGCTTTGAGAATGCCCTTCGCCTCGACGTTCCAGTCGGTAGCCATGCCGTGCCTCCAAAAATCGTTCGTTTGTAACCATAAACGATGCGATTGCCGTTGACAACGATGCGGCATGTAGTCATATCAGATGCACACGCATCGGATTTGGTTACATGTCACAGCACTTGCTTCTCTCCGCCGCCGCCCGCACCCTCTCCCTGGCCAAGGTTCTCCGCATGTCGGACGACGACGCGTTCGACGCCTTCAAGGCGATCCGCTGGGCGGACAATGGCGGCGAGCCGTTCTGCCACAAGTGCGGGTGCGTTGCGGTCTACACGTTCCGCGCTCGCCGCCTGTTCAAGTGCCAGGGCTGCAACTCCCAATTCTCCGTCACGTCGGGTTCGATCTTCGCCAGCCGGAAGATGGCGCTCCGCGATATCCTCGCCGCCGTGGCGATCTTCGTGAACGGCGCGAAGGGCCACAGCGCGCTTCAGCTCAGCCGCGATCTGGATTGCCAATACAAGACGGCGTTCGTCCTCGCCCACAAGCTCCGCGAGGCCTTGGGGGACGCCAGGGACGCCCGCAAACTCGAAGGCGACGTTGAGATCGATGGCGCCTATTTCGGCGGCTACGTGAAGCCCGCCAACCGCAAAGAGGATCGGGTTGATCGTCGCCACGCCATGCACCGGACCGGCAAGCGTCAGGTCGTGGTCGTCATGCGCGAGCGCGACGGCAAGACGCTCCCCTTCGTCGCCAAGTCAGAGAATGCCGGCGTTCCGACCATCGTCGCCAACGTGGCGCAAGGCTCGACCATCTTCGCCGACGAAGCCTCGTCATGGGATGACCTGGACGCCCGCTTCCTGACGAAGCGCATCAATCACTCCGTCTGCTACAGCGACGGCATGGCCTGCACGAACATGGCGGAAAGCTTCTTCTCGCGCATCCGCCGCGCTGAGATCGGCATTCACCACCATATCGCGGGCCGCTACCTGAACGCCTATGCGAACGAAATGGCGTGGCGCGAAGATCATCGCCGGGTGTCCAACGGCGAGCAATATCTTCTCGCCACGGGCGCCGCCCTGACGCACCCCGTCAGCCGCCAGTGGAAGGGGTATTGGCAACGCCCAGCGGCGTAATTCAACTAATTGCGCCGCGAGGCTTGGCGCCGACTATACCATGTGTCTCAATCGTCAGTTCTTACGCCGTGATTCGGGGGCCGTCCCCTGCCAGGGACGACCCCCGAACGCGCCGGTAGCTGAATGGATGAGCCTCGAAAACTCAGACAGCACCCGTCTGCTAAACGGGAGAATGTGGGTTCGACCCCCACCCGGCGCGCCACGTCACTCTTTCACCAAATGGTGATCGAATCGAGTCCAGAATCCCTAGAAAGAAAGTGATTCTGGAAAAAACGCAAGAGCGGCGCAAGAGACTTTTGGTCCGCGAAATGCTTGCGCGCCCAACCCGACCGCGCCAGGGTTTCCTCCCAACTAAGGGAGGCCACACCATGCGCTCAATGATCCTCGCCGCCATCGCGGCTCTTGCCCTCGCCAGCTCGGCTGACGCCAAGTCGTGCCACGACGCCAGTGGGAAATTCGTCAAATGCTCGACCGTGGCCGCACCGGCCGCGACCCCGGCGCCAGCATCAGAGCCGATGGAGCCCAGCGCGCCCATGGCGTCACCGGTTGGCCATCCGCATTGCACGAAGGGCAAGCCCTGCGGCGGGTCCTGCATCGCGATGAGCAAGGTCTGTCACAAGCCCGGCTAGGCTATCGTCCACCCGATCAGGCCGTCGACGAACGTGGCCTGACGCACGGCCCCTTGATTGTGGAGCGCCTTGAGGGTCGAGCCGATCCGCTTGCGCAACATCGACACGGTGGCGTCCTTCGCCACGAGCCCGCGATCAAGACACCATAGATCGGCGATCTGGCGTGACGTGAGCGGCTCCGGGTGTTCCCGTAGGCACTTGGTCACGAAGCGCTTGGACTGGCCCCTAGGAGCCCTGTGGAGGGCCGCGTAGCGCTTCCTGGCCTCTGGCGTGTTGTCGGGGTCAAAGACGCGGATAGCCGCCTCCAGGTGGTCGATGTCCAGCCCTACGGCGCGGTACTCTTCGTCCAGCTTCTTGCGGAGGCGGATCAGCTCGTCGCGCTTGGCGACTAGGCCGGAGACGGTGTTGGGGTGTTCGATTCGGGTTTCCATACCGAAGATTTTACCCCCGGACCCCCCGGTAGGAAGAGACAGATCAAGGTGTGTTTGCTACCTAATGCCGGAGTTCAGCGCCCAGGCGCTCGATTCCCTGCGCCAGCCGCTGGAGACCGGCGAGGTCACCATCGCCCGGGCCAACGCCCACGTCCGCTATCCCGCCCGGGTGCAGCTGGTCGCAGCGATGAACCCCTGCCGCTGCGGCGTCGGCGGCCTGGGCAAGGGCGGTTGTGGCAAGGCGCCGCGCTGTCTTCAGGCCTATCAGGGCCGCGTCTCCGGCCCGCTGCTCGACCGTATCGATCTGGCGGTCGAGGTTCCCCCCGTCACCGCCGCCGATCTGGCCCTGCCGCCGCCGGCGGAGGGCAGCGCCGAGGTGGCCGCCCGCGTCGCCGCCGCCCGCGATCTGGCCGCGCGCCGGGCGGAGAACGGCGGCGAAGGCGCCAGCCCGCTCAACGCGCGGGCCGACGGCGCCTGGCTCGAGGCCATCTGCGCCCTCGATCCCCCGGCCAAGGCGCTCATCGCCCGCGCCGCCGAGGCCGGAGGCCTCACCGCCCGCGGGTGGACCCGCACCCTGCGCCTCGCCCGCACCATTGCCGACCTCGAAGCCGCCCCCGCCGTGCGCCGCGTGCACGTGGCCGAAGCGCTGATTTATCGCCGCGTCGCCAAGACGGCGACCGACGTGGAGGATCGCGTCGGCGTATTCGCCGGTCGCTGAAACCCGAAACGCGCGCTTAGCCTGTCGGGCCGACGGCCCCCGACGAAGATTCGTTGACAGCAGCTGTTACCTGTAAGACTGTTCTTACACATGCATAGTCGGACTGTTGCTTGGCAATTCCGCCGGGCGGGCAACCGAGAATGTCTCGAGAGGCGATATCCATGACCACCGCTCCCTCCGCCCTGCGTCTCAATCTCCTGCGCGCCGGCTACCTCCTGCTCGTCGTCGGCCTCGGCTCGATGATCTGGCCCACCATCCTGCACCACGCCCAGAGCTGGGAGCTGATGCACGGCGTCGCCGCCTCCATGCTGGGCGCGCTTTCGGCCCTGGCGGTGCTGGGCCTGCGCTATCCGCTGCGCATGCTGCCGCTGCTGTTCTTCGAACTGACCTGGAAATCGATCTGGCTGATCTGCGTGGCCCTGCCGCTCTGGTCGGCCCATCGCCTGGACGCCGCCGCCGCCGAGACCGCGGTCGAATGCCTGATGGCCGTGGTGTTCCTGGCCGTGATCCCCTGGCGCTATGCGGCCCAGACCTACGTCACCGCCGGCGGCGATGCCTGGGGCCGTGCGCGCGTGGCGCGGGCCAGCGCATAGCGGCTACCAGAGCCAGGGCACGATCGCCCAGCTGGTCCGCACATAGGCGTCATAGGCCTCGCCGAAGCGGCCGCGCAGGGCCTCGGCCTCCACGTGCATCCGCCACGCCAGGGACGCCGTCACACCGCCGACCAGGACGAGCAGAGAGAGCCAGTTGCCCATGATCAGGCCCTGGCCGAGCACGGTGATCAGCACGCCGGTGTAGCTGGGATTGCGGATCCTGCGGTAGAGTCCGTGCGTGATCAGCCGATGGTCGTCCTGCACCACGACCGAAGTGCGGAACAGGCGGCCGAGCGTGGCCACCGCCCATTGCCTCAGGCCGATGCCCAGCCACATCAGCGCGATGCCGGCGGTAAACCGCACCGCGCCGATATCGCCGTTGGCCAGGCGCGCGGCCGGAAAGCGCGCCGCGCACACATTCGCAAGCGCCACGCTGACGGCGATCGCGGCCAGGATGGTCGCCCGGCTGAACCGGTCGGCGTTGACGCCGCTCACGCGGCGCCGGTCGCGGGCGAAGATCCAGAGTTCGGAGGCCCACCACGCGGCGTTGGCGGTCCACAGCAGCGCCTTCCAGTGCGACCACACCACATCCGCGAAGATCGGTTGGTGCATCAACTGGCTCGGATCATCGCTGAAACCCGCCAAGGCGCCGCGTCGTGCCGCTACGCCCCCGCCGCCCGGCGGTAGCCTACACCGTCTGGCCGCCGGCCAGGAAGTCCATCTTGCCCAGCGGCACGCCCTGGGCGCGCAGGAGCGCGTAGGCGGTGGTCACATGAAACAGGAAGTTGGCGAGCGAAAATTGCATCAGGAAGTCCGGCGGAGTGAAGGTCATCGTCCGGCCGGGCAGCGTCAGTTCGATCGTCTTGGCCTCGCGGCCGTCCACCTGATCCTTGGTGATCGTGCCCAGAAAGGCGAGGGTCTTTTCGATCCGCGCCTTGAGTTCGGCAAAGGTGGTCTCGGTGTCCGGCATCGACGGCGCCTCGATACCCGCCAGGCGGGCGGCCCCGCCCTTGGCGCCGTCGCTGGCCATCTGCACCTGCCGGGTGAAGGCGTGCATGTCTGGCGCGAGCCGCGCCTCGGTATAGCTGGAGAGGTTCACGCCGTGCGTCTTTGCGTGGCTTTCCGCCTTGTCGAGAAAGCTCGCCAGGTTCTGCAGGCCCCGCTGATAGGTCGGGATCGAGATGTCGTAGAGGGAGATGGCCATGGGAAGGCTCCAAGCAAGGCTGCGGGCGCTGCACATGGGGTCGCCGATCAACCCGCGCCATAGGCCGGAGAGGCAGGCCCCGTCGAACCGCCTCCTAAACCCGCGGCCGGCGCCTTTGCGGCCGCGGCGAGCGGTTCGAGAGCCCAGGTCGTTATCGTGGGACGCTCCGTCACCATCGCCAGCAACCGGTCGCTGTCTCCGCGCTCGGTGCGGAACGCCACGTAGTCCTGGAAGAAGCGCGCTTCGTCCCATTCCTCGATCAGCAGAAACTCCGACGCTTCGGTCTCACCGCGCAGCAGGCGGATCGACCGGAATCCCGGCCGAAGCCGGGTGGTCTCGAACATCTCCGCGAGGGCCGCGGCGAAGTCCCGCGCGCACTCCGGCTTCACCGCCCAGCTCACCATTACCGTCACACCGGTCGCCATGAACCTCATCCTCCCGCTTCGCGTCGTCCACGCGACAAATGATAGACGTAGCGGTCGCTACATAGCAGGCGGCCGTAGCGTACGCTACAGGCAATATCCATGCTCGTCCGCGAACATCGGCGTGAGGCCGCCATCGAGCGCATGGCCGATCATCTGCTGGCCCAAGGTCTGGGAGCGGCGACACTGCGACCCTTGGCGGCGGCGGCCGGGATCAGCGACCGCATGCTGCTCTACTATTTCGCCGACAAGGAGGAGATCCTGGCCGCGACCCTGACCAGGATCGCGGCGCGGATGATCGCCGAACTCGACCACGCCGTCCCGCCGGCACGGCGCAGAGCCTTTCCAGCGCTGCTGAAGGAGGTCTGGGCGGCGCTGGAATCCGAGTCCCTCGCCCAGTACATGCACCTCTGGCTCGATCTGGCGGCGAGCGCCGCGCGCGGCCAGAGGCCGCACCGCGACATCGCCGGCGTGATCGCCGATGGATTCCTGGCCTGGGTCGAGAGTCGTCTGCGTGGTGCGACGCCCGAGCGTCGGGCCCGCTCGGCGGCGCTGTTGCTTGCCGTCATCGAAGGCATGCTGTTTCTGGATGCCGTCGGTCGCCGCGCCATCGCCGACGACGCCACAATCGAGCTCGGCGCGCTCGCACGCCTGCACGACCTCGCCTGACCGGCCTCGCCCCGGTTCACGCCCTTCAAACTCTGTCCTCCGGCTTGGGCGCGAATGTCGCCATCCACTCTGCATTACCCATCGACCGGATGCGCGGGCGTGGCGGCGGGGGAAGCATGCCCTTGAGCTTCGCCGCCTCCGTCAACAGACCGTGCGCCGCGACCATGCCGGCGACCGTGCCCAGTTCGCTGGCGGTCGTGGCCAGGGTCATCAGTCGGGTGATCACCGGACGCAGGTCGCGGCCTTCGTTGGCGGCCTCCACCTCGAGTTCGCGCACGCGCGCAAGCACCGGCGGGCGGGCGGCGCGGGCCTTGGCGCTGTCGCTCTCGGCCACATAGCCGGCGGACAGCGCCGCCGCCTTGGGCGCCGCGCCGCCGGCGAGCGCTCGGGCGAAGCATTCCAGTCGTGGATTGGCGAGGGCGGTCATTGACACCTCCATCTCTGAGAATTACATTATGCAATATCACTGGGCCCGAGTCAACGCTCTTCCTCGGAAAATTTGCGGCGACATCGAACTTCCTGGGAAAACGACGGTGGCGCGTCGGATTTTAGGGGTGGTCCTGCGGAAAACAGCAGGATGAACGCCGGAACGAGGGGGTGTTTTATCGGCGTTTGTAGGCGCCGGGCCGGTCCCCCTCCAGCCCATTTTCGTCACGAATCGCAATATGTTCATGCAAAACGATGAGAATCTCGACGGGCAAAATCACCCCGTCTCCGGTCCCGCGGCAAACCGGCGCTTGTGGAGACGCGCGCCGTCGTTAGGAGTCTGGCCGCCGACGATTTTCCCTTGCCGGCCATGGAGCGCACTCCGCTGTCGATCGTCGCCGCCCTGCGCCATGTCACGCGCTACCGTTATGACCGGCTGGTTGAGCTCGGACCGCAGAGCGTGCGCCTGCGCCCAGCCCCGCACTGCCGCACGCCGATCCCGAGCTATTCGCTGAAGATCACGCCGGCCAATCACTTCATCAACTGGCAGCAGGATCCCCACGGCAACTGGCTGGCGCGCCTGGTGTTCCCCGAACGCACGCGGGAGTTCAGCATCACAGTGGATCTCACCGCGGATATGGTGGTGATCAATCCGTTCGACTTCTTCGTCGAGCCCTATGCCGAGACCTTCCCCTTCGCCTATGGCGCCGACCTGGTGCGCGATCTCGCCGCCTATCGCGATGTCGACGAAGACGGCGCCCTGCTCGCCGAGGCCGTCGCTCAGCTCGATCCGGCCGGCCGGCGCACGGTGGATTTCCTGGTCGCGGTCAACACCGCCGTCGCCGCGCGGGTCGCCTATGTCGTGCGCATGGAGCCCGGCGTGCAGAGCCCGGACGCCACCCTTTCGCTCGGCTCCGGCTCGTGCCGAGACAGCGCCTGGCTGCTGGTGCAGATGTTCCGCCGCCTGGGCCTCGCCGCCCGTTTCGTCTCCGGCTACCTGATCCAGGTCAAGGCCGACATCGACCCGATCGAGGGCCCGCTCGGCGCCCAGTCCGATTTCACCGACCTGCACGCCTGGGCCGAGGCCTATCTGCCGGGGGCCGGCTGGATCGGCTTCGACGCCACCTCGGGCCTGATGTGCGGCGAGGGCCACATCCCCCTTGCCGCCGCGCCCCACTACGCCTCCTGCGCCGCCATCAGCGGCCTGGTCAGCGCCGCGGAGACTACGTTCGAATTCGAGATGGCCGTGACCCGGGTCGCCCAGCCCACGCGCATCACCCGCCCGTTCGAAGACGACGACTGGCAGGCGCTGGAGGCGCTGGGCGATCGGGTCGAGGCCGATCTGAGCCGTCAGGACGTGCGCCTGACCATGGGCGGCGAGCCGACCTTCGTCTCGATCGACGACCGCGAGGCGGCGGAGTGGAACATCGACGCCTCCGGCCCGACCAAGCCTCTCATCTCCGCCGCCCTCTTGGAGCGGCTGAAGGCGCGCTTCGCGCCGGGCGGCCTCGTGCACCACGGTCAGGGCAAGTGGTATCCCGGCGAGCCTCTGCCGCGCTGGGCGCTCGGACTTCACTGGCGGCTGGATGGAGAGCCGGTCTGGCGCGAGCCGGCCGCCGAGTCCTCCGCCGCCGACGTCGGGCCGGCTGAGGCGCACGATCTGATCCGCCGCCTGGCGCGTGGCCTCAAGCTCGATCCCGAGTTCGCCTTCCCGGCCATCGAGGAGCCGCCGCGCGACGGCGGGGCGGCGCCCACGGTCGCCGGCTATGTGCTGCCGCTGCGCCGGCCCACGTCCAAGCGCGAGGGCGAGGGCTGGCTCTCGGAGCGCTGGAGTTTCGGGCGCGGTCAGCCGTACCTCACCCCCGGCGACTCGCCGCTCGGCCTGCGCCTGCCGCTCAACGATCTGCCGGAACTAGAGCCGGAAGACTATCCGCACATCGTCGCCATCGATCCCGCCGTGCCCCGCGGCCCGCTGCCGTCGTTCGAGGCTCTGTTCACACCCGCCGGCGGCGATCCGGCCCCCGTGCCCGTGCCCCGCCGCCGGGTCGGCAAGGCCCCGCCGGTGCGAACCGCCCTTTCCGTCCAGGCGCGCGACGGCGTGCTGCACGTGTTCCTGCCGCCGGTCGCCGACGCCGCCGACTGGCTGGAGCTGGTCGCCCAGGTCGAGCTGGCGGCCGGCGGCGCGCCGGTGCGGATCGAGGGTTACCCGCCGCCGCTCGACACCCGCATGGGCCTCTTGAAAGTGACCCCGGACCCCGGCGTGATCGAGGTCAATGTCCAGCCCGCGGCCAGCTGGCGCGAGACGGTGTCCATCACCACCGGCCTCTATGAGGACGCCCGCGCCTGCCGCCTCGGGGCCGACAAGTTCATGATCGACGGGCGCCACACCGGCACCGGCGGCGGGGCCCACGTCGTCGTCGGCGGCGCGACTCCGGCGGACTCGCCGTTTCTGCGCCGACCGGATCTGCTCAAGAGCCTTCTCATCCACTGGCAGCGCCACCCGGCGCTCTCCTACCTGTTCTCGGGCCTGTTCGTCGGCCCCAGTAGCCAGGCGCCGCGCGTCGACGAGGCGCGGCACGACGGCCTCTATGAACTCGACATCGCCCTCGCCGCCTTCCCGGCCCCCGGCGCCGGCGAGCCGCCGTCGCCCTGGCTGGTCGACCGCCTGCTGCGCAACCTCCTGATCGACGTCTCGGGCAACACCCACCGCACCGAGATCTGCATCGACAAGCTCTATTCGCCGGAGGGACCCGCCGGTCGCCTGGGCCTGGTCGAGTTTCGCGGCTTCGAGATGCCGCCGGACGCGCGCATGAACCTCGCCCAGGCCCTGCTGCTGCGCGCCATGATCGCCTGGTTCTGGCGCGAGCCCCGCGCCGGCCGCCTGGTCCGCTGGGGGACGGCACTGCACGACCGCTTCATGCTGGAGCATTTCGTCTGGGCCGATTTTCTGGATGTTCTGGCGGAGCTGAAAAGCGCCGGCTACGCCATCGATCCGGCCTGGTACGAAGCCCAGCGGGCGTTCCGCTTCCCGGTGCACGGCCAGGTGGCGCACGGCGGCGTCGGCCTGGAGCTTCGCCACGCCTTGGAGCCCTGGCACGTCATGGGCGAGGAAGGGACGGCCGGCGGCACGGTGCGCTTCGTCGATTCGTCGGTGGAGCGCCTGCAGGTCCGGGCCGAGGGCTTCAACCCTGAGCGCCACGCCATCACCTGCAACGGTCGCGCCCTGCCGATGACTCCCACCGGCGTCTCCATGCAGGCGGTGGCGGGCGTGCGCTACAAGGCCTGGAAGCTGCCCAGCGGCCTGCATCCCATGCGCGCCGTGGACGCGCCGCTCACCTTCGACATCGTCGATCTCTCCGAGCGCCGCTCGCTGGGCGGCTGCGTCTACCACGTCGTCCACCCCGGCGGGCGCAGCTACGACACCTTCCCCGTCAATTCCTACGAGGCCGAGGCCAGGCGCAAGGCGCGGTTCGAACCGATGGGTCATACGCCGGGCGTGATCGAGGTACTGCCCGAGGCCGCGGGCGAATTTCCCATGACCCTCGATCTTCGGACCCCTCGTGGCCCCTGACCCTCAGAGCGCGGTCCGGCGGCGGGAGGATCTGGACCCGAGCAGCGCCGGGCGCCTCAGCGAGTGGCTGCGCGGCTACCGGCCTTTGCCGGGCGTGCCCGACGAACTGTTCGATCCGACCGGCCGGCCGCGCGACCACTGGCTGAACTTCCTGGGCGACCTGGCCGAATATCCGGAAGGCGAAATCCGGGGCCGCTTCACCCTGGCCACCCGCCACATCCGCGACACCGGCGTCTCGCACCGCATCTATGGCGAGGACTCCGAGCGCAGCTGGCCCCTGAGCCCAGTGCCCCTGATCCTGGGCGAGGCCGAATGGGCGCGCCTGGCCGAAGGGGTCATGCAGCGAGCCGCGCTGATGGAAGCGGTGCTGACCGACCTCTACGGCGAGGCGCGCCTGATCTCGGACGGTCACCTGCCCGCCGCCGCCGTCACCGGCAGCCCCGACTTCATCCGCGCCGTGCGCGGGGTCGAGCCGCCTGGGGGGCGTTGGCTGCAGCTCTACGCCGCCGATCTGGGCCGCGGGCCCGACGGCCGCTGGTGGGTGCTGGGCGACCGCACCCAGGCGCCCTCAGGCGCGGGCTACGAGCTGGAAAACCGGCTGGTGCTCTCGCGCGCCTATCCCAACCTCTACAACGCCATGAACGTGCGCCGCCTGGCGCCGTTCTTCGACGCCCTCCGCCGGGGCCTCGCGGAAAGCGCGCACCGCAGTGACCCGCGCATCTGCCTGCTGACGCCCGGTCCGTTCAGCGAGACCTATTTCGAGCAGGCGCACCTCGCTCGCTACCTGGGCTTCCTCCTGGTGGAGGGAGACGACCTCGTCGTGCGCGACGGCCGCGTCTATGTGCGCACCATCGCCGGGCTCAAGCGCGCCGACGTGATCCTGCGCCGGGTCGACGCCGACTTCATCGACCCGCTCGAGCTCAACAGCGCCTCGCACCTGGGCGTGCCCGGCCTGATCGAGGCGCTCCGGGTGGGCGGGGTGGCCGTGCTCAACATGCCGGGGGCCGGCGTGGTCGAGTCCAAGGCTCTGCTGGGCTTCCTGCCCAAGCTGTGCCGCCGGCTTCTCGGCGAGGAGCTGAAGCTGCCCAATGTCGCCACCTGGTGGTGCGGCCAGCCCTATGAGAGGGCCCTGGTCGAGCGGCGCGGCGACCTGGCCATCGCCCGGGCCTTCAATGTCGGCGCGCCCGGCGGCAGCTTCGACAAGCCGCGCCTGATGACCGACCTCGACGCGGCCGAACGGGCCGAACTGCTGGGCTGCCTGAGGGACCGGCCGGGCGACTATGTCGGTCAGGAGGTGGTGCGCCTATCGACCACCCCAGTGCTGCGCGACGGGCGCCTAGAGCCGGCGCCGTTCGTTCTGCGCGTGTTCGTCGCCGCCACGCCGGAAGGCCTCACGGTGCTGCCGGGCGGTTTCTGCCGCACCTCCGACCAGCCCGACGTTCGCGCCATCTCCATGGGCGAGGGCGCCCGCACGGCCGACGTGTGGGTGATCGGAGCGGAGCCGGTCGAGCGAGTGACCCTGCTGGCCGCGCAGGAGGATGTGAAGGTCCGTCGCATCCTGGGCCACCTGCCCAGCCGCGCCGCCGATAACCTCTTCTGGCTGGGTCGCTATCTCGAACGCGCGGAGGCCACCCTTCGGCTGGCGCGCAGCCTGTGCACCAGTCTGATGGATTCGGAAGCCGCGCTGCATGGCGCCGGCGAGACGCTGGGTCGCCTGCAGGAACTGTTGATCGCCTGGGGGGCCCTCGACGAAGAGGCGCTGGGCCGACGGGCCCTGGATTCGGCCCGTGACACCCTGCACGACGACGAGGCCTACGGCTCGGTGATCTCGCTGATTCGCAAAGCCCGCCGCACTGCCGCCGGCATGCGCGAGCGGCTGTCGGCCGATTTCTGGTCGCTGCTGCTCAGCCTCGAGCGCGGCCTGACCACGCCGGCGAGGGACGTGCTCTCCGAAGCCGACGCCTTGGCCCAGGTGGAAACCGCGCTGCAGCAGCTGGCCGCTCTCTCGGGCCTGGCTCAGGAGAACATGAATCGCGCCGCCGGCTGGCGCTTCCTCGACATGGGCCGGCGCATCGAGCGGGGCATCAACATCTGTCGGTTCACGCGCACCCTGGCCGGCGACGCGGCCACCCTCGACGACCTCGACCTGCTGCTCGATCTCGCCGACAGCCAGATCACCTATCGCGCGCGCTATCTGGTCGGTCTGGCCATGACCCCGGTGCGCGACATGACCATGCTCGATCCTTTCAACACCCGCTCGCTGGCTTTCCAGGTGGTGACCTTGCAGTCTCACCTCGCCGCCCTGCCGTCCCTGGTCGAGGACGGAATGATGGAGGAGCCCGGCCGCGTGCTGGTCCCCCTCGCCACCGCGATCCAGACCACCGAGGCCGCCGACCTCGACGAGGCGGCGATGTGGACGTTCGAGGCGGCACTGATGCGCCTCTCCAACGCGGTGGCCGACCGCTATTTCCTGCAGGGGGCGAACGCCGTGCCCACCGTCAAGCTGGCGGCCCTGGCATGATCTATTCGGTCCGCCATCGCACCACCTACGCCTATGAGGACGAGGTCAGCTTCGCCCGCTGCGTGCTGCGCCTCACCCCGCCGACATCGGCGCGGCAGACCGTGCTCGAAAGCGCCGTCGCCGTCACGCCCACACCGATCGGGGAGACCCGCCGCATCGGCGCCTTTGGCGAGCAGGTGCTGTCGATGATCGTCGACACCCCGCACGAAGCGTTGGTGATCGAGGCGCGCTCGCGCGTGGACGTGCATGCCCAGCCCCTGGGCCTTGCCCTGAGTCCAGCCTGGGAAGCCGTGCGCGCCCGCGCCTTCGAGGCGCCGGGACTGGGGCCCGAAGACCCGGCTGTTTTCCTATATCCCACCGCGCGCACGCCGCTGGTCGGCGCCATCACCGACTATGCCCGCGCCAGTTTCACGACCGGGCGGCCCGTGGTCGAGGCGGCCACGGAGATGATGACGCGCATGCGAGCGGAGTTCACCTACGACCCGGAGGCCACGGATGTGCGCACCCCGGCGGCCGAGGCCTTCGCCGCTCGCCACGGCGTCTGCCAGGATTTCGCCCATGTGATGATCTGCGGATTGCGCGGCCTGGGCCTGCCCGCGGCCTATGTCAGCGGCTATCTGCGCACCACGCCGCCGCCTGGGCGACCCCGGCTGGCCGGGGCGGACGCGACCCACGCCTGGGCCAGCCTGTGGTGCGGCGAGGCCAACGCCTGGATCGGCTTTGATCCCACCAACGCCCTGATCGTGCAGAACGATCACATCGTCCTGGCGACGGGGCGGGACTATGCCGACGTCGCCCCCATCGACGGCATCATCCTGGCGCCGGGCGAGCAGACCCTGAAGGTCGAGGTCGATGTCATCCCCGCCGGAGAGACGCCGGCGGGCGCCTGGTGACCCCTACGCGGACCGCGCGTCCGGCAGGGCGTTGACGATCGGCGTGATCCAGGCGCCCAGTGCCTTCCAGCCACCGCTCCCATCGTCCATCAGCCCCAGACGGACCAGGGTCAACGCCTTCGAGGGGACGATCAGGATCACCTGGCCGTTGTGCCCCTGAGCCGAGAATCCATCCATCGGCCCGGCGCCGTTCATCAGCGAAGCGTCATGGCCGGCGCCGGGCTTGGCCTCCAGCCAGAAACCGGCCCCGTAGTCCGCCTGGACGGTGGGCGTGCGGGCGAACTTCACCCAGTCGGGCGGCAGGATACGCCGGCCGTTCCGCATCCCGTCCAGCCGGTAGAGCTCGCCGAAGCGGGCGTAGTCTCGCGCCGTGGCGTAGACCAGGGAGCCGCCGTAGAATGTGCCCGACGGGTCGAACTCCGCCACCGCCGAGGTCATTTCCAGCGGAGCGAATAACCGGTCGCCGATCCAGGCCGACATGCTGTCCCGCCGCGCTTCCGGCGTGCGCGCCTCCGGAAACAGGCGAGCCTGGAGCTCGGCCGCGGCCAGCTGGAAGGCGCCGGTCGAATAGTTCCAGCGCGTGCCGGGGGCCACGGCCCGCGTCTTGGCAAGGGTGAAGGCGGCGCCGTCGAAGCGACCCATCCCGTAGAGCATCCGCGTGGCGTCGGACTTGGCCGGGTCGTAGTCGCCCTCGTTCCAGGTCAGTCCATCGGTGAGAGTCAGGAGAGCGCGCAGATTCAGGCCCGCATGCACGCCGGCGTCGGTGATCAGAGGCTGGTCGATATCGACCTCGCCCTCCGCCACCGCGACCCCCGTCAGGGCCTGGGTGATCGATTTGGCCATCGACCACGACACATGACGAACACCGGGTCCGCCGTCGGCGCCGTATCGCTCGAAAATCGTCTTGCCATTCTGCAGCACCAGAAGGGCGTCGGTCTGGCCCAGCGCCGGATCGGCGCCCGAGCTGGCGTGAGCCCACGCATCGGCCAGGGTGGCGCCCGCGAGTCCCGGAATGGCGCAGGCGCCGGCTGCCAAGCCCATGGCGAAATCCCTGCGGTTCATGGCACACCCCTTCACGACCCCGGCTCGACGGGAAGCGTTTTGGAGGCAAGGCCGATGATTGGCAAATCCGCTCTGGCGGGGCTCGGCGCGGTTCTGGCTCTCACCGCCGCCGCTCGGGCGGCCGAGACGCCGGCGGGCCCCGCCCCGCCCGGTCCGGCGATCATCCAGATCGGCTCGGCCTACATCGCCAAGCAGATGTGCTCGTGCCTGTTTGTCGCCGGCCGGCCCGAGACCTCGTGCCGGGCCGAGTTCAAGGGCCAGATCGAGCCCTTCACCGTGACCGTCGATCGCGCTGGCCAGCCGGCCACCTCCAAGGTCACCGCCGCCCTGGCCTCCACCGTCGCCGAAGCCAACTACGACCGCCGCTACGGCTGCACAATCGCCAGATAGGCGCTAGCCGAAGCTCTCTTCGAGAGAGGCGAGGCGCGCGGCCTGGTCTTCGGCGATCAGGGGGTCGATGACGTCGTCGAGCGCCTCGCCCTCGACCACCTTGGCGAGATTGTACAGGGTCAGATTGACGCGGTGGTCCGTCACCCGCCCCTGCGGAAAATTGTAGGTGCGGATGCGTTCGGAACGGTCGCCCGAGCCGACCTGCGACTTGCGGGCGCTGGAGCGGGCCAGATCGAGCGCCTCGCGTTTCTGGTCGTGCAACCGGGCTTTCAGCACCTTCATCGCGCGGGCGCGGTTCTGGTGCTGAGATTTCTCCGACGAGGTGACCACGATACCCGACGGCAGGTGGGTTATCCGCACCGCCGAGTCGGTCTTGTTGACATGCTGCCCGCCCGAACCGCTGGCGCGATAGGTGTCGATCCGCAGATCGGCGTCGCGGATCTCGATGTCGACGTCCTCGACCTCCGGCAGCACGGCCACGGTGGCGGCGGAGGTATGGATCCGGCCTTGCGTCTCGGTGTCGGGAACGCGCTGCACCCGGTGGACGCCGCTTTCGAACTTGAGCCGGCCGAACACCCCCTCGCCGCCGATCGAGGCGATAATCTCCTTGTAGCCGCCGGCCTCGCCCTCCGAGACGCTCTCAACCTCCACGGTCCAGCCGCGGGCGGCGGCATAGCGCTGGTACATGCGGAAGAGATCGCCGGCGAAGAGGGCCGCCTCGTCGCCGCCCGTGCCGGCGCGCACCTCCAGTATGGCCGAGGCGTTTTCGTCGGCGTCGCGCGGCGCCAGCAGGATGGCGAGCTCGCGCTCCAGCTCGGGCAGGCGCGCGTCGATCTGGGCCAACTCGTCGCGGGCCAGGGCGGCCATGTCCGCATCGTCCGCACCGGCCATGGCCTCGAGTTCGGCGCGTTCGACGCGGGCCCTGGCGAGGCGCTGGGCGAACTCGGCCACCGGGCGTAACTCGGCATATTCCTTGCCCAGCCGGACGATCTCGGGGCCTTCGCTGGCCGCGCCCATGCGCGCCTCGACTTCGGCGAAGCGGTCGAGCACTTGGTCGAGGCGAGCCTGGGGCAGACGCAAGGTATGGCCTCGAGGGCGCGGGTGACGGGGGCGCTCTCCTAGCGCGGGCGCGCACCGGCGTCCAACGAGCGCGCGAAACGAAGGTTGGCTGACGCTGCGTCGCGGGGCTACCTATATCCCATCAGTTGGCATCAGAGCGGGCGCGCCGCCCGGCGCGTCTCACCTTCGAGGAACACCCCCATGGCCGAGGCCTATATCGTCGCCGCCACCCGCACCGCCGGCGGACGCAAGAAGGGTCGCCTCGCTGCCTGGCATCCGGCCGACCTCGCCGGCAAAGTGCTCGACGACCTGATCCAGCGCAGCGGCGCCGATCCGGCCCTGGTCGACGATGTGATCATGGGCTGCGTGGGCCAGGCCGGCGAACAGTCCAATAATATCGCCCGCGGCGCGGTTTTGTCGTCGTCCCTGCCCGAGAGCGTGCCGGCCACCAGCGTCGATCGCCAGTGCGGCTCTTCACAGCAGGCCCTGCACTTCGCC
This sequence comes from Caulobacterales bacterium, assembly GCA_038226475.1. Taxonomy (GTDB): domain Bacteria; phylum Pseudomonadota; class Alphaproteobacteria; order Caulobacterales; family Caulobacteraceae; genus Acaudatibacter. The sequence goes on along the minus strand of JBBRQK010000003.1, from coordinate 11,566 downwards.
GCCCAGGCAGTTATGAGCGGCAGCCAGGACATCGTCATCGCCGCCGGCGTCGAAAGCATGACCCGGGTGCCGATGGGCACGCCGATGATCCTGCCGATGAAGGAAGGCCTTGGGACGCCGATGAGCCCGGCCCAGCAGGCGCGCTATCCCAACATCCAGTTCAGCCAGTTCATGGGCGCCGAGATGGTCGCCGCCAAGTACGGTCTGTCCAAGGACGAGCTGGACGAATATGCGTACCACAGCCACCAGAAGGCCATCGCGGCGACGCAAGGCGGCTCGTTCAAGAACGAGATCGTCGGCATCGAGATCACCGACGCCGACGGGACGAAGACGATGCATACGGTGGACGAGGGCATCCGGTTCGACGCCAGCCTCGATGGCATCAAGGGCGTCAAGCTGCTGCGCGAAGACGGCAAGCTGACCGCCGCCAGTTCCAGCCAGATCTGCGACGGCGCGTCGGGCGTCATGATCGTCAGCGAGGCGGGACTGAAGACCTTGGGCGTGGAGCCGATCGCGCGCATCCACCACCTGACAGTGATCGGGGGCGATCCGGTGATCATGCTCGAAGCGCCGATCCCGGCCACCAAGCGAGCCCTCGAAAAGGCCGGCATGTCGACTGACGACATCGATCTGTTCGAGGTCAACGAAGCCTTCGCCTCGGTGCCCGTGGCGTGGCTGAAGGAGACCGGCGCAGATCCGGCGCGGCTGAACGTGAACGGCGGCGCGATCGCTCTGGGCCACCCCCTGGGGGCCTCGGGTACGAAGCTGATGGCCACACTGCTGAACGCGCTGAAGACCCGCGGCAAGAAATATGGCCTGCAGACCATGTGCGAAGGCGGCGGCCTCGCCAACGTGACGATCGTCGAGCGACTCTAGGCACACCTGCATCGGCCTCTCCCCGCTGGAGGGGGCGAAGGCGGGGCTCGCGCGCATGCCCTTCACCGCCACCGTGCTGACGATGTTCCCCGAGGCCTTTCCCGGGCCGCTGGGCGTGTCGCTGATCGGCGCCGCCTGGCGCGAGCGAGGGCTGTGGGCGCTGGAGGCGGTGGACATCCGCGCCTTTTCCAACGATAAGCGCGGCTTCCTGGACGACACCCCCGCCGGGGGCGGTCCGGGGCAAGTGATGCGGGCGGACGTGATCGCCGCGGCGCTCGACAGCGTCGGGGTGGCTGGCCGTCCGCTTTTGTATATGAGCGCACGCGGTGCGCCGATCACTCAGGACCGGGTCGAGGCCTGGGCGCGGGCGCCTGGATTGGTGGTCTTGTGCGGCCGCTTCGAAGGTGTGGACCAGCGGGTGATCGATGCTCGCGGGTTCGAGGAGGTCGCGGTCGGAGACGCGGTGCTCGCCGGCGGCGAGGCGGCGGCCTTGGTGGTGATCGAGGCCTGCGTTCGGCGGCTGCCCGGCGTTCTGGGCGAGGCGGCGAGCCTGGGCGAGGAGAGTTTCGAAGACGGGCTTCTGGAGTATCCGCAGTTCACCCGGCCGCGGATGTTCGAGGGGCGCGAGGTTCCAGGCGTGCTGACGTCGGGCCACCACGGCGAGGTGGCCAGATGGCGTCGGCAGCAGCGGGAGCAGACGACGCGGGAGCGGCGGCCGGATCTCTGGTCGGCGCATCTCGCCAATCAACAGCCAAAGGGCGATCAAGCCCAGTAGCCAGAAGGACTTCGTGAGACCGATGAACGTGATTCAGGAATTGGAGAAGCAGGAGGCCGACCGCCTCGTCTCCGGCAAGAAGATCCCCGCCTTCCAGCCGGGCGACACCCTTCGCGTCAATGTCCGCATCAAGGAAGGCGAGCGCGAGCGCGTACAGGCCTATGAGGGTGTCTGCATCGCCAGGTCGGGCGGTGGCCTGCAGGAGAACTTCACGGTTCGCAAGATCAGCTTCGGCGAAGGCGTCGAGCGGGTGTTCCCGGTGCTCTCGCCGATGATCGAATCGATCGAGGTCAAGCGTCGAGGCGCCGTGCGCCGGGCCAAGCTGTACTATCTGCGCGACCGTCGCGGCAAGTCGGCGCGCATCGCCGAGCGCACCACCGGCGGCGGCCTCAAGGACACGGCCACGGCCGACACGCCCGAGGGCTGAGCCTCTATTCCCGGCGACGGTCGTGGAATCGCGCCATAGTGGCGCGCCATGGCCATCCACCGCCTGCCGATCGATCTGATCAACCGCATCGCCGCCGGCGAGGTGGTCGAGCGACCGGCCAGCGCGGTTAAGGAACTGCTCGAAAACGCCCTCGACGCCGGCCCGACCCGCATCGAGATCCAGGCCGACGGCGGCGGCCTGACGCGGATCCTGGTGGCCGACGACGGGGCCGGTATGACGCCGGCCGACCTCGCCCTGGCCGTGGAACGTCACGCCACCTCGAAGCTCACCCCCGCCGCCGACGGCGTCTATGATCTGCTGCGAATATCCACCCTCGGCTTTCGCGGCGAGGCCCTGCCCTCGATCGGCTCGGTGGCGCGGCTGTCGATCTCGGCGCGCGCGCGCGGTAGCGCGGACGCCCATGCCATAGCGGTGGAGGGTGGCGCCGTGGGCGCGGTGTCCCCTGCGGCATTCGCTGGGGCTCACGGCGCACGCGTCCAGGTGCGCGACCTGTTCTACGCGACGCCGGCGCGACTGAAGTTCATGAAGTCGGCCAGATCCGAGGCGATGGCCGTGGTCGAGGCGGTCAAGCGCGCGGCCATGGCCGCCCAGACGGTGGGTTTCTCGCTCGATCTCGACGGTCGGCGCGTCTTGCGCCTGGCATGCGAGACAGCCGGTCCCGCGGGTAGACTGGCGCGGCTCTCGGCCATCCTTGGGCAAGACTTCGCCGACAACGCCCTGGCGATCGATCAGGAACGGGACGGCGTGCGCCTGACCGGTCATGCCGGCCTGCCGACCTTCAATCGCGGCAACGCGGCGCACCAGTACCTGTTCGTAAACGGCCGGCCGGTGCGCGACCGGCTGCTTCAGGGGGCTCTGCGAGCAGCCTACGCCGATCTGTTGGCGCGGGACCGCCATCCGGTGGCGGTGCTCTACCTCGAGCTCGATCCGACCCTGGTGGACGTGAACGTACACCCGGCCAAGGCCGAAGTGCGGTTCCGCGACCCGGCCCTGACACGGGGTCTGATCGTGGGGGCCTTGCGTCACACGCTCGCCGGATCCGCAAGGCGCGCCTCCACCACCGTCGCGTCCGCCGCCTTGGCAAGTTTTCGCCCCGGTGCGTCCGCGGAAGGATACTCGGCCTGGCGGTCGGGTGGCTGGACGGCGACGTCGGCAGCGTTCCCGGCCCTCGCCGGGGTTTCGGCCCGGACCGAGCCGGCCTTCGAACATGAACCGGAGCGCTCACACGGAATCGCTACGACCGTGCGCGTCGACGAGGACGGGGGCGGCTTTCCCTTGGGCGCCGCCCGGGCGCAGGTGCACGGAACCTATATCGTGGCTCAGACCCGAGACGGTATGGTGATCGTCGATCAGCACGCCGCGCATGAACGTCTCGTCTATGAATCCATGAAGGCGCAGATGGCCGCCGGAGGGGTCGCGCGCCAGGCGCTGCTGCTGCCCGAAGTGGTGGAGCTCGAACCCTCCGAGGCGGAGCGGGTGTGCGCGCGAAGCGAGGAACTGGCGGCGCTGGGCCTCGCGGTGGAACCGTTTGGGCCGGGCGCGGTGCTGGTGCGAGAGACCCCCGCTCTCTTGGGCGACACCGATGTCGGGGCGCTGATCCGCGACATCGCCGACGATCTCGTGCAGAACGGGGCCGCTCTCGTACTCGCGGAGCGCCTGGCCGAAGTCTGTTCAACGATGGCTTGCCATGGTTCGGTGCGCGCCGGCCGACGCCTGAACGCGGAGGAGATGAACGCCCTACTGCGGCAGATGGAGGCGACGCCCCACTCGGGCCAGTGCAACCATGGCCGGCCCACCTACGTCGAACTCAAGCTTGCGGATATCGAACGCCTGTTCGGTCGGCGCTAGCTGGGCGCAGGAACGCCACTTGGGCGGCCCCCCACCGTCGGCTGTCGAGCGACTCTAAATTCGGCGCGGCCAAGTCCCGTTCTTCCAGCCCCTGCTCGACTATCACGCTCGCATCCGGGGCCAACCACCCGCCGCTAAGAAGCGCATCGAGGGCTGGCGCCGCGAGGCCGCGACCATAGGGAGGATCCAGAAAGGCGAGATCGAACGGCGCGCCCGAAGCCGGGCCCGCAGGGTGGAGCCGCGTGGCGTCACGCCGTTCCACCCAGGCTCGAGCAGACAGTGAAAAACCTTCGAGGTTGCGCGTAACCGCCTCGACGGCGGCCCCGTCCTGGTCGACGAACAGGCAGAAGGAGGCGCCGCGCGACAAGGCCTCGAGGCCCAGGGCGCCAGACCCCGCAAAGAGATCGATCACCCGGAGCCCGGAAAGTCCTAGCGACCAGGACGCGTGTTCGAGGACATCGAAGAGAGCTTGGCGGACGCGGTCGGCGGTGGGGCGGGTGGAGTGTCCCTTTGGCGCCACAAGGATGCGGCCTCGGTGCGTCCCGGCGATGATTCGCATGGCTGGGCTCTTTGGTTTGGACTTGGTTTAGCGGATGAACATAACTCAGGGCAAAGGGGTCTTCATGAGCGTCGCGGGCGTATGGGCAGGATTGGCCGAATCGCCGTTCCTGGCCGACGTGACCCCCCGAGACCGCGATCCGATCCGCCTTGTAGTGACGCTTGTCGGCGGCGCTTGCGTGGGTGTGGTAGCCGCCGCGGCGTGCTGGGTTCTGGTGTTGGCGCCATACACCTTGATCGCGGGCCTCGGCGAGCAGGGCCTGCGGGGCCTGGGGGCGGTCGCCCTGCGGTTCCAGGATCCAGACGCCAAGGGACTTGGCATCACCCTACTCCGCCTAGTGGCGTCCACGGCGACCGACGGGGCGTTTCCACTAGCCTTCGTGGCCTTGGCGGCGATCCTGGCCGCGCATCCGCTGCTCCGATATGTGACCGCCGCCGCGGCGGTGCGCTGGCGGCTCTTGTTGATGGGGATCGGACTCTCGGTCCTGGCCACAGCCCCGCTTTTCCTGGCCGATCGCCTGACTCTGGGACCGAGCCAGCCGGCGCCGATCCTGCGGGTCGCTGACGACACCCCCGGCCGCGTGCTGTACGCGCTCTCAGCCCTGCTGCTGATACCCGCGGCGGCGGCCGAGGAGTTGCTGTTCCGCGGCTGGCTGTTGCGGCAGACTGCGGCTTTCACGCGTCAGCCGGTCGTTTTGATCCTGGCGGGCGCGGTATTGTTTGCGGCCGCGCATTTCGATTTCACGCCGGACGCGTTTCTGACCCGAACGCTGATGGGCGCCGGTTTCGCCTACATGACGCTGCGCCTGGGAGGCATTGAATTCTCCACCGGCGCGCACGCGGCCAACAATATCTTGATAGTCCTTTTCATCGCGCCCCTGACGGTCCAGAGCGGCACGCACTCAGCGGACCTGACCGCGGGGACCTGGCTGGCGGATCTGGCCCTGGTTGCCGGCTATGTCTCGATCACCGAAGCGGTGGTCCGCATCGCTCCGCTGCGGCGCTGGGCGGGGCTGCGCCCCGAAGAGATCGCCCGCCCGTCGATCGGAGCCGCGCGGTTCAGCTAGGCTTGCGGGGCCCAGGGCGAGCCCAGCCGGGTTTGTAGACCTTTCGAGCGGGGGGCGGGAGCGACGGCGTCGAGGCCGGTTTGGGCCCCACGACCGGCCGCGCCGCCCTGCCGGCTGTCGCCGCAGGGGCCTTGAACAGGGCGCGCTCGCCGGTGGGCAGGCTGGAGGGCGCGATGAGGGATGCGAGTTGCTCACGGATCACGCGCGGCCCAATCTCCTCGATGCCGCCAGCCTCGAGCGTGGCCAAGGCGAACGGCCCATAGGCCACCCGGATGAGACGGTTCACCGCGAGGCCGAGCGCCTCCAACACGCGCCGCACTTCGCGGTTCTTTCCCTCCGCCAGCGTGAGGGTGATCCACAGATTGGCCCCCGCCGGCCTATCCTTCGCCTTGTCGAGTGTGGCGTTGATCGGCCCGTAGCGCACGCCCTCGACGGTGATCCCCTGGGCGAGAGCGGCGAGCCTGGCCTGGTCGATCCGGCCGCGCGCGCGGGCCCGATACCGTCGCACCCAACCGCTGGAAGGCAATTCGAGCGCCCGCGCCAGACCGCCGTCGTTCGTGAGCAGCAACAGACCTTCGGACCCCAGATCCAGACGCCCGACCGAGATCAGGCGCGGCAGGCCCGGAGGCAAGGCCTCAAACACCGTCGGCCGCCCTTTCGGGTCGCGGTGGGTTGTCATCAATCCGGCAGGCTTGTGATAGCGAAAGAGGCGGGTCGCCTCGGCGGCGTTCACCACCACACCGTCCACGGTGAGGGTATCGCTGGAGCCGACCTTCACCCCCGGCGTGGTCAGGATAAGCCCATTGAGCGCAACTTTGCCGGCCTCGATCAGGCGCTCCACCTCACGTCGGGAGGCGACCCCGGCTCGGGCCAGAACCTTGGCCACGCGCTCGGCGCTGTCCGCTGGGGAGGCTTGACCGGGGCCGGCCCGGGGGCTTGGCTGCTTGGGATGGCCGACCATGACGTGGAAATCATGCGCATCGCGCTCGATCTGGCGCAAGCCGCGGCCGCCCAGGGTGAGATACCGGTCGGGGCCGTGGTTTTCGATCCCGCCACCGGCGCCATTCTAGGCCGAGGCGCCAACGCGCCCATCGCCGGCCACGACGCCACCGCCCATGCCGAAATCCTGGCGCTGCGCGCCGCTGGCGCCGCGGTCGGCAACTATCGCCTCACCGGCCTTGCCCTTGCTGTGACGCTGGAGCCGTGCGCCATGTGCGCCGGCGCGATCAGTCACGCTCGCATCGCCCGACTGGTGTTCGGAGCGCCGGACCCCAAGGGGGGTGCCGTGACGCACGGCCCGCGCTTCTTCGAGCAACCAACGTGCCATTGGCGCCCAGCGGTAATCGGCGGCATTCTGCAGATGGAAGCCGCCGGGTTGCTGAAGGACTTTTTTCGCGCTCGGCGGTGAATGATGGTGCGCGGGACGCGCGCAGGGAGAAACTCATGGGATTGTTGGACGGGAAGGTCGCCATCGTCACCGGCGCCGGCAACGGCCTGGGCGAAGCCTACGCCCGCCTTTTCGCCAGGGAGGGCGCGGCGGTGGTCGTCAACGACCTCGGCGGCGCGCGCGACGGCGTCGGCGCCGACAGCTCCGCGGCGCGGAAGGTGACCGAGGCCATCATCGCCGAGGGCGGCCGGGCGGTGGCGAACGGCGACGATGTCTCCACGGTCGAGGGCGGCGAGAGCATATTGAAATCGGCGCTCGATGCTTTTGGGCGGGTGGACATCCTGGTCAGCAACGCCGGCATACTCCGCGACCGGACGTTCGCGAACATTTCCGAGGCGGACTGGGACGCGGTGGTGAAAGTGCATCTGAAGGGCGCCTACTGCGTCACCCTGCCGGTATGGCGCTGGATGAAGGACAATGCGGTCAAGGGCGTGATCGTTCAGACGTCCTCGACCTCGGGCCTGTTCGGCAACTTCGGCCAGGCTAACTACGGCGCGGCCAAGGCGGCGCTGTATGGGTTCATGCGCGTGTTGGCGATCGAAGGACGCAAGTACGGCATTCGCGTGTGGGGGCTAGCGCCGGGCGCCTACACCCGACTGACCTCCGACCTTGCCGGCCTCCGCGACCGTGAGCCCAATCCGTTGTCGCTGCCGGAGGCGATCGCGCCGGCGGTGCTCTACATGGTCAGCGAGCTTTCCGGCGACCGCTCGGGGATCATGCTGGGCGCCTCGCAGCGCGGTGTGCGCGAGATCCGCATGCGCCAAACCAGGGGCTTTTCTCCCACCGGTCCGTGGACCGCCCACGATCTCGCTGCCCACGCCGAAGACGTATTTTTCACCGACGAGTCGGTCACCGCGCTCGGCTGAGCGCTTGCCCGCGACGGCGCATTGTGCGACACGGTTTCAAACAGTCGTTTGAATGGAGGATGCCGCGTGGATTTCGACTATTCCCCCCGCCAGAAGGATCTGATGCGGCGCGTCTCGGACTTCATGGACGAGCACATTTTCCCGGCCGTTCCAATCTATGAAGAGCAGATGCGCGAGGGCGAACGCTGGAAGGTGATTCCCATCGTCGAGGACCTGAAGGTCAAAGCCCGAAAGACCGGCCTGTGGAACATGTTCATGCCGCCGCACTCTGGCGTGCCGCCGCTCGAAGACACCTTCGAATTCGAGGGAATTCAGCTCACCAACATGGAATACGCGCCGATTTGCGAGATGTTCGGGCGGGTCGGTTTCGCCTCCGAGGTCTTCAACTGTTCCGCGCCCGACACAGGCAACATGGAGGTGCTCAACCGCTTCGGTACTTTGGAGCAGAAGGAGCGGTGGCTGCGGCCGCTGATGAACGGCGAAATTCGTTCGGCGTTCCTGATGACCGAGCCTCGTGTGGCCTCGTCGGACGCCACCAATATCGAGACCGCGATCGAGCGTGACGGCGACCACTATGTGCTGAACGGCCTCAAGTGGTGGTCGTCAGGTGTGGGCGATCCGCGCTGCAAGGTGGCGATCACCATGGGCAAGACCAATCCCAACGCTGCGCCCCACCAACAGCAGTCCCAGATCCTGGTGCCGCTCGATGCGCCCGGCGTGAAGGTGCTGCGCATGCTGCCCGTGTTCGGCTACGACGACGCGCCGCACGGCCACGCCGAGGTGCTGCTCGAAGATGTTCGCGTTCCGGTGGAGAACATGATTCTGGGCGAAGGGCGGGGCTTCGAGATATCCCAGGCTAGGCTAGGCCCAGGCCGCATCCACCATTGCATGCGCTCGATCGGCGCCGCCGAGGTGGCGCTGGAAAAGATGTGCAAGCGGCTGATGAGTCGAAAGGCCTTCGGAAAATACGTCTCCGAACATTCGGTGTGGGAGCAGCGCGTGGCTGCCGCCCGAACCGACATCGAGATGAACCGCCTGCTGTGCCTCAAGGCTGCCGACATGATGGACAAGGCCGGCAACAAGACCGCGCGGCTGGAGATCTCGATGATCAAGGTCTCGGCGCCCAACATGGCCCTTCGGATCATCGACGACGCCATCCAGGCCCACGGCGGCGGCGGCGTGACCAGCGACTTCGGCCTCGCCAGAATGTACGCCGGACAGCGGACGCTGCGGCTCGCCGACGGCCCCGACGAAGTGCACAACCGAACCATCGCCCGCATGGAATTCGCCAAGTATGGCGACCTGCACGCAAGGATCCGGGCCGAGCGCGACGCCGAACGAGTGCCGGTGGGATCGCGCTAGTTACTTCTCGGGCTAAGCCGCGCGGCTAGCCGCCACGCTCAACGAGCGCTCGGCGTCTCCCATGTAGTCGCGCGTGATCGGCAGAGTATCGCGGCGCTTGGTCAGCTGCAGCTGGAAGTTCATGTGTCCCGCATAGCGGAAGCCCATTTCCGCGCCTGCCAGGTAGTATTCCCACATCCGGCAGAAACGTTCGTCGTAAAGCCGCGCGATCTCCTTGCGGCGCGCCACAAACCGGTCGTGCCAATGGCGAAGCGTGATGGCGTAGTGCATTCTGAGCACCTCGATGTCAGTGACCCAAAGACCGGCGCGCTCCACGGCAGGGAGCACTTCCGAGAGCGCCGGAATGTAGCCCCCGGGAAAGATGTATTTCGCGGTGAACGGGTCCGTGGTGCTGGGCCCCTCCGAGCGGCCGATCGAATGGATCAGGGCGACGCCGTCGTCGCTGAGGAGGCTGGCGATCTTGTCGAAAAACGCCTGGTAGTTAGGCCTGCCGACATGTTCGAACATGCCGACCGAGACGATGCGGTCGTAGGGTCCCGGCACATCTCGATAGTCGGTCAGGGAAAAGGAAACCCGGCCGGCAAGGCCTTTCGCCGATGCGCGAGCCTGGGCGGTCGCCAGCTGTTCGGTTGATAGTGTAACGCCCTCGACGTGAGCGCCGGACCAAGCTGCGAGCGACAGGGCCAGGCCACCCCAGCCGCAGCCAATATCGAGCACTCGGCTCTGGGCTCCCAGGAACAGCTTGGCGGCGATATGGCGCTTCTTTGCTTCCTGCGCCGCGTCCAGGCCCATGTCCGGGCGCTCGAACAGGGCGCAGGAATACTGCAGGTCGTCATCGAGAAAGGCGCGATAGAGCTCGCCCGAAAGATCGTAGTGATGAGCGACGTTGCGGCGCGCCGCGCGGCGCTCGTTGTTCTCCTTCAACAGCCGCACCCAGGCGCGTTTGAGGCGCCCGGGACGCGGGCCGCCCGGGCGCGGCGAGAGATTGTTGGAGGCCAGGTCCACAAGATCGTGGATCGATCCCCTCTCAAGCACCAGGCGTCCGTCCATATACGCCTCGCCTACGCCAAGAGACGGCTTGGCCATGATCCGCGCAAGGGTCAGCCGATCAGCAATGGCCACGATGACCCTGGGCTCCGATCCGTCGCCGACGCGCATCGGCGGGCGTCCCGGAAGTCGAACTTCCACGGCGCCTTTCCGGAACATCCGGTTGAGGAACGTCTCGATATCCACGCCGATGCTTTCGGGCGCCTTGGCTTGACTCACAACCCCCTCGACCCTATTTGCGCACCGTTGGCACTCGGCCTCGGTGGCTGCTAGCGACCTGCCACGCCAGCGCGCATTTCAACGTTTTGCACTACGGAGAAAACATCCATGGCGTTTCGTCCGCTTGGCGACCGCGTCCTCGTCCGCCGCGTCGAGGAAGAAGAAAAGACCAAGGGGGGCATCATCATCCCCGACACCGCGAAGGAAAAGCCGCAGGAGGGCAAGGTCGTAGCCGTCGGCCCCGGAGCGCGCGATGACGCCGGCAAGATCCAGCCGTGCGACCTCAAGGCCGGCGACCGCATCCTGTTCGGCAAGTGGTCGGGCAGCGAGATCAAGCTCGACGGCGAAGATCTCCTGATCATGAAGGAGAGCGACGTCCTGGGCGTGCTCGACTAGTCCGCCAACCAATCCCCATCGGGCCTTCCCCAATCATCCTCACCTGAAAGAGAGCCTCTCACACCATGGCTGCCAAAGACGTCTATTTCTCCACCGACGCGCGCGACCGCATGCTGCGCGGCGTCAACATCCTCGCCAACGCGGTCAAGGTGACCCTCGGCCCCAAGGGTCGGAACGTGGTCATCGAAAAGTCGTTTGGCGCGCCACGCTCGACCAAGGACGGCGTCACCGTTGCGAAGGAAATCGAGCTGGCCGACAAGTTCGAGAACCTCGGCGCCCAGTTGATCCGTGAAGTCGCGTCCAAGACCAACGACAAAGCCGGCGACGGCACCACCACCGCCACCGTGCTGGCCCAGGCGATCGTCGTCGAAGGCACCAAGTCGGTCGCCGCCGGCATGAACCCGATGGATCTGAAGCGCGGCGTCGAAAAGGCCGTGCTCAAGGTCGTCGAGCACATCAAGGCCACCTCCAAGAAGGTCACCACCAACCAGGAGATCGCTCAGGTCGGGGCCATCTCTTCCAACGGCGACGCCGAAATCGGCGACATGATCGCCAGGGCGATGGAAAAAGTCGGCAACGAAGGCGTGATCACGGTCGAGGAAGCCAAGAGCCTCGATACGGAGCTCGACGTCGTCGAAGGCATGCAGTTCGACCGCG
>JBBRQK010000002.1:0-223474 GCA_038226475.1 Caulobacterales bacterium | reverse complement strand
GGCCGAGGCCCTGGCCGGCCTTGACGCCTTCTCCCACGCCGAGGTGATCTTCCTGTTCGACCGCGTGTCCGACGGGGCGGTCGAACGCGGCGCGCGGCGCCCTCGCGGGCGGCCTGAGTGGCCGGCGGTGGGCATCTTCGCCCAGCGCGGCAAGGGCCGCCCCAACCGCTTGGGCCTGTGCATATGCTCGATCATTGCCGTCGAAGGCCTTAGTCTGACCGTCGAAGGCCTCGACGCCATCGACGGCACGCCCGTTCTCGACATCAAGCCGGTTCTCCGGGGCTTCCTGCCGAGAGGAGAGCTGCGCGAGCCGCCCTGGGCCGAAGAGATCATGAAGGATTACTGGTAGGATGGGCGCCCACAGCGAGATCACCGAGGCCGACGAACGGGCCCTCCTCGATTCCATCGACCGCTGGCTCATCAAGAAGGTCGCCCCGGTGGCGGACGCCTTCGAACAGGCCGACGAATACCCTCACGAGCTCGTGGCCGACATGTGCGAGATGGGGCTGTATGGCGCCCTGATCGAACCGGAATACGGCGGCCTGGGCCTCTCGGCGCTCACCTACTCGAAGATCGTCGCGCGCATTTCCGAAGAATGGATGAGCCTTACGGGGTTTTTCAACAGCCACTTGATGATGGCCCTGATCGTCCAGAAATTCGGCACGGAGGCGCAAAAATCGTATTGGCTTCCGCGTTTTGCCACCGGTGAGCTCCGTGGCGGCCTCGGCCTGACCGAACCGGGCGCCGGAACGGACCTTCAGGGTATCAGCACCGTCGCCACGCGGCACGGCGACCGCTATCGCATCGACGGGGCCAAGCTTTGGATCACCAACGTGATCGAGGGCGACATACTGGCCTTGCTCGTCAAGACCGATCCTGGAGCCACACCGCGCCACGCCGGCATGACGATGCTGATAACGCCGACGCGAGATCCACAGACAAAGGCGGATCTCCCCGGTATCCGGCGCGGCCGCAAACTGCCGAAGCTCGGCTACCGCGGCATCGACACCGGCGAGATCGGGTTCGACGGCTATGAGTGCGATGCGGCGCTCTCGCTCGTCGGCGGCGAAGAAGGCAAAGGTTTCGCCATGGCCACCGGGGGTCTGGAAATCGGCCGGGTAAACGTTGCGGCGCGCGGCGTCGGCATTGCGCGGCGGGCGCTGATGGAATCGGTCGCTTACGCCCAGACCCGCCGGACAATGGGCAAGCCCATCTCCGAACATCAGGCGATTCAGCTGAAGTTGGGCGAGATGGCCGCCAAGACCCGAGCCGCGGAGCTGATGGTCGACGACGCCGCGCGCGCCTACGACACTGGAGCGCGAGTGGATATGGAGGCCGGCATGGCCAAATGGTTCGCCACGGAGACAGCGTTCGAAGTAGCGACCGAGGCGATGCGCATCTTCGGCGCGAACGGCTATTCGAAAGAATATCCGATTGAGCGGCTTTATCGCGACGCCCCGCTGCTCATCATCGGCGAGGGCACCAACGAGATGCAGCGCATCATCATCGCCCGCCGCCTAATCGCCCGCAATCCCGTATAGCGAGCCGCGGCCGCGCCTCAGGCGCCGCGGGCGACGAAGAATCCGTTGCGAAACCCGTCAGCAGCCTTGCCGTAAAGAAAGTCTTCGCCGTCGAGCGTGGTCAATCTGCCGCCAGCTGCGGTGAGCACCGCATGACCGGCCGCAGTGTCCCACTCCATTGTTGGTCCATGACGAGGATAAATATCTGCGACGCCCTCGGCAATGCGGCACAGCTTGATTGAGGAATCCATCGCCTGAGTGTGGGAGAAGCCGTATTGGCGCGCCAAGTCGGCCATGGTCTCGGCTTTCATGGTGTGGCTGACAAGGGCGATGGCGGCCTCAATCGGCCACGCCCTGGCGCGCACCGCAACCGGCGCCGCGCCCCCTGGACCGCGCTTCATCGCTCCGGCGACAGTTGTGAACCAAGTCTCCCCGCTAGGCGGCGCGGCAACGGCGCCCGCCACGGGCCGGCCGTTTTCGATCAGACCAATGTTGACCGTGAAATTGGGATCACCGCGGATAAATGCCTTGGTGCCATCGAGCGGGTCCACTAGGAAGAACCTTTCACAGATGCTCGACGGCGTGCCGAACTCCGCGGCGTCCTCCTCCGAGATGACGGGGACATCGGGAAAAAGCTCCGCCAGGCGTCGGAGAATAAGAGTCTCTCCACGCCGGTCGGCCTCTGTAACCGGACTTTTGTCCGCCTTGGCGTCGACGGCGCACCCCGTCTGCCAGATCGGTAGGATCAGTCGCGCGGCTTCTTCAACGATGTCGGCAAGCGTCGAGCCAAGGGTGTCGATTTGCATGCCGTCTTTTAGGCGCCGCCTGCGGTTTGCCAAAGAACCAAATCACGGCAAGGCTCAGCGCATAGATGTGCGATTTCGAGCCCACAGCAGACGTTCTAGCGTCCCGCCTTGTCGCCAGACTATGCCATGACATCTCTGGCCCCCTGAGCGCCCTTCAGGTCGGGGTGGATCTGATCCTCGATCCGCAGGTCGTGGATGAAAATGCAGCGGCACTGGCGGTCATCGCCGATGGCTTGCGGCGCCTCAAAGCTACGCTGGAGTTCGCCCGCGTCGCCTTCGGTGCAAGTGATTGCGCCATTGGCTCTGATCTCCTGAAAGCCATCGCCCAATCACTCTTCGTCGACGCACGGCCCACCCTCGAGTGGAAGATCCAGCCTGTCATGTTGCGCGCGCCCGTCGCTCGGATCGTGCTGAATCTCACACAGATGGCTGCTGAAGCGGCATCGCGCGGCGGCATCGTAAGCGTGACCACGCCCATCGAGCCCGCGCCATTGATCGTGGTGGAAGCCGCCGACGGTCGCGCTCGCATCCACGAGGAAACCCAACGAGGATTGACCGGTATGTCATCTTTCGGAGAGCCTGGAGGCCGGTGGGCTCAGGCTGTTTTTGTCAGGAGCCAGGCGGCGCGCGATGGCGGTTGGCTTACGGCTGAAAACACACCGCGTTCTGTCGTCTTCGCTGCGCACCTTCCTCGCGGCGTCTAGGCGATGCGCCGCCAACCTAGCCGGCCCGCCACCCAAAAAGGCCGGCGGGCGCGGCGGTCGAAGAGGGTCCTACTTCTTGGCGTCGTTGGCCGTATCGCTGACGGCATGCCCGGCCGAGGCGACGTCCTTGCCGGCGCCAGAAACGGTATTGCAGGCGGCGGTGGCGAGGCCGGCGGCCAATACCGCCAGAATGATGAGCGAACGCATTTGGGGATGTCTCCTAAGGTGGCGCGACGGATTAACGCGCATGTCTCGGCTAAGTTGCTGCCACGCCTTCGGCGAAGGCTAGACCGTCGATCGTGGGTGTGGGGAAAATCAGCCGCGCCGTCAAGCCTCCACCAGGGTTTGCCGTAAAGCTGACAGAACCGCGCAATTGCCGGGCGAACGCCGTCATCAGCGTTCGACCCACGCCCTGAGTCACAATTGCCGGAGCGCCAGAGACGCCGGTGTCGGTGATCGTAAACTCCGCCTCTTCACCGCGCACCCTGAAGGTGACGCAAAGCCGGCCGCCGGCCTCGTCGAGTCCGTGCTTGCGCGCATTGGTAATGGCTTCCACGGCAAACAGCGCCAGCGGCGCCAAGCGATCCGCATCAATCACCAGCGCATCGATGCTCATCTGAGTGCGGATCGGCGAACCACGCACTGTATCGCCGAGCAGGGTCTGGGCGATCAGTTCGTCTAGAAACTCGCGAAGATCGACGCGCTTCAGATCCGGGCCTTGGTAGAGCGAGCGGTAGATAAGGGCCAAGGCGCCGATCCTCTGGCGGGTGTCGGACAGGGCGGCCCTCGCGGCCGGATCGCTCAGCGCCCGCTGCTGTAGATTGAGCAACGACGAGATAACCTGCAGATTGTTTTTGACGCGGTGGTGGATCTCGCGAAGCAGAGCGTCCTTCTGGGCCATGGCCTCGTTCACGAGCGCGTCGCGCGCGGCGATCGTCTGAGCCATCTCGTCCAGCGTTTCCGCAAGGGCGCGAATCTCCGGCGGCGCGTTCTCGGCGCGCGTGGGGTGCACTGCGAAACGGCCGCGCGCATAGAGTTGGGCGATTCGGCGAAGATAGTCGATCCATCGGACGACTCCCCGCTCGGTGGCCATTCCCAAGGCCAGAAGTGGGAGCAGGAACGCAAGCACCGGCAAACCGACCGCCGAGATCGGATTGATTCGGGCCCATGAGACCACACCCTGATCGGGCGCGGAGACGACGACATAGACGTCCTGGTCGATCAGAGGCGCGGAAGAGAAGACGCGAGAAGCACCCTCGCGATCGCGACCTAGCCACAAAGCTGACGAGATGCGCGCCGATCCCGCAAGGTGATGGCCGATGTCTGCCGTGAAGGCGCCAGGACGGGTGGCGGAGAGCAATCGCCCCGCCGCATCGGTGATCGCTACGTCTGACTGGTTTGGCAAAGAACGATCCAGGGCGTGGGGCCTCAGGCTCTCCAGAGTTATGACCGCGCTGAGGACGCCCTCGAACTGCCCGTGAGCGTCCTGGGCCCTGACACTGGCCAGAATTGAGGGTTCAGAGGCGTAGCTGGCGCCCGCGTCGCTGGTGACTGAGAGCGCCTTCCCGGCCGCCAGGGTGGCAAACCAGGGCCGCCTGCGACGCTCCGGGTCCGGCGGTACGCTGGCGCCGGCGCACGCAACCCGCCCGATCGGATCGAACCGAATCAGATTTGCATAGCCTGGGATGCGGCTCCTGATCTCCGCCAGTCGAGGCGCACATTCGAAGCCGATCGAATCCGGCGCGAGCGTCTGTAACAGGACTTCGCCGGCCGCGATGCGCGCACCGGCAGTCGCAGCGCTGCGTGCGGCGGCGTCGGACAGCTCGGCACGGCGGTCCCGAGCCTCGCGGCGAAACTCCAGTTCTGACTGGACGCCGCTCAAGATGAGAACCGGCGCCAGGGCCGCCACGAGAGCCAGAGCCAAGCGGACTCGGATTGGAGTCGCCCGCCACCCGGCCCCACGCCTGAAAAGGCTCACCGTGCGTCGCTCAGCCGCTCCGCGTGGGCCAGGATCGCGCCCATGGCGTCTCCTGCCGGCTTGCCATCGCGATCGTAGTCGCCGCGATCGAGAATGGCCTGCAGGGCGCGGCGCGCACGACTGACGCGACTCTTCACAGTCCCGATCGCGCAGCCGCAGATATCCGCCGCCTCCTCATAGGCGAACCCCCCAGCGCCCACGAGAATCAACGCTTCGCGTTGCTCAGCCGGAAGCATGCCGAGGCCCAATCGCAATTCATCCAGCGCGACCGGGGCGGCCGGATCGTCGATCGCCACGAGGGTGCGCTCGGCGGCTTCCTGGTCGAGCTGCGTCTGGCGCCAGGAACGTCTCTTTTCGGAGTAGAATTGGTTGCGCAGGATCATGAAGGTCCACGCCTTCATGTTGGTGCCCATTTCGAAACTCGCGCGCGCATCCCATGCCTTCATCATCGCGTCTTGTGCGAGGTCGTCGGCAGCGGTGGCGTCGCCGGTCAAGGTCCGGGCAAATGCTCGAAGCTGCGGGATGAGCGCGACGAGTTGACGCTTGAAGATTGCGTCGCGGGCCGGGTCCTCGACCCTGGGCGGGCGGACGTCTAGCCCCATCACCCGTCACCCATCGCGCTCTTGTCGGCGCGGCGCAGGATGTCGAGGAACTCATCTGGAACGGGTTCGTTGACGACTTCGTCGAACATCTGACGCAGCTTCGAGCCGATCGCCTGCTGTCGCAGCCGGGCCTCATCGAGCTCCGGCGATCGGCTTGTCGCATCTTTTTCGATCATGGCAGCTTTTACGCCCCTCCGGCCATACTGGCGCGGCCTGCGCAAACGGGCCGCTCGGCCCAAACGCGGCTTGGCCAGCGCGGTTCCCTTACCGTACGATGCTCGGCGCAGCTGCGGCGTTTTCACGCGGGGTAATCGGAACCGCTGACGTCGTCCGGCGTTGGCGTCTGGCGGTTGCCCTGTCGGAAACGGCGCGGTCGCTTCCGCGCGCCCGATCGGTCGCGCCAATTCGGAGGGGTCATGAGTCTACTTGCGAAGCTTGCGCCGCATCTGCCTTTCGTTCGGCGCTATGCGCGGGCCCTCACCGGCGATCAGGCGACGGGTGATCAGTACGTACGCGTGTCTTTGGAAGCCCTGGCCGCCGGCGAGATGGCGCTCGATGACAGCTTAGCGCCACGAGTTGCCCTGTATCGGGTGTTCCACGCCATTTGGGAAAGCTCCGGCGCCCGGCTCGAGGCGAGACTCGACGACGATTTGGAGTCGGCGGACAGCAGCGCTCCGACCCCCGCCGACCGGCTTCTGCGTATTGCGCCGCGCTCCAGACAGGCCTTTTTGTTGACCGCTGTCGAATCGTTCACGGCTGCCGAGGCCGCGCAGATACTTGAAACCAATTTTGACGAGATCGAGGCCCTGATCGCTCAGGCCCAAACCGACATCGACGCCGAACTGGCCACTGATGTGCTGATTATCGAGGACGAGCCGGTGATCGCCGCCGATATTGAGGCGCTGGTCCGCGAACTCGGACATCGTGTCACCGATATCGCCGCAACGCGCGGCGAAGCAGCCAGCGCCGCGATGCGCGAGAAGCCCGGACTCGTGCTGGCCGACATACAGCTAGCAGACGGCTCGTCGGGCATCGACGCGGTCAAGGACATATTGAACATCACAGATGTGCCGGTGATCTTCATCACCGCCTTCCCGGAACGGTTGCTGACCGGGGAGCGGCCAGAGCCTACATTTCTGATCACCAAGCCCTTCCAGCCTGAAACCGTGAAGGCTGCGATCGGCCAGGCGCTCTTCTTCCATCCCCGTAAAGCGACGATGGATGCTTGACGCCCTCAGGGCTTGGGTGCCGACCGCCGGTCGGTGAGGTGAACCGAAACATCGGCCCGGCGGCGTAGGGGCTTTGTGTCTCCGCCCTGAGTGACGGCGCCGAGATCCCCTGCGGCAGACACCCGAAACTCGACGGCGTTGTAACCACGCCGATGCAATGCCAGGGCGACAGCGTCGGCCCGGCGCTTGGAGAGCGCCAGGTTGGCCCCTACGTCGCCGGGCGCATCAGCGAGACCGACCACAACTATACCAGTGACATCGCACGCGCGGGCGCGATCTTGCGCGGCGGCGAACAGTTGCGACGCTTCTTTGGTCACGGCGGCCGAACCCGGCTCAAAATAGATCGGAAAAGTGAAATCGGCGCACGTCACCGGGACCTTTATGAGGGTCGCCCGAGCGGGCGGCGTTGTATGCTGGCACGCGGCGCAAATCCCCATGACGCCGGCCAGTACCGCGACCAAACCCGTGGTCCGGCGCCCGGTTGCCGGATTGATCGCAGTCTTCGAAGGCGCCATGGATCCTGTAACCCGCCGCCGGCCCACCGACATCGGCTCTCAATGTACGTCATTCGTCCGATCGGCAAGAGCCGCGGCGTGGACGTCGAACGGAACTCAAGCGCCGCCGTTGCCGTTGTTTCGCTGTAGATTCGGAGGTCCGCAATGCCATCTTGGTTTCAGAAACGCGTGGTGGCGCCGGGCGGGGTGGAACCGGCCACCGAGGTGGAAGCCTACCGGGAAGGCCGGATCGACGAGCGGGATCAAGTCCGTCATTCTCTTGTCAGCGAACCGGTCGCGGATCGTCGTGCTTTGGATGAAGCCTATGATCGCGGCCGCCGCGAAGAGCGTTTGCGGCGTCGCGGTTCGCCGTTGCTGAGCTTGCTTGTGCTCATCGTGGTTATCATCGGTGGACTGATGATCTATCTGGCGGTCCGCAACGGTTCGTTTAGCTCAGGTGGCGCGGTCGTCGATCGCGATTTGTCTCGCGCTGCCCAGACCGCTCAGGCCCCGATTAAAGATGCAGCCGACAAGACCGGCGACGCCCTTCAGTCCGCTGGGCAGTCCTTGAAGCGGAAGGCCGGCTCGAACGGCCCATAGACTGCGGTTATCTGAAACGCCGGTCAGCGTTTAGCGGCAGGCCCCTCGCGCCCCTCGACGAAGCTTCTTATCGCCGCACCGAGATACTTTGGATTGCGGACGGCCAGGAAGCCCGCACCCACCGCGGCGCTGATCGCCACGAGCGGCTTTTCGCGCATGAAGCGCAGCCCGCGCTCGACTACGCCACCTGCCGGCGGCGCCGGATCGCTGCGCTTGGGGCGACCGACGATGAAAGTGATACCGGCCCCCGCGGCGATCAGGGCCGCTGTCGTTCCCGCTACCGTAGCCGCAGCGCCTGCGGCCCCGATCTCCGGCTCCACCAGTGCGTATAGGGAGAACGCCAGGGCAAACACAAAAACGCCGGCACTGGCCGCCAGCATCGCCGCCGCGACCAAGCCGAACGCAATACGGCGCAGAAGTGCGCCGATCACTTGCCGCGGCGTGCTAGCAGGAGACCCAACAGTACCCCGACGCCGAGCCCGGCCAGCGTGGCGGTAAGAGGGCGCTCCTGCACCCTTTCCATCACGTAGCGCTGGGCCTCATCAGCCTGTTGGCTGGCCGTGTCGGCATAGGCTTTGCCGTGAGTGCGAAGACTGTCGACGCCTTCCTTAAGAGCCCTCTCCGCACGCTTTGCAGCCTCGGTGATAGTGCGCTCGGCGTTCGCCAGAGCGTCGTTCAGCGCCTTCTGTCCCTGCTCCGCGACCCGCGAGGCGGTGGCCTTCGCTTCAGCGGCGGCTTGGTCCAGCGTATCGGTGGGCATGTCGATATCTCCAGATGCGCGAATAGGCGCCGCGACGCGCACTGGCGCCTGTCGCCCGGTCAACGCGGCTTGGCTCACGCCGGTTCCATGAAGCGCCGACGACGACTAGCGCTTTGCGAGGGGACTTGCCAAGCCTACCTTGTCCCGATGCGGCAAGCGGTGCAAAACGTGGTGCCTGTCATGACGAGCAAAAACGGGGCGAGGCGCTTGGGCGGCGCGGCCGAGAAGCTGGCCGTGGAGCAGGCCCGCGCCAGCCTTGCGCTCACGGCCGCCGAGATGGGCGAGTTTGAATGGGACGTGGCGGCCGACCTGTTCATTGTGAGCCCGCGGATGGCGGCGATCACCGGTCTGTCGGCAGGATCCTTTCCTGCGAGGAGCGGTGAGTACGCGTTGGACTTCGCCCACCCTGACGACGTCGAGTCTCTCCGCAAAGTGATTGGCGACAGCCTGTTGGGTAAGGCGCGCTATGACGTACGCTACCGCATGATCCGTCCCGATGACGGGCGGGTGTTGTGGATGGAAAGCTGGGCGGTCGTGGTTCGCGGGCCGAATCGGCCGCTCCAGCGCCTTGTCGGTGTCGTGCGCGACATCACAGCGCGAAAGACAGAGGAGGAGGAGCGAGAGGCCTTCGTCGCAGAACTCGACCATCGAGTGAAGAACGTCCTTGCGGCGGTTCAATCGATGGCGCTGCAATCGGCGCGACGGACCGTTTCGATCGACGCCTTCATCAAAACCTTTTCGGGCAGGTTGGAAGCGATGGCCGCCGCTCACACCCTCCTAACCCGCACGCGCTGGCGGGGGGCCGAGATACGCGACATCGCAGCCGCGGAGCTGGGCGGGTTGGCGCTGGGGCGGGCGCACTGGAACGGGCCGGCCCTGGTGCTGAGCCCCAGGGCCACCAACGCGCTGACGCTCGGCCTGCACGAACTGGCCACAAACGCTTTGAAGTTCGGCGCCCTCTCAGTGGATGCCGGGCGGATCGATGTCACCTGGGAGACTCGCGACGGAGGCGGCTTCGAGTTGTCCTGGACCGAACGCGGAGGTCCAACTGTGTTCGCCCCCACCCATCGTGGCTTTGGCTCCATGTTGCTCGAGCGAATAACGGGACGGGAATTGGGAGGGTATGTGCGGATCGATTTCCATGCCGAGGGGGTGACGGCTCTAGTGAGCGCCGACGCCAGCGCTCTAGCCGGCTCGCAGGCAGCGCCGGGCGAACCGGAAGGCCCCGCTCACGCGCCGCCACCGTCCACAGGGGGTGCGTCCGTGGGAGATACGGCGCGCCGGGATATTCGCGACCTTCGCATCCTGATTGTTGAAGACTCTGTGCTTCTTGCGCTGGAGCTGGAAGCCGCGCTCACCGAGGCGGGCGCGAAGGTCGTGGGCTCGGCAACGAGTGTCGAGGAAGCCATGAAGCACCTGACCCTGGCGTTCGACGTGGCTTTGCTGGACGCCGACCTGAACGGCCAAACCGTGGGGCCGGTCGCCCATGCCCTGGTCGCGCGGCGAATCCCGTTCATAATTGCCACTGGCTACGACGGTCTCGACCCGTATGGCGCGCTCGAGGCCTGTCCGGCGCCGGTCGTGCGAAAGCCGTACAATGTGCACCAGATCGCCCTGGCTCTGAAGATCGCCATGGACCCGGCCCAGCCTAAGGGAAGATTGGCTGAGGCAGGATCGACCGACAAAGGGCCGTTGCATTATCAGTAACCGGCGAACGACGATTTAGTGGACGACAACGACGTTGTCGTCAGCATTGCGGTCGATCAGTTCATTATACGGGTCGATGCCGGCGAACGTCGGCGCGATCGAGGTGACAAAACGCAGGGTCTGGTCGCCTGAGCGAATGGGTCGTTTCCCGAAGGCAATCACTCGCCGGGACGAAAAGTCGGTATCGCCGGGACGCGCCGTGAACAGGCCGATGTTGACCGTCTCGTTCATCGGCGCCGGGGTCTCCACACCCGCACCGTTGGCATAGTGTTTGTGGGCGCTGACGGTCACCGCCACATCGAAGCGGCCGTCTGCGCGGCGCTTTGATCGAGCCTGCTTCGCGGTCAGATCATAGAGGGTGATCTTCTCGAACAGATCGGTGATCAACGCCTGTTTGTCGGGCGGCGCCTGAGCGCGCAACGCGGCCACCAGATCGAGCGCCGTGGGGTAGGGGGCGGTCTTGAACGCAAAACGCGCCAGCAGCGACCTGAGCGCGCGGTTCACCGCTTCCTCACCTATCTCGTCGGCCAGCCGGTACATAACCAACGAGCCCTTGCGATAATGTATGTAGCCCTGATCCTCCACCTTCTCCAGCGGCAGTTCCTCAGCCGCCTCACCGCCTCGCGCCCGCAGATAGGTGTCCAGTTCGTACTTTAGAAACCTGCGGACCTGATCGGGGCCGTAGAGCCGACGCATGACACGCAGGGCGGAATACTGGGCGAGGGTTTCGCTCAGTACGGTCGCGCCCTGCTGCTCCGCCCCTATGAGCTGATGGGCCCACCACTGATGCGCGAATTCGTGCGCCGCCACATAGGTCACCAAGTCGATCCTGTTGGGGTCGCGGTAGTCAGCAATAAAACCCAGACCCTCCGACCACGGGAAGACGCCGGCGAACGACTGGGCGAACTGGTCGTAGTCAGGAAATTCGGTGATCCGGGCCTCGCGGAACTGGTACGGGCTGAAATTGGATTGATAATAGTCGAGGGACACTTCCAGCGCCCGCAGCATTCGCTGCGCATTCATCGCGTGCGCGGGGTCGTGGTAGACGAAGAAGTCGACGCCCTTATATCGCACCCTCGCGATCGAATAGCGGGCCGACTGAATAGAGAAGAACTGCAGAATTGGGCGATCAGTCACGAAGCGGGCCGTTCGCCAAACGCCGTGGACAACATCCGATACTTGATGGCCCGGCGCGACCGGGGTCTGGTCGGCCGGCGTGGTTATGGTGATGTCGGACAGACTCCAAGTCCCGTGGCCTAGATATGACCATGACCGAGAAGCCACGTCGCCAAGCAGAGGCGGGTGCAAAGCGGCCGGCAAGCCATACTTGCGCCGTTTGCCTCGATCGGTGAGCAGGCGGTCGCGCGTCATCCCGACGATAGGCAGGATCTGGAACGAATTCACAAACGTGCCGTTGGCGACGACTCCAGTGAGGTCACGGGTCGTCAATCGACTGTTCCGAAAGCTTCGCTCCGAAAGGCTTGTCTCGAACGACAGCGAGCGACGTTCGCCGGGCGCCATCGGCGAGTCGAAGCTGAAGATCCGATAATTGAAACGGTCGTAGGTCTTCCTGGCCCACGCGCCCTGGACGCTCAACGCCCGGACGTCCAGCTCGCGGTCGAACCGGACGTGCACCTCGCGCAGTGGCGCGCCGGTATCGTTTTCGAGGACATAGACGCCGCGAGCCACCAGCCTGGGCCGGTCGGGTTCGATGACCACGCTGAGCTTGGCCGACACCACCACCGGCTGCGGCACGGTCTCGTAGCGTAGGAGAGCCTTTTCGTAGTCCGCCGTCCATCGGTCGTCATCCTGGCGCGTGCGGTAGGCGTTCCAAACGTGGGTGTTGTGGTAGATGAACCCACCCGAGCCCGACAGCACAAGGGCCGAGGCGACGGCGATCCAGAACGGCGTACCTTTGAGTCGCCGCAGCCCCCGGGCCAGACGTGAGGGTAGTCCTCCGGACACTCCGCGGCGCCAGAGCAGGTATGCGGCGGTCAGCAGAAGCGCGCAGAACGCGCTCCAGTAAAGCCGATCCCACCAGGCCCCTATCCAGAATCGGCCCTGGCCGTTCATGTCGGAAAGAGGGACCGGGTTCACCGCCCCGAACAGATAGAGGCCGTCCTCGAGCCCGTTTGCCGGCAGGGCGAACCGGGCGATGATATAGAGCGCCATTACGCCCCAGCCGGCGAATTTGTTGGGCGCTATGACCTGGCCGAAGATCGCCAGGCAGGCCAGGATTGTCAAGTCGACCCCGTTCGGCAGAACATACCAGAGCATGTATTCGCCTGGCTGGAAGTGCGGCCAGCCCTTCAGCGCCTGGACGAGCATCGCGGCGGCGACGCTGACCAGTAGCGTTGCGATCAGCACCAGGCTGACCGACAGCACCTTGGGAACGAGGAATGTCCAGTCCGGCGCCGGTGTGGCGTCGATGACCTCGTGCATGCGGCGGTCGCGGTCGCGCCACACCAACTCGCCAGCATAGTAGGCCGCGATCACCACCGAGAAAATTGTGAAACTGCTTTCCAGGGCCGGGATCAGAATGCGCGTAACGGGAAAGACGGCGCCGCCGTAGCGGCCATCGTCGGTGACGGTCCATAGCGATCCCGCGCTGTTGGCGAGTCCGAGCCCCAGGATGATCCAGAACACAGGGCTCCTGAACACTTGCCCCATGTCGAATCCCGTCCGCGCCACCAGCTGGCCAAAAGCGGCGCGACGGTCAAAGTTTGGCCGCGCCCTCAGCGCGGGCGATAGGAGAGGCGGCGGCGATGAACGGGGCGGGCCCCGTCGCGCACCACGGTCGAGACTCTTGTCGTAGCGGTAGAACGGCAGGGCGAGGCCAAGCGCGGCCGCTCCCAGACTCATACAGAACAGTCGATTGAACAGCAGGGCGCCGCGCAGCGCCGGAAGCAACGTGTTGCGATCGTCGGCGGTCCAGTAACGGGTGGCGACGTCGAAGGCGAACAGGCCGAATGGGTCCCACCGGGCAAGCAGCGGTTCCAGATCCGGCTTGCCTAGGGCGACCGCAGCCACGGCGTAGATCATCACCGAGGCGACGACGGCAACGAAGGTCCAGGCCATGGAGCGGGTGGCAGTCGCCACCGCGAAAAATACCGCCGACGATAGGAAGAGCACAGGTCCGGCCATGACGAAGTAGGAGAAGCCGTAGGCGTCGAACCTGAATGGGCCGATAGTGTCGGGATCGAGGCCGGGCAGGAGCGCGCCGGCGAGAAGGCCGATCGAGACCCCGGCGAACGAGAGCGCCGCCGCCGCGAACGCACCCAGAAAGCGTCCATAGATGTAGTCCGGCTTGGCGAGCGGCGTTGCGTGCACAATCGGCCCGAACCCGGTCTCGTCGTCACGAATCACTGAGCCGGCGACGAACGCAGTCGCCGCGAAAATGAAGAACACGCCCATGATCAGATGCGTCTGGGCGATCGAGAACGGCGCGTTCTTGTGCACATTGGCCGTGTCGCCGATGTGAATCTGGTCGCTGGCCATAAATCCGAAGGTCAGCAGGAAGAATATCGCGGTCACCGCCCAGAATAGCGGCGCGCGCACCTGATGGCGAAATTCGAAAGCCGCAACGCGAAACAGCATGCCGATAATCGGGCGCTCAGGCCGCCCGGGCGTGACTGGGACGGGGGGCCTGAGACAAGGTGGAGAAGTAGACGTCTTCCAAGTCGCCCGTCGCTTGAGTGAAACCTGGCCCCGGATCGGCATCGGCCAGCACGTGAACCACTGTGCGTCCGGCGAACATGCGCGAGGAGATCACCTGATGCGACGCGCGCAGGGCGTACAGTTCGGCCTTGTCCACACGTTTCATCCAGATTCGCCCCGCGAGGGCCTCGATCATGGTCGCCGGCGCCCCCTGCCCGACAATGCGACCATCGCAGATGATCGCCATGGAGGGGCAGAGGTCCGAGACATCCTCCACGATGTGGGTCGAGAGCAGCACGACCACATTCTCGCCGATCTCGGCCAGCAGGTTGAGAAAACGGTTGCGCTCTTCGGGATCGAGGCCCGCGGTGGGTTCGTCGACGATTATCAGCGAGGGCGCGCCGATCAAGGCCTGAGCGATGCCGAACCGCTGTCTCATGCCCCCGGAGAAACCCGCCAGCGACTTGGACCGGTGCTCCCAGAGATTGACTTGGCTTAGCAGACCCTCGACCGTCGCTTTGCGCTCTCGCCGGCCGGCTATACCCTTGAGCACTGCCAGGTGATCGAGCATTTCCATCGCCGAAACCCGCGGATAGACGCCAAAATCCTGCGGCAGATAACCGAGTGTCCGGCGAAGCGCTTGCGGATTGGCCAGGACGTCGATGTCGCCGAAGCGCACGAAACCCGCTGTCGGCGTCTGCAGCGTGGCGACGATGCGCATCAAGGTTGATTTGCCCGCGCCGTTGGGTCCGAGCAGCCCGTACATACCCTTGGGGATTGTCAGGCTGACCTCGTCGAGCGCCTTCACGCCCTCGTCATAGGTGTGGCTCAGAGCCTCGATGATCAGCATCGCCTGGTTCCCGCGGAGCGCCGCCCCAAGCGGCGCGCAAAGCACGCGCGCCAGCCGGCCGGCAAGTGAAAGAATGGTTAGGCGCCGGCGCCGCTGGCCAAAAGCCCACGCCGCCGCTACCTCGGCACGCCATGACCCTGTACGCCCTCCCCGCCTGGCCCACGCCTTCGGTGGCGATACTCGCCTCGAGCGCCCTGTTCCCCGTCCGCCGCATCTTATGCGTCGGTCGCAACTATGCCGCTCACCGTCGAGAGATGGGCGGCGACGATCGCGATCCGCCGTTCTTTTTCGCCAAACCGGCCGACGCGGTGGTCGCATCGGGCGAGACCATCGCCTACCCCCCCGCAACCGCTGATCTGCATCATGAGATCGAGCTGGTGGTCGCCCTGGGAGCCGGTGGGCACGACGTTTCGGTCCAAGATGCGCCCGCGATGGTGTTCGGCTATGCGGTAGGCGTGGATCTGACCAGACGTGACCTGCAGTCCGCGGCGCGCGCCAAGGGCCAGCCTTGGGACGCCGCCAAGGGCTTCGATCGATCCGCGCCGATCGGCGCCATTCGCGCCACCGACGGGGCCGCGCCGCTCGGGCGCATATGGCTGGCCGTCAATGGCGAGGTGCGCCAGGACGCGCGGGTCGCCAACATGATCTGGAACGTGGCCGAGATCATCTCTCAGGCCTCGCGCCTGTGGCGCCTGGCGGCGGGCGACCTGATTTTCACCGGGACCCCAGAGGGCGTTGGCCCCCTGCTTCCGGGCGATCGGGTGGAGGGGGAGATAGAGGGAGTCGGGGATCTCGCGTTCGTGATCGCCGGGAGCTGACGGGCTGATGGCTGCAATACTGCATTCGGCGTGGCGAGCCACGGCGCCCTATCGGGTTCGCATCGGCTTGGCGCTTAAGCGAGTAACCTATGACTACGTGGCGGTCGACCTAATCCGCGGCGACCAGCGGTCGCCAGAGTTTCGCGCGCTCAACCCGCAGGGGCTGACCCCGGCCCTGGATATTGGCGATGGCCGGGTGCTGACCCAGAGCCTGGCTATCCTCGAGTGGCTGGAGGAAGCCTATCCTGAGCCACCGATCCTCCCCGCCTCGCCGCTGGACCGCCAGCGGGTACGGACCATCGCCAACGTTATCGCCTGCGACATCCACCCACTGAACAACACTCGAGTGGGACGCAGGCTGAGCGGAATGGGAATCGATCGGGCGGGCATTCTGGCCTGGACGCAGGGCTGGATCTGCGAGGGCTTCGACGCGCTCGAACCGATTATCGCGGCGGACGGCGGGGCTTTCGCGCTTGGCGACGCGCCGACCATCGCGGACTGTTGCCTGATCCCGCAGGTCTATTCGGCGGCGCGCTACGAGGTTGACATGAGCCCATGGCCGGCCATTCGCGCCGTCAATGAACGGGCGCTGAGCCACCCGGCCTTCATGGCGGCCCACCCCGATCGCCAACCGGACGCCCGCTGATGCTCGATGACCTGAAAGCCAGAAACCAGGCATGGTCCGACCGCAAGCGGGGGGCCGACCCAGATTTCTTCAGCCGGCTGGAGCGACAGCAAAGTCCGCAATACCTTTGGATTGGCTGCTCCGACAGCCGCGTGCCCGCCAACGAGATCGTGGGGCTCGATCCTGGCGAATTGTTCGTCCACCGCAATGTGGCCAACCTCGCACCGCCCCAGGACGCCAACTATCTCTCGGTACTGCAGTTCGCTGTCGAGGTGCTGCGGGTTAGCCACGTGCTGGTGGTGGGACATTATGGCTGCGGCGGCGTCAGGGCGGCGATGAACGACGAACGTCACGGCCTTATCGACCACTGGCTGCACCCGATCCGCGAGGCGGCCGAGATACATCGCCGCGAACTGGCTGGCTTGCCGGAGGGCCGCTTACGCGAAGACCGGCTCTGTGAACTCAATGTGATCCGGCAGGTGCGCAATGTCGCAGCCGATGTCTTCGTGCGCGACGCCTGGGCGCGCGGTCAGTCATTGGCCGTGCACGGATGGGTGTACGCCTTGAGTGATGGCCTCGTTCGCGACATGGGCGTCACCATCTCGTCGCCGGCGGACTATGAGCGGCTGCTGGACCGACCCGCTTAAATCACGCCTTAACCTTCTCGCCCTCAGGGTGAACCCGCTGGCGTCGGATTATTCTGCGGCCAAGGGGCGGCATCGTGATCTAGTGTTGCGGCGAATCTTGAGGGCGACGGATGGCGAGGGTGGCGCGGCGACGGGGGCTGGGATCCTGGTGGCGCCCATTGGCGGCGCGCTGGGCGCCGGCGCTCAAGGCCCGCCTTGGCGGCGTGCTGGTGGCGCTAGCGGGGGCCGTCCTTCTGGCAATTCTCGCATCCTACCATCCAGCCGACGCGAGTCTCGACGCGGCGGATGCCAGCTCGCCCCTCAATCTCCTTGGTGTGGGAGGGGCAGACGTCGCCGACCTGGCGATGCAGATCTTAGGCGTCGGAGCTTGGGCCGCGGCCCTGTTCGCCGTGGTCGCCGGTCTGGGCCGCGCCTATAGGGGCGCGCCGCTTGGGAAGGGCGCGAAGACGCCCGGGCGTCTCCTCGCCGGCTGCATCGCTATCATTACCCTGGCCGGCGCCGTTTCGGCCCCGCCGCCGCCCGCGGCTTGGCCACTGGCGGGCGGGTTGGGGGGCCTCGCGGGCGACAGTCTGTTGCGCTGGATCACGGAGGCGCTCGGCCAGCTCTCGGCCCCCTCCCCCACCATCCTGGCCGCGGTGCTGCTTGGGCTGACCAGCCTGGGCGCGATGGTGCTCAGCCTCAGAATGGGCCGCGTAGCCCACTCGCCCCTTTCGGAGGCGGAAGCGCTCGTGCCCGCCCCTCGCCGGGCCGCCAGCGTCAGGGCCGAGCCACGCCCAGTCGTTTCGGAACGCATTGACATGGCCGTGGAAGAGGACGTTGCCGACGGCGCTCTCGCCATCCGACCGCCTAAAGCGGCGGCCCGGCCCTCGGGCCGCGAAGCACGCGAGACCCAGCCGGCCTTGCCGTTCGCCGAGAGCGGCGGCTTCAGGCTCCCCGAACTGGCCATGCTGGCCAAGCCGAAACCCCGCGACGCGGCCTTCGACGAGGCTGCCCTGCGCCAGAACGCCCAACTGCTGGAGACGGTGCTGGCTGAATTCGGCGTACGCGGCCAGATCGATCAGATTCGTCCCGGACCGGTGGTCACTCTCTACGAACTGGCCCCGGCTGCAGGCGTCAAGTCCGCCCGCGTGGTTGCGCTCTCCGACGACATCGCCCGCTCGATGAGTGTGGCCGCCTGCCGCGTCAGCGTCGTTCCTGGCCGAAACGCCATCGGCATCGAGCTGCCCAACGCCCATCGCGAGACGGTCTATCTGCGCGATCTGCTGTCAAGCACCGAATACGAGCGGGCTAGCCAGACCCTGCCTCTGGCGCTGGGCGAAACCATCGGCGGCGAGCCCTACATCGTTGATCTCGCCAGGATGCCGCACTTGCTGATCGCCGGCACGACCGGGTCGGGTAAATCCGTCGGGGTCAACGCCATGATCCTCTCGATCTTGTACCGACTGTCGCCGGAACAATGCCGATTCATAATGATCGATCCCAAGATGTTGGAGCTCAGCGTCTACGACGGCATTCCCCACCTGCTGGCGCCCGTGGTTACCGATCCAAAAAAGGCCATTGTGGCCCTCAAATGGACGGTGCGGGAAATGGAGGACCGTTACCGGCGAATGTCGAAGATCGGCGTCCGCAACGTCGCCGGCTACAACGATCGCGCCCGGGAGGCGCTGGCGAAAAAGGAGCACTTCGTCCGCACTGTGCAGACCGGCTTCGATGATAAGGGCCGCCCGATCTACGAAGAGGAGAAGCTTCGTCCCGAACCGATGCCCTATCTGGTCGTCGTCATCGACGAGGTGGCCGATCTGATGATGGTGGCTGGCAAGGACATCGAAGGCGCCGTGCAGCGCCTGGCGCAGATGGCGCGCGCGGCTGGCATCCACCTGATCATGGCAACCCAGCGACCCTCGGTCGACGTGATCACCGGCACCATCAAGGCGAACTTCCCCACGCGTATCGGCTTCCAGGTCACCTCGAAAATCGATTCTCGCACCATCATGGGCGAGCAGGGCGCCGAGCAGCTGCTGGGCATGGGCGACATGCTCTACATGGCTGGCGGGGGGCGTGTCACACGTCTGCACGGCCCGTTCGTCTCCGACGGAGAGGTCGAGACGGTGACTAAATTCCTCCGCGACCAGGGTGAGCCGCAATATCTGTCCGATGTGACGGCTCTGCCCGAGGGCGACGAGGAAGGCGGAGGAGGGGGAGACGGCGAAGAGGGCAGCTCCGATCTCTACGATCAGGCCGTCGCCGTCGTCACGCGCGACCGGAAGGCGTCGACGAGCTATATCCAGCGGCGACTGCAGATCGGCTACAATCGCGCCGCGTCGCTGATAGAGCGAATGGAGCGCGAAGGCGTCGTTACCGCCGCCAACCACGCGGGCAAGCGCGATATTCTGGCGGGGCCCCCGCCGGTCTGATACGCGGGGCCATGAGCGCCTCATGCGTCAGCCGCCGAAGCGCGATCCTCGGCCTGGCCCTCGCCGCGCCAGCGCTCACGGCGTTGGCGCCCGCACCGCTGAGCGCTGACGACGCCGCTTTGGTAGACAGGGCGCGCGCCTATCTGCGCAGCCTCTCCAGCGCCAAGGGGCGGTTCATACAGACCGACGCCCGAGGCGCCCGCAGCGCCGGGACATTCTACCTGCAGCGCCCGGGCCGGGCCCGCTTCGAGTATGATCCTCCGTCGCCCCTGGTCATCGCCGCCAACGGCTATCGCGTCGCCGTGGCAAACCGTCGGCTCAAGACGCTGCAGGCGTATCCCCTCGGCCTGACCCCCCTTGGCCTGTTGCTGTCGCGGGAAATCCGGATCGACAAGGGGGTGGCCGTCGACCGTGTAACCCGCGGGACCGATGGCTTTTCGATCCTCGTAAGCGACCGTACCGGCAAGGCCCAAGGCAGGATCGCCTTGGATTTCACCGACTCGCCATTGACCCTGGCGGGCTGGACGATCACCGAGGCGCAGGGCGCGGTCACCCAGGTTCGGCTGTCGCAGTTCGCCGCCGCGGCGCATTTCCCGGCCTCGCTGTTCGAGCTGGGCGAGCCGACCGACACGCCGGAACGGCCCTGACACGGCCATGCGCTTGCGTGTCGCGTCTTGGAACGTGAATTCGGTCCGGTTGCGCGCGGAACAGGTGGCCAGGTTCGTGACCGAACAGGCGCCCGACGTTCTGTGCCTTCAGGAGATAAAATGCCAAGCGGGGGAGTTTCCGGTCCAGGCTTTCGCCGATGCCGGTCTCCCACATCTCGCGATCAGCGGGCAGAAGGGCTGGCACGGCGTGGCCATCGCCTCGCGCCTGCCGCTGGAGCCTGCGGCGAACCTAGCGCCCTGCCGCGAGGGTCATGCCCGCTGTGTCGCGGCAAGGGTGGCGGGCATCGAGTTGATCAACCTCTACATCCCGGCGGGCGGCGACACGCCAGATCGCACGGTCAACCCGAAGTTCGACCATAAGCTGGATTTCTACGAGCGGCTCACCCGGACGATGCGTAATCGGAACCCGGCCGACCCAATGATCCTTGCAGGCGACCTGAACGTGGCCCCTGGCGAAAACGACGTCTGGAATCACCGATACATGTCCCGGATCGTCAGCCACACGCCGGTCGAGGTGCAAGCCATGACCGAGCTGCGCGACAGCCTGGGGTTCATCGATCTGGCTAGGGAAGTCGCGCCGGAGCCGCGCAAGCTTTTCTCCTGGTGGAGCTACCGCGCCGCGGATTTCCGCGTTTCCAACCGCGGTCTCCGGCTCGACCACCTGTGGATAACTCCGGCTCTGCGCCCGGCCGCGTTCCGCTTTGGCGCTCCTGAAGCGCGTGTGCACGATGAAGTGCGCGCTTGGGAGCGGCCAAGCGACCATGCGCCCATCAGCATCGACCTTGCCGTTTAAGACCGAACTCTGAGCGAGTTGATGGCTTAAGAGGCTCCGCTGGGCTCACTGTCGCCATCTTAAGAAGACGACGATGCGGGAAGGCCAGCGACGCAAGAGGGCGTTAGGGCGCGAGCCGATATCCGCCGGCTTCGGTGAGCAGCAACCGGGTGGCGGTTGGGTCGGGCTCGATCTTCTGGCGCAGCCGATAGACGTGGGTCTCGAGCGTGTGCGTCGTCACAGCGGCGTTATAGCCCCACACCTCGGCCAACAGTTCATCGCGCGAGACCGCCTTGGCCCCGGCGCGATAGAGGTATTTGAGTATGCTGGCCTCCTTGTCGGTCAGCCGAAGCTTGCGGCCCCGCTCGTCGATCAGCAGCTTCACACCGGGCCAGAATTCGTACGGCCCGACGCGAAAGACCGCCTCCTCGGACTGCTCGTGACTCCGGAGCTGAGCCCGGACTCTCGCCAACAGAACATTGAACTTGAACGGTTTTGTCACATAGTCGCTGGCGCCTGACTCGAGCCCCAGAATAGTGTCGGCGTCGCCGTCGGCAGCGGTCAACATGATTACCGGCGCGGTCACGCCTTCAGCGCGCAGCAGGCGACAGGCCTCGCGGCCGTTCATATCGGGAAGATCGAGGTCCAGGAGGATCAGATCCGGTCGGCTAGTCTTGGCCAGCTCAACGCCGTCTGCCGCTGTGGCGGCGCCGGTGGCGGTAAACTCCGCGCTCAGGCTGAGCTGCTCCAGGAGAAGCTCTCGCAGGTCGTGGTCGTCATCTATGATCAGGATGCTCTTGCGCGGGGCCATGGCTTCCAGCATGCACCGTTTGTCGCTTGACAGCCAAGGGGCTGACGGAGACCTTTGGGTCATGCACCTTGCCGCTTTCAGCGACGGGCGCCTCTCCATCGACGGTCGGATCACGCGCTGCGCCATCGGCCGTGGCGGCATCGTCCCGGCGACCGCCAAGCTCGAGGGCGATAGAGCATCGCCTGCTGGCCTCTGGCCGCTACGCCGCGCCTTTTGGCGGTCGGATCGGGCTCCGCCGCCGTCGACGCGTCTGCCGCTGGCCGCCATTGCTCCGACTGATGGCTGGTGCGACGCTCCTGGCGACGAGCACTATAATCGTCTGGTCACCCTGCCATACACCGCCAGCGCCGAAAGCCTCTGGCGGGTCGATCGGCTGTACGACCTGGTGATCGTTCTTGGCCACAATGACGATCCCGTGATCGCCGGCGCCGGTTCGGCGATCTTCCTGCATCTGGCCAGGGATGATTTTGCGCCCACCGATGGCTGCATAGCGACGGGGCGCGCCGATCTGCTGGATATCGTGAGCCGCGCGGGCCCTAACGACGTCTTGCGGATCGCCGCGAGCTCGGGCGCCAGCTAGAAGTGAGCGGGCCTGGATCCGAACAGAGCCGAACCTATCCTGACGGCGGTCGCGCCCAGGCGGACGGCCGTCTCAAAATCGGCGCTCATACCCATCGAGAGCTCGGCCAAGCCAGATCGCTGCGCCAGCTTGGCCAGCAACGCGAAGTATGGTCCGGGCGCCTCGTCCGCAGGCGGGATGCACATCAATCCCTCCACCGGCAGGCCCAGCACAGTGCGACAATGCTCGACGAACGGGCCTGTCTCAAGCGGCGCGACCCCCGCTTTCTGAGGCTCCTCGCCGACGTTGACCTGGACGAGCAGGCGGGGGCAACCGCCGAGCGCCTGGGCTTCCTCGGCGATCACCCGTGCCAGACGCGGACGGTCGAGGGTCTCGATCACGTCGAACAGCGCCATCGCTTCGCGAGCTTTGTTGGTCTGCAGTGGGCCGATCAGGCGCAGCTCGAGCCCGGTCCTGCGGTCTCCCCAACGCTGAGACGCCTCCTTGACCCTGTTCTCCCCGAACACCCTTTGGCCGTCGGCCAACACCGGGGCCACGGCATCCCAAGTCTGTTGCTTGGAGACCGCCGTCAGGATGACACCCATAGGGTCGCGGCCGGCGCGCCGCGCCGCGGCGGCGATGCGCGCCAGGATCTGATCGCGGGCACGGGCGCCTGGCGGTGAAGCGAGCATCGCTTCGGCCTGAAACTCTGACATTGTGCAGGTTAGCCAGAATGTTGAGGGCCAGAGCGCCTCGAGGAAAGGCGTTACCACCGTTGCTGTTCTTCAGCGACCCCTGGCGGACGCCGGACCTGCAGGCTGCCGTCGGAAGTCTGCCCATTGGGTCGGCCGTGGTGTTCCGCACTTTCGGATTGGCCGCCGCCACGTCGCAGGGAAAGGCGATCGCTCGGCTCGCTCGTTCGCGGGGGGTGCTTTTCTTCGTCGGCGCAGATATCGGATTGGCGACTCGCCTGCGGGCGGACGGCGTGCATCTTCCGCAGCGCGATGCGCACCGGGCTGGCGTGGTCCGCCAACTGCGCCGCCGCTTCGTGGTAACCGCCGCCGCCCATGACCTTCCGGCATGCCTCAGGGCGCGCAGGGCCGGCGTGGACGCTCTCGTGATCTCTCCGGTATTCGCCAGCGCGAGCCCGTCGGCCGGCCGGCCGCTCGGGTCTCGGCGGCTTGCAGTCTTTGTGCGGGCAGCCCCCGGACCCGCCTATGCCCTCGGCGGAATCAATGCGCGCACCGCGCGGGGCCTAAGCGCCAGCGGACTCGTCGGACTGGCGGCAGTCGAGGCCTTGATGGGAGAGACCGCCGAAGCGCGGCCTTTCAGCGGCTCAGAACTTGAAGGTGGTTTCCAGCCGCACCCGTGGCGCGGGCAATTGCGGCTGGCCCAGCCTTAGATTGTCAGCCTGATCAGGCGCCAAGCTGACAGCGCCGCCGATATGAAGCCGCTTGGTGACGCGATAATAGACGCCCGGCGAGACGTCCTTCCATTGCACGTCACGTTCAGAGTGCTGCTCGACACCAAGGGCAAGGCCCCAACGGCCCTTCCGCGGATTCCATTCCAGCGTGCTCCGCGGGACTGTGGACGTCTCGCCATAGGACGGAGTGACGAAATCGTTGGCGGCCAGGATCAGGTCAGCACCCCCGACTCGGGCCTGGACGCCTCCGGCCGCCGCCCCTAGGGCGATGGCGGCCGATGCGGCGATGAGGACCGGTCGGAGCGTCACGGCGAACTTTCTCTTACCCCAATGGCGTCGCTGCGGGTTCGCGGACCCGACGCCGAGTTAGGATTAGGGAGGGATGTTCGAAAAGGTCAACACGCCGCGCTCCGAATCTCGCGTGGGGCGCCGCGTTCATTCCGGGCCTGTTGCCGTCACGCCACGTGATTCTCGTTTGGCGGCGTGGCGCGAATGTTATAGACCCACGCGCTGCGGGGCGAAACCGTCGGCGCCCGCCGGCGCTACGAAGGCGAACGAGTGAATTGATGAGCATGGCGGACAGGCGCGTTGGGGCCGGCCCCGGATCGATCGGGCGCGGTTTTGCCGTAGCCCTGCTGCCTTTGGCCATCCTGGGGCTCGGCGCCTGCGGGGGGCGGGCCGGACATCCTATGGGCGCCAGTTCGCGCAGCGCGCCGGCGGCAACTATCGGCGTCAACGGCTATCTCTGGCGCGCGACGCTCGACACACTCGCTTTCATGCCGCTCCAGTCGGCCGATCCTTACGGCGGGGTGGTCATCACGGACTGGTATGTCAATCCCGAGAAACCCGACGAGCGCTTCAAGGCGACGGTCTATATTCTCGATGCCCGCCTGCGCGCCGACGGGCTGAACGTCACAGTATTCAAAGAGATCAGTAACGGCGCTGGCGGTTGGTCGCCCAGCCCTACCGCCGCCCAGACTTCCACCGACATAGAAAACGCCATCCTGACCCGCGCCCGGCAGCTGCGGTTGTCCAATCTGCACGGCTAGGCGGCCTGACGCCGAGCCGCATACAAGTTCCATGGCCCGCTACGATCCCAAGGAGGTCGAGCCGAGGTGGCGCGCCGCCTGGGCCGCCGCCGATGTTTTCCGCGCCAGGGAAGAGTCCGAAAAGCCGAAGTTCTACGCGCTGGAGATGTTTCCCTACCCGTCGGGACACCTGCATGTCGGCCATGCGCGTAACTACGCCATCGGCGATGTGGTCGCCCGCTACAAGCGAGCGCGGGGCTTCGAAGTGCTTCATCCCATGGGCTGGGATGCCTTCGGCCTGCCGGCCGAGAACGCCGCCGCCGAACGGGGCGTCGATCCGGCCGCCTGGACGCTGGCGAACATCGACACCATGCGTGAGGAACTCAAGCGCCTGGGCCTGTCGCTCGACTGGTCGCGTGAGTTCGCCACCTGTGATCCAGCCTATTATGGTCGGCAACAGGCCTGGTTTTTGATGCTTTATCGCCGAGGACTGGCTTACCGGAAGGAGAGTACGGTCAATTGGGACCCCGTCGACATGACGGTGCTCGCCAACGAGCAGGTCATCGACGGCCGTGGCTGGCGCTCGGACGCCCCTGTCGAGAGACGCAAGCTGACGCAATGGTTCCTGCGGATCACCAACTACGCCGACGCGCTGCTCGAGGGTCTCGCCGGGCTCCAGCATTGGCCGGACAAGGTCCGCACGATGCAGGAAAACTGGATCGGCCGCTCACAAGGCCTGTGTCTGACCTTCGATCTGTCGCCCGGGGCCCCCGCCACAGGATTGAGCGTTTACACGACCCGGCCGGATACGCTGTTCGGCGCCAGTTTCCTGGCCGTCGCCCCCGATCATCCCCTGGCCAAAGCCGTCGCCGAGCAGAATCCCGCCGCGGCCGCGTTCCTCGCCGCCCGCCGGGTTGGCGGCGCCTCCACGGCCGACCTGGAGGCGGGCGAAAAGTTCGGGTTCGACACGGGAATCACTGCTGCACACCCGTTTGACGCCGGCCGCCGCCTGCCGGTTTGGATCGCCAGCTTTGTTTTGATGGATTACGGCCAAGGCGCAATCTTCGGCTGCCCGGCGCACGATCAACGGGACCTTGATTTCGCACGCAAATACGGTCTGCCGATTCTGCCGGTCGTGTTGCCGCCCGGCGAGCGTGCGGATGTGTTTCACGTGAAACTGGAGGCCTATGTCGGGAAAGGACGGTTGTACAACTCGGACTTCCTCGACGGATTGGACATAGAGTCTGCCAAGGCGGCCGCCATTGCCCGCGTCGAGGCCGAGGGCCGTGGTGAAGGGGCGACGGTCTATCGCCTGCGCGACTGGGGTGTTTCGCGCCAGCGTGGATGGGGTTGTCCGATACCCCTCGTTCATTGTCCCGACTGCGGCATTGTGCCGGTGGCCGACCGCGACCTGCCCGTCCGCCTGCCGACGGACATGGATTTCAGTCGACCTGGCAATGCGCTCAGCCGGCATCCGACCTGGAAGCATGTCTGCTGTCCGCACTGCGGCGGCCCCGCCGAGCGTGAGACCGACACTCTGGACACCTTCGTCGATTCCTCCTGGTATTTCACCCGCTTCACCGACCCGGCGGCGGAGGGTGCGATCGATAGGACGGCGGCCGATCGTTGGCTGCCCGTGGACCAGTACATCGGCGGAATCGAGCATGCCGTACTTCATCTGCTCTACGCCCGTTTCATCACCCGAGCGCTTCATGACGAGGGGCTGTTATCGGCTACCGAGCCGTTC
Organism: Caulobacterales bacterium; assembly: GCA_038226475.1. Lineage (GTDB taxonomy): Bacteria > Pseudomonadota > Alphaproteobacteria > Caulobacterales > Caulobacteraceae > Acaudatibacter. The sequence continues at coordinate 197,055 of JBBRQK010000002.1, read as the reverse complement.
ACGGGACTGTTCACTCAGGGCATGGTGACCCACGAGACCTACCGCCGACAGAACGGCGACTGGGTCGCGCCGCCCGAGGTGGAGGTGCGAAGCGAAGGCGCTACCCGCCGGGCGTTCGATGCCGTCAGCGGCGAGCCTCTGGTGATCGGCGACCCGGAAAAGATGTCGAAATCCAAACGCAATGTCGTCGCGCCCGCCGACATCGCGGATACGCATGGGATCGACGCAACACGGCTGTTCGTGCTATCGGACTCGCCGCCGGAGCGAGACGTGCAATGGACCGCCGCTGGGGTCGAAGGCGCGTCCCGGCTGATTCACCGTATTTGGGCGGAGTTCGACGCCGAACCGCCGGCGGGCTCGGATGAGCCTTGCCTCCCGGGCCACCACGAGGACCACGCCCCGGCGATTGCCCTTCGCCGCGCCACCCATCGCGCGATCGCCGCGGTGACCGACGCCATCGAGGGCTTCCGCTTCAACAGCGGGGTCGCGCGACTTTACGAATTTGTCGCGGCGCTGCGCGTCGCGTCAGCAGCAGGGACCGAGGCGCCGCTTCTGTCGGCCCGCCGCGAAGCGTTGAGCGTGATGGCCCGGCTGATCGCGCCGTTCGCGCCGCATCTGGCCGAGGAAGGCTGGCGGCGGCTAGGCGGAGTGGGCATGGTCGCCACGGCGCCCTGGCCGGTCGCCGACCCGTCCCTTGCGAATGACGACGAAAAGGTGATCCCGGTGCAGATCGACGGCAGGCGACGCGGAGAAGTGCGAGCCCCGGCTGGCGCCGCTGAAAGCGTCGTGCGCGAGATCGTCATGTCGGACCCGGACATCGCCGCACGTCTCGAGGGCAGGTTGGTTCGCAAGCTGATCGTCGTCCAGGATCGGATCGTCAACTTGGTGACGGGCTGATGCGGGGCTGGTGGCTAGCGCTGGCCTGCATCGCGCCATTGGTGACACTGGGCGGATGCGGATTTACGCCTCTCTACGGGACTCCCGGCCTATCCAGTGGATTGTCCTCGATCGAGGTGGCTGCGCCCGAAGGCCGCGTCGCCTATCTCGTCCGCGAGAGCCTTGACGATGATTTGGCGCGGGACAAGAGCGTCGCCGCGCTTTGGCGTCTGGACTATAGCGTTGAGCAGACGCGTGATCCCCGTGGCCTGCGCATCGACAATGTTGCCGAACGGTACCAACTCGGCGTCACGGTGCGCTACACCCTGACGAATATCTCCTCCGGAGTCGTCGCTCACAGCGGCGAGGTCTCCAGCCAAGTCAGCTATGACGCCGCCGATGCGCCTTACGCCGGCATCGCCGCGCGGCAGGACACTCAGCAGAGAGCGGCGGCTGATGCAGCCCGTAAGATCCAGCTGGATCTTGCCGCCTGGATGGCCGGACATGCCAGCCGCTGATCGCTGTTGACGCGCGATGATCCTCAAGCGTCGGCAGGATATAGAGCGCTTCCTGGCAAAGCCCGACCCAGAAGCACGCGCGACGGTGCTCTACGGCCCTGACGCGGGCGTGGTGCGAGAGCGCGCCGTTGCGTTGGCCGCCAGGGTGACACGACACCCGGACGATCCTTTCGACGTCGCCCGCCTTACTCAAGCGGACATAGAAGCAGACCTCGCCCGGCTGCATGGCGAGCTTGCGGCGGTCTCGATGATGGGCGGTCGGCGGCTGGTCAGACTGCGACTTGACGACGAGCGCGCCGGGGCAGACCGCCTCGCTGCCGAAGCCCTGGCCGATCATCTCGCCGGCACGCTCAATCCGGAGGCCTTTTTCCTCGTCGAAGCGCGCGACCTCCCGAGAGACTCGCCCCTGCGCAGGGTCGCGGAGAAGGCGGCGGAGTGCATAATCATCCCGTGCTATGAGGACGAAGCCGTCGATTTCGCCCGTTTTACCCGCGAGGCCCTGTCCGGCGAAGGACTGTCACTTGACACCGAAGCCTTGGAACTCTTCGTTTCGCGCCTCCCGCATGAACGAGGCGTTGCGCGCCAGGAGATCGAGCGGCTGATCCTCTTCCTCGGCCCTGCCGCCGGCGGACGCCCCGCCAGCGCGGATAGCCTGACGGAATTTCTCGGGGTCGAGCCGGCGGCCTCGCTGGCGGAGGCGGCCAGCGACGCCTTCGGCGGTCGGCTGGGCGCCGCGCAGGCGGGACTGCGGCGCGCCGCGCGCGAAGGCGAAGGCGGGCCCGCAGCGGTGCGCGCGCTCGGGATGCATCTGGCGCGTCTGCGGCGCGCAATCACCCTGCGCATGGGCGGCGCCACGGCGCGGGAGGCGGCCAAGGGCGCTTTCGTGTTCTGGAAGAACGAGGCGGAATTCCTGCGTCAGGCTCGCCTGTGGCGCCTGGCGGACCTGCAGCCGGTGCAAGGCGACCTTGTGGCCGCCGATCTCGCCTGCAAATCCGCAGGCGCGCCCGATCAGCTCATCGCTGAGCGCGCGGCGCTCTCCATCGCCGGCAAGGCGCGTCGGCTAGGGTTATAGGGAGCCCGGCGGCGACCGCGTCAGCCGGGCACAGAGGTCGTCGAGCTGTTCCAGGCTTCGATACGCGATCCGCACTTCGCCCCGACCACCTGCATCCCGGATGTCCACATCAAGGCCGAGCACACTGGACAGATCACCCTCCAGCGCCGCTGTGTCGGCGTCCTTGACCATTCGGGCATGCGGAGCGCGCGCCTTGCGGGCCGGCGACGACCTCGCTCGCCGCGCCATCTCCTCGGCTTGGCGCACATTCAGTCCCTTGGCTACAATTTGATCGGCTAGGTCCGTCGCCGTCTCCAGGTCGAGTAGGGCGCGAGCGTGCCCGGCGCTCAGCCGTCCCGCCTCGAGGTGCTCTCGCACCGAAGGCGGGAGGCGCATCAGACGCAGAGTGTTGGCGACATGGCTTCGGCTCTTGCCGACAATCCCGGCGATGGCGTCGTGGCTGCGATTGAAGGCCTTGACCATCGCCGCATAGCCGTTCGCCTCCTCCAAGGCATTGAGGTCGGCCCGCTGAATGTTCTCGATCAGAGCCATCTCCATCACCTCAAGGTCGGTCAACTCACGCACCAAGGCGGGGATCGCGTGCAATCCGGCCATTTGCGAAGCCCGCCAACGGCGCTCCCCAGCAACGATCTGGTAGCGCGAGGCATCGCTCGCGAGCCGACGGACCAGGATCGGCTGGATCACGCCTCGCTCCCGGATCGAGGCGGCCAGTTCGGCCAGTTCGGCTTCTCCAAAGTGGCGTCGCGGTTGATCGGGATTGCGCTCGACGAGGTCGATTGGCAGGTCGATGGCCCCGGCGGCGCGGCGGCCTTCCGGAGTGGTGGCGGCCTCGGCCTCGTCCAGCAGGGCCGAGAGGCCTCTTCCCAATCCACGTCGGCCCTCAGCCATGGTCGCCTCTCCAAGATTCCCGCATCCGGCTCAAGCCCGCACGGCTCGGGCGACGCGTTCCCGGGCCAGAACCTCGCGCGCCAGCCGGAGGTAGGCCTGGCTGCCGGCGCACTTCAGATCGTAGATCAGCGCCGGCTTGCCGAAGGAAGGCGCCTCCGACACTCGGACGTTTCGCGGGATCATGGTGTGATAAACCTTCTCGCCCAAAGTCTCGCGGACGTCGCGCGCGACCTGCGCAGAGAGCGCGTTGCGCCGATCGTACATGGTCAGCACGATTCCCTGGATTTCCAGCGCCGAATTGAGCGAGTCGCGAACCATGGACACAGTGCGCATCAGTTGGGTGAGACCCTCCAGCGCGAAGAACTCGCATTGCAGCGGGACCAGGATCGCGTCGGCCGCGGACATGGCGTTCAGCGTCAGTAGATTGAGAGAGGGGGGACAATCGATCAGGGCGTAGCTGTACGAGCCCGCGCTCCGCGTTCGGGCCAAAGCGTCGCGTAGCCTGAACGCCCGCCCGGGCGTGTGGCCGAGCTCGAGCTCGACGCCCGAAAGGTCAGCCTCGCCGGCCAGCAGATCGAGCCCAGGAACCGCTGTCGGGATCGCAGCCGCCTCGATCGCTACCGATTCCATGAGAATGTCATAGACAGTCCGCTCACGTCGGTGCGGCGGCACACCCAGCCCGGTCGAGGCGTTGCCCTGCGGGTCGGCGTCGACCAGCAGCACCCGCTCGCCGACGGCCGCCAGGGCGGTGCCCAGATTGATCGCGGTGGTGGTCTTGCCCACACCACCCTTCTGATTGGCGATGGCGAGCACGCGCAAGGGGTTAGCGGTGGCCTGCACGGGCAAGCTCCGAAATCGCCAGCACACGCCCGCGCGGATCGCTCAAGCTCGGGTTCGACGTCGCCACAAAACGCCAGCGCCGACGCGCTTCGGTGATCTCGGCATCCACCTCCGCGCCCTTCAGGAACAGGCCCCGCGCTCCGCGCGCCAGATAAGGCTCGGCAAATTCCAGGAGCCGAGCCAACGGGGCGCAGGCTCGCGCGGTGACGATCTCGACCTCGAGCGAGAGGGTTTCAGCTCGGGCGTGATGTACGTCGGCTGGTAGCTCCAGCGCCTCGACTAGACGCTTCAGAAACGCGAAGCGCTTCGCGGTGCTCTCTACCAGGTGCACCCTGGCGCCCGGGCGATGCTTGAGCAGGATCGCCACCACTACGCCCGGGAGCCCGGCCCCGGACCCAAGGTCCGCCCAGACCATAGCCTCTGGCGCCCACCGCACCAGCTGAGCGCTGTCGATAAAGTGTCGATTCCAGAAATCCGAGAGCGTGGCCGCCCCCACAAGATTGACCGTTTCGTTGGCCAAGGTGAGCAGGGCGCGGTAACGCTCGACATCCGCCAGCCGCGCGGCGTTCGCCCCAATCGCCTCGAGCCACTCCGGCTGCGCAAGCAACGCCTCAGGCGGCGCGGCGGCGAACATGGGAGAGTAGGGCACTTAGCGCGCCAGCCGTGACACCTTCGATCCGGGCCGCCTGACCCAGCGTACCAGGCCGAACGCTCGCCAGCTTCTCGCGCGCCTCGTGCGAGAGTCCACCCAAGGCGTCGTAATCGAGATCGGGGCTGATCAGCAGGTCTTCGTCGCGCCTGAACAGGGCTACGTCGGCGTCCTGTCTGTCCAGATAGCCCAGGTATACGGCCTCGATCTCGACCTGCTCGCGGGCATCGGCCGGCCACGCCCCGATCTGGGGCCATATAGCTAGCAGGTCGTCAAACCCGATCTGAGAGTGGTTCAGTAGCTGCGCAAACCCTCGCCTTTGACCGTCGGGATTGACCCTGAAACCGGCTTTGGCCGCCTCGGAGGCGCTCAGTGAGAGACTTGCCACTTCCTGGCGCACGGCGTCGAGACGCCTGATCTTCGCTTCGAAGGCGCCTGCGCGGCTGCCCCCGACGCAGCCAAATCCGATGCCAAGGGCGGTCAGCCGCTGATCGGCGTTATCGGCCCGCAGACGAAGGCGGAACTCCGCCCGGCTGGTGAACATCCTGTACGGCTCCGTCACACCGCGCGTCACCAAATCGTCGATCATCACGCCGATATAGGCTGTGTCGCGTCCCAGGCTGACGGGCGGCGCTCGGCGCGCGGCCAAGGCCGCGTTGATCCCGGCCATCAAACCCTGAGCCCCGGCTTCCTCGTAGCCCGTGGTGCCGTTGATCTGGCCAGCAAGAAATAGGCCGGCGAGGCGTTTGACTTCAAGGCTGGACGACAGTTCGCGCGGATCAACAAAGTCATATTCGATCGCGTAGCCGTACTTCAGGATCCGCGCCGACTCCAACCCCGGTATAGTCCACACGAACCTTGTCTGTGTATCGGCGGACAAGGAAGTTGAAATGCCGTTCGGATAGATCGTCGAGTCGTCCAGGCCCTCCGGCTCGAGAAAGATCTGGTGACTGTCTCGCTCGGCGAAGCGCACCACCTTGTCTTCGATCGACGGGCAATAGCGCGGTCCGCGGCCGGTTAGGCGGCCGCCGTGAACGGCTGATTCTCCGAGATGAGCTGCGATGATCGCGTGCGTTCGCGCCGTGGTGGCGGTCACCCCGCAGACCACCTGCGGTGTGGTGATATTTTCGGTCAGGAAGGAGAACGGGGTGGGCGGCGTGTCGCCCGGCTGCGTGTCCAGGCGATCCCAAGCGATCGTGGCGCCATCGAGCCTCGGCGGGGTTCCGGTCTTCAGGCGGCCCATCGCCAGACCAAGACCATAGAGTCGATCGGCCAGGCCGACAGCCGGCGCCTCGCCATCCCGCCCGGCGCCGACGCGCTCGTCGCCCCTGCAAATCACACCCTTTAGAAATGTGCCGGTAGTGAGCGCCACTGTTCGGCCTCGATAGACCCGCCCGCTGACCCCCACGACGCCCGTGACGCGGCCATCTTCGACCGTCAAGTCCTCGACGGCCTCGGCCATCAAGGTGAGGCCGTCCTGGGCTTCGAGGGCGGCGCGCATGTGACGGCGATACAGCGCCCGATCGATCTGGGCGCGGGGGCCGCGCACCGCAGGTCCGCGAGATCGATTCAGAAGCCGGAACTGGATCCCGGCGGCGTCGGCGATGCGACCCATGAGCCCGTCCAGGGCATCTATCTCGCGCACGAGGTGACCCTTGCCCAGGCCGCCGATTGCCGGATTGCACGACATTTCGCCGATGGTCTCTAGACGGTGTGTCAGGAGCAGTGTCGTCGCGCCCATGCGTGCGGCTGCCGCTGCGGCCTCGCAACCGGCATGACCGCCTCCGATCACGATCACGTCCCAGTAAGGATCCAATAGGCCGTCCTCGGTCACGCGGCTTGTCTGCCTTCGCTGCGGGCGCATTTCCTAACGTATCGCAGTGGAGGGGTCGAGACGAACGACGCGCGTTTCACGTGAAACAGCTACTTGCCTATGCAGAAGCTTGCGAACAGCCGCGCCAGGACATCTTCGGCGTCGACCCGACCGGTGATCCGCGCCAGGGCGCGCGCGGCCAGACGGGCGTCCTCCGCCGCAAGCTCAGGTTCATTCAAACGGCTCAGGCCGCGTCGGAGGTGCTCCAGGCTCTCGCGCAGCGCGACTGCATGTCGCGCGTGGGTGACAGCCGGAAAATCCCTACCGGCCATGTCCTTCCTCGCCCGCGCGGCGATCCATTCCAGCACGATCGTCGCATCGCCGTCTACGAGGGAAAGCTCGGCGACCGAAGCGCCAGCCCGCTCGGCGGCTGCGCGCGCCGTGCTCGTATCGGTCCCGGCCGGTAGATCGGTCTTGTTGATCAGGGTCAGGTCGCCGGCGCGCACCATATCAGCGGCCAGGCGCCAAGCCTGCTGATCGTCGCTTCCATCCACAACCCAGAGGCGGGCGTCGGCCTGGCTGGCCCACGCCATGGCGCGGCGAACCCCCTCCGCCTCGATCGCATCGTCACTGGCGCGGAGGCCCGCCATGTCGGCGACAAGGACCCGGTAGCCGTCCAGGACGATCGGTCCCTCGATGATATCGCGCGTGGTGCCCGCGGCCGCCGTGACGATAGCGGCGTCACGCCCTACCAGGGCGTTGAACAGGCTGCTTTTGCCGGCGTTCGGGGCGCCGATGACGGCCACCCGGTAGCCTTCGCGCACGCGGCGGCCCCGGGCTTGGTCGGACAGCGCCCCCTCGAGCTCGCCTACCAAGTGCGTCAAAGCCGAGCGCGCCTGCTCGGCGACGGTGTCCGGTATCTCCTCGTCGGGGAAGTCGACCGCGGCCTCGAGCTGCGCCAAGGCTTCGACTAGAGAGTCGCGCCATGCCTGATACCTACGCCCCAGGCGGCCATCGAGCTGACCCAGCGCCTGACGCGCCTGGGCGGTGGTTTCAGAATCGACCAGATCAGCGACTGCCTCGGCCTGGTCCAAATCGAGCCGGCCATTTTCAAAGGCGCGACGGGTGAAGTCTCCGGGTCCGGCCGGCAACGCTCCCGCGGCGAGTAGCGCGCGAGACACAGCGTCGATCACGCCTTGGCCGCCGTGCAGCTGAAACTCGGCGCTGTTCTCACCCGTGTAACTGGCCGGGCCCGGGAACCACAGCACCAGCGCCCGGTCGATCGGCGCGCCCTGAGCATCCCGGATGGTGCGCAGACTGGCCCGGCGTGGCCGCGGGAGCGGCCCGCTGAGCCTACGCGTCACGTCACCCGCCGAGGGTCCGGTCAGTCGCACCACAGCAACCGCGGCGCGTCCGGGCGCCGTGGCCAGGGCGAACAGCGTCGCTGTCACTTCGGCGGGGACGTGGCGCTCTTGGCGGCGCTGGTGGCCGCGGTCATCAGTTTGAGAAATTGCTCGGAGGCTTGTCCCCCGAACGTCATCCATGACTTCATCAGCTCGTCAGGCGCGATCATGGCCAGGTTGGCGTCCATACGCGCCTTCATTTCCCTGACGAGATGCTCGTTCAATCCGCTGACATCCGGCAAGCCCAGGAAGCTTCGCGCCTCCAATGGCGTGCAATCGACTTCCAGACTGACTTTCATGGCGCCGCCTCTCGAACCCACGAGATTGTTATGGGCCAACTCGACCGCCAGCCGCTAGAGGCTCTTCGCAATCCCACGAGAGCCCGTCACGGAGAGCCCCGAAAATGACCGAGACCGCCGCCATCCACACCTCTGGAGGCGCCATGGGCGCCTATGTCGCCCGCCCCCCGCGCGCGCCTGCGCCGGCGGTTGTGGTCATTCAGGAGATATTCGGCGTCAATCAAGTTATGCGCGACACCGCCGACGCGTTCGCCGGCGCCGGGTACCTGGCAATTTGCCCCGATCTGTTCTGGCGCATCGAGCCGGGGATCCAGCTCACCGACGGCAGTGAGGCGGAGCTGAAACGCGCGTTCGAACTCTTCAACGCCTTTGACATCGATCTCGGCGTGAAGGACATCCAGGCCGCGATCTCGCACGCTCGAGCTGACGAAGGCTGTTCGGGCCCAGTGGGCGCGGTCGGCTTCTGCCTGGGCGGGCAATTGGCGTTCCTCGCCGCCACGCGCACAGACGTCGATGCAGCTGTCTCCTACTATGGCGTCGGCATAGAGCGCCGCCTGGCCGAGGCGGACACCCTCGTGACGCCTCTAATGCTGCACATAGCCGAAAACGACCAGTTCGTACCGCCAGAGGCGCGCGCCTTGATCGCCCAGGCGTTGAAAGACCACTCGCTCGCGCAGATCCACACCTACCCTGGCCGCGAACACGCCTTCGCGCGCAAGGGCGGCGAGCACTATGACGCCGCCGACGCGGCGCTGGCCAACGAGCGTACCCTGACGTTCTTCGCCGGCCGGCTCACGCGCTGAGCCATTCGGACGGTCAGGTGTTCATCGACTGGAAGAAGTCGGCGTTGTTCTTGGCATTGCGCAGCTTGTCGAGGAGGAATTCGATCGCGTCTTGAGGGCCCATCGGGTTCAAGATCCTACGCAACACGAAGGTCTTCTGCAGCTGATCGCGCGGGGTGATCAGTTCTTCCTTTCGAGTGCCGGATTTCAACACGTCGATCGCCGGGAAGATGCGCTTATCGGCAACCTTGCGATCGAGAATGATCTCGGAATTGCCGGTGCCTTTGAACTCCTCGAAGATCACTTCGTCCATCCGGCTCCCGGTATCGATCAAGGCGGTGGCGATGATCGTCAGCGAACCGCCCTCCTCGATGTTTCTGGCGGCGCCGAAAAATCGCTTCGGCTTCTGCAACGCGTTGGCGTCTACGCCGCCGGTCAGCACTTTGCCGGAAGAGGGAACGGTGGTGTTGTAGGCTCGGCCGAGCCGGGTTACCGAATCGAGCAGGATCACCACGTCCCGCTTGTGCTCGACAAGGCGCTTTGCCTTTTCGATCACCATCTCCGCCACCTGCACGTGGCGCGTGGCCGGCTCGTCGAACGTGGAGGAGATGACCTCTCCGCGCACCGTGCGCTGCATATCGGTCACTTCCTCGGGCCGCTCGTCGATCAGCAAAACGATCAGATATGAGTCAGCGTGGTTGGCCGCGATCGATTTGGCGATGTTCTGCAGCATCACGGTCTTGCCCACCCGGGGCGGGGCCACGATCAGGCAGCGTTGGCCCTTGCCGAGCGGCGCGACGATGTCGATCACCCGTCCGGAGCGGTCCTTCAAGGTCGGATCGTCGATCTCCATGACCATTCGCTCCTCGGGATAGAGCGGCGTGAGATTGTCAAAATGGACCTTGTGGCGAACGTTGTCGGGGTTTTCGAAATTGATCTGATCGACTTTGACCAGGGCGAAGTAGCGTTCTCCCTCGCGCGGGGCTCGGATGCCGCCGTCCACCGTGTCGCCAGTCCGCAAGCCGAAGCGTCGGATCTGCGAGGGGCTGACATAGATGTCGTCCGGCCCGGGCAGGTAGTTGGCCTCGGGACTGCGGAGGAAACCGAAGCCATCCTGCACCACCTCCAAGGTGCCGGAGGCAAAGATCTCGACGCCCTCCTCGGCGGCCGTCTTCAGGATCGCGAACATCATGTCCTGTTTGCGCATCGCGTTCGCGTTCTCGACGTCGAACGTTTCGGCGAACGCCAGCAGGTCGGCGGGGGATTTCTCCTTCAGCTCCTGCAAAGACATACGGGTGAGGCCCAGAGCGGCGATCGCCTTGCTGGCCTCGGTCGGCTCCGACGGCTCGCGGCCGCCGGCGGCGAGATCATCGACCGTGTCGTCGGACGAGATTTCGAGTGTTTCTGACATGAATGATAAACTCGTTGGTGATGGGACCGGGCGCGAGCCCATGGTTGCCGTCCACCGCCGCTCTGGCGCTTTGGCGCCGGCATCGGTGAGGGGGATCGAAGCGGGGGTGGATCGCGCGGCTGCCCGATGGAGCGGGAGCGCGACCCTGTGAGGCGGGAAAGCAATGGTCCTGTGCGATGGACCGTGCTTCGCCCTGAGCCGAACCATATAGCGGCGCCGCCGTCAAGAGCAGTGGACGGCCCCTAAAGGTGGAACTTGGTGGTTACGGCGAGCACGATCAAGACAGCGGCCAAAAATGGGAGCTCATTGGTCATGCGCCAGAAGCGCGCCGAGCGCGTGCGCTGACCGGCCGCGAAATCGCGCCTGGCTCGCGCGAGAAAAGCCTGGAAGCCCAACAGAAAGGCCACACCCGCCAGCTTAGCCGACATCCACGGCGTGGCCAGGAATCTCCAGCCCCAGTGCTGCTGGGTGGCGTCATACCAGACCAGACACGCGCCCAGTACGATAACGGCGACCATCGCTGGTGTCATGATGATCGCCATCAAACGGGCCTCCATGGCCTTGAAGGTCTCGTCGGTCTCCGAACCGACCGATGTGGTGCTGTGATAGGCGAAAAGGCGCGGCAGATAGAGCAGACCCGCCATCCAGGCGATCACCGCCAGGATGTGAAATCCGCGCAGGAGATTATAGGTCACGCGGCGAGGTCCGGCGACCGGCGGCCGCACCGGCCCTGCGCCGACGGACAGGCTATACCATCCGGGCAGGCCCCCGGACGAGCGAGCGAGCGCTGCACGGCGTCCGCCAGGCCATCTATGAAGGCCGGCGTGATGCCGACCACGGGCGCGCGCAGATAGACCTGCACCCCGGCCGCGCGGGCCAACTCCTCGTAGTCGCGATCCAACTCGACCAGGGTCTCGATGTGCTCCGACACGAAAGCCACCGGATCGATCAGAACGCCCAGTCCATCCGCACCAGCGGCGCGGATTGCATCGGGGGTGGCCGGCCCGATCCACTCCAAGGGTCCGACCCGGCTCTGATAGCAGATCTGCCAGTCCCATGCGTTGCCCAGACGCGCGGCGATTGCGGCGCAAGTGGCCTCGATCTGCCATTGGTAGGGATCGCCGTCAGCGGCGATACGCTGTGGCAACCCGTGCGCGGAGAACAGCAGCCTCACCTTGGGCCGCCCGGCCGCGTTCCAAACGGCCTCGATCTGCTCCGCGTGCGCCTCGATCAAGCCGGCGTTGTCGTACCAGCAGCAGATCGCATGCACCTCTCCCCCGCCCCGGTAATTCCGCGTCCACTCGGCGAGCGAGGAAGCGGTCGTCGTTGTCGAGAATTGCGGATACAGCGGACACAGCACCACCCGATCCGGCTGAAACCCGGCTGCCTTTCGCCCCGCTTCCGGGATCATCGGTCGCCAATAGCGCATGGCGATGAACACCTCGACCACATCCCCCGGCAGCTTGGCCCTCAGCACGGTCTCGAGAGCGCGTGCCTGGCGCTCGGTTTCGGAAAGGATCGGCGAGCCGCCCCCCATAACGGCATAGTTTGCGATAGCCGATGGAGCTCGAAGCCGGGAGATCAGTTCCGCGAGCGGCAGGCGCACCAATGCCGGCGCGCGGATGATCGCGGGATCGGCGAACAGGTTTCGCAGAAAGGGTCGCACGGCGGCCGGTTTATCCGGTCCCCCGAGGTTGAACAGCACCACCGCGATTCTTCGGGCGTCCGCCGCCGGCGGCTCGCTCATGCTTGCGTGACTCGGCTCACCACCCGCTCGATGTGGGCGATTGGCGTGTCCGGTAAGACGCCATGACCCAGGTTGAAGACATAGGGCCCGCCAGCCCACTGCTCGAGAAGCCCGTCTACCCGGCGATCGAGCGCCGCGCCGCCGGCGCGCAATAGCAGGGGGTCGAGCGCTCCCTGGATCGCCACCCGGGCCTGCAGGCGTCGCCCTAGGGACGCCGAGGCCTGCACATCCAGAGCGACGCCCTGCACGCCGGCCGCGTCGGCGTAGCCCTCGACCAGCGCGCCCGCACCACGAGGAAACCCGATCACAGGGGCCTCGATGCCATCGTCTCGCAGGTGCTTGATGATGGCCGCGTGCGGCCGTGTAACGAGGCGCTCGAATACGTCTTCAGGCAGAAGGTCCGCCCACGATTCAAATATCTTCAGAACTTGGGCGCCAGCCCTGGCCTGCATGGCCAGGTACCGGGCTGTCGCGGCGGCGAGGATGGCGATCAGGGCATCGATCTTGTCCGGCTGATCGAACGCTAGGGCCCGCGCGTGCTCGCGCTCGCCGCCACGTCCCTCGAGCATGTAGGTCGCCACGGTCCACGGCCCCCCGGCAAATCCGATCAACGTTCGCTGAGGTTCCAGCGCCGCGCGTACGAGGCCCAGGGTGGCGCCCACCGCTGAAAGCCGCTCGGCGCATTCGCTCACCCCGGATTCCAGGACGGCGAGCGCCGGCAACGGTCCAAGCCTGGGTCCCTCGCCCGCTTCGAACCAGACTTTCTGGCCTAGCGCCTGTGGGATGAGCAGTATGTCGGCGAACACGATGGCTGCATCGAAGGCGAAGCGGCGCATGGGCTGCAGCGTCGCTTCGGCAGCCTTCTGCGGGTCGAGACAAAATGCCACGAAATCCGGCGCCGTCTCACGCAGGGCGCGGTATTCCGGCAGCGAGCGCCCAGCCTGGCGCATGAACCATATCGGTGGACGCTCGAGCGTTTCGCCGGCGAGTACGCGAAGAAGTCGGGGTTTCTCTGCCAGGATCATGACCCGCCTTAGATCGAACCCGCGCTTTGGTCTCAAGCCCCCCAGCGCCCGGGGGGCTCTCTTTCAAAGATTGAGAAAGAGGATTCTTGATTGAAGTGATGGCAGAGAGGGCGCGGATGACGGGCGCCGTTCGGCCCGCTAACGCCCCGACCCCACGTTGCCCCCCGCGTTCGGGTCTGAGGACAGGTTTGTCGCGGGCTGGTGCACCGCCTCGCAAGCCGTTGCCAGTGCTATGGTTTCGAGCATTTTAAGCGTGGACGCAGGCGGTATCTGACCGAGTTATCACCAGTGGTTGACCCGTGGCGGCGGCGGCCTTTGCCCTGTTGCCAGCATGGGGACGTCTTGTGGGCAGTCTGGGCGCTTGTCCACCGTGGCGGGACTGTCCCCAGGCGTGGCCAGATTGTGTTAGTCCGGGTATGCTCGCCAAGTCCGATTGGTTAAGGCTTCGTTAACCATAACTGCACAGAAATCAGGGCATGAGCGTCGGCCGGTGACCCTTCCTTCGCGCCTCGCGACGTATTTTCATGTCCATCTGGTCTCGGATTCCACCGGCGAGACATTAAACGCCATGGCGCGGGCGGTCTGCGCGCGATTCAGCAACGTGCTGCCGATCGAACACATCTATGCCCTTGTCCGATCACAGAAACAGCTCGACCGCGCCTTGATCGAGATCGCCAACGCGCCGGGAGTGGTCTTGCACACCATCGTCGACGGCAGCCTTCGCGCAGTGCTCGAGAAAGGCTGCGCCGAGCTCGATATGCCCTGCATCGGCGCTCTCGATCCGCTGGTGTCTGTGCTGTCCTGGTATCTGGGCGCGCCGCTGTCCACCCGTGTCGGGGCGCAGTACGCTCTTGATACCGACTATTTCAATCGTATGGACGCGCTCTCCTATGCCCTGGGTCACGATGACGGTCAGGGCGGTCAGGATCTGGGCCGGGCCGATGTGGTGCTCGTGGGCGTGTCGCGAACCTCCAAGACGCCGACCTGTATCTACCTAGCGCACCGCGGCGTGCGCGCGGCCAACGTCCCTCTCGTGCCCGAGGCCAGCCTGCCTCCCGCCTTGCTGACGTTGGAAAGGGTGCCCGTGGTCGGCTTGACGGTATCGCCCGACCGCCTGGTGCATCTGCGGCGCAATCGTCTCCGCGGTCATCGCGAGACTCGTGACAGCAGCTACATCGACAACGACGCTGTACGCGCTGAGACAGTCGCCGCGCGGCGGCTGTTCGAGCGTCAGGGTTGGCCGGTGATCGATGTGACCCGGCGATCCGTGGAAGAGACGGCGGCCGCGGTCATCAACATCATTTCCGGTGGCCGCGGGCAGGTCGAGGTGCTCGGGTGACGCCCGTGGTGCTGGCCTCGACCAGCGCCTCGCGCGCGCGAATCCTGCAAGATGCCGGGGTGGTTTTCGAGATCGCTGCGCCGCTCGTGGACGAGGCGCCGCACAAAGCGGCCCTGCTCGCCGAGGGTCGGGGGGCACGCGCGATCGCCGAGCATCTGGCCGAAGCCAAGGCCACGTCCATCGCCCGGCCTGGGCTCATCATCGGCGCCGATCAGACGCTGGAGCTGGACGGCGTTTCGATGGACCAACCGGGCGGCTTACCCGAGGCGCGCGCGCAGCTCATCCGTCTGCGCGGTCGCTCTCATGTCCTGCACGCAGCGGTCGCACTGGCCCGAGACGGAACCGTCATCTGGCGCCATTTGGCTACCCCGGTGCTTACGATGCGCGTGATGACGGACGAGTTCCTCGACGCCTATCTGCATCGGCAAGGCCAAGCGGTGCTCGGCTCGCTCGGCGCCTATCACCTCGAAGGGGAAGGCGCACAGCTGTTCGAGGAGGTCCGGGGCGATCATTTCGCCGTGCGCGGCCTGCCGTTGATCCAATTGTTGGCGGCGCTGCGCCTGCACGGGGCCCTGGCGAGGTGAGCGTCGCCACGGGCGATCCGGTCTCGCTCGCTGCCGTGGTCGGCAGGCCGATCGACCATTCGCTCAGTCCTCTGATCCACGCCGCCTGGATCGAGGCCGCAGGGCTGAGCGCGGCCTATTTCGCCTTCTCGACGACCGAGTCGGCTTTCGAGCCCACCCTCAGAAGACTTGGCGGCGTGCTGAGCGGCGTCAATGTCACCGCGCCGTTCAAGGAAATGGCTCTGAAGCTGTCGGACCGGGCGCTACCGGGCGCGCGGCGTGCGGCAGCGGCCAACCTTCTGCTGTTCGAACCGGGCGGGGCTGTTGTCGCCGACAATACCGACGGCGTCGGCCTGCTAGCGGCGTTCGCCGATCAGGCGCCCGGATTCGATCCGGCCGCGGCTCCCATGGTGATACTGGGCGCCGGTGGGGCCGCACGCGGAGCGATCAGCGCCTTCATCGACGCAGGGGCGCCCGAGGTACGCGTGATCAACCGCACGCCAGAGCGCGCCGAGGCCCTGGTCGCTGCGTTCGGCGATCGGGTCAAGGTCGTCATGCCGGAGCGATCGGAGGAGGCTATCGCTGGCGCTGGCGCGATCATCAACGCCATCTCTGGCGGGCCGGCGGCGCCGCTAAGCGGCGCGTGTGCCGAAGCTGTCGTAATGGACATGACCTATCGGCCGCTGGTGACGCCGCTGCTGCGCGCCGCACAGGCTCGAGGGCTGCGGACGGTGGACGGCCTCGCCATGCTGATCGGTCAGGCGAGGCCCAGTTTCGAAGCCCTTTTCGGTCGCTCGCCGCCCGCGGACGTCGACGTCCGCGCCCTGGCCCTGGCGGCGATGGAGGCGCGATCGTGATCGTCGTCGGGCTGACCGGCTCGATTGGCATGGGCAAGTCGACGACCGCCGCTATGTTCGCCCGCGTGGGGGTCCCGATCCTCGACGCCGACGCCGAGGTGCGCGGGCTATATGCGCCCGGGGGCGCGGCGGTCGCTGCGGTGGAGGCGGCGTTTCCCGGCGTGATGGTGCGCGGGGCGATCGACCGACGTCGCCTTGGTGATCGCGTGCTCGGTCAGCCGGAGGCGTTGGCGCGGCTCAATGCTATCGTCCACCCGCTCATGGGCACGGCCAGGGCAGCCTTCTTCGCTGCCGCCGCCGCGCGCCAGGCCGATCTGGTGGTGCTCGATATTCCGTTGCTGTTCGAGACCGGCGGCGAACGCGGCGTCGATGCGGTGGTGGTCGTAACCGCACCCGCGGACGTCCAGCGCGAGCGCGTCCTGTCGCGGGAGGGGATGACGCAGGCCAAATTCGACGCCATTCTCGCCGCCCAACTGCCCGACGCGGAGAAGCGCGCGCGGGCAGATTTCGTCATCGACACAGGCCACGGACTGGCCGCCGCCGAGCGCCAAGTCGACACGGTCCTGGCAGCCTTGCGCGGTCGCGCCGAAGCGGGGCAATGATCGACGATGGCGCGTGAGATCGTTCTGGATACCGAGACCACCGGGCTGGATCCGCGACAGGGTCACCGAATGATCGAAATCGCCTGCGTCGAGCTCGACGACCTGTTACCCACGGGCCGTCATTTTCACCGCTATGTACATCCTGGGCGCGAAATCGACCCCGACGCGCAGCGTGTTCACGGTATTTCGCTCGAGTTCCTGACCGGCAAGCCGCGCTTCGGCGACGCCGATGTGGCCCTCGCCCTGCTCGATTTCATTGGCGATGCCTCCCTGGTGGCTCACAACGCCGGTTTCGATCGCGGCTTTCTCAATCATGAGCTGGCCCTTGCCGGCCACCCCGTGCTGGCCGAAGGCCGCTGGATCGACACGCTCGGTCTGGCCCAGGGCCGGTTTCCGGGAATGTACAATTCCCTTGACGCGCTCTGTAAGCGCTACCGCGTGTCCCTGGCGGAGCGCGAAAAGCACGGCGCCCTCGTTGACGCCAAGCTTCTGGCCCAGGTTTACCTCGAGCTGCGCGGCGGCCGCGAGCGGCGTCTGGATCTCGACGTCGCCGTACAAAGCGCGGTGGCCGCATCGCGGGCGGTGTACGGCGAGCGGCCACGTCCGCTTTCTACGCGCGCCACGCCCGCCGAACTGGCCGCACACGCCGCCTTCGTGAGCGGTGAGATCAAGGGCGCTCTATGGCTGCGCGAGGAAGCCTGAAAACCAGCCGAGGTCGCCTCAGGCGTTGCCGGAGGCCGCTGCCTCGGCCTGGGCCAGGCGGGCCTGGTAGATGCCGCCGAAATCTAGCGGTTCCAGCATGAACGGCGGAAACCCGCCCTCTGCGGTGAGGTCGGCAATCATCCGCCTCGCGAACGGGAACAGATAGCGCGGACACTCGATCATCAGCACCGGCTCGATATCCTCCTGCGCTACGCCCATGATCTGGAACAGACCGGCGTAGGCCATCTCGATGTGAAACACGGCCTGGCTTTCGCGCGTTGCCCGGGCTGTGAGTTTCAGCTCCACCTCGAACAAGCCGTCGTCGCGGCCCTTCGCGTTCAGCTCGACTCCCACTTCGATCTGCGGCTGAGCCGCCCCACCGCGCAGGGATTCAGGCGCGTGCGGGCTTTCGAACGAAAGGTCGCGGATGAACTGGGCCAGGATACGGATGCCCGGCGGCGCCGAAGGATCGGCGCCGTTGGCGCCGGGGGCTGCCGTTTCGATCGGGGTGTCGGTCATGCGCGCGCCAAACTCGTCGTGGCCGGAAAGGGGGGGCTCGCTAACATGGGCTCAAAAGGGTGGCAACGTCGGCGACCGCGAGTCGGCTGACGCGGGGCTCGTCTTGCCCTATATAGGCTCAACCCTCCTCGAAGCCGCCGGTGTCGCCTTGCAGGTTCTGGAACTCATTATCCTCGCCGCCCTCGCCGCGGTCGTGCTTTTCCAGCTCTATGCCGTGCTTGGCCGCAAGGTCGGCCGGGGGCCGGAATCGGCGCCGGTCGCCGCGGCGGCGACCCCCGCTCTGGAGGTGGCGCGGGTGCCCGCTTCGACCGCTGACGACAGCGCTCCGGTCACCGGCGTCGCCGCCCTGCGCGCTCGGGATTCCAGTTTCGACCCCGTGCAGTTCCTGAGCGGCGCCCGACAAGCCTATCAGATGATCGTCAAGGCGTTCGCCGAAGGCGACCGCGCCACGCTGCTGCCGCTGCTCGCTCCAGGGGTGATGGAGGGCTTCGAGGCGGCGATCAAGGAGCGCGAGTCCGGCGGCCGGACCGAGACAGTCGAATTCCTGCATCCGCCACGCGCCGACCTGGAGAGTGTCACCCTGGCTGGAGACTTGGCCCGAGCGGGTGTGCGGTTCCTCGCCGAGCTCCGCAGCCGATCCAAGGACCACCAGGGTGAGGCCGTCGACGACCGACGAACCGCCGAGGTATGGACGTTCGAGCGCAATCTGAAGACGCGCAACCCCAACTGGACTTTGATCCACGTCGATCCCGCCGAGGCGTGAGGCGGTCCGCCGCCGCCCTGACAGCTGTTGGCCTGGGCTTGGCGGCCTGCGCGACGCAGTCGCCGACGCCGACCCTTCCGACTGCCGCCGCGCCACCGCCTAGAATAGCCGGTCCGGCGGCGCCGAATCCTTTCGCTGTCTTGTCCGGGTGGCTCGATGACGACCATCCGGCGGCCCTGCGAGCTTTCCGCTCCGCGTGCCGCGCCGCGCACGATCCGGCCCTCGCCCCGGCCTGCGCAGCCGCCGCCTCGGTTGACCCCGGCAGCGAGGCCGCCGCCCGGGCGTTCTTCGAGCGCTTCTTCCGCCCGCAACTGATAGGCGGGGAAGGCCTGCTGACGGCCTATTTCACGCCCATCTACGAGGCGCGCAGGGCGCCGTCGGATACGTTCACCGCCCCGGTTCGCCCCCGGCCTTCCGACGCGGCCGGTGTCGGCGCGGTCACCGCGAGGGACGACCGCGCCGCCATCGAGGCGCGTCCGGCCTCCGACGCCTTGGCATGGATGCGACCCGAGGAGCTGTTTTTTCTCCAGATACAGGGCTCGGGCGTGTTGGTCTTCCCGGGGGGCGAGCGGGCGAAAGCGATGTTCGACGGCGCCAACGGGGCTCCGTTCGTGGCGATCGGCGGGCCCATGCGTCGAAGCGGCCTTCTGACCGACACCTCCGGCGACGCCATCCGCGCATGGCTGGCGGCCCACCGGGGCAAGACGGCGCGGGAGGTGATGGATCTCGATCCTCGCTATGTCTTCTTCCGCCTGGCGGGCGATGACGGCCTCGATCCGGCCGGCGCCGCCGGGGTGACGCTGGTTCCGGGGCGCGCTGTCGCCATCGACCCAGAACGCCATCGCCTGGGCGACCTGCTGTGGATCGACGCTGTCGCGCCGACCTTGCCGGGAGCCTACCCCAGCTACAGGCGCCTCGTCGTCGCGCTGGATACCGGAAACGCGATCAAGGGCGCGGTCCGGGCGGATCTTTATCTGGGCCGAGGGCCCTTGGCGGGACTGGAGGCGGGCAGGGTGCGCCACACGCTGAGCATATTTCGGCTCGAACCCGCCCCATGAAACGCCGCCGCGATCTCGAGGGAGAGGCGCTTTGGGCAATCGTGGCGGGCACGGTGCGCGCGTTCCCGGGCCGGCGCGCGCCAGCAACTCCGGCGCTGGGCTCGCGGCCGGCGGTCTCGACGCGGCAATCGGCCCCCGAGCGGCCACTGGCGACGGCCGCGCGTCGGTCGCGCGCAGCCGCAGCGGAGGGAATCGAGCCGGGCCGCCTCCGGCGCCTCGTATCGGGACGCGAGGCCCTGGGCGGGCGTATTGATCTGCACGGCATGGGCCAGGACGAGGCCCGCGCGGTCCTGACGGCCTTCGTTCTGCGCGGCTTGGCCAAGGGTATCTGCGCTATTCTGGTGATCACCGGTAAGGGCGCGCTGGGCGATGGCGTTCTGCGCCGCCGGGTCCCTGAATGGCTGGTCAGCGCGCCGCTGCGGGACCACGTCGCCGGGTTCGTCGAGGCCCACCGGCGTCACGGCGGGGCGGGCGCCCTGTATGTTGCGCTCAGGCGTCGGTGAGGATAGGGGGAGTTTCATTCCACACGAATATACTTGGGTAGACTGACTTTAGTTGTTCCTGCGACAGTTTGTCCTACGACGAAGACCAAGTTTCTGTTCATGGGGGGTTGACTGCGCGTTGGACGGCGCGCAAACGGCGCGCAGCGATCTGTCGGGTCGCAGACACAACACAAACTCTGGGGGCTACACAAAAAATGAAATTCCTTACGACGGCTCTCGCCGCCACGGCCGCGATCGGCCTGGCGGCCGGCGCCAACGCCGCCAACCTCGTCGTCAACGGTGGCTTCGAGAGCACCACGAACGGCCTGGGCCAGCTCGGCTTCAACACCGACGCCACCGGGTGGAGCATCGCCGGCGGCTACACCTTCCTGTTTGCCGCGGGCACGGCCGACAATGGCGGCGCCAACGGCCAATACGGCAACCTCCAACTCTGGGGCCCCAACAACGGCTCCGCCAACGGCCTTCCGGCCTCGAGCCCGGATGGCGGCAACTTCGTCGCGCTCGACGGGGCCTTCCAACAGGCGCCGATCACCCAGACGATCAATGGTCTGACCGTCGGCAAAGTCTATAAGGTTTCCTTCTTTTGGGGCGGCGCACAACAGAACGGGTTTACGGGCGACACCACTGAGCAGTTCCAGGTAAGCCTCGGCGGCGATACTCAGTCCACCGCCATTCTCAACAACGTCAGCCACGGCTTCACCGGCTGGCAGTCCGAGAGCTTCAAATACAAGGCGTCGAACACCAGCGAGGTGCTCTCGTTCCTGGCTGTCGGCACTCCCGCGGGTGTGCCGCCGTTCTCGGTCCTCGACGGTGTCTCCCTGTCGGCGGTTCCCGAGCCGGTGACCTGGGCATTGATGCTGGTTGGCATCGCCGGTGTCGGCGGCGCCATGCGCGCCCGCCGCCGTGGCGTCGCGGTCGCCGCCTGATCCATCGTGACTTGGCGGGGCGCGTTCAGGCGCGCCCCGCTGGGATCGCTCCACGAGCCGGACTATAGGGTCCGTCATGGTGTTGGTGTCGTCGTTCGCCCGAGAAGTGCTGAGCCTGCTGGTATGGCTGGCGCTTCTGATCGCGGTCTTCGTGCCCCTGGAGCGCCTGTTCGCGGTGCGGCCGCAGAAGGTGCTGCGCCAGGCGGTGTGGACCGACCTGGGCTTTTATTTCTTCAGCAGTCTGACGGTGTTCGTCCTGGTTGCAGGCCCCCTGGCGGTGCTGGCCGTGACGCTTCGCCGCCTATCACCCTCGTTCCTCCAGACCTGGTCGGCGGACCTGCCCTTGGCGGCGCGGCTCGCCCTCGTGCTGGTGATCGGCGAGATCGGCTTCTACTGGGGCCACCGTCTGAGCCACAAGATCCCCCTCCTATGGCGTTTCCACCAGGTCCACCACAGCGCCGAGGCGCTCGATTGGCTGGTCAACACCCGCGCCCATCCCATCGACATGGTGTTCATCCGCCTGTGCGGCCTCGTGCCGCTCTATGTGCTGGGGCTGGGCAGCCAGGGGGCGGCCACGGCGGTTCTGCTGCTGGTGGTTTGGAACACGGCGTGGAACTTCTTCATTCACGCCAATATCCGCTGGCGCTTCGGCTGGCTTGAATCCGTCGTCGCGACGCCGGCTTTTCATCATTGGCATCACACCCGTTTCGATCACATCGACCACAACTACGCCTCGACCCTGCCGTGGCTCGATCGCGTGTTCGGCACTTGGTATGTGCCGCGCCACTGGCCGGAAGCCTACGGTGTGGCCGAGCCCATCTCGGGCGGATTGGGCGCCCTGCTGATCGAGCCGCTCATGGCGCGACAACGCCGGCCCGGCCCGCCTTCTCCGCCAGTCCAGAGCGGCCTTCCCGCTCTTCCAGCCGCTGGGCCACGTCCTCCAGCGTGACGCCCGCGGCGGCCAGAAGCGCCAGCCAGTGGTAGATCAGGTCGGCGCTCTCCGCCGCCACCTCGGCGGTATGGCCTTGAACCGCGGCCAGAGCCGTCTCCACCGCCTCTTCGGCCAGCTTCTTGGCCGCCAGTTGAGGATCGGCCAACAGGCGCGCCGACCACGACGCCTCCGGATCGCCGCCGCGTCGACTCTCGATCACCTGCGACAACCGTTCGATCGCCTCGCTGAAGCGTGACACGCTTTCGCCTCCTCCTACCTCGGCCGCACCGGGACGCCGGCGGCGGCCATGGCCACCTTTGCCTCGCCAATGCTGATCTGGCCGAAATGGAAGATCGAGGCAGCAAGCACCGCGTCCGCCCCCCCGATTTTTACCGCGTCCACTAGGTGCGCCGCCGAACCCGCGCCGCCGCTGGCGATCACCGGCACGCCGACGGCCGCCGTGATCGCCGACAGCAGGTCCAGGTCATAGCCGTTCTTCGCACCATCACGATCCATCGAGGTCAAAAGGATCTCGCCGGCGCCGCGCGCCACCGCCTCGCGGGCATAGGCGACGGCGTCGAGGCCGGTGTCTTTACGCCCGCCGTAGGTGAACACGCGCCAGCCGCCGTCCATCCGCTTGGCGTCGATGGCCACCACCACCGCCTGCGACCCGAACGCGTCGGCGCATCGCGCCACCAGCGCATCGTCCTCCACCGCCGCGGTGTTCAGGCTGATCTTGTCGGCCCCCGCGCGCAGGAGGCGGCGCGCGTCCTCCACCGCCCGAACTCCGCCGCCGACAGAGACCGGCATGAAGCACACCTCGGCGGTGCGCGCGATCACGTCCAGCATCGCGCCCCGCGCCTCGTGGCTGGCCGTGATGTCGAGGAACATCAGTTCGTCGGCCCCAGCCTGGTCGTAGGCCGCCGCCTGTTCCACCGGATCGCCCGCGTCGCGCAGATCCAGGAACCGCACGCCCTTCACGACCCGGCCGTCCTTGACGTCGAGGCAGGGGATGACGCGCACCTTCAGCATCAGGCTGCCGCCGCGAGCGCCTCGGGCGGCAGAATGGCGCCGGCGTAGAGGGCCCGGCCCAGCACCGCGCCGGCGATCGGCGTTCCCGGCCGCTCACGCAGCCGCTCGATATCCAACACCGTGGCCAGGCCGCCGGCGGCGATGACCGGAATGCCGACCGCGTCCGCGATGGCCCCGAACACCTCGATGTCGAACCCCAGCTGGGCCCCGTCACGATCGATGTCGGTCACGATCAGGGCCGAGACGCCGGCATCCTCGAACCGTTTGGCGACCGCGATCGCCGCCAGTCCCGAGTCTCTTGTCCATCCCTCGATCGCCACCTGGCCGCCACGCACGTCGACGCTAACGGCGATCTGTTCAGGCCAGCGCCGGGCGGCGGTCTTGACGAGGTCGGGATCTCGAACCGCGGCCGTGCCCAGGATCATCCGGCTCACGCCTGCCTCGATCCAGGCTTCTGCATTGGCCAGGGTGCGGATGCCGCCGCCCAGCTGCACCGGGATCGAAACGGCTCCCAGGATCGCCTCAACGGCGGCGTCGTTCACCGCGCGGCCCTCGACCGAACCGTTCAGGTCCACCACATGCAGCCATCTGAAGCCGGCGGCGGCCCAGGCCCGCGCCTGGGCGGCCGGATCGCTGTTGAACACCGTCGCGGTGGCGAGATCTCCGCGGATTACGCGTACGCACTCGCCGTCCTTCAGGTCGATGGCCGGATAGAGGATCATGGCCGCCACTCCAGGAAATTGCCGAGCAGGCGCGCGCCGGCGCCTTGGGACTTCTCGGGGTGGAACTGCACGCCCGCGACGTTGCCGCGCAACACGGCCGCGGCGATGGTCCCGCCATGATCGGTCCAGGCGACGACGTCCGCGTCGTCGTCGGCGTGAAGGGCGAACGAGTGGGTGAAATACATGTGCGTCCCGTCGGCCAGCCCTGTGAACATCGGTGCGCCGGCGCGCGCCTCGAGGCTGTTCCAGCCCATGTGCGGCACCTTGCGCGTAGGGTCGGCGGGCGCCAGCCGGCGCACCTCGCCCGCGATCCAGCCCAGGCCCGCGGTCTCACCGAATTCCAGTCCGCGCGTGGCCATCAGCTGCATCCCCACGCACACGCCCAGGAATGGCGCGCCGCGCTCGCACACGGCGCGGAGGATGGCTTGCACCACGCCCTCACGCGCCTCCAGCGCCCGCATACACGCTGCGAAAGCGCCCACGCCCGGCAGCACGATCCTGTCCGCCCGCGCGATCACGTCAGGGTCGTCGGTGACTACGACCTCGGCCGCTCCGCCGGCATGGTTCGCCGCCGCCCGGCGCAGGGCCTTCTCGGACGAGCGCAGATTGCCCGAACCGTAGTCGATCAGGGCGACGACCCCTCCCATGGCGTTGGTCCCCTAAAGCACGCCTTTGGTGGAGGGCGCGGCCCCGAGCGTCTTGGGATCGATCTCCACCGCCGAGCGCAGGGCGCGGGCCAGGGCCTTGAAGCCGCTCTCGGCTATGTGGTGCGAGTTCTGGCCGTACAGGGTCTCCAGATGCACGCAGGCGCCGGCCTGCATGGCGAAGGCGTGGTGGAACTCCTTGAACAGCTCGGTGTCCATCTCGCCGACCCGGGGCCGAGCGAACTCCACCCGCCAGATCAGGTAAGGCCGATTGGAGAGATCCACCGCGCACCGCGTCAGGGTCTCATCCATCGGGATATAGGCATGGCCAAAGCGGCGCACGCCCTTGAAGCCGTCCAGAGCCTGCCGCACCGCCTGCCCCAGGACGATGCCGGTGTCCTCCACCGTGTGGTGCATGTCGATGTGCAGGTCGCCCTGAGTCGCTACCTCCAGATCGAATCCGGCGTGTCGCGCGAAGCTGTCCAGCATGTGGTCGAAAAACCCGATGCCGGTCGCGATCTGGGAGCGCCCGACCCCGTCGATCTCCAGCCGCACGCGCACCTGGGTTTCCTTGGTGTCGCGCCGCACCTCCGCGGTTCGGGTCATGTCGCGATCACAGTCCCTGGGCGCTGGCCAGGCGCTGCAGCGGAACCAGGGGCCTGGGGCCGAAATGGGAGATCACCTCCGCCGCCGCGAGCGACGCCAGACGGCCGCAGGTCGCCAGCGGCCGATGGCTCGCTAGTCCAACCAGAAAACCGGCGGCGTATTGATCGCCGGCGCCGGTCGTGTCGACCAGCGTCTCCACCGGCTCGGCCGGGATCGTGATCTCCTCGCCCTCGGCCAGCACGAGTGATCCGCGTGCGCCCAGGGTCACCGCCGCCAGCCGCACCCGGCTGTCGAGTGCGCTCACGGCGGCGCGTGTGTCGGCGACTTCGAACAGGGCCCGCAGCTCCGCCTCGTTGGCGAACAGGATGTCCACCTCGGCGTCGATGAAGGCCAGGAGGGCCGCGCGGTGTCGTTCGACGACGAAGGCGTCCGAGAGGCTCAGGGCGATCGAGCGTCCGGCCGAGCGGGCGATGAAGGCGGCCTTGGCGAAGGCCTTCCGCGCGTCTTCGGGATCGAACAGATAGCCTTCGAGATAGAGGATTTCCGCCGCTTCGATCGGCGCTTCGACCACGTCGTCTGGCGTCAGTCGAACCGAGGCGCCCAGGAACGTCCCCATGGTCCGTTCGCCGTCGGGAGTCACATTGACGAGGCAGCGCGCGGTCGCCGGCCCGCCGACCAGGGGCGCGGTGGAAAAGTCCACGCCGATGGCGCGGATGTCGTGGGTGAAGATTTCTCCCAGGGTGTCGTCGGCGACCTTTCCCATATAGACCGAACGGGCGCCGAAGCTGGCGACGCCGGCCACTGTGTTGGCTGCCGACCCGCCCGATGCCTCCAGGCCGGGGGCCATGCGGCCATAGAGCTGGTGCGCGCGCGCTTCGTCGATCAGGGTCATGGCCCCCTTGTCCAGCCCCTCGCGCGCCAGAAAGGCGTCGTCGGCGCTGGAGATCACATCGACGATGGCGTTGCCGATGGCGGCGACGGCGTAGGTGGCGGTCATGCACTCTCCGGTGGGGCGGAACGCCGGGCGGGGTACACCAGGAACGGCGCCGTGGCGAGCCTCACACGCCCAGGAACAGGTCCCGCGACGGGCACAGGTCGGCGACGAGGCACTGGGCGCAGCGCGGCTTGCGCGCCACGCAGACATAGCGCCCGTGCAGGATCAGCCAGTGATGCGCCCGGGTGCGGGCTGGCGGCGGCGTCGCGCGCATCAGATCGGCCTCCACCTGGTCGGGCGTCTTGCCGGCCGAGAGGCCAAGGCGATGCGAGACGCGGAACACATGCGTGTCCACCGCGATGGCCGGCTCGACGCCCAGTTCGTTCAGCACCACGCTGGCGGTCTTGCGGCCGACGCCCGGCAAGGCCTGCAGGGCGTTGCGCTCAAGCGGCACGGCGCCGGCGTGTTCGCGGATCAGGATGCCGGCGAGCTCGACGACATTGCGCGCCTTGGTGCGAAACAGGCCGATCGAAGCGATGAACGGGATCAAGCCTTTCTCGCCCAGGGCGAGGATCGCCGCCGGCGTGTCCGCCACGGCGAACAGCCGCGCCGTCGCCTTGTTGACCGAGATGTCGGTCGCCTGGGCCGAGAGCACCACTGAGACCAGCAGGGTGAACGGCGAACCGTAGGCCAGTTCCGTGCGAGGCGCCGGCGCGGCGGCCGCGAAGCGGTCGAAGATCGCTGCAACCCGCGCCCTCTCGCTCGCCTTGGAGATCCTCGCCATGGTCCGAAGGCTATGCGCCGCCGCCGCGCGTGGGCCAAGGCGTCCGGCCGAGGGTCCCGATTGGCGCGACGGCCGCCGCTAATGGCGCTAAGGCGGTGACGCCATGGACGGGCTCTTCTACATGGACGCGGTGATCACCCCGCATCGCTCGCTGTCGCGGCGCGGCTTCATAGTCCTGGTCTGCGCGCTGACGGCGATCAATGCCGCCACCGCGGTGCTGTTCCTGGCCATGGGCGCTGGGCCGATCCCGATCTTCCTGGGCCTGGACCTGTTGGCGGTAATACTCGCCTTCGTGGCCAGCCGCCGCGCCGCCAGCCGTCGCGAGCGCATTCAGGTCACGGCCGCCGAGGTCAGGGTGCTGCTGGAGACCCCGCGTGGGGCCCAGACGGTCTGGGTCTCGCCCACCGCCTTCACCCGCGTCGCTCTCGAAGGCGAGGCGCAGGACGAGACCGATCTGCGCCTCTGCCTGTCGGATCGCGCCCTGCCGGTGGCGCGGGTGCTGAGCCGGCCCGAGCGGCTCGCCTTCGCCCAGGCCCTGGACGGGGCCATCATACGCGCCCGTCTGGGTGCCTGAAATCGTCCAGCGGTCGCAAGAAGCGGGCGGATTTGCCCGGCGGCCGGGCTTAGGGTTCGGGGCATGGACACGCCCGCTTCCCACGACCTCGCCCCCGGCCTCGACGCCCAGGCCGCGGACTACCGCCGCATGGCCGGCGCCCTGACCTGGCTGTCGGAGCGTTGGCGGGACCGGCCCGGCCTGGAGGCGGCCGCCGCCGCGGCCGGCCTGTCGCCGTTTCATTTTCAGCGCATCTTCACCCGCTGGGCCGGGGTTAGCCCCAAGACCTTCACCGCCGCCCTGGCCCACGCTGAGGCCCGCCGCCTGCTCGACGAGGGCGCCAATGTGCTCGATGCGGCCCTCGATACGGGTCTTTCCGGGCCCTCCCGCCTGCACGATCTCTTCATCGCCCAGGAAGCCGTCACGCCGGGCGAGGCGCGCCGGCGTGGCGAGGGGCTCACCCTCACCTGGGGCTGGGCCCCGACCCCGTTCGGGGCTGGCCTGTTCGTGATCGCGCCCCGGGGCCTGGCCGGGCTGGGCTTCGCTGACGACGGCGACGAGGAGGCCGCCCTCGCCGACATGATGGCGCGCTTTCCTGCCGCGGCGTGGCGCCGCGACGACGCCGCGGCCGGGGCCATCTGCGCCCAGGCGTTCGGCCTCGCGCCCGGCCCGGTTCCCCTGGTGCTGATCGGCCCGCCTTTCCACGTGCAGGTGTGGAAGGCCCTTCTGCGCATCCCCGCAGGGGCGACGGCCACCTACGGTCAGGTCGCGGCCTGGGCCGGAAAGCCCGGCGCGTTCCGCGCCGCCGGCGCCGCGATCGGCGCCAACCCGGTCAGCTTCCTGATACCCTGCCACCGCGCCATCGCCCGCGACGGGCGCCTGACCGGCTACCATTGGGGCCTGGCCCGCAAGGCCGCCATGCTCGGCCGCGAGGCCGTCGAGGCGCTGCGGGCGGCCTAGCGCGTCTTCTCCTCGAGCATGAGGTCGCTCAGAAGTGTTTGCAGGAGCGGCTCGCGCGGATAGGGCTCGTGGCGATAGTGACGGAAGCCCTCGGCGTGATCGACGCCGAAATCCCGGCCCCGCCGCCGCGACCAGGCTTCCATCGACGCCAGCGGATCGTCGATGCCGTGCTGCTTGAGCAGCCACGATCCCTGGCTCTCGTGCGTCACGAGCATCCGCCGCTTGATCTCGATCGTGCTCCCGATGTCGACGCCGAAGTCGGCCGTCACGCGGCGCCCGTCGCGATCGCGCCCGCCGATCGGATCCATCAGATAGAGATGCGGAATGGCCGCCAGCGGCGGCGCCGCGCCGGTGCGGTAGTTTGGCGCGGAGGCGGCGAAACAGGCGTCGCGCGCCAGCAAGCTCGTCGCCTCATGATCGGGGTGGTAATCCGCCGCCGCCGAGGTGATCACGATCTCGGGCGCGCAGCTTCGAATGAGCTCGGTCACCCTTCTGCGCGAGGCGTCGTCGTTGAACACCGCAAGGTCGCCGAAGCCGACGCACTGATAGTTGGCTCCGATCATCGCGGCCGCCGCCGCAGCCTCGCGCCGGCGCACGGTCGCGGTCTCTTCGGGCGATAGCTCGGCCGAGCCGCAATCGCCCGCCGTCAGGGTGGCGAGAGTGATCGCGTGACCCCGGGCCGCGAGAAGGGCCAGGACGCCGGCGGCCAGGGTCTCGATGTCGTCGGGATGGGCGTGCACGGCGAGGATGCGCATGATCGTCCGGGTTAGTTGGAATTTGGCCGCCCCGCCATTGCCAGTCAGGCGCGTGACGATCAGGCTGACAAAAAAGCGTGGCGTTCGGGAGAGTGGAGATGGCGCGGTCCGGCACGGACTATCGGCTCGTGATCCTCCTGGTCGGCCTGACCCAGCTGATCATCACCACCGATTTTTCGATCATCGCCGTGGCCCTGCCGTCAATCGGGCGGGGGCTGAATGTCGCGCCGGCCGCGCTCTCCTGGGTGATTTCCGCAGGCGCCCTCACTTTCGGCGGCTTTCTCATCCTGGCCGGGCGGCTGGCCGATATCGTCGGCCAGAGGCTTTGCCTGCTGGTCGGCCTGGGGCTGTTCGCGACCGGGTCGCTGGCCGCCGCCGCGTCGCCCGACCTGGCGGTTCTGATCGGGGCCCGCGCTCTGCAGGGGCTGGGCGGCGCCGTCCTGACCCCGGCCAATTTCTCGCTGATCAACACCCTGGTCCCCGAGGGCGGCCCCCGGCGCCAGGCGATGGGCGTGTTCGGCGTCATGCAGGGCCTCTCGCTGGTGATCGGCCTGCTGCTGGGCGGTGCGCTGATAACCCATTTGGGATGGCGTTCCGTGTTCCTTCTCAACCCGCCGATCGCCCTGGCGGGCATGGCCTTGACCGTGCGGGCCGTGCCACGCCCGGCGGCAGCGCCCTCCAGCCGGCGGATGGACTGGGCCGGCGCGGGCCTGATCATGGCCGCCATGGGGCTCGTGCTGTTTTCCGTCTCGCTCATGGGCCGGCAGGGCTGGACCGCGCCCGCGCCGCTCGGCCTGTTGGCCGCCGGCCTGGGGGCCTTCGTCCTCTTCTTCCTGGCCGAGCGACGGGCCCCCGCGCCCCTGGCCCCTCCGGCGATGTTCGGTCGGCGCAATTTCGCCGCGGCGAACCTGATCCTGCTGCTGCATCTGGCCGGGGTCGGCGGCGTGTTCGTCCTCACCAGCCTCTACATGCAGTCGGGCCTGCATTTCTCGGCCATGCGCTCGGGCCTCGGCATGATGCCCTATGCCGCCTCGGTTATGCTGGCCGG
Source organism: Caulobacterales bacterium (assembly GCA_038226475.1). Taxonomy (GTDB): domain Bacteria; phylum Pseudomonadota; class Alphaproteobacteria; order Caulobacterales; family Caulobacteraceae; genus Acaudatibacter. Next base: position 166,931 of record JBBRQK010000002.1, on the reverse strand, counting down.
ACAGGCTGCGGCGCCGATCATGGCTCGGGCGCCGCACCGGGCGATCGTCGTCGGGGGCTTTGTCGTCTACACCTTCGGCCTGGCGCTTCTGGCACTCCTCACCGGCCAGCCCAGCTATTGGCTTTCGCTCGCTGTGGGCTCCGTGGTGTGCGGTTTCGGTAGCACCACCGCCTTCATGGCCCTCATGGCCGACGCCACAGCCGACATCGAACCCGGCCAGCAGGGCGCCGCCTCGGCGGTTATGTTCACCTCCCAGCAGATCGGTGTGCCGTTGGGAGCGACCATCGCCCTTTCAGTCCTGGGCGCGGCGCACGCGGGCCTGGCCGGAGCAGGGGCGGCGGCATTCCGCAACGGCTACCTTGGCCTGGCCGCCTTTGTCGGGTTCGGATTGGCGCTGAGCGCCCTGACCTTGCGCCGTGTAACCACGCTGGGCGACGCTCCGCTGGCCCCATCGCCCTGACGCGGGAGCGAAGGCCTCATGAGCCGATTGCGTCCGGCGCGAAAAAGCATCAGTGTCGATGAAAACAAGCACGGAGGATTGTTCCAAGGTTCATGGCGCTCGTGGCCCAAACCAGGCTGGCGATCGAGGCGGGCGGCGTGGCCCTCGCCGATGAACGCGCGAGCCTTTCATGGCGTGCGCTGAGCGACATCATCGATCGGGCCGCCAATGGGCTGACGAGCCTCTCGCCGGCGCAGGTCCGGCGCATCGGCGTCTTCGCCCATAACAGCGCCGAGACGGTGCTGGCCTATCTCGCCGCGCTGCACGCCGGTGTCTCGGCCATCCCGATCAACTTCCACCTCACGGCCGACGAGGTCGCCTACATGCTGCGCGACGGCGAGGCCGGTCTGCTGTTCGTGGGGCCGGAAACCGCGGACGTGGGGCTGGAGGCGGCGCGGTCGGCGGGCGTAGCCGGCGTGATCGGATGGCGGGTCAAGAGGCCGGGCGTCACACCCTGGGAAGACTGGCTGGCGTCGTCCAGCGCGACCGAACCACCCACACGCCAGCCGCCGGCTCCGTTCCTGCACTACACCTCGGGCACGACGGGGCAGCCCAAGGGCGCTCTGACGCCGCCGACGATGTTTCCGCGCACGGCCACGGTGGCGGAGCTGTTCGAGGCGTTCCGCGATCAGGTCGCCCTGGCCTCGCCTGGCCCGGGCCTGGCGGTGGGCCCGCTCTACCATACCGGACCTCTGGGCTCGACCCGGCAACTGGCCGGCGGCAAGCCCCTGGTGGTCATGAGCCGGTTCGATCCGGAGGCGGTGCTGGCCGCCATCGAGCGGCACAAGGTCAGCAGCACCCTGATGGTGCCGACGCATTTTTCGCGCCTGCTGGCACTGCCGGCGGAGGTCCGGGGCCGCTACGACCTGTCCAGCCTTCAGGCCGTGTTCCACACCGGGGCCGCCTGTCCGCGCGACGTCAAGCGCGCGATGATCGATTGGCTGGGCCCGATCCTGGTCGAGGCCTACGGCGGAACGGAATCCGGGACGACCAACATGATCACCTCGCCGGAGTGGCTGGCGAAGCCCGGCTCGGTGGGCAAGACCCTCGATCCGTTCGAGTTGATGGTGATCGGCGAGGACGGCGCGCCGCTCGGCCCGGGGTCGGTCGGCCAGCTCTATTTCCGCGACACCACCGGCCGGGGGATCGTTTATCACAACGATGTCGAAAAGACCCGGGCCGCCCACCTCTCTCCAGGCGTGTTCACCCTGGGCGAGGTCGGCTTTTTCGATGAGGACGGCTATCTGTTCATCACCGATCGGGTCTCCGACATGATCGTCAGCGGCGGGGTCAACATCTATCCCGCCGAGGCCGAGCAAGTGCTGCTGCGGCATCCCGAGGTCACCGACGCCGCCGTCATCGCCGCGCCCGACGCCGCCATGGGCGAGGCGGTCAAGGCCCTGATCGTGGCGCGGGACCCCCGCCGGCCGCCCGCGCCGGAAGCCCTCGACGAGTTCTGCCGCCGCCATCTGGCCGGCTATAAATGTCCGCGTTCGTACGATGTCGTTGGTGATCTGGGTCGCAACGCCATGGGCAAGATCAACAAGCGCGCGCTCAAGGCGCCCTATTGGCCCACCGAGCGCACCATCGGCGGCTGAGGAAAAAGGTTGATGACCCCGCACGAGATCCAGACCCTCCGCGCCCTGATGGAATACGAGGCGGCGCGCACGGCTCCGCCGCCCGGGTTCCCGCGCCTGCCCGATCTGCCGGGCGGCCGCTACACCGACCCGCGTTTCTTCGCTCTGGAGAGCGCCCATCTCTGGCGCAAGTCTTGGCTGCTGGCCGGTCACGTCGACGAGGTCGCGGCGCCCGGCGACTTCAAGCTGTGGGAGACCGCCGGCCAGCCGGTGGTGATCCTCCACGCCCGCTCAGGCGCCATCAACGCCTTTTACAACACGTGCAGCCATCGCGGCGCGGCCGTGGTCACCGAGCCTTCCGGTCGCCGCACCCGCCTGACCTGCAAATACCACGGCTGGACCTACGACGACGAAGGCGCCCTCGTCTCGATCCGCGATCCGGAGGATTTCGCCGATCTCGATTTTTCCTGCCGGTCGTTGACCAGGGTGCGGTGCGAGCGCTTCGGCGCCCTGATCTTCGTCAACTTCGATCCGGCGGCCCCGTCCCTGCTGGAGTGGCTGGGCCCGATCGCCGGGGAGTGGGCGGAGTTCCGGTTCGGCGACCTTCGCCTGATCGACCACTATGTCTGGGATCTGGACTCCAACTGGAAGATCGCCATGGAGGCCAATACCGAGGTCTACCATGTGAGGAGCATCCACCCCTCGTCGGTCGCCCTGATCCTGGACGACCGGCGCAACGTCAACACCTTCTACCGATACGGCCACGGCCGGATGATCGCGCCCAACCCCGATCCGGCGGTCAGCCTGCGACCCCGGCCGTTGATGGATACCGCCAGTGTGGGCGAGATCGCCCGCACCTGCACCCAGTCCTATGGCGTCTTCCCCAATATCGTGACGCCGCTCTCCGCCTCGGCCTTTCCCATGCTGGTGTTCTGGCCGCGCGGCATCGACAAGGCGCGCATGGAGGTGTGGTGGTTCGGTCCCGACTGGGGCGCGGCCGAGAAGCCCGAGGGCTGGCAGGCGGTGGTCGACGGTTTCAACGCCGTGCTCGAGGAGGACACCGCCTTTGGCGCGTGGATCCAGAAGAGCCACCAGTCCTATGGCTTCAAGTCGGTCCCGCTCAGCTACCAGGAGGCGCGCATCTATTGGTGGAATCAGGCCGCCGACCAGATCATCGGGCCCGAATTGATCCCGCCGGAGCTGCGCGTCGCCCCGGCGATCGGGGCCGAATGGGTCTACCCCGGCGATCCGCGCCTGGCCCATTTGGCGCCGCGCATGGCGGCCGAATAGCGATGGACAGGCTCTGGAGGATGCGGAGATGACCTTGGTGGCGGTGTTCGGGGCCAGTGGCCGGCAGGGCATGGCCCAGGTGCGCCAGCTGCGCGCGGCGGGCCATGCCGTACGGGCCATCTCGCGCAGTCCCGATCCATTCCTGGGTGAGGTCTTCGACGACGTCGAAGTGCGCGGGGCCGACATCTACGACGAAGACTCGGTCGTCGCCGCCATCCAGGGGGTGGACGCCGTGTTCTACACCCACCCGTTGCGCGCCCGCGTGGGCCGGGTCGAAGCCGTCGCCACCATCGGCCGCGCTGCCAAGCGCGCCGACGTGGCCCGGGTAGTCTGGAACACCTCCAGCTGGATCCCGGACAAGGCCGGCGATCCGTTCACCTATGGCGGCAACACCCGGGCGATCAACGCCCTGTGGCGAACGGGCGCGCCGGCGACGGTTTTCGGCTCGGTGCTGTTCATGGATAATCTGCTGACCAACTGGGCCTTCCCGTTCATCGTCGGCGAGGGCCGCTACGTCTATCCGCACAGGGCGGACCTGGAGTGCAGCTGGATCAGCCTCGACGATGTGGGAAAGTTCATGATCGCGGCCCTGGACCGGCCGGATCTGGAAGGCGCCTGGCTCAACATCGGCGGACCCGAGGCGCTCAAGCCGCCGCAGGTGGCCGAGATTCTGACCCGCGCGGTCGGTCGCCCGGTGAAATATGATCCCAGCACCCCCGCCGAATTCGGCCGCCACCTCGCCGGCGCCTATGGCGACGCCATGCCGGCCGCCGAGCGCGCCGTGGTCGAGCCCTCGATCGCCGCCTTCTACGAGTTCAACAACGCCTCGCCGCTGCACCCCTTCAAGGTCGACATGGCCCCGGTCCTGGCCCGGATACCGATCGAGCTGGAGACCATGGCAGCCTGGGCCGCGCGCCAGGAGTGGCGCCTGACCAACAAGCCGCGCCCGCCGGCGGGCTAGGCCGGTCGCGGCGGCGGATAGGTCAGTTTGTCGGCGAAGGAGAGGGTCTCCTTGATGATCGCCGCCTGCAGCACCGCCTGGATCTGCGCGCACCGCGGCATGGCGGCGATGGCGGCCATGCCGCTCTGCATATGGTCGAAGTCGTCCAGTTCCCAGATGTCGATCACCGTCCCCAGCTGGCCGGTCCGCAGCACATAGGCGCTGTTCAGCTTCCATCCGGCCGCCTCGGCCGCCGCCGTCACTTCGCCCATGACGTCGGTGAACCGGGTGAACTCCGAGCCCCTCACTTCGATGTTGGCGATCAGGAACACGCTCACGCGGCGGCCGCCAGGGCCGGCGCCTTGGCCCACTCCAGCCCCCGGCCGAGCAGGTCGTGGAACACCGGCAGCGCCCAGGCGCCCTTTTCCGGCGTCGGATAGAACTCGATCAGGGGCTGCATGTCGTAGTGTCCCCGGCAATGGCCGAGCGTGAGGTACAGCACCGCGCCCTGGCCCACGGCGTGCAGATAGAACACCGGGTGCTTGGCCCTGGCCCAGCTGTGCTCGACAAAGCCGGTCGCCTCGCCTTCGAACTCCGTCTCCAGCAGCACCTGCAGGTCTCCATAGTATTCCGAAAGATAGAGTTCGTCGTCGGCGTCGAACGGCGCCACCCCCGCCACCAGCGGGTGGGTCGGATCGGCCACGGTCACCCGATAGGGCGCGATCGGCGGATGGGCAATGAACATCGAGCCCAGGGTGCGCATGAAGTGCGGCGCCCAGCGCGGGCTGTCGACCCGGCCGTCGGCCAGGAACCGCAGGATGGAATTGGTGCCGTGCAGCGCCATCCACCGGCCGCCGGCCTCCAGCCACGCGCGCAGGGCCTCCTGCTCGTCCAGCCGGGGGATGACGTCGCAGGTGTAGCTGACCAGGAAGTCGGCCGCGCGGATGGCGGCCAGATTGGCATAGTCCTCGAATACCCGGACCCGCACGCGGTCGTCGCCGCCCAGGGCCTTGAGGATCTCCAGCCGCGCGAAGTCGATGTCATGGTACTTGCCGCCGGCGATCAGCACGGCGTTCAGGCGCTTGTTCACCCGCTCGGCCACGGCGTCGGCTCAGTACTGGACGCGCTTGGTGACGCCGCCGTCGATCACGAGGTTGGTCCCGGTCATGAACGGGCACGCCGGCGAGGCGACGAAGGCGATCGCCTTGGCCACTTCCTCGCCCGTCCCCAGCCGGCCCATCGGCACCGCCTTGATGGTCTGGTCGTAGAGCGCGGTCATGTGCGTCTTGATCATGTCCCACGAGCCGCCGTCGATGAAGATCGGCCCGGGCGAGACGGTGTTGACGCGGATGTTCTTGGGCGCCAGCTGCTGGCTGAGGGCCGAGGCGTAGTTGATCACCGCCGCCTTGAGCGCATTGTAGGCCTGGGGTCCGAAGAAATCCTCCAGCGCCGCGGTCGACGAGACCGCGATGATCGAGCCATGCGCCGACTTTTCGATGTACGGCAGAGCCGCCTCGACGCCGCGATAGGTGGCGAGCAGATCCAGCTCGAACACCGCTTTCCAGGTCTGCTCGCTGGCCGGGCCGCCGCCGGCCGAGGCGAACGAGATGAAGATGTCGCAGCCGCCGAGCGCCTCGGCGGCGCGGCCGACCCAGGCGCGGTAGGCGTCGCCGTCCGCCATGTCCACCGCCTCGCCGAACGACTTGACGCCCTTGGCCTTCAGCGAGGCCACCGTGGCGTCCACGCCCTCCTGCCCGCGCGCGCAGACGGCCACGTCGCAGCCTTCCGATGCCAGGGCCTCGGCGGTGGCGCGGCCGATCCCCTTGCTGGCGCCGGCGAGCACGGCCTTCAGGCCTCTGAGACCCAGATCCATGGCTTCTTCCTCCGAGACGCCGGCAAAAACCAACGTGCTTGTTTGTTTATCGCGTGACTTATAAGCGATGATCGGCGCCCGTCTAGCGGGACCGGCCCGGGCCGGCTAGAAAATTTGGCTGCGGGCGCTGGAATGGGCGGCCGCGGGGGCGCGACGGGATGGATGAGATTCTTGCCCGGGTTCTGGCCCAGCTCGAACCCGATGGCCTCGACGGTGAAGGCCAGAGCTGGCAGCAGCGCAAGAGCGTCCAGACCCGCATCGCCATTCTCGAGGCCGCCATCGATTGTCTGGGCACGCACGGCTATGGCCGCACCACGACCCAGCTGATCGCCGAGATGGCCGGCATCTCGCGCGGGGCCATGCTGCACCACTACGCCACCAAGCTCGACCTGATCGCCGGGGTCGCGGACTACACCATGTACAAGCGCATGGAGGTGTTCATCCACGGCGTCCAGTCCCTGCCCGAGGCCGAGCGCGTCGATCGGGTCTCCGGCCTGGAGATCTATTGGCGCAGCCTGCTCACCCGCGAGTTCCGGGCCTATCTGGAACTGATGATCGCCTCGCGAACCGATCCGGAGCTCGCCCAGATCTTCCTGCCCAAGGCCCGGCGCTACAACCACGCCGAACTGACCGAGGTGGTGCGCGCATTTCCCGAGTGGGCGGCCAATCCGGACGGCTACGCCCTGGCCATGGACTATTGCCAGGCCTCGATGCAGGGCCTGATGCTCAATGCCGATATCTGGCGGCCGCAGGCGCGGGGCCCGATCCTGCGCGCCTTCGTCGCCCAGACCCTGGCGATGCTCCGCACCGGGGCGCTGAGCCCGGGGGCCTGACGCGAGAGGGGCCGACCGCCTTCAGCCGCCTCGCACGGCCTGGACCAGCAGCGCATTGACTTCTGCCGCCTTCTCCAGGTGCGGCATGTGGCCGGCGCCGTCGATCCATGCGGCCTCGAAGCCCGGCGGCAGGGCGGCTTCGTCGACCAGTCCGACGATCCGGTCGCCGCGCGAGGCGATCAGCAGGCCGCCGGGCAGGGCGGCCATGTCCGCGCGCAGCGCGGCGGCGTCGGCCCCGTCGATCAGCCGGTCGCGCACGGCGCCCAGCGCCTCCTCGACCCCGTCCAGGCGCTTGAACCGCAGCACGTCCTCGACCATCTCGCCGGTCATCATCGCCGGATCGGCCAGCAGGGTGGCCAGCACTGGCTTGAGGTCGCGCGCCCGCTGCGCCTCGATCACCCCGGTCAGGAATTCCTCCGACACGCCGGAGGCGGAGAACCCGGCCGGCGCGATCATCACCAGGCTCGCCGCCAGCCCCGGCCGCTCCACGGCCAGGCGCGCCGCCACCGCCGCGCCCAGGGAGTGGCCGATCAGGTGGGCGCGCTGAACTCCGAGGCCCTCCAGCGTTGCGGCCACCGCGTCGGCCAGAGACGCGAGAGAGCCATCGCCGACGTCCTTCGACGAGCCGCCGTGGCCGGGCAGGTCGATCGCGATCACCGGATGATCGGCGGCCAGGGCCTCGATATTGAACAGCCAGCCGTTCATGTCGCCGGCGAAACCGTGAAGCAGCACCACCGGGATGCCGTCATCCGCGCCGGCGCGTCCGACCTGGATAGTGCGGCCGCCCGCCTCGACCATCGACAGCGCCAGCGGCCCGCCGCCCTCGGCGTCGACCTCGGCCGGGACGAAACGAGCCTGGAAATCGGCGATGAAGGCGTCGACCTCGCCGTCGGCCACGCCTGGCTCGGCCACCACCGCCAGCAGCGCCCCGACCGGCAGGGTCTCGCCCGCCTTGGCGATGATCCGGCGCAGCACCCCGGCGGCCGGGCTCTCGCACACATTGGTGATCTTCGAGGTCTCGATATCGACCAGGTCCTCGCCCTCGGCGACCTGCGCGCCTTCGGCCTTCCACCAGTCGACGATCGCCCCCTCCTGCATCGAGAGGCCCCATTTGGGCATGCGGACGGGGGTGACGCCGGTCATGCGCGGCCGAACCTGTCGAGGTATTTGTCGAGCGTGCGGTGGAAGTGGCGGATGCGTATCTCCTGATAGTCCCCCAGATTGACCTCTCCGGTCTTGGAGGCCTTCAGCCCCTCCTGCACGAACGGCAGATTACCCATGTCCTGGTCGAACACGCTGGCCAGGGCCTGGCCCAGTTCCTCCGCCGCCACCCACGGCTGGTCGGGGCTCAGCAGGTTCATCTTCGGGGCTGGCGGCCGCGCCGCGCCGGGCGCCAGGCGCATCAGGATGCGCACCTCCATCAGAGTGTGGTCCTGGTCCGGCCACGGGCGCCAGCGATAGACGATGTTGGGCATGAAGCCGCCCCACGGCGCGAAATTGGGAAACACATTGTAGGTGAAGGCGTCCAGCAGCTCGGCGTCGGTGGCGTCGGAGTGATCGCGGCCGAACATCTGGCTGAAGCGCTCGCGGTTGACCGCGGCCATCGCCTTGCGCGCTGTCAGCCCCTCGGGCACCGCCACCGCCAGGTCCGCCCCGCCGGCGCGGCCGTTGTATTTCAGGAACTCATCGACGATCCACTGCTGGTCGGTGTCCGCCGAGGCGATGTGCGGCGAGGGGATGGCGAACGGCGTCAGGGCCACGTTCACATGGTCGCCATAGACGTTGTAGCGGGTGTTGGCGTCGCCGGTGAATGGCAGGATCTGCGGGTGGGTGACCACCGAATGCCAGGCTTCCATAAACGCCTCGGCCGTGGCCTTCCAATTGGCCGGGATCACCTTGCCGACCCAGGCGGCGGTGACGCACTCCTCGTGCCGCCAGCGCCGGAAATGCTCGGGCAGGGGGGCGAGATAGTCTTCCAGGCTCGGGCCGCCCTCCGCTTCCTTGATGAACACATAGCCGCCCCAGCGGCCGACCTGGGCCCGCGGCAGGCTCATGGCCTCGTCGGCCAGATGGCCGAAATCCCAGCGGCACGGGATTTCCTTGAGCGAGCCGTCGGTGTTCCAGGTGAACCCGTGATAGGGGCACTTGAAATCCTTCGACCAGCCGCTCTCCAGCCTCAGCTTGCGGCCGCGGTGCAGGCAGACGTTGTGCATCGCCCTGATCGAGCCGTCCGCCTGGCGGGTGACGAGATAGGAGCGGCCGGCGTTCTCATACACCACCACGTCGCCCGGATCGGGCAGCTCCTCCTCCCGCGCCGCGAACTGCCAGACGGTGGGCCACATGGCCTCGAGCTCGCGCTGGAAGAACTCGGCGCTGGTGTAGCGGGCGGCGGCGATCGGGGCCGAGCCCATGTATTCATAGGCGTCGGTCTTCAGGAACGCCGGCGGAGTGAGGCTGTCCGCCTCCATCAGCTCCGACCATCCCACCCCTGGGCAACGCGCCGCGCCGGGCGCGATCACGGCCTCTCCATCGTGGGCCAAGCGACGTCTCCTTCACCTCTGTGCCCGCGACGCTATCAGAGCGCGAAAAAACCAACAAGCGTGATTGTTTCACACGCCGGCGGCTTGGCCGCCGCCGGCCAAAGTCAGTGAGCCGGCCGCTTGTGGCCCCAGCTGCTGGGCTTGTCGTGCCGTCCGACCCGCCATGTGGCCTCGTCCACCTCGATCGCACCCTGGCCGAACTCCACTTCGAAGCCCGCCGGCGTGCGCGAATAGAACGAGACCATCTGGTCGTTGGTGTGCCGGCCCAGGCTCGCGGTGATCGGGATCCCGGCTGCCTCGGCCCGTTCCAGGGCGAACCCGACCGCGTCGATGGAAGGGACCTGGATCATGAAATGGTGCAGGCGCTTGGGCATGGGGATCGGGATCAGCGCGAGGGTGTGGTGGCGCCGATTGCAGTGGAAGAATTCCATGTCGAAACCGACCTGTGCATCCACGCTCATGCTGATCACGTCCGACAGCCGAAACCCCAGCAGGTCCCGGTAGAAGCGGCGCGCCGCCGCCATGTCCCGGGTCGAGAGCACCAAGTGACCCAGCCCCTGCTCGCCGGTCACGAAGCCGCTGACGCCGGCCGGTGAGGCGAACGGCGTTTCGGTCCTGAGCGTCGGCCCATAGAATACCTCCACCGCCAGTCCGTCGGGATCCTGGCAGGTGATCATGCCCAGCACGCCGCGCTGCGTGAGCAGTTGCGGATCGCCATTGCCCACCGCCACCCCGCCCTCCGTGAGCCGCGCACGGACGGTCTCCAGCTCGGCGGGGCCGGCCACCTCGAACCCGGCATAGGCCAGGTCGTCGGCCTCTCCCGCCTCGACCGCGATGCGCCAGGCCATGTCGTCGAGCCGGAATCGGGCGGCCTCGCCGGCCGGCGCGGCGGGCATGAGGCCCAGCACGCCGGTGGCATAGGCGCCCCAGGCGGCGGGATCCTTCACCGTGAAGCCCAGATAGCCGAGCGAACCTATGGTCATGGCGCTGGTCTCCTCCCGCCTTCAATCGCCATGCGCCGGCGCCGCGTACTTGGCGGCGACGCCGCCCCCCGCCGAGATACGCCCGATGCCCCGCACCGCGATCCCCGCGTCCAGCTTCAACACCCCGCCGGTCGCCGGGCGGCTGTCGCGGCGCGAGGCGAGGAAGGCGTAGCCGCCGGCGTAGTCGCGGGTCGCCGGGACGAATCCGATCGGCATGGCCGGCCCGGCATTGGCGGTGAGACCGGCGCTGGCGATCGACCGGTCCGCGAGGCCGAGCGCATCCGGCCCTCGAAGGTCCGTCTCTATGGGTCCGGGGGCCACGCCGTTCACCCGCACGCTGGGCGCGAGCTCATAGGCCAGTTGCCGGATCAGGCCGACGACCGCGTGCTTGGAGGCCGTGTAGAGCGGCCCGCCGCCGGCCGGATCGAACCCGGCGTTCGAGACCGTGAAGATCAGCGCCCCCGACGATCGCACCAGCGCCGGCAAGGCCGCCTTGGCGAGGTTCAGATAGCCCTTGACGTTGATGTGAAACAGCTCGTCGAAGGCCGCGTCGATCCGCTCGGCGGGCAGATCGTCGAGCGACGTCGAATAATCCCAGATGCCGGCATTGCCGATGGCGCAGTCCAGCTTGCCGAAACGGGCGAGGCAGGCCGCCACCGCCCGCTGGTTGTCGGCGATGCTCCGCACGTCGCCCCCCGCCACCTCGATCCGGCCCGCGTGGTCCGCCGCCAGATCGGCGATCCGTTCGGGGGCGCGATCGAACACCGCGACCCGGGCGCCGTCTTCCAGCAGGCGTTCCACCACCGCGCGCCCCAGGCCGGACGCGCCGCCGGTGATCAGCACAACTTCTCCCTCCAGAGCGCTCATCCGCGGGGGCCCTAGAAGATCGTGCTCATATTGTTGGCGAGGATCAGCGTCTGATCGAGGAACAGGTGTCGCTTGACGAGTTGAAAGCTCGGGCCTGAGCGCCGCAACACGTCGAGGCGACGGCCGGTCCAGACGTCGACGTCCGACTGCAGGCGTGTCCGATAGAGGTGGAAACAGGCCTCCAGGCTGATCTCGTCCCCCGCCACATCGACGATCCGGACATTGGTCACGAAATGGCGCGAGCGGGAGGGCGGGTCCTCGGACCAGGCGGAGCCAGCCTCCAGTTTCCTGACCCGCATTTCCAGATAGTCGCGGTTGTCGTCGAAATAGGCCATGTCGCCGGGCTTGGTGAACTCGCGGTCGATATCGGCGATCGTCACCGTCCGCCGGATCGGCATCCAGTAGTGGATGTCGTCGGCGACGAGGCCGAGCCACTCGCGATAGCGCCGGCCATCGAGCAGGGCGGCCTCGGCATAGAGGAACTGCTCGACCTCGTATTGCAGGGCGGCCCGTTCGGCCAGGCTGAGGTCGGCCCAGGCCTTGATGGCGGGTCTCACGCGCTCGAGGGTCGCCATCAGACCAATCCCGTCGGCGGCGCGGCGTGGTGGGCCCGGAGCTCCGCCCAGTCGCCCGCCGCCATCCATTCGGTCCAGGCCTGATAGAGCCAGCGCTGGCCATACTCGCCGATCACGCCCTCGATATAGTGTTCGCCGCCGGCGCCGGTCGCGACCTCGCCGTGGCCGATGCCCATCTGCAGGTGCTGGCCGAGCCGGCGGCCGGCGACGCCGCGCGCCGAGCGCGTGCTCTGGCTCCAGTTCTCCCCGTCGTCCTGCTCCAGCAGCCCCGCCGGGCCAAAGACGTGATTGGCCAGCGCGACGATGTTGCGCTTGAGCTCCGGCGCCGCGGCCTTGGGCACGAAGGTGTACCACCAGAGCTCGGTGTGCGACGGCCCGCGCGGCAGGCGCAGGCACATCTGCATCCCGCTCATGGTGATCCACAGGTTCGGAAAGATGTTGGGGTGGCCTTCGCTGCGCACCCCGACCGGTCCCATCACCTGCGTCGCCTGGCGCGGCCGGACCCGCGGCGAGTTCGGTGGCGCGGCGCGCGAAACCGCGTCCCTCTCCTCGTCGGTCATCGCATCGATCTGGTCCTGCCTCTCCTGGGGGATACCCGGACCGCCGATCGCGTGGCCCCACTCGCCCAGCATCACCATCTGGTTCTTCGGGTGCAGGATGTCGGCGATCTTGAAGAACCCCGCGGTGTTGGCGGAGGCGTGGCTGTAGGCGACGTGGTACCAGTCGAACAGATTGTCGACCGCGATCTTCCAGTTGCAGGCGATGACGTTCTTCTGAATGCCCTCCACCACCTCGACCTCGCCGTGGGCGCAGATCATGCCCAGCCCGGTGCGCCCGACGTCACCCAGAAAGTCGTGCAGCGGCGGCGCCTCGGGGTCCAGGGTGGCGAAATGGAAGCCCAGATAACTTTCGACCCGGGCCTTCGCCAGGCCCAGACGGCCGCGGTCCAGGTCGTCGTGATAATAGGCCTTCTGCCCCGGCACGCCGATCAGCTGGCCGTCCAGGGCGTAGTTCCAGCCATGATAGCTGCAGACGAACGACTTCGCCCGGCCCTGCTCGGCGCGGCAGAGGGCGTTGCCCCGGTGGCGACAGGTGTTGAGCATGGCATGGATCTGCCCGCCTTCGTCGCGAGCCACGATCACCTCGTCTTCGCCGATACGGCTGACCAGATACTCGCCCGTCTCCCGCAGCTGAGACTCGTGGCACATGAAGTTCCAGCCGCGCGCGAAGACCCGCTCCAGCTCCAGCTGATACAGCGCCTCGTCGCTCAACACCCGGCGGTCGAGCCACCCGGTCGCCGGATCGAACAGGGCGAGCAGCGAGGCCCTGTCCCAGCTCTGGGTCGGCTGGGCTCCGTCCGCCATGGTCGCCTCCTGGGCCGGAAGTCTGTTCGCTAGGCGCTTCCGATGGCCGGGAGAGTAACCCATCGTGGCGTCTGGCAGGAGCACCGATAATTGATAATTCGTCCGGCTACGGCGCCCCCTCCTCTAGCGGCGTGGCGGCGGAACCGAAAAAGGCGCTCGCGAAGGTTTTAATCGCTTGCGCTTATTTGACGCTTGAATAGTCTCCGCGGAAGCGCCCGAAGCGGCGAGCAGAAGGGATGGGACGATCATGACGCCGCTCAGGAGCGCCGTGCTCTTCATCGCCGCCGCGGCGATCGTGGCCATCGACGCACCCGCCGTCCGCGGCCAAGTCGCTGAGGTCGTGGTCACCGCGCGCAAGCGCGAGGAGAATGTCCAGAACATCCCAGTCGCGGTCACCGCGGTCTCGGGCCGGCAGATCCAGCAATATCACCTCACCACCGTCGAGGACGTCGCCCTCAAGACGCCGCAGCTGATCATCTCGCGCGGCTCCAGCGGCAGCGGCGCGGATATCACCCTGCGCGGCATCGGCTCGTCGCTGGAAAACATCGGCATCGAACAATCGGTGTCGGTCAACGTCGACGGCGTCTACTACGGCCAGGGGCGGGCCATCGACGAGGGTCTCTTCGACGTCGGCGGCGTGCAGGTGCTCAAGGGCCCTCAGGCTCTGTTCTATGGAAAGAACGCCACCGCCGGGGCCCTGGCCATCATTACCAACGATCCGGGCAAGGCGCCGGAGGCAAGCCTCACCGTCGGCTACGAATTCACCGCCGAGGAGCCCTATGTCGAGGGCTTTGTGTCCGGCCCGGTGGGAGACCGCTTCGGCCTGCGCCTGGCTTTCCGCGCCGGCCAGCAGTATTCGGGCTATCTGCGCCAGACCGCGCCGGCCGGCGTCTACCACACCTTCGACGTCGCCACCGGTCACCTGAACTCCAGCCCGACCTTCACCCCGCCCGACTATCTGGGCGGGGCCGAAAACGAACTGGTCCGCCTCACCGCCAAGTGGGAGCCGACCGACCGGCTGACGGTCACCCTCAAGGGGACGTTCGACCAGCATCACACCAACAACAACGCCGACAACACCGTCAATCTCTACTGCCCGCTCGGCTATCCGCAGTCGGAAGGGGGCTTGGCCGTCCGCACCCGGTGCGGCCCGTTCTTCGAGGCCCCGCAGCCGGCCCTGCCCCTGGCCATCGCCGCCGTGCCTGGATCCCTGGAAAGCCTGGGCCATGGCCAGAATTTCGAGCATTATCAGGACGCCAACGGCGTCCTGCGCATCAACTACGCTGCCCCCTGGATCACCCTGACCTCCACCACCGGGGCCCAGCACCTGATCAACGACTGGGCCGACAACCAGAACTTCACCGCCGCGCCCAGCGTCTATGCCGGCGAGCACTTCGTTTGGGATCAGTTCTCCAGCGAGGAGCGGTTCAACACCAGCTTCCGTTTCCCGGTGAATTTCGCCGGCGGGGTCTATTTCCAGACCACCAACCTGACCTTCGCCCAGGATGTCGATTTCGCCGGGGCGCAGAACACCGCCGCGCCGCCTCTGTTCGAATATGTGGCCTACAACAAAAGCTCACGCACCGTTGGCCACACCTATGCGGTGTTCGGCCAGGCGATCTGGGACATCCTGCCCAACCTTCAGGCTACCGGCGGGGCGCGCTACACGCACGAGCTCAAGTCGTCCTTCTTTCGCCAGCCCTACGTCAATCCGACCCTCAGCTTCCTCTTCGTGCAGTACGACCCGGCCAACCCGGCCACCCAGGTGGATGGCCACCAGGTGTTCGACAACGTCTCGCCCGAGGCGACCCTGACCTGGAAGCCGACCCGCGACATCACCCTCTACGGGGCCTACAAGACCGGCTACAAATCGGGCGGCTTCTCCAATTCGGCCATCCTCAGCACCCAGACCCAGCCGGGCGACCTGCGCTTCAAGCCCGAGACCGCGACCGGCTTCGAGTTCGGCGTCAAGACCATCCTGTTCGATCACCAGCTGCGGCTCAATGCCGACGTATTCGACTTCGACTACAAGAACCTGCAGGTCGATTTCTTCAACACCCCGACCTTCAACTACATCACCCTGAACGCGGCCAGCGCCCGCACCTGGGGGGTGGAATACCAGCTCGAATACGCCCCCAAGGCCCTGGCCGGCTTCGTCCTGCGCATCGACGGAGCCTACGACAACTCCCACTACGACCGCTTCGAGGCCCCGTGCTCGCCGGCCGGCCTCACCTACGAACAGGGCTGCAACGCCCTGCGGGTGCCGGCCGCCGACGGCAGCTACACCTTCTCGCCGGTCTGCGGTGACGGCGCGCCGGTCGCCAACTGCAACTTCATGAACGTCGATGGCCGCCCCACGGCCCTGGCCCCCAAATGGACCGCCGTCGTTGGGGCGGACTACAGCCACGCCGTCGGCCCGGGTCTTGAGCTCAGCCTCGGCGCCGATGTGCGGGTCAGCAGCGACTATATCGCCAACCCGTTCCCCAGCGGCGTCGCCGCGCGGATCGACCGCCAGGAGGCTTATGGCATGGTCGACGCGGCCGTTTCCCTGGGCAGCCCCGGCGGCCACTGGACGGTATCGCTGATCGGCCGCAACCTGACCGACGCCTTTGTCGCCACCGGCACCGCCGGCCTGCCGCTCTCCGGTGGCGCCACCGGCTGCAAGGTCGCCGTCTGCGGGGCCCAGCTTGTCTCCGACCAGGCCGCCCTGGTGCAGAACCCTCGCACCGTCGCCGTCCAGCTGAACGTCAAATACTAGCTGTCGGCGCCCGGCCGCGCCCTCGAGGCGCGGCGCGGATCAGTCCGCCATCCACCGATCCAGATTGTCGTGGAAATAGCGCACGCGGCGCTCCTGATGCGCCAGGTGCTCGCGCTTGTAGCCGCGCGAGTGCAGACCCTTCTGCTGGCCGTACCAGACGAACAGGTCCTGATCGATGCCGGGCCCCATGCTGACTTCGCCCAGCTTGCCCTGCTGGTGCGGCGCGGGCACGGAGACGTCCACCCATTCGGCCATGCTCTGCGAATAGTATTGCGTCTGCCCCTTGGGGAACAGGGTCATGTACCACATGTCGAAATAGCACTTCTCCGGGTCGCTCTCATGCGGGCGCGCGCGAAGCCAGATGTTGCCGTCGGGCTTGAGACTGAACGACAGGTTCGGGAAGATCGTGAAGTGCCAGTGATCGGTCAACTGGGCGTCGTGATAGGTGGAGAAGTCGAACCCCTTCTCCGCCCCCAGGTGGCGCTTCTGCTGCTGCAGGGCGATGCGGATCTGGCTGGTGCGCCCGCCCCGGAAGTCGTCCGGATCCAGGCCCCAGAACTTCATCTCCTCTGCCAGATAGCCGAGGGTCTCGTCCTCTCCGCCCTGCAGGGTGCGGGTCGGCCCGGCGCCCGGCATCAGCATCCGGCAATGGCCGCTGAGATAGAGATCGAACTGGCTGTGGTTATAGGCATATTCCATCACGTACTTGGTCTGCGGATGCACGAACGGCACGTGGTAGGATTCGTTGAAGTTGTCCTGGATCAGCTTCCAGTTAAAATCACCCTCCAGCGTCACCCAGTGGGTGCGAACCATCTCGTCCATCGGATAGGTGTCGATCATGTCGCTGATCGGATGCAGATAAGAGCGCAGGGAGGGGCAGTCGGGGTCCATGTTGTACCAGACAAAGCCGGCCCACACCTCGCACGGGATCTCCACCAGATTGAGCTTGCCGCACGGGCTGCCGGCGATGAAATCCGGCTCGTCGGGCACGGCGCGCAGCTCGCCGCGCAGATTATAGGCCCAGCCGTGATACGGGCAGACCAGCCGGCGGGAGGAGCCCTGCTCCTCGGCCATCAGGGTCATGCCGCGATGCTGGCAGACATTGTAGAAGGCGCGCACCCGGCCGTCGTCGCCGTGCACGCAGAGGATCGTCTCGCGGCCCAGGCTGGTGGTGATATAATCGCCCGGCTTGGCCACCTGCCGCGCCACCCCGGCGATCTGCCAGGTGCGGGTCCAGACCCTGTCCCACTCCTTCTGCCACACGTCCTTCGACCAATAGCGCTCCGGATTGATCGGATTGCCGGTGAGCGGCGGATCCTGTGTCTGAGAGATGTCGGCCAATCTCGCCGGGGCGTGCGGCGGGGGCTCCAGGGTGTGAGACATGGCAGGCTCCAGGCGACGGCCGCGCATCGGCGTCCGCCCTCCGGTGATAGAGTCCTGGACTTAAAAAGCAAGGCCGCTGAAAATGGCCGGGCCGGCGCGCGAGGGTGATTCGATGGTCAAGTTGAACCTCGTGCCGCCCTCCGCGGCCCCGGCGGCCCGGGCGCGCGGCCCTCGCAGCGCGCGGTCTTTACGCGTTACGCCGAAAAGCGAGCAGACCCGCCTGCTGATCCTTGAGGCGGCGGTGGATTCGGTCAATCTGCACGGCGTCCGGGGGGCCAATCTGGCCCGCGTGGCCGAGCTCGCCGGCGTCACCCGCGGCTGCCTGCAATATTATTTCATGACCTCGGAAGACGTGCTCCTCGCCATGGCCCGCCATGTCGCGCGGCGAAACTGGGAGAGTTACGAGGCCCAGGCCCTCGATCCCCCGGCCGGCCGCGACCTGATCGAGTTCGCCATCGACCTAGTGGGCAGCCCCGCCACCGACCGCTATCGCGTCGCCCATCTCGAACTGCTCACCGCCGCCCGCACCATGCCGATCCTTCGCCCGGTGCTGGAGGAGGGGGCGCGGCTGGTGGAGGAGCAGGCCAAGCGCTTCACCGGCCTGCTGTTCGGCAACGCCGCCCTGGCCGATACGCCGCAGTTCCGCGCCGCCCGCGATCTGACCGCCCTGGTCAACGACTGGATGTTCGTCCAGGTCTATCCGGACGAGCGCGAGGCGCGCATGGCCGAGATCCGCGCCGCCCTCCGCATCGCCCTGCACACCCTGTGGCGCATCCCCAGCCTCGAGCGCGAGCCGGAGATGCTCAAGCCGCGCATCCGGGTGAAGGCCGGCCGCGCCGACGAGGCGGCCGAGGACAAAACAATCGCGCCTGATTAAAATCGCTTGCGCCCGCTTCGAGCCTGCGTGATCTATCGTCCGCAAAGGCGGCCGGCCCACCGGCGCCACGGAGGCGCGCGGCGATGAGCGACGAGGTCTGGCGCGAACTGGCCGACAAGCAGGCCTGCACCGAGCTGGTCTATCGCCTGGCGCGGGCCATCGACCGCTGCGACGAGACCCTGCTCCGCTCTCTGTTTCACCCGGACGCCACCGACGACCACGGCGTCTTCCACGGCACGGCGGCCGGTTTCGCCGACTGGGTCATGCCCGTCCTCGCCGGCATGAAGCGCACCCAGCACTGCATCGCCAATGTGCTGATCGAGCCGCACGGCGACGTCGCCTATGGCGAGAGCTATTTCACTGCCCATCACGCCTTGCCGCAGGCCGACGGGCCCGACGTGCACATGATAGCCGCCGGCCGCTACCTCGACCGCTTCGAGCGCCGCGACGGCGCCTGGCGCTTCGCCCACCGCCAGGCCTGTTACGACTGGAACGCCCAGGCCCCCTCGACCGACAGCTGGACGCGGCCCCAGCCGGGCTGGACCTTCGGCCAGCGGGGCGAGGCGGACGCCTCCTACGCCAATTTCGCCGGCGCTCTTGCGCCTGGCGTCGGCGCCTGAAGGCCGGAGGCGCGCTCATGGGCCGTATGCAGGGCAAGGTCGCCATCGTAACCGGGGCCGCCAAGGGCTTGGGCGAAGCCGACGCCCGGGTGCTGGCGCGTGAGGGCGCCAGGGTGATCCTCACCGACGTCGACGCCGACAATGGCCGGCGGGTCGCGGCCGAGATCGGCGAGGCGGCCCGTTTCGTCCGCCACGACGTGCGCAACGAGCCCGAATGGATCGCCCTGATCGCCGACGTCTTGGCCCGTGAAGGCCGGCTCGACGTACTGGTCAACAATGCCGGGGTGGTCGAGGCAGGCCACATCGAGAACACCTCGGCCGAGGACTGGCGCTTCGTCATGGCCGTCAGCGCTGATGGGACCTTCTTCGGCTGCAAGCACGCCATCCCCGCCATGCGCGCCGGCGGCGGCGGCTCGATCATCAACATGGCCTCGGTCGCCTCGATCGACGGCCATCACACAGTGATGGCCTATTGCGCCGCGAAGGGGGCCGTCGAGGCCCTGACCCGCGCCGTCGCTGTCCACTGCACCCAGAACCGCCTGGCGATCCGCTGCAACTCGATCCACCCCTCGGGCATCGACACACCCATGGTGCGCGGCATCGGTCCCAAGCTCGCCGCCGGCATGGCGCCCGAACCGGTCCCGGGCGCGCCGCCGCCCCCGCAAACGGCGCTCGGCGCCGCCGACGACATCGCCCTGGCGGTGCTCTATCTGGCCTCCGACGACTCCCGCTATGTCAACGGCCAGAAGCTGGTGGTCGACAACAGCCTGACCGTCACCCCGGGGGTGCTGCCCGCATGAACGCCCCCGCCCCGGTAGACGCCGACGCCCTTCACCGCCTCGCGATCCGCGAGCGCATCGAGGCCTACAGCGACGCGGTGTTCCGCCACGACGCCGAGGCCTGGATCGCCTGCTGGGCCGAGGACGCCACCTGGAGCCTGCCCAGCCTCGGCATCGACCTGACCGGCCGCCCGGCCATCGAGGCGGCATGGCGCCAGGCCATGTCGGCCTTCGCCGTCGCCGGTTTCTTCGCCACCCCCGGCCCGATCGTGGTGGCCGGCCGGCAGGCGACGGCGCGGGTCCATACCCAGGAGATCCTGGTCGGCCACGACGGCAAGGTGCGCCGCATCCTGGGCGCCTATGACGACGAACTGGCGCTGCAGGACGGCGCCTGGCGGTTCACCCGCCGCGCCTACCGGGTCCTGCACGACGATGGCGCGGAGGCGGTGGCATGAGCGTGGTCATCGCCGGCGAGATCGATCTGGCCCCGGAGGCCGTGACGCGCGCCCTGCTGGACGCCCAGCCCCTGATCGCCGCCGCCCTGGCCGAGCCCGGCTGCGTCCACTACGCCTGGACCGCCGATCCGGCCCGCCCCGGCCGCGTGCACGTGTTCGAGGAGTGGTCCGGCGAGGCCGAGCTCGCCCACCACCTCTCCGCCCAGCCCTATCGCGACATGGCCGCCCACCTCGCCGCCGTCGGCATCCTTGCCGCCGTCACGCGCAAATATCGCGTCGACCTGATCGAGCCCGTCTACGATCCGGAGGGTCGGCCGCGCGCCGACTTCTTCACCGCGTAAGGAGCCATCGTCCATGAACAAGATCGTCGGTCGCGGCGAACTGGCCGCCATGATCAAGGCCGGCATGGCCCATGCCCGCGCCCACACCATTGAGAAGGCCGACGGCGTGCTCGCCCTGCCGGCCAGGCGCTATTACGATCCGGCGATCTTCGAGGCCGAGATGGCGCGCATCTTCCGCCGCCTGCCCTTGTTGCTGGCGGTCACGGCCGAGATGCCGGCCCCGGGCGATTTCAAGACCATCGAGGCGGCCGGCGTGCCGGTGCTGCTCTCGCGCGGCCAGGACGGCGTCGTGCGCGCCTTCGTCAACAGCTGCAGCCATCGCGGCACGTCGGTCGCCACCGCGCCCACCGGCAATGCCCGGCGGTTCGTCTGCCCCTATCACGGCTGGACCTTCACCCAGAAGGGCGAACTGATGGGCATCGCCTCGGCCGACGATTTCGGCGTCATCGACAAGAGCTGCTACGGCCTCACCCCCCTGCCGGTCACCGAGCGGGCCGGCCTGATCTGGGCCATCGTCACCCCCGGCTCGACCCTGAGCTTCGACGCTTTCCTCTCGGGCTACGACGATCTGCTGGCCCACTTCGGGTTCGAGGATTGGACCTTCTTCTCCAGCCGCGTGATCCCCGGACCAAACTGGAAGATCGCCTATGACGGCTATCTCGATTTCTACCACCTGCCGGTGCTGCACAAGGACACCTTCGGTGAGGCGATGTGCAACCAGGCGCTCTACTACGCCTGGGGCCCGCACCAGCGCGTCCAGGCCCCCACGCCGGACCTGCTCGCCTTCGAGGCCACGCCCGAGGCGGAGTGGGCCGTGGACGCCATGATGACCGGCGTCTGGACCATCTTTCCGCATGTCTCCATCGCCAGCTTCGCCGGCGGCTGCCGTGGCGTGATGATCTCCCAGCTCCTGCCGGGCGCCCATGTGGGCGAATCCTTCACCACCCAGATCTATCTGACCCAGAAGGTCCCCACCGAAGCCGAGGCGGCCGAGGTGCACGAGCAATTCAAGTTTCTCGAGCACGTGGTGCGCGACGAGGACTACGCCACCGGCCTTCGCCAGCAGTCGGCCCTGAAGAACGGCGGCCGCGAGCACGTGCTGTTCGGCGAGAACGAGGGCGGCGCGCGTCGTTTTCACCAGTGGGTCGACCGCCTCCTCGCCACCGACGACGCGGGCCTCGAAGCCCTGTTCGCCGCCGGCTGATCCGCGCCATGGGGCGATTGGACGGCAAGGTCGCCCTGATCACCGGCGCCGCCTCGGGCATCGGCGCCGCTGCCGCCCGGCGCTTCGCCGCCGAGGGCGCCGCCGTCATCGTCGCCGACGTCCAGACCGATCTGGGCGCCGCGGTCGCCAACGATATCGGCGGCGCCTTTCTGCGCCTCGACGTCGCTCTCGAGGAAGACTGGGCCCGCGTGGCCGGCGAGGTGATGGAGCGTCACGGCCGGCTCGACGTGGTGCTCAACAACGCCGGCGTCGTCTCCGGCCAGTCGATCGAGGAGGTGGACCTTGCCACCTGGAACCGGGTCATCGGCGTCAACCTCACCGGCGTCATGCTGGGCTGCCAGACCGGCATCCGCCTGATGCGCGCCAATCCGGGCGGCCCCAGCGGCAGCCTGATCAACGTCGCCTCCACCGCCGCCTACGCCGCCCTGCCGGGCGACGCCGCCTATTCGGCCAGCAAGAGCGCCGTGCGCCTCCTGACCAAGGCCGTGGCCGTGCACTGCGCCAGGGCCGGCTACGCCATCCGCTGCAATTCCCTACACCCGGGCGCGACCGATACGCCGATCCTGGCCCCCGCCCTGGCGGCGCGGCCCGAACTGCTGAGCGCCTTCCACGCCATGTCGCCGCTCGGGCGAATGGGCCGGCCCGAGGAGATCGCCGCCATGGCCGTCTTTCTCGCGTCCGACGAGGCCAGCTATGTCACCGGCGCCGAATTCCTCGTCGACGGCGGCCTCATGGCCGGCCACCCCGGCCTCTGAACACCAGGAAGGATCGATCGATGGGAAGACTCGAGGGCAAGGCCGCGGTGGTGCTGGGCGCGGCGGGGGCCGGCAACATGGGCCAGGTGATCGCCCGCCGCTTCGCACACGAGGGGGCCAGGGTGATGGTCGCCGGCCGTCGCGATGAAGAGCTGCAGCGCTTCGCGGCGGAGATCGGCGGCGCCTGGGCCCATTGCGACATCACCCGGCGCGAGGAGGTGTTCGCTCTCGCCGACGCCGCCAAGGCGAAACTCGGCGGCGTGCACATCGGCGTCAACGCCACCGGCTGGGGCCTGCTCAAGCCGTTCCTCGAGAATACCGCCGAAGAGTTGGAGGCCATGAGCGCCCTGCAGTTCATCGGCCCGTTCTATTTCCTCCAGGCCATGATCGGGGTGATGGACGCCGGCGGTTCCCTGATCCAGATCAGCTCGGCCACGGCCACCATCATGCTCGAGGATCACGCCGCCTACATGGGCGCCAAGGCCGGGACCGACCACGTGATCCGCTGCGTCGCCAACGAGTTCGGCGCCCGCGGCATCCGCGCCAACTCCATCTCCCCCGGTCTCACCGATACGCCCATGACCGCCGGGGCGAAGCAGACGCCCGGCGTGTTCGACGCTTTCGCCTCCGCCTATCCCCTGGGCCGGGTCGGCACCTCGGACGACATCGCCGCCGCCGCGGTCTGGCTCGCCGGCGACGAATGCTTCATGACCGGCCAGAACCTGCAGGTGAACGGCGGCCTCACCCTGCGGCGCAATCCCACCCGGGCCGAGATCGGCGCCGCCGTGGCGGCGGCGATGGCTGCGCCTGCCGCCGCGGAACAGCCGGGGGCGGCCGGCGTTGCGTGAGGCAGTGCAACTGCAAGGCCCGACCATGACCCTCACGCCCGACGAGGCCGCCGCCCCCGGCGCCGAGCATATCAGTGAGACCAGAGCCAAGGGCGGCCGCAACCTCGGCTTCGTCTGGATCCTCGGCCTCTCCACCCTGGGCGCCCTCGCGGCCGTGGCCCTCGTCTGGGCGCTCTTCAGCGGCGCCTTCGCCCACACCGACCGCCATGGCGGCACGGGCGTGACCCCGGCCGACGCCGCCCGTTTCCACACGCCCACCGTCCCCACCACGCCGCCGCCGACGTAGGGGATGGTTTTTTGCTGCCATCGCAAGAGGCGTCCAGATCGTGTCGCGGCGCCGAGGTCTTGACCGGCGTGCCGAATTGCTGCAAAATCTATAAGATATGAGAAATTCTCGCCCCTGCATCTTCCAGACGCCCGAAGCTCGCGGTCGTCAAAACGCCCCGAATCGCAATGTCGTGTCAAAACAATGGGTTGACCCCAATCGGTTTGTCCGCGGCTGTCTGCGGGCGTCCTAATCCGTTCTCAAATCGTCGGAATCTGTTCGAAAACTGCCCGGAATTGTTCGCTTTTTGTCCTGAAATGCCCCGGAATGTCCGGAAATGTCTTGAAATGTCCGCCCCCTATCCGGGCCGACCCGCAGAAATTCTAAGACCCATGGCCGTTCAGCACATGGCGCCGACGGCCGCCCGCTCGGGATCGCCTCGCGCTCCAGTTCGCCGGTTCAACCCCGCCCCTTCGCCTCTTCGGCCCATGCCCTGATCAGTTGGTGGGCGATGGCCATGCCGGGTGGGGCCTTGGCGTCGGTGAGCTCGCCGCGGATCAGGCCGCCGGCCTGAGCGCGGGTGAACCAGCGCACCTCGTCGATCTCGATGGCGTCGGGCACGGCCTCGTCGGTTTCGATCTCGGCGATCAGGCCGATCATCAGCGACGAGGGATAGGGCCAGGGCTGGGTGGAGTGATAGCGCACCTTGGTCACCCGCACCGCCGCCTCCTCGTATAGCTCGCGCGCGCACGCCTCCTCAATCGATTCGCCCGGCTCCACGAACCCGGCCAGGGCCGAATACATCCCCGCCGGCCACGCCGCCTGCCGGCCCAGGAGGCAGCGCTCCCCCTTCACCGCCAGCATGATCACCACCGGATCGGTGCGCGGAAAGTGCTGCGCCTTGCAGTCCGGGCACACGCGCTTCCAGCCGCCCTCGCGCGCTTCGGTGGCGACGCCGCAGTTGGCGCAGTGGCGGTGCTTGCGGCGCCATTCGAACATGGATTTGGCCGTCGCCAGGATCGCCGCCTCGCCGGCCTCCAGGGCCACGGCGATGGCCCGCAGGTCCTCGAACCGGCCCAGCCCCTCCAGCGGCCCGTCGGCCGGATCGGCGTCGGCGTCCAGATCCACGGCGAACACCGCCGTCTCGTTCCACAGGCCGAGAAACAGCAGGCGCTCCGGCCCCGCCGCCAGCACGCGGGCCATGTCGGCGGCCAGATAGGCGATGCGCACGCCGCCGTCCTTGCCCGTCTCCACCAGCGGCTTGCCGTTCCAGAGGGCCACGGCCAGAGACTCCGGCGCCGCCAGCCGTCCGGCGATCCAGTCCGGGTCCGAGCGCCGATAGCTGGCGCGATCCAGGGGATTGCCGGCGAAGGTGTTGGCGAAGGCGTCGAGGGGCATGGCAGCCCTCTAGCAGGCCGCTCGCGAGGGCGACACCGTCCTGGCCGCCGCCATGCGCGCGGACGCGCCGATGCGGCCTGGACGGCGCCGTCCGATCGAGCGTAGCAAGGCGCGGGGGAGGCGCTCATGGCTCATGCGAATTCACGGCGGCTCGCGCGATTGGCGCCGGCGGCCCTCCTGGTCTGCGGCCTCGCGCCGCTGGCGGTCCGCGCCGCCCCGTCCGCCGCTTCCGCGGCGCCGATGGCGGTCGCCGTCCCCTTCACGCCGCGCCCGGCGATGGTCGGCGGCCAGCGCCGGCTGTTCTACGAGTTCGACCTGCGAAGCTTCGCGAAGGGCGACCTCGTCGTGGACGAGGTGCGCGTCACCGATCCGGCCGGTGGGGCGGTGCTGAACGACATCAAGGGGCCGGCTCTGGCGCCGCTGGTCTACCGGCCCGGCGTCGCCAAGGCCGGCGCCGACTCCGCCCGGTTCGGCGGCGGCGCGTTCGGCGTCGTCTACATGGAGACCACCCTGCCGGCGGGCGAGTCGACGCCTGCCGCCCTTGCCTGGCGAATCACGGTGCGCGATCCCGACCCGTCGGCGGGCGCCCGGACCCTGGTCGACAGCGTCCCGATCCAGGGACAGATGGCCCTCGACCAGCGCCCCGCCCCGGTGATCGGCCTGCCGTTCAGGGGCGGCGACTGGGTGGCCGCCAACGGCCCGTCCAACACCTCGGGCCATCGCCGCGCCCTGATCGTCGTCGACGGCAAGGCCAGGATTTCGCAGCGCTTCGCCATCGACTGGGTCAAGCTCGGCCCGGACGGCCGCCTGTTCCACGGCGACAAGGCCATCAACGCCAACTGGTACGGCTTCGGCGTCGAGGTGGTGGCCGTGGCCGACGCCACCGTCAGCGCCGCTCACGACGGCGTGCCGGAAAACGAGCCCTCCGACAAGCGCGCCGTGCCGGTCACTCTGGAGACGGTCGGGGGCAACTATCTGATCCTCGATCTGGGCGGCGGCCGCTACGCCTTTTACGCCCACCTCCAGCCCGGCAGCCAGACGGTGCGCGTAGGCGACAAGGTGCGTCGTGGCGAGGTGCTGGGGCTTCTGGGCAACACCGGCAATTCAGACGCGCCCCACCTCCACTTCCACGTCTCCGACGCAAACGCCCCGCTGGCGGCCGAGGGGGTCGCCTACGCCTTCGACGCCTATGACAGCCTGGGAAGCGTCGACAACCTCGGAAGCGCCGACAAGGTGTTCGGCGGTGATCCCTGGAGCCCTCTGCCCGGGTCCGCCCCCCAGGCCCGTCGCGCCGCCCTCCCCGCCGAAGACGACGTCATCCGCGCCCCCTGACCCCCCCGGTCAGGCCTGGACCAGCCCGACCCGCGTGCCCGCGAGACGCACGGCGCCGTCGGCGCCCACCAGCCCCTGGGCGGCGGCGACCCGGCGCACGGCGACCGGATCGCGCACGGCCACGTCGAAGGCGCCCAGGCCCTCGCCCCGGCCGTCGTCGTCGGCCACGAAGCGAATCTCTCCGGCATCCAGCGCGATCGACCAGCCGGCCCCGGCCGGCCGCGCCGGGCGTCCCAGCACCTCCGCCCAGCGCGCGGCCATCGCCGCCGGGTCGGGGCCCTGCAGCTCGGCCCCGACGATGGCGATCGCGGTCTCGGAGGGCGGGCGCGCCGCCCAGTCGGGGCCGCCCCAGGCCCAGCGCTCCGGCGGCGTCATGGCGTCCAGCGACAGGATAGCGCCGCCGACGTCCCTGGGATGAATGTGGGTGAACGAGGCCCCCTCGAAGTCGCGCTGATCGACGATGCGCGCCCCGGCCGCCGCCACCCTCGCCCGCGCGCCGGCGAGGTCGTCCACCTGCAGGATGACCATGTAGCCGCCGTCGCCACGCCGCTTCTCCAGCAGCCGCCCGGCCGTGGTGCCCGCCTGCTTGGGCGACACCACCTCCAGGAACGTGGTCCCGAGCGGAAACACCGCGTTCCTCAGGCCGTACGTCGCCACCCCCGGGTCGTCGTAGGCCCAGTCCAGCCCCAGCACCGCCTCGATGTCGGCCCTTGCGGCGGCGAGATCCTCCGCCACCAGCGCGATCTGACGCAGACGCATCGCCCGTCCTCCCTGTCACCGCGCCCACCGGCCCGCGGCCCGACCGTCATACCCCCGCCGCGCGCGCGTGGCGATTCGCCGGATCGGTTTGCGCCGTCGGGCTTGGTATTGCGCGCCGGGCGGGGCCACGCGATATAGGAGGTGGAGATCGGCGATGGGCGGAGGCCTCGCCAACCCGGTCAGGTCCGGAAGGAAGCAGCCGTAACGAGATCAACTCCGGGTCGTCCGCCGGTCTCCACCTTCGTCCACGCCGCGAGCCCATGACCGACCAAGCCCTGGAGCTGGAAAGCCCCGCCGCCGAGCGCGACGAGGCCACTGAGGATATGTTCGGCGCCCCGCCGGCGGCGCCGGGCGCCGCGCCGCCCGCGCCCTACACCGTCATCGCGCGCAAATACCGGCCGCGCACCTTCGAGGACCTGATCGGCCAGGAAGCCATGGTCCGCACCTTGACCAACGCCTTCGCCAGCGGCCGCATCGCCCACGCCTTCATGCTGACCGGGGTGCGCGGGGTGGGCAAGACCACCACCGCCCGACTGCTGGCCCGCGCGCTGAACTACGAGAGCGACAGCGTCCATCAGCCCAGCCTGACCGATCTGGCCGTCGAGGGCCGCCACTGCCGGGCGATCATCGAGGGCCGTCATCTCGACGTGCTCGAACTCGACGCCGCCAGCCGCACCAAGGTCGAGGACATGCGCGAGCTTCTCGAAGGCGTCCGCTACGCCCCGGCCGAGGCGCGCTACAAGGTCTATGTGATCGACGAGGTGCACATGCTCAGCACCCACTCGTTCAACGCCTTGCTGAAGACGCTGGAAGAGCCGCCGCCGCACGCCAAGTTCATCTTCGCCACCACCGAGATCCGCAAGGTGCCGGTGACGATACTCTCTCGCTGCCAGCGCTTCGATCTGCGCCGCGTCGAGCCGGCGGTGATCGTCCAGAGCCTCGCCGCCATCGCCGAGGCGGAGGGCGCGCGCATCGATGCCGAAGCCCTGGGCCTGATCGCCCGGGCGGCGGAGGGCTCGGTGCGCGATGCCCAGTCCCTGCTCGACCAGGCCGTGGTCCAGGCCAGGGAAGGCGCCCCGATCGACGCCGCCGCCGTGCGCGACATGCTGGGCCTCGCCGACCGCGCTCAGACCATCGCCCTGTTCGACACCGTGGTGCGGGGCCGGCCCGGGCCGGCCATCGAGGCCTTCCGCGCCCTCTACGCCCTGGGCGTCGATCCCGGCGCCGTGGTGCTGGATCTGCTGGAACACTGCCACGCCGCCTCGGTGGCCAAGACGCTCGGGCCCGAGTCCCTCGCCCTGCCCAAGGATCAGGCCGCGCAGCTGACCGCCATCGGCGCGGCGCTGTCGGCCGGCTCCCTGGCGAGGCTCTGGCAGATGCTGCTCAAGGCCCTCGACGAGGTGCGCCGCGCGCCCGATCCGGCGGCGGCCGTGGAGATGGCCCTGATCCGCCTGACCTTCGCCGCCGACTTGCCGGGGCCGGAGGAGGCGCTGAAGGTCCTGGACGCCGCTCCCCCCTCGCTTGGAGGCCCACCCGCCATGCCGAGCGGCGGCGGTGGCGGTGGCGGATCCGCGACCGCGACCGCACGCGCGCCGGCCGTCCTCGCCGCGCCCGAACCCGCGCCTCGTCTGGCCGAGCCGCGCTCGTTCGAGGATGTCGCGCGGCTGATCGACGACAAGCGCGACATTGGCCTGCGCCTCGATGTCGAGAAATACCTGCGGCCGGTCAGCTTTCGCCCCGGCGCGATCGAGTTCGAACCGGCCGTCGGCGCGCCAGGCAATCTCGCTCAGCGCCTGTCGGCCCGGCTCAAGGAATGGACCGGCCAGCCCTGGCTGGTGGCCGCCCAGGTCGGCGGCGGGGCCGAAACCCTGCTGGAGCGCCAGACCCGGGCCCTGGCCGACGCGCACGCCGAGGCCCTGGCGGAGCCCTTCGTCCAGGCGGTCATGACCGCCTTCCCCGGGACCGAGATCGTCGAGGTGCGCCAGATGGCGGCCCCGCCGGCCTCGGCCCTTCCCGACGACGACGATCGCGACGAGGACTGAAGCGCGCATGAAGGATCTGGGATCGCTGATGAAGCAGGCCAAGGTCATGCAGGAAAAGCTGCAGGCCGCCCGCGAGCGCATGGCCGAGACCACCGTCGAGGGCGTCTCCGGCGGCGGCCTCGTGCGCCTCTCGCTCAAGGGAACGGGCGAGATGGCGTCACTCGCCATCGAGGAGAGCCTGATCGCGCCCGGGGAAGGCGAGATCATCGCCGATCTGGTGATCGCCGCCCACGCCGACGCCAAGCGCAAGCTCGACGCCGCCCAGTCGGAAATGATGCGCGAGGTGGCGGGCCCGCTTGCCGGCCTGCCCGGCATGCCGGGTTTCTGACCGCCGCGCCATGGCCGCTTCGGCCGGACCCGAGATCGAGCGCCTGATCGCGCTGCTCGCCAAGCTGCCGGGCCTAGGGCCCCGCTCCGCCCGGCGCGCGGCCCTGGCGCTGCTGAAGAAGCGCGAGCAGCTGCTCGGCCCCCTGAGCCAGGCCCTGGCCCTGGCTGCCGAGCGGGTGAGGGTGTGCGGCGTCTGCGGCGCGCTCGACACCACCGATCCCTGCGCCATCTGCGCGGACGCCGGCCGCGACGGGGCCCTGCTGTGCGTGGTCGAGGAGGTGGGGGCACTGTGGGCCATGGAGCGGGCCTCTGCCTTCCGCGGCCGCTACCACGTCCTGGGCGGCCTGCTCTCGGCTCTCGACGGCGTGGGGCCCGACGCCCTGAAGGTCGGCCCCCTGGTCGCACGCGCCGCCGATGCCGGCGTGGCCGAGGTGATCCTCGCCCTTCCGGCCACGGTCGATGGCCAGACCACGGCCCACTATCTCCAGGACCGCCTGGCCGGCGCCGGCGTCCAGGTGACCATGCTGGCGCGCGGCGTGCCCGTCGGGGGCGAGCTCGACTGGCTCGACGACGGCACCATCGCCCAGGCCATGCGCGCCCGGCGCCCGGCGTGAGCTTGGCGCGCCGGGGCGACTCCTGATACCGAACGGAGCATGAACGCGATCGCCCTCCTCACGGCCGTGGTCCTCCTGGCCTTCGCCGTTGTCGGCGCCCTGATGTGGGCCATGGCCGAGCGCGCCCGGGCCGCGAGGTTCGAAGCCAAGGCCGCCGAACTCGAACGCCAAGCCGGCACAGGAGCGGAGCTGCTCAAGGCCCAGGCCGCCCAGTCGGCCAACACCGTGGCCCAGGAACTGGTCCGTCGCGCCGCCGAGACCTTCAAGGCCCAGGACGCCGTCGCCCAAGCCAAGCTGGAGGCGCAGCTCAAGCCCGTCGCCGACACCCTGGCCCGGTTCGAGGCCCGCGCGGCGGCGGCCGAGACCGTCCGCGCCGCCGACAGCGGCGGCCTCAAGGTCCAGATCGAACAGCTCCTCGCCGCCTCGGTCGCCACCCAGGCCGAGGCGCGCAAGCTCTCCGCCGCCCTGCGGCGGGGGGCCGGCGTTCAGGGTCGCTGGGGCGAGCAGATGCTGCGCAATGTGTTGGAACTGGCCGGCATGCGCGCCGGCGTCGACTTCGTCGAACAGCTCCATATCGCCGGCGAGGGCGGCGCCTCGCGGCCGGACGTGGTCGTGCGCCTGCCGGGCGGCGGCTCGTTCGTAATCGACGCCAAGTGCTCCCTGAACGCCTTCCTCGAAGGCCAGGACGCCGTCGACGAGGCCGCGCGGGAGCTTTGCTATGCCCGCCACGCCGTCAGCGTGCGCGCCCACATGAAGGGCCTCTCCGACAAGGCCTATTGGGAAAAGCTGGAATCCTCGCCCGACTTCGTCGCCATGTTCATTCCGGGCGACGCCTTCCTCTCCGTCGCCGCCGAGCGGGCGCCGGATCTCTTCACCCAGGCGATGGAGCGGCGCGTGCTGCTGGTCACGCCCTCCAGCCTCTATGCGGTCTGCAAGGCGGTCTCCTACGGCTGGCGGGTGGAGCGCCAGGCGCGCAACGCTGCCGAGATCGCCGCCCTCGGCCGCGAGCTCTACAAGCGCCTGGCGACCATGGGCGGCCACGTCCAGGCGCTGGGAACGTCCCTCGGCCGGGCGGTCGGGGCCTACAACCAGTTCACCGGCTCGCTGGAGACCATGGTGCTGAGCCAGGCGCGCCGATTCGAGGATCTCGAGGTGGAGCACGAGGGCAAGGCGATCGACGAGGCGGCGCCGATCGAGGCCGCCGTGCGCCCGCTCACGCGCCTTGGACCGGCCTTGACGCTCGTCGAGGCGGCGCCTACCTCGACCCCATGACGATCCGCCGCATCCTCACCGTCGATGCCGACCTCGCCGCGCTCAAGCGCGTGTCCGAGCCGGTCGCCGTGGTCGACGACGCCCTGCGCGCCCTGATGGACGACATGCTGGAGACCATGTACGCCGCCCCCGGCATCGGCCTGGCGGCGATCCAGGTGGGCGAAGCCAAGCGGGTCCTTGTGATGGATCTCGCCAAGGGCGAGACGGAGCCGGAGCCGCGCTATTTCGTGAACCCCGAGATCCTGTGGGCGTCGGAGGAGACCCTGCCGTACGAGGAGGGGTGCCTTTCGGTGCCGGAGATCTTCGACGAGGTGGAGCGTTCGGCCAAGGTCCGCGTGCGCTATCTCGACTACGCCGGCGAGCCGGTGGAGGAGGAGGCCGAGGGTCTCTACGCCGTCTGCATCCAGCACGAGATCGACCATCTGAACGGCGTGCTGTTCATCGACCACCTCTCGCGGCTCAAGCGCGACCGGGCGGTCAGCAAGGTGCGCAAGGCGGCGCGCGTCGACGCCTGAGGTCGGCCCATGCGCCTGGCCTTTCTCGGCACCCCCGACTTCGCCGTTCCCACCCTCGCCGCCCTGATCGCGGCCGGACACGAGATCGCCCAGGTCTATTCCCAGCCGGCCGCCCCGCGCGGACGCGGCCGGACGCTCCAGCCCTCGCCCGTGGAGGCATTCGCGCGAGAGAGGGGCCTACCCGTCCGCACGCCGGCTTCGATGCGCGCGCCCGAGGAGGTCGCGGTGTTCGAAGCTCTGGCGCTTGACGTCGCGGCGGTCGTCGCCTTCGGCCAGATCCTGCCCCCGGAGATCCTGGACGCACCCCGCCTCGGCAGTTTCAACCTGCACGCCTCCCTCCTGCCGCGCTGGCGCGGCGCCGCCCCCATCCAGCGCGCCATCATAGCCGGCGACGCCCTCACCGGCGTCCAGGTGATGCGCATTACCCCCGGGCTCGACGAGGGGCCGGTGCTGGGTTCGCTCACCCTTCGCATCGACGCCCTCGACACCGCCGGAACCCTGGCCGATCGTCTCTCGCTCGCCGGCGCGACCCTGATGCGCGAGACCTTGGCGATGGTTGCGCGTGGCGAGGCGGTTGAGACGACCCAGCCCGAGGCCGGCGCGACCTATGCACGCAAGATCAGGCCCGCCGAAGCCCGCATCCGCTGGGACCGGCCGGCCGCCCGGGTGGATCGCGCCATTCGCGGCCTCTCGCCCTTCCCCGGCGCCTGGTTCGAGGCGCCCGCCGATCGCGGGCCCGTGCGCGTCAAGGCCTTGCTGTGCCGGCGCGAGGACCGCGAGGGGGAACCGGGCGAGGTGCTGGATGACCGCCTCCTCGTTGCCTGCCGGGCGGGCGCCGTGCGCATCCTGCGCGCCCAGCGCGAGGGCCGCGCTCCGGCCGAAGCGGCCGAGTTCCTGCGCGGCTTTCCGCTGCCGGCGGGCGCCCGGCTGCTCTGATGCCCCGCTATCGGCTGACCATAGAATACGACGGCGGCCCGTTCGTCGGCTTCCAGGCGCAGGCGGAGCTGCCGAGCGTGCAGGCCGCGCTCGAAACGGCGTTGACGGCCTTCAGCGGCGAGACCGCACGGGTTCAGGGCGCTGGGCGGACCGATACCGGGGTGCACGCCCTCGGCCAGGTGATCCACCTCGATCTCGCCAAGGCCTGGCCGCCCGAGGTGGTGATGAACGCTCTCAACGCCCACCTTGCCCCCGCGCCGATAGCCGTCATCGGGGCGAGCCTCGCCGACGACGCGTTTCACGCCCGCTTCTCCGCCGTGGGGCGGCGCTATCTCTATCGCATCCTCGATCGCCCGGCGCGCCCGGCGCTCGACGCCGGCCGGGTGTGGTGGCTGAAGGGGCCGCTCGACGCGGACGCCATTCACGCGGCCGGCCAGGCCCTTGTCGGGCGCCACGACTTCACGACCTTCCGCGACGCCGCCTGCCAAGCCGCTAGCCCGGTAAAGACGCTGGACGAGGTCCGGGTCTGGCGCGAGGGCCAGGAATTGCGCCTGGCCTTCGCGGCGCGCTCCTTCCTGCACCGCCAAGTGCGCTCCATGGTCGGCTCGCTGGCCCAGGTCGGGCTGGGCCGATGGCCGCCGCAGGCGATGGCCGAAGCCCTGGCCGCGCGCGATCGCGCGCGCTGCGGCCCGGTGGCGCCCGCCGCCGGCCTCTATCTCGTGGCCGTGGACTACCCGCCGAACGCCGCGAAATAGTCGTCGATCAGCCGTTCGTACACCCGGGCCAGGGCCGAGATCTCGCCCATCGGCACGCGCTCGTCGACCTGGTGCATCGTCGAACCCACCAGCCCGAACTCGACCACCGGGCAGAGCGCACGGATGAAGCGCGCATCCGAAGTCCCGCCGCTGGTGGAGAGCTCGGGCTCGACCCCGGTCACGGCGCGCACCGCGCCGGCGACCAGGGCGGTGAAGTCGCCGGGCTCGGTCAGGAACGCCTCGCCGCTGATGCGCGGAGCGACGGTCACCCTCGCGCGCCCGTCGCTCGCCGCGCGCGCCTCCGCCTCCAGCCAAGCGGTCAGGCCGGCGCCGCTGTGGCGAGGGTTGAAGCGTATGTTCAGGCGCGCGGTAGCCTGGGCGGGGATGACGTTGCCGGCGGGATTGCCGACGTCGACGCTCGTCACTTCCAGATTGGAAGGCTGAAAGCCCGGATGGCCGTCGTCCAGCACCCGGGCCTGAACGGCGGCGAGGAACCCGATCAGCGGCGGGATCGGATTGGCGGCCCGGTCCGGATAGGCCACGTGGCCTTGCACCCCTCTGGCCGTCACCAGGGCGTTGAGGCTGCCGCGGCGGCCGATCTTGATCATGTCGCCCAGGACCGCGCTGGAGGTGGGCTCGCCCACCACGCAATGGTCGATCGCCTCGCCCTCCGCCGCCAGGGCCGCGACCACCGCGCGGGTGCCGTCTTCGGCCACGCCCTCCTCGTCGCCGGTGATCAGCAGCGACAGCGATCCGGCCGGCTCGCCGCGCGCCAGCACCCGGCCAGCGGCGGTGGCGAAGGCGGCGATGGCGCTCTTCATGTCCACCGCGCCCCGGCCGTGCAGCACGCCCTCCTCGATCGCCGCTTCGAAGGCGTCGTGGCGCCAGGAGGCGGCGTCGCCGACCGGCACCACGTCGGTGTGCCCGGCAAAACAGAGATTCGGGCGGGCCAGTCCGCGCCGCGCGTAGAGGTTCTCGATCGCACCGATGCGCATCCGCCGGCAGGTGAAGCCCAGGCCTTCCAACGCCGCCTGCACCACGTCCATGGCCCCGCCGTCGGCGGGGGTCACCGAGGGACGGCGGATCAGGGCGCGGGCGAGCTCGACCGGATCGAGCTCCGGCGCCGGCGTCAACGCGTCTCGCCGCTCAAGCCGGCCACGCCCAGGAACTCCAGCACCGCGGCGTTGAACACTTCTGGCTGGTCGATGTTGGCCGCATGGCCGGCGCCCGGGATCACCACCTTCCTGGTCCCGGGTATCTTGGCCGCCATGTAGTCGCTGGCGGCGATGAACGGCGCATCGTCGGCGCCGACCATCACCAGGGATGGGACCGCGATCGAGGGCAGGCTGTCGATCACGCGCGCGTCTCTCTGCGCCAGCATGCCGCGCGCCGCCTTGGCGAGGCCGTCGGCCGACCTGTGCCGGCTGGTGCGCATCTCGACGCTGCCCGAGGCAAGCCGCCCGAGGCTGTCGCGCTCATAGCGCTCCGCAGTCCGGTTCGCCGTCGCGTTCCAGCCGTCGCGCGCCTCGTCCTTGCGGTAGCCGGGCCCGGTGTCGATGATCAACAGGGCGGCGACCCGTTCAGGATGGGCGAGGTGGAAGGCGAGGCTCATGAATCCCCCCAGCGACAGGCCGCCGACGATCGCCCGCTCGGCCCCCGCCGCATCCAGCAGCGCCGCCATGTCGGCCACGGTGGCCGCTTCGCTGTAGGCCCCGGGGTCATCGGGATAGTCCGACTGCCCGTGCCCACGCATGTCCCAAAGGATCAGCTTGAACCGCTTGGAGAAGGCCTCGATCTGGCCCGCCCACATCCCCGAGGTGGCCGCGAAGCCGTGGCTCAGCAACAGCGCCCGCCCCTCGCCGTGCACCTCGTAGTAGAGGCCGACTCCGTCTCGATTGAGTTTCGCCATCCGACCTGCCGCCTCCAAAATATCAAGCGCCGACGAACACGCCGGCGCGGCGCTCGTTGACCGATTTGACGCCCTCGGCGAAGTCCGCCGTCGCGCGCAAGCGGGTCTGCTCGACGAGCTCGTGGTCGGTCTGCGCCTTCACCGCCGCCGCGAGGCCGGCGCGCAGGGTGGCGCGGGTGGCTTCCACCGCCAGAGGCGCATTCTCCGCCAGTTCGCGCGCCAGGGCCACGGCGGCGCCCTCGAGCTCGGCCAGCGGGACCATCTCGTCGGCGAGGCCCCAGGCCAGGGCCTCCTCGCCCTTGATTCGGCGTCCGGTCAGGCACATCAGCTGAGCCCGCTGCAGGCCGATCACGCGCGGTAGGGTGTGGGTGATGCCGAAGCCCGGATGGAAGCCCAGCTTGACGAAGTTGGCCGCGAACCTCGCCTCGGGCGCGACGACACGGAAATCTGCCACCAGCGCCAGGCCGAGGCCGGCCCCCACCGCCGCCCCCTGCACCGCCGCCACGATCGGCTTTTTGACCGAGAACAGCCGCACCGCCTGTTCGTAGAGCGGATTGATGCCCTGCATGCCCGCGCCGCCGACGCCGGTCGGCGAGGCCAGGTCCGCCCCGGCGCAGAAGGCCTTGCCGGCCGCGGTGAGCACGCTGGCGCGCAGGGCCTTGTCGGCGTCCGCCTCCTCGAGCGCGTCCGCGAGGTCGCGCATCAGTTCGACGCTGACGAAATTGCTCGGCGGCCGGTCGATGCGCAGGGTCACGACCGGTCCATCGACGCGGGCGGAGATTTCCCCGTACTGCTGTCTCATCGCGTTTCCCGTCTCAAGAAGTGTTGTCGCCCCCTTGTATGGGGTTCGGGCGCAACGAAAAAGGCCGCCTTTCGGCGGCCTCTCCCGGCTGGGTCGGTGCCGGGCGCCCGGCTTCAGGGATTGTTGAACACGTCGGGGCCGAAATCGATCGCCTGGGCGGCGTAGCCCAGATGGCCGTGGCCGTCGGCGCCGCCGGTGGTCACGCCCAACAGGTCCTCGTAGGTGCGCAGCGCAGAGTAGTGGTTGTAGTTCCCGGTACTGTTGACCGTGCCGGGCTTGATCCAGCGCTTGTTGAACGCCACCGCCCCGATCTTGCCCCCGCCGGCGTACTGATAGAGCGCCGTCGGCGGGATCTGGACGTGGAACAGTCCCAGCACGCCGCTGTAGCCTGGATTGCTGACATTCTGACCGGTCGGCGAGCCGCAGGTCGACTGGTCGGCCGCGGCGCAGGCCCGGGCATCGTCCGAGGAGGCTTCGTCGAAGGTCAGCACCACCAGCAGGCTGCCGTTCTTATAGGCCGGCGAGGCGAAGATCAGCGGCATGTAGTGCTTCAACCACAGGTCGGCGGCGGTCAGGCCGCCGGCGGTTCCGCCCTCGATGTTCTTGCCGTGGCAGGTCGCGTCGTGGCCGTCGTTGCAGAGGTTGGGCGTGACGAACATGTATTCCGGCGTCTTCGCCTCGATCGCCAGATCCTTGCGCAGCCAACCCAGGAAGATGTCGCTCCCGCCCGCTCGAACCAGGGCGGTTCCGAGCGGCACCACGTGGGCGGCGCAGCGCGCGGGATAGTCGATGATCGAGTGGAAATAGATGAACGGCGCGTGGCGATCCGCATACTGATCGTTCGGGGCGGCGGTGTTGGTCAGGTCGTCGCCGTTGATCGCCGGGTGGGCGCAATCGGAGCCTATGCCGATCGGGTCCGGCACGCCGTGATCGCGGGCGAGGTCGGCGCCCATGTCCTCGGCATATTCGCGCCAGTGCAGCTTGTCGCGTGGGTTGTAGGTGGTGGTGTGAAACAGGGTGTCCAGCTGGTCACCGATGGTAAGGGCGCCGATGCTGCCCTGGCTCGGGGCCGGGTAGACGCAGCCGTCGCCGACTACCTGTCCGGGATAGCTCGCCTGGTCCGTGGCGTCCGTGCCCGGCACGACGTTGTCGAAGGTGCCGACGACGGGCGGGTGACTGAGCGAGGCGAGGTTCAGGCAGTCGTTGTTCGTCGCCTGGGTGGGTTCCTGACCCGACACCATGGAGATGTAGTTCCCCAGGCTGACATGGCTCGTGCCGAAATAGTTTACGATCAGCTCCCCGGCTGGCAGCAGCGTCTGGTTCAGATAGACGGCGGGAGAATTGGCCCCGAAAGTGACGTCGTAGTCCTCGTTTTCGAGGTTGATGATCATGATGTGCCTGATCGCCCCGGCCGGCACCGGCGGCCCGGAGGACACCGGGGCGCCGAACGCGCACGCGGGCGCCACCAGCAGCGTGGCGGCGACGGCCATCCGCGCGATCCTGGAGCGGCGGCGCACCGCCGCGCCCAGGCCGGCGAAGCCCACCAGCATCAGCGCCCAGGCGCCCGGTTAGGGAACGGAGCTGGTGATCGAGAAGTGGTCGATGGAGAGCAGTCCCTGATCGTCGCGTGTGCCTACGGCGAAGGTGTCGTGACCGGAGCCCACGAAGTCGAAGGTGTAATGCGTCCAGTCCTGCGCGGGCGCGTTCTCGACCAGCACCTGAGTGGCCCCGTCGATGACCATGGCGAACTCGCTGGCGACGCCGCCATCGGAGGCAATCCATCCGCTCACGGTATAGACCCGTCCGGCCACGTCTCGGAACGACTGGCTCAAGACGTCGTTGGAGCCGACGGCCCCCTCGACGGCGTAGAAGTCGCCCTCCTGCGCCCCGCCTGAGACGACGCCCGAATAGTCGGTGTTGCCGGTCTCGGTCCAGCCGGTGAAGTCGCCGGTCTCGAAGCCGCCGTTGGCGAGGCGGTCGGTGGCGGCGTTGGCGCCGGCGGCGAGCGCGGCGGCGCTGATCGTCGCGGCGAGCGCGAGTGCGAGTTTCATGTCGTGAGCCCCTGGTTTGGATGGCCGGCGTACTACGCGGCGCGCCGACGGCCGGAAACAATCACGGGGATGGGAAGCCGACAACCCAATCAGGGAGCTATAACGTCAGTTTCATCAAATATTTACAGACTGACTGAATCAGATCGGATTTCATTCAATACAATAATCGATACAAATCCGTCACGGAATATTCACGCCACGCCTCAGCGCTTCGAGCCGAGCAGGTTGCGCGCCACGACCCATTTGTGCACCTCGGTCGGGCCGTCATAGATGCGCATGACGCGGATCTTGTTGGCCATGGCTTGAAGCGGCAGTTCCTTCGTCATGCCCATGGCCCCGAAGGTCTGCATGGCGCGGTCGACGACCTCCCAGGCCATCTCGGTGGCGAAGGCCTTGATCATCGAGATCTCCAGCCGCGTGTCGCGCCCCTGGTCGATCTTCCACGCGCAGTCGTAGGTCATCAGCCGGGCGGCATGGATGCGCGTGGCGGCGTCGGCCACCCACCATTGGATCGCCTGGCGCTCGGAAAGCGGCAGGCCGAACGTCTTCCGCTGCGGAGCGAACTCGCACATCATGTCGAGCGCCCGCTGCGCCATGCCGATCGACCAGGCGGCCATCTCCAGACGCCGGGTGCCGAGGCGCAGCTGCATCGGCGCGAAGCCCTGGCCTTCGACGCCCAACAGCTTCCAGCCCTCGACCCGGCAATCGTCCAGCGCGATCTCATAGGTGGCGGCGCCGCCGATCATCGGTATGCGTCGCAGCACGTTGAACCCCGGCGAGCCCTTGTCGACCAGGAAGGCCGACATGCCGCCGCGGGCGCCCTTCTCACGATCGGTCACCGCCATCAGGATGGTGAAGTCGGCGTCCTCGGCGCGGCTGATCCAGATCTTGCGGCCGTTGATCACCCAGTCGTCGCCGTCGCGCACCGCGCGGGTAGTCATGCCGGCCGGGTCGGCGCCGGCGCCGGGCTCGGAGATGCCGATGGCCGAGATCGTCTCGCCGCGCACGTAAGGGGCCAGATAGGCCTCGCGCTGGCGTTCGCTGACCGTCGCGGCCAGCATGCGAAGGTTGGGGCTGTCGGGCGGCAAGGTGTAGGGCGTGATCGTGCGGCCGAGCGCCTCGTTGACCCCGATCATGGCGACGTTGGGCAGGTCGACGCCGCCCACGTCCTCCGGCGCGTCCAGTCCCCATAGGCCCAGGGTCTTGGAGACCTCGTCCAGCCGCCGCTGCTCGGCCGCGCCGACGCCCAGGCCCTTGCCGTCGGCCTCGCGCGCCAGAACCCCCGCCTCCAGCGGCAGGAGCTCGTCGGTGACGAAGCGGGTGACGAGGTCCTTGAGCATGCGATGCTCTTCGGGAAGTTCGAAATCCATGCGCGCCGTCCGCCCTGGCAGGTTGTTGGCGTTCCTCTTAGGGGCTCGCCGGGCCGGCGTCATCCGCTACAACGAGACCGAGATGCAAGGAGGCTCGACGGTGGCGAAGGATCGCGAACTGGCCGGCGAGGCCACCGGACCGCTCAAGGGCGTTCGCGTCGTCGACATGACCAGCGTCGTCTTCGGCGCCTACGCCACTCAGATGCTGGGCGACCTGGGCGCGGACGTCATCAAGGTCGAGTTTCCGGGCGGTCGGCGCGGCAGCGGCGGCGATATCATGCGCTGGGCCGGACATGGCCAGCCGGGCGGGCCAGAGGACTTGGGCCCGATCTTCATGACCATCAACCGCAACAAGCGCTCGATGTTGCTCGACCTGCGGGAGGAACGCGCCCGGCGTCTGCTGCGACGCCTGCTGGCCACCGCCGATGTGTTCGCGGTCTCGGTTCGCTACGAGGGCCTGAAGCGGCTCGGCCTCGACTACGACAGCGTCAGGGCCATCCGCCCGGACATCGTCTATGTGCATGGGGCGGGCTATGGCTCGGACGGGCCTTACGCCGGCCAACCGGCCTATGACGATCTGATCCAGGCGGCCAGCGGCCTGGCCGACCTGCTGCCCCGGGTCGACGGCGATGCCACGCCACGCCTGCTGCCCACCCTGGTGGCCGACAAGG
The DNA here is from genome assembly GCA_038226475.1 of Caulobacterales bacterium. Taxonomy (GTDB): domain Bacteria; phylum Pseudomonadota; class Alphaproteobacteria; order Caulobacterales; family Caulobacteraceae; genus Acaudatibacter. The sequence continues at coordinate 126,531 of JBBRQK010000002.1, read as the reverse complement.
TGAGCGGCCTGTTCATGGTCCAGGCCGTGACGGCGGCGCTGTTTCATCGCGAGCGGACCGGCGAGGGCCAGTTCGTGGAAGTGCCGATGCTGGAGTGCATCACCAGCTTCACCCTGGCCGAGCATTTCTACGGCCAAGTCTACGATCCGCCGACGGGCCCGTGGGCCTACACGCGCGTCGCCAATCCGGAGCGCAAGCCGTTCCCGACCCTGGACGGCCACATCGGCCTGCTGCCCTACACGGACGCCCAGTGGGATCAGTTCTTCGAGGTCGCCGGCTGGGGCGAGACCTTCGGCAAGGACCCGCGCTTCGCCGACTATCGCACCCGCGCCCGGCATGTGCGCGAACTCTATGGCCTGGTCGAGGAGGTCACGCGCACGCGGACGACAGAGGCGTGGCTGGATCTGCTCCGGCCGTTGCAGATTCCGGTGGTGAAGATGAACCGCCTGCACGAACTGCCGGACGACCCGCATCTGGCCGCCGTCGATCTCTTCGAGCGCTACACCCATCCGGAAGCCGGGGCCTATGTCGGCTTGCGGCCGCCGGTCAGATACGCCGCCACCCCCGCCAACATCCGGCGCCATGCGCCGCGGCTGGGTGAACACACCGACGAACTCACGGCCGAATTGGGCGAGGAAGGCTGAACGCTTCGCGCCGTCCGTGCGTTTTGCGAAAATCACGGAGGATCGCGATGACCAAACTGAATACCAAGGGCCGCGACAAGCTGCCTGCCAAGGATTTCGCCGAGCCGGCCAAGCGCGCCTATCCGGTCGAAGACAAATCCCACGCCCGCAACGCCAAGGCCCGCACCAGCCAGGCGGTCAAGGCGGGCCGGATGTCGAAGACCGAGAAGACGAAGATCGACAAGAAGGCCGACGCCGTTCTCGCCAAGGGCTGAACCCTTCAGGTCCGGCGCGAGCCCACCGGGTGCGACGAGGACAGGCCGCCGTCCACGGCGATTGCCTGGCCGTTGACATAGGACGACTCGTCGGAGGCCAGGAAGAGGGCGGCGTTTGCGATCTCCACCGGCTGGCCGCCTCGCCGCAAGGGATTGAGCTGACCAATCTTGTCGTCCGTCCCGCGTGAACGGGCGGCCTGGTAGATCGGCGCAGTCATCCCCGTCTCGATCAGCCCCGGACAGATGGCGTTCACCCTCACGCCCGAGCCGTAGAGCACGTTGGCCGTCGTCTGCACGAGGTTGATCACCCCGGCCTTGCTGGCGCTGTAGGGGATCCCGCCTGCGCCCGATCGGATTCCGGCCACCGAGGCGGTGCAGATGATCGAGCCCTTGCCGGCAGCGCGCATGATCGGGCTGGCATGCTTGATGGCCAGGAACGGGCCGATCAGATTGACGCGCAGGACATCGATCCAGAACTCTGCAGAGACTTCCTCCATCGGCGTCCACCCGCCACTGACGCCGGCGTTGGCGAACACGGCATGCAATCCGCCGAAGTTCGTGACGGTCCGCGCGATCGCGGCTGTCACATCCTCTTCGGAACCGGCGTCGCCGCGCAGGCCGATCGCGGCCCCGCCGGCGGATCGGATCATCTCGGCCGTCTCCTCCACGGACTCGGCCCGGTCGAAACACACCACGCGAGCGCCCTCCTCGGCGAACCGCCGCGCGCTGGCGCGGCCGATGCCGCTTCCGGCGCCGGTGATCAGAGCGGCGCGGCCCTCTAGACGGCCCATCGGCGTCTCCTCCTGTTTATGGCCAAGGGCTTATTCGAGCCGGTCGGCCTTGCGCAAGGCGGGAAACAGACCCGCCCACGCGCCGGTGACCAGCAGAGCTCCGACACCTCCGAACACGGCCGCCCCGACCGGCCCCAGGAACCGCGCCACCAGGCCGCTTTCAAACTCGCCCAGTTCGTTGGACGCACTGATGAACAGGGTGGAGACCGCCGCGACCCGGCCGCGCATGGCGTCCGGCGTCATCAACTGCACCAGCGTCTGGCGCACGAACACGCTCAGCATGTCGGCGCCGCCCAGGATGGCCAGGGCGATCACCGACAGCCACAGCAGGGTCGAGAGGCCGAAGACCACCGTCGCGGCCCCGAACAGGCCGACCGAGACGAACATGATGGCTCCGGCGCGACGGCGGATCGGATGGCTCGCGAGATAGAGGCCCACGGCGGTCGCGCCGAGCGCCGGAGCGGCTCGCAGGATGCCGAAACCCGTAGGCCCGACATGAAGCACGTCCTTGGCGAAGGCCGGCAACAGAGCGGTCGCGCCCCCCAGGATCACGGCGGCCAGGTCGAGCGAGATGGCCCCGAACACCACCTTGTGCTCCCACACGTAGACCAGTCCCTCTCGCACCAGGGCCAGGCGCGATCCGGGCTGAACGGTCGGCCGGGTCTCTCGCCGGATCAGCATCAGGCAGGCCGCGGCCGCCAGATACAGGCCGAGGGTGACCTCATAGGCGACGCCGGGCGAGGCGGCGATCAGCAGACCGGCGATCGCCGGGCCGGCGATGGAGGCGGACTGCCAGGCAAGGGAGTTCCAGGCGATCGCCCGAGGCAACAGAGCGCGCGGCACGAGCATGGGCCCCAGCGCCGTGGTCGCCGGCGAGAAAAACGCCCGGGAAGCGCCGAACAGCACCGCCACGCCCAACAGCAGCGGGATCGACGCCTTCCCCGCCAGGGCGGCCGCGACCAGAATGCCCACGGCCAATACCTCTCCGGCATAGCAGATCATCAGCACCCGGCGCCGATCGTGGCGGTCGGCAGTCTCTCCCGCCGGCAAGGCCAGGAAGAACAGTGGCGCGAATGTGATCAGGCCGATCAGGCTAACGTTGAAGGCCGATGCGCCGACACCGAGCGTGCGCCTGGAAATCGCATAGACCTGCCAGCCCATGGTCACGCCCTGGATCTGGGAGCCCAGGCTGCCCATCCAGCGCGACGCCCAGAACAGCAGATAGTCGCGCTCGTTCAGCAGCGCGCGGGCCGAGGGCGGGGCGGTGGCGTCGGCCGGCATGGCCGCCCTTAACCGCTGACCCGTCTCGCCGCAATCAGAGGCCCAGCTCACGGCGCACATCGGCCGGGCTGACGCCCCGGGAGCGCAGGTCGCGCAAGGTTTCCGCTTGATCGCGCTTGGCCAGTCGCTTGCCATCAGCGCCCAGGATCAGGCGATGGTGGCGATACCGAGGGGTGGGCAGGCCGAGCAGCGCCTGCAGCAGACGCTGGCAGTGGGTCGCTTGCAGCAGGTCGGCGCCGCGTATGACGTCGGTGACGCCCTGCATCGCGTCGTCCACCACGACGGCCAGATGATAGGCAACGCCCAGGTCCTTGCGCGCCAGTATGGGATCGCCGATCAGCCGGGAATCGACGGCAATCCGCCCCCCGCCCGCCTCCTCGAACGTCAGTTGGCCGGCCCCTCCGATCCGCGCCTCCGCGCGCGCCAGCGATAATCGCCAGGCGAACGGTCGGCCCTCGCCCAGTCGCCGCGCTTCCTCGGCCGCCCCGAGAGGCTCGCCCAATAACACCGAACCTGGGTCATGCGGCGCCCGGCCGATGTCGGCGATCGCCTCCTTGCGCGTCTTGAAGCAGCGATAGATCAGGTGCTCCGCATCCAGCGCTTCCAGGGCCCGCGCATAATCGGCCAGATGGTCGGACTGTCGCCGGACGGGCGCCTCCCAGGCGAGACCCAGCCAGGCGAGGTCTTCGTATATCGCCGCTTCGAAGGCCGGCCGACAGCGCCCGGCGTCGATGTCGTCGATCCTAAGCAGAAAGCGCCCGTCCGCCCGCTCGGCCGCCTCGTGAGCGGTGATGGCGGAGAAGGCGTGACCGCGATGCAGGTGTCCGCTCGGCGATGGAGCGAACCGGGTGACGAAGGTCACGATTCGGCTGGATCGTCTCTTTGCCGGTGGGTGAACGTCCCCAGGTGACTGAGCACCGCGCGAATGAAGGCTTCCTCCCCGCCCATGGCGTTTTTGAGCGAGGCGAACTCCTTGAAGCCCGCCATCTCCGCTACGCCGTGGGCCGAGCACCAGGCGGCGATGGTCGCCAGCTCCAGGTCCCGCTCGTCCGCGGGATCAGCGCCGGCCTCGATCAGCGCTTCGCGTACATGGCGCCAGCCGCTGTCTCCATTGGTGGCATGGTCCGGCATGTCGGCCTGGTCGGAGGCGCTGTCATACATGATCCGGTAGAGCGCCGGATGGTCGCGCGCGAAACAGACGTAGGCGACGCCGATGTTGTTGAGCGCGTGGCGCGGATCGGTTGCCGCGAATCGCGCCTTGCCGATCGCCTCGCCCAGGGCGATCCAGCCTTCGCGGGCCACGGCCGCCAGCAACTCGCCTTTGTCCTTGAAGTGATGATACGGCGCCGCCGGGCTGACGCCGGCCTCGCGAGCGACGGCTCTCAGTGAAAGCGCCGCCGGGCCGTCTCGCTCGAGAATGCGCCTGCCGGCCAGCACAAGGGCGCGGGACAGGTCGCCGTGATGATACGGACGCCCGCAGGCGACCATATCGAGCGCTCCGACGTCAGGGGGGGCGGATCGTGCGTGGGCCATGGCGTTTCCAGTTTCTCTCATTGAGCCCACCCTAAATCTATATCCAAACGCCGTAAAGATATCTTGACGCCGTTCAGATTGATGCTATCTAAGCACTGTCCAGATCGGACATGGCTCCTTCTTCGTCGGGGGGAGCTCGAACAAGGAAGGATACCAAGTCATGTCGCTCTCCAAAATCTCGGCTTTTGAACGTCTGTTCGATCGCTCGGCCTCTCTGCTGCTCGTCGCCCTGGGCGTGATTCTCGCCGGCGCGACCGCCGTCTCCGGCGTCTAGGCTTTGGCTGCCGCGCCGCTTCAAGGAAGGCGCCATCCGCCTTCCTTGAACGCGCGCCGCGCGCATCTGTGTCATGGAGATGTCGCCGAATCTCTCCTATGAGTCGACTCGCGGCGCCGCTTCGCGATAAGGCTGGCGACTGCGGCAGTGTGATGAGGAGCCGGCGTCTTCAGTCCAGTCCAACCTCACCGTCCGGCGAGCCCAGGCATCGGCCATGGAGGCCGCCATGCAGGTTCTTAGCCGTCCGCCGTCGGGATCACCGGCGTTGGTGCTCAACGCCGACTACCGGCCCCTCTCCTATTATCCCCTGTCACTGTGGCCCTGGCAGGAGACGATCAAGGCCGTCTTCCTCGGCCGTGTCGACGTCGTGTCGACCTACGACACCTGGATCCACTCCCCCTCGTTCGAGATGCGCCTGCCCAGCGTCGTCTCGCTGAAGAGCTATGTGGCCCAGGATCGCCCGCCGGCGTTCACGCGCTTCAACCTCTTTCTGCGCGACGCCTTCACCTGCCAGTATTGTGGCTCCGGCGAGGACCTCACGTTCGATCACGTCACCCCCCGCTCACGCGGCGGTCGAACGACGTGGGAGAACATCGTCACCGCCTGCGCGCGCTGCAACCTCTCCAAAGGCGGCCGTTCGCCGCGCGAGGCCTCTATGCACCCACGCCACCATCCGCGACGCCCCAGCATGTACGAGCTCCAGGACCACGGTCGCCGGTTCCCGCCCAACCACCTGCACGAGAGCTGGCTGGATTATCTCTATTGGGATATCGAACTGGAGGCCTGAGGCGGCCCGGAGGCGTCGCCCATGCTCGATCTTTGTCTCGCCGTCGCTCACCACCTCCTTATTCTCAGCCTGTTCGGCGTCTTGTTCGTTGAGTTTCTCAACGTCAGAGCCGGCATGGACACCGCGGCCGTCGCGCGCATCTCGCGGGTGGACCTCTGGTATGGCCTCCTCGCGGCGCTGATCGTGGTTGTAGGCTTCGGGCGCGCCGTGTTCGCCGCCAAGGGCTGGCACTACTATTCGCACAACGCCTTCTTCTGGGCCAAGATCGCGACCTTCACCGTCGTCGGATTGCTGTCCGTTCCGCCCACGATAGCTTACATCCGCTGGCGACGCGTCGGCGCGGCGCCATCGGCGGCGCAGGTGCGCGGCGTGCGCCTCTATCTGTGGCTCGAGCTTGCGCTATTCGCGCTGTTGCCGGCGTTCGCCGCCGCCATGGCTCGCGGCTATGGCGAATATTAACGCGGCGCTGTCCGCGCCCGCGGCGGCCGCCGAGGTCCGCATCGACGCCGAGCGACCCGGCGACGGCCCGGCGGTCGAGGCCCTGATCCACCGCGCCTTCGGACCGGGGCGGCTGGCCAAAACCGCCGAGCGCCTGCGTGAGGGCGGCGCCCCGTTGGCCGACCTGGGAATGGTGGCGTGGCGGGACCTTGCGATCATCGGGTGCGTTCGGCTTTGGTCGATCCGATTGGGCGACGCGCCTGGCCTGTTGCTCGGCCCATTCGCGGTGGACGCGGCTCACCGCATCCTCGGCGTCGGCCGCGCCCTCATCAACGAAGCCTGCGAGGGCGCGGCGCGAGCGGGCCATCGTCTGATCCTGCTGGTGGGAGACGAGACCTATTTCGCGCCGCTGGGCTTCGCGGCCGAGCCGGCCCGGCGCCTCGTCATGCCCGGCCCCGTCGACCGCCGCCGGGTTCTGGTCCGGGCGCTCGCCAGCGGCGAGGCGGATCACCTCGTCGGACCGGTCCGCGCGGAGAGCCCGCCATGATCATGCTTCTCGCCGCCCTGATCGGTGTCTCGACGGCGGCGGCGGCGGACCCGTACGCGCCCTTGACGCTGTATGACGGCGCCTGGACCGCCGTGGCGTCGGGGGGCGAGGTCACGCCCCTCGAGAACCATTGCGCGAGGACCGGCCGGTTCTTCGCCTGCGAACAGGTCGTGCGCGGCAAGACAATGGCCCTGGTCGTGTTCCTGCCGGCAGGATCGAGCGAACTGGGTCAGTCCTACCTGACCCAGGCGCTCACGACCGGAGGCGAACGGCCGGGCCCCTGGCATCGATTGCTGATCGAGGGCGATCGTTGGACCTACGGCGATATCACCCCTCCGGGCGCCAAAGCGTCGCGGGAGCGCACGGTGAACCAGTTCTTCGGGCCGAACCACATCCACTACAAAGTGCAGACGTCCAGAGATGGCCGCGCCTGGGTCACGACCGCCAGCGGCGACGAGCGCCGCTCGCCCTGATACGGCGAGCTTGAGCCGGGCCTCGGGCGGGCCTACCTCTCGGGCGATGGCTGACACAGCGAGCGGGGCATTGGAAGGCGTGGCGGCGGCGGCCAGACAGGCGCCGGGTCGCGGCCTGCCGCCCGTGCATCTATGGCATCCGGCCCACTGCGGCTCGATCGACATCGTCATCAAACGCAGCGGGCTCTGGTTTCACGAGGGCTCTCCGATCGGGCGCGAGGCCCTGGTGCGCCTGTTCTCGACCGTCTTGCGGCGCGATGCGGACGGCTTCGTGCTGGTGACACCGGCGGAGAAGCTCTCGATCACGGTGGAGGACGCGCCCTTCGTCGCCGTGCGCTTGGACAGGATCGGCGATGTATTGCGGTTCGTAACGAACGTCGGCGACATCGTCGATGCGGGACCAGACAACGCGATCCGCGTCGAAATCGATGCCGCGACCCATGAGCCGCGCCCCTATCTGCATGTGCGACGGGGGCTGGAAGCCCTGATCGCGCGGCCGGTCTTCTATGAGCTGGCGGACATGGCCACGGAACAGGACACGCCCGAGGGCCCGATGATGGGCGTCACCTCGGGCGGCGCCTGGTTCTCCATCGGTCCGGCTCTGGCGGCGGACGCTTGAGCGCTTCCGCCTCGGGCGCCGAGCTACGCGACTGGATCGCCGGCCATCTCGACCCCCTCGAAGCCGACGCGCCCAGCGATGGCGTCTACCGCTCCGATTTCGATCTCGATCCCGCCCATCGGCCCGCAGAACCCTTGGCACTGAGGCCGGCGGCGGTTCTCGTGGGGCTGGTCGAGCGCGAGGCCGGTCTGTCTGTGATCCTGACGCGCCGAGCCGATACCCTGCGCAGCCATACCGGACAGATCGCCCTGCCGGGCGGGAGGCTCGATCCCGGCGAGACGGCCTGGGCCGCGGCTCTGCGCGAGGCGGATGAGGAAATCGGCCTGGCCCCGGAGCTGGTGACCCTGGCAGGGCTGTCGACGCCGTACCGCACCGGAACCGGCTACCATGTGACGCCGGTGGTGGGGTTCGTCGCCGCCGGCTTCGTGCCTCGGGCCAATCCCGACGAAGTGGCCGACGTGTTCGAGACCCCGTTCGGTTTCCTGATGGACCCGGCCAATCACGAGCGCCGCGTGCATCGCTCCGACGAGGGGGTCGAGCGTCGCTTCTATGCCATGACCTGGGAGGACAGGATGATCTGGGGCGCCACCGCGGGCATGTTGCGCGCGCTTTACGACCGCCTTTACGGCGCGGCAATCGGCTGATTGCCCATGGTCGAGCGCCTCCCGTCGCAACCCTGGATGAGCCACCCGGCCACGTCGGCCGTGATGGACGCGCTCGAGGCGGCCGGTGGCGATGGCAGCGTCCGCTTCGTCGGCGGCTGCGTGCGAAACGCGCTGATTGGCCGCCCGGCGACCGACATCGATCTCGCCACCACCTTGCCGCCCGTCGCGGTGACGCGCTCGCTGGAGAGCGCCGGCCTGCGCACCATCGCGACCGGCGCCGACCACGGCACGATCACCGCCGTGGCCCACGGCCGCACTTTCCAGATCACCACCCTGCGCCGCGACGTCGAGACCGATGGACGCCACGCCGTCGTCGCCTTCACCGACGATTGGGCCGAGGATGCGGCCCGGCGCGATTTTCGCCTGAACGCCCTCTACGCGGACCGCGCCGGGCGCCTGTTCGATCCGACAGGCGGAGGCGTCGCGGACGCGCTGGCTGGGGCCATTGTGTTCGTGGGCGAGGCCGAGAAGCGGATCCGCGAGGACGCCTTGCGCATCCTCCGCTTCTTCCGCCTGACGGCCTGGTACGGGCGCACGGCGCCCGACGCGGACGCCCTGCATGCCTGCCGCGACCTGAGAGCCCTGATCCGGGGCCTTTCGGCCGAGCGGGTGGCCAAGGAGTGGCTCACCCTTCTCGCCGCCGACGATCCGCGCCCGGCGGTGGCCCTCATGGCCTCCGCCGGAGTGCTGGCGGAGGTTTTGCCTGAGGCCGTGGCGCGAGGCCGTTTCGAGCGCTTCGTGGCCATCGAGACCGGCATGCTGTTCACCAACGATTCGCTGCTGCGTCTGGCGGCCCTCCTGCCGGACGACCCGGCCGTCGGTCGAGCGACCGCCGAGCGCCTGCGGTTGTCGAACGCCCAGCGGGATCGACTCGCCGCCGCTCTGGGCACGGAGCCGCCCATCGTCTCATGGATGAGCCCGCGTCAGGTGCGCCAGGCCCTCTACCGCCAGGGCGCGGAAACCTTCGCCGACAGGGTGATGCTCGCCTGGGCGACGTCCGAGCGTCCGGCGGCCACGCCGCAATGGCGCGCCCTCCTGCCGATAGCCAAGACCTGGCCCATCCCGACCCTGGCGCTCTCGGGCGACGAGGTGATGGCCGCCGGCGTGCCCGCCGGCCCCCTGGTCGGCCAGGTTCTGCGCGAGGTCGAGGCGTGGTGGATCGACAACGATTTCACGACCGACAAGCTTTCCCTGATCGAGGCCCTCAAGGCGATCGCCCAGGGCATGGCCTACTGAGCCGTCAAGGCCACTTCACCACCGGGGGCATCGAGGAGAGAATCGATTCGATATTGCCCCCGGTCTTGAGGCCGAACATGGTGCCTCGGTCGTAGAGCAGGTTGAACTCCACATAGCGGCCACGGCAGATCAGCTGGGCCTCACGGTCGGCCTCGGTCCAGGGCTCCGACATTCGGTGGCGAGCAATCTTCGGATAGATGTCCAACAGCGCCAGACCCACGTCGCGAGTGAAGGCGAAGTCGCGCTCCCAGTCGCCTGAATCGTGGCGATCATAGAAGATCCCGCCCACGCCGCGGGGCTCGTTCCGATGGGGCAAAAAGAAATAGCGGTCGCACTCCGCCTCAAAGCGGGCATACCAGTCGGGGTCGTGAGCGTCGCAGGCCCGCCGCAAGGCTTCGTGGAAGGCGATGGCGTCGGGAGCTTCGCGGTTTCGCTGCTCGTCCAGCAGCGGCGTCAGGTCGGCCCCGCCACCGAACCAGCCCGAGGTGGTGGCCAGGAAACGCGTGTTCATATGCACTGCCGGAACGCGCGGATTGCGCGGGTGGGCGATCAGGCTGATCCCTGTGGCCACGAACCGCGGGTCTTCGCTCGCCCCGGGCATGGTGGCCGCCATCTCCGGCGTGAACGTACCGTGCACCTCGGAGATGTGCAGGCCGCACTTCTCGAAGAAGCGACCGTACAGGAACCCCATCACGCCGCCGCCGCCACCGTCCCGCGCCCATGGCTTCAGCGCGAAGCGGCCCGGCGCGCCGGCGTACAGCGCTTCGGGGGCCTCGTCCTCGAGTTGCTCGAAGGCGGCGACCAATCGATCGCGCAACTCTTCGAACCATAACCGCGCCCGCCCGGCGCGATCGCGCTGAGCGCTGTCGGGAAGGTCCGTCACGGTCATCTAGACGGCGACCTCCTCGGCTTCGCCCGGGACCATGGCGGGGGCGGTGACGCCCACATCGGGCGCCTGGCCGTGGGGCCGCTCCTCCAGCATGTGCGAGCGGCGCCAGCCGCCGAACCGGTAGTAGAGGCTGGTCAGCACCGCGGACGTGACGGTTCCGAGCGGGAAGCTCCACCAGATGGCGTCGGCGCCGAAGCGGGGCGTCAACAGAGCGGCGAACGGGATTCGCACCCCGATCATGGAGACGATCATGATCGCCAGCGGCGGCCAGACAGCCCCGGTCGAGCGCACCACTCCTGACAGCGAGAAGCTGATGGAGAACAACACGAACCCCCACAGAACCGTGGTGTTGATGTGCCGCGCCAGAGGCAGCGCCGGCGAGTGACGGGGGAGCAATATGCCCAGCACCTGATCGTTCAGGGCATAGAGCAACAGGGCGATCGAGCCGGTGATGATCAGGCCCGAGATCACGCCCGAGCGGGCCACCTTCGCTACCCTGTCCCATTTGCCGGCGCCGACGTTCTGGGCCGCCATCGACGAGACCGAGGCGCCAATCGCCATCGTCGGCATCTGCAGATAGCCCCAGATGATCGAGGAGATGGAATAGGCCGCCGATGTCAGGGCCCCGTAGCGGTTGACGAAGCTGATCATGACGATCGCCGTACCCGACATCACCAGCATCTGAGCGCCCATCGGCAGCCCGCGGGTGACCAGGGATTTGAGGATCTCCAGATCCGGCTTCAGCAGACCCAGGTCCGCGCCGCGCAGCGTCAGGATGCTGCCCCGCCGGTAGAGGTGGACCACCAGAAAGATGAGCGACACGCTCTGGCCGATCAGGGTGGAGGTGGCCGAACCCGCTATGCCCAGGCGCGGGAACGGGCCGATGCCCCGGATCAGGAGAGGGTTCAGGGTGATGTCGATGACGATGGCCAGGGCCATGAACCAGAACGGCGTCACCGAATCGCCTGCGCCCCGCTGCGCCATCTGCAGGAACATGAAGAAATACATGAAAGGCACCGAGGCGAAGATGATGCGCAGATAGATGATGGCGTCGGCGCGCGCCTCGGCCGGCGTGCCCATCAAGGTCAGGATCGCCGGCGACAGCGCCACGCCCAACACGGCCACGGCCAGCGAGAGGGCGATGAAGAAGGTGGTGGCCGTGCCCATCACCCGCTTGACCAGGGCCGGATCGCGCCCTCCAACGGCCTGGGCGATGAGGATGTTGCCGGCCATGCCGACGCCGAAGATCGCGCCCAGCATCAGCATCATGACGATGTTGGCGTTGCCCAGCGCCGTGATCGCCGCCTCGCCCAGGGTATGGCTCACCCATATCTGGTTGACGGTGCCGTTGAGCGACTGCAGGGCGTTGCCGCCCAGCAACGGCAGGGAAAAGGTCAGCAGGGTACGGGTTATCGGTCCCTTGGTTAGGTCACGCCGCCCGCGCACGCGGGCCGTCGCGGCCCCCGATCGGGGGGCTGTCGCGGAAGCGGGTCTGGCGTCCATAGCGGCAGTCTACAGGCGCCGTGCCCTCACTTCCAACCGTCCCGCCGCCGACGATCCCTAGAACCGCTTGGTCACCTGCACGCCGTATGTCCGCGGGTCCAGGGTGAACACATTCTGGAACAGGCCAGAGGTGTCGTTCGTCAGATAGACCCCCGTCAACGGCTGGGCGTCGGTCAAATTCTTCACGAAAAGCTGCGTCTCTAGGCCCATCGGCGGGTTCGCGAACGTCAACGTCGCGTTTATCGAATTGTAGGAGCGGAGCCGATCGTTTACCGCGTTGAAGACCCGGGCATAGCTGTCGTCCTGCCAATAGAAGTCACCGCGTAGCGTCGCCTTCCAGTCGCTCGGCAATTCGAACACGTATTGCGCACCGACGGACACGGTGAATTTGGGGGTGTTCGGAAGCTCGTGCCCAGATAGGTCCGCCGTCACGCCGGCGCGCACGGGCGAGCCGTTTGCGTTGAGATCGACGTTGGAGGCGCAGAGGGTGTCGAGCGCGAACGCGGGCAGGCCGGCCGCTATCCATCCAGCCACAGCGGTTGTCTGGGCGACGCAACCAGTGCCATCCAATCCGTGCACCACGGTATATTTGCTTTCGCCCTGCGTCAGGTTCAGCTCGTCTGTCAGGCCCTGTCCACTCGCGATAGAGGTGTGAAGGTAACCCACATTCAAGTTCAGCGTCATATTTCGGATCGGCGAGTAGACGCTCTCGAATTCCACCCCGTAAATCTTGGCATTGATGTTTTGGTTGACGGAGGATTTCGCGACGATTGTCGAAATCTGATAGCCGCTATAGTCATAGTAGAAGCCGTCGAGGTTCAGCACCAGCGATCCCCCCAGCAGAGTGTTCTTGGTGCCGATTTCGTAGGCGTCGACATATTCCGGGTCGTAGGTGAACGCGTAACCGCACGCGGCTGCGCTGGTGGCGATGGTGCCAAGCCCGGTCTGGCACGGTGTGTTGAATCCGCCGCCCTTGTAGCCGCGGCTGTAGGTCGCGTAGATCAGGGTCTTGTCGGTGAACGGGAGCACTGGATTCCACTCGAGATTGGCCCGTCCGGTGAACTTACGATAGGTCACTTTCTGTTGCAGGAGGCAGGTGCCGGCAGTGCTCGTGGGCGTGCAGAAATCGGTGGGAAAGCCCGCATAGCTTCCGTTCGCTGTCGCAGGTGTCCCGTTAGGCGGACCAACGAGCAGTTCAAGTGGATAGTTGATATTGTAGAGCTGGTCGACGGTGTAGCGGCCTCCCAGGGTCAGCTTGAGTTGCGGTGTGAACTGGTAGTTGACCTCTCCGAAGCCGGCGTAGGATTTCAAATACCCTCCGCCGCCCCTGGCGTCGAAATAGTTATGGCCGGACCCATCGGGAGTCCGATTCTGATCTATGAACAGCTGGTAGCCTTTGGCCAGCGCGCCCCCCGCGGCATTGTTTTCTATCGCGTAGGCTGTCAATACATTGCTCATCACGTAGTAGTTCGCCGACGCCCTCGGGCTAGTGATTTCGCTGTAGAAGCCGCCCGCAACGAAATTGAACTTCCCGGCGAATGAACTCGAGAGCCTCAATTCCTCTGTGTATTCCTTAGATTTCGAGTTGGAGAGGTCGAAGCTCGTGATCTTGTTTGACTTCCCCGTCTGCGGATCGTTGACCACGCCATTTGGAAACAGGAAGCCGGCAAGGCCACCAAACGGGCCGTTTGCCAGCGGGGTGTAAGGGATCAGTGGCACGAGGCGATTGTAGTCCTCTGTCGAGGTGTAGTTTTCCTGATTGAATCCCGTAATCGACGACAGCGTCAGACTGTCGGTGATGTGGTAGTTCATATGAAGCATGGCCAACACCTCGTTGGCCTTATAAGTCGGCTGTACGGCGGACTCGATGTTGTGCAGGTTGTGGTCTTGCAGGGGGTGGTTGCGAAACAGATCCAGGCCGTTGTTCAGGCCGAGAAAGTCGGCAAGGTGCGCGCCGGTCGCCAAGCTGTTAACGGTGCCATAGGCAGCGTCCTGGTAGAGCGATCCTGCCAGGCAACCCTGATTGAGATACACGGCATAGTTCTTGAAGATGGAGAGCGTGCCGTCACTGACCGGCACCGGCACGCCGCCGACACTGCTGGGGCCGGGGTCCTTGATGCACAGCTGTTTACCGACCCGATTGCGGTTGTCGTTTTCCCCGAAATTCTCGTACAGCAGGTAGCCGTCGAACTTGTCGCTCGGTTTGAAGCTCAGCGTGGCGCGGATGGCGCCGGTGTCTCTGCCGTCGACCCTGCGGTTGAGGTAGGTGTTGGTCCCGAAGCCGTCCTGGAAATAGCGAATCCCCGCGACACGTAGGGCGAATGCGTCACCCAGAGGAATATTCACGGCACCCGTCGCTTTTACCGCGTTGTAGTTGCCGTATTGCAGGCTCCCGTAGCCGCCGAATGTCGAGCTTGGCTTGGCGGTGATCAGGTTGACGGCGCCTCCGGTTGCGTTGCGCCCGTAGAGTGTCCCTTGCGGCCCCCGCAACACTTCCACGCGCTCCATGTCGAAGAATTCGCTGTCCTGGAAGTGGTTCGCACTGACCGGCAGTTCGTTTTCGTTGATGCTGACGCCGGTAGTGCCGCCGAATGCGATGACATCAACGCCAATCCCGCGGATCTTGAGGTTGAATCCGCCGAAGTTCGAGCGCGTGTAGTTGGAGTTAGGCACCTGCAACAAGAGGTTCTCACCGCCATCTACCCGCCTTGACGAAAGCGTGGCCTGAGAAAACGCCGACACCGCGATCGGAGTGTCCTGCAGGTTTTCCTCGCGCCGCTCTGCGGTCACGACGAGTTCACCGATGGTGGTGCCGGAGCCTGTGTTGCTGGCCGACGCGGCGGCGGTGGCCCCTATCGCTCCGCTAGCGCCGAGCGTCAGCGCGCCTAGCGCACACGTGACCATCAGGATGGGTTTCTTCATCGTCTCTCTCCCCTGTCCCGCCTCTAGAGCCGGATCTGCGATTGTCGCGCCCGCCGACGGATCGAGCCGTCGGTCGAAAGTGCGTCAAACCGCATTGAGGGAAGAGAGAACACGCGTCAACCGGCGCCGCCCGAAAGGCGCCAAAGAATTTCCACAGTGTGGCCCCGGGGCCGCAAGCCCGGGGCCGTTTCCGTGGACTAGAACCGCTTGGTCAGCTGAGCCCCGTAAGTCCGCGGATCGAGCGTGAACACATTGGTGAACAGTCCCGAGGTCGGGTCGGTCACGTAGGTCGCGGTGATCGGCTGGGCGTTGAAGGCGTTCTTGACGAACAGCTGCAGGTCGACACCCTCGCCCACATTGCTGAACGTGAGCGTGGCGTTGACCACGTGGTAGGAATGCAGTTTGTCGTTTTCCGCGTTGTAGATCCGCGCATAGCTGTCGTCCTGCCAGTAGTAGTCGCCGCGCAGGGTCGCCTTCCAGTCGTCCGGCAGTTGGAACACATATTGGGCACCCGCCGAGACAGTGAATTCCGGCGTGTTGGGCAGCCTGTTGCCGCTCAAGTCCTGCGGAATGCCGTACTGGACTTGGCCGGCCGTGACGCCCAGGCCGCATTGAGTGCTGAGTCCGATGGCGGGATAACTGCCGGCGATGTAGCCGGCGACGTTCACGGTCGGCGCCAGGCAGTTGTAGGCGAGGTTGCCTGGCCGGGTGTCCTTGACCAGCGTGTAGGCGGGGTTGCCCTGGCTGAGGTTGAGCGAGTCGACCGAGCTCTGCCCGCTACCGATGGCGCTGTGCAGGAAGCCGACGGTCGCGTTGAAAGTCAGATTGCGGATCGGCGAATAGACGCTCTCGAACTCCACACCATAGATCTTCGCATTGATGTTCTCATTCACCGACGATTCCGAGATGATGCGGGAAATCTGATAGCCGGAATAATCGTAGTAGAAGCCATCGAGGTTCAGTGTCAGAGCGCCCCCGAGCAGCGTGTTCTTCAGTCCGAGCTCGTAGGAGTCGATGTATTCCGGCGCGAACGTGGGCGAGAAGCCGCAGTCGGTGGCGCCGAAAGCGGGCTGGCACGCCGTGTTGAAGCCACCGCCTTTATAGCCGCGCGCATAGGTGGCGTAGATCAGCGTCTTGTCGGTGAACGACAAAGTCGGCGTCCATTCGAGGTTGGCCCGGCCTGTGAAGGCGCGCTGAGTCAGCCGCTGCGGATTGAGGCAGGTCTTGATCACGTTGGGACTGGAGGTCGGGCACACCTGATCGGGGAAGCCGCCGCCTGGCGCGAGAAGCGAGATCGGGTACTGGAGATTGTAGAGCTGGTCTGTGGTGTACCGGCCGCCTAGGGTCAGTTTCACCTGCGGCGTGAATTGGTAGTACACCTCACCGAAACCGGCGTAGGATTTCAGAAACCCGCCGCCCGTGCGCGAGTCATAGTAGTTGTGGCCCTCGCCGGTCGGCGGATAGTTGGGGTCGATCGTTATCGCCGGCAAGCCTGCGAAATTCTGGACAAGAGAATAACCCGTCAGAGAGTTGCTTTCGACGTAATAGTTCGTGCCGCTGTTCCGCGGCGCGGTCAACTCGGAATAGAAGCCCCCGACCAAAAAATTGAACTTGCCGGTGAACGAGGAGGCGAGTCGAAGCTCTTCGGTATATTCCTTTGATTGGCCGCTGCTGTAATCGAAGCTTGTCAGTTTGTTTGAAGTTCCCGTCTGCGGGTCGTGCACCACTCCGTTGGGGAACAGCAGCAGCGGGATGGGTCCAAAGTCGCTGGTACCCACCGGTTGGAAGGGCGTCACGGGGACGAGGCGGTTATAGTCCTCGGCGGTGGCGTTGGTCTCGCGGTTGAAGCCGGTGATCGACGTCAAGGTCAGATTGTCAGTGATGTTGTAGGCCATGTGCAGGTCGACCAGATCCTGCTGGGCCCTGTAGAGTGGTTGGATCGCTGATTCTATGTTGTGGAGGTTGTGGTCTTGCATCGGATGGTTGCCGAACAGATCGGTTCCGTTGCTCAGGCCACTGACGTTGGCCAGAAAACCGCCGAGAGTGGCGTTGCTATTCACCGTGCCGTAAGCGCCGTCGCCGTAGAGCGACCCCGGCTGGCATCCTTGCGACAGGAACGCAGCATAGCCGGCTGTGACGGCGACACCGCCGACCGACGCGGGCCCGTTGTCCTTGTAGCAGAGCTGCTTGCCAACGCGGTTGCGGTTGTCGTCTTCGCTGAAGTGTTCGAACAGGAGGTAGGCGTTGAACTTGTCGTTGAGCTTGAAGCTCAGGGTGCCGCGGATGGCGCCGAGGTCGCGGCCGTCCACGCGCCGGTTCAGGTAGGTGTTTTCGCCGAAGCCATCCTGGAAGTAACGGAATCCCGCCACCCGCAGGGCGAAAGCATCGCCCAACGGAATGTTGACCGCGCCGGTGGCTCGCACCGCGTTGAAGTTGCCGTATTGGATGCTTCCAAAGCCGCCAAAGGTGCTCGAAGGCTTGGTGGTGATGATATCGACGGCGCCGCCGGTGGCGTTGCGGCCATAGAGCGTGCCTTGCGGGCCGCGCACCACTTCCACCCGATCCACGTCGAAGAAGTCGGTGTCCTGGAAATGGGCCGCGGTGACGGGAAGCTCGTTCTCGTTGATGCTCACCCCGGCCGTCCCGCTCAGTCCCGAGCCGACCACGTCGCTGCCGATGCCGCGGATCTTGAGATTGTAGCCGCCGAAGTTGGAGCGTGAATAGTTCGTGTTCGGGATCTGCAGCAGCAGGTTTTGGCCGCCGTCCAGGCGCTTGGCCGACAGGCTGGCGGCGGAGAAGGCGGACACCGCCACGGGCGTGTCCTGCAGATTCTCTTCGCGGCGCTGGGCGGTGACGACCAGCTCACCGATCGTGGTGCCCGACCCGGCGGCGGCGGCATTCGCATCTGCGGCATGAAGCGCCGGAGCCGATAGCGCCAGAGCGCCAATGGCGCTGGTTACGAAAAGCAGAGACTTGACCAAGATGTTCTCCCTGTCCGGCTGTGGCCGGTGATGATTGTCGCGGCAAAGCGCGCGAAAAATGCTCGTTGGGTGCGCTCACTCCGTCAAGTCGACGCCAGCGTCAACATTCTGTAGGCCTTTTGGGATAAGGAGTTGCTACCCTGTGGCCTGAACGCCTCAGGATACCCTAGGTCAATCGCCGCAGGTCGCGGTCGGGTCAGCCGGAGGCAAACGGATAGGGCGAAACAGACTTCGTGAAGTCGTCCACCATCAAGGTGCGCGTGACCGGCTCGGTCGCGCGCTGCGGGCAGGCGGGCCTCTCGCAGACGCGGCATGCGGGCCCGATGGGAGTGACTGCCGGATTGGCGAGATCGAGGCCTCGGGCATAGACGAGGCGGCCAGCGTATTTAAGTTCGCAGCCCAGCCCGATGGCCAGATCGGTATCTTCTTCCGCATAGGGCCCCGAAACGCGCGAGACAGTCCGGACCAGGGTGAAATATCGCGCGCCGTCGATCGTCTCGACGATCTGGGTCAACACCTTGCCCGGTGAGCGGAACGCCGCGTGAATCCGCCAGCGGGGGCATGCGCCGCCGAAACGCGAGAAGGGAAACGCCGCTCCGGCGAAGCGCTTGGAGACGTTCCCGGCCGAATCCACCCGCAGCATGAAGAAGGCGATCCCACGCGCTGTGGGCCTGGAAAGCGTCGTCAGGCGGTGGGCCACCTGCTCGAAGCTGGCGCCGAAGTGTGTGCGGACCAGCTCGATGTCGTGACCCGCGCCTTCGCAGACGGCCCTGAACGGCTCGTAGGGCATTAGCGTGGCCGCGGCGAGATAGTTGGCCAGGGACACCTTCAGCAGGCGCGCTGTCGGAGCGTCTGGCGGGGCCGCACGTTCCACTAGCGCCGCGAGTTGGGCCTCGTGTTCGAGCAGTCCCAGTTGATAGGCGGTGGCGAACGCCCGGCCCGGCTCTCCCAGCCGCTCGGAAAGCATCAAGCGGCGCCGGTGTCGATCGAAGTGACGCAGCTGATCGGCCAGGACCTCCCTCGGCGCAATGCGAACCGTCACTCCGTGACGCTCGGCCAGGCGGGCGCGCGCGGCGGTGGCGAAGGCCTGCGGCTCGGGGCGAAGTTCGTCGGCGAGGCCTTCCCCGATCTCGTCGAGCTCGGGGAAGAAGTTGCGTTGGCTCTGGATATAGTCGCGCACCCAGTCCGAAGGCGTGAGCGGGTCGCCGACGTCGATGCCCGACTGTCGTCCGAGGCCGCTCAGGTCGGCGAGCCGTCGGCGATCGACGTAGGCCCGGTAGAGTCTCACCAGCGCGTCTGACACCCCGGGCGCGCCCTCGGCCACCTCGGTGATTTCATGCCGCGCGATCGCCAGGTCGCGGAACAGGGGATCGGCCAGCACTTCCGATAGATCCCGCGCGCCGGCCGCTTCCGCCTCGTGCGACAGCGCGCGGATGTCGATGTCGTAGGTGCGCGCGAGGCGAAGCAGAATCTGAGCGGTCAGGGGCCTCTGATTGCGTTCAAGATGGTTGAGATAGCTAGGCGAGACTCCCAGATCCGCCGCCATGCGAGCCTGGGTCAGGCCTAGCTCCCGGCGCAGCCGCTTCAGGCGCGCTCCCAGAAACAGCTTGTGTTCGGTTGTTAGCGACACGGTGAGACGTTTGTCGCAAATTTACCAAAATGACAACGTCGTGTTGTTACAAGCTGCCCATTTGTGACGCTTGCACTCTAGGCGCGGCATGGTGCGCGGACTAACGCTCCGTCACAAACTGGAGACAATTGATCATGAGCGGTTTCGACACCCTGGTCCCCGGTGCCGCGCCGGGCCGGTTCGACGGCGTCGAGCGGCCGTATTCGCCCGCTGACGTCGAGAAGCTGCGCGGTTCGGTGACGGTTACTCATACCCTCTCGGAGCGCGGCGCTAATCGTTTGTGGAAGTCCCTGCACAGCGAGCCGTTCGTTAACGCCCTCGGCGCGGTCACGGGAAACCAGGCGATGCAGATGGCGCGCGCAGGTCTCCAAGCGATCTATCTGTCGGGCTGGCAGGTGGCGGCCGACAACAACACCGCCGGGGCCATGTACCCCGACCAGAGCCTGTATCCCGCCAACGCCGCGCCGGAGCTGTGCCGAAAGATCAATCGCACCCTGCAGCGCGCCGATCAGATCGAGCACGCCGAGGGAGGCGCTCAGCGCGACTGGTTCCTGCCCATCGTCGGCGATGCTGAAGCCGGCTTCGGCGGGCCGCTCAACAGCTTCGAGATCATGAAGGCGTTCATCGAGGCGGGGGCCGCCGGCGTCCATTTCGAAGACCAGCTGGCGTCGGAAAAGAAGTGCGGCCACATGGGCGGCAAGGTGCTGATCCCAACCGGCGCGCACGTTCGCAACCTCGTGGCGGCGCGCCTGGCGGCCGATGTCTGCGGCGTCCCGACCCTCACCTTCGCCCGCACCGACGCCGAGAGCGCCCGTCTGATCACCTCCGACGTCGACGAACGCGATCGGCCGTTCATCGTCGAGGACAGCCGTACCCCCGAAGGGTTCTACCGCCTGAAGGAAGGCACGGGGCTCGCCCATTGCATCGCCCGGGGTCTGGCCTACGCGCCCTTTGCCGACGCCCTCTGGTGGGAGACCTCTCATCCCGACCTGGACGAAGCTCGCCAGTTCGCCGAGGCGGTTCACAAGCGTTATCCGGGCAAGCTGCTGGCCTACAACTGCTCGCCCTCGTTCAACTGGGAGGCCAATATCGACAAGGCCACCATCGCCAGGTTCCAGCGCGAGCTCGGCGCCATGGGCTACAAGTTCCAGTTCGTCACCCTGGCCGGCTTTCATAGCCTCAACCATGGGATGTTCGAGCTTGCGCGCGGCTACAAGGACCGGGGCATGGCGGCCTATTCGGAGCTGCAGCAGAAGGAATTCGCCTCCGAGGCAGCCGGCTATTCCGCCACGCGCCACCAGCGCGAGGTGGGCACCGGTTATTTCGACCAGGTGGCGATGACCATCTCCGGCGGCGCTTCCTCGACCACCGCGCTCGCCGAATCCACCGAGGCGGCCCAGTTCAAGAAAGAGGCGGCTTAGGGCCCTCTCGATGAACGGCATCGAGGTTCGCGGCCCGGTCGAAGGTCGCGCTGCGGAAATTCTGACGCCTGGGGCGCTCGAGTTCCTCGGCGGGTTGCACCGGCGGTTTGACGCCAGACGTCTCGAGCTGCTCGCGGCGAGGGCGGAGCGCCAGAAGGCGTTCGACGCTGGTGCGCAGCCGGATTTCCTCACCGATACCCGCGCCGTCAGGGAGGGGGATTGGCGCATCGCCCCGCTCCCTGCCGACCTTTTGGATCGCCGTGTCGAGATCACGGGACCGGTGGATCGCAAGATGATCATCAATGCGCTGAACTCCGGCGCAAAGGTTTTCATGGCCGATTTCGAGGACGCGACCTCGCCCACCTGGCGCAATCTGATCGACGGACAGATCAATCTGAAGGACCGCTGGGCCGGCGCTCTGGCATTCACCGACGCGGCGAGCGGCAAAGCCTACGCCCTGAGCGTTGCGCCCGCTGTACTGATGGTCAGGCCGCGCGGCTGGCACCTCGTGGAAAAGCACCTCGCGGTCGACGGCGCGCCGATCTCGGGCTCGCTGTTCGATTTCGGCCTCTACGTCTTCCATAACGCCCAGGCGCAGATCGCCCAGGCCACGGCGCCCTATTTCTATCTGCCGAAGATGGAATCGCACCTCGAAGCCCGGCTGTGGAACGACGTCTTCGCTTACGCCCAGGACACCCTCGGCGTCCCCCAGGGATCCATCAAGGCGACGGTGCTCATCGAGACCCTGCCGGCCGCCTTCGAGATGGATGAGATTCTGTACGAGCTCCGCGCTCACATGGCGGGGCTGAACTGCGGCCGATGGGACTACATCTTCTCCTATATCAAGCGCCTGGGCCGCCAGGCGCAAGCCCTGACGCCGGATCGCTCCGCCATGGTCATGGGGGCGGCGTTCCTGCGCGCCTATTCACTGGCCCTGATCAAGACCTGTCATCGGCGCGGCGCCTTCGCCATGGGCGGCATGGCGGCGCAGATCCCGGTAAAGGGCGACGAGGCCGCCAACGAGGCCGCCTTCGCCCGGGTGCGCGCCGACAAGGAGCGCGAAGCCACCGATGGTCATGATGGCACCTGGGTTGCCCATCCCGATCTGGTCCCTGTCGCCAGCGAGGTGTTCGACCGCCTGATGCCCGGCCCCAACCAGCTGGCCAAGGCGCGCGACGACGTGGTCATCGATCGGACTGCGATGCTGACGGTCCACGACGGCGCCCGCACCGAGCAGGGACTGCGCGACGACGTGCGGGTGGGCGTGCAATATATCGAGGCGTGGCTGCGCGGGCGCGGCGCCGTGCCGCTCTACAGTCTGATGGAGGACGCAGCCACGGCCGAAATCAGCCGGGCCCAGATTTGGCAGTGGATCCAGAGGGCCGCGACGCTCCAGGACGGACGCGTGGTCACGGCGGAACTGTTCGAAAGCGTTCTAGCCGAAGAGATGGCGGCGCTTCAGGCCACCCTTCCCGCCGGCGTCTTCGAGGGCGGACGTTTCGCCGAAGCGATCCGCCTGTTTTCGGACATGACCCTGGCGAGCGAGTTCGTCGAGTTCCTGACCCTCCCGGCCTATGAGGTCCTCGAGACCTGACGCGGCGGCAGATTGACGGCGCCGGGGCGGTCGAGGCCTATGGCCGAAAACCGCTTTCCCGAGGACACGCCATGACCGCCATCAATGACGTCACCGACTATACGCTCGAAGGCGATGTTGGTGTCATCACCCTCAATTCGCCGCCGGTGAATGCGCTCTCGGCCGCCGTTCGCGACGGCCTGGCTGGCGGCATGGCGGCGGCCCTGGCCGATCCCGGCGCTAAGGCCATCGTGCTGATCTGCGAGGGGCGGACGTTCATCGCCGGGGCGGACATCAGCGAGTTCGGCGGCGCCCAGAAGGGCGCGAGCCTGTTCGACGTGCAGGATGCCATGGAAGGCTCGACCAAGCCGGTTGTCGCCGCGATTCATGGCACCGCGCTGGGCGGCGGGCTGGAGGTGGCGCTGGCCTGCCACTACCGCGTCGCCGTGCCGTCGGCGCGGTGTGGCTTGCCCGAGGTGGCGCTGGGTCTGCTCCCGGGCGCCGGTGGGACTCAGCGGCTGCCGCGCATCGTCGGCCCAGCCAAGGCGCTGGAGATGGTGGCGTTTGGTCAGCATGTGCCGGCCAAGGCCTGTCTCGCCATGGGTCTGGTGGACGAGATCGTGGAGGAGGGAGCTCTACGCGACGGCGCCATCGCCTTCGCCCGCAAGGTCATCGCCGAAGGTCGGCCGCTGAAGAAGGTCCGCGACTCCAACGAAAAGGTCGAGGCGGCGCGCGGCCGTCCGGAGATCTTCGCCGAGTTCCGCGCTGCCAACGCTCGACGGTTCCGCGGCTTCCTGGCTCCCGAATACAACATCCGCTGCATCGAGGCGGCGGTGAGCGAGCCGTTCGAGCAGGGTCTCAAGACCGAGCGGCGTCTGTTCATGGAGCTCATGACCGGGCCGCAGAGCGCCGCCCAGCGCTATGCCTTTTTCGCCGAGCGGCAGGCCAACAAGATCCCGGACGTGCCGGATGACACCCCGCTTATCCCGGTCGCTTCGGTCGGTATCCTGGGCGCCGGCACCATGGGCGGCGGCATCGCCATGAACTTCGCCAACGCCGGCATCCCGGTCACGCTGGTGGAGGTGAAGCAGGACGCGCTCGATCGGGGCCTCGCCGTCATTCGCGGGAACTACGAGCGCACCGCCTCGCGGGGCGGCATCACCGCCGCCGATGGCGACGCCCGCATGGCCCTGATCACCGGCTCACTCGACATGGCGTCCTTCGCGGGCGCCGACTTGGTCATCGAGGCGGTGTTCGAGCGCATGGACATCAAGAAGGAGGTGTTCACGAAGCTGGATGTGATCTGCAAGCCAGGTGCGATCCTGGCCACCAACACCTCGGCCCTGAACATCGACGAGATCGCCGTGGTGACCACGCGGCCCGAGGCTGTGATCGGACTGCACTTTTTTTCTCCGGCCAACGTCATGAAGCTGCTCGAGATCGTGCGCGCCGAACATACGTCCAAGAGCGTCATCGCGACCTGCATGAAGCTGGCCAAGCGGATCGGCAAGGTCGCCGTCCTGGTCGGGGTGACGCCCGGTTTCGTGGGTAACCGCATGCTGGCCCAGCGCCAGCGCGAAGCGCACAAGCTGATGTTCGAGGGCGCCATGCCCTGGGACATCGATCGCGTGCTGTACGACTTCGGCTTCCCCATGGGCCCTTTCGCCATGAGCGATCTGGCGGGCCTCGATATCGGGTGGGTGAAGGAGGCCTCAAAGGGCGAGACCATCCGCGATGTGCTGTGCGAGATGGACCGTCGGGGCCAAAAGACCGGCGCCGGCTACTACGACTATGACGACAAGCGCAACGCGCATCCCTCGCCGGTGACAGAAAAGATCATACGGGAGTTCGTCGCCAGATCCGGCGTCAATCCGCGCACGATCAGCGACGAGGAAATCCTCGAGCGCTGCCTCTATCCGATGGTCAACGAGGGCGCGAAGCTGCTCGAGGAGGGCAAGGCCATCCGAGCCTCCGACATCGATGTGGTTTGGCAGAACGGCTATGGCTGGCCCGTCTATCGCGGCGGACCCATGTACTGGGCCGGTCAGGTCGGCCTTGGCGAAGTGCTGGCCAGGATGAAGGCTTTTCAGGGCCAGATGGGGGATGTGTTCAAGCCGTCGGCCTTGCTCGAGGAGAAAGCCGCCGCCGGCACGGGGTTCTAGCGGCCCCGTCGGCGTTGAGCGGGGCCGCCGGCGCGTCTAGACTTCGCGCCGCCACAGGGGAGGGTTGGTCGGATGCGCACGGTTGTCGCAGCGTTGGTTGGTCTGGGCTTGGCGCTGTCGACGTCCGCGCCCGCGTTCGCTCAATATGGCATGGACAAGAACGGGCCGAAGAACTCCGCCACACCCGACCTGCCCAGGTGTGAGCGACCGCTCGGACGCGCCGCGATCCAGGAGCCTGCCACGCGCTGGTGGGAGGGCCTGGGTCTCTCCAATCCCGAGGCTCTGCTCAAGCTGTTCGCCCTGCGGTCCGGCTGCCTGAGGATCGTCGATCGCAACGGCGGCCTTGCGATGCGCAATCAGGAATCGGGGCTCAATGCGTCGGGCGACCTTCAGCGCGGTTCGAATGTCGGCCGCGGGCAGATCGCCGCTGCCGACTATTTCATCATTCCGGACATCGCCAATTCCAACCGTAATTCCGGCGGCAGCAATGTCGGCGCGGCGCTGGGCGGGTTTCTGCCTGGCGGCTTTGGGGCCCTGGCCGGGGGCATCCGGGTCAAGAAGTCGGAAGCTCACACCCTGATTACGCTGGAGGACGCGCGCACCACCGAGCAGGTCTATATCGCCGAGGGGACTGCGCAGAAATCAGACATCTCCTTCGGCGGCGGCGGTGGGATGGGCGGCTGGAGCGGCTTCGGAGCCTTGGCCGGCAGCGGCTATACCGACACCGATATCGGCAAGGTGATCAGCGCCGCCTATTTCAACGCCTTCGTCGATCTGATCCACTACATGCAGGGTCAGGCGCCCGGCCAGGCCCAGGCCAGCGCGCCGATAGCCTCGCAGCGCACGACCGCGGCGGTGCAGTTGCGCGCGTCTCCGTCGACCGCCGCCAAGATCACCTACACCCTGCATCCGGGCGCCGCCGTCTATCCCACCGGCCAGCGCAACGGCATCTGGATGGAGGTGGACGACGAGAACGGCAACCGGGGCTGGATGTCCTCGGCCTTCGCCACGTCGCGGTAGGCATGGGCTCCGTCTAGTGGAAGTCCCGGCTGCGCGTGAGGCTGGGGACGGGCGAGCGGGGTGGCGGGGCGAACGCGGCCCCTTCGCGCTTCAGTTCGAACAACCGGCCTGACAGGTCGGTGAAACGTTCGGCCACCACATGGATCACTTCGCCGGCGCGCTGAAGCCGGCCGTGGACGACCAGGAACCGTGAGGCCATCACCGAGCGGCGGTTGGCCAGGAACACATCGCGCCAGACCACGGCGTTGGCCGAGCCGGTCTCGTCCTCCAGGGTCACGAACACCACGCCCTTGGCCGTGCCGGGTCGCTGACGGATCAGCACCAGGCCGCCGATCGCCACGCGCCGGCCGTCCTTGAGGTCGCGCAGTCGCGCCGCGGTGACCGCGCCCATATCGGTGAGCAGGGTGCGGAAAAAGGCGCAGGGGTGGGCCTTCAGCGACAGGCTGGTGGTGCGGTAGTCCTCGGCGACATGGGCTGGCAGGGGCATGGCTGGGAGGCGGATCGCGCCCTCCACCGGTGGACCCATGAGCGAGAGCAAGGGCGCCTCGATCTCGGCCCTCGCCTCCGGCGCCATGCCTTTCACCGCCCACAGCCCGGCGCGGCGATCCATGTTCAGGGAGCGCAGGGCGTCGGCCTCGGCCAGCAACTCCAGACTCTGGCGGCTGAGAGCGGCGCGGGCGGCCAGATCGTGCAGGGTGCGCGCGCCCATGTCGCGGGCGGCGACCAGCCGCTCGGCCTCGATTCGCTTCAGCCCGCGGATCTGGCGAAGACCCAGGCGCACGGGACGAAGGTCTGAAGCCGCCGCCTCCAAGGACCCCACTGGGGCGGCCTCCAGAGCGCAATCCCATTCGCTCAGCATGACATCCGGCGCGCGCACCTCCACGCCGTGCTCGCGGGCGTCGCGCACCAGCTGGGCCGGCTGGTAGAAACCCATCGGCTGGCTGTTGAGCAGGGCGACGCAGAACACGTCGGGCCGATGATGCTTTATCCAGGCCGAGACATAGACCAGCTTGGCGAAACTGACCGCGTGGCTCTCGGGGAAGCCGTAGGAGCCGAAGCCCTCGATCTGGCGAAAACACCGCTGGGCGAAGGCCGGATCGTAGCCGCGCGCCACCATGCCGCCCACGAACTTCTCGCCATAGACGCCGACGTCGCCATAGTGGCGGAAGGTCGCCATCGCCCGGCGCAGGCCGTTGGCCTCCTCGGGCGTGAACTTGGCCGCCTCGATGGCCAGGCGCATGGCCTGCTCCTGAAACAGCGGCACGCCCAGGGTCTTGCCCAGCACCGCCTCCAGTTCGTCCGCTGGTCCGTGTTCGGGGGCGGGGGAAGGGAAGTGGACCGGCTCCAGCCCTTCGCGCCGGCGAAGATAGGGGTGGACCATGTCGCCCTGGATGGGCCCGGGCCGCACGATCGCCACCTCGATCACCAGATCGTAGAACCGCCGCGGCTTCATACGTGGAAGCATCGACATCTGGGCCCGGCTCTCGACCTGGAACACCCCGACCGAATCGGCGCTCGACAGCATGGTGTAGACGCCGGCGTCGTCCTCGGGGATGTCGGCCATGTCGGCGATGCCCAGCAGGTCCATGGATTTCTTGATGGCCGTGAGCATGCCCAGCGCCAGGATATCGACCTTCATCAGGCCCAGGGCGTCGATGTCGTCCTTGTCCCATTCCAGGAAAGTGCGGTCCTTCATGGCCGCGTTGCCGATCGGCACGGTCTCGTCCAGCCGCCGGCGCGTGAGCACGAAACCGCCCACATGCTGGGAGAGGTGGCGCGGAAAGCCCAGGAGTTCCGTGGCGAGAGTGGTGGCGCGGCGAATGGCCGGGCTGTCCGGATCCAGCCCCGCCTGGCGTACGTGATCGTCGGGCAGGCCGTCGCCCCAGTTTCCCCAGACGGTGTTGGCCAGGACGGCGGTGACATCCTCGGTCAGGCCCAGCGCCTTGCCCACGTCGCGAATGGCGCTGCGCGGGCGGTAGTGGATCACGGTGGCGCAGATGGCGGCGCGCTCGCGGCCATAACGTTCATAGACATATTGCATCACCAGCTCGCGCCGATCGTGCTCGAAATCGACGTCGATATCGGGCGGCTCGTCGCGCTCTCTGGAGATGAATCGGGCAAACAGCAGATCGTGATGCGGCTTGGTCGGATCTACCGACGTGACACCCAGGCAGAAGCAGACCACCGAATTGGCCGCCGATCCTCGCCCCTGGCAGAGGATGCCCTGGCCGCGCGCCCAGGCGACGATGTCGTGCACGGTGAGGAAGTAGTTGGGATAGTTCAGCTCTTCGATCAGGCCGAGCTCGTGGCGCAAGGTGGCCTCGACCTTCTCCGTCGCGCCCTCGGGATAGCGCCATTTCGCGCCGGCCCAGGCCAGATCGGTGAGGTGTTGCATGGCCGTTTTGCCAGGGGGCACGGGCTCGTCGGGATATTCGTATTTGAGCTGGCCCAGATCGAAGCCGATGCGCCGAGCCACCTGTTCGGTCTGGGTGATGGCGTCCGGCCAGGCGGCGAACAGGCGCGCCATCTCGGCGGGAGATTTCAGGTGCCGTTCGGCATTGGCCTCGAGGCGCAGGCCGGCCTCGGTGATCGGGCATTTTTCCCGGATGCAGGTGAGCAGGTCCTGCAGAGGCCGACGCTCCGGGCCGTGATACAGCACATCGTTGGTGGCGATCATCGGCGTTCCGGCGCGCCGGGCCAAGACGTCCAGCTCGTGCAGCCGCTCCAGGTCGCGGGCGCCATAGGGCCTGGACGCGACCAGCCAGGCGCGGCCCTCGAATTCACCAGCCAGGCGCATCAAGGCGGTCTCGAAGGTCTTATCGAGCCTCGTCGGCGGGACGACGAGGATCAGCTGACCCTCGCCATGCGCTGTCAGGTCGCCGGCCGTTAGATGGCATTCGCCCTTGAGGGCGCGGCGCTGTCCGACGGTCAGCAGGCGGGTCAGCCTGCCCCAGGCCTCGCGATCGGTGGGATAGCAGAGCACGCTGGGCGCGCCGTCGGCGAAATCCAGCTGCGCGCCGGTGAACACCGTCTGGCCGATCTCGCGGCCCTTGGACCAGGCCCGAACCACCCCGGCCAGGGTGTTGCGATCGGCGATGCCTATAGCCGCCAGGCCCAGAGCCTTGGCCCCGGTCGCCAGCTCGCCCGGATGCGAGGCCCCGCGCAGGAAGCCATAGTTGGTGGTCACCTGAAGTTCGGCATAGGTCATGGAGCGCTCAGCCGAACAGGCCATGCAGCCACCATCTGGCGTGGCCCGCACCCGTGTAGGGGCCGGCGCGGAACACCCAGAAACGGGCGCCGGCCTCGTCCTCGACGCGATAATAGTCCCGCACCTTGGCCGGATCGGCGTCTTCGAGGGGCCGGCGCCACCATTCCTCGGCGATCCGCTCGGGCCCCTCGGCGCGTCGGATGCGATGCGGCCCGCCGCGCCAGCGGAAGAACACCGGCGGATCGTCAGGCGCCGGGGCGACCGCGTCTATCGGCTCTGGCCGGCGAAACAGGCGCAGGGGGCGCGGCTTTCGCGGGTCCCAGGCGCCGCCGGCAGGCTTCGAAAGCGGCGGTCGGCGCGCCACCGCCCGTTCGGGGACGTGGCTGGGCAGGGCCTCCGCGCGCCAGACGCAGCCCGCGCCCAGGCGATTGGACAGATGATCGACCAGAGGCGCGAGGGCGGCCTCCGACGCCAGGGGCTCGTCCAGGCGCTGTTGCTGGGCGAGGCAGGGCTCCACCTCGTGCGCCGTCAGGGTGACGACCTCGATGCCGAAGCCGGGGTCCACGGTCTCCAACCTGGGCAGGAACAGCCGGGCGATGCGTCCGGCCTCCCGTGCGGGCAGAGACAGGCCGATGGCGCGGCGCGGCGCCTGGCCATCGAGGCGATGGAAGGCGAGTTCGAAGCGCCGCGCGCCCTGGCCCTCGCTTTCCAGCCGCGCGCAGAGGGCGACCGCTATATCGGCCGTCACCCGGGCCAGATCCTCAGGTGCGCTGATCGGCTCGGCAAACGTTAGGCGCGCCAGCCAGGGGCTCGGCGGGCGACGAAACGTCAGGGCCTCGCAGGCCAGCCCCAGCGCCTGGTCCAGCCGCCGGACTACCTCCTCCCCAAAGCGCCGGGTGATCGCGGCCCGGGGCAGGGCGCCCAACTGGCCCACGCTTACCAGGCCCAGCCGGGCGATCTGCTCGGCGATCGCGGGGGTCAGGCGAAGGGAGGCCACCGGCAGGGGCGCCAGCGCCGCCGCCTCCCCTTCGGTGGGAACCAGAGTCCGGTCGTATCCGAAGTGGGCCAGAGCCCAGGACGCGCCGGGCGTTCCGGCCACGCCCGCCCGCGCCCGCAGGCCGTTTTTCCCCAGGCGATCCAGCAGGTCTTCGACCAGGGCCGCCTCGCCGCCCCACAGATGGGCCACGCCGGTGATGTCGAGGAAGAGCCCGTCAGGCGGGTCCTCAGCCACGGCCGGAGAGAACCTGGCGCACCAGTCGCCGAGCTGGATCAGGGCGCTCCGATCGGCGTCTTCCGCCGCCTCGTCGGTTATCAGACCGGGCGCCAGGGCGCCGGCGTCGGCGGCCTTCTGGCCGGGATACAGTCCCAGACCCGCCGCCAGATCATCCACCGCGGTCAGCCGGCGCACGCCACGCTCGGCGGCGACCAGAGCCAAAGGAACCGCGGGGTCAGCTGGCGAGGCGCAGGAGTGGCGGCGTCTCCAGTTGTCGATCGCCCAGGTCGGCGACCATACGCAAAGGATACGGTCCATCGCTCTTCTCCACGATCCAGCCGCCGGTGCGCCCGCCGCGGCAGCGCTCGAGCACGGCCCGCCAGCGGGGCGCGCCCAGCCCCGCCATGCCCAGGACCGCGCCTCTCTGGGCCGGGCCGCTGGGGGCCGCGGTGATGGTCCAGCGCGTCGCCGCGGCCGAGCCGGAGTCCAGACGACGGCCCTTGCCGCCGAACGGCCGGCGACGAATGATGAAGCCGGTGGCGCCGTTCGTCTCGCAGGCCAGCTGCAGGCGCCGCCCGCCCGTCAGATCCACCTCGCGCGCCTCGCCGATGGCGGCGGCCACGCCGGCGGTGCGCAAGGCGTCTTCCATCGCGCCCAGTGCCTGGGTGTCGTTGTTCACCTTGACTTGAATCAGCCGCTCGGCCGGAAAGCCCATGCCCATCAGCCCCGGCGCATAGAGATCGTCGCGCCGCATCACCCACACCACCGCGCCCCAGGCCGCCAACGGCGTGGCGAGGAGGGCGACAAACGCCGCCGTCGCCGCCGCCGTCTCGATTTCCATCCCTTCCCCCGCCGCCTCGTGCCAGCGGCCCAGCGGTAGCCCGCCCTCGGCGAACACGCCATCGATGGCCGGATCGCCGAACGGGGCCACGGCGCGAGAGGGCATAGCGGGCGCCTCCATGGCGGCCACCTTCGCCCGCACCGCCAAAAAGCGCGCCTCGCGCGACATCAGATCCGGACTCCGTTTGTTCCCTTTTCGTTCTAGAAGGGAGTCCGCCAGAGTCAAGGCGCGCGCCGGGATGGCCCGCGCGACCCGCCACCCCTAAGGTGAGACGCGACCAAACCGTCACAAGGACGTCCATGCCGTTCAAATCCCTGCTGATCGCCAACCGGGGCGAGATCGCGATCCGCGTGGCCCGGGCGGCGGCGGAGCTCGGCCTCGCCACCGTGGCGATCCATCCGGCCGACGACGGCGCCTCCCTGCATGTAAAGGCCGCCGACCAGGCGATCGAGATCCCCGGTGTCGGCGCGCGCGCCTATCTCGACATCGAGGCCCTTGTTGCCGCCGCCTCGGGCGCCGGCTGCGACGCGATCCATCCGGGCTACGGGTTTCTCTCCGAGAGCGCCGCTTTCGCCCGCGCGTGTCAGGGCGCCGGCATCGTCTTCATCGGACCCTCTCCGGAGGCCCTGGACGCGTTCGGCGACAAGGCCAGGGCCCGCGCCATCGCCGCCCAGGCCGGCGCCCCGATCATCGCCGGCACGAGCGGTCCGGCGAGCCTGGCGCACATCCAGGCTTTCTTCGCCGACCTGCCGGACGGGGCGGCGATGATGATCAAGGCAGTGGCCGGCGGTGGCGGCCGCGGCCTGCGCGTGGTGCGCCACGCCGCCGAGATCGAAGCCGCTTTCGCCGCCGCCGGGCGAGAGGCCTTGGCCGCCTTCGGTCAAGACGGCCTCTACGCCGAGCGCCTGATGGAGCGGGCGCGCCACATCGAGGTCCAGGTGGCGGGCGACCGCACCGGCGTGCTGGCCATTGGCGAACGCGACTGTTCCTTGCAGCGGCGCCACCAGAAGATCCTGGAGATCGCCCCCGCCCCCAACCTGTCGGACGCTCTGCGCGCGCGGCTGTTCGACGCCGCCGTGAACATCGCCGCCGCCGTGCGCTATCGCACCCTGGGCACGATCGAGTTTCTGGTGGACGCCGAGCGGGAGGACCTGGCCTTCATCGAGGCGAACGCCCGGCTGCAGGTCGAGCATACGATCACCGAGGCGGTCACCGGCATCGATCTGGTGCAGACCCAGATCCGGCTGGCAGCCGGCGAAACCCTGGGCGCCATCGGCCTGACCGGCACGCCGGCGCCACGCGGGTTCGCGATCCAGGCGCGAGTCAATCTCGAGACCCTCGTCGCCGATGGAACCACCCTGCCTGGCGGCGGGCGACTGACGGCCTATGAGCCGCCGTCGGGTCCCGGCGTGCGCGTCGACGGCTATGGCTATGCTGGCTATGTCACCAGTCCCAATTACGATTCGCTGCTGGCCAAGGTGATCGGCGCGGCGCCCAGCCTCGTTCAGGCGGCGGCGCGAACCGCCCGCGCCCTGGCTGAATTCCGCATCGAGGGAGTGGAGACCAACCTCGCCCTGCTGCGCGCCCTGCTCGGCGAGGACGATGTGCTGGCGGGCCGGACCACGACCCGGTTCATCGACGACAATGCCGCCCGCCTCGTCGATGCCGCCGCCGCATTCACCGCACGCACCTTCGCCCTCGAACCCGGTCCCGCCGAACCCCCGCCCGAGGAAGGGCCGGCGTCCGCCGCCGCCGCCGACATGCCGGCCCGGGCCGTCGCCGTCCGCGCCGCGCTCCAGGCGACGGTGGCCAGCATCGACGTTGCCGTCGGCGATCTGGTGCGGCCGGGCCAGCCGGTGGCGATCCTCGAGGCGATGAAGATGGAGCACGTGATGCTCGCGGAGGCCGGCGGACGGGTGGCCAGGATCCTCGCGGCCAGGGGCGAAGTGGTGGCCAAGGATCAGCCGCTGCTGTGGATGACGCCCGAGGCGGTGGAGCAGGAAGCGGAGTCGGATGCGGCGGAGGTCGATCTCGACGCCATCCGCCCCGATCTGGCCGAGACCCTGGATCGATGGCGCATCACCCTCGACGAGGCCCGGCCCGAGGCCGTCGCCCGTCGCCGCGCCCGGAGCCAGCGCACGGCTCGGGAGAATATCGACGACTTGGTCGATCCGGGGACATTCCTGGAATACGGGGCCTTCGCCCTCGCCGCGCAGCGTCGCCGGCGCTCCGAGGAGGAGCTGCGCCAGATGAGCCCAGCCGATGGCCTGATCTGCGGCATAGGCGGGGTCAATGGGGCTCTGTTCGGCGCCGACAAGGCACGCTGCGCGGCGCTGGCCTACGACTTCACCGTGCTGGCCGGCACCCAAGGCCACATGAACCACGTCAAGACCGACCGGATGCTGGAGATCGTCGCCCGCGAGGAGCTGCCGGTGGTGTGGTTCGCCGAGGGCGGCGGTGGCCGGCCGGGGGATACCGACGGCATCGGGGCGTCGGGCCTGGCCACGCCCAGTTTCAAGAGCTTCGCCGAACTGGCCGGCGTGGTCCCCAAGATCGCCGTCGTGTCCGGCCGTTGCTTCGCCGGCAACGCCTCCTTCGCCGGGGTGAGCGAGATTCTGATCTGCACCCGGGGCGCCAATATCGGCATGGGCGGCCCGGCCATGATCGAGGGCGGCGGCCTGGGCGTGTTCGCCCCCGAGGACATCGGGCCCATGGAGGTGCAGACCGCCAACGGCGTGGTGGACATTCTGGCCGAGGACGAGGCCGACGCCACGCGCCTCGCCAAACAGGCGCTCTCCTATTTCCAGGGACCGCTCGCCGACTGGACGGTGGGCGATCAGCGCCATCTGCGCCGCGCGATTCCAGAGAACCGCCTGCGGGTCTACGAGGTGCGCACGGTGATCGAGGCGCTCGTCGACGACGGCTCCTTTCTGGAGCTGCGGCCCGCCTTCGCGCCGGGCCTGATCACCGGATTCGTTCGCATCGAGGGCCGGCCAATGGGGCTGATCGCCAACGATCCCCGCCATCTGGGCGGGGCGATCGACTGCGATGGGGCGGACAAGGGT
Organism: Caulobacterales bacterium; assembly: GCA_038226475.1. Lineage (GTDB taxonomy): Bacteria > Pseudomonadota > Alphaproteobacteria > Caulobacterales > Caulobacteraceae > Acaudatibacter. Next base: position 92,561 of record JBBRQK010000002.1, on the reverse strand, counting down.
TCGCGCCTGTTTCAGCTGTGCGACGCCTTCGACCTGCCGGTGCTCTCCCTGGTCGATACCCCCGGCTTCATGGTGGGCCCTGACAGCGAGGCGGCGGCGGCGGTGCGCAAGACCTCACGGCTCTTCATCAACGCCGCCCGGCTGGGAACGCCGCTCTTTTCGGTGGTGTTGCGCAAGGCGTACGGCCTGGGGGCACAGGCCATGGCTGGTGGCTCGACCCTGGCGGGATCCTTCTGCGCGGCCTGGCCGACCGGCGAATTCGGCGGCATGGGCCTGGAGGGTTCGGTGCGCCTGGGTTACCGCCGCGAACTGGAGGCCCAGAGCGATCCCGCCGCTCGCGAAGCCCTGTTCCAGAAGCTGCTCGCCAGCCTCTATGCGCGCGGCAAGGCGATCAACGTCGCCGCCACTCTGGAGATCGACGCGGTGATCGATCCGGCCGACACCCGGCGCTGGATCGTCCAGGGCCTCAAGACCTGTCAGCCCCGGCACGTGCCGAGGCGGCGCTTCGTCGACGCCTGGTAGGTCAAAAGTTCAGCGCGCGGGCTTCCTTGACGTGCGGGAGGGCGCGGATCCGGGCGATGAGAGCGTCGTCGGGCGTCTGGTCGATGCCCACCAGGGCGATGGCGTCGTCGCCGGCGGCCACGCGGCCGAGGTTGAAGGTGGCGATGTTGACGCCCGCCTCACCCAGAAGCACCCCTAAGGCGCCGATGAAGCCGGGCTTGTCGAGGTTGTTCACATAGAGCATGGCCGGCGAGAAGGCGGCGTCTAGCTCCATGCCCTTGACCTCGACGATGCGCGGCGCTCCGGCCACCACCGTTCCGGCAAAGGAGCGCTTGCCCATCTCCGTGCGCACCGTGACGCGCATCAGGTTTTCATAGACCGGCGAGGATTCCTGGCGCGATTCGGACAGCGTCACGCCGCGCTCCTTGGCCACGGCCGGGGCAGAGACCATGTTGATCTCCGCCAGCATGGGCCGCATCACCCCGGCCAGGGCTGCGGCCGTGAGCGGCTTGACGTTCAGCCGGGCCACGTCGCCTTCGAAGGCGATGTCCACCCCCTTGAGGCCGACGTCGACCATCTGCCCGGCGAAGGCGCCCAGTTTTTCGGCCAGGGCCACGTAAGGCTTCAGCTTGGGGGCCTCGTCGGCGGTGATCGAGGGGCTGTTCAGGGCGTTCGTGACCGCGCCCGTGAGGAGGTAGTCGCTCATCTGCTCGGCCACCTGCAGGGCGACGTTCTCCTGCGCCTCGCCGGTGGACGCGCCGAGGTGTGGCGTGGCGACGAAGTTGGGCGCGCCGAAGAGGATATTGGCCTTGGCCGGCTCCTCGACGAACACGTCGAAGGCGGCGCCGCCGATGTGGCCGCTCTCCAGGCCCGCGCGAAGGGCGGTCTCATCCACCAGCCCGCCGCGGGCGCAGTTGACGATCAGGACGCCCTTCTTGGTCGCTGCCAGTGCCTCGGCGGAGAGGATGTTCCGGGTCTTGTCGGTGAGCGGGGTGTGCAGGGTGATCAGGTCGGCGCGGGCGAGCAGTTCGGCCAGCTCCACTTTCTCGACGCCGATTTCCACGGCGCGGTCGGGCGAGAGGAAGGGATCGTAGGCAATCACCTTCATTTTCAAGCCGTTGGCCCGATCGGCGACGATCGAGCCGATGTTGCCGGCGCCGATCAGGCCCAGGGTCTTGGCGTACAGCTCGACGCCCATGAAGCGGTTCTTTTCCCACTTGCCGGCCTGGGTGGAGAGGTCGGCGGCGGGCAGCTGCCGCGCCAGGGCGAACATCAGGGCGATGGCGTGCTCGGCGGTGGTGATGGAGTTGCCGAAGGGAGTGTTCATGACCACCACCCCGGCGGCGGTGGCGGCGGGGATGTCGACGTTGTCGACGCCGATCCCGGCCCGGCCGATCACCTTCAGACGCCGGGCGGCGGCGAGCACCTCTTTTGTCGCCTTGGTGGCCGAGCGGACGGCCAGGCCGTCGTAGTCGCCGATCACGGCGATGAGCTCGTCCTTGGAAAGACCGACCTTGACGTCGGCCTCGACGCCGCGCTGGCGGAAGATCTCGACGGCGGCGGGGGAGAGGGAGTCGGCGATGAGCACGCGTGTAGGCATTTGTGTATGCATCCATGGAGAGGGCGTGGAGAGCGGGTGTGGGCCCGCGGCATGGTTTGTGTGAGCAGCCGGGCGGCGCCCGGTCAGGCGGCGAGCAGGTCCCCGGCCACGGCGGCGAACGCCCAGTCGAGCCAGGGCGTCAGGGCCTCGAGGTCGTCGGCGTCGACCGTCGCGCCGCACCAGATGCGCAGCCCGGGCGGCGCGTCGCGGTAGCCGCCGATGTCGAACGCCACCCCCTCCTTCTCGAGCGTCGAGGCGAGGCGCTTGGCGAACTCGGCCTGGGCCTCGGCCGGCAGGGCGGTCACGCGCGGATCGACGACCGAGAGGCAGACCGAGGTGTTGGACCGGGCGGCGGGATCCTCGGCCAGGAACCCGATCCACGGCGTGTGGGCGACCCAGGCTTCCAGCACGCCGAGGTTTCGGTCGGCGCGGGCCTTCAGCTCGGCCAGGCCGCCGATCGAGGCGGCCCACTTGAGGGCGTCGAGGTAGTCCTCCACGCACAGCATCGAGGGGGTGTTGATGGTCGCGCCCTCGAAGATTTCGGCGTTGAGCTTGCCGGCCTTGGTCATCCGGAACAGCTTGGGCATGGGCCACGCCGGCGTGTGGCTCTCGAGCCGCTCCACCGCTCTGGGCGAGAGGATCAGGACCCCGTGCGCGGCCTCGCCGCCCAGGGCCTTCTGCCAGGAGAAGGTGACCACATCGAGCTTGGGCCAGTCGAGGCTCTGGGCGAAGCAGGCGCTGGTGGCGTCGCAGATCGTGAGGCCCGTGCGCCGCGCGTCGATGAAGTCGCCGTTCGGCACCCGCACGCCGGAGGTGGTGCCGTTCCAGGTGAACACGAGGTCGGCGTCGCCGCGCACCTTGGCGAGGTCGGGCAGGCGGCCGTAGGGGGCGGAGAGCACCTCGGCCTCGAGGCCCAGCTGCTTGACCACGTCGGTCACCCAGTCCTTGCCGAACGACTCGAAGGCCAGCAGCTGCACCGGCCGGGGCCCGAGCAGGGACCACAAGGCCATCTCCACCGCCCCGGTGTCGGAGCCGGGCACGATGCCGATCCGGTAGTCGTCGGGAACCTGAAGCACGGCGCGGGTCTGGTCGATTGCCGCCTGCAGGCGCGCCTTGCCGGGCTTGGACCGGTGCGAGCGGCCGAGGACGGCGGCGCTGAGGGTCTGGGGGGACCAGCCGGGGCGCTTGGCGCACGGGCCGGACGAGAACTCGGGCCTGGCCGGACGCATGGCCGGCGTGGCGGGGGTGGTCATATCGATGTCTCCCATCCTTGCAGATGGACTGCGCCCCGTTGGGAGGGCGTGGCCCGCCGCGCACAAGCCCCGTTTCGCGGCGCCGCGCAAGCGTAGAATTTCTTACGAAGGGCCGGCCGAAGCCTGCGCCCTCAGAGGGTGAGGATCACCTTCCCCACGTGCGCGCCCTCCTCCAGCCGGGCGTGGGCCGCGGCGGCCTCGCTCAGGGGAAAGGTGCGGTCGACCACCGGCCGCACCAGGCCCGCCTCGATCCACGGCCAGACCACGCGCTCCACCTCTGCCGCCAGCCGCGCCTTCTCGTCGTCGTCGCGCGGGCGAAGCGTCGAGCCGGTGATCACCAAGCGCTTCTGCATCATCTTCATGATCGCCAGCTCGACCGCGCCGCCGCCCTGGGCGGCGATGTGCACCAGCCGCCCACCGGTGCGCAGGGCCTCGATGTTGCGGGCGAAATAAGGGCCGGCGACCATGTCGAGGATGACGTCGACGCCGCCGTCGGCCTTGGCCACGGCCTCGAAATCCTCGGCCGTGGCGTCGATCGCGATATCGGCCCCCAGCGTCTTGGCCTGGGCCGCCTTGTCGGCCCCGCGGGCGGTGGCGATGACCCGGGCCCCGGCGGCCTTGGCCATCTGGATGGCGGTGACGCCGATGCCGGAGGTGGCGCCGTGGATCATCATTGTCTCACCGGGCTTCAGGGCCCCGTGTTCGAACAGATTGGCCCAGACGGTGAACACCGTCTCCGGCAGGCTGGCCGCCTGGGCGAAGCTGAGGCCCGCCGGGATCGGCAGGGCGTGACGCTCGTCGCACACGGCGAAGGCCGCATAGCCGCCGCCGGCCAGCAGGGCGCACACCCGATCGCCGACGCGCCAGCGCTCGGTCGGCTGGAGGATTTCGCCGGCCACTTCCAGGCCCAGGGTCGCCGGGGCGCCCGGCGGCGGCGGATAGAAGCCCAGGCGCTGCAGCAGGTCCGCCCGATTGACGCCCGCCGCCTTGACCGCGATCAGGATCTCGCCCTCGCCGGCCTCGGGGCGCGGGATCTGGACCGCCGTCAGGGCCTCGGCCGGCCCCTTGCCGCCCTCGACGGCGATGGCGGTCATGGTCTGTTCGGTCATGCGTTCTCCGAAGCCCCCGCAACTTGCGCCCGGGCGGGCGCGGCCTCAGATAGCGCGGGGACGAGGGGCGGGCAAAGGAGGCCTTCATGGCCGAGGAACCGGCGGAGGCCAGGCGCCAGCGCGGCCAGAGCCTGATCGACCTGGCGCGCGAGGATCTGGAAGCCTTCGCCGTCGATGAGCTGGGCGAGCGGATCGCCGCCCTGGAAGCCGAGATCGAGCGCACCCGCGCCCAGCGGACCAAGAAGGCGGCCGGACGCGCCGCCGCCGACGCGCTCTTCGCCCCGCGCGACTGACCGCCCCTCACCGCCCCTTGCCGAGCTTCGATCTGACCACCGCCGCCGGCCGGCGCCGCGCCACCGCCGACTATCTGTGGAAGGACCACGCCTATCTGCGGCTGGGCTTTTCCAACGCCCACTGGATCTCGCCGGAACTGGCCAGGGCCAACCAGCCCTGGCCGTTCCAGCTGGCGGCCTGGAAGGCCAAGGGCGTGCGCACGGTGATCAATCTGCGCGGCGGGCTGGAGACCAGCTTTCGCGCCCTGGAGGTGGAGGCCTGCGAGCGCCTGGGCCTGGAGCTGGTCGATTTCGTCATCGCCTCGCGCGACGTGCCGAGCGGCGCCCAGGTGCTGGCGGCGCGGGGTCTGTTCCAGAACGTGCGCTACCCGGCCATGATGCACTGCAAATCGGGCGCCGACCGGGCCGGGATCATGGCCGTGTTCTACGCCCACTTCCGCCAGGGCCAGCCGATTCGCGAGGCCCTGAGCCAGCTCTCGCCGCGCTATCTGCACGTGCGCGCGGGGCTGACCGGGGTGCTCGACTACATCTTCGAGCGCTATCTGGCCGAGGCCGAGCCGGCGGGGATCTCGTTCATCGACTGGGTCCAGAGCCCGGCCTACGATCCGGTCGCCCTGAAGGCCGACTTCCGCGCCGCCTGGTGGGGCACACTGCTCACCGAGCGCCTGATGCGCCGGGAATAGGCGCGGCGAGCGAATAGACCACGTGCGGGCGCAGCGGATCGGTCGGCGCGAGACGAGGATGGGAAAAATCGAGCTCCGCCCGGCGCACCATGCCGAGGCGCCGCATCACGTCCCGAGAGCGGGCGTTGCCGATCGCCGTGAAGGCGAAGATCTCGGCGAAGCCCAGACGGCCGAACCCGTCGGCCAGCGCGCCGGCCGCCGCCTCGGAGGCGTAGCCGGCGCCCCAGGCGTGGCGCGCCAAGCGCCAGCCGATCTCCGTTGCGCCCTTCAGCGGCCCTTCATGATCGACCGGATCCAGACCGCAGAACCCCAGAAAGGCCCCATCGTCGCGCCGCTCCACAGCGAAGAAGCCATAGCCCCGGGCGGCGATCGCCGTCTCGATGCGCGCGATCTGGGCCAGGCACTCAGTCTCCGAGCGCACCCCGCCCAGCCAGTAGCCCACCTCCGGATCGGCCATCATGGCCGCATAGGGCGCCGCGTCGGCGGCGCGCCAGTTGCGCAGGACGAGGCGCGGCATCTCGATCATGCCGGGCGGGGGGCGGCGAGGGCGGCGTAGAGATCGGGGCGGCGGTCGCGGAAGAAGCCCCAGGCGGCGCGGTGGCGCTCGAGGAAATCCAGGTCGAAGCTGGCCGTGATCACGCCCTCCTCGTCGCGGCCGAGCTCGGCGACGAGGTCGCCGCGATGATCGGCGATGAAGCTGGAGCCATAGAACCGCTGGCCGCCACCGGGATAGCCGGGCCAGGGCTCGAAGCCCGTGCGGTTGGCGCCGACCACGGGGATGACGTTGGCGACCGCGTGCCCCTGCATGGCGCGGCGCCAGGGGGCGGCGGTATCGAGGCTGGGATCGTGCGGCTCGCTGCCGATGGCGGTGGGATAGAGCAGGGCCTCGGCCCCCATCAGGGCCATGGCGCGGGCCGCCTCCGGATACCACTGATCCCAGCAGACGCCGACGCCCAGGCGGCCAAAGCGCGTCTGCCAGACCCGAAAGCCGGTGTCGCCCGGCTTGAAATAGTATTTCTCCTGATAGCCCGGGCCATCGGGGATGTGGCTCTTGCGGTAGAGGCCCAGCAGGGCGCCATCGGCGTCGATCATCACCAAGCTGTTGAAATAGTGCGGCCCTTCGCGCTCGAAGATCGAGATCGGCAGCACGACGCCCAGCTCCGCCGCCAGGGGGGCCAGGGCCGTGACGCACGGATGCTCGCGCCAGGGATGGGCGTGGGCGAACCATCGCTCCTCCTGAGCGACGCAGAAATACGGGCCCTGGAACAGTTCCGGCGGCAGGATCACCCGCGCCCCCGCCGCCGCCGCCTCGCGGATCAGGCCGGCGGTGCGGGCGATGTTGGCGGCCATGTCCGGGCCATAGGCGGACTGGATGGCGGCGAGGACGAGCGTGCGGGTCATGCCGCATCATCGGCCATGATAGCGGATGCGCCAATCTATCGGCTGAACACCGCCTCGTGCCGGGCGCATATGCGCGGCCAGAGGCCGGCGGCCTCCGGTGCGTCGAGGTCGAACACGTCCGCCAGGACCGCGACCAGCTCATCGGCGGAGGAGAGGGTGCGCTCCGTGGCGCCCTTCGGCGTGGTTCGGCGCAGGACACGGCCGAACAGATCGACATGGCCTTCTGGCGTGAAGCGCTGGCAGACCAGGGTCTGGACGAACAGGGACGCCGGATCGGTCTGGAGCGCGTCGCAGGTGGCGGTGAGCAGGGCCTCGTCGCCGCGTTCTGGATGCAGATCGAAGCTGGGCGGCCGGGCCAGGGCGTGGTTGTGCAGCCGCCACCAGCCCTGGGCCAGCGGCTCGAGCCGAAAGTCGAGGCCGCGCTGCGAGAACGGGCCCTCGGCAAGGGCGAAGGGCGAAAACGGCCCGTCGCCCAGGCCGACATCGGCGATCACCGGACCACCCTCCAGATCCACCCTCAGAACCAGATGATTGCCGATGCCGGCCTCGCCCATCATCTGGCGCATCACCGCCCCGGTGAGGCGGGTGACCTCGAACCCGATCGCCCCGAGCGCCCGGCCCAGAAGGCCGTTCATCTCATAGCACCAGCCGCCACGCCGCCTCGTCACCAGCTTGTCGAACGCCGCCGCCGGATCGGTGGTCAGGGGCCGGCCCAGCTGGACGTCGAGATTCTCGTACGGGATTGCCAGCAGGTGATGGCGCTGCAGCGCATCGAGGGTGGGGCGGTCCGCCACCGGCGACCCGCGAAAGTCGATCCGATCGAGATAGGCGGCGAGATCCACGAAGGCGTCTCCGGGGAGGGACTTCTCAAACATAGACGAGGCGCCGGACGACACCCAGATGCGCCGCCGCCCTTTGACATGCCAGGCGCGGCCGAGGACTTCGACCGTCGGGTCGAGCAGCTGCTGGTGAATCGCCAGATCCGCGACGCGAACTTTCACCTGGAAGTCTGCCGCGCCTACGACGATCGCATCATCGGGAGATCTTTGCCGGCAAGTGGCGCTGAGTGGGTGTTGAGGAAACCTCGCTGAAGCCAAGCTTCGCGTATGCCTCGAGCGCGGCGGTCATGTAAGGTCCGCTACCGTCGATCTTCATTCACCCCAGAAAGGGCCGGCGCATGATCACCGTTTGGGGCGGACAGACCTCGCGATCGATCCGGGTCGTATGGGTGCTGGAGGAGATGGGCCTTCCCTACCGCGTGCGACAGGTGGACATGCTGGCCGCCGAGCAGGACCCCGAGTTCCTGGCGGTCAACCCCGCCGACTACATCCCGGCGATCCAGGACGGCGACGTCGTCATGGTCGAGTCGATCGCGATCATGGAGTACCTGATGGCCCGCTACGGGCCGACGCCGCTGGCGCCCGCGCCTCAGGACCCGACCTTTCCCGCCTACCAGCAATTTCTGCACCTGGGTGAAGCCGGCCTCGCGACCCTGATGATGCCCGTCGTCGTCAGCCGCTTCATCGCGCCCGACGCCGAGCGGGAGAACTGGGGCGCGACCTGGTGTCTGCAGTCGTTCCAGAAGCGGCTGAAGCTTGTCAGCCGACGGCTTGCCGATTCGCCCTACCTCGCCGCCGAGACTTTCACGGCCGCCGACATCTCGGTGACCTACGCCCTGAACCTGGGCCGACGGAACTGCGGCATCACCCTCGGCGACGCCGAACAGGCCTACCTCGCCCGCACCACCGGCCGCGACGCCTACAAGCGGGCGATGGAGCGCTCGCACGAAGGGGTGAACACCTGATCCCCGTCTCCCAGGCGAATCGAGACACGAGAGGCCAGAACCGCTGCTGGCACAAATCGGCCTGTCGCCAGAGCATTGCGGCGGCTGCCCTCGAGAGAAGAGCCCATGGGTCCGCCCATTTGCCGTAAAGCGGCCGCGCGAAGGTGCAGGCCGTCCGCTCCTGGTCTCACATAACCGGGGCGCCCAGCGAGCTTCGGGGGCGTTTCCGGCCGGAGAACGAGCGCCTGCACTTGCCGGATGACCAAAGGCTGTGGCCGCATCCGGCGTTTGTGGCGCATCACCGGGAGGTCAAGGCCGGTAGGGGTCAGTGAGCGTGGGAGGAGGTTTGGGGCGTGCGGCTTTGGCGGTGGCGAGAGTTCAGCCGCCGAGCGCCCGCCATCCGAACTGAAGCAGCGGGAGGGCGTCGGCGGCTAGGCGGGCTAGGTTGTCCACCAGGGCCGGCGCCGCGACCTGAGCGGGGGAGAGGGGCAGGGAAACGGTGAGCGACTTGAGCCGCAGCGCCTCGTGCAGGTCGGCCGGCGAATCGGGCGGAACGCCACGCGGCAGACGCTTGGCGAGGCTGTCTCGTGACAGCGAGAGCCCCGCGGCCGCCAACTGCCGTTCTACGTCGCGCCAACGGCCAGGGTGCTCGAGGATCTCTTCGCGCACGGCCGCGAGGTCCGGCGGCTCCATGACGTAGAAGCCCAACGCGGCGAAGACGCCGTCCAACCCGAGCTGGAAGTAGAACAGGCCCGCGTCGCGCTTGTCGCCGCTTCGCGTCATCACGAAGCCGACGTTGGTCTTGTAGGGGCTCTTGTCGCGGGCGAAGCGCACGTCGCGGTTGGGACGAAAAAGGGCGCGCTTCGGATCACCCTGCAGCGGCACGTCTCGGGCGGCGAAGGCCGAATTCAGGTCCGCGACGAGGTCCATCGCGGGCGCGCGCAACTCACGCTCGTACTCCGGCTTCAGCGCGTGGAAGGTCTCGCGCGTGTTGTCGGCGGCGAGCGCATCGAACACCCGCAAGGCCGCCGGGGCGAAGCCGCGGAAGTGCATCCCGAGCGGCGTCGGACTGTGCGAGGGTTGGTCGGAAGGTCGGCCCATGTCGCGACCCTGCCAGATCGCGATGACCCTGTCGCGCACCGGCCGCGGCGCGCTTCTGGGCAGACGCGCCATCCTGAGCCATAGAAGACGCTGGATCTCGGCGGGCGGAGCGCGCGGATCGGCGCCCGGAATGCCAACTCCATGGATGGAAGCTATGAGCGACGCTGTCGGCCCGGGCGATCTGGTTCTGTGCGTCAATGCCGCCCCCAACCACGTCACGGGCCAGCCTGTGCCTCTGCGGGCCGGGGAGACCTACCGCGTCGTTGCGATCATGGAGTTCGCCTGCCCGTGCGGACGCTCGGATGCTCTGCTGGATGTGGGAGTAGACTTCGCGTGGTGCCAGACGCGCTTCCGGCTCCTGCCCAAGCCCAAGGCCGAGGCCAGGACGCGCCGGGTGTCGGCGCCCAAGGAGAAGCAGACGGTGCGATGAACGCGGGTGGGGCCGCCTAGAGCGAGAGCCGTCGCAGGGTGCGTTCGATCCGGCCGCGCACCGCGGTGTTGCGGAACGGGAAGGCCTCGAAGAAGTCCGCCGCGCCGATCCGCGGACGGCGGGCTGTCGTCCTATGTCCGGCAGAGCTCGATATCCGACATATGAAGCTGTCGGACTGTCACCCCGCCGGCTCCTGCTGGCTGATGCAGTGGAACGAGCCGCCTCCGGTGAGGAGGGCGCGGGACGGGAGGCCGATCACGGCGCGGCCGGGGAACAGGATCTCCAGCGCCTCGAGCGCCATCGGCCCGGAGCGATCCTCGTAGAGCGGCATGATCACCGCGCCGTTGCCGATCAGGAAGTTCATGTGGGAGGCGGGCAGGGTGCGGTGTTCGGCGTCGCGCAGGCGGCCGGGCGAGGGGATGCGCACGACCTTCAGCCGCGCGCCGTCGGCGTCAGTGGCTACGGCCAGGGCCTGGGCGGCGGCGTCGTAGGCGGCGGCGTTGGGATCATCGAGGCCGAAGGCGAGGGGGCAGGCGACCACGCCTTCGGCCACGAAGCGGGCGAGGTTGTCGACATGGCCGTCGGTGTGATCGTTCATCAGCCCCTGGCCCAGCCAGATCAACCGACGCGCGCCCAGCGCCTCGGCCAGGGCCCGTTCGGCCTCGTCTTCGCGCCAGCGGCGATTGCGATTGGGGTTGAGCAGGCATTGGCGCGTGGTCAGCACCGTCCCCCGGCCATCGTGGTCCAGGGCGCCTCCCTCCAGCACCGCGTCGTGGCGGGCGAGAGCGGCGCCGGCGTGGTCGGCGATCTGGCCGGCCACCGCCTCGTCGCCTTCGAGCTGATATTTGCCGCCCCAGCCATTGAAGCGGAAGGCGGCGGCCTCGCCAGCGGAGAGAAAGATCGGGCCCGTGTCGCGCAGCCAGATGTCGCCGAAGTCGCCCGGGACGATCTCCACGCCATCTACGCCAGCGAGCATCGCCGCCGCCACCTGCGCCGCCTCCGGTCCGCGCGTCATCAGCCGCACCCGCTCCCGCCCTGGCCCGCCGAGCGCTCGCGCCAGAGCCGCCACCTCCTCTCGCGCCGGGGCGAGGTTATCCTCCCAGAGCTCGGCGTGGCTCGGGAATCCCAGCCACATGGCGCGATGCGGCGACCATTCGGCGGGGACAGGCGCGATCATGCGCCCCGCTTAGCGGCGATCGGGGCGGCGATCAAAAGTGGGTCTCCGTTTTAGTCGCCCGATCCGAGCCGCTCGATCGCCGCTTTCAGGGGCCGGCGCGCGTCGGCGTAGCCGTCCCAGGCGGCGAGGCGCTTCAGGAGCGGCGGGACCGTCCGTATACTGTATTTGGCCGGATCGAGGCCGGTCTTCACCTGGCGCCAGCTGAGCGGCATAGAGACCGGGGCGCCCGGGCGGCCGCGCGGGGAGAAGGGGGCGACGGCGGTGGCCATGCGGTCGTTGCGCAGATAGTCGAGGAAGATGCGGCCGCCGCGGTCCTTCTTGGCCATGGTGATCAGATATTTGCCCGGCGCGTCGGCGGCCATGGCCTTGCACAGGTCGCGAGCGAAGGCCTTGGCGGTGGGCCAGTCGACGCCCTCGCCGCCCAGCGGGGTCACCACATGCAGCCCCTTGCCGCCGGTGGTCTTGCAGAAGCAGACCAGGCCCAGGTCTTCCAGCCTCTGCTTCACTTCGCGCGCGGCCTCGATCACGGCGGCGAAGGCGACGTCCGGGGCGGGATCGAGGTCGAACACCAGGCGGCCGGGGACCTCGGGGCTGGACGGCTCGCAGTTCCACGGGTGCAGCTCCACCGCGCCGATCTGGGCGGCGGCGATCAGGGCCTCGGGCCGGTCGAGCTGGAGATAGGGCTTGTGATCGCCGAACACGGTGACTTCGGTGAACAGGGCCGAGGCCCCGCGCGAGGCGTGGCGCTGGAAGAAGGTCTCGCCGGCGATGCCGTCGGGCATGCGGATCAGGGAGCACGGCCGGCCGGCGATGTGCGGCATGATCGCCTCCGCCACCGCCTCGTAGTAGCGGGCCAGATCGAGCTTGGTGACCGGCGCGCCGTCGCCGCCGTCGGGCCACAGCGCCTGTTCGGGGTGGGAGATGGTGACGCCCATCACCACCGCTGGGCCCTTGGCCGCACCGCCTCTGCCGGCCGCGGGCCGCGCGGCGGGGGCGGGGCTGGCGAGTTCCGCAGTCCGGGCGGGAGTCGGCGTCTCGGCCTCGACCTCGCCGGCGGGCTTGTCTTCGCGCAGACCCTTGAACGACGCCTGGCGGATCGATCCGTCGGCGGTGAAGCCGGCGTATTCGATCTCCGCCACCAGTTCGGGTTTCACCCAGTGCACTCCGGCCGCCTTCCGGGGCGCGCCCTTGCCGGCGAAGGGGCTGGCGTCCACTTCCAGGGCCTTCAGGCGGGGCATGATCCGCTCGACCGTGTCGCGGCCGAAGCCCGTGCCGATGCGGCCGACATGGGCGAGGTCGCCGTCGCGGTAGACCCCGGCGATGAGGGAGCGGAACGCGGCCCCGGTGGTGGTCCAGCCGCCGATCACCACCTCGTGGCCGGCGCGGCACTTGGACTTGGCCCAGGTCTCGCTCCGGCCCGAGCGATAGGGCGCGTCGAGCCGCTTGGAGACGATGCCTTCCAGATCCATGCGACAGGCGGATTGCAGCACCGCGTCGCCGGCGGCTACGAAGTGATCGACATAGCGGATGTTGGCCGCCGCCTTGGCCAGGGCGCGCTTCAGCCGCTGCTTGCGCTCGGTGAGAGGCAGGGGCCGCAGATCCTCCGCGCCCGCAAAGAGCTGGTCGAAGGCGAAGAAGATCAGGTTCCGGGTCGCGCCCTCGGCGATGGCCGCCTGCAGGGCGGCGAAATCTGGGGCGCCGGTGTGATCGAGCGCCACCACCTCGCCATCGACGATGCCGTCGGCCAGCTTGGCCCCGGCCGCGACGATGGCGGGGAACTTGGCCGACCAATCCAGGCCCTTGCGCGTGAGCAGGCTCGCCGCGCCGCGCTCGGTGCGCAGCTGCATGCGATAACCGTCGAACTTGATCTCGTGGCCCCAACCGTCGCCGGCCGGAGGCTTCTTCAGCGATTCGCACAGCTGCGGCTCGACGAAGCGCGGCAGGGCGGCGTGGGCGGCGGCCTTGGCGCGCGGCTTGGGCGAGGCGGCGGCGGTGGAATGGGCGTTGTCGCGGCTCTGCCAGACCGCGTCGGCGGTGGCGCCGGCGGCGGTCATGAACGGTGTGGCGGATTTGCCTTCGCCACCGGCGATCGCCGCCATCGAGCGGCCGGATGCGATCGAGCGGTCCTCCGCCGCCAGAGCCCCGCCGTTCGCCTCCACCGCGGCGTCGTCGCGGTGCTTGATCAGGAGCCAGTTGTGGCGCTTGGCCTTCGCATCGTCGCGCAGACGCACCAGCACCCATGAGCCGTGCAGCCGCTCGCCCTCCATGACGAATTTCAGCTCGCCCTTGGCCAGCGCCCTGTCGACATCCTCCATGCCGGGTTCTGGGGCCCAGTAGCCGCGATCCCACAGCTGCACCGTGCCGCCGCCGTACTGGCCCTTGGGGATCGTGCCCTCGAAGTCGCCGTAGTCGAGCGGGTGGTCCTCGACCTCCACGGCCAGGCGCTTGTCATGCGGATCGAGCGAGGGGCCGCGCGTCACGGCCCAGGACTTGAACACCCCGTCATGCTCCAGGCGCAGATCGAAATGCAGGCGGGTGGCGGCGTGCTTCTGAATCACGAAACGCAGGCGCTCGGAGGCGGCGACCTTGGCGTCCTTGCCCGACGGTTCGGCCGTCTGGCCGAAGTCGCGCATTTGCTGGTAGCGGGCGAGTTTCGTCTTGGCCATGATCGCTCCGGCGGCGGCTGCAAGGCCCAAACGAGCGAGAGCACAGGATGATCCTGATCGGCCAATATGACAGCCCGTTCGTGCGCCGGGTGGCGATCGCCCTGACGCTGCACGGCCTCGCCTTCGAGCATCGGCCGTGGTCGGTGTTCGGCGACGCCGAGGCGCTGGGTGAGGTCAATCCGCTGCGCCGCGTGCCGACCCTGGTGCTGGAGGGCGGCGAGACCCTGATCGAGAGCGCCTTCATCCTGGACGCGGTGGACGAGATGGCCGGTCCTGGCCGGGGCCTGATCCCGCCCTCGGGGCCGGCACGGCGCGCGGCGCTGAAGCTGTGCGCGATGGGCGCGGGCCTCGCCGACAAGGCGGTGGCGCTGGTCTATGAGCGGGCGCTCCACCAAACGACCTCGGCGGTGTGGATCGACCGCTGCCGGGGGCAGGTTCGCGCGGTGCTCGCGGCGCTGGAGGCCGACCGCGCTGGGCGGCCGGGGCCGTGGTGGTTCGGCGATACTCTCGGCCACGGCGACATCGCCGTCGCCTGCGGCCTGCGGTTCCTGGCCGAGGCGCACGCCGACGTCTTCGATCTCGCCCGCTGGCCCGCCCTCGCCGCCCACGCCGCCGCCGGCGAAGCCCTCCCCGCCTTCCAGGCCAACCACCAGCCGTTCGTCTTCACCCCGCCGCCGGGCGGCTGAGCGCGCGACTAGGGTAGCGCGACTTCGAACGGGGCTTCGGTTTTGGCGCGGATGTCGTCGAGGGTGACGCCCGGGGCGAGTTCGGTGAGGGTGAGGCCGCCGGCCTTGCGGTCGATTTCGAACACGCCGAGGTCGGTGACGACGAGGTCGACTACCCTGACCCCGGTGAGCGGCAGGGTGCAGCGGGCGAGGAGCTTGGGGGCGCCGCTCTTTTCGACGTGGTCCATCACCACCACCACCCGGCGCACGCCGGCGACGAGGTCCATGGCCCCGCCCATGCCCTTGACCATCTTGCCGGGCACCATCCAGTTGGCGAGGTCGCCGTCGGCCGAGACCTGCATGCCGCCCAGGATCGAAAGCGCGATGTGGCCGCCGCGGATCATGGCGAAGCTGTCGGCGCTGGAGAAGTAGGACGAACCGTCGAGCTCGGTGATGGTCTGCTTGCCGGCGTTGATCAGGTCGGCGTCGGCCTCGCCCTCATAGGGGAACGGACCCATGCCCAGCATGCCGTTCTCGCTCTGCAGGGTGACCGACATGCCGGCGGGGATGTGGTTGGCGACCAGGGTCGGGATGCCGATGCCGAGGTTGACATAGAAGCCGTCGCGCAGTTCGCGGGCCGCGCGGGCGGCCATCTCGTCGCGGGTCCAGGCCATCAGGCGGCTCCGGCCGCCGCGGCCGCCGGGCGCGGCGTGGTGGTGACCCGCTCGATGCGCTTTTCGAACTTCGCGCCCACGAACAGGCGATCGACATAGACGCCGGGGGTATGGATCGCATCCTTGTCGAGGGCGCCGACGGGCACCAGGTGCTCGATCTCGGCCAAGGTGACCGCGCCGGCGGTTGCCATCATGGGATTGAAATTGCGCGCCGTCTTTCGGTAGACGAGGTTGCCCTCGGCGTCGCCCTTCCAGGCCTTGACGATGGCGAGGTCCGCCTTCAGCGCCCGCTCCATCAGGTAGGTTTCGCCGTCGAACTCGCGCAGCTCCTTGCCCTCGGCCACCGGCGTGCCGACGCCGGTCCTGGTGAAGAAGGCGGGGATGCCGGCGCCGCCGGCGCGGATGCGCTCGGCCAGGGTGCCCTGGGGATTGAACTCCAACTCCAGTTCGCCGGAGAGATAGAGCTTCTCGAACAGCTTGTTCTCGCCCACGTAGGAGCTGACCATCTTCTTGATCTGGCCGCCGGCCAGGAGGATGCCGAGGCCGAAATCGTCGATGCCGCAGTTGTTGGAGATCACCGTCAGGTCGCGCACGCCGGCGGCGCGGATGCCGGCGATCAGGTTCTCGGGGATGCCGCACAGGCCAAAGCCGCCGGCCATGATGGTCATGCCGTCGAACAGGACGCCCTGGAGGGCGGCAGCGGCGTCGGAGACGGTCTTGCTGGACATAGGCACCCTGCATAGGCCCTGGCGGCGGCCCTGTTCAACCGCTGGGCGTGCAGCGCGGCCACTATGAGTGGCCTTGCGCCCGTCTCCCTTCGCCTGGGCGAGGCCGATCCGGCGGCGTTCGCGCGGGGGCTGGGCGAGAGTTTCGCGCGCCACGGCTTCGCGGTCGTCGCCGATCACGAGCTGGACTCCGGCCGGCTGGCGGCCGTCCTGGCCGCGGCGACGGCTTTCTTTGCCCTGCCCGAGGCGGTCAAGCGCCGCTACCGGATCGCGGGCGGCGCCGGGCAGCGGGGTTATACGCCGATGGGGATCGAGACGGCCAAGGGCGCCGGCCACGCCGACCTGAAGGAATTCTGGCACGTCGGCGCGCGCGGCAACGTCTGGCCGGCCGAGGTGGCGCACTTCCGGCGTGAGACCCTGTGGCTGTACGATGCCCTGGAGCGGCTGGGACGGCGGCTGCTGGGGGCGGTGGCGACGTATCTCGACCTGCCGGCCGATCATTTCGAGCCGGCGGCGGCGGGCGGCGACAGCGTTCTGCGCCTGCTGCACTATCCGGCGGGCGCGTTTTCCGGCCCCGGCCTGCGCGCGGCGGCGCACGAGGACATCAACGCCCTGACCCTGCTGCTGGGCGCCGAGGAGGCCGGGCTGGAGATACGCGACCGCTCCGGGGCCTGGCTGGCGGTCAACCCGCCGCCCGGCGCCCTGGTGGTCAATATCGGCGACATGCTGGCGCGCCTGACCAACGATGCCCTGCCCTCCACCACCCACCGCGTGGTCAATCCGAAGAGCGGTCGGCGCGGCGTGGCGCGCTATTCGACGCCGTTCTTCCTGCATTTCCGCTCGGACTTCGTGATCGAGACCCTGCCGGGGTGCGTCAGCGCCGAGCGGCCCGATTGCTACCCCGAGCCGATCACCGCCGGCGCGTTCCTCGCGCGGCGACTGGAAGAGATCGGGCTGCGCTGAGAAGCTGGAGCGCTCAATCGCGGTCGGGGGCGCCCAGGGGAAAGTAGGATCGGAACGGGCGGGCTTCCTCGACCGCGCGGGCGAAGGCGGGGCGGGTGAGAAGGCGGGCGCGGTAGGCGCGGGCCAGGGGCCAGGCCTCGCCGATCGGATGGACCCAGTCGGCGTAGAACAGCGCCGGAGCGGCGGCGCAGTCGGCCAGCGTGAAGGCGCTGCCCGCGGCCCAGACGCGGCCCGCCAGCCGGCCGTCGAGCCAGCCATAGGCGACATCGAGCGCCCGCTTCGCCTCGGCCATCGCTTCGTCCTTGCGGTTACCGTCCTTGCGCAGCGCCTCGATCACCGGCCCCTGCATCGCGGTCATGACGTAGGCATCGAAACAGCGGTCGAGAAAGCGGACCTCGAGCGCCGCCGCCGGGTCGTCCGGAATCAGGCGGACGGGGCCGGGGTGGTTCAGCTGCAGATGCTCGATGATGATGGTGGACTCGGCCACCAGGGCCCCGTCGTCGACCAGCAACGGGAAGCGTCCGAACGGCCAGAGGCGGGCACGTTCGGCGTCGGCGGCGGGATCTTCCAGGGAGCGGTAGGTGAAGGGTGTCTCGTTCTCCCAGAGGGCGATCAGCACCTTCTGGCTGTAGGACGAGAACGGGTGGGCGTAGAGGGTGAGGGACATGGGGGCTCCGTGGTGGCGGTCGGGTCAGCGGACACAGGCGGCGAGGCCGTCGCGGCGGACGGTGGCCGAGCGGGCGTCGATACGGCCGGTGCGGCGTCGGACATAGGCGCCGGCCCCGACGGCCTTCCACTTCAGCGGGCTGGGTAAAATGGCGGCGAGGCGCGAGGCCTGGGCGTCGGAAAGCTCGCCCGCGCCCTCATGGAAATAGCGGCGCGACGCGGCCTCGACGCCATAGAGGCCAGGGCCCATCTCGACGCTGTTGAGATAGACCTCCATGATCCGCCGCTTGCCCCAGATGGCCTCGATGAGGACGGTGAAATAGGCCTCGGCGCCCTTGCGCGCCCAGGACCGCTCCGGCCACAGAAACACGTTCTTGGCCGTCTGCTGGCTGATGGTCGAGCCGCCCCGCACATGGCCGGTGCGCTGCTCATTGTGCTTCAGCGCCTTGTCGATGGCGCGCACGTCGAAGCCGTGGTGCTCGCAGAAGCGGGCGTCCTCGGAGGCGACCACGGCGCGGATCATGGCCGGAGAGATCGAGGAGAGCGGCGCCCAGCGGTGATCGAGACCCTGGCCCTGAGCCAGGCGCTCGATCATCAGGATGGTGATCGGCGGCGGCACGAAGCGATAGACGAGCACCCAGGCCGGCGGGATCAGCAGCAGGCCCAGCAGCAGCCAGACCAGGATGGCTCGCAGGCCGGGAAGGCGGCCGCGCGGCCTTGGCGTTCGCAGGCGCGGCCGAGGCCTGGGGCGAGATGGCATCGACGCTTTCCCGTGTTCCAAACCGGCCCGCCGCTCAATAAGGGTAGTGGCCAGCACGGCCGGTTCGTCAAGCGGCGGGAAAGAGGCGCGGATGGATGTGAGCGAAGCGGCACGGCGGCGCATGTCGGTGCGCGCGTTCCGGCCCGATCCAGTGGCGGGCGAGACGGTGCGGGAGATCCTGGAGATCGCCCACGGCGCGCCCTCCGGCGGCAATCTGCAGCCCTGGCGGGTCTACGCCCTGGCCGGCGAGCCGCTGGCCGCGCTGAAGGCGAAGGTGGCGCGGACGCCCATGGAAGAGCCGCAATACGAGGTCTATCCGGCCGAGCTGTGGGATCCGTTCCGCACCCGCCGCTTCCAGTGCGGCGAGGACCTCTACGCGTCGATCGAGATTCCGCGCGAGGATCGGCCGGCGCGCTTTCGCCAGCTGGCGCGCAACCTGGAATTCTTCGGCGCGCCGGTGGGCCTGTTCTTCTGCCTCGACCGCAAACTCGGGCCGCCTCAGTGGGCCGACGTGGGGATGTATATGCAGACGGTGATGCTGCTGGCGGTGGAGCGGGGCCTGGACACCTGCGCGCAGGAGTTCTGGGCCCGCTATCCGCGCACCGTGGCCGACTTCGTGGGTCTGCCCGACGACCACATGGTGTTTTCCGGCATGGCGCTCGGCTATCGCGACGAGGCCGCCCCGATCAACGCCTGGCGCACGCGGCGCGACGCGTTCGAAGCCTGGTGCGAAATGCAAGGGTTTTAGTTCGGCGGGCGTTGATGAGCCAGGGGATGCGTTCGCGGCGATGGCGGGTCTTGCTGCTCTGCGGCGCCTCCGGCGGCGGAAAGACATCGGTCAGCTACAGGCTGGCCAAACACTTCGGCCTCGCCCTCTGCGAAGTCGACGACTTCGTCGTTCTACTGAAGCGGCTGACGACCTCGGCGCAGCACCCCCCACTGCACTTTTTCGAGACAACCCCAGGGTCGGAACAACTCCCCGCCTTCGAGATCGTGCAGCGGTTTCTGGAGATCGGCCGAACCCTTGCGCCGGGGCTCGAGGCCGTCATCGCCAACCACCTCGAGACCGAAACGCCACTCGTCATGGAAGGCGACTGGATTTTGCCGGACCTGGCGTCGCGGTCGATGTTCGACGGGCAAGTGAACGACGGGCGGGTCTGCACCGTCTTCCTGCACGAGGCCGATAAGCGGCAATTTCTAGCCAACTACCACCTGCGCGAGCCGGAGAAGGGGCCTCAGACCAAGCGCGCCCACGTCAGCTGGCTCACAGGACAGTGGCTCGCGCAGGAAGCCGGCCAACACGGCTGGCCCGTCGCGCCGGCCCGGCCCTGGGCGACGGCGCTGGGACGCGTGGTTGCGGCAGTGGAAACCATGGATGGCTGAGCCGTGATGAGGCGGCGCCCCGACAAACCTGTAAATCCGGCGTCAGACGTCGCAAATGCAAGGATGGTCGAGCGACGTGTCTAGACAGGGAAGCCCTTCCTCCAACCCAGCGAGATCGGAAGGCCCGGATAGGACGAATGTGACCCGAGGCGTCAGCCTACGCCGTCTACGCCCGGCACGAGGGCCTCGCGCTGTGGGTCGTCCATCCGAAGGGACGCCGCGGCGGCTTCGGCGAGGCCGACATTCGAGCCCTTCTACGGGCCGAGGGTTTGGGCGACAGCAAGTCCTGCGCCGTGTCCGACAGGCTCACGGCGACCCGCTACAGCCTGAAAAAAGACGCCGACCGAACGGCTCCAGCCTGACCTCGACGGCCTTGCTCGCGTCTCGCCGCCATGTACTGCTGGCCTGCGCCGCCGTCCGCCAACTCACGCAAACACGGGAACCCAGATCATGGCCAGCAGCACCTTCAAGACCCAGGATGGCACGGAGATTTTCTACAAGGATTGGGGCGAGGGTCAGCCGATCGTGTTCCATCACGGCTGGCCGCTCAGTGCCGACGACTGGGACAGCCAGATGTTGTTTTTCCAGGCACAGGGGTACCGCGTCATCGCGCATGATCGGCGCGGCCATGGGCGCTCGACCCAGACGGACCTCGGCAACGACATGGATACCTATGCGGCCGACAGCGCCGCCCTGGTGGCGCACCTCGGTCTGAAGAACGCCATCCATGTCGGCCACTCCACCGGCGGCGGGGAAGTGATCCGGTATGTCGCCCAGCACGGCGCCGGACTGGTGGCCAAGGCCGCGATCATCAGCGCCATCCCCCCGGTCATGCTCAAGAAGCCCAACAACCCCGGCGGGACGCCGATGGAGGTGTTCGACACCTTCCGCGCCGGCATGGCCAACCGCGCCCAGTTCTATCGCGATATCCCCGAGGGCCCTTTTTACGGCTTCAACCGGCCCGGCGCGAAAGTCTCGCAGGGCATCATCAACAACTGGTGGCGCCAGGGCATGATGGGCGGGACCAAGGCCCACTATGATTGCATCAAGGTCTTTTCCGAAACCGACCACACCGAGGACCTCAAGGCGATCAGCGTGCCGGTGCTGGTCATGCACAGCGAGGACGACCAGATCGTGCCGTTTGAGGACGCCGGCCCGCTCGCGGCCAAGCTCCTCGAGAACGGGACGCTGAAAGTCTACAAGGATCTTCCGCACGGGATGCCGACGACACACCCCGAGATCATCAACGCGGACCTGCTGGCCTTCATCAAGGCCTGACGTCGCAAGCTGGGCCTTCCCTCCGCGGGTGACGCCGGCGTGACTGTGATCCGCCGGGGTTTACAAGGCGGGGCATACGGGCGAAACGAAAACGGCGATCCGAACGACGGGAGAAGAGGCATGGCGGCGAAGCTTTCCGGGGGCGGCGGCGGCAAGTTCGACCTCGGTCAGAACAGCGACATGAACGTCACCCCGTTCGTGGACGTGATGCTGGTGCTGTTGATCATCTTCATGGTCGTGGCCCCGCTAGCCACCGTCTCGATCCGCATCGATCTGCCGCCGGCGACGCCGCCGAAGGACGACAAGTCCAAGCCGCCGACGTTCATCTCGATCCAGGACAGCGGCCAGATCTTCGTCTCGTTCGGCAAGGCCGACATCCGGCTCTCGTCGATGGAGGCCCTGGCGCGCGATCTGCCGTCGTCGCTTGGCGTGGCCAATCCGACCAATGAGCGGATCTTCATCCGCGCCGACCGGCACGTGAAATACCGGCAGTTCATGGACGTGATCAATCAGCTGCAGACCGACGGCTATTACAAGATCGGCCTGATCGCCGAGAACCTCGGCGGCGGCTAGGCCGCCTGCTCACCGCCCGCACCGAGGCCCGGCCCTACATAGAGGCCGGGGCGGCGAGCTGGGGAACGGACTACTTTTGCCGAGACTGCGGCGCGCCGGTGGTGTTCAAGCCCGGCCGGCTGCGCATCGCCCACTTCGCCCACCGCCCGGACGCCGGCTGCGCCTTCGGCGCGCGCATGTCCGTAGCGCATCTGCAGGCCCAAGGGCGCATCGCCGAGGCTCTGAGGGCGCGGGGGCTGTCTGTCGAGCTAGAGGCGCGCCTGGCGGGTCTGGCCGGCGACCGGCGGGTGGACGTGCTGGCCTGGCCGGCGGACCGGCCGGAGGCGCGGGTGGCGGTCGAGGTCCAGGCCAGTGATCTGGGCATAGACAGCATCGAGGCCCGAACGGCCAGCTATCAGGCGCTGGGTGTCGCGCCCTTGTGGCTGCGGCTGCTCGATTTCGGGCGCTTTGCGGCGGTGACGACCCTGCCGTTTCGAGGCAGCGTGTGGATCGAGCGCCATGGCGCCCGGGCCTGGGAGCGCTGGGCGCACGATCACCTGGGCGGCCGGCTGTGGTTCATGGATGCGGCGACCCAGCGGGCATGGCGCGGGACGATGGTCCAGGCGCACGCCGCGCGGGGCGGCGCGCTGCGCACGGTGAGCCGCTGGGTCGACCTGGAGTTGGACGGGCCCTTCGACCTGGCGGACCTCAAGCTCAAGCGCGGCGCGGCGCCCGGGCCGGACGGCGTGCGCCGGCTGGCGGCCTGGTTCACGCCGCCGGGCGAAGAGGCCGCGACTGCGCCGTTCGCGCCGCTGGTGCGCGCTGCGATCACGCGCGAGGGCGGCGTCGAGGCGCGCGATCTTCGCGTGTGTGTCGACGGCCGCTGGATCGCCGCGACAGTCGAAGGCGCGCGGCGGGATTGGCGGACGGTGCGAGGAGAGACGAGGCCAGTGCTGGGCGCGGGGTGACGCCTGGACCTTGGGATCGCTTCAGCCGCCGGAGAGGGCGAGGGCCTCGTCGTGGGTTGTGGGGATCCAGCCCTTGGTCTCGCGCCAATCCTCGGGCACGGCGGCGAAGCGGGCGAGGGCGAGCTTGGAGAGGTCGGTGAAAGTGCATCGGCCTTCAAGCACGAGATCGCGCACTGCGTGGCCCGTGGCGGGCGAGAGGCCGAAGCCGACGCCGCTCATGGTGGCGACCGTGAGATTGGCCGGATCGGCGAGGCGGTCCAGCACCGGGCGGCCGTCGGGCGTGGTCTCCACCACGCCGGCCCAGCTTCGGATCACGCGCAGATGGGCGGCCTTCGGCAGCAACTCGGCGACGCGCAGGGCGAGGTTGCGCAGCACCGGGCTGGACGGGCGGCGCATGGGGCCGAGGGGTCCGACATCATCCAGCCATTCGTGCGGGCCGCCGCCATAGGCGAGATTGCCGCGCAGGGTCTGGCGTCCGTAGAGGCCGTTGCCGTCCGCGCCGCCGACCGGCATCAGCGGGGCCGGCTCGGTGACGATCATCTCGGCCCGGGCCGGGGCGAGCGGCAGGCGCGCGCCGACCTGAGCCAGCAAGGCTTCCGACTGCGGCCCGGCGGCGAGCACCAGATGCTCGCAGCCGAACAGGCCGCGCGGCGTCTCGACGCCGGTGATCCGGCCGCCCTCGCATATCAGCCGGGTGGCCGAAGCGTGCTGCAGCACCCGGCCGCCCAGATCCTGCAGGGCCCAGGCATAGGCCTGCACGGTGCGCTGCGGATTGGCCTGGCCGCCGAAGCGCAGGTGGATGCCGCCCAGCACATTGTCTCCGGCCAGGGTGACGCTCTGGCGCACCTGGGCCGGATCCAGATCATCGACGCCGTAACCCAGGCCGCGGCAAATCTGGGCCATCTGGCGATAGTGGCCCAGGTGGTGCTCGGTGGTGGCGAAGATCACCCGCTCGCGCCGGTATTCGGTGACGTAGCCCAGCATCTCGTCCATCAGCGGCCAAAGGCGCTGCTCCTCGTGGAAGAGGGGGCTGTGGTAGTGCGAGGCCCCGCCGCCGTTGCGGCCCGAGGCCTCCCAGCCGACGACGCCCTTGTCGAGCACCAGCACGTCGACGCCCGAGCGCGCCAGCCACCAGGCGGACGAGAGGCCGGTGACGCCGGCGCCGATCACGATTACCTGGGCCCCGGCGCCGCTCACAGGTGCATGTCTCCGCCCAGCAGGCCGTCGTAGAGAGCCTCCCGCTCGGTGCCGATGTCGTCGTACGGCGTCCATTGGCCACGGACGCCGAACCACACGTCCCAGGGGCCGGACATGGCCCGGCTCTCGTCCCAGGCGGCCAGCACCCTCAGTGGCAGGGGGCGGACCGGGGCGCGATAGCCCGCCAAGGGGATGTCGGCGGCGCCGACGTTGGAGGCGCAGGCCAGCGCCAGGGCCACCTGCTCGCGGCAGCGACGGGCCTGGCAGGGGCCCATGCAGGCTCGGGTCAAGCGCTTGATCTGGTCCTGGTTGGCCGGGCCGCCCTCCAGCAGGCTGGCGAGATCGCGTCGGACGAGCGCCGCTGGCGGAGGGCCCAGGTACGCCGGCTGACGCACGCCCAGGAGATGCTCGAAGCTGACAGCCTCGCACTGGCAGACGATGGTCGCGCCGTCGCCGGCGGCCATCAGGGCGCGCATCCAGTCCTGCTGGTAGGCGACGGGATCGAGGGGAGAGCCCGTGACGCCCGCTGCGTCGCCGGCCAGGGTCACCTGCGCCAGGCTGGTGGCGACGCCGTCCCGGCTGACTGGCGCATGGCCGCCCTTGGCGGGCTGCATGGCGAGCTGCGCCCCGAGCACATCCAGCAACTCGATCACGGGGGTGGCGGCGATGGCCTGGACGATAGTGTCGCAGGCCAGCAAGAGCGCCTCGCCGGCTGGCGCGCGGAGAGTTAGGCTCTCGACTCCGTCCAGGCCGCCGGAGGCCTCGACGGGCACGTGGCCGGTCAGGATCGGCACGCCGGCGGCCGCCACGCGAGCAGCCAGCGCGGGATCGCCCTGGATATCGGCGCGCGCCTCGACCAGGGCGGCGACATCCAGTCCGCGCGCCAGGGCGAACATAGCCGTCTCCAGGGCCAGATCGCCTGAGCCCAGGATCACGAGGCGGCGTCCGGCGAAAGCGTCATAGGTTTGGACCAGGGCATGCAGGCCGCGCGCGCCCATGACGCCCGGCTGGTCCCAGCCCTTGAACGCCAGAGCCACGTCGCGCGCGCCGGTGGCGACGATCAGGCGGCCGAACCCGACCATCCAGGCGGTCTCGGCGTTCGCCAGTCCGGCGAGAGGCTCCGGCAGGGCGGCGAGGCCCGGCCCTGGGACCCAGGCCCCCCAGCACGAGACGCCGAGCTCGACCTCGACGCCGGCCTCCAGGGCCTGTTCGAGGGCGGGATTGGCGGCGAACACCTGCTCCATCATCCGGCCGGGCGCCTGCACGGCGCCGGTGTAGCGAGCGCCATAGTAGAGAGGCGTATCGAGACCCATGAGGCCCGGATCGACCGGATTCTCGTCGATCAGCAGCACGCCGGCGCCGCTCCTGGCGGCCTCGAGCGCGGCGGCGACGCCGGCCGGACCGGCGCCTACCACCAGCACGTCCACGCGCCGCTCGGGCGCCGGGACCTTGCCGGCCAGGGCCTTGACGTCGAAGCCGCGCGCGGTCATCGGCCCGCCACCTCAGACAGCCTCGAGGGCGCGCGCGAGTTCGGCGACGAGATCATCCGGATGTTCGAGGCCGACCGAAAGCCGCAGCGTCGCGTCGGTGATGCCGCCCGCCTCGCGCCGCTCGCGCGGCACGTTGTAGTGGGTGGTGGTGGCCGGATGGCAGATCAGGGTTTCCGAGCCGCCCAGGCTGACCGCGAGTTTGAGGATGCTCAGCCGATCGAGCAGGCGGAACGCCTCCGCCTCGCCGCCGTGCACGGCAAAGGAGAAGGTCGAGCCGGCGGCGGCGCATTGCCGGTCGTAGACGTTGCGGGCCGGCGTGCCTTCGGCGAGTAGGCCCAGCCAGGTGACCTTGGCCACTTTGGGGTGACCCTCGAGGAAGCCGGCCACGGCGGCGGCGTTGGCGCAGGCGCGCTGAGTGCGCACGGCCAAGCTCTCCAGAGAGCGAAGCATGAGCCAGGCGGTGAACGGCTCCATATGGTTGCCGAGGATCATGCGCAGAGACTTCAGCCGTCCGATCAGCTCGACCGAGCCGCTGACCGAACCGGCCAGGAGGTCGCTGTGGCCGCCGCAGTATTTGGTCAGCGAAGTGACGGTCAGATCGGCCCCATGCGCCAGTGGGTTCTGCAGCAGAGGGCCCAGGAAGGTATTGTCGACCGAGACCAGCGGCCGGCGGCCCTGGCGCGCTCCAACCGCCTCGGCGACGCGGCGGACGAGGGCAATATCGACGATGGCGGCGGTCGGGTTGGCCGGGCTCTCGAGCATGAAGAGGGCCAGCGGCCCGCGGGCCAGGGCGGCATCGGCGGCGGCGTTAACGGCGGCCTCGTCGCAGGCGTCGACCAGGCCTTCGACCTGGATGCCGAAATCGGGCAGCACCAGGTTGAGCAGGTTGTCGGCCCCAGAATAGATCGGACGGCTGTGCACCACGCTGTCGCCGGGACGAAGCACCGTCAGCGCCAGGGTGGAGATGGCGGCCATGCCGCTATTGAAGCCGGCTGTTTCCTCGGCCCGGTCGAGCGCCGCCATGCGCGCCTCCAGCATCGATAGGTTGGGGTGGCCAAGGCGCGAATAGATGAAGCCGCTGGGGATCGCGCCGCCGCCCTGGGCTTCGGCGGCGCCGTCGAAGAAGGCGCGGTGAAAATCCTTGGCCGCCTGGGCGCTTGGATAGACATAGGTGGAGGTGAGGGTGATCGGCGGCTTGGCCGCGCCCCAGGCTTCGCGGGGATCATAGCCGTGGCCGACGGCCAGGGTGTCGGGGTGCAGGGCTTTCCAGGTTTCGTCGGACCGGGTCATCTCAGCAGACCTTCGCCAGATAGTCCTCGGCCTTGGCGCAGTACCAGTCGAGAAAACGGATCGCCAGAGCCTCGGCCTCCGGCGAGAACGGACCCGGCCTATAGCCCAGGGAGTCGACCCCGATCTGGTTGTTCTCCACCAGAGCGCGGTCCTGGAGATTGGTCGCGGTCCACAGGCGAGCGAGGTCCTCGACCTGATAGTCGACGCCCTCGACGGCGTCCTCGCGCACGAACCATTTGGAAATGATGTGCGTCTCGCGCGGCCCCACGGGCATGGCCGAGAACATGAACAGCTGGTCGGCGGTGGCGTGAACGAAGGCGTGCGGCTCGACACTCCAGCGCAGGGAGCCGATGTCGCCGCCGCCGACCTCGCACATCAGCTTGCCGACGCTGTGCCGGCCGTCCACCGTCATCGATCGGAAGCCCTCGTTGAGGGTGAAGCGAACCGCCTGCCACCAGTCGCCCTCGACCGGGCCGATCGGAAAGCCCAAATCCGCCATGCGGGCCGCGAACTCCTCCTGCCGGCGGTCTTCGCCGAAGTCGAAATGGGCCGAGGCGCCGACCGGGAAGCTGCGCGCCAGTTCGGGATGACCCAGGGCGCAGTGATAGCACTCGCGGGCGTTCTCCATCGCCAGCTTCCAGTTGGCCCGCTCGACGATCACGCTCTCGAACGCGAGCTTGGAGCGCTCCAGGCCGTGCGGCGCCAGCAGAGGCTCGAACTGGCGGCGAAAATCGGCGATCGGCGGCGGATCGTCGGCCAGGCAGATGTAGATCGCGCCCCCGACGGTTTCGAGCGCCACGGGGACGAGCGCGTGCTCGCCGGCGTCAAAATCCTCACCCATGCGCGCGGCGTGGGCGAGTTCGCCGGAAAGCTCATAAGTCCAGCGATGGTAGGGGCAGACGAGGCGCGGGGCGACGCCCTTGCCCGGCCGGCAGATCTGGGCCCCGCGGTGGCGGCAGCTGTTGTGAAACGCGCGGATCCCGCCGTCCCGAGCGCGGGTGACGACCACAGGCCAGGGGCCGATGGCGGTGGCCATCCAGGCGCCGGCGCGCGGCAGCTCCGTCTCGAAGCCGATCAGCAGCCACGAGCGGCGGAAAATGGCTTCCAGGTCGAAGGCGAAGGCTTCCGGCTCGGTGTAGAGCGCCTGGGGCAGGCCGTGCCCCGGCTTTCTGGCCTGGAACAGGCGCGCGAAGGTGTGCGGATCGATCATCAACCCATCCCGGCTCGCGCCGAAACTCGCATGCCGCCGCGGGCGCCCGACAATCGCATTTCGTCATATCCCTATTCCGTCGGGCCAAGGACGGGCGCCGGCGCGGCTTGACCGGGCGCGCGGCGCTCCGGAAACTGGCGGCATGATCAATCGCCCGTGGCTGCCCCTCAACGCCCTGCGCGCCTTCGACGCGGTGGGCCACGCCTTGAGCTTCACCGCCGGGGCGCAGAGCCTGCACGTCTCGCAGAGCGCGCTCAGCCGCCACGTGATCAGCCTGGAGGAACTGCTGGGCAAGAAGCTTCTGGAGCGGCGGCCGCAGCACCTGGTGCTGACCGAGGAGGGGGCGATCCTGCTGCCCGTGGTGCGCAAATGCTTCGACCGGCTGGAGCAGGTGCTCAATGCGATCAAGGACGGTGAGCGGTCGGGCCGCACCCTGCGCGTACACATGCCCCCGTCGCTCCTGAACCATCTGGCCCTGCCGATCCTGCAGGACTTCCGGCGCGAGTTTCCGGACATATTGATCGACGTCTCCAGCGCCCATGTGACGGGCCTGCCCGCGACGGACCTGGACGCCGCGGTGGTCTACGACCGGCCCAGTGTCGACGATACGGTGACCGATCTGCTTTGGAAGGTGCGGGTCACGCCGGTGTGCGCACCAGCTCTGGCCATGGCCCACGCCGGCAAATCCCTGGCCCGATTCATCGGCGACAACGAGCTGTTGCACGTCAAGCTGGAGGCCGAGCCACGCGGCCTTTTGTGGGCCAATTTCGTCAGCCAGGCAGGGATCGGGGCCGATTGCGGCAAGGGCCTGGCGTTCGATACGGCGCTGTCGGCGGTGCAGTACGCTATGGGCGGCGGCGGCGTGGCCCTGGCCGACATCGACATGTTCGCGGCCGAACTAGCCGACGGGCGGCTGGTGGCGCCCTATGACGCGGTGTTCGAGGAGGGCTACGGCTATTACCTCAAGGTCCACGCCGAGGACCTGGCCGACCCGGCCATCGCCCTCTTCCGCTCCTGGCTGATCAGCCGTTTCCAGGCCAGGGCCAGTCGGGACGGGGACGCCGTGGACGCGCTGGCCGGAGGCGAAGGATCAGAACTTGACCCGCACCCGGGCGCCAACGGTGCGCGGGCGAGCGTATGAGACGCGGTTTCCGGCCTGGTAGATGGCGTAGTAGCTGGCGGTGACGATATCGGTGACCTTGACCCCGTCGGCGAGGTTGGTCCCGAAGACGCCGAACTCGTAACGGCCGATGTCGTAGGCGATCGAGGCGCTGAGATCGTTCTGCGGCGGAATATAGGCGAAGCCGGCGTTGGTGGCGTTGAAGCCGGTCTGCTCGCGGCCGCGATACTGGTAGCTGGCCTGGAGGTGCAGCATTCCGTCCGCGAGCGGCCGGTCGTAGAAGGCCGAGACGGAGGCGATCCAGCGCGGGAAATAGGGCGCCAGGTCGCCGTCGAAAGCGCCGACGGTCTTGATCGCCCCGTTGGCGCGGGAGTCGTTGTAGGAGACGTTGCCGCTCAGCGTGAACTGCGGCGTCACGCGGAAGGTGGATTCGAGCTCGACGCCACGGCTGGTGATCTTGCCCTTGTTGTCGGTGAAGAAATACGAGCAGTTCAGGCCGAGCCTCGTCTGCACGTCGCTCCAGTCGATCCAGTAGGCGTCGCCGTTGAGGATCAGACGTCCGCCGGCCAGGCGCGCCTTTTCGCCCACCGAATAGCTCCACAGATGATCCGGGCCGAAGGTGAGCGGCGCGGACGTATAGCCGTAGGACGCGAGGTTGGCCCTGCACTGTCCGGCGATGCCGGAATCGCCGATCGGCACCGGCTGATTGGCGCCCCCGTAGCGGAATCCCTTGGCCGCCTCGCCGTAGATCATGATGTCGTCGCTGAGGTGGTAGGAGATATTGAAGCGGGGATTGAACCCGTCGGCCGACTGTTTGGCGACCTGTTGCAGCGGCACGTGGTTCACCACGCCATAGACGCCGCCCTCGAACAGATAGTAGTTCTCCTTGAAGTTGAAGTAGCGCACGCCGGCGGTGAGATCGAGCTGCTTGGTCACGTGCCAGGTGTCGTCGGTGAACAGGGCGATCTGGTGCTCAGTGATGTTCTGCAGGCCGGAGAAGATGTCGTCTGGATTGAAGGCCTTGTCGACGGTCTTGGAGTTGTACAGGCCGTCCGGCGTGCTGAAGGGGCCGTAGAACAGGTTCTCGTACGAAAGGGTGTCGAAACCCGGCGTCGGGATATCCTGATAGAGGTTGCGCCGCTGGCGCTCGTAGAAGGCGCCGACCGTCCAGCGGATCGGGCCGTCGTCCTTGGAGACGAGGCGCACCTCCTGCATGAAGGTGTGGATCTTGTTGGTGATCAGGAAGTTCTCGACCGGGATCGAATCGGTCACCTGCTGATCATAGCTCGCCGGCTGATTGTAGAGCGGATAGGCGGTCGGACTGGTGGGCAGGCCGAGATAGTCCTGGAAGAAATAACCGATGGTCGATTCGATGCTGGCCCGATAGCCGAGCCGCCGCCAGGTGTAGGAGGTCGAGGAGACGAGGTCGGCGAAGCCCAGGTCGTAGTCGGCGTTGACGGCCCAGAGGTTGAAATCGTCGCGCGTGCCTTCGGGACCGTTGGTCGAGATCGTGTAGGGCGCGAGGCCGTCAAAGCCCTGACTGAGGCCGAAGGCGTGGCTCTTCTCGTAGGTATAGCTGGCGTCGAGGGTGAAGCGCGGGTCGGGCGTCCAGCGCACGGCGACGCGGGCCTGCAGGCTCTGGTTGAGGTTGGCGTCCTGCTTTGAGTAGCGGCCGATGTTGTCGATCCAGCCGGCGTCCTCGGCCTGGTAGAGCGCCGCGCGCACGGCCAGCTTGTCGGCCACGAGGGGCAGGTTGACCATGCCGCGCACGCTGTAACTGGCGCCGCCGTGCTCGGTGCCCGAGCCGGTCACTTCCATCGTGCCGAAGAACGAACTGGTCGTGGGCTTCGCGCTGATGAAGCGGATGGTGCCAGCCATAGAGCCGGCGCCATAGAGCGTGCCCTGCGGTCCGCGCAGGATCTCGACGCGGTCCAGATCGAACACCTTCAAATCGGGCGTCTGACCCTGGACCGAGATCGGGGTGTCGTCGAGATAGACCGCCACCAAAGAGCGATCGGAGGTGTCGGACAGAGCATAGGCCCCGGTGGCGAGGCCGCGCATGTCGAACTTGTTCTGACCTGGCGCCGACTGGGTGATCGACAGCGACGGCGTGAAACGGGTGAGGTCGGTCAGGCCGCCCTGGCCGGCGCGGTCGAGCTCCTGGGGATTGATCGCGGAGATCGCCAGGGCGACGTTCTGCAGATTCTGGGCGCCGGAGCGGTTGGCGGTGACGATCACCTCACCCACCTGGGTGGCGCCTTTGTCCGCGGGCGTCAGGGCCGGGCCGGCACGCGCCGCTTGGGCCACGGCGACGAGGGCGACGCCGGAGGCGAGCCAGAGCGCGCGTCGAGACATGATTTAACCCCCTATTACCGTCAGGCCTCGTTCGGCCGACGTGATGCTTCTCCGCGTCGCCCAGGCGCGAAAGCGACTTTAAGCG
Source organism: Caulobacterales bacterium (assembly GCA_038226475.1). Classification (GTDB taxonomy): domain Bacteria; phylum Pseudomonadota; class Alphaproteobacteria; order Caulobacterales; family Caulobacteraceae; genus Acaudatibacter. Next base: position 61,183 of record JBBRQK010000002.1, on the reverse strand, counting down.
ATGGCGCCATCCAAAAAACTCATCGGCTGGGAGCGGTCGCCGGTGGCGCGAAGCGCAGCTCCAGGCCGACGGCGTGGCCCCGCGCGAAGCCCTTCCACAAGGTGGCCGGCGCCCCCGGGCTGAGCGCGCCATAGGGTGTGGCGGCTGGCGGGGTCCAGCCTCCCGCGGCGCCGAGCGGCGTGGCGACATCGAGCCAGCCGGCGCTGGAAGCGTCGCCCTTCACATAGCGGTCCAGAAAGGCGGTGATGAAGTGGCGCTGAATGTCGGCCAGACGCTCCTTGCGCCAGACCGGGTCCTCCCACCAATCGAGATCCCACAGAGCCCCGCGCATGGTGGGCGGCGCGGCGTCCATGCCGATCGAATGGCCGGCGTTCTGGAATGTAAGCAGATAGCGCGGAGCGTGCGTCTCGGCCTCGAACAGGGACTTCACGCCAGGGTCGTAACCGACGATCGTGTCCTGGTTGCCGACGATGAAGAGGGTGGGGGCTGTCACGGCGGCCAGGGCTCCCGGCGCCCAGGCAGGGGTGGCGGCGAAGCGGCTCGCCGGGGCGATGGCCACCACCGCGGCCAAGTGGGACACCTTCAGTTCGGCGGCGCGCGGGCCGCCAGCGACGAACGGCGTCAAGGCCCCGTGGGTGGCCGGCCCCAGGGCCGGATCAAGCCCCGCGCCGGCGTCGGTCAAGGCGCCGTAGCCGCCCATGGAATAGCCGATAAGAGCCAGCCTCGACGGATCGGCCGCCGCCAGGGCGCCCAGGTGAGCCCCGGCCCGGCGCACGGCCTCGGCGGCGACGAAGGCGATATCGAGCGGCCGGCCGGCTAGGGGGCCGATGAACCGGCTGCCATCGGTGATCGGCGGATCGCCAAAGTGCGGGCCGACCACGACATAGCCCTTGGAGGCGAGGTTTTCCGCCAGCCAACGCAGGGCCACCGGGTCGCCGCCGAAGCCGTGCGCGAGGATCACCAGCGGGAACGGCCCCGCGCGCGGCTGGGCGCCGAGGACGGCGACGCCCGGCAGGGTGAAGGCCACATCGGCCCCGTTTTCGCCGGTCAGGGCGCCGGCGTAGCCAACGGGCGCCGAGCCGGGCGCCGGCGTGGCCGGATACCAGATCTCCACCGGAAGGATCCGGTCGCGCACCGGCAGGGTCTTGGCAACGGGGTCGAAGGCGAGGGGATCGGCGCGGCGCGGCTGGGTGAACGTCGCCCGCTCTAGGCCGACGGCGAACGGACCCGGCCCCGCCAGGGCTGGCGAATCGACCCCCGCCACCGCGCTTCCCGCCGCAAGACAGACGGCGAGCGCCAGAGCGGCGAGCCGCGAGGGGCTCACGGCTAGAACTTGACGCGGATGCGGGCGCCGATGGTGCGGGGGCGGGCCAGGGTCTCGCGGTCACCGGCCTGATAGATCTTGTAGTAGGTGGCGCGGCCGATATCTGTGACCTTGACCCCATTGGTCAGGTTGTTGCCGAAGATGCCGAACTCGTAGCGGCCGATGTCGTAGGCGATGGCGGCGCTGACGTTGTTCTCGGTCGGTATCACGGCGAAGGTCTGGCTGAGCTTGACGCTGCCATCCGGGTTGAGCTGCGGGACAAGCTTGCCGTCGGCGATCGTGGTCGCCACCGGATTGAAGGTGGTGTGTTCGGTTCCGCGGAACTGGTAGCTGGCCTGCAGGTGCAGCGTGCCGTTTTCCAGCGGCCGGTCGTAGTAGCCGGCGATGCTGGCGATCCAGCGCGGGAAGTACGGCGCCAGGTTGCCGTCGAACGCTCCCACGGTGGGGATCTGGCCATTGGCGCGGGCGTCGTTGTAGGAGGCGTTCGCGCTCAGGGTGAACTCCGGCGTCACGCGCACCGTGGTCTCGACTTCGACCCCGCGGCTGGTGATCTTGCCCTTGTTGTCGGTGAAGAAGTACGAGCAGTTGAGTAGCAACCGGGTCTGCACGTCGGTCCAGTCGACCCAATAGGCGTCGGCGTTGAGTATAACTCGGCCGCCGGCGAGGCGCGATTTCTCGCCCACCGAATAGCTCCACAGCTTGTCCGGCCCGAAGGTCAGGGGCGCGCTGGTGTAGCCGTAGGAGGCGAGGTTGTTCTTGCACGTATTGGCGATGCCGGTATCGCCGATCGGCACCGGCTGGTTGGCGCCGCCATATCGGAAGCCCTTGGCGGCCTCGGCGTAGACCAGCAGGTTGTCGCTGACATGGTACGAGGCGTTGAAGCGCGGGTTGAAGCCGTCGGACGACAGCTTGGCGTATTGCTGCAGCGGTACGTGGTTGATCACACCATAGACGCCGCCCTCAAATAGATAGTAGTTTTCCTTGAAGTTGAAGTAGCGAACGCCGGCCGTGAGATCGAGCTGCTTGGTGACATGCCATGTGTCGTCAGTGAAGATGGCGATCTGGTGCTCGGTCTCGTTTTGTAGTCCGGAGAAGATATCGTTGGTGTTGAAGGCGCCGTCGACGGTCTTGGAGTTGTAGAGGCCGTCCGGCGTGCTGAACGGGCCATAAAAATAGTTCTCGTATGACAGCGTGTCGAAACCGGGTGTGGGGATATCCTGGAACAGGTTGCGGCGCTGGCGCTCGTAGAAGGCGCCGACGGTCCAGTGGATCGGCCCGTTGTCCTTCGACACCAGGCGGACTTCCTGCATGAAATCATGTACCTTGTTGTCGATGATGTAGTTCTCGGCCGGGATGGACTCGGTAATCTGCTGATTGTAGCTGGCCGGGGCCTTGAACAGCGGATAGGCGGTCGGACTCGGCGTCAGGCCGGTGTAGTCCTGGAAGAAATAGCCGATCTGCGGCTCGGGGCTGGCGCGAAACCCGATCCGTCGCCACGTGTAGGAGCTGGAGGAGACCAGGTCGGCGAAGCCCAGATCGTAGTCGAAGCTGACGTTGTAGAGCGTGAAGTCGTCGCGCGTGCCTTCCGGCGAATTGGTCGAGATGGTGTAGGGATCAAGCCCCGAAAGGCCCTGGTTGAGGCCGTAGGCGTGGCTCTTCTCATAGGTGACGCTCGCGTCGACGGTCAACTTATCGGTGGGGGCCCAGCGCACTGCCAGCCTGGCCTGAGTGGTGCGATTGAGATTGGCGTCGTTCTTGAAGCGCTTGCCGATGTTGTCGATATAGCCCGCGTCCTCGCCCGAATACGTGGTCAGGCGGGCGGCCAGCTTGTCGGCGATCAGCGGCAGGTTGGTGACGCCGCGCACGCTGTAGCTGTTGCCGCCGTGGTCGGTGTTCGACCCCGTCGCTTCGAAGGTGCCGAAGAAGGAGTTCAGGTTCGGCTTGGCGGTAATGAAGCGGATGGTGCCGGCCATGGAGCCTGCGCCGTAGAGCGTCCCCTGCGGTCCGCGCAGCACCTCCACCCGGTCCAGGTCATAGACCTTCAGGTCGGGCGTCTGGCCCTGGACCGAGATCGGCGTGTCGTCGAGATAAACCGCCACGAGCGAGCGGTCGGAGGTGTCGGACGTACGATAGGCGCCGGTCGAGAGCCCACGCATGTCGATCTTGTTGAAGCCCGGCGCGCCCTCGGTGATCGACAGCGACGGGGTATATTTGGTCAGATCGGTGAAGCTGGTCTGGCCGGCGCGGTCGAGTTCCTGGGTCTTCACCGCCGAGATGGCCAGTGCGACGTTCTGCAGATTTTCCGCCCCGGATCGGTTGGCGGTGACGATCACCTCCTCGACCGCGGTCCCACCGGGCGAGGCGGCGGCCGTGGCGGCCTGGGCCGCGCCGTGCGCGAGGGCCGCGACGGCCACGCCAGAGAGCAGACGAAGCGCCGTGGCGAAGGCGCCCTTGTTCGATTGCGACACGATCAGATCACCCCCGCGCTGGTCCGCCCTGGCTGGCGACTTACGCGCCCGTCTCCGGTCGGCACACTTCCGAAGCGGCGATCGTTCCCCGGCCCGGTCGATGCCGAAAGCGAAATAAATGGATGCGGCCATCCAAAAAAAGCATTTGAGGCGGCCAAGGCCGGGACCGGACAGTGCCCGCTGGCGGCAAGGGAGCCTGAATGACCGCGATCAGCGCCGCCGGACCGGCCAAGGCCGTCTCTCCGCTCGTGCGTTGGTACGTGCTGATTGCGATGTGCGCTGTCTATACGATCAGCATCGCCGACCGGTATGTGATGTCCACGGTGCTGGAGCCGATCCGGCTGGAGCTGAAGCTCTCCGACAGCGGCGTCGCGTTCCTGACCGGGGTTTCGCTGGCGCTGTTCTACGTCACGCTCGGCATTCCCCTCTCCTGGCTGGCCGACCGGGTCAACCGGCGCAACATCCTGTCCCTCTGCCTGGTGGCATGGTCGGTGATGAGCGCCCTGTGCGGCCTATCACGCTCCTATGGCCAGCTGCTGGCGGCCCGGATCGGGGTGGGGGTCGGGGAGGCGGGCGGCACACCGCCGGCCAATTCGATCATCGCCGACTATTTTCCGGCCGGCCGCCGGCCGATGGCCATGGCGGTGTTCGCCCTGGGCGCTCCGATCGGCGCCTGGCTGGGGGCCGACATGGCCGGACAGGTGGCGGCGGCGCATGGCTGGCGCGCGGCGTTCCTGGCGCTCGGCATTCCAGGCGTGGTGGTCGGATTGTTGATCTTCCTTACTGTCAAGGAGCCGCAACGCGGCCGGCTCGATGCCAACGCGCAGGGCGCGGCGCCCAGCTTCGCGGCCACCATGGCCTTTCTGTTCCGACGGCCGGGCTGCGTGCACGTGATGGTCGGCGGCGGTCTTTCGGCGTTCTGGGGCTGGGGCCTGATGTGGTTCACCCCGACCTTCCTCCAGCGCCAGTATCATCTGGACGTGGGCCAGGCCGGGCAGGTGCTCGGGCCGATCCATCTGGTCGCCGGCGTCGCCTCGTCGCTCTTGACCGCTTGGGTGCTGTCGCGGCCGGCGTTCACGGACCCCAGGCGCGTGTTGGCGCTGCTGGCGGCGGTGACGGCTCTGGCGACGATACCTTCGTTCTTTGTCTACTGGACACACTCGCTGGCGATGGCGCGGGTGATGCTGTGGCTGTTCATCCCGGCGATCTATTTCTACATCGGCCCGGCCATGGGGCTGGTGCAAAACCTGGCTCCGCCGAAGATGCGGGCGATGTTCATCGCCGTGTCGCTGGTGCTGGCCAATGTGCTGAACCTGATCGTGGCGCCGCAGCTGGTCGGCTTCCTCAGCGATACCTTCGCCGGCGCGCGCGGGGCCGACGCGGCGTCGCTACGACTGGCCCTGCTGATCCTGGCCCCCACAGGTTTCTGGGCCGCCTGGCACTATTGGGCCGCGCGCCGAACCATCGTGACCGAGCAGAAACAGGCCGTGGGCTACATCTGAGCCGAGGCCTCGGCCGCGGCCGCTACATCAGCACGCGTGGCACGGTGCTGGAATGGGCCCGGTCACCGACGATCTCGCCGTTCAGGGTGGCGGTGGTGCGCTCCTCGACCTGGAAATGCGTCCGGCTGGCGGTGATCGTGACGTCGGCTCGAAGGGCCACGTCCCAGCCCTGCCGCTGGAAGCGCGAGCTCTGGTTCGCGCGCCAGATGCAGCCATCGGGAGCGCTGGCGGTCATGGCCAGGTCGACGTTGGGCCCAGAGCCCGAGACGGTCTCGCCGATCTCCCTGATTTCGTCGGTCGCCAGAGGCCAAATTTCTACGACGTGCGCGGCCCCCTGGGCGCTCGTGATCGTCATCGCCGGCCAGACCTTGGCGTCGCTGGGGAAGGGCGGGGCCAGCGCGATCGGCATGGCGGCCTCGCTCGCCGGGGGCGGGCGCACCGGCAGGGTCAGGCGCGCAGCGGCCAGATCGAGGCTCAGGCTCGCCACCTTCGGCGAGGGCCAGACCAGTGGCCACAGGCTCTCCGACAGAGCGGCGCGAATGCGGCTGCCGGCGGCGAAGCGGTGGGCGACGAAATTGAGCGGGATGTCGACATCGTAGGAAGCGCCGGGCGCCAGCGGCCGAGGCGTCTCATGACCGTCGCGGTGGGTCAGGTTCAGCAGGCCGTAGCTCACCAGCCAGGACTTCCCCTCGGCGGTCACTTCGGTAAGGCGGATGGCGAGATGCGCCACGGGCCGGTCGGCCGAAACGCGCACGTGCAGGGCTGGCGCTCCCAGTATCTCCAGGGGCGCCGTGAGCGCCGGGGTGTCGAACACGAGCGACAGGGCGTCGTCGGCCGACTGCTCGCGCGGCAGTTCGGTAGGCGCGAACGGCACCCACTCCACCTTGGCGAGGCCGACGATGCGATCGCCGGCGATATGGACGCGTTCGGGCGGCTGAGGCGAGGCGGTCAAAGCCCCGCCGCCGAGATGGAACACCCGGGGCTCGATGGCGGGTGAGGGCCAGGTGCGTTCGGCCACCCAGCGGCCGGGGATCGGGCCGGGAGACACCTGGGCCGCAGTCGCGCTCGGCATAAATGCGCGCAGCATCGGCTCGTCCATGATCCCGGTCGCCTCGCCCATCAGCCAATGGCGCCACCAGCGCACCTCCTCCCAGGCCCAGTCCAGGGCCGGGCCGGGCGTCGCGGGCGACGGATAGCCGTGCTGCCAGGGGCCATAGAGCCCCTTGCGCGGAACCTTGAGGTTGGCCAGCAGCCGGGGAATCTGATTGCCGTAGGAATCAACCAGGCCGCCGATCACATAGACGGGGCAGGCGATCGCGTTCCAATCCAGCGCCACCGAGCCGTGGCGCCAGAAGGCGTCGTTGGTCTGGTGCGACAGCCAGCGTGCGGCGATGGCCGGGGTCGCGTCCAGCCGCTCCTGCCACATCCCTCGCCACGCCGCGCCCGAGACCAGGGGATCGGGCGGGGCGGCCATGACCACCTTCATGCTGGTGGCCCACTTCAGGCCGGTGAGGGCGAATACGCCGCCCAGATAGTGCGCATCGTCGGTGTAGCGCATGTCGGAGGCCGACATCGGCATGATCGCCGCCAGCGCCGGTGGCCGCAGGGCGGCGGCCTGCAGAGTGCTGAAACCGCCCCACGAGACGCCGCGCATGCCGACCTTGCCGTTGCACCAGGGCTGGGCCGCCAGCCAGGCGATCGCCTCGACGGCGTCGTGCTGTTCGGTGGGCAGGTATTCGTCGGCCAGGACGCCGGTCGAATCGCCCGAACCGCGCGTCTCCAGCCGGGCGTAGGCGACGCCGTATTGAGCCAGGGTCTGACCCCAGTAGAGGTCAAAGGCGCGATAGTGATCACGCTTGCGATAGGGGATATATTCCAGCACCACCGGCGCGCCGTGGGCCGGGGCTCCGGCCGGCAGCCAAAGCTGCACCGCCAGGCGGCCGCCGTCAGCCATGGGGATGAAGGCGGTCTCGATGACGGTCACCTCGCCCTTGCTGGGCAGGCGCCAGGCGCCTGGTGTCTGGGCCCAGGCGCTCAGCGGCGTGGCGATGGCCGCTCCCGCCAGCGCCGATTTCATCACGTCGCGTCGCCGCATCGATAGGCTCCTTCGCCCAGGGCTGGGCGCCTAAGCGACTGTGACAAAGCGCGCGCCCCCGCGTCCCATCTTTTTTTTCGATCGCGCGGCGCCGGCGCGGTATGACGCGCGCCGGGGAGGCCAAAGGCACATGCGCCGTCTGATTCTGTTTCGCCACGCCAAGACCGAGGCCCGGCCGCCGGGGCGCGACGATATCGACCGCGCTCTGACCGAACGAGGTCGCGCCGACGCGCGGCGGGTCGGCGAGGCGCTGGCAGGCGCGGGTCTGGCCCCCGATCTGGCGCTGGTTTCGCCGGCGCTCAGAGCGCGCGAGACCTGGGAGGCGGCCAGCGGCGCGTTTCCCGGCGTCGCCTGCGAGATCCGCCAGGGTCTCTACGATGCCTCCCCCGAGGAGGTGTCGGAGGAACTCGACGCGGCGGCGCGGGCGGCCGACACGGTGATGGTTGTGGGCCACAACCCCAGCCTGCAGGAGTTGGCCGCGACCCTTCTGATCGAGGGCGGCGCGGCCCATGCCGATATCGAACGCGTATTGGCCGGCTTTCCGGCCGGCACGGCGGCGGTGTTCGGCTTCGACGACGCACTGCGCGCGTCTCTGGACAGCCTCTTCCACGCCCGCGACTACCGTCCGGGCGACGACTGAACGGCGCGCGGGTGGGCGCGGCGCACGACCTGGCGACCTGGGCGCTGCGCCGCATGGATCCGGAGCGAGCGCACCAGATGACTTTGGCCGGCCTTCGCGCCGGCCTGGGGCCGCGCGACGTCGGGAACCCCGATCCGATCCTGGCGACGAGCCTCGCGGGCCTGCCGCTCGCCCATCCGATCGGCCTGGCCGCCGGTTTCGACAAGAACGCCGAAGCCCCGGGCGCCCTGCTTCGGTCGGGCTTCGCCCTGGTGGAATGCGGCACCGCCACACCGCTGCCGCAGGCGGGCAATGCCCGACCGCGCCTGTTTCGTCTCACCGAGGATCAGGCGGTGATCAATCGGATGGGCTTCAACAACGCCGGGCTGGAGGCCTTCGCCAACGGTCTGGCGCGACGGCCCGCGCGCGGCGTGGTTGGGGCCAACATTGGCGCCAACAAGGAATCGGCCGACCGCGTGGCCGACTATGTCGCCGGCCTGCGCCGGCTGTGGGGCCTGGCCGACTATTTCACCGTCAATGTCTCCTCGCCCAACACCCCGGGTCTGCGCGCCCTGCAGTCGGGGGCGGCCCTCGAGGACCTGCTGGGGGCGCTGGCGGAGGTGCGCCGCGCTCTGCCAGGCAAGGCGCCGGTTCTGCTCAAGGTCGCCCCCGACCTGGCCAGCGCGGAGGTCGAGGCCATCGTCGAGGCTGCCGTGGCGTTCGGTCTCGACGGCCTGATCGTCGCCAACACCACGGTGGAGCGGGCAGAGGGCCTGCGCTCAGGCCACCGGCGCGAGGCCGGCGGCCTCTCCGGCGCGCCTCTGATGACACCGTCGACCCGCCTGCTAGCGCTCTTCAGCGAGGCGGCGGCCGGGCGGCTGGTCCTGGTCGGAGTGGGCGGCATCGCCAGCGGCGCCGACGCCCTGGCCAAGATCCGGGCCGGCGCCGTCGCGGTTCAGCTCTACTCCGCCCTGGTGTTCGCCGGCCCAGGCCTGGTTCGGCGCATCCGGCTGGACCTGACGGCGCGGCTTCGGGCCGAGGGATTCGCCAGCGTGGCGGAGGCGGCCGGCGCCCCCCGCGTTGCCCCGCCGGCCCCGGCGGGGTAACCGGAGCCGCATGGCGGACGGCGCCCCCCCATCCGAGCCAGCGCGCGGACCTCGCCGCTTTTTCTGGCCGGGCGGGCTGTCGGCGCGACTGTTGCTGTTGACGATCCTGATCGTCGGCCTGGGCAATCTCCTGATCCTGCCGCCCAATCTTGCGGCGTTCGAGGAGCAGCGCCTGCTCGACCGCCTGCGGGCCGCGGAGGTGGCCACCCTGGTCACCCAGAGCGCGCCCAATGGGGTCGTCAGCGCCCGGGTCTCTCAGCAGCTGCTGGCCAGCGCCGAAGTGGTGCAGGTGTCCGTCGGCGTCGACAATGAGCGCCATCTGATTCTGCAGATGCCGCGCCTAGCGCGGGCGCCCTATCTCGTGGATCTGCGCGCCAGCGCCCTATCCTGGGCGGCGCCGTTCGAGACCCTGTTCGGGGCCAGCGGACGGATGGTGCGGGTGATGGCCAAGCCCCGATTCCTGCCCGGAGAATTCGTCGAGATCGTCGCCCCCGACGCGCCGATCAAGAAGGAGCTGATCGCCCAGCTGGAACGCTTGTTGGCGATCGCGGTGTTCACCTCGGTGATGGCTGGGGCGGTGGTCTATCTTTCGCTGAACTTCCTGCTGGTGCGGCCCATGCAGCGCATCACTCGCTCGATGGAGCGGTTCCGGGCCGATCCGGCCGACGCGACCGCGCACGTCGAGCCGTCCGGCCGGCGTGACGAGATCGGCCGCGCTGAGCGCGAACTGACCCGCATGCAGGGCGACCTGCGCGCCGCCCTGAGCTCTCGCGCTCGCCTGGCGGCGCTGGGCGAGGCCGTAGCCAAGATCAACCACGATCTCCGCAACATGCTGACCAGCGCCCAGATCGCCTCGGAGCGGATGGCCGCCTCGGGGGACCCCAAGGTCGCCCAGGCCATGCCCCGGCTGGAGCGGGCCCTGGACCGGGCGATCACCTTGGCTTCCAATGTCCTGGCCTTCGGCAAGAGCGAGGAGCCGGCGCCGGTCAAGCGCCCGCTGGCCCTGCTGGGCGCCCTGGACGCTGCGGCCGAGGATGCCGGCCTGACAGCCGAGGGCGTGGCGCTCGAGGCGCGCGTGAGCCCCGGCGCGACGGTTGAGGCCGATCCAGACGCCCTGCACCGCATCCTGGTCAATCTGCTGCGAAACGCCCGCCAGGCGATCGACGCGGTGGACGATCGGCACGGCGTCGGCCGGATTGTCGCCAGCCTGGCCGAAACGCCCGAAACAACCGTCCTTCGCCTCACCGACGATGGACCGGGGCTGGCCAACCGCGCCCGGGCGCACATCTTCCAGCCGTTCACCGGATCAGCGCGCCTGGGCGGCACGGGCCTGGGACTGGCCATCGCCCGCGAATTGGCCCAGGCCCACGGTGGCGATCTCGCCCTTGTCGAAACCGGCCCCTCCGGAACGGTGTTCGAACTGAGCCTGCCGCGGGCCTAGAGCCAGTGCGTCGGAGGCGGACTGGCAGGGAGGCTGACCACGGCGAGCGCGTTCATGGTGCTTCAGCAGCAGCCCCGGGCGACGCCTTCGCGGCGGGGATCGGCGCCGCCTTCCAGAAGGCTGTCGCGGGCGATGATGCCATGTAACCCAGAAGACTCACCGGCGAAGCCGCCGCTGACCTTGACGCCCATTCCAGCCAGGGCCTCGACCACGCCGGGGGCGAACTTGGCCGGTTCGGAGCCGTAGTAGTCGCCCAGTGCGACCAGGTTGGGCAGAGCCACCGCCTCCTGCATGGAGAGCTTCCAGTCCAGCGCCCCGACGATCCCCTTGAGCACATAGGAAGGGATGGCCAGGCCGCCCGGGGAGCCGATCGCTGCCACGAACCGCCCCTGGCGATCCAGGATGATGGCCGGCGCCATCGACGAGCGTGGTCGCTTGCCGGGGCCGACGGCGTTGGCGGCAGGGGCGCCGTCCTTTTCCTTCGGGTTGAACGAGAAATCGGTCAGCTGGTTGTTGAGCAGGAAACCGTCGACCATGCGGCCGTCGCCGAACAGGCTCTCCACCGTCGTGGTCATGCACACCACGTTGCCGCGCGCGTCGACGATGGTGAAGGAGGAGGTGCCGCCGGGCTCGGCGGTCGCGTCCGGGCCGAACACCGGCGCGCCGGCCGGATGGCCCGCCTCCGGCGCGGCGCCGGCGTGGTCGCTGATCAGCTTGGCCCGCGCATCCAGATAGTCCGGCGCCAGCAGCCCTTCGACCGGCGTCTGCACGAACGCCGGATCGCCGATCCAGCGCAGGTCGTCGGCGTACATCAGCCGTTCGGCCTGGGCGAGCAGGAACCAGGCGCGCGCGTCAGCCGGCCCGCGCGCGGCGATGTCGGTGCGCGCCAATAGCCCCAGCCCCTCCAGGGTGGCCGGTCCTCCGGAAGGGGCGTCCGGCTCGCACACCGTCCATTGGCGGTAGGGACGGCACAAAGCCGGTCCCGCATGCGGGCGATAGGACGCCAGATCGGCCAGGGTCATGGTTCCGGGCAGCGGTTCCTGCGCCAGGCGCGCGACGATGCGGGCGGCGATCGGGCCTCTCAGCAGGGCGGCCGGGCCGTCCGCGCCGATGCGCTCCAGGGTGGCGGCATAGGCCGGGTTCCTGAGGGTGTCGCCGGCTTGGACGTGACCGCCGCCGGGGCGGCTGAAATAGGCGACGACGTCCGGCGCCTTGGCCTGGGGCGCGTTGCTGGCGATCAGGCCGGCCAGCCGCGGACCGACCACGAAACCCTCGCGCGCCCGCGCCTCGGCGTCGGCGAACAGGCTCGGCCAAGGCAGCCGGCCATGCGCCTTGTGCGCCAGCGCCAGCATGGCCACGGCGCCCGGCGCGCCGGCGGATCGGCCCGAGAGCATGGCTTCGAAGATCGACATCGCCTTGCCGTCGCGGCGCAGGAACATGCCGGGCGTCGCCCCCGCCGGAGCGGTCTCGCGACCATCGTAGGCGGTGACCTTGCGAGAGCGGGCGTCGTAATAGACCAGGAAGGCGCCGCCGCCGAGGCCCGAGCTCTGCGGCTCGACCAGGCCCAGGGTCGCCTGCACAGCCACAGCTGCGTCCACCGCCGACCCGCCGGCGCGCAGCACCTTCAGCCCCGCCTCCACCGCCGCCGGATTGGCCGCCGCCACCATCGCCCGGTCGCGCGCCGCCCCAACCCCGTGCATCGTGAGGGCGAACCCGAGGACGAAGGCGATGATGAGCCGCATCGGGCGATCCTGACCGGAAGTGGAGGACCGCCACCGTAGCGGCCTTTGCCCGCCCCACAAAACCATGCCACGTCACGGCCATGACCGCGCGCCCCGGGCTCCGCAATCTGCTCACCGACGTGGCCGGCCTGACCGTGGGCCAGGCAACCGACGCCGGGGCCCGCAGCGGGGTCACCGTGATCCTGGCCGGCGAGCGCGCCGTCTGCGCCGTGGATGCCCGGGGCGGCGCGCCCGGAACGCGTGAGACCGACGCCCTGACCGCCGACACTCTCGTCGAGGCGGTTGACGCCATCGTCCTGGCCGGTGGCTCGGTCTATGGCTTGGCCGCGGCCGACGGCGTCACCGCCTGGCTCGGGGCTCAGGGCCGTGGCTTCGGCCTTTCGACACAGCCCGGCGTGCCGAGGGCTCCGATCGTGCCGGCTGCGATCCTCTATGATCTGGCCAACGGCGGCGACAAGGGCTGGGGCCTGGCGCCGCCCTACCGGGGCCTCGGCATCGCGGCGGCCAGGGACGCTTCGGCGGAGTTCGCTCTGGGATCGGTCGGCGCCGGGGCGGGCGCGATGGCCGGCGCGCTCAAGGGCGGGCTTGGCTCGGCCTCGGTGGTGACCGCCGACGGCTACGCCGTCGGGGCCCTGGCGGCGGTCAACAGCTATGGCTCGGTGGTCGCGCCGGGCGGCCGGGCATTCTGGGCCGCGCCGCATGAGATCGGGGCCGAGTTCGGCGGTATCGCTCCAAGCCGGCTCGCCGCCTCGCCTGACGACTGGGGCCTGGCCAAGCGCGCGGCGGCGGCCCGGGCCAACACCACCCTGGCGGTGGTCGCGGTGGATGCGGCCCTGACCCCCGCCCAGGCGCGGCGTCTGGCGGTAATGGCCCAGGACGGCCTCGCCCGGGCCATCCGCCCCGTGCACACCCCGTTCGACGGCGACGTGGTGTTCGTTCTCGCCACCGGAGCCGTCGCTCTGGCCGAGCCGGCGGACTTCACCCTGATGCGCCTGGGCGCTCTGGCCGCCGACTGCCTGGCTCGCGCGGTCGCCCGAGGCGTCTACGAGGCGACGGCCTGGCCGGGCTGGTCCACCCCCTGCTGGCGTGACCTGCCGGCGGCCTGATCCAGCACGAGGCGCGCGGCGCCCAGCAAGGCCGGTTCGGGATGGGTGATCAGGGCGATCGGGATGGCAGCCATCAGCCCTTCGGCCCGGCCCTTGGCCTCGAAGCGGGCGCGCACGGCGGCGGTGTCGAGGAAGGCCAGCATGCGCGGCGCGACGCCGCCAGCCAGGGCCACCGCCCCGGACCCCTGCACGAGCGCGATATCTCCCATAGCCCCGCCCAGGATCAGGCAGAAGCGTTCCACCGTCTCCCGCGCCAGAGCGTCGTCGCCTCGCAGCGCCGCGGCCAGGATCTCCGGCGCGCCCGGCGAGTTCGCAGGCCGACCGCGAATTTCGGCCAGGGCGGCGTAGAGGTGCTCCAGGCCGGGGCCCGAGAGGATGCGCTCGTTCGAGACGCGCGGAAACCTGGTCAGCATCACGCGCAGGATTTCCAGTTCGAGAGCGTCGACAGGCGCGAAGCTGGCGTGGCCGCCCTCTGCGGCCATGACGAAGCGCGCGTCCGCCTGGGTCGCCAGCACGCCGACGCCAAACCCCGTCCCCGGCCCGACTAGAGAGACCACCGGCGGCAGGCTCTCCGGCCAAGCCGGCCCCGCAAGTGGCCGCCAGTCGCCTGGACCCAGCGCCGGCAAGGCGTGGCCCAGGGCGGCGAAATCATTGACCACCGCCAGCCGCTCCCAGCCGAACCGAAGGCGCAGGCCGGCGATACTGAAGGCCCAGTCGCGATTGGTGAACTTGACCGCATCGCCGGTCACCGGCGAGGCCACACCGAACGCCGCGCGGCTCGGGCGCGGCGCGGCCCCCAGGGCGGCCAGATAGGCGTCTATGCACGCTTCCAGCCCGGGATGGTCGTCGTCACGCATGTCCTGGCGAAACGCGGTGACGATCGCCCCTTCACCGTCCAGTCCCGCCAGCGCCAGCCTGACGTTGGTGCCGCCAACATCCCCCACCAGCGCGATCGGACTCCGAGGGGCAAACATGGGCGAGCCTGTCAGGCGGCGAAGGCGGCGAGGGTGGCGGCGGCGATCGGGGCGCCCCATTCCTGCACGAAATGGCCGCCGTCCTGGATCACAAGGGCGGGCGGGCAGCCGCGAATGCGGGCGCGCAGAGCCTCCATCGCCGATGGGCCGAACACCGGGTCAGCGGCTCCATAGGCCATGAACGAGCGGCCGCTCCAGTCTTCGGACCAGAACTTCAGCGCCGCTTTTGATTCAGCCACGCCGGGCATCTCTGGATCGGTCATCACCAGGGCCGGGAAGGCGCGAACCCCGGCCTTGTGGCGGGCGTCGGGGAACGGGGCGTCATAGGCCGCCACCTCCGCCTCGCTCAGCATCGGCGTCGAGCGTTTCATCAGCGCCCCGACGGGCAGGTCGGGCGTGCTGGCGGCATAGGCGCGCCAGGCCAGGAAGCCGTCACTGGGCGGCGCGCCGACGGCGAGGCCGGTGTTCATCACCAGCAGTCGGGTGATCCGAGCCCGCGCGCCAGCGTCGAGCGGCAGGGTCAGGCCCAGCAGGCCGCCCCAGTCCTGCACCACCAGGGTGACGTTGGTCAGTTCCAGCCGCTCCATCAGGCGCAGCAGGAAATCGCGGTGGAAGTGGAAGCTGTAGTCGGCGTCACGCACCGGCTTGTCCGAGCGGCCGAAGCCCAGAAAGTCGGGCGCCACCACCCGCGCGCCGGAGGACAGGAAGGGCGGGATCATCTTGCGGTAGAGATAGCTCCAGGTCGGCTCGCCGTGCAGGCAGAGGAACGCCTGGCCCGCCTCCTTCGGTCCCTCATCGATCACAGCCGCGCGCAGGCCCTCGAAACCCGGCAGGTCGTCGACATAGGACGGCGTCCACGGAAAGTCCGGCAGATCGGCGAAACGGGCTTCCGGCGTGCGAAGGGCGTCGATGGCCATGTCAGGCCTCCTGTCTGAGTGTGATGTCGATATCCGAGGCGCGGCCGATGTTCGCCGTGGCTTCCAGTCCCAGCCATGCCCGCATCGGCGTCGACAGCCCGGCCTGGGTCTCGGCTGAGAGGGTGGCGTTCCAGTTCACCTGCGGCCGGAGGAACGCGGCGGAGTAGTAGCCGAACAGCAGAGCGCGATCCTCGTTCGCCGTCACATTGGCCCCCGAGGTGTGCCACAGCCGCCCGTCCATGGCGATGATCGACCCGGCCGGGGCCTCAAACGGGATCATGCCCGCGACGAGGTTGGCCGGTAGGTCGGCCCGGCGGCTGAAGCGATGGCTGCCGGGCAGGAACAGGGTGGCCCCGTTCTGGCCTCGGCAGTCAGTCAGGCACCAAATGACGTTCATCGCCCAGGGCGCCTCCCACGGCTCCGGAACCACCAGCGACTGATCGGAGTGCGCCTTCATCGAGCGAGAACCCGGCCGGGCGATGTTGGCGGTGAAGTTGGAGATCAGGAACGACGGCCCGATCTGCCCCGTCACCAGGTCAACCGCCAGCGGGTGCTGGATCAGGTCGCGGAACACCGGATCCAGGTCCAGCAGGTTGAACACCCGCACATTGTGCTCGTTGGGATCGAGCGACCCGATCCGGGTCGGCGCGCCGCGCCGCCGGCTCTCGGCGGCCGCGGACCACAGCCGATCAAAGATGTCCGCCGCCCGCGCCGGTTCCAGCACGTTCGGGATGACGCACCAGCCTTCGTCGTTCAGTCGGGCGCGACACGTCTCGACGTTCATCCGCTCAACTCCCCTCGGGCGCCGGCCTCGCGACGATCCGGCCCTGGTCGACAGCCGCCAGGAACCCGCGCCAATCCTCGTACGTCTGGTTAGAATAGGCGACGGAAAAGTCGCCGATCGCCTCGTCGAACGCGGCGCCCTTGCCCATGAAGCCGCTGAGCAGCGCCGCGTCGCCGGAGCGTCCATGCGCCCGCGCCAGAGTGCGACCGCACAGCGCGGCGTAGAACGGCAGGCTCGCCTGCAGATAGACGGGTAGCGCCGAACAAGGTCGGTGTGGCCGTCCGCCTCATTCAGTTTTTATGAAAAACCCGCACGCGCATTGTGTCGCCTTGCCTCGGCGTCGAGCCGGCGCTGGCGACTGCGCCCGATCGGGTGATAGCCTCGCGCCATGAACCCCTACCAGGCCCGGCCGTGGCTGAAGCTCTATCCGGCGCATGTTCCGGCCGCCCTGGCGCCGGGCGCCCCCGACGCCCTGGGCCTGTTTCGCGACGCCGTCGCGCGCGCGCCGGACGGGCCGGCCGTGCACTATTTCGACGCCACCCTCACCTACGCCGAGGTGGACCGCCTGAGCGACGCCCTGGCCGCGGCCCTGGCGGCGAGGGGTGTGCGCGCCGGCGACCGGGTGGCCCTGTTCCTGCAGAACCATCCTTGGTTCCTGATCGCCATGATCGGCGCCTGGAAGGCCGGCGGCATCGTCACCCCGATCAATCCGATGAACAAGGCGCGCGAGCTGGGCCTGCTGCTGGCCGACGCAACCCCCGCCGCCCTGATCTGCCACGACGGCCTGCACCGCGATGTCGTCCGCACCCTGTCGCCCGAGGCGGCCGCGTTCACGCCGTCGATCGTGCACACCTGTTCGCCGCTCGATCTCCAGGGCCGGGACGATCAGCGACTGTTCGCGGGCATGGAGCGCCTCGATTGCCCGGGCGCGGTCGATATGGCCGCCGCGATCGCCGCCCATGCCGGCCAGGCGCCGCCCGACCGGCCGCCGAGGCCCAAGGATCTGGCCTTCCTGGTCTACACCTCCGGCACGACGGGCCTGCCCAAGGGGGCGATGATCACCCACGCCAATGTCGCCCACAACGCCCAGGTCTATCGCGACTGGATCGACCTGAAGGATGGCGTTGGCGTGCTGGGCGTCGCCCCCCTGTTTCACATCACCGGCTTGGTCGGCCACCTGATGGCCGCCATCGTCACGGCCAGCGCGGTCACCCTGACCTATCGCTTCGATCCGGCGGTGATGCTGGAGGCCGCGGCCGAGCGGCGCCCGGGATTCACGGTCGCCGCCATCACCGCCCTGACGGCGATGATGCATGCCCACGGTGCGAACCGCCACCAGCTTTCCAGCGTCGCCAAGATCTATTCCGGCGGCGCGCCCATTCCGCCCAGCGTCGTCGAGGCCTTCCAGGCGCGATTTGGCCACTACATCCACAACATCTACGGCCTGACCGAGACAACCTCTCCCACCCACGGCGTGCCGCTGGGGGCCGCCGCCCCGGTCGATCCTGCCTCCGGCGCGCTTTCGATCGGCGTGCCCGTGCCGGGCGCGGAGGTGTGGATCGCCGCCGACGACGGCGCTCCGGCGGCGTTGGGCGAGATCGGCGAGATCGTCAGCGCCGGGCCGATGGTCGCGCCCGGCTATTGGAACAAGCCCGCCGAGACCGCCGAGGCCATGCGGCGGGACGGTTTTCGCACCGGCGACGTCGGCTTCATGGACCCGGCCGGCTGGTTCTTCCTGGTCGACCGCAAGAAGGACATGATCAACGCCGCCGGCTACAAGGTCTGGCCGCGCGAGGTGGAGGATGTGCTCTACACCCACCCCGCCGTGCGCGAGGCGGCCGTGGTCGGCGTGCCCGACGATTATCGCGGCGAGACCGTCAAGGCCGTGGTCAGCCTCAAGCCCGGCGCGGCGGCGACTCCCGACGAGATCATCGCCTATTGCCGCGCCCGCATGGCCGCCTACAAATACCCGCGCCGGCTGGAGATCATCGCCGAACTGCCCAAGACCGTGACCGGCAAGATCCTGCGGCGCGAACTGCGCGGCTGAAACCCGGGAGACAGCGCGCATGAAGATTACGGCGGCCCTCGCGGTCGGCCCCGGCCAGCCCTTCGCCTTCGGCGAGGTGACGCTCGACGAGCCTCGGGCCGACGAGGTGCAGGTGCGCATCGTCGCGGTGGGCCTGTGCCACACCGACATCGCCTTTCGCGACCAGCAGACCGGGGTCACCCAGCCCGCCGTGCTGGGCCACGAGGGCGCCGGCGTAGTCGAGGCGGTTGGGGCGGCGGTGACCAAGGTTGCGCCCGGCGATCATGTGCTGCTCACCTTCCGCTCGTGCGGCGCCTGTGCGCGCTGCCTGGCCAGGGATCCCTGCTACTGCGCCCAGCTGCCGGCGATGAACTTCAGCGGCCGCCGGCTCGACGGCTCCAGCGCCATTCATGACGGCGAGCGCGTCGTCTCCAGCAACTTCTTCGGCCAGTCGTCCTTCGCCACCCACGCCCTGGCCTATGAGCGCAATGTGGTGAAGATCGATCCGGCCTTGTCGCTTTCGACCTACGCCCCGCTCGGATGCGGCGTCCAGACTGGCGCCGGCAGCGTGTTGCGCTCGCTGGATTGTCAGCCAGGCTCGTCCCTGTTGGTGATCGGCGCCGGCACGGTGGGGCTGAGCGCGGTGATGGCCGCTAGGCTGCGCGGCTGCGCGCCGATCATCGCCCTGGATCCCCTCGCCTCGCGCCGGTCCCTGGCTCTGGAGCTGGGGGCCACCCACGCGATCGACCCGTTCGCCGGCGATATCGTCGCCGCGGTGCGCGCCATCGCCCCGGCGGGCGTCGATTCGGTGCTGGACGCCAGCGGCGTCGTGTCGGCGATCGAGTCGGCGTTCGGCTACCTCGCGCCCAAGGGGACGATCGGCCTGGTCGGCGTGCCCAACGATTCGGCCGCGGTGCTCACCGTCTCCATGGGGCTGGCCATCACCTTCGGCTTTGGCGTGCGCGGGATCATCGAGGGCGACAGCGACCCGGATGCGTTCATCCCCGAACTGATCGAGCTGCATCTGGCCGGCAAGTTCCCGTTCGACCGGCTGATCCGCGTCTATCCCTTCGAAGACATCAACGCCGCCATCGTCGACCAGCACGAGGGCAAAGCGGTCAAGGTGGTGCTGGCGGTATCGGAACAGGAGCGGACATGAGCCAGAACTTCGCGTTCACCAAGCTGGTGGTCGGCGATCTCGATCGCTGCGCCGCCTTTTACGAGACGGTGTTCGGCCTGAAGGTGCAGGCGCGCATCGACGCGGAGATTCTGGGCCGCGCGATCACCGAGATCGTGTATGAGCCCACCGCGACCGGCGCCGGGGCCTTCATCCTGCTCGCCTATCACGACGCGCCGCGGCCGGCGGCCGGCGAGGTCATCGTCGGCTTCTCCAGCCGCGAGGTCGACGCACTGATCGTGCGGGCGACCGACGCCGGCGGCACGCTCGTTCAGGCCGCCGCCGACGCCCCGCAGCACGGCGTGCGCGTCGCCTTCGTCACCGATCCGGAAGGCCACCTGATGGAGCTGGTGCAGTTCCTGTAGAGCGTTGAACGCCGCTCACGCGGGCCCCGGACGTGCTAGGGTGAGGCGATCGAAGTCCAAAGGCCGTCCTTGGCCGCCTGGGGAGTGACATGAAACTGGAGCGCCTGGCGCCGGTCGCCACCTCTCTGCTGCCCAGCAACCATCCCTATCTCAACGGCGCCTGGACGCCGCTGCACGAGGAGGTCGACGCCCAGGGTCTCGCGGTGATCGAGGGCGCCATCCCCACCGACATCGACGGCGTCTATGTGCGCAACACCGAAAACCCGGTGCACCAGCCGCTCGGCCGGCTGCACCCGTTCGACGGTGATGGCATGGTGCATATGATCAGCCTGCGGAACGGCGTCGCCGACTATCGCAACCGCTTCGTCCGTACCCGAGGCTTCGAGGCCGAACAGGAGGCGGGCCAAGCCCTATGGGGCGGGCTGATGGATGGGCCCGGCATCTCTCTGCGCCGGGGCTTCGGCGCCCACGGTGGTTTGAAGGATGCTTCCAGCACCGATGTGGTGGTGCACGGCGGAAGGCTGGTCTCCACCTTCTACCAGTGCGGGGAAGCCTATTGGCTCGATCCCGAGACGCTGGAGCAGGGCGGCGTGGCCAGCTGGGGGCCGCTCGATGGCGTCTCGGCTCATACCAAGATCGACGAGGCCACCGGCGAACTGTTGTTCTTCAACTATTCCGTTCACGCCCCTTATCTGCACTACGGCG
Organism: Caulobacterales bacterium; assembly: GCA_038226475.1. Taxonomy (GTDB): domain Bacteria; phylum Pseudomonadota; class Alphaproteobacteria; order Caulobacterales; family Caulobacteraceae; genus Acaudatibacter. The sequence goes on along the minus strand of JBBRQK010000002.1, from coordinate 40,832 downwards.
TAGTCGATCGGCACGGCAAGCTCGTCCACTACACCCCCGTGGCTCTGCCGGGCCCACGCCTGCCGCACGACATGACGTTCACGGCCAACTATTCGATCCTCAACGACCTGCCGCTGTTCTGGGATCCGGAGCTGCTGAAGCGCGACCTGCACGTGGCGCGCTTCCACCCGGAGCTTCCGGCGCGCTTCGGCGTCATTCCCCGCCACGGCAAGGGCGGCGAGGTGCGATGGTTCGAGGCCGCCCCGACCTACATTCTCCACTTTCTCAACGCGTATGAGGAGGGCGACGAGATCGTCATGGACGCCTATTTCCAGGATGAGCCCAGCCCCCGGCCGCTGGAGGGCGCGCCGAAGCCGTTCGGCCAGATGATGGCCTATCTCGACGAGCACAGCTTTCTGCCACGCCTGCACCGCTGGCGCTTCGATCTGAAGACCGGCCAGACCCGCGAGCAGCGGCTCGACGACCGGGTGCTGGAATTCGGCACGTTCAACCAGCGCCATGCCGGAAAGCCCTATCGCTTCGCCTACAGCACGACCTCCAAGCCCGGCTGGTTCCTGTTCGACGGCTTCGTCAAGCACGACCTTCAGAGTGGCGAATCATGGCGCCTGCCCCTCGCCGAAGGCCGCTACGCCAGCGAAGCGCCGTTCGCGCCGCGCATCGGGGCTACCGACGAGGACGACGGTTATCTGATCAGCTTCATCACCGACGAGGTGCGGGGCGCCTCCGAATGCATCCTGATCGACGCCAAGCGGTTCTGCGACGGCCCGGTCGTCCGCATCGCCCTGCCGCACAAGATCTCCAGCGGCACCCACGCGGCCTGGGCCAGCCGGGAATTCATCCGCGAGGGTTACGTGGCCGCATAGAGGGCCCAAGCGTTCCGCTCGGTGCCTGGACCGGGACCGTCGGAAGGCTGAACGCCGCCTTCGCCAGCTTGCGATCGAAGCTCAGGAAGGCGTCGCAGCTCTCGGCCCTGGCGAGGTGCAATGCGTCCGCGAAATCCAAACCGCCGCTCATCCAGTTCAAAGCCAGGGCCAGCGGGTTTCGATTGCGGGCCTTTCCCGGCGCCGCTACCGCCCCTGGAATGCACATTCGCAACGAGGCTCCCGCCGACGCGACCGCCATCGCCGCACTGACGACGGAAGCGTTCGCCGGCGCGCGGTTCAGCACCGGCGCCGAAGCGCGCATCGTCGAGCGGCTGAGAGAGCACGGCGCTCTGACGATCTCGCTGGTCGCCGAGGACGAGGGCCGCATCGTCGGCCACGCGGCCTTCTCGCCGGTGGAGATCGACGGCGCGGAAGGAGCGTGGTTCGGCCTCGGGCCGGTCGCGGTGGCGCCATCCAGCCAGGGCCGCGGCATCGGCCGCGCCCTGATCGACCAAGGCCTGAGCCGCTTGCGCGAGGCCGGCGCGCACGGTTGCGTGGTTCTGGGCGATCCCGCCTACTACGGCCGCTTCGGATTCACCCACGATACGAAGCTCCTCTACGGCCAGACCGGGAAGCATTTCCAGCGCCTGATCCTCCGAGGCGGCCAGCCGGCGGGCGAGGTCCGCTTTCACCCGGCGTTCGGGCCTGGTTGAGGACGCGTCAGCGGGCCACCTGTCGCCGACACGGAAGCAAAGGGACGAACTACGGCCGCCGATGGGTGGCGATCTGCCAGGTGTTTCCCCATGCGTCCTGCACGGTGGCCCGTCGGTCGCCGTACGGCATGTCCGCCGGCGGCTCGATCGCGCGAGCGCCGGCCTCGAGGGCGCGTCGGTAGGTCGCGTCGGCGTCTTCGACATAGACGTAGAGGAAGGCCGGGGAGGCTGGGCGCAGACCACTGGCGTCGCTCACCAGTATGACCGCGTCGGCAATCCTCATTTCAGCCGGGCGGCCCGCTGGAATCTCGCCCTCCGCCCCGAAAGTCGTGCGCAGGAACGTCACCAGGCCCTGAAAGTCTGACGTAACCAGCCGAGGAACAACGGCCGGCCATCCCTCGGGCTTGAAATCGGGTTTCATGGAGACACGCTACCGCGAACGCCAGAGGTCGAACACTACCCGCCTCCGCCCGGCCGCGGAGTTGCCGTCCAGGGCGCCCGCAGTCCCAGCTCTTCGTTGAGTCTGAAGGAAAGATGGCGCGCTCGGAGCGATTCGAACGCCCGACCCCCAGATTCGTAGTCTGGTGCTCTATCCAGCTGAGCTACGAGCGCGCAGTCGCCCTGCGGCGAAGGCGGGGAACCTAGTCGCCGGGGCCGAAAGTTTCAAGCCGCCGCGCGCCCCGCGCGCACATGGGCCGTCAGCCCCACCGCCAGGTGGTCGAACAGGGCGCGCATGCGCCGGTCGGCCTTCAGGTCCTCGTGCATCACCACCCACATCTCCAGGTCGAAGCCGAATACCCCTTCCAGCAGCGGCGTGAGGTTGGCGTCGCGCGCGGCGATCGGCCGCTGCACCGGGCAGATGCCGAAGCCGGCGCGCACCAGGGCCAGCTGCGCCAGGTCGCTGTCGGTGCGCGCGGCGAACAGCTCGCGCGTCACCTCGATGTCGATCTGGTCGGTCGCCACCCGCATCGGCTTCACATGATCGAAGCCGATCAGGCTGTGGTCCAGCAGCTCGGCCATGGTGCGCGGCACGCCGTGCTTCTGCAGATAGGAGCGGTGGGCGTGGAAGATCATCTTCAGCGCCCCTATGCGGCGGGCGAAGAGGGCGTTCTGGGTCGGCCTCGCCATGCGCACGGCGATGTCGGCGTCGCGGCGGAGGAGATCCTCCTGGCGGCTGGAGAGCAGCAGCTCGATATCCACCTTGGGCCAAGCCTCGCGAAACTCGGTCAGCAGCGGCGGCAGCACCTCGACCCCCACCACTTCGCTGGTGGTCAGGCGGATGACCCCCCGCATCTCCCCCGCCGCGCCGGTCGCGGTGCGAACCAGGGTCTCGGCCGCCACGGCCATGGCCCGGGCGTGCGGCGAAAGGGCCCGGGCGGCGGCGGTGGGCGCCAGACCGCCGGGCGAGCGGGTGAACAGCGCCTCTCCCCCGAGAGTCGCCTCCAGCGCCTCGATGTGCCGCCCCACCGTCGGCTGAGCGATGCCCAGAGCCCGGGCGGCGCCCGAGAGACTGCCCTCGTCCATCACCGCCAGGAACGAGGGGTAGAGGGTCCAGTCCGGAGGCCGCGCCATACGAAACCGTATAGCAGCCCTGCAGGCTTAGACAATTCCGCATGGCGACCGCCGCGCCCATCTTTGGCGGGTCGCAACGGAGAGACGCCATGACCCGCCCATCCACCCCCGCCGCCGATCCCCATACCGCCCTGATCATCGGGGCCACCGGCTCGTTCGGCGGCCACGCCGCCGCCGCCCTGGCCGCGCGCGGCTGGCGCCTGCGCGCCCTGGCCCGCGATCCAGCCGCCGCCGCCGCCAAAGCCGGGCCCAACATGCCGATCGAATGGGTGGCGGGCGACGCCATGAGGGTCGCGGATGTCATCGCCGCCGCCGCCGGCATGGCGGTCATCGTCCACGCCGCCAATCCGCCGCGCTACAGGAACTGGCGCGGCCTGGCGATCCCGATGATGGACGCCACCATCGCCGCGGCCAAGGCTCACGGCGCCCGCGTCGTCCTGCCGGGCACGGTCTACAACTACGCGCCGGACGCCGGACCCCTGATCGGCGAGGATGCGCCCCAGACGCCCGTCACCCGCAAGGGCGCCGTGCGGGTGGAGATGGAGGAGGCCCTCCGCGCCGCGACGCAGGCGGGCGCGCGGGCCCTGATCCTGCGCGGCGGCGATTTCTTCGGGCCCGCGGCCCCCAACAGCGCCTTCGCCTGGCTCACCACGAGGCGGAGCGGCCGGGTGCGCGGCGTGTATGCGCCCGGCCCCGCCGATGTCGGTCATGCCTATGCCTATCTGCCGGACATGGCCGAGGCCATGGCGCGGCTGCTGGAGCGCGAGACCGAACTGGCCGATTTCGAGCGCTTCCACTTCGCCGGCCACTGGCTGGCCCGCGGCGACGCTCTGGCCGGCGCCATCCGCCGCGTCACGGGCGATGCGAACATCCCGCTGCGGCCGTTCCCCTATCCGGTGGTCTGGGCTCTGGCCCCGTTCGTCGAGACGTTTCGCGAGCTCTTGGAGATGCGCTATCTGTGGCGCCGGCCGATCGGCCTTTCGGATGCGAAGCTGCGGGCCTTTCTGGGCGACGTCCCGGCCACGCCGCTCGACGCCGCCGTGCGCGAGACCCTGGCCGATCTGCAATGCCTGGGCGCGCCGGCGCCTCGGCCGGCTAAGCGCCGCGCCCTGGACGGGCGCGCGCCCGAGCCCTTACATGCGGGGTGATGACCGCCCGCACCCTGCACGACAAGATCTGGGATGCCCACCTCGTCGCCGCCGACCCCGGCGGCGAGGCGGTGGTCTATATCGATCTGCACCTGATCCATGAGGTGACCACGCCCCAGGCCTTCGCCGGCCTGAGAGCGGCCGGTCGCCGCGTGCGCCGGCCGGACCGCACCCTGGCGGTCGCCGATCACAATACCCCCACCGAGGGCCAGGCCCTGGGCGTCGGGGCCGTGGCCGACGTCGAGGCGCGCGTGCAGCTCCAGACCCTGGAGCGCAATGTCGCCGAATACGGCATCGAGTTCCTGCCCATGGGCGATCCGCGCAACGGCATCGTCCATGTCATCGGCCCCGAGCAGGGCCGCACCCAGCCCGGCATGACCATCGTCTGCGGCGATTCCCATACCTCCACCCACGGCGCCTTTGGGGCCCTGGCCCAGGGCATCGGCACCTCGGAGGTGGAGCATGTGCTGGCCACCCAGACCCTGCGCCAGATGAAGTCGCGCAACATGCGCGTCACCTTTTCCGGCGTCCCGGCCCCCGGCGTCGGGGCCAAGGATTTCGCCCTGGCCCTGATCGGCCAGATCGGCACGGGTGGCGGCACGGGCCATGTGATCGAATACGCCGGCGAGGCCGTGCGCGCCCTTTCGATGGAAGGCCGCATGACCCTCTGCAACATGACCATCGAGGCGGGGGCCCGGGCCGGACTGGTGGCCCCGGACGAGAAGACCTTCGCCTATATCGCCGGCCGCCCGGCCGCGCCCAAGGGCGGGGCCTGGGAGATGGCCCAGGCGCATTGGAAGAGCTTCTTCACCGACGATGACGCCCGCTTCGATGCCGAGGTGTCGATCGATGTCGCCGCCATCGCTCCTACCGTCACCTGGGGCACCAGCCCCGAAGATGTGGTGGCCATCGACGGCGTGATTCCCGATCCGGCGGACTTCGATCCCGTAAAGGCGGCCCAGATCGGCAGGGCGCTGGACTACATGGGCCTCTTGCCCGGCCAGAGGATCGACGCCGCCCGCATCGATCGGGTGTTCATCGGCTCGTGCACCAACAGCCGCATCGAGGATCTGCGCGCCGCCGCCGCCATCGCCCGGGGCCGGGTGGTCGCCGATCACGTGCGCGCCATGGTGGTGCCGGGCTCGGGCCTGGTGCGTGAGCAGGCCGAGGCCGAGGGCCTGGACCAGATCTTCCGCGCCGCCGGCTTCGACTGGCGCGAGCCCGGCTGCTCCATGTGCTTGGGCATGAACCCAGACCGCCTCGCCCCGGGCGAACGCTGCGCCTCGACCTCGAACCGAAATTTCGAGGGCCGTCAGGGACGGGGTGGCCGGACCCATCTGATGAGCCCGGCCATGGCCGCCGCCGCGGCGATCGCCGGCCACCTCACCGACGTCCGCGACTATCTCTGAAGCGCGGCCGAAGCGCTCTCATACATTAGCCGGCGTTTCGAACGACTCGCCTGCGCCGAGCAGGGCTCAGTGGCAGCGATTGATCCGGTGGTCTGCGACGGCGCCGGCGCAAAGGCTGCCGCCGGTGGCGATGATGAGGCGGCGCCCGGGCCGCTTGGCAAAGATTTCTGATTTACCGATGGCGCGACACTCCTCCGCTTGGATGGGGCGCCGGCTCGAATTTCCCGCCATCACACGATCGGCGTCATTCGGCCGCCGCCGGCGTCTTGGTCTCGGATTTTGCCGTAACCGTGAGGTAGATCACCGAAGCCAGGATTGCGGTAAGAAAGATCGCGCTTGTGACCATGGCGCCGAGGCCAAGGCCTCCCGCCGTCCGAGCCTGGGTGAGAAGATCTCCCAAAGATGCGCCTAACGGACGAGTAAGGATATAGGCCATCCAGAACGCGACGATGGCGTTGAGCTTGAGAAGCCGGAAGGCAGCATAGATCAACGCAATTAGGCCGGCGAAAAGAACGGTGGTCCAGACATATCCAAGCTTGGCTACCTCCGAGATAAGATCGCCCGCCGATGTGCCCAGCGCGAAGGTGAAAAGGATCGCCGCCCAATAGAAGGCTTCCCTTCTGGTAGTGACGATAGTGTGTACAGACAGTGAATGTTCGACCATGTACCAGGCGGCGAACACTACGATCAAGGCCACGCCGAAGACCGTCGATGTCGTCGCCAAGCTAATCCCAAGATTATCGACGAGATTGTCCGATATCAGAGTTCCGACAACGCTCAGTAGCACCACAGACAGCCAATATATGGACGGAATATATCTCCTGGCCCGCATCTGGAAGAAAATCACCACCGCCAAGATGCCCGACATCACCAAAGACGTGATCGTCAAGCCGAGGCCTAGGTTGATGTTCAAGAAATCAGCGGCTGTCTCTCCGACCGTCGTCGCGAGGATTTTGATGATCCAGAAAACGAGCGTTATCTGCGGAACTTTGTTCAACATTCGCCTGTTTTCTGGTGTTTCGGAAGCCGCTCTTGAGGCGGCGGCCAATGCCCAACCCGTTGGGGGTGACAATGTTCCGAGTGCAGCGCTTGGGCTGCACCGCAACGTCAGCCTTGGTCTTATGGCAATAGCCCTTAAGCCTGACCTCTGAGAGACTGAGGGCGCGAACCGATGGACTCGATCGTTCTGGGTTCGCCAATGAGGCGGTTCCAAGCGTCGAAGACGGCGTCGAGGACGTGGGCGTAGCGCCACCGCGCCAAGTGGTCGAGCCCGCCCCTCGCTCCCTTGCCGTTGAACCGGAGACCCAGTCCCGCAACGTCTGACGATCCATCCCCGCGAGCCGAGCCGCTATCTACCGGCCCATCCCCTCATGGACAGCGGCGATCGCCAGCAAGCGCCGCGCCTGGTCGGCATCGCCGGCGGTCCCGGCCAGCCCACGAACGCTCGCTGTGTCGAAGTCGGAACGCAACCGGATCGACGACATCGAGACCTCCTCCGTGATCGGGAGGATGAATCGCTATTCGCCAATCAAGCGAACCTCCCGCGAGTCACCGTCAGAGGCGATTGGTGTTACTCGCCCGGGTGTGCGCGCAGGGTCATCGAGCCGACGCCGGCGGCGACGTTCAGGCCCGTGGTGCCCTCGATCGACAGGGGCTGCAGGGTGAAGCTGCGCGAGGAGCCGCCGATCAGGGCGTTGGCCCCGACGCCGACGCCCACCGACGCACCCGCCGTCAGGCCGGCATAGTCGCCCTGCAGGGCGCCCGGTCCCACGTGGTCGGATGGCGCGAGCACCGCCCACACCAGCACGCCGGATTTCTGATAGCCGATGTCGACGCCGAACTTGGAGATGTTGCCGTCATACTTCTCCACACCCGAGCCGGTGGAGAAGGTGCAGCGGATCGAGCGCGAGGAGCCGAAGATGAAGCCCCAGCCGCCCGCCTCGTTGCACGACAGCGTCCCGACCTTCACGCTGTCGTCCGCCTGGGCGCTGAAGCCCGCGAACAGGCAGCCGAGCGCCGCGGCGCAACCGATCAAATGTCTCATTGTGTCCCTCGCTGAGTGATCCGCCGACGCTGGGCGAAGTCGCCTGAATCGTCAATATCAAAACCCGTCCAGGGCCGTCAGAACAGTACACGCGGGTTCATGATCCGGCCGGGATCCAGCGCCGCGCGCAGGGCGCGCAAGGCGTCAAGCTCCACCTCGCTCTTGTAGGTCGCCGCCTCGGCCGTCTTCATCGTCCCCAGCCCGTGCTCGGCGCTGATCGAGCCTCCCATGCCGTGCACGATCTGGTGCACGACGTGCGCGCCGGCGTCGCGCCCAGCGGCGTGCGCGGCGGCGTCGCCGCCGGCCGGGCCCAGCACGTCGTAGTGGATGTTGCCGTCGCCCACATGGCCGAAGGCGTCGATGCGCACGCCCGGAAACCGCGCCTCCAGCGCCTCGCCGGCGGCGGCGATGAAATCGGCGATGCGCGAGATCGGCACCGATACGTCGTGCTTCCAGGCCGGGCCCTCGGGCTTCTGCGCCGCCGACTGCCCCTCGCGCAGGGCCCAGAAGGCGGCCGCCTGGGTCTCGTTCTGGGCCACGGCCGCGTCGCTGATCAGGCGTTCGGCCAGCGCCGCCTCCAACACGCCCTCCAGCGCCGCCTCCGCCGCCCCGGCCCTGGCCTCCGCCATCTCGATCAGCACCCACCACGGCGGCCGGCCCGCGAGCGGCGCGCGAGCGCCAGGCAGATGCGCCAAAGCGAGGTCCATGCCGAGGCCGCCGATCAGCTCGAACGTCTCCACCGCCCCGCCGGTCATCGCCTTGGCCCGCACCAGCAGCGCCATGGCCGCCGCCGGGTTCTCGACGCCCACGAACGCCACCGCCCGCGAGGCGAGGATGGGGGAGAGCTTCAGCGCCGCCGCCGTGACCACGCCCAGCGTGCCCTCCGCCCCGATCAGCAGCTGCTTGAGGTCATAGCCGGTGTTGTCCTTGCGCAAGCGCTCAAGCCGGTTCCAGATCCGGCCGTCGGGCAGCACCGCCTCGAGCCCAAGCACGAGGGCCCGCATCGAGCCATAGCGCAGCACCGCCGTCCCGCCGGCATTGGTGGAGATCAGCCCGCCGACGGTGGCCGAGCCCTCGGAGGCCAGGCCGAGCGGAAACCGCCGCCCGGCCGCCAGAGCCGCTGCATGCACCGCCGCCAGGGTCGCGCCCGCCTCGACCACGATTACGTCGTCCACCGTATCGACGTCGCGCACCGCGTTCAGCCGCTCGGTCGAGAGCAGGACCTCGCCCTGCGGGATCTGCCCGCCGACGAGGCCGGTATTGCCCCCCTGCGGCGTGATCGCCACCCCCGCCTGGGCGCAGATCGCCACCACCGCCGCCACCTGCTCGACCGTGCGCGGCAGCGCCAGCAGCGGCGTCGCCCCGCTCCACCGATCGCGCCACTCCACCAGCTTGGGCGCCAGCCGCTCGGGATCGACGCTCCAGCCGTCGTCGCCCAGCGCGGCCTTCAGTCGGGCCAGGGTGGCTTCGGACGGGGGAGGGATCATGGCGCGAGCCTAGCACCAGAGGCGCGGGCGGAGTCTGGCGACCAAAGGAGCGGGGCGATGAGCTTCAGAGGGATGGTCATCGGGGCTCCGCGTTGAGCATTTGGGACTCTATGTCCAGCCCGGGACTGTTCAACCCCGCCACAGGTGTTAGTTATCCGCCGTCGGGCCTCCAGCGGGCGCCCGGCAGAAGATGGCTCGCCATCCAAGACCCGCTCCTAACCCGCCCTTCCGGGCGGATGGAGCGCTTGCGATGGATGGAGCCCGCCTACGATGACATCAGACAACCTACCCAGCGTCGCCCTCGTCAGGCGCGGCGATCCCAAGTCGCGTGAGACTGCCAACGGCGGCGCTGAAGCCGGCGACGCCATGGTCGAGGGGATCGAAATGTACGGGTACGCCTACGCCATCGGCTACGGCGCCAAGGCTACGGCGTGAGCGCCGAGGCTGACCGGTCTCCGGCGGCGGTCTCGGAGGGCGCGGCGCCGCCGCCGCGCTTTCCTGAGGCCGTCCGCCTATGGCTCAAGGTCGGCCTGCTCTCCTTCGGCGGCCCGGCCGGCCAGATCGCCATCCTGCACGAGGAACTCGTCGACCGCCGCCGCTGGGTCGACGAGCGCTCGTTCCTGACCGCGCTGAACTTCTGCATGCTGCTGCCGGGGCCAGAGGCCCAGCAACTCGCCACTTATCTGGGCCTGAAGTTGCATGGCCTGAAGGGCGCGCTGGCTGCGGGCTTCCTCTTTGTGCTGCCCGGCGCGGTCGTGCTGTTCGCCCTGGCGTGGCTCGGCGCCGCCCACGGCGACTGGCCGCCGCTGCAGGCGGCGTTCAAGGGCATGCTGCCCATCGTCGTCGCCCTGGTCGCCAACGCCGTGTGGCGGATCGGCGCTCGGACCCTGAAGACCCCGTCGGCCTGGGCTCTGGCGATCGGCTCCTTCGTCGGCTTAGGTGTCGTCGGGATCGGCGTTCCCTGGGTCATCGGCGCTGCGCTGCTGATCGGCCTCGCCGCTGATCGCTTCGGCTATGCGATCGCGCCGGTCGGCCATTCCCTGCCGGCCGATGGCGAGCTCCCGGTCACGCGCGGACAGGTCATAGCCCGGCGGTTCGCGATCTACACGATCGTCTTTGCCGCACTGTGGGGCGTGCCGGTCGGCCTGGCGTTGGCCGTCGCCGGGACAAAGCCCTTCGCCGACGTGGCGCTGTTCTTCACCCAGGCGGCGTTCGTGACCTTCGGCGGCGCCTATGCGGTGCTGCCATTCGTGGCCCAGGGCGCGGTTGCCCACTATGGCTGCCTGTCCCGAGCCGAGATGGTCCACGGACTGGCGCTCGCCGAGACCACGCCCGGGCCATTGATCATGGTCACCCAGTACGTTGGCTTCTTCGCCGGCTGGAACGCGGCCCTGGCCGGCCACGCCGGAGGGCTCTCGCCGCTTGCCGCGGGGACGTTGGCCGCGGCGTTGACGACCTGGGTCACCTTTCTGCCGTGCTTCTATTTCGTGTTGGTCGGCGCGCCGCTGGTCGAACGGCTGGCGCGGGATCGCCGCGCGCACGCGGCGCTCTCCGGCGTCACCGCGGCCGTGGTCGGCGTGATCGCGACACTCGCACTCGCCATCGCGCAGGTGGCCTTCCTGCCAGCAGGTCGGCCCGATCTCATTGCGGTCCTGGTCGCGCTCGTTGCCTTCGTGGCGGCCTGGCGGTTCAAGGTCGGGCCGCCCTGGCTGGTCGCCGCCGGCGCGGCCTATGGGATCGGGCGTTTTGTCCTCCTGGTGTGACACCCAGGGTAAGGTAGTGCGCTGAGTTTGGAGAAGAGTGTCTCAATATGTCGGAACAACGTCCTGAAGGACTGCGCGCGATCGCGTTAGACTAGGGCCATGGAAAGCCGCGCCCCATCCGCTGCCTCTGGCGTCGCCACGCGACGCATCGGCATCCTGGGCTTCGATCAGGTGGCGGCCTTGGACCTCGCGGGCGTGCTGGACGCCTTCTACATCGCGTCGCGCCTCGCGGGCGCCTCCACCGTATCCTACCAGACCGTCATTGTCGGACTGTCGGACAGGCCCTTCGTCGCGGAATCAGGGCTCCGGATGATCCCGGAGGCGGTGCTCTCCGACTCCATGGCCTTCGACACCATCATCGTTCCAGGCGGCTCCGGCATTAGAAGTCCCGAGGTCTCGAAGGAGGTCGGCTCTTGGCTGGGCAGCCAGGGCGCCCGGACCAGGAGGTTCGTTTCGGTCTGCACGGGCGTCTACGGCCTGGCCGCCAGCGGTTTGCTCGACGGCCGGCGCGCGACGACACATTGGCGCCATGCCGCCCATGCGGCGCGACGATTCCCCCACATCACCTTCGAGACGGACGCCATCTTCATCAAGGATGGCCCTTGCTACAGCTCGGCCGGCATGACCGCCGGCATCGATCTGGCGCTCGCGCTGATCGAGGAAGATCTCGGCCCCGCCATCGCCCTGGCCACGGCGCGCCAGATGGTCGTCTACATGAAGCGATCGGGCGGCCAGCTGCAGTATTCGGAGCCGCTCCAGTCTCAGACCCGCGCCGGCGACCGCTTTGCCGACCTGATCGCCAGAATGGTCGGCGATCTGGGCGCCGATTGGAGCGTGGAAGCCATGTCCGAACGAACGGGCTTGAGTTCTCGCCAGTTCAGCCGTCGCTTCAAGGTGGCCTTCACGGCGTCTCCGGCCGCCTTTCTCGAAGCCCTGCGACTGGACGAAGCCCGTGTGCGTCTCGCCACGGGCCAGGACGTCGTCGCCCGCATCGCCCATGCCGTAGGTTTCCGGAGCGACGACGCCTTCCGGCGCGCGTTCGAACGACGCTTTGGCGTGACGCCCACCGCCTATCGCAGCCGCTTCAGCGCCCGTGCCAACGCCCGATGCCAAGGAGACTCCCATGATGCCGCTCTCCGCTCTTAGCCTCATGATCGCCGCCGGCGTTCTTTCGGCCGCCGCCGTCACCGCTGTCCCGCCGGGACAGGCGCGATACGACGCGAGCGGCCGGATGATCTTTCCGGCCGACTATCGGAAATGGGTCTTCCTGAGCTCCGGATTGAACATGAGTTACAGCGCCGATCCGGCGATGGCCGGTCACGATATGTTCGGCAACACCTTCGTTCCCGCCGCGGCCTACGAGGCGTTCGAGAAGACCGGGCGTTGGCCGGACGGCACGGTGATCATGCTCGAGAATCGCGGGGGCACGAGCCAGGGCTCGATCAACAAGCGTGGTCAATTCCAGACGACCGAATACATGGGCGCGGAAGCGCATGTGAAGGACAGCGCTCGGTTCAAGGGTGGGTGGGCGTTTTTCGCGTTCGATGCGGCCGGACATGCGGCCCAGCAAATCCCTTATTCGGCGAACTGCTACTCCTGCCACGAACAGCACGCCGCCGTGGACACGACCTTCGTGCAGTTCTACCCCACCCTGCTCCCGACGGCGACGAAGCTCGGCACGTTGAGCCGCGCCTATGTAGCTGAATCGGCGGCTACGCGCCCTGCGAACTGATCAGAGAGAGAAGACGGGAGCCCACTCCGCTTCATCTAAGACATCGGCCAATCGATGGCTTGGGACCTTAAAGATTTTAGCCGGGGATCACACCGGCCATGCCGTCTCCGTTACACCACTTCCGGGAAAACGATCTGAACCCTGGTTGGGTGATACACGAAAGTTTGCTGGACGATGTCGACTGAAGGGATTGAGCTTCTGACCGCCGCCGGACATACGCCAGCACCCTGGCGTCGTCCGCGCTGACCACCCAACGAGTCAGAGGGAGCCAGTAGAGCACAGGATCAAGTTTCAATTCGTGCGTGCTGCGCAGCACGACCCGCGTGCGGCCATCCTGAAGAGGTAGCAGGACGAAGCTAGTCGTCATCGTGTGGAAATAGCCTACGACATGGGGAGCATGGACGTGTTTGTAGGGGCTCAGTTCTCTCATCGCCGGTGGGTCGCTTATAACCACGAATGAGAGCGTCCGACCCGGTGCCCATGCCGTTACGCGCTCCAATGCGACCCCTGTGGAAAACTCACCCAAACGCTCTGCGCCGACGCCTTCACCGACAATTCGAGCGCTCAATGGGTAGGCGAGGCCGAGCCGAAACGGCAGCGCGGGCGCGGGACCGATCGCGTCCATGTGGATCAGGGCCTGCCACACGGTGTCTGCCGGCGCGGCAACATCAATGGACTGGCTAACCTCGATCAATTTCGACGGCGGCAACGCCTGCTCCGAAAAAAAGACCATCGGCAGCAGTGCGATGCTCATCAGCGAGTGTTGGGCGCGCCGTTGGCCGGCCAGCGCCATCGACCGCCCCAAAATACCTCCCGGGAGTGCGACCGCGGCGGCCAGCGGCGCCGCGAGGGCGATGCAGATGATCCCCTCCAACGCGACAGCTACGAGCGCGATCCCGCCAAGAGCTGTGGCGCAAAGAACAAGATTGGCGTTGTTTACCCCGCCTATGTCGCCCTGGCGGTTGGCTAGGTAGGCGGTCGTCGCGCCGATCAGAAAGGGACCGACGACAAACATTCCATAGCCATAGGCCCCAAAGATCAGCGCGCCGACCGCGACGGTGAAGACCGTCAAACCCGCGCCGGCCAGCATGCCTTGGATCGCGGTTCGCCAGTCCATCGGTCGTTTGCGGTCCACAACCTCACCCGCCGTGGGCGCTGGCGCAGGCCGGGCCGGCATTACGGAGAGGCCGGCGATCACCAATATCTGTATGATCGGCACGATCACGGCCGCCGCCGTCCAGACACTCGCGCCAGCATTCATCGAACGGCGAAACGCGAGGGCGGAGAGCGCCCAGGCCACCAGCAACGCAAAAGCGAAGGCGAGCGCCAACAGCACCGCCGGCGCCCTATGCAGGTCGGCGATCGAGGACAGAGGGAGGAGCCAGAATCGCCAGCCCACGTCCAAGCGCTGGCGCAGGGCGCCGAACAACGTGACAACGGCCATATGCTGAGCAAAGAACACCGCGGACGACGCCAATGCATAGGGGATCTGGCGGATCTGTCCTTCGAAAGCGAAGAGTGATTTCATGATGGTGATCCGACCGACACAGGTCGCTCGCGACATGCAGCCGACAGCGCCTCCATTGGCGGCAGGGCCCTCAGAACAGAGCGAAACGGCATGGACTCCGGAGTTCTGATGTCCGACGCCAGCCACGCCGCTTCAAACGATTTGATCAGCCACCAGCCCAGATCAATTTCACCTGGTCGAAGCCCCAGTTTAGCGGAACCGGGATAGGCGTGGTGATTGTTGTGCCAGCTTTCCCCCATGCTGATCAGGCCGGCCAGCTTGACGTTGTAGCCCTGAGCCGCAGCGCCCTCGACGATCCAGCTCTGATGTACCTGCCGGTGCGCGAAATGACCAACCAGCCAGTGGCCCGTGACGCAGACGGCGACTCGAACACAAACGCCCCAGATCGCCCAACTTGGTCCGCCCATCGAGAAAAAGAACACGGCCCACGGTAGCTGCTGCCACATCCACGTTGCTTCGATGAAAGCGTAAAAGCGATCGTGGCGGATGCTCGGTTCGGGGCGGAACGAGGGGGGGTGGGCCAGCATAAGTTCGCAATGCAACTGCCACCAGGCGTCATGCCCAAGGCTTTTCCGGTGGCAATAGTAGTCGTGGCATGACGTCTGGCGCTGCGCCCAGTCGCGGAGATCGTGCGTGCGCATCATGCCGATCGGACCCGCCATGCCAACCAGCGTGCCGAGATAGACGCAAACATACTCGAGCCATTTTGGGCACTCGAAGCTCCGATGGATAAGCCGCCGGTGCATTCCCACCGAATGGCCAAAGCACAGCGTTACGGCGCTAGTGCCGAGGAACAGCGCGACAGCGCTCCAGGAGAAGAACACCGGTCCGAGGATCACGGCTGCCAATGTCATGCCGCCGGTCCACAAAGACCTTGCCGGCGCCCAGCGCACATCTCCCTCAACGGGGTTGGCGACGCCCTTGGCATCGATCCGATCTGAACCCGCCACAAGCTGCATGACGTCCCCCTATTGGCTTGGCGGCTTGCGCGCGTTTTTCAGCCGCGCGCTCTCTTTCTTGAGCGGCGTCGAGACCGGACAGACATGTTGGACGAACCCATTCAAGGTATTCGCGAGGTGATCACGAACGAGGGAGTAGTGAACGAACTGACCCCGCTTTTCGGCCCGAACCAGCCCTGCATTCTCCAGGATCTGCAGGTGCTTGCTGATAGCGGGCTTGCTCATCTCGAATCGGGCCGCGATCGCGCCCGCAGTCAGATCAACCTCGGACAGATAGGCCAGAATCTTTCGGCGCGGCGTCGACGCAAGGGCCTCAAACACCTTTTCCATCAATAAGAATCCTAATTAACTAAATAGCGAAATATATGATACGTGGCCGCGAGTCAAACTCGGCATGCTCAGATGGCGCGCAGAGCAGCTGGGAGGCGTCCTAGGACCCCTGTGTGTCCGCAGGCCGGACGATCGCTACTACTTTGGCGCCAACCTCTTCGGACAATAGCCCCACTGTACCTAAGAGAATCCCCCCAGTTCCGCCGAGTGAGGAGGGCGCACGGTTCCCCGGCCGAAATAAATTCCTTGACAGTTATATTTCCATTAAGCCATATGATCCCATGTCCCCGTTCGAAGCCATCGCCGAACCGAGCCGCCGCCGGATCCTCGAGGTCTTGCGGGCGGGAGAGACGCCGGCCGGGGCCCTGGTGGAGGCGACGGGGCTCAGTCAGCCCGGCGTCTCCAAGCATCTGAAGCTGCTCAGGCAGGCCGGCCTCGTCAGCATGCGGCCCGAGGGTCAGCGCCGCCTCTATCGGCTGGAGGCCGAGGAGCTCGCCACCCTCGACGCCTGGCTCAAACCCTTCCGGTCCTTCTGGGCCGAGCGCCTCGACGCCTTGGGCGATCATCTGGAGAAAGAACAATGACCATCGAAGCAAACGCAACCGACGCAAAGGCCGACCTCGGCGAGGTCACGGTGGCCGGCGATGCGATGAGCGTGGTGTTCCATCGGCGCTATCCCAAGCCGATCGAAAAGGTCTGGGCCGCCGTCACCACGCCCGAGCGCCTGGCCGATTGGCTCGCCGTGGCGGAGATCGCGTTCGAGCCGGGCGGCGCTATCCGCCTCACCTGGAACAATCAGCACACCATGGAAGGCCGCGTCGTCGCCTGCGAGCCCCCGCGCCTCTTCGCCTGGTCCTGGCCGCTCGACGGCCGCGAGACGGAAGTCCGGTTCGAGCTGGAAGCGGACGACGACGGCGGCTGTCTCCTCACCCTCACCCATTCGGGCCTCAGCCCGCGCGCCGGGCCCGGCGCGGGCGTCCGCGCCGGCTGGCACGCTCATCTGGCGGGGCTCCCCGAAGCCATCGAGGGCCGCGCCACTCCCTGGGCGACCAAGACGGCGCGCGAGGCGGCGCTCGCCCCGCTCTATCCCGCCCTGCCCGCCTGAGCGACCGACGAAGGAGACGAGCCATGACGAACCATTCGACCGGGACGCGCGCAGACTGGCTGGCGGCGCGCCTCCCTCTGCTGGAGGCCGAGAAAGAGCTGACGCGGCGCGGCGACGACCTCGCGAAGCAGCGCCGGGCGCTGCCCTGGGTGCGGATCGACAAGGCCTACCGGTTCGACACCGATGATGGGGTCGCCTCGCTGGCCGACCTCTTCCGGGGGCGCTCGCAGCTGCTGGTCTACGACTTCATGTTCGGGCCGAATTTCACGGCGGGCTGCCCGTCGTGCTCGGCGATCGCGGATGGGTTCGACGGCATCGCCGTGCATCTGGCCAACCACGATGTGATGCTCTGGGCGGTGTCGCAAGCGCCGCTGGCGAAGCTGGCCGCCTACAAGCGGCGGATGGGGTGGACGTTTCCGTGGGCGTCCGCGCACGGTGGCGACTTCAACTTCGATTTCGACGTCTCGATCACCGAGCAGGCCCAGAGCGACGGGAGCTTCGAATACAACTATCGGCGGGGCGCGGCGATGGACGCGGCCAAGGTCCCGGCGCCGGTCGCCAAATTCGCGGCCGGTTGCGGAACCGATGGCCTCAGCTTCATGCGCGAGCGGCCCGGCATGAACGCCTTCGCGCTCGAAGCCGGCGTCGTCTACCACACCTATTCCACCTACGGGCGCGGGCTGGACGCGCTCTGGGGGATGTATCCGTGGCTCGACCGCGCGCCCAAGGGCCGCAACGAAGCGGGCCCCTGGTGGCGCCGCCACGACGAGTACGAGGGCGAAAGTCGACCTGGGCGACCGTGACGCATCGCGCCCGCGGCTGCCATCGAGCTCAATCCAGGGTCGCCGCGCGTAGACGCAAGGCGTTGGCGATCACCGAGACCGAACTGAGCGACATGGCCAGGGCGGCGATCATCGGGCTGAGCAGGATGCCGAACGCCGGGTAGAGCACACCTGCCGCCACGGGGATGCCGACCACGTTGTAGGCGAAGGCGAACACAAGGTTCTGCCGGATGTTGCGCATGGTCGTCCGGCTGAGCGCCCGCGCCCGCGCGATACCGACGAGGTCGCCCTTCAGCAGGGTGATCCCCGCGCTCTGGATCGCCACCTCGGTTCCCGTGCCCATGGCGATGCCGACGTCGGCGGCGGCCAGGGCGGGGGCGTCGTTGACGCCGTCGCCGGCCATGGCGACCACGCGCCCCTCCGACTTCAACCGCTCGACGATGCGGTGCTTGTCCTCCGGCAAAACCTCCGCCTCGACATCCTCGATGCCCAGCTTGCGCGCCACCGCCAGGGCGGTGGCCTTGTTGTCGCCGGTCAACATGACAATGCGCAGACCCTCGCCGCGCAGCCGCCCCAACGCCGGGACGGTCGAGGCCTTGATCGGATCGGCGATGGCGATCACCGCCGCCGCCTTGCCGTCGACGGCCAGGAACAGGGCGGTCGCGCCGTCCTGACGCAGCGCGTCCGCCTGCGCCGCCAGGTCGCCCAGATCGACGCCGCAGTCCTTCATCAGGGGGGCGTTGCCGAGCGCCACCCGCCGGCCGCCGACCGTGCCGGTGACACCCTTGCCGGTGACGGACGCGAAGTCGGTCGCCGATTCCACGGTCGCTCCCCTGGCCTTCGCCGCCGTCAGGATCGCCGCGGCAAGGGGATGTTCGCTGGACCGTTCCAGGGCGGCGGCCAAGGCGAGCGCCCCCGCCTCGTCCCAGCCGGCCGCCGTGACGATCGACGTCACCGACGGACGGCCTTCGGTCAGCGTGCCGGTCTTGTCGATCACCAGGGTGTCGACCTTCTCCATCCGCTCCAGCGCTTCGGCGGACTTGATCAGCACGCCGGCCCCGGCGCCCTTGCCCACACCCACGCCTATGCTCATCGGCGTCGCCAGGCCGAGCGCGCAGGGGCAGGCGATGATCAGCACCGAGACCGCCGCGATCAGCCCGTAGGCCAGCGCCGGCGCTGGTCCCCAGATCGCCCAGGCGACGAAGGCCGCGACGGCCACGACCAGCACCGCCGGCACGAACCAGCCGGCGGCGAGGTCGGCCAGGCGCTGGATCGGCGCCCGGCTGCGCTGGGCCTCGGCGACCATGGTCACGATGCGCTGGAGCATGGTGTCGGCGCCGACCTTCTCCGCCCGCATGACCACGGCGCCCGCGCCATTGATCGTGCCGCCGATGACCCGGTCCCCGGCCGCCTTGGCGACGGGCATGGACTCCCCGGTCACCATGGATTCGTCGATGGCGCTCGAGCCTTCCAGCACTTCGCCGTCCACCGGCACGCCGTCGCCGGGCCGGACGCGGAGGCGGTCGCCGACCTGAACCCTGTCGAGCGCGATCTCCTCGTCGTCGAGGCCGTCCCGCAACCGCCGCGCCGTCTTGGGCGCGAGATTGAGCAGGTCGCGCAGGGCGCCGCCGGTCTGAGCCCGGGCGCGAAGCTCCAGCACCTGGCCCAGCAGAACAAGCACCACGATGACCGCCGCCGGCTCGAAATAGACCGCGACCGTGCCGCCCATGCCCCTGAAACCGGCCGGGAACAGGCCCGGCGCGAAGACGGCGAACAGGCTGTAGCCATAGGCGGCGCCGGCGCCGAGCGCGATCAGGCTGAACATGTTCAGCCGGCGCGTCACCACCGAAGTCCAGCCTCTCTGAAAGAACGGCCATCCCGCCCACAACACCACGGGCGTCGCCAGGCCCAACTCGATCCAGCTCGCGAGCGTCAGCGGTATCAGCCGGTGCAACCCGAGAAAGTGTCCCCCCATGTCGAGCACGAGGAGAGGTGCGGCGAGGGCCAGTCCGACCCAGAACCGGAGGGTCATGTCGTCGAGTTCGGGGTTGCGATGCGCTTCGGCGGTGATTTTCACCGGCTCCAGCGTCATGCCACAGATCGGACAGACGCCGGGGCCGATCTGCCGGATCTGCGGATGCATCGGGCAGGTGTAGACCGCACCAGAGGCGACCGGCGGCGGCGCCGGATCGCTCCCCGACAGGATTTCCGCCGATTCGAGGCCCGTGGCGGCGGCAGCGTCGTCCATGATCGCGTCCTCAGCTGGTCAGGAGAACACCGAGCACGACGGCGCCTGTCGCGGCGCATCGCCTCACCGAAAGGTGGGGAGGGCGGAGAACATCAGGCGTGGTCATTTTGAACGTCCTTGCGACGAGTGAAAAAGGCGGGATCGTCGAAAAGGAGCACGGGGCCAAAGCGGCGGCGTCTGCCTTCCAGCGGTCTCGAAAGACACGGAAGAGCCGAGGGCTCCGGAGCGGGAAACCCGCCCGGAGCTTAGGGAAAGATACCCCTTGTGGGTATTTGGTCGATGATGGAACGTTCCGCCGAGATTTCGGTTGCGAAACGGTTTGGGAAGGATCGAAGGCCCGGTCCGCGGGGGCCGCGCAGAGGGTCGAACAGGCGGCCGCTGCAACCTGAACGGCGATCCGCGCGTGTAGGAGATCCAGCTCGAAAAGCCGCCCCATGTGCTATGGCGGCCGGCGGTATTATTTCCTCTGCCCCAAGCACGGGCGCTGTGAAGTCCTGCCGATGGTCGCCGGCGTGATTTCGGCCGACCAGATCGACCGGATGCGCGATCGCGCGCACAAGCTCGAAAAGCGACTATGGCCCGACAAGGGGAAGCCCCGGCCGCGAGGGCGGAATGGGGAGCGCCTGGTCGAGGCGTGGAGCGAGGCGGACAGCGCCTTTGAAAACAATTCGCCGCGACCATCATGCGCCGCTGGGGCCATCTGTTTTAGGGGCGTGGCGTCACTATCGCTTGTCCGGCAACCTGTCCCGATCCCCATTTCGAGCGGGCTGAGTTGAGGACTTCGGCCACGCGTTCCGGCTCGATCTCCCATAAACCCGGCAGCGCTGCGGACATACCCGTCAAAGCGGTGTTGATTCTGGCCAAGAATTTCGGAGGTGCCCCGGTGCCGGTCACGCTGAAGCCGATCATCTTGGTGCCACGGATTGAGTAGACGGAAAACTCCGAGAGCTGATCCCACGGGTAGGTCAGCGTGTTGCGGATGCTCCGCCATTCCAACCCGGCCGGCGAGAGCGAGAGTTGCTCAGGTCGGATAATCTCCCAAGCAAATAGCGGAACGCCCAACGCAAACATGATAAGCCCGGGCAAGATCAGCCAGTCGGATGTTTTGTCCTGATTTTCGCGCCAAGCCAGGAACAGGCCAAAGGTAAAGGCTGCCGACACGGCGATCATCAGGAGCGATTTAGCTCGCGACTTTCGGATGACGATCGGCGGCAGATTCAGATCGCCCTGCATATTCATCCCCCGGTTGATCCGGCAATTTGAAGACGAGCGAACGCCGCCCCAAGGGCCCCTGCTATAGGGCGCCCATGCCGACTGAAAGGGCAGATTCCGGACA
This sequence comes from Caulobacterales bacterium, assembly GCA_038226475.1. Lineage (GTDB taxonomy): Bacteria > Pseudomonadota > Alphaproteobacteria > Caulobacterales > Caulobacteraceae > Acaudatibacter. Next base: position 19,813 of record JBBRQK010000002.1, on the reverse strand, counting down.
ATGGCGCAGTTGCGGGTCGCTTGGGCTACGCCCATCGACCCTTGCGATCAGGCCCCGTTCGACACCCTGACCCGCGCCTCGTCCGGGCGGTCCTGAAGGCGTCCCCAGCCGACTTGGGGACAATGGCGCATACACCGGTCGGTTGGGCTGCGCCCGCCCTCCCCATGCGCTCCAGCGCCGCCCCTTCGAGCCAAGGGCGTTCCCTTAGCGATCTAAAGTAGGTGATTTCTCGGGCGTCGGACGGTGCATCCCTGCAATTCGTGGAAATCACCACGGGCTTCGATGCGCCCCGTCTCGGCCAGGCCGGCAAGGCGAGCGATCGGAACCATATCTCCCGTTTGCCGGACACCTGCTGGACTGAAGCTTTCGTAGGCGCTCTCGTACAGAAAATATCCAACGACCCGAGCCGCCTTACCCCACTCCTCGCCCACATAGCCAAGGATCTGGTCGTCAAAAAAGCTCAACGGCGCCGACACGAGCCCTTCAGGCGTCAGGACTCGGAGCGGGGCATTCTCACTACGCAGCTGATCCCATAGGCTCAGCCATGCCGCCCGCGCCTCGGCCGTCAACGGTTTGGCGAGGTCCCAGAGACGGGCGCCTGCAAATTGATGGTCGTGAATTAGACCTATCCACGGCGCTGGAATGAGGCCGCCTGAGTCCCCGCCATCGGGGAAAACGGTGTCGGTCAGGTCCACGATCTCACATGGCCGCTCGCCGTTGCGCCGAAGCCATTCCAAAAATCCGCAGAACTCCATCGTGCATCGCCGGGACACCCACACAATCCGACGGGGGCGATCGGCGAGGGACTCGGACCAGAACGTGTCCAGCTCTGGCGCTAGGGTTTCCCAGTCGGTGTAGCCGAGCTCCTCTTCCACCCAGGCCGAGCGCACTTTGATGTCTGGCGGGTTGATAGGCCCGAAAGACAGGTCGTCCATGAAGGCGAGGACCTGCTCGTCCTCGCCCGCGATCTCCAACCCTTACGCAAATCAACCCGCGCCGAAGGGCTGAATATGATGTGGAGGGCGGCCGTGTTCGACGCACCGCCGATCGCTGTTGGCGTCATCGCACTGGAATCGGCCGGGAACCATTGGCGCGGCATTTTGAATCTCGTGGCTGCGTCTGCGGGTAATAACCCCCAGTTGTCGCCTTGTCGCCGCCCAGCCATGCGGGGATAGGGCGCACGGCTCCCCCAGCGCCGTTTCAACCGCCGCCTGGTCTAGGGTTTGGGCGCCGGCGAAAGCCGCCACTCCACCCCGAAGAGCCTCTTTGTTCGGCGCGCCCTATGCGCCAGACACCGCTTAGGGATGACTTGCGGCCGGTAGGCCGCTTCGCATCCTTCTTACTTGCAACTAGATGCGGATTCAGACCGCTCGGCGGACTCACACTCTCGGCGCATCAACCCCCGCCCAAGACAACTCAGTGCCGCCGCGAGCGGGCCGGTGAGGCCAGCCGCGGCCGCCTGCCCATCTAGCGGCAGGCTGTCCACCATGGCGACCACGGCGGCCGTCCGGGCGGCCCGGGCGTGCTCGATGTCCTCGGGCGCCGGCGGCGGGCTGGCCAGGTGGCCTAGCAGCGTCTCAGCCGCCGGGGGCTGGTCATGTTGCAGCTCCTTGCGACGAGTGAAAAAAGGCGGGATCGTCGAAAAGGAGCCCGGGGCCAAAGCGGCGGCGTCTGCCTTCCAGCGGTCTCGAAAGAGACGGAAGAGCCGAGGGCTCCGGAGCAAAAAACCTCCGGAGGTGATCGACAAATGTACCCCTCATGGGTATTCTTTTCGATGATGGAGCGCTCCACCAAGGCATCGGTTGCGAGACGCCTCGCCAGGATCGAAGGTCAGGTCCGCGGCATCGCGCAGATGGTGGAACAGGAGCGATACTGCCTCGACGTCGTGGTCCAGGTCCGCGCGGCGCGCGCGGCGCTCGCGAAGATCGACGAGATCATTCTCGCCGGTCACATGGCCCACTGCGTCGAGGAAGCGATCGTCAGCGGCGACCCGGCGCGGCAACGCGAGAAGGTCGCCGAACTCATCCACGTCTTCAGCAAGGCCGACCGCTAAAGGGGTCGCCGCGACCGATGTCGACGAGCATCGCGGATGAGTCCTCGAAGAACGCTCTCGCTCAATCTGCCCCGAACCAGAAAGGGCCCCACCAAATAGGCGGGCGGCCCCCGAAGGCCCAGAGACCACGCCTGGAAAGCATGGCGCGCGAGCTGAGCATTGATCGCGTTCCGGTCGCGAGCGAGATCGCGCATCAGGCGTGGCCAATCGACGCCCACTCCGATCGCCACGGCCCGCAGTGCGTCGGGCGACGCTCGGGCGCGTGAGCGCATGAACGCCTGATGGACCGCGAGATACTTGCCCTGCCGGTCGGCCGCCAAGGCGAGCTCGGCCGCTTCCATCGAGATCGGCCCAAGAGCCGCCCAATCCTTGTAGATGACGCGCACGCGGCCATCATCGGCAACCGCCCGCTCGAAGTCTGCCTCCCCTTCCTTGCAGGGCGCGCACTGGTAGTCGCTGAAGTCGACGATCGTCACATCCGAGCTGGCGCCGCCGACCGAGGGCGAACCGGGATCATCGAGGATTGTTTCGGCAACCTCTGTACCCTCGACAAGAACGGGCGTGGCTGGGATCAACGCCACCACGGCGGATACAGCGCCGACAGCCAGGACGAGACCAAGCAGTGTCTTCAACCGGCGTCGCTCGCCATACCGCGGCAGAGGATCAGCCTGCACTGGGCGGGGCAAGCGTGCCGAGCCAACTGACGGTGAGCAACACCGCGACGGCGAAGGTCGTTTCGGTCAGGATGCTCGTCTTCAGTCGATCCGTCGCTCGGCCAGGATCGCCGTGCACGGTCGCGGCGACTCCCAGGGATGGCGTCAATTGCCAGCGGTTGAGAGCGGCCAGCCCCAGCATGACGGCGAAGAGGGCGAGCTTGGCCAGAAGAACCCGGCCATAGAGTGTCGTCGTCAACGCGCCGAGGTTGGCCGGGCCGATCAGAAACCAGCCATTGACGAGGCCGCCGCCGACGAGAAGCGCGACCGCGAGCGTGCCCGTAGGCGCGAAGCCGGCAAGCGCCACGTGCAGCCGCTCGACATCCGCTGGCTGGGCCCTGCGTCCCATTGCCATGGTCATCGTCGCCAGGAGGCCGAGCGCGCCGATCCAGGCGTTCGCCGCCAGCAGGTGGACGATGTCGCCGCCGAGATGGATCGCTCCCCTCCAGCCTTCGTCGGCCATGCCGTGGCCGCCCCAGGCCAGGGAGGCCGTAGCCACTGCGCCCAGGCCGGACACGATCGACAGGGAGCGCCGCGTGGTCGCGCGCGCGAGCACGGCCAGGGCGAGACTCGACGCGACCATCCGTACGGCGACCGCGTAGCCGAAGCCTGCGCTCGTCAACACCATTCCCACCATCGATGGCGCGGCCAACGGGCTCGCCCCGCCGGCGATGTCGGCCGCCTGTACGCACAAGGCGGCGATGGTCGACAGGGTGAGGAGGACGGTCGATCCGAGCAGGAGCCGGCGTTCGGGGCCCTTCAGCGCGAACGCGGGCTGGCGCGTGATGAGCAGCGCGCCGCCGAACAGACCCGCCGAGCCGAGATACTGCCCCAGCCGGACGACGACCAGCGCGCTCTCCATCGGTGTCATTTCACGGTGAAGACATAGGCGCCCTGCGTCCGATGCGTATCGGCCGTCACCACATGCCACTTCACCGAATAGACGCCCGCCTTCAGGGGCGAGATCGGAGCGATGGAAATCGTCTTGGTATCGCTCGCGGGCATAGGCCTGGTCGCGACCGCCGCACCGGCCGACGTGCTCAGTTCGACTCCGGAGAACTTTTCCATCGGCGCTTCGCTGAAATGCAGCGCGATGGTTTCGGGGGCAGCCGTCGCGGCGTTGGCCGACGGGGTGCTGGTCATCAGGCGCGCATGGGCGAGCGCCTGTCCGCCGGCGAGCGCCAAAAGCGAAGCGGCGAAAGCGATCATGGGGACCTTGGACATGGAGGCTCCGTGAGAGAAAGTTGTCTCGTTGATACGCGGGCGTGGTCGCATCCCCTCCCGCGAGGGAAGTAGGGTTCTGCCGCGTAGAGTATGCGCTTGAGGAGCACGACCATGTTGGACCTGGATCTGGTGAGGCTCGCCAAGGGGCATGACCGCTCTCCGGACGGGCTGGAAGGGGCCGTCTGGTCGCGGGTCGCGGTGCTGGAGAGTCTGCGGAAACTTCTTCATCTCACCGCCCGGGTCCAGCTGCTGGCGCTGAGCCTCGCCCTATTGGTCAGCCTCGCGCTCGGGCTGTCGATCGCGCAGGATCTCGCCCGACCGTCGCCATCGGCGCGGATATCCGCGGCGGCGTCTGACCTGGCGCCGTCAACGCTGTTGGGTTCGGCCGTCCCTTGACCGGCCTGGTCCGCACCACCCTGCTCATCGCCGTGCTGACAGCGCTGGCAGGCGCCTTCGGCGGATGGATCGGCGTTCGGATCGGCGTCCACCAGGCCCATGAGCACGTCGGGTTGGACGCCGTCGTCCACGACCAGCTTTATCTGACCCCCGCGCAACAGGCGCGTATCGGACGCCTGGAGACCGCCTTCGCCACCCGGCGCCGATCCCTCGAGGCCGAGATGAAGGCCGCGAACATCGATCTCGCCACCGCCATCGGCTCGGAACACGCCTACGGCCCGAGAGCCGAGTTGGCCGTCGCGCGGTTCCACAGGGCCATGGGCGCCTTGCAGGAGGAAACCATCCGTCACGTCCTGGCGATGCGGGGCGTCATGACCCCCATCCAGGCGCGCCAGTTCGATGCACTGATCGAAAAAGCCCTCGAGCCGCCGCCCGCGTGACGGAGAGCGACGAGACTCTCGCGGCCAGGGGGCAGGCCGGGAATCGAGCGGCTTTCGAAGAGCTCGTGAGGCGTAACAAGGATGTCCTCTACGGATTCTGTCGGCGTTATCTGGGCGATGCGGACGACGCCTACGACGTGCTGCAGGATGCCTTCGCGGCGGCTTGGGTGGGGCTGGCGCGGTATGATCCGTCGCGTCCGTTCAAGCCCTGGCTTCGAACCATCGCCCTCAACAAGTGCCGGGATTTCGGCCGGCGGCGGGCCGTACGCCGACTGTTGCTGTCCGCCGTGAAGCGGGAACCCGCTCCCGAGACGGCGCCGCCGGAGTTCGATGCCGGCGGCGACGATGACGGCCGCCGTCTCGATCGGCTGGAGCGGGAGATCGCCGCTCTGCCGAGCGCCTACAAGGAGGTGCTGATCCTCACGGCCTTCGATGGGCTCAGCCATCAGGCCGCCGCCGATGAACTGCGCATCTCCGCCAAGGCGGTGGAGATGAGGATCTATCGCGCGAAACGACGTCTCGCCGACCGCCTCGGGGCATCGTGACTCGCTGTCGGACCGAGCAGCGGTTGCGAGGGATGGGCGGTCGTCGGGCGTATAGAGAGACGATGCGCGCGAATGCCGCACACTCCCTCAGTTCAGGACCACCATGTCTGGCTTGCTCACCCCGATCCATCGCCGTCGCTTCGTCCAGGGCCTCGCGGTCCTTGGGGGCCTCGGCGCCAGCGGGGTCCCCGGCGCGCTCTTCGCCCGAGGCGCCACCCCGGACACCCTTACCGGTTCGACGTTCGATCTCTCGATCGGTGAAGCCCCGGTCAACATCACCGGGCGCGAGCGCATGGCGACATTGGTCAACGGCCTGCTGCCCGGGCCGAGCCTGCGCTGGAAAGAGGGCGACACCGTCACTCTCAACGTCACCAACCGCCTGAAGGAGGCGACGTCGATCCACTGGCACGGGGTTCGTTCGCCCGCCGAGTTCGACGGCGTGCCAGGTCTCAGCTTTCGCGGCATCGCGCCCGGCGAAACCTTCACTTACCGGATCCCGATCAAGCAGGCCGGCAGCTATTGGTACCACAGCCACTCGGGCATGCAGGAGCAGACCGGGCTCTACGGTTCGATCGTGATCGCGCCCAAGGCTGCGGACCCATATCCCTACGACCGCGACCACGTCATCCTATTGTCGGACTGGACCGATGAGGACCCGATGAAGGTCGTCTCCAATCTCAAGGAGCAGGGCGACTACTACAACTATCATCAGCGAACGGTGGGCAAGCTCGCCTCAGAGATCGGACAGCAGGGCTTGAAGGCCGCCGCCGAAAACGCCTCCATGTGGCTGAAGATGCGGATGACGCCGACCGACCTGCAGGACGTCACCGGCGCGACCTACACCTATCTGGCCAACGGCGCGCCGCCGCGCGCGAACTGGACCGGACTGTTCAAGCCCGGCGAGCGGGTCCGTCTGAGGTTCATCAACGGTTCGTCGATGACCTTCTTCGATGTGCGCATCCCCGGCCTGACGATGACCGTGGTTCAGAGCGACGGCTATGACGTTCACCCCGTGACGGTCGACGAGTTCCGCATCGGGGTCGCCGAGACCTACGACGTCATCGTGACCCCGACCGAGGATCGCGCCTACACCGTCTTCGCGCAGAGTCTCGACCGGACGGGCTACGCCCGGGCGACCCTGGCCCCCCGCGCCGGCCTGTCGGCGCCGATCCCAGCGATGGATCCCGTTCCCTTCCGCACCATGAAGGACATGGGCGTGGGCGAAATGGAGATGGCGGGGATGGACATGTCCGGCGCCAAGGACTCGATGCCCGGCATGGATATGGGTCCCTCCAAGGGCGACTCGATGGCGGGCATGGATATGAGCGCCGCGAAAAGCACGGGCGCCGCGATCCCGTCGGCCGACGCATCCGGCGTCGACCCAGCCAAGCTGGACGGCGCGGTAAACGTCGACAATGTCGCGATGGCGCCCGAAAACCGGCTCGCCGACAAGGGTATCGGCCTCGGCGACGCTGGTCGGAGGGTCCTGGTCTACACTGACCTCAAGGCGCTGCGCCCTGGCCCGGACCAGCGCGAACCCAGTCGGGACATCGTCTTTCATCTGACCGGCAACATGGATCGTTGGACCTGGGGTTTCGACGGCAGAAAGTTCGCCCAGGCCGAGCCGGTTCACCTGAAGCTGGGCGAGAGGGTGCGCTTCACCCTGATCAACGACACCATGATGGAGCACCCGATCCACCTTCACGGCCTCTTCAGCGAGATCGAGAACGGGCAGGACGAGAACCGGCCGCTCAAGCATACCGTGACCGTCAAGCCCGGCGAGAAGATGAGCTATCTCGTCAGCGCCGATACGCCGGGGCATTGGGCGTTCCACTGCCACCTGCTCTATCACATGGAGACCGGCATGTTCCGGACGGTGATCGTCTCCTGATGCGTCCAATCGTGATCGGCGCGGTGGCGGCGGCCCTCGCGTTTTCGCCGATCCTGGCGACGGCTCAGACACCCGGCGGCGACCCCAACTCGGCGACCCCGTTCGGCTACCCGGTCGGCGACAGGCAGACCTTCGTCCACGGCATGCTCAGCGAGTTCGAGGGCCGTTTCGGCGCCGACCAGAGCTTCCGCTACGAAGGCGAGGGCTGGGTCGGCGGCGACTTCAACCGCCTCCGATTCAGGAGCGAGGGCACGGTGACCGCAGGGCGCTTCGAGGACAGCCAGCAGGAGCTGCTCTACGCCCGGCCGATCTCGACCTATTTCGATCTCCAGGCCGGCGCCCGGTACGATGCGGACTCCCTGCGCGGGCGCGGGTGGGCGGCGTTCGGGGTCGAGGGCCTGACGCCGTACCTTTTCCGGGTGGGGGCGACCGCCTATGCCAGCAACGGCGGCCACTTCGCGGTTAAACTCTCCGCTTCCAACGAGCTCCATTTCACCCAGAAACTGATCCTGGAGCCGCAGGCCGAACTCAACCTCTACACCAAGGATGATCCGGGCCGCCGCGTCGGATCGGGGGCTTCGGACCTCGATAGCGGATTGCGTCTCCGCTACGAGATCACCCGCAAGTTCGCCCCCTATGTCGGCGTCATCTACGAGCGACGCTTCGGCCGTACCGCAGACCTCGTGCGGGCCGACGGCGGACGGGAAGACGACCTGCGCTTCACCTTCGGCGTGAGAAGCTGGTTCTAGGCGTACGGGCGCGGGCTGAGCGTCCGATGGGAGTGAGCGTCGCCCAGCGTGTATCCGGCGCTGGCCGCCGGATGGAGTGTCATTGAGGTGTGGAGGGCGGCGGCGCCACCGCCGACGCTGGCCATCGCCGCAACGAAGTGCTGGGCTGACCGCGCGATCGTGTGGGCCAGCGCCGGCGGCGGCGGCCCTACGCCGTTAAAGTCGGCCCGGGTGAGGTCGGCATGGTTTCCGCTCAGCCAGATGCGGCCGCCGGGCGTGCCGCTCGCGCTGTCGTAGAGGTCGATCGACGTGCGATCGTTGACCGCGTCGTAGGCGATGACGATATCGCCCACATGGCCCGCGGTCGCGCCGAGATGGAATTTCTGCACCCCGGCCAGGGACGTATCGGCATCCACGGCCGCGAGGTCGATCTTGTCGCCGGTGTGCCAGTCGGTGAGCGTGTCGGCGGCCGCGGCGGTGCTGTCGGTGAAGCGCTTGTAGAGAAAGACGTTGGCCCCGCCCTTGCCGACCAGAGTATCGGCGCCGGCGCCGCCGATCAGGGTGTCTGCGCCCGCGCCGCCGATCAGAGTATCGCCGCCTGCCCCGCCGGAGAGCGAGAATGCGCCGTTGGTTTCGGCCGAGCCGTCGAAGGTCAGGGCGTTAGCAGCTCCGAGCGACGAGGCGTTGACGGTCAGGGTCTGGCCGGCGGCGACCGTGGCGTTGTTCGTGGTCAGCTTGTAGGTGAAACCGGCGCGCAGCGACAAAACCTCGACATTGATCATGGTCGAGGCGCCCAACGTCAGACCGGTCGAGTAGTCGCCCGCCAGGGTCACCCGATCGGCGCCGCCGCCGCCGTCGATATGGTCCGTGGCGACGAAGTGAGCGCCCATGACGAAGCTGTCGCCCCCGGCCCCGCCGTAGAGCGAGAATGTGCCGTCGGTCTCGGCCGAGCCGTCGAAGGTCAGGGTGTTGGCGGCCCCGAGCGACGAGGCGTTGACGAGCAGGTTCTGGCCGCCGGCGACCGTGGCGTTGTTGGTTGTCAGCTTGTAGTTGAATCCGGCGCGTAGCGACAGAAGCTCGACATTGATCAGGGTGGAGGCGCCGAACGTCAGTCCGGCCGAATAGTCTCCCGCAAGGGTAAGCCTGTCGAGGCCGCCGCCGCCATCGATATGGTCCGTGGCGACGAAGTGAGCGCCCATGACGAAGCTGTCGCCCCCGGCCCCGCCGTAGAGCGAGAATGTGCCGTCGGTCTCGGCCGAGCCGTCGAAGGTCAGGGTGTTAGCGGCCCCGAGTGACGAGGCGTTGACGAGCAGGTTCTGGCCGGCGGCCACCGTGGCGTCGTTGGTGGTCAGCTTGTAGTTGAAACCCACGCGCACAGAGAGGGCTTCGACATTGATCAGGGTCGAGGCGCCAAACACCAGGCCGGCCGAATAGTCTCCCGTGAGGGTCACCCTGTCGAAGCCCGCGCCGCCGTCTATCTGGTCGGTCGCGTTCAGGTTGCCGTTCATGAAGAAGGTGTCGTTCCCGTCCAGACCGTTCAGGGTCACGGTGGCGCCCGAACCGGCGTAGAACGTATTGTCTGCGGCGTTGCCGGTGGCGACGCCGTTGCCGGAGCCCAGCCTGAGGTTCTCGATCAGGGATCGTGTATCGCCGTTGTACAGATTGGCGTTGCAGACGTTGCCGGGCGCGCGGATCGAAAGATCGGCCGAGTTCAGATAGGCCAGCTGGTCGCTGGAAAACGTCGACCACTCGCCGGGCCGCAGATCGATCGTGAAGTCGGTGGTGTAGTGGGAGAAGTCATAGGTGTCGTGGCCGTTTCCATCCCACAGCGCCATGTACACTGTGTTGGTCACCGCGGCGCCCTGGCCGACCCCGTTGATGAATTCCTCGCCGGTGGTCGGACTCCAGCTATAGACGGTATCCGAGGCCTGGGTAGCGAAGTTGGCGCCGTATATATACTGCAAAGCAGCAATGTCGTCGACCATATAGGTCGTATTGCCACTGCCTTCCACGTTCCGATAGAAGGAGTCGGCGCCGATATAGCTGTGGTAGTCCATGAGCGACCACGACGTCGAGTCATGGTTCGTGGGCAGGACGCCGTGCACGCCATCGTCGTCCTGGCCATGCTTGAGGCCCATGTTGTGGCCGATCTCGTGCAGGATGGTGTCGAATTCGTACCCGGCCTTCATCGGGTCGGTGTCGCGAATGTTGCCGTAGAAGGCGTCCCCGGCGGTGTCGCTGGTTCCGGGGTAATAGGCGTAGGACGTCGGCGGAGCCGATGAGCCGGCATAGCGCAGGGTCGCGTGGGTGTCGGGGGTTTCGGTGATCTCGGTGAAGTTCAGCAAGGTGTATTGCGAGATCAGATCGAAGGCATATCGCACGACAGCCTGTTGCGTGGCGATGAGCGGCTGGAAACCCGAGACCGCCGATTGGTCGGAATAGCCGGCGCCGTAGTCTGTCGCCGAGGTCGGAAAACTGTAGGTGAGACTGGTCGTATTCCAGCCAGACCCGGCAATAAGGCCGTTGATGTCCTGGTTGGTGAAATCGCCGACCGTGCCGACCGAAGTGGTGTTGTCGACCGTCTTGACCGGCGTCCCACCGCCGCCATTGAAGTCCGGCCGAAGGACGCCCCCGCCGGACCGGGCGTCGCTCGGCCCGTAACGGCCCGAAGTCTCCCCTTGGTCGCCGATCCTGCGGTTCATTTAGGCTTCCCCCGATCGTGTTGAAGGTGTCATGCAGAGGGCTTCGCCTGTGCGTCTGATCGGCGCAGCAGGATCCGCGGCCCCCATGGACCGCCCACCCGAAGTCTCCAGCCGCCCAGGTCCGGATGCGCGCCCGGAGGCTCGAAGTCCAGCGACAGAGTGATAGCCGCCTTCGGAGCGAGGGTCTCGGGCCGCGCCTCGGGCCGCGTCCGTATCGCGGCCAGGGCCTCGGCCGACGGAAGCGCGGCGTCTTCCAGGACCAATGCCGGCAGCGTCGAGACAGACAAGGGCGTGGAGCCGATATTGCGCACCGTGCAATCGACGGTCGCCGTCGCCGGCGTTCCGGGTCCGGCCTCGCTCACGTGGGCGGCCACCACCACCACCGCGATATCGCCGGCCGCGGCCGCATCGCCCATGCGATAGAGCGCGACGTTCATCGCCGCCGCCGGCGCGACGAGTGCGGGTCCGCCCAGGGACGCCATGCTTGACTCTCCTCTTCGCCGGCTATACTATTGCAATATGATATCATCTGTCAAGCGGATTTCTTGCTGAGCTTGTCCGCGGTTGTCCGCCCGCGTCCGCGCCTGTCCGTTTCTGTGATGCCGCTGTCCGCCGCTGTCCGTTTTCTGCCCGTGGCTGTCCGGAGTTGTTCCGCTCCTGTCCCGATTTGTCCGGTTTTGTCCGCCGCTCGTCCGCGGCCGGATCTGGAAATCCCCAACGCGAACAGACACCTGGCGAAATCGCGCTCTGAGCGGGCTTCGCAAAACACCCACGAACGCCGGCCGTTCCCGGCGAATTTTTTCGCCCAGGCCGAGCCTCACCCCACCTGGCCGGCCGCGCGGCGCAGCCGGTCGTTGATGGCTTCGCCGAGCCCTTCGTCCGGAATCCTGGCGACGGCGATCGCCGCGGGGCGGAGCGCGTCGGCGGCGCGCAGGTGGGCGAACAGGCGGGCGGCGGCTTGCGCGAGGTCGCGGCCAGGGCTGAGGTCGAACACGGCCGGCCCGTCCGGCGCGTCGCCAAAGGCGATGAACGCTTCGCCGGGCAGAGGGTGGTCCGCGTCGAGCCGCAGCGCGGCGACGGGGGCGTAGTGTCGGGTGAGGCGGCCGGGCGAGCGACGGGCGTCGCTCCCGGCCTCGGCTAGCGGCCCGATCAGGGCCTCGATCTGGGCCCGCGTCACGGCCCCCGGCCTCAGCAGGCGCGCCGGCCCGTCCAGCAGCGACACCACCGTCGATTCCAGGCCCACGGAACACGCTCCGCCGTCCAGCGCCACGGCGGCGAAGGCGCCAGTCTCGGCGGCGGCGTCGGCCAAGGTCGTGGGGCTGGGACGACCCGACCGGTTGGCCGAGGGGGCGACGATCGGGCCGCCGAACGCCGCCAGCACAGCCCGCGCCATCGCATGCGCCGGCGCCCGCAAGGCCACCGTGTCCAGCCCCGCGCGCGCCAGGTCGCACATCCCGCTCTGCGCCCGGACTGGGGCGACCAGGGTCAGGGGGCCGGGCCAGAACGCCTCGGCCAGGACCATCGCGCGCGCGTCTAGATCGGCCGCCGCCCGGGCCGCCTCGAGGCCCATGACATGGGCGATCAGGGGATTGAAGCTGGGCCGCCCCTTGGCCGCGTAGAGCGCCGCCACCGCTTCGGCGTTTCCCGCGTCGGCGGCCAAGCCATAGACCGTCTCGGTGGGCAGGATGACGAGGCGCCCGGCCCGCAGCGCGGCGGCCGCGGCGCCGATCGCCTCCGGCCCCGCCTGATCCACTACCGGCGGCGCGCCGCCAGGGCGATGGTGACGGTGATGGTGGAGGGCAGGGCGTCGACCTTGCGCCACTGGTCCTGACCGACGCCGAACGCCAGGCGGTTGATCGCCGCCTGGGCGGTCATCTTCGCCGTCGGCCCGGCGATGGCCAGGGTGAAGGGTAGGGAGAGCGGCTTGGTCACCCCGCGCAGGGTCAGGGTTCCGTCGGCTATGTAGCGACCGCCGCCCAGAGCCCTGAAGGTGTGCGCCGTGAAGGTGGCGCGCGGGAAGGCGGCGGCGGAGAGGAAGGTGGGAGTTGGCAGGGACTGGTCGCGGTCGGCGTCACCGGTGGCGGCCGAGGCGGTGTCGAAACTGGCCGTGACGCTGGAGCCGGCGAGGTTGGCCGGGTCGAACCGGATGTCGGCGTCCCACCGCCGGAACGCGCCGGAGAAGGCCTCGCCGTTGAAGGTGGAGCCGAATCGCACCGAAGACGCCGCCTTGTCGACCGCCCACCCCGGCGCCGGGGCCGCGCCGGCCAGGGCGGGCGCGGCCAGCGCCAGGGCCAGGGCCGCCGCGATCGACGCCAGGCGCATCACGCCCAACGCTTCACGAACGGGATCATGCGCGAGACCACCGCATCGCGCTTGAGGAACTGATGACGCAGCGCCGCGCCCACGTGCAGCAGGATCAGACCATAGGCGAGCCAGGCGAGCAGGCCGTGGATCTGCTCGAACTGCTCGCGCGTCGCCTTCATCTGCGCCGCCGGCAGGTGCGAGAAGGCCGACATCGCCGGCCAGGGCACGAGCCCGAACAGGGTGATCGGATAGACGCTGATCAGCCGGCTGGCCGAGCTCAGCGCCCAGCCCGAAAGCGGCATGCCGATCATCACGACATAGAACAGCCCATAGACCGTCAGCGCCGCCGCCCGCTCCCAGCCGCTGACCGTGGCCGGCAGGGGCGGTGGCGGCGAGACGAAGCGCCAGACTAGCCTCAGCACGCTGAGCAGCAGGATGGTGATGCCGATCGACTTGTGCAGCTGCGCCGGCTCTGCCGCCGCCAGGCCCTTCTGGTTGGTGAAATACCAGGCCAGCAGGATGTTGACGATCAGCAGCGCCGCGATCAGCCAGTGCAGGCTCATGGCCACGGTGTTGTAGCGGCGCGCTCGCAGGTCGGGCATCGGCGAATCCCTCGGGCTTCGATCCCGCTCCTTTACGGGGTCGCCGGCGACATCCGAAACCAAATTCACAGCGATCGTCGATCTCGCTCGCAACGGCTCACCGGCCGACCGGTACGGCGCCGCGCGCCGGGGTTTCGACCGCCCCGCGATCTGGGCTAGATAGGCCGCTCGCCCGGGAGGACCCGTCATGACCTACAAGCCGCCCGTTCGCGATCTTCTGTTCTCGCTGGAAGCGGCGGCGGATTTCGGCCGGCTGGCCGGGCTGTTCCCAAGCGTGGACGCCGAGACGGCCGCCGCCGTCTTGGAAGGGGCCGGAGAGTTGGCCGCCGGCGTACTGGCCCCGCTCAACCGCGTCGGCGACCGGGAAGGCGCGAGGTTCGAGAACGGCGGGGTTCGCGTCGCGCCGGGGTTCGGCGACGCCTACCGCCAGTTCGCCGCCGGCGGCTGGCAGGGCCTGTCGGCCGCGCCGGCGCACGGCGGCCAGGGCCTGCCCAAGGCGCTGGAGATCGCCGTCTACGAGATGATCCAGGCGGCCAACATGGCCTTCGGCCTGTGCCCCATGCTGACCCTGGCGGCGATCGAGGCGCTCGGCCTGCACGGCACGGACCGGCAGAAGGCGCTCTATCTGCCGCGCCTGGTGTCGGGCGAATGGACCGGGACCATGCAACTCACCGAACCCCATGCCGGCTCGGATCTAGGCGGCTTGACCACCCGCGCCGAGCCGGACGGCGACGATGGCTGGCGCCTCACCGGCGAGAAGATCTACATCACCTGGGGCGACCACGATGTGGCGGAAAACATCGTCCACCTCGTCCTGGCCCGTCTGCCGGACGCCCCGCCAGGCTCGCGCGGCCTGACCCTCTTTTTGGCCCCCAAGCGGCTGGTGGGAGACGACGGCGCTCTGGGTGAAGCCAACGCCGTGCGGCCCGCCAGCATCGAGCACAAGCTGGGCGTCCATGCCTCGCCGACCTGCGTCATGCTGTTCGAGGGCGCCAGGGCCGAGATGGTGGGAGCCCCGAACCAGGGTTTAGCGGCGATGTTCGTGATGATGAACGCCGCGCGCCTGCATGTCGGCGTCCAGGGCGTCGGCATCGCCGAGCGCGCCTATCAGCAGGCCCTCGCCTTTTCGCTCGAGCGCAAGCAGGGCCGTTCGGCTTGGACCGGAACCCTGCCCTCGCGCCTGTTCGACCATCCCGATGTGCGCCGCACCCTGATGTTGATGAAGGCCAGGATCGAGGCGGCGAGGGGCATCTGCCTCGCCACCGCCGTCGCCGCCGACATCGGCCGGCTGTCTGGCAATCCGGTCGACCGCGACGCCGCCCGCTTCCGCGAGGAGCTGCTGACGCCGATCGCCAAGGCCTGGTCGACCGACATGGCCGTCGAGGCGGCCTCGATGGCCCTGCAGGTGCACGGCGGCATGGGATTCATCGAGGAAACCGGCGCCGCCCAGCACTATCGCGACGCGCGCATCCTGCCGATCTACGAGGGCACGAACGGCATCCAGGCGATCGACCTGATGGGCCGCAAGCTGGCGCTGGGCAAGGGCAAGGCCGTGCGCGAGCTGGTCAGCGATATCTTCCCCACCGCGGCCGAACTGAAGAGCGCCGACGACGCCTGGCTGCACACCATCGGCGCGCGCCTGGAGGCGGGGCTGGCGGCGGTGCAGTCGGCCACCGGCTGGCTGATCGAGCGGCGCGGCCACGCCCAGCCCGACGCCCTGGCCGGGGCGACGCCGTATCTGAAGCTGCTGGGCGACGTGGTCGGCGGCTGGATGCTGGGCAAACAGGCCCTCGCCGCCGCCCGCCACCTCGCCGCCGGCGACGGCCCGACCGACTACTGGCGCACCCGCATCGGCCTGGCCCGGGTCTATAGCGAACAGATCCTCAGCCAGAGCCCGGGCCTGACCCAGGCCGTCACCCAGGGTGCCGTCGATCTCTTCCGCGCCAGCCCCGAATCCCTCGGCGCCTAAGGGCGCCTAGCGCTCCTCCCGCCGCATCGCCGCTAGGGTGACGACGAAGCCGGCGAGCACGTCCAGCAGCACCATCAGGGTCAGCAGGAAGAAGGTCGAGGTGGCGCAGGCGGGGGCCAGCAGCAATTCGACCAGGCAGCCGACGAACAGCGCCATCGAGAGGGCATGGTTGGCGATCGCCACCCGCCGGTCGGCGGCGGACTTCAGCAGCTCCACGAACAGCACGATCAGGCCCGCGGCGATCAGCAGATCGGCCACGCTCACGGGCCAAAGGCCGCCGGGCGCGGTGCGCAGCCGAAACAGCGCCGAGGTGATTGCCGCGTTGGCGGCCGTGGAGGTCAGGCCTCCGGCCAGGGTGGCCACGAACAGATTGTAGGCCCCCACCGGCAGGATCAGCAGTGGCGCGGCGGCGAAGACGGCGGCGGAGCGCATTGGCGGGCTTGTAGGGGCGCGGGGGCCGGGCGTCGAGCGTGGGGCCGGTCAGTCTTCCCCGACGCCGCCCGGATCGCGGAAGCGGGCGCGCAGCCAGAGCACCCCGCCCAGATCCGTGAGCGCCGCGCGCAGGCGCCCCAGATTGGTGTATTTCGAACGGCCCCCCCGGCGCGGCCGGTGACCGACCGGCTCGAACGCCACCCGATAGCCCTCGCGCAGCATCAGGGCCGGCAGATAGCGGTGCATGTGATCGAAGTAGGGCAGGCGCAGATAGGCCTCGCGCCGGAACGCCTTGAGGCCGCAGCCGGTGTCAGCCGCCCCGTCGGCCAGGACCCTGCGGCGCACACCGTTGGCGAGGCGGGAGGCCCAGCGCTTGGCGGCTCCGTCCTTGCGCTGGACCCGCTCCCCGCCGACCATGGAGAGGCTCGGCGGCCCGGCGACAAGCGCCGCCGCCAGGCGCGGGGCGTCGGCCGGATCGTTCTGGCCGTCGCCGTCCAGCATAACGATCACCGGAGCGCGGGCGGCGAGCACGCCGGTGCGGATGGCCCGGCTCTGGCCGGCGTTCCGGGCATGCCACAGCAGTCTCAAGTTGGGCAGTTCGGCCTGGAGCGCGGCCAGAGAGGCGCGGGTGCCATCGCCGCTGGCGTCGTCGACGAACAGGATCTCCACCGCCTGGCCGGCGAAGGCCGCGGCGATCTCCAGCGCCAGAGGGGCCGCCGCCGCCGCTTCGTCGAATACCGGCACGACGACCGAGATCTCTGGCGGGACGACAGCGCTCATGCGCCCTCATAGTGGCAAACGGCCGCGCGCCGAAGATCGTGTTACGAGCGGCCCATGCGGCTCGACGATTCCCTGACGCGGCTGGGGCGCGACTGGCGGGGCCCGGTTCTGGCCGCCCTCGTCGCCCTCCTGGCCGGGCTGCCAGGGCTCTTCGCCCTGCCGCCGCTGGACCGCGACGAGGCGCGCTTCGCCGAGGCCACGGCCCAGATGCTGGAGACCGGCGACTTCGTCAGCCCGAGATTCCAGGAGGCCCCTAGGTTCAAGAAGCCGGCCGGCATCTACTGGCTGCAGGCCATCGCCGTGGCCTCGCTCAGCCAGGTGGAGCACCGACAGATCTGGGCCTATCGCCTGCCCTCGCTGCTGGGCGCCATGCTCGCCGCCGCTGCGTGCGCCTGGGGCGCGGCGGCGTTCCTGAAACCGGGACCGAGCCTGCTCGCCGGCGCCATGCTCGGCGCCAGCTTCCTGCTGTCCACCGAGGCCGATATCGCCGCCACCGACGGGGTGCTGGCCGGGGCCGTCACCCTGGCCATGGCCGCCTTGGGCCGCCTTTATCTGGCCGCGGGCGGCGGACCGCCGGCCGGCCGCCTGACCCGCGCGCTGCTGTGGCTGGGCCTTGGCCTGTCGATACTGGTCAAGGGTCCGATCGGTCCGATGGTCGTGATCCTGGTCCTAGGCGCCCTGGCGATCGGCGACCGCCGGCTCGGATGGATGAAGGACCTGGGCTGGGGCTGGGGCGCGGTCTTTCTGCTCGTCGCCTTGGGCCCCTGGGCCATGGCGGTGACGGTGGCGACCGACGGCGCCTTCTGGGGCGCGGCGCTGGGCGGCGATCTGGCACCCAAGCTGGTCGGAGGCGACGATGGCCACGGCGGCCCGCCCGGCCTGCACGCCCTGCTCCTGCCCCTGACACTGTTTCCGGCGACCCTGCTGCTGCCCGCCGGGGCCGTGGCGGCCTGGCGCTTCCGGACCGAGCCGGGAGTGAGGTTCTGTTTGTGCTGGCTGGTTCCGGCCTGGCTGGTGTTCGAGGCGGCGCCGACCAAGCTCGTCCACTATCCCCTGCCGCTCTACGGCGCGGTCGCGATCCTGCTCGCCCGGGCTCTCGCCGAACCCGTGGGGCGCGCGAGCCGCTGGACGGGAAGTGGCCTCGTCGTGGTCGTAGGGCTGATGCTGGCGGCGCTCGGGCCGGCCGCGGTGGCGATCCTGGGCGACGGGTCGGTGGCCTGGGCCGGGGTTGGCGCCCTGCTGTTCGCCGCGGCGGGGACGGTCGGGGGCTGGCTGTTGTGGCGAAGCCGCCCTGTCCCGGCGCTCCTGGCCGCCGGGGCCCTGGCGCTCACGGCGCACGCGATCCTGCTGGGAGCGCTTGCGCCCAGCCTACGGCCCCTGTGGCTGGCGAGCCGGGCGGCCAAGGCGCTGGCGACCGCCGGCGCGAGCCCGCTCAACGGCGTCACCCCCGGCCCCGTCACCGTGGCCGGATACGAGGAGCCGAGCCTGGTTTTCCTGCTCGGCGCGGCGACCGAACTGGGTGACGCAGAGGCCGCCGCCGCCGCCATCGCCGACGGCCGCCCGGCGATCGTGGAGGACCGGCTGGCCCCGGCCTTCCAGGCCGCCCTGGCGCGCAGGGGCGTCACGGCCCGGTCTGTCGGCGAGGGCGCGGGGCTGGACTATTCCAACAACCGGCGCGACCTGTTGCGCATCTTCCTGCCGGAGGCGCCCGCCCGATGAACCGCTCGGTCCAGATCGTCGAGGTCGGTCCCCGCGACGGCCTGCAGAACGAGAAGGCGCTGCTGAGCGTGGCGGACAAGGTGGCGTTCGTGCGCCGACTCGAAGCCGCCGGCGCGCGCCGCATCGAGGCGGCCTCGTTCGTCAATCCGGCCAAGGTGCCGCAGATGGCCGGCGCCGAGGAGGTCATGGCCGCCCTGCCGGCCGAGCCCGGCCGCTCGCGCATCGGCCTGGTGCTGAACGAGCGTGGCTGGCTCCGGGCCGCGGCCGCCTGCTGCGACGAGGCCAATGTGGTGGTGTGCGCCACCGACGCCTTCGGGGTGAGAAACCAGGGCGCGACCGTCGCCCAGCAACTCGCCTCCCTGGCCGCCATCGTCGGACGCCAGCGGACGAGCGGAGGACCGCCCCTCTCCGTCACCATCGCGGTCGCCTTCGGCTGCCCGTTCGAGGGCGAGGTTGCCGCCGAGCGCGTGGTGTTCATCGCGCGGACCGCGGCGGCCCTGGGGATCGGGGAGATCGCCTTGGCCGACACCATCGGCGTGGCCGATCCCTGGACCGTGCGGGCGCGGATCGAGGCGGTTTGCGCCGCCGCGCCCGGCGCGCGCCTGCGCATGCATTTCCACGACACGCGCGGCACGGGCCTCGCCAACGCCTTCGCCGCCGTGGACGCCGGCGTGCGGGTGCTGGACGCCAGCTGCGGCGGCCTGGGCGGCTGCCCGTTCGCGCCGGCGGCCACCGGCAACATCGCCACCGAGGATCTGGTCTACATGCTCGCACGGGCGGGGTTCGAGACCGGGCTCGACGCCGAGGCGCTGGTGGCGACCGCCCGCTGGATCGGGGAGAAGATCGGCAAGCCTCCCGTGTCGGCCCTCACCCGCGCCGGCCCGTTTCCCTGAAGCGGCGAACGGCGCGCGAGACGGCCCCGGCCTTGCGTGGCGGGGTCCGCGTCGCTAGGTTCCGCCCCTTCGCTCGCCCGGGCCTCCTGCTTGGAGGCTCTCGCCCGTCGGCCCTTGAGGAGAGGTGGCTGAGCGGTTGAAAGCACCGCACTCGAAATGCGGCATACTCGCAAGGGTATCGCGGGTTCGAATCCCGCCCTCTCCGCCACTTCGGAACAAAGCTGGGCACTGCGCCTGGTAGCGTTCCTGCGCCGCCTGAGGCGGCGAGCGTGCGCAGCAAGTCGGACTTCGATCCCATGATGCGAAGCTCGCCATCGTTGACCTCGACGCGCTTTGCCAGCGCGCGGATATGGTCGCGACGGTAGCCGCCGCCGGGCACGCGCATCCGCTCGCGCGCGGTCTGTGCGAACCTCGCAAGCATC
>JBBRQK010000001.1:0-245838 GCA_038226475.1 Caulobacterales bacterium | reverse complement strand
GGTCGGCCAACTGCCTGAAGAACGACAACATCGTCTACATCGGCGATCTGATCCAGAAGACCGAGGCCGAGATGCTGCGCACACCGAATTTCGGGCGCAAGTCCTTGAACGAGATCAAGGAGGTGCTGGCCAATATGAACCTGCATCTGGGCATGGATGTGCCCAACTGGCCGCCGGAAAACATCGAAGACCTGGCCAAGAAGTTCGAAGACCAGATCTAGCCTACGCCCGTTATCGAGGCCGCCCGTCGCGAGACGGCCGCGCTCAAGGAGAGTTCGACATGCGTCACGGATACACCCGCCGCAAACTGGGCCGCACGTCGAGCCACCGCACGGCGATGTTCGCCAACATGGCCGCCAGCCTGATCAAGCACGAACAGATCGTCACCACCCTGCCCAAGGCCAAGGAGTTGCGCCCGTTCGTCGAAAAGCTGGTCACCCTGGCCAAGAAGGGCGACCTGCACGCCCGCCGCCTGGCCATCTCCAAGGTGCGTGACGTGGGCCAGGTGGGCAAGCTCTTCGCCACCCTCGGTCCGCGCTACAAGGGTCGCGGCGGCGGCTACATCCGCGTACTCAAGGCCGGCTTTCGCCACGGTGACAACGCCGCCATGGCGGTGATCGAGTTCGTCGATCGCGACGTCGCCGCCAAGGGGCTGGATTCCGGCCCCGTGATCCAGGCCGGCGCCGACTAGGCCCCGCCGCCGCCGTGCTCACCGTCCATCACCTGGGCGTCTCTCAGTCCGACCGCATCGTCTGGCTGTGCGAGGAGCTGGGGATTCCCTACCGGCTGGTGCGCTACGATCGAGATCCGGTCAGCCGCATGGCCCCGGCGAACTACAAGGCCCTGCACCCGTTCGAGACGGCGCCGGTGATCACCGACGGTGACCTCACCCTGGGCGAATCCGGGGCCATCATCGATTACATCATCGGCAAGTACGGTCACGGCCGCCTCGCCGTGGGGCCGGAAGCGCCTAACTTCCCCGACTATCTCTACTGGTTCCATTTCGCCAACGGCTCGATGATGCCGGCCGGCATGGTCGATCTGGTGCTGACGATCCTGGGCATGGCTGACCAGGCGGCGGTCGCCCCTCTGCGCGAACGCGCCGCGCGCGCCCACGAGATGGTCGAGACCCGGCTCGCCGACGTGCCGTTCTTCGCCGGCGACGCGTTCACCGCCGCCGACATCATGATGCTGTTCCCGCTCACCACCATGCGGGTTTTCGTGCCGCGCGACCTTGCGCCTTTTCCCAACATCCGCGCCTACCTCGCGCGCATCGGCGCCCGCCCCGCCTTCCAGCGCGCCGCCAAAAAAGGCGATCCGGATCTCGAGCCTCTGCTCGGCTGACTATTCGCCCGCGAGGGTGAAGACACACACCTTGTTGCCGTCCAGGTCGCGGAAATAGGCACCGTAGAAGGGAGACGTGCGTGTGCCGGGTGCGCCTTCGTCGGCCCCGCCCAGCGACAGAGCCTTGGCGTGGGCCGCGTCCACCACCGCGCGGCTGTCGGAAACCAGGGCCAGCATCGAGCCGTTGCCCACGCTCGCCGTCTTTCCGTCGTGCGGTTTGGTGATCACCAGCAGCGGCGGCCCGCCGGAGGGCCCGGCGTACCATACGCGCGCCTCCGACCTGTAGGCGGTGGCCTCGGCGCCCCCCAGCAGGCCCACAATCTGCCCCCAGAACGCTTCCGCCCCGGCCAGGTCGTTGGTCCCAAGCATCGCGTAGCCGATCATCGCCGCGTTCCCCCCTGCCTCACAACGTCTTCATATATTCGATCAAGGCCCAGCGGTCGGCGTCGCTCAGTCCCGTGCCATAGTCGTGGCCGCCATTCCCGTTCCCGCGCGCGGGGTCGGCGACAAATACGCCGGACGGGTAGGGCGAGCGATCGGTGGCCCAGCCCACGTTCCGGGGATCATAGGTCCGGCTCCCCACGGCGAAGCGCGTCATCCGTCGCGCCGGCGGCGTCAGCAGCTCCCAGAGATTGGCCACCGAGCCGTTGTGCAGATAGGGCGCCGTCGCCCACACCCCGTGCAGCACGCGCGATTCGTAGGCCGCTCCGGCGTCGGCCGTGGCCGGCTTGCGATAGAGGCCGCTCAGACTGGTGGTGATCGGCGCCTTGGGGTCGGTCTTCAGGAACACGTCGGGATTGGTGACGATGTCGAGCTGTTCGCCGGGCGAGCGCGTGGCCAGATCCCGCGCCACCGCGCGCCACACCCCGCTTGTCGCCAGCTTGTCCGGCGTGATCACCGGCGGCACGAACGCCTCGGCCAGCAGGCTGCCGACCACGGCGCTCGCCAGCAGGTCGCTGGCCTTGGCGGGCCGGGTGAATACCGCCCCGAACGGCGGCGGCGGCAGGACCGAGCCGTTGAACAGCCCAGGATCGACCATGCGGCTGCTGTTGATCGCCATCTTCGGGTCGGTGCCGACCGCCTTTACCGGCGTCGCCCAGGCGCTCGCCAGCTCCGGCGAGGTCCGCTCGCCGTGGCAGGCGGCGCAGTTGGCGTTGAACACCACCAACCCGCGCGCCGCCAGGGCCTCGTCCAGCCCGAAAAGATCGCGCGGCCAGGGCGGCGGTCTCAGCGTCGAGACTGTCTCCTCGAGGGTCTCGAGCCCCGCGAAATCGGCAGAATTGTTCTTGTAGTCGAGCAAGGTCGGGGTGAACCAGGTGCTGGGAAAGATCACTCCTGGCTTGAACTCGGTGAACACCCCGAACGCCTCGCCGGTGTTGCGGCCCAGTGACTGGATGAAGAGCCAGTTGGGCACCGAGCCGGTCCACTGGGTGTGATCCTGGCGCGCCGCGTCCCACAGGAACGGATAGCTCACCGGCGCGTCGGCTGGGGCGAAGTTGGCGCCGATGCCGATGTCGCGCCCGGCGACCCGGTTGAAGATCATGCCGAAGGCGTCCAGCCGCCCGGGCCCCCATGGGGTCGGCGGCAGGCTGGCGTCCATGAAGGCGCCGAACTGGCCTGTCCAGGCGGCAAAGTCGGAGCGCAGGCGCGCGGCCGCTCCGGCCCCGTAGTCCCTGCCCAGCACCGCGTGGGCGAAGGCGTCGAACCGGGCAGGCGAGGCCAGTGTCGCCCGCGCCGCGGCCGTAAGGTCGGCGAGCAGCCCCTGAAAATCGGTCAGGGCCGGCGCGCCATCCAGCCGCAGAGCCCGGGTCTCGCCGTCTCGCTGATATTCCAGCTGGCCCGTGTGGCAGGCCGCGCAGGTCATGCCCACCCGCGCCGAGGCGCCCGAGCCGCTCAGTACGAAGCCCAGCGGCAGTCCCGCCGGCGCGGCCGGGTCCGCGTTGTGCAGATAGCCGTAGCGCGCCAGCTGATCGGCGCTGAACGGCGTCCCGTCGTCCGCCCGCGTCAGCGCCGCGAACCAGGCGTAGGGCATGATGCGCGAGCCCTGGCCGGTGCCGTAGAACCGCGCCCGCTGCGACGGACTCCAGCCCTGATCGGCATAGCTGACCACCGGCGCCGGCGCGGCCCCCAGAAGGGCCACCGCGGTCAGGGCGGCGGCGAGGCGGGCCCTCAGCCCCATCGCCATGCCCACGCCTCTGGCACCGGCCCGCCCTTCTTGTCCACCGGCTCGGCGACCAGGTTCGGCAGCCGTAGCGCCTGTCGCACGATCTCGGGGATCATCACCTGGGCGATCGCCCGACCCAGACATTCGTGGATGCCCAGACCGAAATGGAACTGGTTGCCCAGCTCTCGGCTGGGATCGAATTCGCTCGGGTGAGACAGCGCCGCCTCGTCGAACATGGCCGAATGGGTGACGGCCAGCACGGTCGTCCCGGGCGCGATCGCCGTTTCGTGTGGCGTTCCGCGTCCCAGCTCCGTCGCCCGCTCGCAGGTGCGGAAAAAGTATGGGAAAGCCGGGCGAAACCGCATCGCCTCGAACACGAAGCCGTCCACGGCCGAGTCGACGTCGCCCAGCGCCGCGGCTCTGGCGCGCGCCAGATCTTCGGGCCGCTGCATCAGGAACTCCAGCACATTGACCACAGCGTGCGAGGTCGTCTCCACCGCCCCGATCAGCAGGCCGCCGGCGTTCTCGATCACCCGGACCAGGTCGAAGTTCAGCGCCCCCGAGCACGACAGTTTCAGAAGACGCGACAGCGCATCGTTGCCACCTCGACCAAGTTTGATCTCCGCCTCGCGAAGCGCCGTGAGGGTCGCCAGCCATGCGGCCAGCTCCACGTCCGCCAGCACGCGCCGCCGGACGATCTCGTCGGGATCGGGCCACGCCATCGCGTCGAACGGCTGGTTCCAGAAGGCGTCGATCTGGTTCCAGTACGACCATTCGATCAGCTTGGCCGGGTCGGCATGGTTCAGGCCGAACCACTCGCGCACGAGGGCCGTAGGCACGGCCCGGGCGAAGCCGCCCACCGCGTCGATCGAGCCGCCCGCCGCCGTCAGGATCGTGGCCGCCGTCTGACCGACGAAATCCCGGATATCGGGGATTTCCTCGCGATCCAGAATCGCGCGCATGATCGACTTCTCGCGCCAGTGCACGGCGGTGTCGTCCTGCGCCATCCAATAGTCGCCCTGTTTGGGCCTATAGAGTCGCACGCTGAACACGTCGTGCTGACGCAGGATGTCGGTGCAGTCGTCGAACCGCGCCGCCAGCGTCAGTTCGGGCAGAGCCAGGATAGGCCGCTCGCGCCGCAGTTCCGCGAAGAAGGGCAGGGGCTCGCCGAACAGCCACCCCCGCGCAAGGGCCCAACGCTTGTCTTCCGGCGTGGTGTCCAGCCGTTCCAGATAGCTCGCCATTGAGCCCGTTTCCCCCTGGATGGAGGCGAAAGGTTACACCCGGTCCTCCGAAACTCAAGTCGCCTCGACGCGGGTCGCGCGCGGCGATATCGCGCTTGGGCGGAACAGGCGACGGATCCGGGTCCTTACCATCAGACGGCGGAGCATGCGGCTGGAGCGGCCGACACTCGGGGCCGAGGCGCGTGCGACAGTGAGGGTGGCCATGAGACAGTTCGCACCGCTCAAGGCCCGGAAAATTCTGGTGGTCGACGATGAGGTGCTGATCCGCATGGCCCTGGTCGACTTTCTCGACCGTCATGATCTGGAGGTGCTCGAGGCCGGCGACGCCGACGAGGCCATCGCCCTCCTCGATTCACACTCGGACATCGAGGTGATGGTCACCGATGTTGAGATGCCAGGGTCGATGGACGGCGTTCGCCTCGCCCATCACGTCCGTTTTCGCTGGCCGCCGATCAAGATCCTGGTGATCTCCGGCAACGCGGCGCTGGAGTGGCGCGACCTGCCCGACAAGACCCGCTTTCTCAGGAAGCCGTTTGCCGACGGCGAGCTGTGGAACGCCCTCACCCAGCTCACCGCGTGAACGTCGAACCGCGCCCCCGCTCGTAAGGCGGGGGCGCGGCCCGGCTCAGGCCGCTTCCGCGTGAAGGTTCACGCTCGTTTCGGCCAGCTTGCTCAGGTATTCGTCCGCGCCGTACATGTCCTTGACGGCCGCCTTCAGCTTGGCGCTGTCGGCCTTCAGCTTCAGGGCGTCGGCGAACGCCGCGGCGGTGCCGAAGCCGGCGATGCCGTAGTGGGTCATGCGTTGGAACTGCGTGATGATCACCGCGTCGAGCACAGGCCCCTTCTCGGGCGCTTCCTCGGTCGTGTGTTTGACCGCCTCGGCGACCAGGCCTTCCATTCCCTTGCAGTGCTCCTTCTTCACCGTTTCCTTCTGGCCGGCGATCAGGCCCTTAAGCAGCTCGGTGTGGCCCTGGATGCCCTCGCTGGACTTGGCCAGCATGTCCTTCAGGCCCTTTTCGGTGGCCTTGGTCGACAGGGTCTTGACGACCTTGCTCATCTGGTCGTTCGCCGACCAAAGGTCCTTCAGTTCGTCGGTGTAGAGGTCGCTCAGGTCGCTGGGTTTAGACATTGTGGGTTACGCTTTCTGCACCGCCAATGGTGCGTGCTGATGGGTTGACGCGGGCGTAGCGCGCCCGGTTCGTCGGGAGGCCCGAACCCAGCACAAAACCCATTCGTAACTTGCCTGTTCCAAGCGTTGCGGCATCGTCAGGCTTGACGAGATAGTTTCATCTAGCTAGAAATATTAACCCGAGCCGCAACTGGAGTCCTTGCCATGGCCGATTGGCGCCCCGCCCTCACGCCCGCCTTGAGCTACCGTGATCCGCGCACCGCCCTGGCGTGGCTGGAAAAGGCGTTCGGCTTCGAGGTGTTCATGCTGATCGAGGATGAGGCCGGCGCCGTCGTCCACTCGGAGATGAAATATGGGACCGGCGTGGTGATGATCGGCTCCGAATGGAGCGAGGATCACAAGAGCCCAGCCTCCCTCGCCGGCAAGAACACGCAATCCGTGCACATCCACGTCGACGGAGACATCGATGCCCACTGCGAGCACGCGCGGGCGGCGGGAGCGCAGATTCTTGCGGAGCCGGAAACCCAGTTCTACGGCGACCGCAGCTACCGATGCCGCGATCTGGAAGGCCACATCTGGTCCGTCTCCGCCACCGTCGAGCCGGTGACTCGCGAGGAGGCGGCGGCGGCCAGCGGCCTGAAGATCACCGGCTGGGTGTGAGCGCAGCCGCCCTAGACCGCACCCTGGCGGCTCTGGCCGATCCGCGCAGGCGGGCGATAGTCGATCTGCTGCGCCAGGCCCCGCGCGCGGCAGGCGAGCTGGCCCGGGCCACTGGCCTTTCGCCTCCGGCCATGAGCCGCCAGCTGCGCGCCCTGCGCCAGGGCGGCCTGGTCAGCGAGAGCCATCCGGCGTTCGACGCCCGCGTGCGCGTCTATGCCCTGGAGACCGGCGCCATGACCGAGCTGCTGCGCTGGCTGGAGGAAACCGAGCGGATGTGGGCCGAACAGCTCGGCGCCTTCAAGTCCCATCTTGAAGCCGAGGCGCCCCCGGCCGAGCCGCCACCGTGACCTCCCGTGTACTCGTCGCCCTGCGCGTGCACGCCAGCCCGGCCCGCGCGTTCGAGGCCTTCACCGCGCAGATCGGCGTCTGGTGGCGACCCAACGCTCTCTTCGCCTTCACTCCGCGCCAGCCGGGGGTGCTCTCCTTCGAGCCGGGCGAAGGCGGGCGGCTGATCGAAACCCGCGAGGCCGGCAAGGTGTTCGAGATCGGCCGGGTGCTGGTCTGGGCGCCCCCGTCGCGCCTCGACTTCACCTGGCGCCAGGCCACGTTCGCACCCGGCCAGGAAACGCGGGTTCACGTCACCTTCGAAGCGGCGGGGGAGGAGACCCGTGTCACCGTCGAACATCTGGGCTGGGACAGCGTCCCCGCCGGCCACCTCGCTCGGCACGGCTTTCCGAACGCCGTGTTCATGCGCCGTCACGGGGAGTGGTGGGGCGCCCTCCTCGCGTCGTACAAGGCCGCTCTGGAGGGTGCGGGCGCATGAGCACGGACGAAACCACCGCCGCTCCGGCCGCGCGCGCGCCCCGCGCCGCGGCCTTCGGCTTCGTATTCGCCACAGCGCTGATGAACGCCGTCTCGTTCGGCATCATGATCCCGATCCTGCCCAATCTGCTCAAGCACTTCGCCCATGGTGACACGGCCTCGGCCTCGGAATGGAATGTGCTCTTCGCCACCACCTGGGGGGCGATGCAGTTCGTCTGCGGCCCGGTGCTGGGCATGCTCTCCGACCGCTATGGCCGGCGACCGGTGATGCTGATCTCGATCTTCGGTCTGTGCGTCGATTTCCTGTTCATGGCCTTCGCCCCGACCCTGGCCTGGCTCTATCTGGGTCGGGTGATCAACGGCATGACGGCGGCCAGCTTTTCCACCGCCAACGCCTATGTCGCCGACATCACCCCGCCGGAGCGACGCGCGCGCAACTTCGGCATCATGGGCTCAGCCATCGGCTTCGGCTTCGTGATCGGGCCCAGCATCGGCGGGGCCCTGGGCGAGATCAACCTGCGCCTGCCGTTCATGCTCGCCGCCGGCCTTTGCCTGATCAATGGTATCTATGGCGCCCTCGTGCTGCCCGAATCCCTGCCGCCCGACCGGCGCACTCCGGCGATGAACTGGCGCCGCGCCAATCCGCTGGGCTCGCTCGCCTTCTTGCGTGAGCGCGGCGAGCTTCTTGGCCTGGCCAGCGCCAACTTCCTCTGGCAGTTCGCCCAGGCCTCGCTGCCGGCGATCTTCGTGCTCTACACCGGCTATCGCTATGGCTGGACGCCGGGCATTCTGGGTCTCACCTTCCTGGCCACCGGAACCTGCCAGATCCTGGTCCAGTTCTTTGTCGTCTCGCCGGTGGTGAAGCGCTTCGGCGAGCGCGGCGCCGTGCTCCTCGGCACCGGCTTCGGCGCCTTGAGCTTCGCCATGTACGCCCTGGCCGACCGGCCCTGGCTCTACCTCGCCGCCATGCCCGTCTTCGCCATGACGGGCCTGATCCAGCCCGGCATACTGGGCCTCATGACCCGCCGCGTCGGCCCCCAGAACCAGGGCCAGCTCCAGGGTTCTCTTCAGAGCCTTCAGGGCATCGCCTCCATGCTGGGCCCGGTCGTGTTTGGTCTCACCTTCGCCTGGTCGATCCGACATGAAGCCGTCCTGCACATGCCTGGCCTCGCGATCCTCGGCGCCGCCGGCCTCCTGGCCCTCTCCTTCGCCCTGTCGCTGAAAGTCGCCCGTCCGATCGCGGGGCCGGCGGAGGCGGTTGTGGCCAGTCCGTAGTCAGAGACCGGGGACGCGCGTTCGGTCAAAATTGCGCCGGAACTTTCGCCGATGTTGACGCCATGATCGCCGCCCGCGTTTTCGCCGCCATCGCCTTCATTGCTGTCTCACCGGCTACGCTTCGCGCCGTAGAGGTGGCGCCGACCGATGCGGCGGCGGTTAAGCTCTCGTTCGCTCCGATCGTTCGTCGCACGGTGCCGGCGGTGGTCAACGTCTTTTCCCGGCGGGTCGTGCGCCAGCAGGTCGATCCCTTTTGGGGCATGTTCGCCGGGGCCGTGCCGCGTGAGCGGGTGGAGCAGTCGCTGGGCTCGGGCTCGATCGTTCGCGCCGACGGGGTGGTGCTGACCAACCATCACGTGATCGCCGGGGCCCAGGAGATCCGGGTCGTGACCGCCGACCGGCGTGAATGGCCCGCCACGGTGATCCTGGACGACGCCCGCGCCGATCTGGCGGTACTGCGCATCGATACCAAGGGCGAGGCCCTGCCTACCCTCACCATCGACGCCGCCGCCGCGCCCCAGGTGGGCGATCTGGTGCTGGCCATCGGCGACCCGTTCGGCGTCGGCCAGACGGTGACCAACGGCATCGTGTCGGCCATGGCCCGCTCGGGGGTGGGCATCAGCGACTATTCGGTCTTCATCCAGACTGACGCCTCGATCAATCCAGGCAACTCCGGCGGGCCGCTGGTCGACATGTCCGGTCATCTGATCGGGGTCAACACAGCCATCGTCTCCGGTTCGGGCGCCTCGGCCGGGGTCGGTTTCGCCATTCCCGCAGCCATGGCGCGCCAGGTGGTCGAGGCGGCTGTCGGCGGCGGCCACGCCGTCGCCCGGCCCTGGCTGGGGGCGAAGAGTCAGGCCCTCACGGGAGAAATGGCCCGCAGCCTGGGCCTCGAGGCGCCCCGGGGGGTGGTGATCACAGATGTCTGGCCAGGCGGCCCCGCCGCTCGCGCCGGCATCGCGCAGGGCGACGTGGTCGTCTCCGTCGAAGGCGACGAGGTGAACGACGAGGCCGGCCTCAACTACCGCGTCGCCACCCACAGCGCCGGCGAGCCCCTGGCCTTTCAGGTTCGCCGGGGCGGCGCCGCGCCCCGTAGCCTCACCGTTCGTGTCGAGGCGCCGCCTGCGGTGCCGACCGCCGATACGCGCGTTCTCACCGGCCGCAACCCCTTCGCGGGGGCTACGGTGATCAATGTCTCTCCGGCCGCCGCCTATGACAACGGCCTCGATCCGTTCATGGGCCATGGCGTGCTCGTCACCCGCATCGAGCCCGGCTTCGCTCAGAGCGTCGGCATCCAGCCGGGCGACTTCATCCGCCAGATCAACGGCCGCCAGATCGTGTCCACCGCGGACGCAGCCGCAGCGGTGGCCGCGGGCGCGGGCCCCTGGGCCATCACCATCGAGCGCGCCGGTCGCACCATCACCGCCAGCTTCAGCGGTTAGGTGTAGGCGCTTGCCAACATCGAGGCTCGTGCTCGCAGACAGCGCCAATTCCTGCTCGGATTAGCTGACAAAAGCGCTGCCTTCATGCTCATAATATCTGCCAACACGCTCGCCATCATCGGCCCGTCCTCGTGCCCTTCAATAGACTCACCGCCCGGTGAGGCCGATGGTCAAAAAAGCCACCATCAGTCCGCACATGGCTATCCAATGGCGGGCGTATTCATCGGTAACGCGGGCGCGCAGGCCGTAAATGGCCATGGAAACCGTCACGATCGCGGTTTCGGCCCAGCCTGAAACAGGCCCGAACACATCGAAGAAGCCGAGTTTCACCCCGGAATGCGGCCATAGCTCCATGTCGGGACGATGGACAAGAATATCCAATACCCAGTGTGGCAGGACGGCCGCGAACAATACCAGCATCACCCCCCGTCCATGTCGGCGGAACAGCGCAGCATAGGCGCCGCCCAGAAGGATCACCATCAATAATGAGTGCGACCATGGAATATTGAGCAGATGGGCTGTGTTCCATTTTGGCAGGACCCCCTCAATGCCTAGCGCGACGAGGACGCCGAACAACAAATCGAGCAATCCGGCGCCAGCCACAAGCGCCCAGGTTGGAGTCTGTGGCTTGACAGTCTTAAACACAAGCGCGCTGGCAAAATGTCCTGCATACACGGCGTTGATCTCTATTTGTGCGGTTTACGTTTGGATTTCGGACGATCCAGCCACGCCATGACGGGAATCGGCAGAGCGAAGATCGAGAAATTGATCAATCCGTTTATGAGCGTTGCGAGTGTCATGGGTTTCCTCAGGCTCAGTTGTTTTCATGTTCGCTTTTGCAGGTTGGAAGCACCGTGTGCTGACGTACGAGCATTAAGTTCGCCCCGAACATCCGTACGCCTTTGTAAACGCGCATTTTTATCGCCCCCGAATCAATCGAGTCGATGTCAAGATCGTAGGTGGATCCACTACTAAAATCGTAGATATGGCCGCTCTTCCAAGACCCATCTTTGGTGTTCTTAACGCCCGTGATGTAGTCGAGCCCGCAGACAGTTCGCCGCCGCAGTGCTGGATCTGGATTTTTTACGTCCAGAGTGGGCCGCGCACTGGGCGTAGAACCTTGTTTCAACCACACAATTCGCCCGCACAAGGCCTCGCCGCACATGTGGAATTCGACCGCGGCACGGCCATCGTCCCACGTCCAGACGCCCGTCGGCGCTGGCGCGGAGGCGAACGCGGCGCCCGTCGCTGTCAGCGAGGCCAGTAGGGCGACAAACGCCGCGTCCGTCGAGCTCCAGCCAGTTGTTTCTGCTTTTCGTATCGCCATGTTGTTACCCCTGATTTGAAGGAATTCTTGAGATCACCGCGGTTCCAGCCCTTCGCAAAGCAATGTCGCGAGGCTTTGGGCGAGTTCATCCGGATCGATGGTCGATTCGTGGAAATGGACCGATCGCGCCACCTGGCTGAGCGTTCCGAAGAGCACGGTCGCCACAAGCGATGGGGAAATCTCGGCGCGCACCCGGCCGGCCCGGCTTTCTCGGGCGATCATATCGAGGGCTATACTGGGCAGACTGCGACGCTTCAGATCCTCGGGAAGCGTGTGCCAATAGCGTTTGAGATTCTCCAGCACGAAGAGCGCGCCCTCCGGGAGACGATTGATCTCCGCGAACGCTGCCGCGAGCCAGGCGCGTAGCCCGTCGCTTTCGGCCGCCGCGTCCAGCGCCTCTACCAGACGCCGATAGCATTTTTCGAACAACGCCTGGGCCAGGACGTCCTTGCCGGCGAAGTGGCGAAAGAGCGCCGGGTTGGTGAAGCCCGTCGCCGCCGCAATGTCGCGCACGCTGACGGCCTCGACACCGCGCGACGCGAACAGGCGGAGCGAATGGGTCAACACGGCGTCCCGGGCCGTTCCACGGGGGTTTGCAGAGGTCATGACCTCATGTTAGCAATCGCTAATTATCAGTCAAGCGATTTGTTTGCGTTCGCTAACATGAGGCGCGGGCGGCATGCTCGAATGTCCCTTGAGCCGAGGGGCCTGTCTGAAGCAATCGTCGGCGGTCCAACCGTACCGCCATCGATCCATTTCGCTCGGCCGAGCCCGCCTACAGCTAGGCGGGTCACACCAGCTCGAAAGCCTCCAAGACCAGCCGCGCCGCCCTGGGCGCCCCTTGTTTCCCGCACCGTCACGTGGCTTCCTTCCGGCGAAGCGATCTCGCCCGACACTCCGCCCACCCCTCGGCGGGCGAGGCAAACGAGTTTCGCGCCGTGCCCCGCCACCACCTCGCCCAGATCAATATCGGCACCCTGCGGGCGCCGGTTGCCTCGCCGCTCATCGCCCCCTTCGTGGCGCAGCTCGATCGCATCAACGCCCTGGCGGAGGTGCAGCCGGGCTTCATATGGCGGCTGACGGGCGAGGGGAACGACGCCACCGATATCGTCGCCTTCGAAAACCCGCTCATCGCCCTCAACATGTCGCTATGGACGGATGCCGAGGCTCTGGCCGCCTTTGTCTATCGCTCCAGCCACCTCGACGTGATGCGCCGTCGCGCCGAATGGTTCGAGCGAATGGAGCTGTTCATGGCCTTGTGGTGGGTCCCCGCCGGCCACCGACCGACCCCGGCCGAAGGGATCGACCGCCTGGACCGGCTCCGCCGCCTCGGTCCCACCGCCGACGCCTTCACCTTCCGCCGACTGTTCGCCGCCCCTGGCGCCGCCGCCCCACCCGCCCCAATCCTGGACGAGTGCGCGTGATAGCCGTGACTCCGAGGCCCTATCAGAAGGTGGCGCGCACACCGAACTCGTAGGTTTGGCCGTAGTATTCCAGCTGTTGAACGCGAGAGGCATTGCCGTCGTTGTAACGCAACGGCGTATCTAGTAGGTTCTTTACCTGAAAATAGCCTGCCCAGTTGTGGGTGAACTGGTAGCTTGAACTGAAGTCCAGGTTCAGTTTCTTGTTCTGGATGGTGTCGATGGAGCGGTCGCCGTTCAACGAGAACAGGCTGCCGCCGACGTATTCGGCCGAGAGCCGCAGTGCCAACCCATATTTCTCGTAGAAGCCGGCGGCGTTCCAAGTCACGTGAGAGGTGCCGGGCAGGGGGCCGTATTCGTCGATGCCCTGGCCGGCGACGGCGGCGCTGTACTCACGAAAGCGAGAGTCGACCCACGTGATATTGGCGTCGATACCCAGGCCGCCGAACGCGCCGGGAAGCATGGTGAACTTCTGATGGTAGGCGATCTCCGCGCCGCGGGCGTGGGCGTCCTCGTTTGTGAAGCTGATGAAATCGCCCTGCTGGCCCATGAAGATCGGGTCGTTGACGTTGATCCGTGCCTCACGAAAGATGTAGTTTTTGAATTCCTTATCGAATATCCCGGCCTGGATGATGCCGGCGTTCGGCAAATAATACTCGATATCCAGATCGAAGTTGTTGCCGGTAGTCGGCTTCAGGTTGGGGTTGCCGGCGGTGTAAGTCGGCCGAGGCGAGGCAGTGAAGTCGACGCCGGCGTTTCCACCCGCCTGGCTGAAGCCCGGTCGGGCGATACCGGTCGAATAGGTCGCACGCACCTGGAGATTGGGCAGGACGACATATTTCAACTGAACCGTCGGAAAGGCGTTGATGTAGCTGTTGGTGTGGTTGACGAAAGTCACCACATCGCCCGCATCTGTCGTCGTCGTGAGAAAGTTGCCGTACGTCGCGTCGGTAGCTTCGACCCTGACCCCCGCCATGACGCCCAGCTTGCCGAACTCCGTCGTGTACATCAGATAGCCGGCGTAGACGTTCTCCTGGTCCTTGAAGTCGCGGCCCAACGACGGGTCTAGCACCGGCAGGGTCGAGCGCACCAGGGCGTCGATCTTGTAGACGTCGGCGTAGGGCGCCTTGGGGAAGAAGCCGAAATAGTAGTTGGTGTCGGCGCCGGCGTTCGGCGCGAACTGCGAGAGGTTGGCGGTGGCGCTGCCGAACCCGCCGAAATCCCTGACCACCTTGTCGCGCAGGCGCAGGCTGACGCCCGCCTTGAACTGCCCGTCGGCGCCGAACAGATGCACAGCGTATCGCGCGTTGAGCGCGCCGCTGTATTCCTCGTCCACATCCGATTCGAAAAAGCTTGTCAGGCGTGGGTTGAAATATTGTGACGCATCGGTGGAGATGAACGGTATCGTCAGCGCCGCGTCCTGGAAGAATTGATAGTAGAAGTGCTCGGGATCGGCGGTGTTGTTGTAACGGCCGTAGTAGGTATCGGCGCCGCGAAAGCGCGCCTCGTTGTAGTAGGTTTCGACGTAGGTGGCGCGGCTATAGGCGCCGCGATAGTCGATGGTCAGATTGTTATAGCGATCCTCGCCGCCGATCGCGGCGACGGTGTTGCGGTGCGTCTCGTCCAGGTCGACCACGTCCACCTGCGGCTGAAAACTGTCCACGACATAGCCCTGCGCGTCCGGCGCGGAGGGAGTGCCGTCGAACCCCGCGTAGAAATGGTTCTTGTGCGCCCGTTCCTTGTAGCCCGCGACATCGATGCGGGCATAGTAGCTGTGGTCGTCATTGGGTTTGAAGTCGACTTCGGTGCCATAGCCGAAACGGCGGCGATGGTAGTCATAGTAACGGAAGTCGGTGCGACCCAGAACATGGTCGCATGAACCGTCCGGCAGGAAGCCGCAGGTCGAGCCATCGTTGGCGTAACTGGGTTCGGTGTCGTCGACGCCGCGGCGGTCGTCCTTGCGCGAACCGGTGACAACGATCGAGAAAGGCGTCGGGTTCGAGATCCAGCCAGCCCGCGGCGGGAGGGCCTGGCCCACACCCTCGACCACCAGCCTGCCGTTGTCGAAGCCGAACCGCGCGCCGGCAGCGATGCTGGCGGTGAACGGTCCGGTATGGTCGTGCAGATTTTCGTATCCCCAGCCCAGGTCCGCTTCCACGAACGGCTTGGTGAGGTTCTTCGACGATCGAGGGGTCAATTCGATCTGGCCACCAAGGCCCTCGGCCTCCCGATCCGGCGACAGGGTCTTGTAGACGACGATCCCGTCGATCGCCCCTGTAGGTATGGTGTCGAATTCCACCGCCCGGCCGGACCCGGAGGCCGCGGTGCCGGCGGCAAAGGTGTTCAGCAGCACCACGCCACCATAGGTGGCGCCGTTCAGATTGGCGTCGATGCCGCGGATGTTGACGAACCGCCCCTCGCCCGTGTCGGTGGAGAGGGATATGCCCGGGATGCGCCCCAGCGCCTCGGCGGCATTATAGTCGGGGTATTTGGCGATCGTCTCGGCCGATTGGACGTTGATGATGGTGGCGGCCGCTTCCTGGCGCTTTCGCGCGAGGACCTCGATCCTTGGGGCGGTGACCACCACCTCCTGCACGGAGGTGGAAGTCGCATCTGCCGCATGCGCCGCGCCGGCGATCACGGATAGGCTGGCCGACGCCAGTAAGGCGGCGATTTTGCGGGTGGCGCTCATGACAAATCCCCATCACTCGAAGACTGCGAGTCCGCACGTCATCGGCGCGCGCGGCGATCGGCCGGGTGGGTAGGGCGGAATTGTAACGGCGCGGCGTCACAATTGTGAACACCGTGCGAAATCGCTGCCGTCAGCCCAGGTCGTGCGCCGCATAGCTGATGCGATCTCGATCTTCCGTGCGCCAGGCGAAGTTCACGGTCTTGTTCTCGCCAGGGAGGCCGCCGAGGCTGCCCCAATAGGCGCTGGGATATTTCCCGTGCGCCAGCTCGCCGGCGACGATCACCGCCACATGGCCGTGAGGGTCGGGCTTGTGCTGCTCGGCGCCCTTGAGGCCGGCGACCACCAGTTTTCCGGCCGCCGCCGCCTCGGCCGCCGCCGGACCGTCCTCGATGTGCGACCAGCCTTCACCGTGCCTCAAGACGTCGACGATCTGATCTGCCAGGCCGTCCAGGGGCACGCCCACTTGGCCGGAAACCGCCCGCGCGAAGCCGCTGCAATCATGTTTATGGGCCGCGAAACTGGTGACACAGGCCCCCCTCACACGTTGATCCGACATCCTCGCCCACCCCTGAAGCTGCTGCCATTGAAGGCAATCACAACCGCCCGCGCGCCGCTTGGCAAGTCTCGCGCCGCGCACCTTTTCGCGAGCCGGCGCCGTATGGACCGGCACACCGGCGTGTGGCATCAGCCGTCGATGGCCAAGTGGAGGCAAATAGCGCGATCCGGGGTCGGGGCCTGGGCGCTCGGTCGGCGTTCGTCGGGGGACTTTGGCGGCTGACCGACCTTTTCGACGCTGCCGGACTGACGCCGCCCCGCCCGGAGCCCGCCGCTCCCCTCGCCGATCGGCTGCGGCCACGAACCCTGGACGAGGTGGTGGGTCAGGATCATCTGCTTGGGCCCGAGGGCCCCATCCGTCGCATGGCGGCGGCAAGGCGGCTAGGCTCGATGATCCTCTGGGGACCGCCCGGCACGGGCAAGACCACCATCGCCCGGCTCCTGGCGGAGGAGGCCAACTATGAATTTCAGCAGCTCTCGGCGGTGTTCTCCGGCGTCGCCGATCTGAAAAAGGCGTTCGAGGCCGCCCGCCTGCGCCGCGCCAACGGCCGCTCGACGCTGCTCTTTGTCGACGAGATTCACCGCTTCAACCGCGCCCAGCAGGACGGCTTCCTGCCGTTTGTCGAATCCGGCGTCGTCACCCTGGTCGGCGCTACCACCGAGAACCCCTCGTTCGAGCTCAACGGCGCCCTGCTGTCGCGCTGCCAGGTCTATGTGCTGCGCAGGCTGGACGCGCACGCCCTGGCCGCCCTGCTGATCAAGGCCGAGGCGCAGGAGGGCCGCGCCCTGCCGCTCGATCCGGCCGCGCGTGAAGCGATGATCGCAATGGCCGACGGCGACGGCCGCTATCTGCTGTCCCTAGCCGAGACCCTGTTCAACATCGCCGGCTCGGAGTCTTTGGATCCGGCGGCGATGGGCCACGTGCTTCAGAAACGCAGCCCCACCTACGACAAGGATCGCGAGGAGCACTACAATCTCATTTCCGCCCTGCACAAATCCGTGCGCGGCTCCGATCCGGACGCCGCCCTCTACTGGCTGGCGCGCATGCTGGCCGGCGGGGAGGATCCCCTGTTCATCGCCAGGCGGCTGGTGCGCATGGCCAGCGAGGATATCGGCGCGGCTGATCCCACGTCCCTCGTCATCGCCGTCGCCGCCAAAGACGCGTACGATTTTCTGGGCTCGCCCGAGGGCGAACTGGCCCTGGCCCAGGCCTGCGCGCATCTGGCAGCCGCGCCCAAGTCCACCGCCGTCTATGCCGCGTTCGGCGCGGCGGGTCGGCTTGCCGCCCAGACCGGCTCGCTGATGCCGCCGGCCCACATCCGCAACGCTCCCACGCGGCTGATGAAACATCTCGGCTACGGCAAGGGCTATCGGTATGATCCGTCCACGGAGGAAGGCTTCTCGGGCCAGGACTATTTTCCCGAAGGCGTCGAGCGGCCGGTGTTCTATGCGCCCAGGGGCGAGGGCGCGGAGGCGGAGGTCAAGGTCCGTCTGGAGCGTTGGGCGGCCCTGCGCGCGGGCGCCCGGCGCGAGCAGGCCGAGCGCGAGGACGAATGAGGCCGAACGCGACACTGGCGGCCGACGAGATCGCCTTCGCCCACTCTCTCGTGATCTTCGAGGACGCCGAAATCCTGGCCCTGAACAAGCCCGCCGGCCTTTCCAGCCAGGGCGGGCGCATCGCCGCCCATACCCTGGACGA
The DNA here is from genome assembly GCA_038226475.1 of Caulobacterales bacterium. Classification (GTDB taxonomy): domain Bacteria; phylum Pseudomonadota; class Alphaproteobacteria; order Caulobacterales; family Caulobacteraceae; genus Acaudatibacter. Next base: position 228,064 of record JBBRQK010000001.1, on the reverse strand, counting down.
ACTGCTGGCCGCCTTTGCCAAGCCCAGCGGAGTGAAGCCCCGCCTCGTCCATCGGCTGGATCGCGACACCTCCGGGGTGATCCTCGCCGCGCGCAGCCAACCGGCCGCCGCCTTCCTGGGCAAGGCGATGATGGCCAGGCGGTTTCGCAAGACTTACCTCGCTGTCGTCGCGCCCGGGGCGCCCGATCCGCGCGGAGGCGTGATCGAGGCGGCCTTGCGCAAGGAAGCGGAGGGGCGGGAGGCCTATGTACGCATCTGTGGCCCGGATGAGCCCGGCGCCCAGGCGGCCGTCACCCGTTATCGCACCCTGGCCGCCGATGCCGCCTGCGCCCTGGTCGAGCTTTCGCCCGCCACCGGCCGCATGCACCAGCTGCGCGTGCACATGGCGTCCATCGGCCGCCCGATCGCCGGCGATCCGCGCTACGGCGGGGCGTTGGTTCTGGCCGGCGCCGCCGTTGCGCGACTGATGCTGCACGCCGCGGCCCTGGATTTTCCCCATCCTGCGGGCGCCCGCACGCGGATCGAGGCGCCGACGCCGCCCGACATGGCCGCCCTCGTCGCGCGAATTGGCCGCTGACGCCGGCGCGTATATCCTTGGGCCATGGAGAAGATCGCCTTGGTCGCCCTGGGCGGCGCCGCGGGTTCGGTGGGACGCTATCTCGCCGGCATGGGAGTGTTGCGGCTGGTCGGGCCAAAGGCGCCCTGGGCCGGGACCCTGACCGTCAACATCATCGGCGGCTGTCTGATGGGGCTCCTGGTCGGCGCCCTGGCGCTGCGCGGCGCCGCGGAGGCTGAACGCTGGCGCCTGCTGCTGGCCGTCGGCGCACTGGGCGGCTTCACCACCTTTTCCGCCTTTTCGCTCGACGCGGCGCTGATGATCGAGCGGCGCGCCTGGGGGGCCGCCGCCGGCTACATGGCCGCCTCGGTGCTGCTCTCGATCGGGGCCCTGTTCGCCGGACTGCTGCTGGCCAGGCGCGCGCTGGGCTGATGGGCGAGGTGCGCACCTTGAGCGTCGGCGAGGGCGAGGATGGGGTGCGCCTGGATCGCTGGCTGCGCCGCCGCTGGCCGCACCTGGGCCAGACGCAGATCCACAAGCTCGCACGCAGCGGTCAGCTGCGTGTCGACGGCGCGCGTATCAAGGCGGACACCCGCCTCGCCGCCGGGGCCCTGGTCCGCGTGCCGCCGCTGCCGGAGGCCCCACCGCGCGAAGCCCGCGACGGCCTCTCCGCCCGCGACGCCGCCTTCGCGCGCGGCCTCGTGCTCTACGAGGATGACGAGGTGCTGGTGCTCAACAAGCCCGCCGGCCTCGCGGTGCAGGGGGGGGCCAAGACCCTCCACCACATCGATCGGCTTCTCAGCGCCTGGGGCGAGGGCGTTGGCCGGCCACGGCTCGTGCACCGGCTCGACCGCGACACCTCCGGTGTGCTGGCGCTCGGCAAGACGCCGAACGCCGCCGCTCGCCTCGCCGCCGCCTTTGCTCATCGCCGAGCCCAGAAGACATACTGGGCCATCGTCGAGGGCAATCCCCGGCCGGTGGATGGGATAATCGACCGCCCGCTGGCCAAGACCGGTCTCGGCGATCGCGAGCTGGTCACCGTGGTCGACGCCAAGGACCTAGCCGCCAAGCCGGCGTTGACCGAGTTCGTCACCGTCTCCCGCGCCGGCCCCCGCGCCGCCTGGCTCGCCCTGCGCCCGCACACCGGCCGCACCCACCAGCTGCGCGCCCACCTATTGGCCCTCGGCCACGCCATCCTGGGCGATCCCAAATACAACACCCCCGCCTCGATCGAGACGTCGGGCCCACTGAAGCTGCAGCTCCATGCCCGCCGCCTGACCCTGCCGCATCCTGCCCGCGGCCTGATCGACATCGAGGCCCCCCTGAGCCCCGAGCTGCGCGCCGGCTTCACCCGCTTCGGCTTCGATCCCCAGGAAGCGACCGCCGACCCCTTCGACCGCCCCAAGCGCCGCTAGCCGGAGGCCTGCCCGGAGACATTCGTTCAGAGCCCGTCGCGCGTCGGCAATGGCTCCAGGGCCGTGGATAGGAGAGAGCCCAGGACGATCTCGGGATGACGGTAGGCTTTGACCTCGATGAGGTTGCCGCTCGGATCGCGGACCATCAGCTTGGCCTGCTCGGTCGGTGTGTCCGCATAGGAGACGCACGGCGCCTCGACGAGGCAGGGGGCCCTTTCGAGCCGTTGGGCCAGGGCCTCCCACTCCGCCCAGGCGATCGTCGCGCCGAAGTGGCGTGTTCGCGGCGTGGGGTCCATCACGTTCTCGTGGTCGTCCTGGAGGGTCACCTGGGCGCCGAACAGGAAAACGTCGGCGAAGCGGGCCTCCCGCCGGCCGATCTTGGCCCCAAGTTCGCCGCGGTAGAAGCCGATCGCCTCGGGCAGGTCGCGGACCGGAACGGATAGATGGAAGATCGGCCGCATAGTAGGCACCGTGCTATGAAATCCCTCGCGCCGCGGCCAGCACCTCGGCGACGTGACCGGGCACCTTGACCTTGCGCCAGACGCGCCGGATCACGCCTTTGGCGTCGATCAGAAAGGTCGAGCGGTCGATGCCCATGTACTGGCGGCCATACATGCTCTTCTGCACCCAGGCGCCGTAGCGCTCGGTCACGTCGCCCTCCGCGTCGGATCCAAGCAGGGGGGAGAGGCCGTATTTGGCTCGGAACTTCCCGTGCTTGGCAGCCGTGTCCTTGGAGACGCCCACCACCACCGCTCCTTCGGCGGCGAAATCGGAGGCCGCCGCGGTGAACCCTTGCGCCTCGGCGGTGCAGCCGGAGGTGTCGTCCTTGGGATAGAAGTAGAGCACCACGGTCTTGCCCTTCAGGGCGGCCAGCGAGACCTGACCTTCGTCACCCGGCATATCGAAGTCGGGCGCCGGGTCACCGGCTTTCAGCTCAGCGCTCATCGTCTGGTTCTCCTATCTGCCGGTGACCACGAGGCGCTTGCGCAGGTTGCCCTTGCGCAGCTCCGCCTCGCGCCCCGAAAGACCCACCGTCGCGGCGGCGTCCATCACCTTGACCCCGTCGATGCGAAACGCGCCACCGGCGATCTGCCGGCGCGCATCGCCATTGGAAGAGGCGAAGCCGGCGGCGATCATCAGGGCGGTGTGGCTCATCGCCCCGATCTGTTCGAGGCCGACCTCGACGGTGGGCAGATCGCTGGAGAGGCGGCCCTCCTCGAACGCCGCCCTGGCCGCGCCGGCCGCCGCGGCCGTCGCCTCCGCTCCGTGCAGAAGCGTCGTCGCCTCGTTCGCCAGCACCTTCTTGGCCTCGTTGATCTCGGCCCCACCGAGCGTCTCGAGCCGGCCGATCTCGGCCAGCGGCAGCTCGGTGAAGAGGCGCAGGAAGCGGCCCACGTCGCCGTCCTCGGTGTTGCGCCAGAATTGCCAGTAATCGTACGGGCTGCGCATCTCCGCGTTCAGCCAGATCGCTCCGTCGACCGTTTTGCCCATCTTAACGCCCGAGGCGGTCGTCACCAGCGGCGCGGTGACCCCGAAGGCGGCCCGGCTCTCGACCCGGCGGATCAGGTCGATGCCGTTGACGATATTGCCCCACTGTTCGGAGCCGCCGAATTGCAGGATGCAGCCGTGGCGGCGGTTCAGCTCCAGGAAGTCGGCCGCCTGCATGAGCATGTAGTTGAACTCGAGAAAGGTCAGCGGCTGCTCCGCGCCGAGCCGGCTGCGCACGAACTCCAGGCTGACCATCTTGTTGACCGTGAAGTGCACGCCGTAGTCGCGCAGAAACTCGATGTAGCCCAGCCGCTCCAGCCAGTCGGCGTTGTTGGCCATGATCGCGCCCGTCGGCCCTTCGCCGAAGTCTAGGAACGGAGCGAACGCCGTGCGGATGCCGGCGATGTTGGCGCCGATCACGGCGTCCGACAGCATCGGCCGCTGCGCCGTCTTGTCGGAGGGATCGCCCACCTTGGTCGTGCCGCCGCCCATCAATACGATCGGCCGATGCCCTGTCTGTTGCAGCCGCCGCAGGGTCATGATCTGCACCAGGCTGCCGACATGCAGGCTGGGCGCGGTAGCGTCGAAGCCGATGTAGCCGCTGATCGGCCCGGCGAGCGCGGCGGCGTCGAGGCCCTCCAGATCGGTCGCCTGATATATGTGGCCGCGCTCCTGCAGCACACGCACGAGGTCCGAGCGCGGTTGGAAGGCGGCCGATGAGGTCAGGGTCGACATCGTCTGCTTCTAGCACGACGCCCTCGGCCGTGGCAGTCACTCGGGCCATGCGCGTCCTGGGCTTCATGACCGGCACCTCTCTGGACGCCGTCGACATGGCCGTGCTCGAGACCGACGGCGAGACGATCACCGCCTTCGGCCCGTCCGGCGAAAAGAAGCTCGATCCGGCCGTTCGGGCGCTGGTCGAGGCGGCCATCGTCGCCGGCCGGGACTGGCCGCTCGCCGCCCCGCCGCCGGCCGCCTTCGCGATCGCCGCCGCCGCCGTCGCCGAGGAACACTTCGTCGCCGCGCGGGCGTTCCTGAGCGACGCGGGTATCGACGCCGCCGATCTAGACCTCGTCGGAGCGCACGGCCAGACAGTGCTGCACGAGGCCCGTGGGCCTTCGCGCGCGGTAGGCCGCACCGTACAATTGATCGACGCGGCGCGCTTGGCGAAGGGCCTGGGCGTGCCGGTGGCCTTCGATTTTCGATCCGCTGACGTCGCCGCCGGAGGGCAGGGGGCGCCCCTGGCCCCGATCTATCATGCGGCCTTGGTCGCCTGGTCCGGCTTGCCGCGCCCGGCCGCGGTGCTCAATCTGGGAGGTGTCGGCAACGTGACGTTCGTCGGCGAGGCGGGCGAGCTCACCGCCTTCGACACCGGCCCGGCCAATGGCATGATCGACCTGCTGGTCCAGGCCCGGACCGGCGCCCGCTGCGACCAGGGCGGCGCCCTGGCGGCGGCTGGCCATGTCGACCGCAATGTTCTCGAAGCCTACCTGAGCCACCCCCATTTTGCGGTGGCCGGGCCCAAATCTCTGGATCGGTTCGACTTTTCGCTTGCGCCGGTCGACGGCCTGACGCTGGAAGACGCCGCCGCCACCCTGACCGCCTTCGCCGCGGAGGCCGTGGCCCTGGCCATGCGCGCCCTGCCGCGCCGGCCGGCCGAACTGATCGTCTGCGGCGGCGGCCGCCACAACCCGACACTGATGCGCCAGATCGCCGCCCGCCTCGAGGTCCCGGTCCGCCCCGCCGAAGCCGCCGGCTGGCGCGGCGACGCCATCGAAGCCGAAGCCTTCGCCTTCCTCGCCGCCCGCACCCACCGGGCCCTGCCGATCTCCTTCCCGGGCACGACCGGCGTCGAGCGGCCCCTTACCGGAGGGAGGGTCGTGGCCTAGCTGCGCCTTGAGCGTGGTTCGTCCTTCCCGGAGTCAGTTGCTCCAGCCGCCGTCGATCACCTGAGCGGTTCCGGTGGTGAAGGCAGACTCGTCCGCCGCGAGATAAACCGCCAGGGCGGCGACCTCCTCGGCGCGTCCCAGGCGGCCCATCGGTTGGCGGGCGATGAAGGCGGACCGGGCGGCGACCGGGTCGGCATGGGCTGCGATACGCCCCTCCAATGACGGCGACTCCACTGTTCCGGGGCAGATGGCGTTGCAGCGAATTCCCTGGGTAACGAAGTCCTGGGCCACCGATTTGGTCATGCCGATCACCGCCGCCTTGGTGGCGCTATAGACGAAACGGTTTGCTGCCGCCCGGATGCTCGAGGCGGCCGACGACATGTTGATGATCGAGCCTCCGCCCCGCGCCAGCATCGCGGGCAGGGCCGCCCGGATTACGCGGTACATCGAGGTGACATTAAGGTCGAAACTGAAGGCCCAGTCCTCGGGGGTGCAGTCGACGATCGTGCCGCTGTGCACGAAGCCGGCACAGTTGAAGAGAACATTGGCCGTGAACCCCCCGGCGAACAAACCCGCGACGGCCGCATCCGATCGGACGTCCAGTACGGCAGTGTCGATGGCGGTCGATTCACGTTTCAGGGTTTCGAGGGCCGCAATGTCGATATCCGTGGCCAGGACCCTGGCGCCTTCGGCCGCGAAGGCGAGCGCGGTCGCACGACCGATCCCCGCTCCGGCCGCCGTCACAAGAGCCACCTTGCCGCTCAGTCGTGCCATGATCTCCCTTTCTGGGCCCCGCGCGCCCGACGCCCGCCGCCGGCGCCTACAACAGTTCAAAAGCGGTGGCGGGCGCGACCTGCTCGCGGGGCGGGAAGGTCGCGATCAGCGCCTCGCCTTCACGGCGCCACGCGATCGGTTCTCCGGTCAGCCAGCGCAGGCCCGCGACCGGTGCGCCGAAGATGAGACGATGATCTCCAGCCGGAGGATCGTCAGGCAACAAGGCGAACCGCCGGCCTTGTGTCTCCACGATACTCAGCGGTTTGCCGCAGAGTTCGCTTCGGCCGAACGTGGCTGAAGGGCGCGTGGAGAAGATGGCCTCGCCGTGCCGCGCGATCCAATCGCCCAGCGCCCTGAGGGGTTTGGCCTGTTCCTCCGGTATCGAGCCGTCGACGCGCGGCCCCAGATTGATCAGAAGGTTGCCGCCGTCGCCGACCACGCGGACGAAAAGCTTGATGAGCGCGTCCCCCGACAGGTGGTCCGCGGCCGTCTCGGCCTGATTGTAGCCGAAAGAGTGCGCAATTCCGCGGACCGTTTCCCAAGCTTTGTCGTCGCCGGTGAACGTCGCGTATTCGGGTGTGCGATGGTCCCAGACGGGCGGCAGCGAAGGCGCGAAAGCGAAACCGGGCGCCGCCATGGCCTTGGCGATCGCGCGATTGAGCGCATCGCGGGCGGCCGGGTCCTGCAGCGCGGCGGTTTGCGGATCGGGCAGCTGAAATCGGTCGTTGATGAGCCGATCGTCGCGGCCGTTGTAATAGTCGGCCAGCAGCGACCAAAGGTCACCGGCGTCTGGATACCCGATATCATTCCACAGAATGTCCGGGTCGTAGCGATCGATCAGTTCGCGGTAGTGGCCCAGAAGCAGCGCTCGGGCGACATTGCCGGTCGGCAGCGCGGCCCGCATCTCGGCCAGGTTGGCGATCGGCCGTGGGTCCAGCGTCCAGTCGAGACCGCCGCTGTAGTATACGCCGAACCCCAGACCCCGCGCACGCGCCCCTAGCGCCAACTCGCCTATTATGTCGCGCGGCGTGTGCCACAGGCGACCGCGGGTGGGGTTCGCGATTTCTGTCGGCCAGAGACAATAGCCGTCGTGATGTTTGGTGACGGGGACGAAATAGCGTGCGCCGCTGGCCGCGACGAGGTCGAGCATGGGATCGGGGCTCCAGCCGGCCAAGGCGTGTTCGAACTCGGCCTGGAAGGTCGCGTAAGGCCGTTCACCCCAAGTTCGTGCATGGTGACTTGCGGTCGGACCGCCCGGAAATTTGAGGGAGTTCTCGTACCATTCTGCGTATGGCGTCAGGCTTAGAGCGTCTAGGGGACGGTCGCGCAGCAGCTTCAGTATGTCCGAATCTCTCGGGGCCCAGGCCGGCACTGATGACAGGCTCCAGTGCATCATGACGCCCAGCTTGGCGTCGCGCCACCAGGCCGGCGTCGGGTGGCCGGCGAGACTCTCCGGATCTGGCCGATAGCGGGTCATGCGGCGCCTCCTCGCTGGCGCACTTTGGCCTAGGCAACGGTCAAACGCCAGTTTACATATGAATTAAAGCGGCCGCTTCGGGAGGAGCATCGATGCAGACCACGGCCCTTGGCCGCACCGGGCTCCAGGTCAGTCGCCTGGGATTGGGCGGACTCTTCGTGTCGTCCTATGGCGCGGAACTGGAGGAGGCGAGGGCGGCGGTGAAGCGCGCCGCGGCCTTGGGCGTCAACTATGTGGATACCGCCCCTATGTATCTCGACAGCGAGGAGGTGCTCGGCAAGATACTGCCGGACATCACCGAACCGCTGATCATCTCCACCAAGCTGGGCGCACGGCCACGGCCCTTCGACGCCCGAGACGCCGACGCCCTGCGACAATCGTTCGAGACCAGCTGTAAGCTCCTGGGTCGCGACCGTATCGATATACTGATGATCCACGAGCCGGACCGACCGCGGCAGTTCGACTGGTGGGAGGATATGGCGAAGGCCGAGGGCCCCGTCATGGGCGTTCTCGACGCTCTGCGCGCCGAGGGCCGCATCGGGTACCTGGGCCTCGGCGGCACCACCGCCTACGAAATGGCCCGACTGATCGACACCGGTAAATTCGATGTCGTCTTGACCGCCTTCAACTACAGCCTGCTGTGGCGCGAGGCCGAACACGCTATTTTTCCCGCCGCCAAGCGGCACGGGGTCGGCGTGGTGGCTGCCTCGCCCCTGCAACAGGGCGCCCTGGCAAAGACGTGGACTGACGAAGTGGAGTCTGGCGCGCCGTGGATGAGCCCGCCCCGCCGTGCACAGTTCAAGGCGCTCTACGCATTCGTGCGGGAGGCGGAGATGTCCCTGCCGGAATTGGCGCTGCGCTTCGTGCTCTCCAACCCTGCCGTGCATACCGTGCTCAACGGCGCGCGCAGCGTCGCCGACATCGAGGCGAGCGCCGCGGCGATAGAAAAGGGTCCCTTGCCGGCAGAAACGATCAAACGGCTGGATGAGATCGCAGCCATGGTTCCCTTCCGGCCGCACGACGAGCCCTTCGCCCTACCGTTCGGGCGGGACTATGCCGGGCCGTCCGCCGCCGGCCCGCTCTGATGTCGTCAACCTAAGGGAGGCCGCCATGCGCGCCGCAGTCGTCCGCACTAAAGGCGCCCTTGCCGTCGAAGAGGTTCCTGATCCTCTCGTCGGGCCTTATGATGTGCTTTGCGAGCAGCTGTTCGGCGGCGTCTGCGCCGCCACCGACCGCCATCTGATCCGTGGCGACTTGCCGATCCCCGGCATCACCTACCCCCTGATTCTTGGCCATGAGAGCATCGGCAGAGTTGTGGAGCGCGGCGCCAAGGTGCGCAATCTGGTGGTGGGTGACTTGGTGACGCGGACCGGCGCGCGCGACACAGACGGGCTCAAGGCGACCTGGGGCGGTTTCGCCCAGCTTGGGCTCGGGTCCGACTGGCAGGCGATGTGCGACGACGGTTTACCGGAAGCCGAGTGGAAGCACTTTGCCGTCAACCAAGCTCTCCCATCGACGATCGACCCGGCCGCAGCCACGATGATGATCACCTGGCGAGAAACGCACTCTTATATCAGTAGGCTTGGCGTCGCGGCGGGATCGAGCCTGCTCATCCTGGGGTCCGGGGGCAACGGCTTTTCCTTCGCCGCTCTGGCCAAGGCAATGGGCGCTGGGACCATCGCCATGGCCGGCAACCCGCGGTGGGCGGATCTGGCGGGCAAGGCCGGGGTCTCAGCCTTCGCCGACTATCGAGACGCTGCATCCGTCCAAGGCCTCAACCGCGTCGCCCCGGAGGGTTTCGACGCGGCGATCGACGCCGTCGGCGCGACCGGCGCCATCGAGGCGGCGCTGCCGCTGCTCAAACCGGAGGCGCCGATCGGCATGTACGGCATCGAGGCGCTAGGCGAGCGTATGGCGGCGCTGAACACGATCAGAGAGACCGGCCGCCGTGTGCACGGTCCGGGCGAGTACAGCGAGGCCGAAGCTCACGCCGCGGTGCTGGCTCTGGTGCACACGGGCAAGCTGGACGCGAGCCTGTGGTTCGACGCGGCCGCCGCCCCGGATCTCGAAGACATCGGCCTCGCGATCGACGCCATCGAGGCCGGACGCAGCCTCAAGGCGGTCGTGCGCCTGTCGTCATAGCACGGGGCGTCGTGGTCTTGCGCGGCCGCCGCGCGAGGCTGATAGGTTGATCTCCATGGCTGCCACCTTCGCAAAGCCTCTCGCTACCAGGCCGCTGGTCGTTGAAGACAGCGAACGCTATGCCGCCCCGGCGCTGGACAAAGGACTGGATGTCCTCGAGCTCCTGTCTCTCGTGCGTGAGCCACTGACGATGGGACAGATCGCCGAACGTCTGTCGCGGTCGAAGGGCGAACTGTTCCGGATGCTGGTGGCGCTGGAGCGCCGCGACTTCATACAGCGCGATCCGGACTCCGACCGATTCACCATCGGCAACCGCCTGTTCGAACTGGCGATGCGGTCTCCGCCGACCCGCAACCTCGTCGCCACGGCGCTGCCGCACATCGAGACGGTCGTGCACGATCTCGATCAGTCGTGCCATCTGGCGGTGCTGAGCGGCCTGCAGATGGCGGTTGTGGCGCGCGCTGAGGCGCCCGGTGAACTCGGCTTCGCCGTGCGCATCGGCTACCGCCGCCGGATCGACCATTCGACCTCGGGGCGGGTGATCGCCGCCTATTCCTCGGACGCGGTGCGGACGAGCCTTTGCGCGGGACTTGCCGCCGAGCACGCGGACTTCTCCGCGCCCGCCTTCCTGGCCGAACTCGAACGCCTGAGGGCCAGGGGCTATGAGGCGGGACAGAGTTCCGCGGTCAAGGGGATCACCGATATCGGCGCGCCGATCTTTGGCGAGAACAGCTGGGCGGTTGCCGCCCTGACCGTGCCTTTCATCCGGCGCGCCGGCTCTTCAGTCACCGTCGCGGCGGCCAGCAAGGTCGTGCTCCGCGAAGCCGCGGCAATTTCCGATGAACTTTCGGTGGGCGCCGCCAGACGTTCGGGCGCCTCGCCAGCGAGCCGCTAGCGGAGCGCCGGGGCGGTCTTCGCGACGCGATCGAAGCGTGTCTCCAACAGCGACGGTGCGTTCTGTTCGCGTTCCGCGTCCGCCGCGTCGCGTCGCGCAAGTTCCGAGCGCACCGTAGCCTGCTTCTCCGCGTCGATCGGGAAACCCCACATGACGATAGCGATGCAGACATTGGCGAAGGCGGGCAGACCGACGTACATCGCGGTCAGCCAGAACAGGGAAGCCGAGGAATTGCCCGCTCCGGCGGATGGGCTGAACCCGGCCGCCGCCAGGACCGAAGCGGTCAGGACGGGAGGGATCGCGAACCCGACTTTGTTGGCCATCGAAATGATCGCCAGGTAGAGCGCTGTCCGCTGCTCGCCGGTCGCCAGGCGATCAAGATCGACCGCATCGGTCGCGATGGCCCGTATCAGGCTTGGGGTCGCGCCGAAATTGGCCCCCAGAAGGGCATAGACGATCGCGGCCGGCCAGAAGCTCCCATGCGGGACGAAGAGGATCAACGGGCCGAAAAGACAGTTGAGTATCGCCGATAACGCCAGTGCGCGGTGCTTGCCGATGCGGTACGCCAGCCGCATCCAGAGGGGCACGGCGAGCAGCGCTGCGGCGAAATTGATCAGGAGCATCATCTGAATGTTGGCGACGTTCAGGCCGAGCCGCGACAGGCCAAAGAACACGATAAGCGCCATCGTCGCCCCGCCGGCCAAGCCTTCGCCAAAGTTGGTGAACATCAGGCGCAGCAGCGACACATTGCCGAAAATCGCCTTGGTCGAGGCCCTCCAGTCGATCCGCGCCGAGGGCGGCGCGACCGGTTCGCCCACGGACCACAGGGCGAGAAAAGCGGTGATCGGCACTACCGGGGCGATAAATAGCGCCAACATCAGCGTGGTGTGGGAAGTAGTGAAGATGCCGGTCAGGGTGTTGGCGGCGGCGGGCACAAGCGAGCTCCCCAATATCCCTGTGATGAAGGCGAACATCAACCAACCGTAGATGCGCGTTCGCTGGTCGTAGTCGGGCGAAAGCTCGCCGGCCCAGGACACATGCGCCAGATTGAAGAACGTCCAGGCGGTGAAGATGGTGATCAGGCAGGCCAACACGTAAGGCGCGCTGGCCATGCCGGGCAGTGGAACGAACAGCAGCCAGATGCCCGCTACCAGGACCGGCGCGGCCAGGGCCATCCACGGGCGCCGGCGCCCCCAGCGGGTGTGGACCCGGTCTATGAACAGGCCGATCATCGGCTCGGTCACAAGGTCCCAGACCCGGCCGAGCGACAGCATAGCGCCGATCGCCACCAGGCCGAGCTTGAGCTCGCCCGAGTAGAGCGGGACGGTGTAGAGCAGCACCGGCAGGCTGATGATCGCCAGTGAAAACTGGGGAGCCACGAACGCCGCGAGCCGCAAACCCCTGACCGGCGCGGTCGCGGTGCTGACCATGGATGCCCTTCCTAGAATTTGGCCGCCAGTTCGACCCCATAGGTGCGGGGCTGGCTGGGGGTGCCGAGCGTGAACAGGTTGGCGGCCGGCCCTGCGACCGCGATGTAGACGTTATTGGTCAAGTTGCGGCCAAATGCGGTGATCTTGTAGCTGTTGCCGCCCCAGTTGAAGCCATAGGACACCGAGGCGGCGAGGTTGTTTTTGGGTCCTACGTGACCGCGCGGGTCATTCCACAGCGGCCCCGCGCCGCCGTCATAGCGCGGACCCAGCTCCGTCTCGAACGAGCTGCGGAAGGAGTAGGTGAAGCTGGCATCGACGACGCCCTGTAACAGGTTGAATTGGTAGTCAGGCGTGATCGAAAGGTCCCATTTGGGCGCGACAAGCAGCTTGACGAACTTGGAGGCGTCTGAACCCGAATAGTTGAAGCTGTCGTAGTGAGAGTCGAGATAGGCGGCGGTGGCGTGAACGTGAAACCGCTCCACGGGCACGATGTCGACCTCGGCTTCGACGCCGCGGATTGTGGCGGCGCCGGCATTGACGGTCGGGGTGATCGTCGCGCCGGTCATCTCGTTGCGGCGAACCACGGCCTCCTGCTTGTTACGGTAGTCGTTCCAGAAGGCCGCCAGGTTCAGGCGGACGTGGCGATCGAACAGGTCTCCTTTGAATCCCACCTCGTACGTGTCGACGGTCTCCGGATCATAGGGCCCGATGGTGTCCTGGCTGTTGCCGCGACCGTTGAAACCGCCGGATTTGAAGCCTTCGGCGAACGAGAAATAGGTCAGGACATTGGGCGTGATCTTGTAGTTCAGCCCCAGACGCGGCGTCCCCTGGTACCAAGTGTGCTTCCCACTGTCGATGTTGAAAAAGTTCTGGAATTCAGGGTAGAAGTCGCCTTCCTTGCCGAATCCCTGCCTGTATATGTATTGCTTCTCCTCTGCCGTGAAGCGCACTCCGGCTGTAAGGGACAGCTTATCGGTAATATTATAGTCGCCCTGCGCAAACAGGCCGTAGCTGTTGGTGCGCTGGTGTTTGGCAACGACTTCGGTGGTGCCGGGCGGAAGCCCAAATAGTGTAAATATGTAGAGTGTATTCACGCCGTCGCCATAGTCGTCATAGGAATAGTAAGCGCCGGTGGTGAGGTTCAGCCTGTTGAAAAGCTTCGCGTTGACACGCACTTCCTGCGACACTTGTTCTTCGTCCACGGGTTGGACCGAGGAGAAGAGCGGAACGGGCAGTCCGTCGAAGTTGGTCTCCTTGCGCTCGTGCACCCGGTGATAGCCAGTGATCGCCGTAAGCGTTGCATTCGCGGCAAGCTGATAGTTGATGTTCAAGATAACGCCGTACGTATCCGAACGCAGATATGTCGGACCATGTTGGTTGACGTGCAGCAAGTCTCGATTGGGGTCAAAGCAGTGGCCGAGCGTGCACCATAGATCAAACTGATTGGAGAGGTTTTGCAACACTCCCCAGTCGCTGCGGTCGCGGGTCCAGTCTCCCGTGACCTGGGCGGTCAAGGGCCCATCCGTGTAGAGCAGGCTGCCCGACACGGCCTGAAAGTCTTTGAACCCCCGGCGTTTGCCGTCGAAATCATTGATGTACGGACCGTCGTCCTGAAGACTGGCGGCCGCGATCCGTCCGGCTAGCTTGCCGGGGATGATCGGAACGTTGATCGACCCTTTGAAATCGTGCTGCCCGAAGGTCCCGAACGTCCCGGAGATGTCGCCGCCGAACTCCATCTTTGGCTTGGGCCGATTGAGCAGGATGACGCCGCCGATCGAGTTGGGGCCGAACAGCGTCCCCTGAGGTCCACGCAACACCTCCACCTGCTCCAGATTGAAGGCGTTCAGCAACTGTTGCGAGGTCGAACTGCCCTGCACGACGCCGTCGAGGACGATCGAGACCGCAGGCGCATAAGTCCGGTCGATGTCCTGGACGCCAAAGCCGCGGATGTAGACCGCCGCGCCATTCGCCTGAAGAGTCACCGGATTGATTACCAGATTGGGCGTGATGTCGGCGAAGCCGCGCACGTCTCGGATCTGCTCGCGGTCGATGGTCGCGGCCGAGATCGCCGTGATGGCCTCGGGCACATCCTGGAGGCGCTCCTCTCGCTTACGCGCGGTGACGGTGATTTCCGAAAGTGTCGTGTCGCCGCTCGCCTTGACGACAGCCGACGCGGCGGCATGTCCAACGGGGGCTGAGGCGACTGAGAGCAGCAGTGTCGCCAGCGCTTTTCCCACCCGCCGGTGCGCGTTGCGATCCATCCCAGCCTCCCGCCCGTGAAGCGGTGGAGGCGACTTTCGAATGCCCACCCGCGCCATCAGTGAAACTCTATTTCAACCTTGCATCGAATTCGAAGGGGGTGTCAAGCCATGAAGTACGTCCTTCAGGACGAGCTATTCCATGAGGAATATCGGCTCCATGCGCGCCCACCATTCGCCATCCGCGCGGGTGGGCCAGGGCTCCTGGCAGGGATCGGTCAGGGCCCACCACCGCTGCGTCGCCGGATCCGCGGCGACGGCGGCCATGTCCGCGTCCCAATCATCACCATGGTACTCCAGGTAGCCGAACAGAACGTGATCCTTCAGGAATATCGAGTAGTTGCGGACGTTGGCCCGCCGCAGCGCGAGCACGACCGCCGGCCAGGCCTCGGCATGAAGACGCCGGTAGCTCTCCAGCATTTCTGGCTTGACGTTGATAACCATCGCTACGCGTCGCATCAGGCGCCCGCGTTCGAGGGGATTTTCAGGCCGTAGACTCGGCGCGCGGTTTCGCCGAAAACCGCTGCGCGCTCGTCGGCGGACAGGTCGCTGAGAAGCTGGTCAGCCATGCACAGCCACTGTCCATAACCGGCGCCGGCTTGTAGCAGGACCGGCCAGTCGCTGCCCCACAGAAGCCGGTTCGGCCCGAACGCATCGAGCGCCAGGTCGACCCACCGCCGCAGGGTGTCGGTCGTCCAGCCCGGCGCGGCCTCGCTGACAAGGCCACTCAGCTTACAGACCGTGCGACCATCGGCGGCGAGGCGCTGTAAAGGCTCTGCCCAGGTCGACCAGGCGCCTCCGGCGATATCGGGCTTTGCGCAATGGTCGACGATGATCATCAGGTCAGGGTGGCGTTCGCGAACCGTCACCAGTCGGGACAGATGACGCGGGCGGACAAGGGCCTCGAAACGCAGGCCGTTGGCCTGCATCGCCGCCAACGCTCGATCGGCGGCGGGCGAGACGATGAAGTCGTCGGGCAGGTCCTGCAACATCGGCCGCAGGCCTAGCAGGCGCCGGTTGGCCGCGAGACGATCGATCGTGGCGGGACACTGAGGAGCGTCGAACTCGGTCCAGCCGACTATCCCGAGGATGGAGGGTGTGTGGTCGGCAAGAGAGAGCAGGAAGTGGGTCTCGGCTTCCGACGGCGCCGCCTGGATGACGATGCCGCCGGCGACACCTGCCGCGGCGATCTCGGGCGCGAGGTCCGCGGGTTCGTAGTCGCGATAGAGAAGCCCGAGTTCCGGTGTGAGCCAGCCATAGTCGCCCCGATCGAGGCGCCAGAAATGATGATGTGCGTCGATGATCACGGGGCGATCTCATCGACGAGCCGCTCCGCTTCGAGCTCGCGCCACAGGCCTTCGGGAGGCGGCGCGCCGAAAGCGACCACGTTGGCCTCCACCTCGTGGACGCTCCTGGCTCCTGGGATGACGCTGGTCACCGCCGGGTGGCGCAGCGGGAAGGCGAGGGCGGCGGCGGTCAACGTCGCGCCATGCGCCGCACAGATCGAGCGCAGGCGTTCGACCCGGCCGAGGATCGCAGGGGTCGCCGGCTGGTAGTCGAAACGGCTACCGCCGACCAGGATGCCGGAATTGAACGGACCACCAACGATCACCGATACGCCGCGCCGTTCGCACTTCGGCAGCAGCTCCTGCGCCGCCGATTGGTCCAGCAGGGTATACCGGCCCGCCAGTAGGATCACATCGAGATCCGCGCGGCCCAGCACTTCGAGGCAGACATCGACCTCGTTGACGCCAATCCCGATCGCGCCGACCACGCCCTGGTCCCGCAATCCCTGCAAGGCGGGCAGGGCGCCGCCGAGTGCTTGTGTCAGGCGTGCAGGGTGGTCGGTCCCGTGAGTGAGGGCGCCGATGTCGTGGATGAAGACAAGTTCGAGTCGGTCGCGGCCAAGCCGGACCAGGCTCTCCTCCATCTGGCGCAACACCCCGTCGCGGCTATAGTCGAAGTAGGGTTCGAACGGAGCGGCGCCGACAAAGCCTGTGTCGTACGAGAGGCCGCCGGGCGCTGTGCGAAGCCCTCGTCCTACCTTGCTAGAGACCACGGCGCGCCCTCGCCCACCGGCGCTCAGAAACGCCCCGAGCCGGGTCTCGCTCAGTCCATGGCCGTAATAGGGAGCGGTGTCGAAGTAGGTGACGCCGAGTTCCCAGGCCCGCTCGAGGGTCGCGGCGGCATCGGCTTCGCCGACCGCTGCGTAAAGGTTGCCCAGCGCCGCGCATCCCAGTCCGAGCGGCGGCATTTCCGGCGAGGGCGTCATGACAAAGTTCGCCGCATATGCTTCATGGGTGAAACATTGGTTCATCCACAGCAAACCATGAGACCGCGCGAATGACAATTGTGATCTCGGCGTTCCGGTCGCTCGACGTGCGTTTCCCGACTTCGCGACACCTCGACGGCTCGGATGCCATGAATCCGAGTCCCGACTATTCGGCCGCCTATGTGATTCTCGAGACCACTGAGCCCGGCCTGGTGGGACACGGGCTGGCCTTCACGCTCGGGCGCGGCACGGAGCTTGTTGTGCATGCGATCAACGCCTTGGCGCCCACGATGGTGGGCCGCGAACTCGAAGGTATCGAGGGCGACCTTTTGGGCTTCTGGCGCGATCTGGTTGGCGACAGTCAGATGCGGTGGTTGGGCCCTGAGAAGGGAATCATCCACATGGCCGCCGCGGCGCTGGTTAACGCGGTGTGGGACCTGCTGGCCAAGCGCGCGGGTTTGCCCGTGTGGCGCTATCTGTCGGCCATGTCGCCCGAGCAAATTGTCTCGGCGATCGACTTCCGGCACATCAGCGACGCGCTGCCTCGCGATCGGGCGTTGGATATCCTGAACAACCGCCGTCCCGGCAAGACGGAGCGTATCGACTCCCTGACGCGGGAGGGCCACGCGGCCTACACGACTTCGGCCGGCTGGCTCGGCTACGGCGACGATAAGATTCGCGATCTGGCGCAGGCGGCGGTGGCGGACGGCTGGAGGGCGATCAAGATGAAGGTCGGCGGCGCCCTTGCGGACGACGTGAGGCGGGCCGCGGTTCTGCGCGACATCCTGGGGCCCGAACGCTTGCTGATGATGGACGCCAACCAGGTCTGGGAGGTCGACCAGGCGATCGACTGGATGGGCGCGCTGAAATCGGTCGACCCATACTGGATCGAGGAGCCGGTCAGCCCCGATGACATCCTGGGGCACGGGTCCGTAAGAAGAGGCGTCGCGCCGGTGCGGGTGGCGACCGGCGAGCATTGCCACAACCGGGTGATGTTCAAACAGTTCCTGCAGGCGGAGGCCGTCGACGTGGTGCAGATCGACGTCTGCCGGTTGGGTGGCGTCAACGAGGTCCTGGCAGTGCTGCTACTGGCGGCGGCGTTCGATAGGCCTGTCTGCCCGCACGCAGGGGGCGTTGGCCTTTGCGAATATGTTCAGCACCTCAGCCTCTTCGACGCCGCCTGCGTGCGGGCCAGCGACGAAGGAAGGATGCTCGAGCACTCCGCCCATCTCCACGAGCATTTCATCGACCCGATCAGGATCTCCCGTGGGCGCTACCTGGCCCCTGAGAGTCCGGGTTTCAGCATCGAGATGAGGACCGAGAGCCTGGAGGCCTACGCCTATCCGAACGGAACGGCTTGGCGCGTCTGAGGCCTTTTTAGAGCATACGCCGTCAGGCTGGTTCGGCCTCCAGGCGCTTGTCGAGATAGCCACCGACCCGCTTTTCGACTTCCACCAGGTTGTCGCTCCAGAAGTGGCCGCCGCCGTCGACCAGTTCGTAGTCGATCACGATGCCCTTTTGTGTCCGCAGCTTGGCCACAACCTTTTCCACCTCGGCGAACGGCACCACCGTGTCGGCCGAACCATGCAGGATCAGGCCGGAGGCCGGGCAGGGGGCCAGGAAGCTGAAATCATACATGTTGGTGGGCGGTGAGACCGATATGAAACCATCGGTTTCCGGTCGCCGCATCAGAAGCTGCATGCCGACCCAGGCGCCGAAGTCGAAGCCCGCCACCCAACACTGCGAGGCGGCGGGATTGGTGGTCTGCAGCCAGTCCAGCGCTGTGGCCGCGTCGGCCAGTTCACCGATGCCCTGGTCGAACTCGCCCTGGCTGCGACCCACGCCGCGGAAGTTGAACCGAAGGACGTTGAAGCCCCTGGTCATGAAAAGGTGGAACAGCTGCACCGCCACCGGATGGTTCATATGGCCGCCAGCGCGTGGATGCGGCGCCAGGATCAGGGCGATCGGCGCGGTATCGTCCTTGCGCGGCGAATAGCGCGCTTCGATGCGGCCGGCGCTGCCGGGAAGCACGATCTCTGGCATGGAGGCTCCAAATACTTGACTGTCGCGCTTGGTCTTCCTAGATACGCGAGGGGCAAAAATGCGCTCCGGCGCTCGCGCGGAGGCGGCTTTTAGCAAAGGGCCGTCATCGAAAGCGAGAAAATAGCGACGAGGATGGTGATGCGGCTGAGCACGCGCGGGCGCTACGCGGTCATGGCCATGACCGAACTGGCTGGACGCGACGCGGCGCGGGCCACGCCCCTGGCGGCGATCGCCGAAAATCAGCAGATTTCAAAACCGTATCTCGAACAGCTGTTCTCGCGCCTGCGGCGCCGCGGTCTGGTGCGGTCGGTGCGCGGGCCGGGCGGCGGCTATCGGCTCGCGAGGCCGGCGGCCGATCTCTCCGTGGCCGAGGTCGTCTCGGCCGTCGACGAGCCCTTGCGCGCCACCCGCTGCGCCGGCGCCGGGGCAGGCTGCCTGAAGGGCGGCGCGCGCTGCCTGACGCACGACCTCTGGGAAGAGACCGGCCGCCATATCCACGACTATCTGGCCGCCGTCTCCCTGGCCGACGTCGTCGCGGGCCGGGTGCAGCGCCGCACGGAGCGCGCGGCATGAACGAGCGAGTGTATCTCGACTACAACGCCACCGCCAAGATGCGGCCCGAGGTTCTTGACGCGGTCGCCGATGGGCTGACGCTCGGAGCCAATCCCTCTTCCGTGCACGCGGACGGCCGCGCGGCCCGGGCCCGGCTGGAAGCGGCGCGCGCCGATGTCGCCCAGTTGGTGGGGGCGAAGGTGCGGGACGTGACCTTTGTTGGCGGCGGCACAGAGGCCGACGCCTTGGGAATCGCGAGCGCGATCGCGGACGGCTGCGAGCGCATCTTGGTCGGGGCCACGGAGCACGACGCGGTTCGCGCTCACGCCGAAGCGTCTGGCCTGCCGGTCGAGGCCTGGCCTGTAAACGCCGACGGCCTGGCCGACCTCGATTGGCTGGAGGGCCGGCTGCGCGCTGGCCCGCGCGCGCTCGTCTGCCTGATGCTGGCCAACAACGAGACCGGCGTGATCCAGCCAGTGGCCGAAGCGGCCGACATGACTCATGCCGCCGACGGCTGGCTGCACGTCGACGCGGTTCAGGCGGCGGGCAAGATCGATGTGGATATCACGGCTCTGGGCGCCGACACCCTGGCTCTCTCGGCGCACAAGCTGGGCGGCCCGCAGGGCGTCGGTGCTCTGATCGCCGGCGCCAGGGTGCGCCTGACGCGGATGCAGCACGGCGGCGGCCAGGAGCGTGGCCTGCGCGCGGGCACCGAAAATGTCGCCGGGATCATGGGCTTTGCCGCCGCCGCCCGCGCGCCGGCGGCGCCGGCCGATCTGCACCGAGCCTGGCGCGATAACCTCGCCGCCCGCCTCGAAGACGCAGGCGCCGTGACGCTGGGCGCCCGCGCGCCACGCCTACCCCAGACCCTGTGTGTGGCGACACCGGGGTTTGCCTCCGAGCTCCAGGTGATGGCCCTCGATCTGGCCGGTGTGATGATCAGCGCCGGCGCCGCCTGTTCCTCCGGCAAGGTCAGGTCGAGTCAGGTGGCGGCAGCCATGGGTCACGCCGAACTCGCCCCGTTCTGCATCCGCGTCAGCGGCGGCTGGGCCAGCACCGAGGCCGACTGGGCCCGCTGCGGCGAGGCCTGGGCCGAGGCGGTCGCGCGCCCGTCCGTGCGCCGGAAGGCGTTCGCCTGATGGCCGCCGTCCAGCAGACCATCGAACACGTCGCTGAGGTCGAGCGCTACAAGCACGGCTTTGTCAGCGACATCGACCAGGAGTTCGCGCCCAAGGGCCTGTCCGAAGACACCGTCCGCTTCATTTCGGCCAAGAAGGGCGAGCCGGCTTGGATGCTTGATTGGCGTCTGGAGGCCTACCGTCGCTGGCTGGCCCTCGAGGAGCCCGACTGGGCCCGGGTCGAGTTTCCGCGCATCGACTACCAGGATAGCTACTACTACGCCGCGCCCAAGGAGACGATCGGCCCCGCCAGCCTGGACGAGGTGGATCCGGACCTGTTGGCGGTCTACGCCAAGCTCGGCATCCCCTTGAAGGAGCAGGAAGTTCTGGCTGGGGTGCAAGGCGCGCCCCGCTACGCCGTCGACGCCGTGTTCGACAGCGTCTCGGTAGTCACCACCTTCAAGAAGGAACTGGCCGAGGTCGGTGTGATCTTCTGCTCGATGAGCGAGGCGATCCGCGAGCACGGCGAGCTCGTTCGCCGTTACCTGGGCTCGGTCGTGCCGGTGTCAGACAACTTCTTCGCCTGCCTCAACAGCGCCGTCTTCTCCGATGGCAGCTTCGTCTATGTGCCGCCCGGCGTGCGCTGCCCGATGGAGCTTTCCACATACTTCCGCATCAACGCCGCCCAGTCGGGCCAGTTCGAGCGCACCCTGATCATCGCCGACAAGGGCGCGTACGTCTCCTATCTGGAGGGTTGCACCGCCCCGATGCGCGACGAAAACCAGCTCCACGCCGCGGTGGTCGAACTGGTGATCCTGGATGACGCAGAGATCAAATATTCCACGGTGCAGAACTGGTACCCGGGCGACGCCGACGGCAAGGGCGGCATCTACAACTTCGTCACCAAGCGGGCTGACTGCCGGGGCGACCGGGCCAAGGTGAGCTGGACCCAGGTCGAAACCGGGTCAGCCATCACCTGGAAATACCCCTCCTGCGTCCTGCGCGGCCACGGATCCAGCGGCGAGTTCTATTCCATCGCCATCACCAACAACCGCCAGCAGGCCGACACCGGCACCAAGATGATCCACCTCGGCGCCGACACCCGCTCGCGCATCATTTCTAAGGGCATCTCCGCCGGCCGGTCCAGCAACACGTACCGCGGCCTCGTGTCCGCTCACCCCAAGGCCCGCAACGCGCGCAACTACACGCAGTGTGACTCTTTGCTGATCGGATCATGCAGTGGCGCGCACACAACCCCATACATAGAAGCGCGCAACGGCAGCACACGTTTCGAACATGAAGCCACCACGACGCGGCTGTCGGACGATCAGCTTTTCTACGCCATGCAGCGCGGCCTGAGCCAGGAGGAGGCGGTGCAACTGCTGGTCAACGGCTTCGTCAAGGACGTGCTCCAGGAATTGCCCATGGAGTTCGCCGTCGAGGCGCAGAAACTGGTCGCCATATCGCTCGAAGGAAGCGTCGGATGATGCTGCTTTCGGTCGAGAATCTGCAGGTTGCGGTCGATGCCAAACCGATCCTTCACGGGCTGTCGCTCGAGATACCCGCCGGTGAGGTGCACGCCGTGATGGGCCCCAATGGCGCGGGAAAATCGACTCTGTCGTACGCCTTGGCCGGGCGGCCCGGCTATGAGGTGACTGACGGCGCAGCCCGCCTGGACGGGGTCGACCTGCTGGCGCTGGAACCGAATGAGCGCGCCGCTCTCGGAGTTTTCCTCTCCTTTCAGTATCCTACTGAAATCCCTGGTGTGCCGGCTCTGACGTTCCTGCGCACGGCGCTCAACGCGCAGCACCGGGCTCGGGGCGAGGCGGAGGTTTCCGCGCCGGACTTCCTTCGGCTCGTCAGGGCAAGGGCGGCGGCGCTCAAGATCTACTTCGACATGCTGAAAAGACCGCTCAATGTCGGCTTCTCGGGCGGCGAGAAGAAGCGCATGGAAATCCTTCAAATGTCTGTGCTTTCTCCCAGGCTGGCGATCCTCGACGAAACCGATTCCGGGCTTGATATCGATGCGTTGCGGATCGTCGCCGAAGGCGTCAACGCCCTGCGCTCGCCGAGCCGCTCGATGCTGGTGATCACCCACTACCAGCGCCTGCTGGACCACATACGGCCCGACCGCGTGCACGTGCTGGCCGCAGGCCGAATCGTCGCGTCCGGGGGGCCTGATCTGGCGCTGGAACTGGAGCGCGACGGCTACGACCGCTACGCGCTGAAACCGCTTGGGGCGGCGGCGTGAGCCTGGCGGTCGCCATCGAGACGGGCGATCTGACGCAGTTGCCGTCCAGGCGTGACGAGGATTGGCGCTGGACCGACCTGCGCGGATTGGTGCGCGCGTTGCCGGAGCCATCACCCGCCAACCACGTCGACCTTGCCGACGGCCCGTTCGCGGATCTCAACCCGGCCGAAGCAAACGTAGTCAATGGTCGGGGGCAGACCCGGGTGACCGTCGACGCAGGCGCTTCGCGCGTCGTCGCCCTGAGGTTTGTCGCCACCGCCGAGGCGGGCGCCCATGTCGCTCGGGTGTCCATCGACGTGGGGGAGGGCGCTAGCCTCGTCTTGCTGGAAAGCTACGAAGGCGCCGAGACCGGCTATGTGGCGGACGCCGAACTCAGCATCGTGCTCGGTCCTGGCGCGGCTCTGCAACGGATTGTCATTGCGAACGATTCGGCCGCCGGAGTGTCGGTCTCTCTATCGGACGTCAGGCTCGACGCGCGCTCCAGCTTGACGCAGACGGTGCTCACCTCTGGGGCGCGGCGTCAGCGGCTTGAAACCCATGTCAGCCATCCAGGCGCGGGGGCCCGCGTCCGGCTCGACGGCCTCTACCTGCTCGGCGACAAGCGGCATGCGGATGTAACGACTGTCGTCACCCACGTCGGCGTCGACGGCGCGACCGACCAGTTGATCAAAGGCGTCGTCGCTGGCCAAGCGCGCGGAGTGTTCCAGGGCCGAATCGTGGTCTCGCAGGGAGCGGATAAGACGGAGGCCCGCATGGGCCACCATGCGCTCAGTCTGTCGGATAGGGCCGAGGTGGACGGCAAGCCCGAGCTCGAGATCTGGGCCGACGACGTGGTCTGCGCTCACGGCAATACCGTCGGGGCGTTGGACGAGGAGGCGCTGTTCTATGCACGCCAACGCGGCATCGGCGAGATTGAAGCCAGGGCGATGTTGACGGAAGCCTTTGTCGCCGAGGTGATCGATCGCATCGAGCACGACGGCGCCCGAGATATTGCGCGCTCATGGGTGGTCATGCGGCTGGGAAGCGTCGCGTGAGCTTCGACGTCCAAGCTGTCCGCGCTCAGTTCCCGATCCTGTCTCGCCAGGTGAACGGCAAGCCGTTGATCTATCTGGACAGCGCCGCCTCCGCGCAAAAGCCACGCGCTGTGATCGAGGCCATGACGAGGGCCATGGAGGGAAGCTACGCCAACGTCCATCGCGGCCTGCACACCCTGGCGAACGAGACCACCGAAGCCTACGAGGCGGCCCGCGAAGCCGTGCGGCGGTTACTGAACGCGGCCAGTGCGAGCGAGATAGTGTTCACCAAGGGCGCCACCGAGGCGATCAATCTTGTAGCGGCGTCGTTCGGCGCGACGCTTCAGATTGGTGACGAGATCGTGCTCTCGGAAATGGAGCATCACGCCAACATCGTCCCTTGGCACTTCCTGCGCGAGCGCGCGGGCGTGGAGCTGCGCTTCATTCCGGTTACGGACGACGGTCGCCTCGATATGGATGCCTACCGCGGCCTGTTGAGTCCCCGAACGCGCATGGTAGCGGTCGGTCACATGTCCAACGTGACCGGCACCATCAATCCGGTCGCAGAGATCATCGCCGAAGCCCACCGCGTGGGCGCATTGGCGCTCATCGACGGTTGCCAAGCCGTCGTTCACGAGCAGGTCGACGTTCAAGCTCTAGACGCCGATTTTTACGTGTTTTCAGGCCATAAGCTCTATGGGCCGACCGGCATCGGCGTGCTCCACGGCAAGGCCGAGGTTCTTACCGACCTACGCCCCTACCAAGGCGGAGGCGAGATGATCGACACGGTGGGGCTAGAAGCGATCACCTATGCGGATGCGCCGCATCGGTTCGAGGCCGGTACGCCGCCGATCCTCGAGGCCATCGGTCTGGGCGCCGCCATCGGCTGGCTGGAAAGCCTTGACCGGTCCGCCATCGCCGCCCACGAAAGGGGTCTATACGCTCGCGTCAAGACGCGTCTGAAAGGCGCAAACTGGCTGACCGAGATCGGGACCGCGCCCGGCAAAGGGGCCATTTTCGCGTTCAACATGGAGGGAGCCCATGCTCACGATGTCGCCCAGGTGCTCGACCAGTACGGGATCGCCGTGCGCGCGGGCACTCACTGTGCGGAGCCGCTGATGCGCCGATTTGGCGTCACGGCCAGCGCGCGCGCGTCCTTCGCCCTATATAACACCTGCGAGGAGGCCGACGCTTTCGCCGACGCCCTCGTCAAGACCCGGACCTTTTTTGCCTGATGGACGACGCCAGCCCACCTCCCTACCAAGCGCCCTCCGCGATCCCGCAGGAGCAGCTCGACGCCCTGACCGATAAGCTGGTGACACAGCTTAAGACGGTGTTCGATCCGGAAATCCCGGTCGATATTTATGAGCTCGGGCTGATCTATAAGGTGGACGTCTCGGACGACTTGGCGGTGGCGATCGACATGACGCTGACGGCGCCCGGCTGCCCTGTAGCCGGTGAAATGCCCGGCTGGGTGCACGACGCTGTGGTTCAGATCCCCGAGGTCGCCTCGTGCGCGGTCAATCTGGTCTTCGAACCACCGTGGGACCCTTCGCGCATGTCCGACGAAGCCAAGCTCGAACTGAACATGTTCTGATCTCCATGGATGCTCCGCCCCTGATCCAGACCCGTGCCCGCCGGCCGAGGCCAAAGGTCGTCACCCTGAGCGACGCCGCGGCGGCGCGCGTGCGCGAGATCATGGCGCGCGCGGACACGTCCTACGCCGGATTGCGCGTGGGGGTGAAGAACGGGGGCTGTGCCGGGTCTGAATACGTCCTGGAATATGCGACGGAGGCCGGCCCGCTCGACGAAGTGGTGGAAGACAAGGGCGTCACGATTCTTATCGAGCCCAAAGCGGTGTTGTTCTTGATCGGCACCGAAGTCGATTTTGAGGTCACGCGCCTCTCATCGAAGTTCGTATTCCGCAATCCCAACCAGACCGACGCTTGCGGGTGCGGCGAGAGCGTGACGATCCAGGCCGCGGAGCAGGATTTGTCCTAGCGCCCGGCGAAGGCCGCAGCGCGTTTTTGCAAGAAGGCCTGAACGCCCTCGATGAAATCGTCGGTACAGCCGGCGATGGCCTGGGTTTCGCGCTCGTGCCGCAGTTGGTCATCCCACCGCGAATCCAGGCTCTGCCACATCAACTTCCTGATGAGGGCCAACGACTTGGGGCCATTGGCTAGTTCTGCCGCCAGCTTCGTGGCCTCGCCGATCAACTCGTCGTCCGGTACCAGGCGGTTGATCATGCCCCACTCCAATGCCTTGGCGGCGGAGATGCGTTCGCCCATCAAGGTCATTTCCATGGCCCGGGCCCGTCCGATCATGCGCGGCAGCAGATAGGTCGATCCGCCGTCGGGAACGAGACCAATGCGTCGGAAGGCCTGCAGGAAATAGGCGCTCTCGGCGGCTACGATCATATCGCCGATCAGGGCCAATGAACATCCGACGCCGGCCGCCGCCCCGTTTACCGCCGTCACGATCGGCATCGGGAAATCGCGTAGCAGCGTCATGAAAGGGTTGTAGTGCGCCTCCAAAGCGCGGCCGGCGTCGGGTCGACCATCGCCGCCAGGTTCGCGCGCCGCGACTCCGCCCCCTGAAAGATTGGCGCCGGAACAGAATCCGCGACCCTCGCCGGTCAGCACCACGGCCCTGGCGCCTTCGTGGCCCTTCGCCACTTGTCCGAACGCATCGGCAAGTTCGATCACGGTATCGATGCCAGCAGCGTTCATCGTAGCCGGATCGGCCAATGTGATCGTCGCTACGCGGCCGGCGACCGCGAGCTTGACCTTCTTGTAGTCCATGCGCGTCCTCCCTCGGGGCCGGTATGTAGCCTGAAATCGCGGACGTTGCGGAACGCCAGCCAAATCTTCATGCTGTTCGATACGAGGGAGAACACCATGGCCGACGATATGCAATCGATCCTGATGCGCCAGAAGGCCGCGCACCTCCGAGACGGCGCGCCCAGCGCTAAACAACGCATTGAGCGTATCGACCGCTGCATTGGCCTGCTGGTGGCTCACAGAGGAGAGATCGAACAGGCCCTCGTTACGGACTTCGGCGCCCGCTCGCGAGAAGCCAGTGCATTTACCGACATCGCGGCCTCGATCGGCACATTGAAGCACGCCAAGGCGGGCCTGACCTCGTGGATGAGGTCTGAGAAGCGAAAAACCACGCCCGCTCTGCTGGGATTGTTCGGGGCAAAGGCTGAGGTGCGTTTTCAGCCCAAGGGGGTGATCGGCATCATTAGCCCGTGGAATTTCCCGGTGAACTTGACCTTCACTCCTCTCGCCGGGGTGTTGGCGGCTGGCAATCGGGCGATGATCAAGCCTTCGGAATATACACCGGCAACCTCAGAACTGATGGCTCAGATGTTTGGCTCGGTCTTCTCGTCCGAGGAGATCGCGGTGTTCACTGGCGGCCCGGAAATCGGCCAGGCATTCGCCGGCCTCGCCTTCGATCACTTGGTGTTTACCGGCGCGACCTCCATCGCGGCTCATGTAATGCGCGCCGCTGCCAATAACCTCACGCCGCTGACTCTCGAGCTCGGTGGCAAGAGCCCGGTCATCCTAGGCCGTTCGGCCGACTTGAAAACGGCCGCCGCGCGGATCATGAACGGCAAGACGCTAAACGCTGGCCAGATCTGCCTGGCTCCCGACTACGTTCTGGTGCCGAGGGAAAATATGATGGCCTTCGTGGAGGAAGCGCGCGCCGCGGTAGTCGCAATGTTCCCGACGATCAAGGACAACCCCGACTACACGGCTATAATCTCACAGAAACACCATGAGCGTCTCACCGGGTATGTCGATGAAGCCAGGGCTGCGGGGGTCAAGGTAATCGAGATCAAACCTGACGGTGAGAACCTCAGCCAGCAGGAGCACCGCCGCCTCGCGCCTACCCTGATCATCGACCCCAGCGACGACTTGAAGGTGATGAAGGAAGAGATTTTTGGGCCGGTTCTGCCCGTCAAGGGCTATGCCTCGCTCGACGAGGCGACGGCCTACGTCAACGCCCATGACCGACCGCTGGGTCTTTACTACTTCGGCGCGGACGCTGCGGAGCGAGACAAGGTGCTGGAGGGCACGACTTCCGGGGGTGTCACCGTCAACGACGTGGTGTTTCATGTCGCCCAGGAGGACCTGCCGTTCGGCGGGGTCGGACCGTCGGGAATGGGCAGCTACCACGGCCGCGACGGGTTTCGCGAGTTCAGCCACAAAAAAGCGATATACACCCAGCTCAAAAACGACCTTCCGCAGCTGAAGGCACTGCGGCCTCCCTACG
Source organism: Caulobacterales bacterium (assembly GCA_038226475.1). Lineage (GTDB taxonomy): Bacteria > Pseudomonadota > Alphaproteobacteria > Caulobacterales > Caulobacteraceae > Acaudatibacter. Next base: position 200,213 of record JBBRQK010000001.1, on the reverse strand, counting down.
GGCCGGCTATCCGCAAGTATCTGGCTGGAGCGATCGGTCGATAGCTATTCTTCGGCGCCAGCCACCGCGCGCGTCGGTCGGGCAAGGAAGGCTGGAGGGTCTGCGCCAAAACCGACTACGCGGCCGTCGTCTTCGTCCCGAGCCGGCCGATCGCGGGCGCGGCGCTCGCGGGCTGGCGCAGATGCGGCGGACCTCGGTCGGGCCTGGGACGGATCAGTGGGACTAGGCGACGCCGATTCCGCCCTGAAGGGCTCCGCAGCAGCAGGCAGAGGTGTGAGGGGCTCCATCGCCGCAACCGAGGTTTCGGAGGCAGGCCGTCCACGCGATTGGTCGCGCCGGCCCCTTGGGCTCTCTGAACGACCAGGACGGCGGCCGGCCGCGCCACGTAGCTCCACCTTGACGGAAGCCCAGTCGAGATCGAGCGTCACTTCATCGGGGCTGGAGCCGGTGAGCTTGAGAACCTTGTCGAGCGCCCGGCCGTCCGCCGGCGTGATGATCATGAAAGTCTGACCGGATTTCCCGGCGCGACCCGTCCGCCCGATCCGATGGACATAGTCGTCCGCATGATGCGGCACGTCATAGTTGAAGATGTGGCTCACATCCGGAATATCGAGACCGCGCGCGGCGACATCGGAAGCCACGAGCAGCTTCAACTCCCCCTTACGGAACGCCTCCAGAGTGCGCGTGCGCATGCTCTGATCGAGATCGCCGTGGATCGGGGACGCGTCGAACCCGTGCTTGCGCAACGACTTGGCTACGACATCCACCTCCGTCTTGCGATTGCAGAAGACGATACCATTCCGAACGTCCGGCCGGTTCGCCAAGGCGCGGAGGGCCAAACGCTTGCTGCCGGGATCGGAGGCCGGAATGCGGACAAGGTGCTGAGCGATGTTTTCGCCCGTCGTCGCCGGCCTCGAGGCTTCGATCCGTACCGGATCGTCGAGGAACTGCTTCGTCAGCCTCGTGATCTCCGGAGGCATGGTGGCAGAGAAAAACAAGGTCTGCTTCTTCGCGGGCGTCAGTTTGAAGATGCGCTCGATATCCGGGATGAAACCCATGTCGAGCATGCGGTCGGCCTCATCGACCACCATGATCTGTACGCCATTGAGGAGAAGCTTGCCTCGCTCGAAATGATCCAGCAATCGTCCCGGCGTGGCGATCAGCACATCAACGCCTCTGTCGAGCTTCATCTCTTGGTCGCCGAACGAAACGCCACCGATCAAGAGAGCCCAAGACAGTTTCTGGCCCTTGGAATATTTGTCGAACGCCATCGCTACCTGGTCGGCGAGTTCGCGGGTGGGCGCGATGACGAGCGACCGGGGCATACGCGCCTTCGATCGCCCGGCGACCAGACGGTCGATCATTGGCAGGGTGAAGGCGGCCGTCTTGCCAGTGCCCGTCTGCGCGATGCCCAGTACGTCGCGGCCGGCCAGCGCCACGGGGATGGCTTGTGCCTGGATTGGAGTGGCCACGGTGTAGCCGGTGTCGGCCACCGCCTGGAGGGTCGGGACGCTCAGTCCCAGGTCGGCGAAATCTGTCATTCCTTGAAGTGCGGCGAGCGAGGGATCATCCGGCGCGGAAGATGCGCGCTCGAAACCGGGGCCCGGGCAAACCCGAACATAGTCGAGCGCCGCGAAAAGTCAATCAGCGGAGCCCGGCAGGGCCGCGTCTAGACGTCCAGATCGGCTGCGGCGAATTCGGCGTTTTCCTGGATGAATCTGAAGCGCAACTCGGGCTTACGGCCCATCAAGGTCTCCACCAGAGCTTCCACGGCCTCCTCGGCGCGGGGCAGGCTGATACGGGCCAGCGTCCGGGTCGCCGGATCCATGGTTGTCTGCTTGAGCTGGGCGGGCATCATCTCGCCCAGGCCCTTGAACCGGCTGATATCGGGCTTCCTCGCCTCGAACGCCGTGGCGAGCAGTTCATCCCTGTGCGCATCGTCGCGCGCATAGGCGGTCTTGCCGCCGCGGCTGAGCCGATAGAGCGGCGGCAAGGCCAAATAGAGCCGCCCGCCGCGCACCAGATCGGGCATTGTGCGATAGAAAAAAGTGATCAGCAGTGATGCGATATGGGCGCCATCGACGTCCGCGTCTGTCATGATGATGATCCGCTCGTATCGAAGGTCGTCGTCTCGATACCGTGCGCCGCCGGCCACGCCCAAGGCGAGCATGAGATCTGCCAGCTCCTTGTTGCCGCCAGTCTTGTCGAGGGTTGCCGACGCCACGTTAAGAATCTTGCCTCTCAATGGAAGGATAGCTTGAGTCCTCCGATCTCGAGCCTGCTTCGCCGATCCGCCCGCGCTATCGCCTTCAACAATAAAGAGTTCGGTTCCATCGGCCGCTTGGCCCGAGCAATCGGCCAGCTTGCCAGGCAGACGCAGCTTGCGGGTCGCAGACGCGCGCGCAACCTCCTTGTCTTTACGCCGCTTGATCCTCTCCTCCGCCCGCTCGGCGACGAATGAAAACAGGGCGGCGGCGGCCTTGGGCTGACTTGTGAGCCAGTGATCGAAGGGATCGCGAAGCGCTGCTTCAACAAGCCGCTGGGCGTCGGAAGACGACAGTCGCTCCTTTGTCTGGCCCTGGAACTCCGGATTTCGCACGAACACGCTTATGAGCGCCCCGGCCTGAGCCAAGACATCGTCGGCGGAAATCAGGGCAGCGCGCCTGTCGCCTGAAAGTTCGGCGAAGCTCTTGAGTCCGCGGGTCAGAACGGCGCGTAGCCCCGCTTCGTGCGTTCCACCCTCCGGGGTCGGCACTGTATTGCAATAGGATCGAACGAATCCGTCGGCCTCGCCAAAGCCCGCTGCTGTCCACGCCACTGCCCATTCGACCACACCCCCCTCGTCACGGCGCTCGACGCGACCCGCGAAGGCCTCAGGTGTGACAGTCTCGAGGTCGCGTGTGTTTTCGGCCAGATAGTCGGCGAGGCCACCCGGAAAATGGAAAGTGGCCTCCGAAGGCGTCTGATCCAAGAGCCGTTCCGAGGCGCAACGCCAGCGGATTTCCACGCCGCGGAAGAGGTAGGCCTTCGAGCGCGCCATCCGATAGAGCCGGGACGGTCGGAAATGCACGTCCGCGCCGAAAATCGCCGGGTCGGGCCGGAAGTTGACGGCGGTGCCGTGCCTGCGACTGGCAGCGCCGCGCTCGAGCCCGGAGCTTGGGCGTCCACGAGAAAAAGCCTGGCGCCACTCGAAACCGTCTCGCCATACGGTGACAACGGTCTCATCGGAGAGGGCGTTGACGACCGAAATCCCCACGCCATGCAGTCCCCCCGAAGTTTGGTAAGAATTGCCGGAGAACTTTCCGCCCGAATGCAGGACGGTCATAATCACTTCAAGAGCGGATTTCCCTGTAAACTTGGGATGAGGGTCGACAGGCATGCCGCGCCCGTCGTCCTTTACGGTCAAGGAGCCATCCGAATCGAGGACGATCTCGATCAAGCGCGCGTGGCCCGCGACCGCTTCGTCCATGGCGTTGTCCAGAACCTCGGCGAAGAGGTGGTGCAATGCCCGCTCGTCGACACCGCCGATGTACATGCCCGGCCGCTTACGAACTGGCTCGAGACCCTCGAGCACTTCGATATCACGAGCCGAATAGGCCGAAATCGGGTGCGCTGGCGCAAGGGCGTCATCGAACAGCGAGACTTGGGCGGCCTTGGGCATGGCCGACGTTTAGCAGCGATTCGCGGCGGGCGGGGGTCGGCATCCACACGCCGCCAACCCACGTCGCTTCAGGCCGTCAGTTTAGCACTTGAAATACATATCAAACTCGACGGGATGCGGATGCAATTGCAGGCGCATCACCTCCTCCATCTTCAGCTCGATATAGCTGTCGATGAAGTCGTCATCCATGACGCCGCCCCTCTTTAGAAATTCCCGATCGCGGCTAAGTGCGTCGAGCGCCTCTTTCAGCGAGCCGCAAACCTCCGGAACCTTCCTCTGCTCACGGGGCGGCAGATCGTAGAGATTCTTGTCAGCAGGCGCGCCCGGATCGATCTTGTTTTCGATGCCGTCCAGCCCTGCCATGAGCATGGCGGTGAACCCCAGATAGGGGTTTCCCATCGGGTCAGGGAACCGGACCTCGATGCGCTTTCCCTTTGGGCTGTCCACGTGCGGGATGCGAATCGAAGCGGAGCGGTTGCGAGCGGAATAGGCCAGTTTCACCGGAGCCTCGTAGCCCGGCACCAAGCGCTTGTAAGAGTTGGTGGTGGAGTTGGTGAATGCGTTGATCGCCTTGGCGTGTTTGATGATTCCACCGATGTACCAGAGACATATATCGGACAGCCCAGCGTATTTATCGCCGGCGAACAGGGGTTTGCCTTTGTTCCAGATCGATTGGTGAACGTGCATTCCCGAGCCGTTGTCGCCGAACATCGGCTTGGCCATGAAAGTCGCGGTCTTCCCGTAGGCGGCTGCAACGTTTTGGACCACATATTTATAGAGCTGAAGCCGGTCTGCCATGGTTATCAGGTCGGAAAACTTCAGTCCCAATTCGTGCTGCGCCGGAGCGACCTCGTGGTGGTGCTTTTCGGGCTGCATGCCCAGTTCACCCATCACCGCCAACATTTCGCCGCGCAAGTCCTGAGCGGAATCTACCGGGTTGACCGGAAAATATCCGCCCTTGGGACCAGGCCGATGGCCCATATTACCTTCCTCATAGGCCTTGCCTGCATTGATCGGCAGCTCGATCGAATCGAACGAATAGCGGGTATCGTGCGGCGCGGTCGACCACTGCACGTCGTCGAAGACGAAGAACTCCGCCTCCGGACCGAAATAGACGGTGTCGCCCACGCCCGCGGATTGCACGTGCATCAGCGCCTTCTTGGCCATCGAGCGGGGGTCGCGATTGTAGGGCTCGTTGGTGTCCGGGTTGAGCACATCACAGAACAGGCACAAGGTGGTCTGCTGGTAGAATGGGTCGATGTAGGCGCTCTCCAAATCCGGTCGCAGCTTCATGTCGGACTCGTTGATGGCCTTCCAGCCAGATATCGACGAGCCGTCGAACATCGTTCCGTCCGAGAGGAAGTCTTCGTCCACGAGGTCAATATCGAAGGTGACGTGCTGCATTTTCCCGCGAATGTCGGTGAAACGGACGTCAACGTATTTGACCTCCTTCTCTTTGATCTGCGCCAGGATGTCGCTTGGTGTCGTCATGCTCGTGCTATTCCCCGATTTGAGCGTCTGCCCGGTTTGGGCGCTTTAGAAATCTGAGCCAGCCGACGTCCTAGATGGCGCCGGTCCCTGTCTCGCCGGTCCGAATACGAATGACCTCGATCACGTCGGAAACGAAGATCTTGCCATCGCCGATTCGTCCGGTTCGCGCCGCATTTTGAATGGCTTCCACCGCGCCCGGCATCTGGTCTTCGGCCACTACCACCTCGATCTTTATCTTAGGCAGGAAGTCGACCACATATTCAGCGCCGCGATAAAGTTCGGTCTGCCCTTTCTGACGCCCAAACCCTTTCGCCTCGATCACCGTCATGCCTTGAAGGCCCATCTCCTGGAGCGCCTCTTTCACTTCGTCGAGCTTGAACGGCTTTATGATCGCTTCGATCTTCTTCATCCGCTCCCGCCCGCCAATCGTCGCATTGGATCGCCGCCGAGCCAGCATGGCCGGTCTTGATGGCGCAAGAGTCTGCTCCTCGCCCCGCGTGTCAATGCCGGGCTGTCGCCGCCGGCGCCGGAAAATTTTGCGGGGGCGCCTAAGTTTCAATCAGCGCCTGAATCTGCTTTCCCGGCGTTCACGGCGTCCCTAAGGAGCGGTCCATGACGCGCGTTTACCTGATCCGTCACGGGCGGCCGGCGGCGGCGTGGGGGGGGGATGAGGTCGACCCCGGGCTGGACGAGGTCGGCGCCGAACAGGCAAATGGCGTAGCGCGAGCGTTGCTCGCGCGACCGGTAGGGCAGCGGCCGACGCATGTAGCCAGTTCGCCCATGCGACGGTGCCGCGAGACCGCCCGTCCTCTCTCGGCAGCGCTGGGCGTGCCGATCGAGATCGTCCCAGCGATCAGCGAGGTGCCGACTCCGTCCGCGCTTGACGCCCAAGCGCGGCCGCTTTGGCTGAAAAACGCCATGGGAGGACGCTGGCGGGACATTGTTGGGGAACTCGACTACGACGCTTGGCGGCGATGTGCGGCGGCGGCCGTGGCGCTCCGACCGGGTACGGCCCTCTTCAGTCATTTCGTAGCCATCAACGCGGTACTGTCGGTGTTGGCAGGATGCGACGATGTGATCAGCTTCCGTCCCGGCCACGCTTCGATTACCTGTCTCGAGGTGGGGCCTTCCGGTCTGAGTCTAGTGCATCGGGGCGATGAGGCTGCGACCGCCGTACTATGAGGGTTCCGACCGAAATCCTCACTGTCGCCGAGATGTACGCGGCCGACCGGGCCGCCATTGCCGGCGGCGCGTCAGCCATGGACCTGATGGAGCGGGCGGGAAGCGCCATAGCCCACGCGATCGTCGAACGATATTCCAAGCGCTCCGTGGTGATCCTTGCAGGTCCGGGCGACAATGGCGGAGATGGGTATGTAGTTGGCCGTCGTCTCCGGGAACTCGGATGGCCGTCACGGATTCTTGCCATAGGCCCGCCGAGCACTCGAGAGGCCAGGCTTGCGGCCGAACGGTGGAATGCGGAGATCGGGGCGATCACCGATCCGGTGACGGGCGACGAACTCGTGGTCGATGCGCTCTTCGGCGCTGGTCTTTCCGGCGCGCTGAGCGGCGACGTCGCGCGCCTGGCGCGCCGTCTTGAGGCTTCCGGCGACCGCGTGGTTGCGGTCGATCTGCCAAGCGGGGTGGCGGGCGATACCGGACAACCTCTTGGCGGAGTATCCTTTTGCGCCCGGCTGACAGTGACCTTCCATCGTCGCAAACCGGCCCATGTCCTTCAACCGGGTCGCAGCCTATGCGGTGAAGTTCTGGTCGTGGATATCGGATTGGGCGCTGTCGCAGCCAAGTTGTTCGAGAACGATCCGACACTGTGGCTGAATCGCTTTCCGTGGCCCGCAACCGAGGGTCACAAACATACACGCGGTCACCTCATGGTTGTGAGCGGAGATGCTTGGAGCACTGGCGCCGCGCGGCTAGCGGCTCGAGCCGGACTGCGGATCGGCGCCGGTCTTGTGACACTGCTGACCCCCCCGGAAGCCTTGACCATTAACGCCGCCCATTTGGAGGCGATCATGCTGCGGCCCTTCGAAACAGAGGTTGAACTCGAGGCCGCGGCGGCGAATGTCGAAGCCGCCGTGATCGGGCCGGCGGCCGGAGTCAACGAGGCTACGCTGTCGAATGTCCTCGCTCTGGCGAGAACCGGCGCCGCTCTGGTGTTGGACGCGGACGCCATCAGCGTCTTTCACGACGATCCGACCGAACTGTTCTCGATCTTGGACCGCGACGACGTACTGACTCCGCATCCGGGCGAATTCGAGCGGCTTTTCCCAGGGTTGCTGCGACGTGAGCCGGAGCGAATCAGCGCTGCCCGCGCAGCGGCGGCGAAAGCGCAGGCCGTGGTGTTGCTGAAAGGTTCCGATACCGTGATCGCAGCCCCAGACGGCCGGGCTGCGGTCAACATGAACGGTGTTCCTTGGCTGGCCACGGCCGGATCGGGCGATGTATTGGCAGGAATGATCGGCGGACTCGTAGCCCAAGGCATGGCCAGCTTTGAAGCCGCCTGCGCGGGCGCGTGGATCCATGCGGCATGCGCCAACGCGTTTGGGCCGGGCCTGATCAGCGAAGACTTGCCGGGGCTGGCGCCCGCGGTATTGAAGGCGCTCAATGCGCGAGTCGTTTAGCGCGAGCCGCGCGCCAATTGGAAGAGTCCATGTCAGACGTTCGCACCTGCGCAATCGCGGCCTTGGCCATCATTTCGGCGACGCTGTTTGCCGCCGGAGCGTCGGCCACTACGGCGCATCACAATCACCACCATCACCACGACGACCGCAACGCGATGAAGCGAGCGAAAGCGTCAAAGACCAAACCGGCTCAAGCCAAGAACGCCCACCATCGGAGTACCCACCATAAGGCGAGCCCGACCGCACCCTCACCGAAGGCTTCGCATAGGCACCATCATCATGGTCATGGCGCTACGGCTAAAACGTCATCCCGTGACCACGGCGCGACCAAGAACCACGTCAAAACGCCGCGTCACAAGGTGAACGGCTATAAGCGCAGCGACCGCGCGAGCGCGCTGCCGGCCCATCGTCATGCCGCGCTCTGCCAGGAGGTGATGCTCCATCACCAATGGGTCTCGCACTGCCGCTAGAGACCGAAGCTCGCTTATGCTTTGACGATCTTGAATCCGTAGCGATCGGCCAGCTTGGCCGTCGCATTGCGCGTGTCCACGACCACCGGAATGGTTTCAAGCATCATCTCGTAGTCGACGCCGTGATGGTCCGTGACGATTATTGCGCAGTCGAACTTGGCGAGCGCTTCTCGACTCCAAGGCATGGACCGCATGTGAGCGATTTCCTCGACATGCGCGTGCTCGGTCGAAGCAACATGCGGATCGTGGTACTCGATGTCGGCGCCCCTGCGCCTAAGTATTTGCATGATCGGCAGCGCCGGGCTTTCCCGCATGTCGTCGATGTTGCGCTTGTAAGCCACGCCGACGATCAGGATCCTGGATTTCGAAAGCGGCTTGTGCAGCAGATTGTCGAGCGCTTCGGCGGTGGTCTCCACCACGGAGCGGGGAAGGGCATCAGCGATGCGGCCGGCCAGATCGATCATGCGGGTGGAGAGGCCGAAAGCCCTTGCCTTCCAGGTAAGGTAGAAGGGATCGATAGGTATGCAATGTCCGCCAATGCCCGGCCCTGGATAGAACGGCATGAAGCCGAAAGGTTTCGTTCGAGCGGCGTCGATGACCTCCCAGATGTCGATTCCCATGCCCCCAAACACCTGCTTGAGTTCGTTAACCAAGCCGATGTTTATGAGACGGAAGATGTTTTCCATCAGCTTCACAGCCTCGGCCGTGCGGAGGTCCGAGACCGGTACGGTCTTGGTGAAACTGCCATATAGGGCCAGCGCCATGTCGCGCTCGGGGGCGGTGTCGGCCCCGACGACCTTGGGAATGGTTTCGGTGGAATAATCCAGATTGCCCGGATCTTCGCGCTCTGGCGAATAAGCGAGGCCGAAATCGGCCCCCGCCTTAAGCCCCGTCGCGTTCTCCAGGATGGGCTTGATGATCTCTTCCGTCGTACCGGGATAGGTCGTGGATTCTAGGACGACGAGTTGGCCATGGCGCAGCACTTCCGAGATCAGCTCGCTGGTCTTGATCACATAGCTGAGATCCGGCTCACGGTGCGCATTGATTGGTGTCGGCACGCAGATCAATAGGGCGTCGGCTTGCGCCAGCATCGAGACGTCGGTCGTCACGAGTAGCCGCTCGGTTTCGTTCATGGCCCGAATCCTAGCGTCCCCGATGTGTCGGATGTAGGAGCGCCCCTCACGGAGGCTCTCAACCTTCTGCCCGTTAACGTCGAAGCCGATCACCGAAAAACCCGTGGCGATCAGGGCCTCGGCCAACGGTAAGCCAACATAGCCTAGGCCCAGGATGCCCACCGTCAGGGTGCGTGCGCCGGCCCCCGCAATGAAGGCCTTTGAACTAGCCGCGAAGTCGCTACTATCGCGAAGACGCAAATTTTCCGAGCCAAAGTGCTTCAAGTACCACCCCGGAAGTAAGTATTATCGATCACGGGACATGCTCAATCGAAGCTACGTTGCGATCTTTGTTTGTCTGGTCCTCGGGAAATTCCCGACGGCGGCCCCCGACGCGGGCACCGGTCTCTTGAAGCGCGGATCATATTTGTCGCCCGCGGCCCTGTAAATGGGGGGCATGCCCTCGGCTGTTATCGACGTTCCGCGCCGTCGAGGTCGATGCGCCTAGCGCGTGGCCGGGGGCGGAGGTGGCGACGTCGCGCCGAGTACGGTCCGCGTCCAGAACCACGAGGTGCTGTACGACCCGCTGCGCCGTCGCATCGAGGTGGGCAGGGTTGTGATAGCTGCCGAACACTTGAGTCCGTGAAGAGAGGCGGCGGCGGAATCGGGCGAACAGTTCCTGATCGGGCGCGATAGGATCCCTCCAGAAAGAGTCGAGCGGACGGCCATCGGCGAGTCCGGCAACATCGAACACCGCGCGACCCAGCAGTTTCACCGGAGTGCCAAACCCCAGTGCCGCGTAGGCGGCCGTCGAGTTGACCGCGACTATCCCACGTGAAGCTCGAGCGAGCGGCGCGAACGCTCCGCTCTCAAGGAAAGAAATTCGGTCGCTTACGCCGTGATAAGCCGCAATGGCGCTGCAGAGCCCGGACAGATTTTCGATGCCAGGGTCCAGAGGATGATTCTTGAACACGAGTCGATCTGAACTCGTCGCAGCCCTCGCGAAACTTGCGATCACATGGGCCATGAATGCCCTGTTCGTCTTCAGATCGGAGTGCTCCAGTAACTGACTGTCGCCCTCCCTCTGCAGGCAGGCGAGGAAAAAAGGCCGCCTGTCGTCGATAACCTGCCGCGCGGCCCGATCCCATCGGCCGCGGAGAATGACTGATCGAGCGTATCGGCGGATATGGCCGAAAATCTGGTCCCACAGCGGCGTCGCGTACGGAAAGCGATAGTGGGAAAAAAACGGTGTTCCAAGGACAACCCCGGTAAAATACCGGGTCATGTTTAGAGTGTGGAACGGCGTTATCGTTCCCACATGGCGATGATCGGCCACGGGCAGGGTCGTGTCCACATCGTCGTAGCTGCGCGGATCGCGTGAGATACACGAATTGGCGTTCACGCCGTTTGGCTCCAGGGTGACCCAGTCCGGGCGGCTGTATCCGTTCTCCAAGACCCACGTCTTCAGGCGCCGCTCCCGGGCTAATTTTAGCGCGGTCGCGCTATAGTGCATCGAGTCGCCGAATACGATCACGTCGGTAATCATGTGTTCGTCCAGCGTCCGAGCCAGCCAGACTGGCCAGGCCTCGCGCCTTGCCTTAGGCCGATGCGCTTGCCTCCATCCCCAGTCGACGAAATCACCGCCGTTGAGCAGGGTGCGGCTCACGTTGGCGCCGGCTGCGCGCAAATGTTCAGCGAGGCGCAAGCCGAATGGCCCCGACGGAAGGGTCACGAGCAGGAACGTGCGATTCTCCAATGGCCCTAGCCCGTGCGTGAACAATCTGCCGGTCGGTCGGGTAGTTTCGTGGAGATCGCCGTTTAATGACATCGACGATCCCAGCGAACTTCGGCGACCACTCGCGCTCCACGCTTCGTCGGCGGCCGGCGCAGCGAGCCGAGCGACGCTTGCGACCCGCATTGAGTGCCCTGTATCCTGGCCGAACGGTGCACCGTAACCATTTTGTGTTTTAAACAAAAGCCCGGGGCGGCCTTGGGCTCCACACCTATTCCGACCAGCGAGGTTTCCTGTCCTTTCCTTCCTCAAAAGCCTCCGCGTCCGTCGCCGACGCCCTGCGGCGCCGCGAAATACGCGAGTTGGTATATTTCCACACGGACCACTTCGAGCCCTGGCGCAGCGTACCCGGGCGCGCGCCCGGGGTGGAACGCTCCATCGATGACGTCGAAGCCTATGTAGCGGCTACGAGCAAGCTGGAATCCGCCCGCAAGTCCTCCTTGTTTTTCAAGGCAAATATCAATCACGTGGTCTCTGACGACCGTGCCCTATATCGGGCCGACCCTTCCGACCTTCTCGGATTTTGCCCGCGCACAGATGAAGAGCGCAGCATCGGTCGAGGCCTGATCACCCCGATAATGCAAGGCTCAACGCATGAGCTTCAAATTCATATCCACCACGAAAACTACACCTATAACGATACAGCCCGAAATCCGGAGACTTTTGCCTACCTGCAGAGCCCCCGAGCCCGCCGATTTGACAACGCGCGTCTGGAACTTGCCGTTCGACTTAGCCTAGACTTAATGGCCGAGGATGGGGGACCGTTGCTCAAGCGCTGGTTCTTCATTCACGGCCACTGGGCCCTCAATGCGTCAGACCCACACGAATGTACCATCGTGCGGGAAATAGAGATATTGAGTCGCAACGGTTGCCTGGGCGATTTCACCCAACCTGCGGGCCGCGCCCACGTCGACAGCCGCATAGATGTTCCATATCTGGTGGATCCTGTAGCTGCAGCGAAGGGCTACGACAGTGTCGAAGCTCGTCCGGTCCCAGCGTCGGGCGCCGGCGCCGGCGCTGGCGAACGATTTTTTATTTGGGCATCGGCGACGAACCATGAGTTGTGTTCGATCGATACCTATTCGGCATTTGTGCAGAGGCGGCTGAGGACTCCGGAACTGACGGCTCTGGAACACGCCGCCAACGGCGTGATCTCCGACGGGACGCTGTTCGTAAAAACCCACTGTCATTCGCTGCACCCCATTTACTGGAAGGAAGGGGGCCGGCCGCTTCCGCAATCGGACCCAGGCGTGCGCGCCGAGCTGGGCATCCTATTCGACGCGGCCGATGCCATCGGCGCGCCGATCAGTTTCCTGAGGGTTTCCGAGGTCTATGATCGCATCGTTGGCGCCCCGGCGCATTCGGATAGCGATCTTGTCGCCGCCAGTGGCCTACGCCTGGGTTCTCCCATGCAGGTGTTTGGACACACTGTGGAGTTCAGAACCTCGGACGGCAAGATCGCAGCCCCCCCGCCGCTCGATCCGAGGCCCACGGAATTGCCTCTGCCTATCTGCGCCGAGCCGGCGGCTGAGAGAGCCTTGGACGTTGCGGTGGCCTATGTGACGTCGCTCGTTCCGCCGACCCTTCTTGACGGCATTGGTGGGGCGGTGCCGGCGGCCCTTGTCGACGCGAGGCGCCAGTTGTCGGATCTGATGGCCGCGGTCGACGTTGAAACTATCAACCGCGTGTCGAGCCGTGTGGCCGCCGAACGTCTCGCGCAGATGGACGCTGAGGCCGCAGGAATCACGGGATTTTACGGCTTGCGGGCCAGGGAGGGCACCTTGTTGCAACCCTCCGAGGTCCTGTGCGCCGCGGTCCTCTCCAACCATATGACGGGCGTTCGCGGCGCCGTTGAGATCGGTTGCGGCCTAGGTGTGCTCTCGATCCTCTTGGCCAGCAGAGGGGTCGACATCGTCGGGCTAGAGCGCAATCGCGCGCGCCTCAACTCAGCCCAGGCGATCGCCGCCGCTGTGCGAGTCGAACTTGGCCCCGTCGGCCGACGCCCGAAGCTCGCGCGCGGCGCATTTCCCAAAGCGCTTCGCCGCGCGCCGGATCTGTCGCAGCATGTCGCGCTTGTCACCAATCTTCTGGGCAGCGCCACGGAAGAGCAGGAAAATGCATTTATCGCGGGACTGACCCGGTTCGGCGCGGTTCTGATCGATCCCACCCGTTTCTATCGCCGCAGAACCACCTCCACCGAAATCGCAGAGCTACTGTCGCGTTTTGCGGCAACGGGCTTCGGCCCACCAAGGCCCGCGTTCGATCTCGGCGCGGACGGACGGTTCATGCTTCTGCTCAACCCAACCCCAACCCGCTTGCCCGGTCTGCAAGGACTGTTTGGTCGTATGTTCAGCCCGCGCGCTAGGCTTGGGCTGACGCTGCCCCGTTGAGCGGCCCATGGGGAAGCACTTGCCGGCGCGACGAAAGCCAGACTGATCGGTGCTTGCGCCTGCTGGCGCGGGCGCCGTGGGTCGGCCGATGGGCCGCGAGGCGGGCGGCCAAGCGAGGACTGGGCGCGGTGGCTCTGCGCGTCGCGCCGAAGGATCCCCAAGTGCTCCTGGCGCTCGGACTCTTCTCCGAAGCGCTGGCTACTAGCGGCGCACGACGCAGTGACCGCCTCGCGCGGCTTCACGCCGCCGCCGCAATCGGCGATCTTGATCGGGCACGATTTCTAGAAGGTGAGCTGTCGCCCCTTTGCCCAGCAGAGCGCCGCAAATTGGCGACTTACGTCGCGCCGTTCGATCCGCATTGGGCGCTTGCGCTCCTGCCCGCAATCGATGCCGCCGAACGGGCGGCCTGCGCTCTTGCCGCGGGGGATTTTAAGGCGGCGGCGGAGGCGGTCGCGACCGACAAGCAGAGCCAACAGCTGCAATATCTGCGCGGCGCGGTCGCCGCGTGGCTCGGAGATTGGGCGGGCGCGCGTGAAGCGATCAATCGAGCTTTCGTAGCTGACGGGCTTTCTCCGCCGCTGGATCTCTCGCTGGATACTCCGACCACTATTGCCGCGTTCGGCGGCGCGAACCGGCGACCTCGCAGCGGAGGCCCGTTGGTTTCGGTGGTCATGGCCCTGAGAAATGGCGAGGACACGTTGCGGGTCGCCGCCATGTCGATCCTCAACCAGACCTGGAACAACCTGGAGCTGCTGATCGTCGATGACGGGTCAAGCGATGGCGGACCCGAGGTGGCGCTCGCACTGGCGCGTGAAGACCCTCGAGTGAGATTGTTGAGCAACACCCGCTCACCTGGGGCCTATGGTGCGCGCAATGTCGGTATCGCCTCGGCGCGGGGGGGGTTTATCGCTCTCCAGGACGCCGACGATTGGGCGCATCCTCAGCGGCTAGAACGCCAGATGGACGTCCTCGGAACGACGAAGAGCCTGACTGTCTGTCGCCACATGCGTGTCGATCTGCAGGGTCGCCCGGTCTGTCCGCGGGTCTATCCGTTCGTCCGCCTCAGCCCGATCACTCTGCTTATTCGGGGCAGCGCTCTGGCTTCGGTCGGCCTGTTTGAGGAAGTCGCGTCAGGTGCGGATTCGGAATTGCTCGCGCGGTGCGACGAACGTTTCGGGCGCCGAGCCGCGCCTCGAGCCAATGAAGTCGGGCTTATCGCGCGGTGGGCGCCCCATTCCCTAAGTGCAGCGGACGAAACCGGCATTCTTGGTAGCGGCCTGAAGCACCGGGTAGCTTATGTAGAATCGTGGCGCCGGCGCCATGCGGCGAGCGGGAAGAGTCTCGATTCTTTGCATCCTGCCGTGGCAACGGCTAACACCGCCTGATTGTCGGAGCGTTCGGTTCCGGGCTGCGTTAGTGGTCTCTATGACAAGCTCGAGGGGTCAGTTGGCGAGCACCGATATAACTCCGATGGGCGAACCAGCCGCGCGCGTCGCTTCTCAATGCGTCCACTGCGAGCAGGCCATGATTGGTGAAGCCGCCCTACGCCAGGAACAGCAGCGGCTGCATCTCGAGGTCGTTGAGTTGAGGTCGGCGCTGGCCGAGACGGAGAGACAACTCGAAAACGTTCGCCAGACCTTCGTCTACCGGATTGGCGAGGCAATCGTGGCCGCACGCACCTGGGCCGGTTTGAAAAGCCTTCCGAGACGGCTGCTTCGGTTGCGCCGGGCCTTCCTGCTGAAGCGTCGTGTAGTGTCTGACGACGAAACGCCGTCTGCGCAGCCGGCCCTCTCGCTGCGTTATGTGCAGAAGGCGTTAACGCTGGCTGAGACTAGCGGAAAATCGGCGGCGGTCGCTTATATCGAGAGCCGCCCAAGGGGGCACGCCATCGCGAAGGCGCGCGCCTTGACCGAAGTAGCGCATTCGGTTCGCGATAGTGATCCCCGCTTTGCCACTGACTTGGGCCTCAGGGCGGCGCGACTTAACCCAGCGGAACGCCGCATCCGATCCTTGGCCCAAGCGCTGTTCGACCTCGGCGAGGTGCGCGGGCCATCCGCGATCATTGATGCTGTCGATGCCTCGAGCGCTTGCGATCCGGCCGAGATGCGCCGTGAGGCAGTCATACTGGCCCATCGCAGACAGCTTGTGGAGCCGGTGACTTTTCCGCGCGCCGCGCCCTCCGCGTGGAAGACGCTACAGCTGGCTATCGTCACACCGCGATCGCTCCCCCAGGACAGCGAGGGGCAGGCGTTCCGGGCGAACTCCCTCCAGGGGGCAGCCCAAGCGTCGGGCCTGCCGGCATTCTTGGTAACGCCTGCAGGTCAGCAGGCCGCCTCAAGAGTTGGCGCGGGGACCTCGGACATCGTCCGGCTCCCGCCCATTCATGCCTCGGCGGATATGCTGCAGGACTTCGTGCGCGAATGCGCTGATGTGCTCGTAGGAATTTTCACTGAACGGCGGGTGAGCCACGTCCACGCCATCGACGATGCTTTGCTTTCAGCCGCGGCTCTGCACGCGGCGCGCAGAGTCGGCGCGACTTTTTTGCTCGATCTTTCGCAGAATTCATTCGTCGAGTCGCCAGCTGGAGCAAACGGCGAGCCCGGTTCAGAGCGTCAGTTCGCGGTTTCGTCAATCACCAGGGAGGTCGCTCGTCATGCCGACCGGGTGGTCCTTAGATCGCGTTGGTTGGCGGAAGGCCTGAGAACGACATTGGGCGATCGCAATGTTCAGGTCATCGACGACGGGTTGGCCGCTGGGAGCGGGCCGCTCGCCCCCGCGGCTGCCGAGCGCTTGCGCCTGCTGCTGGGGCTGGGCGGCCAGCCCCTGGTAGGCGTCGGCGACCTTTCAGGCCATGGCGCGGGCTTGCGCCACGTCATATCGGCTTGGCCCCGGGTGCTTGCACGCGTGCCGGAGGCCAAGCTACTTCTCTGCGAGGAAGCGAGCCAGACCCTTCCCCAAAGTCATCTGGCGCGGGAACTCGAAGTCTCCGGTGCTCTATTGATCGCGGACGGAGGCCCGCATGCCTACCTTGAGTACCTTAAGGCTTGCACCGCCTCGGTTTTTCCAGAAGGGGCCGGGCCGTCGACCACGCCTTTCCAGATGCAGTGGACCTTCGCGGCGGCGGTCCCCGCAGTAGCGGTAGAATGCCCCCGTGTGGGCGAATGGCTGGTTGATGGACGGAATGGTGTGCTCGTGGCGCCTGGTGACCCCGAGGCGCTGGCCGAGGCAATCGTGAAAGTTCTCCTCGATCCGCCCCTGGCGGATGAACTCGCGCGCGCGGGCGCAGAGACCGCAACTTGCAGGATGGCTAATGCCGTCATTCATCCCCAACTTGCGTCACTCTGGCGTCGCGAGGCGATCCGCGCCGCGGCGTGAGCGACAGAGAGAAGAACTGCCGCGTAGCGGCGGGCGCGCTTGCACGTGAGGCCGCCAGTGTCCTATCTCGCCGCCACGGCCCAGGATAGGAACGGCGGATGCGCATACTTGTGACCGGTACCGCCGGCTTTATCGGCTTTCACCTGGCAGAGAGGCTGTTGACCGACGGTCACGAGGTTGTCGGACTCGACGGAATGACTGACTACTATGATGTCAATCTCAAACGAGCGCGACACAAATTACTGAAGTGTCATAGCAGCTTTAGAGAAGAAGTCTTTATGCTCGAAGACTCAAACAAATTAGCGTCAATTTGCGATGAATTCAAACCTAATATTGTCTGTCACCTCGCCGCGCAAGCGGGCGTCCGATACAGTTTAGAAAATCCTAGAGCTTATATAGACTCAAATCTAGTTGGAACCTTTAATATAATGGAGTGTTCACGAGCGCTTGGTGTGGCGCATTTGTTGATCGCCTCAACCAGTTCCGTCTATGGCGCTAACGAAGCCATGCCGTTCACGGAAAACGACCGCGCCGCGCACCCCATGACTCTGTACGCGGCGACTAAACGCGCTACCGAACTGATGACGCATTCTTACAGTCACCTTTGGGATATACCAACAACCGTGTTCAGATTTTTCAGTGTATATGGACCTTGGGGTAGGCCAGACATGGCGTTGTTCAAGTTCGTCCAGGGGATATTGAATGATACTCCAATCGATGTCTATAATAATGGCGTCATGGAACGAGACTTTACCTATATCGACGACCTCGTCGAGGGCATATCACGTTTGTTCGGCGCCGTGCCCGTGCGTGATCGGCCAGTGAGCGGGGATTCGCTGAGCCCAGCGGCGCCTTGGAGGGTCGTCAATATCGGTCGAGGGCAGCCCGTGAGTCTGATGGACTTCATCTCTGAAATCGAAGGCTCGCTCGGACGAAAGGCTCGGTTTAATTTCATGCCGATGCAGCCTGGAGATGTGTCCCGCACATTCGCCGATGCGGCCCTGCTGCGCACTCTGACAGGTTACACGCCGTGCACCCCAACCGCGGTCGGGGTTGCCGCCTTCTGCGCCTGGTACAAGCGCTACTATGGCGTTGACTGACACGTCGGTGGAGGCTGAGAGCGCCGCCGACGTGATCGGCGAAGCAGCCCGCTCTGGCGCCAAGCCAAGCAAGAGCGGATCGATCCGACTACGCGATGCATTGGCGGAAGCGAGCGATCTGCTGAACCAAGCGCGGCGGGACGGCGCCTTTCGAGCTTCGTTGCCGCATGTTTTGGGACTGGTGCGCCTGCATCCCGGTTCCATGGATTTGCAGGTGACCGCCGCACGACTTCTGTCGGAAAATCACGATCGTGCGTCTCTTATGGCCTGGGAGGGCGTATGTCGGCGATTTCCTGAAGCGCCCGAGCCGTTCCGAGTCTTGTTGCGACTTACACTTCGCGAGAAGGGGCGAGAGGCGGCGGAGTCCCTGTTTGAAAAGCGGTTCGCCACAACAACGGCCGATGAGGACGAACTTGCCCTGTTGAGCGTGGCGTTCGCGCTTGAGGAACTCGGTCGACGCGGCGAAGCGGAGTCTGCATTTGCGGAGGTGGTGCGGCGGTTTCCCCGTTCGCGACCCGCCTGGCGTCGGCTCATTTTCTTGCGCGAGGCGCGCGGTGATGTGAATGCGGCCCTTCGCACCGCCACGGACGCGCTCCGCATTCAGAGGGACGCGCGTATCACCCAGGTCCGGTCGCGCCTGGCGCGCGAGGCGCGTTTGCTCAACGGGATTCTGGATATTGAACTCGCGGACGGCGTGCCTTTGTCAGTGAGAGTGCTGGCCGGAATTTTGGCAGATGTCCTGAAGCGACGTCTGTCGTCGAAGTTCCCGATCCGAAATCACCTGGGCGGAGTGATTATGGTTACGGGCTCACTGGGGTCCGGTGGCGCCGAGAGGCAGCTGGTGGCGACTGTCGGCGCGTTGCGGCAGGCGGTGAACTCGGGCGCCATTGTTGGCCGCTACGCGGTCGTGGGTCCGGTCTCGGTGGCATGCCGATCACTGTCGAGCAAGCAGGGGAACGATTTCTTTCTGGAAACCCTTGCTCGCTACGGAACCCCGGTGACGGATTATTCGCGTCTGGCGCCGTTCGGCGGCGCTGAACGGCTATCGGTTGTGCGACCGTGGCGCAGACTGATCAATTTCCTGCCCGCAAGGACAAAGGAAGGCGTCACTCGGCTTGCCGAGTTCCTTCGTTATGAGGCGCCTGACGTTGTGCAGATATGGCAGGACGGTATGGTGCTTGCGGCTGGACTCGCAGCTCTGATGGCCGATGTGCCCCGTATCATTCTCTCGGTCCGGACGCTGCCGCCGATCGACAGGGTGAACCGTTGGCGGCCTGAGCTTGAACCGGTGTATCGCGGTCTGCTCAGTGCGAGCGGCGTCACGATGACCGCCAATTCAGCCCAGGTCGCGAAGCGGTATGAAGATTGGCTGGAGATGCGGCGAGGGTCCGTGGTCGTGATCAAGAACGGAGTCGAGCGGCTCGGCGAACAGCCCGGGCCAGACGACGAGCAAACTTGGGACGAATTTGATGCGCGCACACACGGCGCGCAGTTCACAGTCGGCGGCGTGATGCGCCTCGATGCGAACAAGCGGCCGTTGGAGTGGCTGACGATCGCGGAGAAATTGCATCGGCGACGCCCGAACTCTCGTTTCATATTGGTCGGTGACGGCGAGCTGCGTGAAGAAGTTCAGGAATACGCCCGCCGCCTTGGCTTGGCTGGCCGTGTGCTGGTGACCGGCCGATCGGCCTCCGTGGGTTTTTGGTTGACGCGGATGGATGCCCTTATGCTGTTGTCGCGGTATGAAGGCATGCCCAATGTCCTGATCGAGGCGCAGATTGCAGGCGTTCCGGTGGTCGCAACGCCAGCGGGCGGCAGTGCGGAGACTTTAATCCACGGCGAAACCGGCTTTTTGCTTAGCAGCGCCGAAGCACCCGATCCGGACGAGGCGGTTTCTCGCCTAGCGCAGATCATGGATATGTCACCTGGCGCCAAGGCCCTCATGAGCGCGCACGCTCGCAGCTGGGCCGAACGATCGTTTTCGGTGGCGGCGATGCTGCGGCAGTCTGTCGAGCTGTTCATGACATCGCCAGCTATCTGAGCCCGAGCCGCGACCTGAATTCAGTATCGCGCGGTGGCGCGGAAGCGAATGCTTTCCCAGATCGCGCGCCAGTAGCGCAGCCGCCTCGACAACGATCGGGGCCCCGCCTCGCGCCTTCGCTCGAGGTAGCAGATTAAGTCCTCGGGCTCGCACGGTAGGCCACTGACCGGGTGGACATAGATTGGATAGGCGATCAGCGCGCCGGCGACCAACTGATCGAGTGTCAATCGGCGGCGCCGGCGAGGACACGGCAAGTCATCGCGGGTGAGGCCCCAGCCCGCGTAGAATGGCCGCCCGAATGTCCACACCGGTTTGCCGCGCAATAGCGCTTCGAACCCCGCAAGAGATGTCATCGTCGCGACACCATCCGATCGGGACAGGCAGGCGTGGATATCGAGTCCAGGGGCGACAGCGTCCGCGAATTTGAGGGTGGCGGCGGCGTCGACCGCGCCTGCGCGATTGCCCGATTCGACGTCCGGGTGAGGTTTGAAGACCAAGAAGGCGTTAGGGCGTCGGGCGCGAATGGCCCTCAGCAACTCCAGATTCGTGCGAACCCCTTCGCAGCCTTTCAGTATCGACTTGTCGTCTTCGACTTGGCCGACCACCAAGATTTTCTCTTGGTCTGACGGCCAGATAGTATCCGCTCGCGCCTGCCAGAGATTGTACTTCGAAAGCCCGGCTCTAATGAGACTCTGTCGAACCAAGGCCGCGCGTCGCAAAACGGCCTCGTCGAAATCCGCTTTTTCAAGTAGGCGTTCGAGGCGCGATGGCCGAGTCGCATCGTAGTAGACGCCCTCATCGTCGAGAACGACCGAGGCCGCACGATGAAAATCGGATCCGAGACCTGCCGAGCGGATGAAGCCGTCCTCCATCAGCCAAACCGGCGCTTTGGCATGGCTCAACCGCTTGTTGATCTCGGGAGTTTCGCGACCGGCCCAGAACACGAGCCTGCCGCCTCTTGCGGCGGCGTTTTCGAGAGCGGATCCTGTGCGCCGGAAGAACTCGGCGCCGCCACGGGGGGAATAGAGCAGCGTGCGCGCCGCGCCGTGTTTCCAGGGTGCGAAGCCGAGGCAAGCGGTGTAGCCCGCGTTCGCGTCGGACCGGTCGCGAAAACTTAAGAGGCGCTCAAGGGCTCGCTCGGGTGTCGTGGGTTCGCCAACCACCGGATCGACGTAGCGCGGATAGAGCAGGTACGCCGCGGCGGCGAACGACTCGATCGTATGACGACGCGTGCGTCGCGGGCAGGCCATCTCGTCGCGCGTAAGGCCCCATCCAGCGTAGAACGGTAGGCCGAAACAGCGCACCGGCAAGCCTCTCAACAAGGCTTCCAGGCCGGTCAGACTGCTCACGGTGTACACGGCGTCGATCCGGGACAAAATATCCGACACTCGGCAGTTCTGATCTACGACGACCAGATCGCGCAGCGCCGCGGGCGCCAAGCAACCGCGCTTCAAGCCAGCGCTGACCGCGGGGTGGCGGCGCACGACGATCTGGGCGTCGCCCTCGTCTCGACGGGCCGCCTCGATCATGCGTAGGAACGCGTGGGAATCGGCCAACGCCCCTGGTATCGAGGCGTCTCCAAGTGTTTGATCCACGACGAGGATCCGGCGGCCGCTCGAGCGACCAAGCGGCTCGCCTGACATCGGGGGGGCCGAATTGGTCTTCGAGAGGCCGGTCTCGACGATGCGGTCGATGAACTCCCGCGCCCGACGGTTCAATTCGGGCGTTTCCCAAACCGTCTGCTGCAACAAACGCTCGAGGCGCGAAGGCGCCCGCGCGTCGTAGTAGACCCCCAGATCGTCGACCAGCAGGCTCATCGGTGGGGCGCCGGCTTCGCCGAGACCCACCGATCGCAGAAAACCATCCTCGAGCGCCAGATAGGGCCAGCCGCGCGATGTCGCTAGCGAACGAGCATAGCGCGCGCTTGGTTTAAAGCCCCATCCCGCCACGCTGTCGATCCGCCCGCTCGGGGTGGGCCGCCGGACGATGCGCCGGCATTCCGGCAGAAAAGCCTCCAAGTGGGGAAGCTTCGCGACCCCTCGGGCAGGAACCAGCGTACCTTCGAAGTGCGGAAGACTTTCGGTGTGGTCAGGCGGCTCGGCGTGGGACATCGATTTCATGCTGCGCTTTGCCAGATCGCAAGGGCGCTGACGAGGCTCGCCCGACTTGACAGGGCCGACGGCAGAGGCTCGAACCTCTCTCCCTTCAAAGCGGACCCAACATGCTCGGCGAAACGACCGATCGCGTGGCCCTCGCCGCGGCAAGACTGGATGCGATCGCGAAACCCGTGTGCGTCGCGCGACTGCGCGACCTCGGAGAACACGAATCGGGCGCCTACAACTTCTATGCCGAGCGTTTGGCCCGGGGGACGATTTTCAGCGACTACGAGCTAGCACTGACCGAGGCGCTATTGGCTTGGCCCCAATCGCCAAGGCGGGTGCACGAGATCGGCTGCGGTTTTGCTTCCCTGTCCTTGCTTCTTTCGTCGCTCGGCTTCGCTGTCACAGCACTCGAACTCGATGGGCGCCGATTCGCCGGCGCCGCGGCGATCATCAATGCCGTACAACGCACCGCGCCCGGCGCCGGCGGACGTGTCGAACTGCTCAACACCCGCTTCCCGGTCGGCTCTCATATCCTGCCGCCAGATGATGCCGTGCTGATCATCACCAACCTCGTTTTTACGACGTCGCCTGGGGCGCGAGCCAGCATGATCGAGGCGATCGGAAGATATCCCGCGGCGATAGTCGATATCGACCGATTCCTCTCGCCTTCTCGGACGCCAGAGGAACGCGCGCGCGTTCTGGACGAATTCGAGGCTGCCGGGCTTGCCGGGAGGGTATTCCTAGACCTGGGCCCTAGCGCCTGTTTCTATCGTTTCGGCGATGGCGTCGCCCGGCCGGAGCCGCGCGCTCCGACGACTCCTTCGACGGCTCGCCGCGGCGAGGCGCCGCGATGGCTTTCGGGCTTATGGAACGCCAGCAAACGCATTTTCTGACGGTATCGCTTAGAACCGGTTCACCGCTACCGCCGCGATCGCGAGTTGGTAGAGGATCTGGGTGAGGTCCTTCACAAGCTGGATGTATTTGCCCGACAGGTGCGTCAGCACCAAGATCCGATCTCCCGGCTGGACATAGCCGTTCACCTGGGTGGTCCCGTCGGGATGGATGATCAGGATGTGGCCCTTGTTGGCCAAGTCGCTGAACCCCCCGGCTCGGCGAACGTAGCCTTCGGCGGTTACACCAGGCTCATAGATCAAGGCCTGAGGCTGGGTTACTTCGCCGCCGATCGCGACAACCTGGCTCTGGTATGGGATGACGATTGTGTCGTCGGGTTCCAGGGATACTCGCGAAAGATCGGCGCCAGGGGGAAGTGCGACATTGCCCTGCGGCTGAATTTGTTTCGCGCGATCGATATATTGTTGGATCGCCTGCGCCTGAGCGGCGTTAGCCTGGGCAACGCCTTCGGTGCTGCTGTTCTGAGTGTAGATCGCCTTTTCGAGGCGTGACAGGCTCTCGTTCAGCAACTGTTTCTCAGTGACCGCCACGCTTACCCGCTTCAGATGGATCCAGTGGCGATCGGCCATCGAGTCGAGTGGTATCCGCGCTAGGACGGCGGCGAGGCTCGTTTGGCGAGGCACGACATACGAGGAGGGTCCCGCGTGAGCCCCCTCGATCTCGACGACCACTGTATCGGCGATGGTGTCGGCGGCGAAAGCAACCCGATCGCCGTCACGCAGGGGCTCGCGGGCGAAGTCGCCGAGGGCGAGGTAGACGTTGTAGGGCTTCGTTTCTCGCACGCCCAATACGCCGGCATAATTGGTCTGAGGCTGCGGTCGTGCGTAGTAGAGCACCTCCTCCCCGGTGCCGGACGCCTGTGCCAGTTCGAACGTGAACGGCGCCCTGGCGGAGCCGTAGACCGAGACGATGGGGCCTTGCTGGCCAACCACGATCACGTCGCCTTCGCGGAGGCGAAGCGGCTTCATCTCGCCGGTGCGCAGGAAGCCGTACAGGTCCACGTGGGCAATTGTCTGTCCCGCTCGCCGTACAATGATGTTGCGATAGCTGCCTCGGATCGGATCGATGCCGCCGGCGCGTTGCAGATAGGCAAGGACCGAGTCGGTGCTGGCGCCTTGATACGGACCCGGCGTTTTGACAGGACCGGTCACGAATACGGTGATGAGAGCCGTCGTGGTCGGTGAAGCATAGACTTTCACCGCGCTGCTGAAGATGGCCGAGGCCGCGCCATTCACCACGCCGTTCACCGCGGAGGCGGTCAGTCCCGCCACCTGCACTGGGCCGACGCCTGGAACGACGATGTTACCCTTGGTGTCGACTACCAGGTCCTGCGTCTGGTCCGGCAAGCCGCCATAGACGGACAATGTAATGTGGTCACCAGGCTTCATGATGTAGCCTGGATCCAGGATGTTGAGGCTCGCGGTCACGTTCGGGGTAGCAAACATCTCCGAACCAAAAGGCGGCGGTCGAGACCCGACAGTTTGGTATTGCAGAAGGGTGGTCGGCGACTGCTGCGACGCCTGCGTCGAGACCAAAGGGGCGGGTTGACTGGTGGTGGACGCTGACACGGGGGCTGCCGCCGGGACTGGGGCGGTCGGGACGAATGGTGCGGTCTGGGTCTGGGCCTGGGAGGATGCAACGCCAAAGGTCAGCGCATGAAGTCCCAGCGCCGCGAGCGCGCAGCGCAGGCCGAGCGCAATTCGGCGCAGCGAAGGTAGGGTCATTGGATATGATCCTTGATCACGGAGTAGCTCAGCGCCGCCACTCCGAAGAGCACGGCTGAGCCGACGAACACCGCGATTACGTTGAGAAAACGCTGCCAATAGTCGGAGCGCTCGGGGAGGCGGGGGGGCATGAACGCCACCACGAAATTCTTATCCTGGCTCTGGGGTTGGGCAGCTACCATGTTTGCCTGGGCCGAGAGGTAAGCCTTCTGGGCGAACTGATAGTCCAGCAACGCCGATTGGAGCATCACATCGTGGGTGGTGGCTGCCTCGCCGGGAGCAGCGCTCGCAGCCTTCAGGGCGCGGTCGCGCGCCGCCTTCAACGTCTCGATCTGAGTCTGAACTGCCCTGGCTTGCGGGGCTGTGGGCTTGAACGTGGCCGCCACAGTTCCCAGGTTGACGTTCAACTGCGCCAGAGCGGCGTCGATCTGACCGACCTCCGCCTCGGCTTCCTTGGTCCGCGCGTCGTACGAAAGCGCATTGACGTTTCCCTGAAGCTGCGCCAGCCGCGCCTTAGCGGCATCGTAGTCTTTTTTCGTTGCGGCGACCTGCAGACCTGCTTGTTGCATGGATCCGCGTTGGACGCCGGCGTTCAAATCGTTGACTACATCGGAGCTGGCTTGCAGCACGCCCTGCGCGAGCCTGAGGGCGTCCTGGGGCCTGTAGGCCCTGACTGAAACCGTAATTGTGTCCGCCGTGCCATCGTACACGGCCTTGATCTTGTGGCGCCAATACGGCGCGGCCCACTCCATGGCGGCCCTTGGCGCTAGATAGGCGGTTGGATCCATGCTGAAGCGACTGTAAGCCTGATCGAAGCCGTAGCGCCGCCGTAGCGTTTCTATCGCACCGGCCGACTGGATATAGTCGATCACCACGTGGGCGTCGTTGGTCGTGCCGGCCGCGCCCGGAACGCCGAGCCCAGCGAGGAAGTCGGGCGCAGGTTTGGCCCGGCCGCGAATGGTGAATTCCATTTCGCTCTTATACTGCGGCGGAGCGATCACGGCGTAGTAGACTGCGGATGCCAACGTTGGACCCATCACCGCCAATCCCATGAGGCGGAACAGGCGTCGGCGGTCCGCCAGCCTTACAAGCTCTTTGGACGTCGGCTGAGAAGCTTGTGGTGTCGTGTTCAAGAGATCACTCGCAGGTAGTGTTCATTAGCTTCATCGATATCGTCATACATCGTCAGCTTCCCACCCCACAAAACGCCAGCCCGGGAACAATATTGTCGTATCATTGAAATAGAGTGCGACACCATGATTATATCAGCATCCGATCGTCGTTCCTCGAACATCGCATGGCACTTTTCCTGGAATGCCATGTCTCCTGTGGCGAGGGCCTCGTCGATAATGTACACTTGAAAACGGATTGCCATGCTCAGGCCGAATGCGAGCCGCGAGCGCATACCGCTGGAATAGGTTTTGATCGGTTCGTCGATCGACTTGCCGAGTTCAGAGAACCTGGCTACGAAATCACTCACTTCCCTATGGTCGGCGCCATAGATCCGGCTCACGAATCTCAGGTTCTCCGCGCCGCTGAGGCTCCCTGCGAAAGACCCTGAGAAACCCAGCGGCCACGAGACGCTCACATGGCGATGCACGACGCCGAAGTTGGGACGTTCGCTGCCGCATACAACCCGAAGCAGCGTCGACTTTCCGGCGCCATTTTGGCCCAAAATCCCCACGCTCTCGCCGCGGCGGAAGGTATGGGTGATTCCGCGCAGAACGTGGATTTTCCGGCGCCGACCGGGATAGGACTTTTCGACGTCGATGAGCTCGATCATCGCGTCAATCGGTTTCGTCTGCGTGGCCGGTGAGGCGCCAAAACCATTCGATGGTCAACCCAGTGAACAAAACCAAAGTGGCGACAACATAGATGAAACTAGGACTGTACACCGTGCTGTGAAACGCCGGGAGGATGGCTGACTTTATCCATTCCAGCATGTGAGCGACGGGGTTGAAAACGGCGACCTGACGAAACCCTTTGGTCAAACCTTGCAACGTAAAAAATATCCCAGATGTAAACCAAAGCGGACGGCTCAAGTAGCCGAAAATTTCGGGCCATATGGGAAAAACGCGGCCGAGATTGCAACTAAAAACAGCAAATGAAAAAGAGAAATACAGCAAAGTAATAAACGATAAGACGATTTGCAGCGGGTCTCCATCCCAGGACGAGAACGGTTCTCCGGTGACGTAATGCAGGGCGACGACAAATATCAACAAGACTGCGATAAGTGTTGCAAAATCCAGTAGGACCCGGGCGACAACAACATCCATCACCTTCACTTGGGGGTAGGTGAGCAAAGGGACGTTGGCGCGAGAAGCGCTGGCGCCCCGCTGCACCGAGTTCTTCCAGAACTGGTAAGGCAGGATACCAACAGTGAAAAACACCGGCAGGCTGGTCTCCGGCACCGGAACACGCCGGCCGAAGGCTGTGAACACTAATATCAAAACGAGCATCTGAACCATCGGGTCGATGATCGCCCAGAGGTAGCCGAGGTCCGAACCGCCATAGCGCGTACGGGAATCCCGCATCATCAGCGCGAAGACCACGCGCCACATCACCATCAGATTGGCCCAAAGGCCCGCGCTTGGGCGGGCGACCGTGGCCGGCGCCTGTTGCGAAATGGGCTCCGAGCTCATCGGGGGGCACGCGCCGTTGAAGCCTCAGAAGCGTTCAAGAGGATCCACCCGTCTCCAGCTCGACCGTCGGACATCGGCTCACAGAGCGTGACGCCGACTATCGCACGGCGCCAGGAGAGGCAAGCCGCGCACTCGGTACGCACTCCCAGCTCACGGGCCGGAAGCCATACGCGGTGCGTCACTAGGGCGCGCGAAAGGCGAGAATGAGACGCGGCTAGTCTGTGGAGACCCCGTAGTAACCCATCAGCTGGTCCAACACCGTGTCGAGGCTGAATTTGCGGTGCACGAAAGCCGGCGCTTTGCGTGATGCAGCCGCCATCCATTCGGGATCGTTCAGCAAAGCGATAATTCGGTCGGCATAGGGTTCGAATCCCTGGCCGCCGGGCGCGACAAACCCGGTTTCGCCCGGGTCGATGGCTTCTGGGATCCCTCCAACGTCGGTGGCGACGATCGGCACACCGAAGTGCTGAGCCTCGATGATCGCATTGGGGATCCCTTCTCGCTCCGAGGTCATCAGCTTGAGGTCCATCGCGCGATACCAGTCACCTACGTTGGAGACCCGTCCAGGCAGGTGGACGGCGTCGGCGAAGCCGTGCGAGGCCGCGTACGCGGCCACTTCGTCGGTCATGTCGCCATCGCCGATGATGAGGAAGTGGGCATTCGGGATCGCCTGACGCACCCGGTGGGCCGCCGCGATCCAATAGCGGGGGCGCTTGACGGCCATAATACGGAACGAGCCACCAACGACGGGGGCGTCGTCGGGAATTCCGAGTTCCCGCCGCAGAGCAAGATTGCGGCCGGTGTGCTCTCCCAGCTGAGCGAAGTCGACCGCGTTATAAACCACCCTGAACGGTGCCGGTTCGGGCCATTGCAGCCAGTTCTGGTCGGTCTCGCAGCCCGAAATCGAATTGTTGAGCAAAACGAAATCCGGACGCTCCAATAGCCGGCGATAAGCATGACGCATCGGCCGAAAATGCACCGCGGTCTGATGCTCCGTCTGCTGCCAGAAATCTGGCGCAAGCGAACCGCGATGGACAAAGAAGTTGGGCGTTCCGACCAGGGCGCAGGCCATGGCGGCAATCGGTATGTCTTGCCAGATATGGACGGCTTGGGGCCGTGCATCGAGCAGGTGGCGGCAGAGCCTGACCATTTCCTCCCGCGCGTTATGGGGCAGAAGATCGACCGCGGCGACGATCCTCGGTCTATCGGCGAACTCCGGCAGGGCCTGCACAATATCGCTGCGTGCCTCCCAGTCCTTGCCGTAGACAGTGAGGTCGATGGGCAGTTCGCTGATGGCGGATAGAAAGAAATCGTCGGTCGGGCGCATATGCGTCGACCGCACCATCAGGGCCAGCTTCTCGACCCGAGGGTCGTCCAGCACCCGGCGAACGACGGTGATGGTCTGGCGTTCGCCGCCGCCCTGTCCAAGCGACCCGGCGACCATGGTAACGTGACGCGGCCGGAAATCATACCGCATAGGGCGCGTCTTGATTTCGTGCATCAGCACATCGAATAGGCATTCCGGATAAAGAAGGGTGCCGTCGTTGTCCTGGCAGAGCCGGGCGACCTCATGAACGATTTCAAACCGGCGCTCATAGTGCGAGCTCATGTTGATCACGGCCGGCGACGCTAGCGCGATTTGCGCCAGCGCCGCGCCGAACAAATGATAGCGCTGGTAGACGAGGGCTTTTTCCGCATGCAGGTCCAACGCCACCCCGTTCGCGGGCTCGTCGGCGACAAGCCCTTCGTCCAGATGCGCTAGGGCCGCGGCATAGTCGGGCCGGGCAAGGGCGAAACTGGCTAGCATCCACTCACGAAGGGCGGAGGGTGGCTCTTTGGTCTTCAGCAGAGCTTCGAGCGGGGCTAGATCGACGGCGAGGCCAGCGCGTAACCGCGCCTGCGCCAGCCGGCGGACCACGTCGATCAGATAGTTTTGATCTTGCGGCGCCAGCGCAATGAAAGGACCACACCAGTTCAGGAGGTCGAGCGTTTCCACGCTGAAGAGGACGGTTTGACCGCCTGCGTCGAGGGCGCGCAGCAGCCCGACCTTCACCCAAATCCGATGCGGATCTCGTTCGTCGGCGCGCCGCCAGCAGGCGATGACTTCGTCGCCGCGATCGTGGGAGCTGAACAGCGTCGTCAATCCGACCAGAAGATTGCGGTTGCGCGGAGCGGCCTCCAGGGCGCGCTTCGCGAAACGCGAAGCGGCTTCCCAGTCGGAGAGGCGACAGGCCAGCGCCGTTGCCTGCAGCAGCGTAGGAGCCGCGTCGGGAGCACTGTCTGCCAAATGCTCGAACAGCTGCAGGGCCGCCTCGGGGGAGCCACCCGCCTCTTGCTGGGCCGCTAGCGTTTGTATCACCCACGCGTCTTCCGCATAGATTCGCGCCAGCCGCGCCTCGATCTCGCCGAGCGTGTCGGAGGAGAGCAGCGAGCGTTGCGTCTGCAGACAGGCCAGGGTCGGCGCCGCCGCCCGGGCCAATGCCTCGCGTACATAGCCATCCGAAAATTCGAGGCGCGAAAGGGCTTCAAGCCGGTCCGTGGCCAGCTCGATCTGGCCGTCGCGCAAAGTGCGGCCGATCTTGTCCGCAAGCGCCTCGCCGGGCTGCGCTCGCGTCGGCGCGGGCGCGTCGACCAGGTTCAGAAGCCGAGCGTTGGAGGGCAGCAGAAGGCCGCGGTGCAAGCGGATCATCTCGCGAATCTGCTCCGTCGGACCCTCAACGCCGACGAGCTCTTCCAGCATGGCGGTGACGCCGCCCGCGTCTCCTGCCGCAGCCCGTCGCTTGATCGCTCGCCGCAACCACGTCCCGCCCAGCGCATCCGACATTGCCTCCGCCGGCATTGGGGTCGGGGCCTCTCTGGAGCCTGGACCCAAACCTGTCAGAGCATCTACGGCCCGCAGCCAAGCCGGAGGCGACGGCGGCACGAGGTCTCGATCCCGTGCGATCAGCGCCAGCAGGCGCGCCGTTGGCCCTTCGGCGGCCAGCAGCTCCTCGAGGCTCGAGAGCCACGCAGCCGCGTCGCGGCGGCCTGCGGCCGCCTCTGCCCGAGCCGTCAACGTAGTGCCCGGAAGCCGCTCCAGGTCGGAGTGACGATTGCCGGCGGACCGGGAGATAGAGCCGTTCGTGCGCTGCGCGAACCCTCGCAACGCGGCTTGCAGTCTGCCCCAGACCCCCGGGCGCGTGCTCAGCCGCGATGGCGGGGCTATGGTCGAGGAGGCGCAGGCGGCAGCGAGCACGGATTCAGCAGCAGCATCGGCTGTTCGGCCGGCGCGGCGGTGAATTCTCGCCAGCTGCGTATGCGGTTCCGGGTCGTGCGGTGACACAGCGGCCAGTTTCTCCCATACCGGACGAGCTTGCTCCAGACGCCGAGACTTGACCAACAATCGGCCTGCGGCGCGCAGCGAGACGACCCGATCGGGCTGTTCCCGCAGCACCGACTCAAAGAACTCGAGAGCGCGCGTCGGATCCGCGGCGCGGAGAGCCATGCCCTCGCGCTCCAGTCGTTGAAGTCTCTGGCGCTCGGCCGCGGAGCGGCGCACCAGGAATAACCTCATTCTAGACTAGACTCCGCAGACGCTCCGATATCTGACGCGCGGCAGGGTTCTTTGGGTCCGCCTTGAGGACCTCGCGCACTGCCGCCTGACCCTCCTTTGCATTGCCGAGATGAAGGTGGCAACGGGCCTGCTGCAAACCGGCCAAGACCGACTGCTGCGGATCGAGCTCTTTTAGGCGACCCCACGCCGCCAATGCGGCCTCGTGGCGCCGCATGCCACTTGCGGCCCGGCCGATGAGCAGCTGAACTTCTGCGTCATCCGGCATCAGTGTGCTGGCCGCGTCGGCATAGCGCAGGACCCCGCGCAGGTCGTGTGTGCGATAGGCGGCGCGCATGGCCCTGAGCATATTGCGGCCTACCTGTTCGAGGCGTCGGCCGGCCTCCTCGTCATCAGGCTCTTCAGCTCGCACGACATTGAACAGATCGTAGGCGTCCAAGAAGCGTTCTTCTGAGATCGCAGCGCGACCGGCGAACGTCATGCGACGGATGATTGTCGATAGGCTTTTGCGGACCTCTTCATTTTCCGGGGCATGCCCCTCGGCCGCGCGCCACGCGCCCAGGGCGTCGGCTAGGCGGCCTCCGCGATCAAGCGCTCGCGCCAGCTGCAATGAGCCTTCCGGGTCATCCGGCGCCAGTCGTTGGAAATCCCGCCATGCCACCGTCGCTTCGGGCCACTGCCGCAATCGCATCAGGGTGCGTCCATGGGTGCGTCGCAGGGCGATGTCACTTGGCGCGGCGCGAACCGCCCGCGCAAAGGCGGCGACGGCCTGCGGCAATTCCTCGGCGGCCAAATGGTTCTGAGCACGCAACCTCAATTCGCGCACGATCCGAGCGCGGCTGCGCTGCGCGAGGCCATCCTGTGGCGACAGGATTAGCAGGGCGTCGTAGTCGAAAAACGTCTCCAGCAAATCGCCCGCACGCTCGTGACCGATGGCGCGGCGGAAGAGGGCTTCCGACACGTTCAGCGCGCGATCGTCTTCCGCAACGTCACCGCCTTCGACCGCGAAACGCGCACGCACGGCGACGGCGAGACCCCTCTGATCGTTTCGCTGTTCGAAGGCGGCAAGCTCAGTCTCCGCGAGGTTAGGAGATGCGGAAAACAGGGCCCTGAAAGCCCGGCTCGCGTTGGCGAACTCCGCGAGCTCGAGGTGCAGGCGAATGGCATAGCAGCGGGCGTCGTCCCGGGCGAGTTCGCTTAGGCCGGCGGCGATGTGGGATGCCTCCTGCAGGGCGCCCAGTCTGATCAGGGCGCGAGCTTGCTGGTAACGCGCCTCGGGCCAATCGGCGCGATCCTCGGCGACGCCTTCCCACGCGCTGGCGGCCGACGCCCAGTCGCCGACGCCGGCACACGCCCGAGCGTGCAGAAGCAAAACTTCACGATCGCCGGGCCGCTCGGCCAGATAGGCCTTCGAGCTGGCGTGAAGATCGCCCCAGTCGTAAGTCCGATAGGCTAGGCGGCAGAGCCAGAGCTGAACGTCGAGGCCGTCGCCGTCCAGCTTCGCAGCGGCGCGCAACACCTCGCGCGCCTTCAAGGTCTCGTTCGCCTCGGCTAGTCGCACACCCTCCGCGAACAGTTCCTCAAATGACGCCCGAGCCTCCGCCACTGGAGCATCAGCGTCCACAGCGGCCATCGACGCCGTCATGATCATCCCCCTCGTTCCCATTGCGGGCCGGATATCACAGGCGCGGTGCGCCGACCAGCAATGGGTAAGCCTTCAGCGTGATTGAGCGGGAGCGGGCGCAGGCGTAAGAAGGCTGGTCAAAGCCGATCCCGCAGGAGCGCCCATGGCGAGATTTACGAGGCTCATCGAGAGCCTCTCCGAGAGCTTTCGCCGAGGTCGGGCGCGTTCGCTGGTCTATTTTCACACCGACCACTTCGAGCCCTGGCGGTCCATGGCCGGGCGGATCGACATCAGCGAGCCAAACGCCGAGGATATCGGCGATTTTCTGCATCAGACTAGTCAGCTCGACTACGCCCGGCGCCTGACACTGTTTTTGAAGCCCGCGTTTCGCCTCGCGCCGTCGGGCGGTGACGTGCGCTCTGCCGACGGCGACGGCCTGGGATTTCGCCCGCTGACCGGCCATGAGACCGAGGTGCACGACCGCGCGCTGCGTGCGATCGCCTCGTCCGGCCACGAGCTACAGGTGCATCTGCACCACGAGTTTTACACCCGGAACGCTATGTATGCGACCCAGGCGCGATACAATCGGGACGAGTTCCAGCGCGCCTATCTCGCCGAACATACGACGCCGCGCCAGGACGAGGCGCGCTTTCGCCTCCTGACCGAAATTACGCTGGAGGCCTACCGGCGAGGCAGCGGCCAGAACTTCGAGCGCTGGTTTTTCGTGCACGGGATGTGGGCGCTCAACGGATCCGACCGCGACGTGTGCAACATCGACCGCGAGATCGGCCTGTTGCAGGAGATGGGTTGCCTCGGCGACTTCACCTTCCCCGCTGGCCGCGCCCATACCGACCCGGTGCATAAGGCGCCGTTCCTGTGCCGCTCTGTCGACAGGCCCAAGTGCTATGATCTGGCCGAAGCAGAGCCGCGCTTTGCGTACGGTGAATCGCCGCGCGACCGGTTCTTCATCTGGTCGTCGCCGATCAAACATCTGTATTCATCGATCGATTATTATTCGAAGGAGATTCGCGCGAGCCTCGAGGACATCGAGCGCGTTGCGAGAGAATTGGTACAAACATCAGTTTTTCTAGACGGCACACTATATTTGAAGACGCATGCGCATTCGATGAACACCGACTATTTCGACAACATCAGAAGGCCGATCTATCCCCATTTTCACCCGGGCGTACAGGCTCTGTTGGGCGTGGTGTTCGACGCCGCGAGCGACGCGGGCCTCGACATAGAGTTTCTCACCGCAGCCGAGGTATACGATCGCTTCTCGAGCGCCAGATTCGATGGATCCACCGATCTGGCTTCCGACGAACACACTCTTCGCCGCCGGGAGACCGAGGCGGCCACGGTCAACGCGATGACGGCACTGGAGCGGCTCGAGGCGTTCGGAGCCCTGGCGGCCAGCGTCACCCATACGGTGGTAGGCCGGCGACTGGCGCAAATGGGTGAGACCGAGTCGGGTTGCTATGGGTATTATGCGGATCTGTATGCTCGCGAGACCCTGATCCAT
Source organism: Caulobacterales bacterium (assembly GCA_038226475.1). Taxonomy (GTDB): domain Bacteria; phylum Pseudomonadota; class Alphaproteobacteria; order Caulobacterales; family Caulobacteraceae; genus Acaudatibacter. The sequence goes on along the minus strand of JBBRQK010000001.1, from coordinate 166,069 downwards.
CCCTATGAATTTTCGGTAGCGAGGCATCTGGCGCAAACCTTGCCTGACGGGGCGCGAATTCATGAGTTCGGCGCGGGCTTCGCCTCCATGGGGCTGTTGCTTGCCGTGGCGGGATTTGACGTCCTTGCGATCGACGCCGATCCGCGTCGTCTCGCCACCGCCGCAGCCATTCGCGCCGAGTTGGGCCGCCAGGTTCCGTGGGTCGCCGCCAAGCTCAACTTCAAGGAAGCCGCGATACCTGCCGTTCTCGCGACGCTGGATTGCGATGGCGTGACGGCGGTCGCCACCGATGTGACCAGCGGAGTGACGCTTGAGGCGCTGGGGCCTATCGTCGCAGCGGTTGCCTCACGCTATCGGTCGGTGGTGTTCGACGCCGAACGTTTCTTCGCCCGCACCCGCACCGATACGGAGATGGAGGCGGTGCGGGCTCTGTTTGCCGAGCGGTATGGGCGCTGCCAACCTCTTCCCGACGAAACCCTGGGTCGATTCTACTTTGACGCCGGACCTGCCGAGCCAACAAGCGCATCACCTCCGCCGCCACCAGTGATTGCAGCGGCCCCCGAACCGGCCGCCCGGGTGGCGCAGGCCAGCCCGCAAATCGCTGCGGCCACCCTGAATGTCGGTCAGGCCGCCAGATTGGTCGACGACGTCGGCGTGCGGATTATGATCGAGCGAATCGAGCGCCAAGGATTGGAAAAGTCCGGCGCGGGCGCCTTCTACGCGCAGGTCGACGCTCGAGGACGGCTGACGCAGTCGTACGACCTCAAGGTCGCCGAATGGCTTCTCGCGACGATCTCGCCCCAAACGCCAATTCTCGAGATCGGCGCGGGCGTTGGCACGCTATCCCTCATCCTGGCTGTGATGGGGCGACGGGTGGTGGCGTTGGACCTCGACTCCAAGCGCATCGAACTTGGCCGCGCGATCCAGGACGCTTTGTCCGCGCGCCTGCGCGGGGGTCTTGGAAATCTGGACTTCGTAACGGCCCGGTTCCCGGTGAATCCGCCGCCGGTCGCGCCTGGATCGAGCGTTGCGGTGATCACCAACATGGTTTTCGGCTGGGATGAGCCGCAGCAGATCGCCATGCTCAGGCACATTCGGGATTTCGAGGCGGCGGTGGTCGATGCCGATCGCTTCGGCGTCAAACGCACCAACGCCGATGAGCGTGACCACTTCGATTCCCTCGTTCGCGAAGCGGGTATGACGCTTACGCCCTTGGAGCTGGTGCCCGATATGCGTTTCGTCAGACTCGACCGCCGCGGCGGTCGCTCTCGTCTGGCCGAGGGCGCTGAGGCTAGCGCAGAGATCGGTTGTTGAGTTCAGGCTCGATACTCGTCACCGGCGGAGCGGGCTATATCGGCAGTCATGCCGTTCTGGCCTTGCGCGATGCAGGCCGAGACGTCGTCGTGCTCGATGATCTTTCCACCGGATCGCTGATGGCGATTCCTGCGGGCGTGACCTTCATCAAGGGCGCTGTATCGGACGAGACCCTTGTGCCGGCCATCCTTCACGAGCACCGCGTAACCGGCGTAATGCATTTCGCCGGCAGCATTTCCGCCCCTGAGTCGGTGGCTGATCCTCTCAAATATTACAGCAACAACACCGCTGCATCTCTTGCCATGGCGGTTCACTGTGTGAGCGCCGGTACGCCGTCGTTCATTTTCTCGTCGAGCGCGGCGGTCTACGGCGCCCCGAAGATTTCGCCGGTGCCGGAGAGCGCGGCCACGCGACCGGCCAACCCCTACGGCGCGTCGAAGTTGATGACCGAGACCATGCTGTTGGACATCGCGGTGGCGCATCCGTCGTTCCGTCCTTTATGCCTAAGATATTTCAATGTGGCAGGGGCGGATCCGCAGGCCCGCGCTGGCCAACGCAATCCCGACGCCAGCGGGCTCATTCCCCTGGCGCTCGCGGCGGCGCGGGGCCGGCGCGCTGCGCTCGACATTTGTGGCGCCGACTACGGGACCCGCGACGGGACGGGCGAGCGAGACTACATCCATGTTGCCGACCTCGCCGCGGCGCATGTGGCGGCGCTGGCCTATCTCGAGGGTGGCGGCGCGCCTATGGTGTTGAACTGTGGCTATGGGCGCGGCGCCACAGTGCTGGAAGTTGTAGCCGCGCTCGGGCATATTCTGGGCTGCCCGGTGCCGACACGCCCCGCGCCCCGAAGGGCTGGCGACGTGGCGAGCTGCATCTCTGATATCACCGCCTTGCGCGCGACTCTCGATTGGCGGCCGCGTTTCGACGACCTGAATGAGATCCTTCGGTCCGCGATTGCCTGGGAACAGGGCTCGAAATGAACCGAATGCGGCTCGAACTGTTCCGGTTTGAGCGCGGGGCCACAGCAAGGAGGCGCACCTTGAGTGACGCATCGAGTGTACCGGTTTTGCGGCTCTTCATCGCGGGCGTTTCAGCAGCCGGCTGTTTGGCGGCGGCGTGGTCGGCGCCTGGGCGCTCGGGATGCATTCTTCCACATGCCGCGCCGGAAAGCCGGATCGGCCGGGCGCAGTCCTGGTTGCACGACCCAGCAGACCGCGCCGCGTACGGCAATCGAATCGATTTCCTCTGGAGCGACGACGAAAAAAAGCCCCGGCTTCCGAACGCCTATGCTGTGAAATATATGATGGCGGATCGGGATCCCGACAAGACGCACGATGTGACATGGTATCGAGCGCACCGTCCTGACTGGATGATGCTGAAATGCGATGGATCTCCCGCGCCTATGTTCATGTACCGATGGGGCACGTTCACGTCGGTCGATGTGCACAACCCTCAGGTACGAGAATATTTGCTACACAAGAACCTTGACAGCGCGATGACCGGCGGTCGGTTCGATGCCGTCGGCGTGGATAATCTGAATGCCCAGAACGTATTCGCCAGATGCGGTGTCGACGTCGGTGCGGGTCTTCGACGGGATTTCTCAGGGCAGAAGCGAGACCATGCATATGCAGTCAACCTCGCCAATTGGATGCAGTGGCTGCGCCAGCAGGTCAACGCACGCGGGCTTTGCCTTTCGGGCAATGATTACTTTTCCGACGACAACGTCGACGGTTTCCTGGCGATCGCCGATTCCTTGGACATCGTAGTCGATGAGCACGGATTCACCCGCAACAACAAGCCCTCGTCGCTGGATGGCGCTTGGTTGCGGCGCATGAAGGCATACTCCAGCCTGCCGCCCGGAAAGCCCCTCGTTGTGATAGACTACCCGGCGTCGACGTTGCAGGAACTGACCGACGCTGGCGTCTCATGGTCGATGGCCAACTTCCTGTTGATCAAAAGCGCGACGACGTATCTCAACATGACCACCAATGATCAGGTCGCCAAATGGAACGGTATCCCGGCCCTTGACATCAAGACGGGCGCGCCGTTGGAGGCGATGCGCGAGAGCGGCGGCCTCTTTGTCCGCCGATTCCAGCACGCCGTCGCGTTGGTCAATCCATCCTCGACGCGCGGCGGGCGCTATACCTTGCCCCCGGGCGCTTGGCGGGGACTCGACGGCCGGACTCACGACGGATCCGTCGAGGTGCCTGCCGCCACCGCGCTCGTTTTGACAGGTTAGGTGACCGACTTATAAACCGCATCCAGAGACGTGAAGCGGCGAGTTTGACCAGGGCGAGATAGTTGGAGGCCTATTTTTCAGGGCGGATGCGACGGCGCGGAAGTGTTCGAAATTGCTCGAGAGGCGTTCCGCGAGATTGCGGTGACGGTAGAGGAATCGACTGAAGGCGGCGACATTTGCTCGATTGTCGTGGGCTTGATGTTGGCCCGGACGCCTTGCTCGGCGACAGAGCGGCGTATCGCTTGATCGTCGTAGGCGCGATCGTCGAGCGGAGTGTCGCCGTCGCCGAGGTCGCCGAGCAAAACCCTGGCGCTCCGGCCGTCGTGACCCTGGCCTTCGCTAAGCTTGAGGACGACGGGCAGACAGTCGGGGCGCACCAAGGCGTGGATCCTGGTGGGCAGTCCGCCCCGCGTGCGCCCCATGCATCGGGTTCCAGGTGGTCCCCAAGGTCGGCCTGGGAGCCTCTCTCCAGACTGCCCTCACTCTGAATTACGATGGCGCAAGTAGAGCGACAAGTTTTCTGCGCGGCTTATCTTTCCACTCGATGTTTTAACCAACAATCCTGGACCTATTAGCACAATTTGCCGAGGCGAGACGCCAAATATGGATTGAATTGTAGTCGTGATTGCATGACGCAAAGTGGTATCACAGCTAGTATCGGACAGCGCGCGCTCGGCCATCACTATCAGTGTCGCACTGCCGATCCGCGGATCGAACCACCTCAGTGCCGCTACCCTGCCAGCCTTGAGTCCGAGTATATCGCCAATCACACGCTCGATCTCGTGTGCGTACAGATTGCGACCATTGATAATGATGACGTCGTCAATCCGACCGAGGACGAATAGCCGCCCCTGTCGTATGAACCCGAGGTCGCCGGTGAAATATCGGCCTTCTCGCAGGCGCCGATCTGTACGGACAGAGTCGACGTTATAGCCGGCGAACAGAAAAGGCGCGGCGAGGGCTATCTCACCAACCTTACCGTCGTCGATCTCGGCGCCATCCTCGTCATGTATAGTCAGAACGACGCCGTCGATGCCGCGGCCCACCTCGATGATCTCTTCGCCGGTCCCGCTTGTCACTTCGGCCGGCGTCGCGCCCCGATGCGTGGTGACGGGATCGACCACAACTCGGCGCGGAGGGCGCCACAAGTCTGTCTGAGCGACAGCAAACACACTCTCGGCCATGGCGTAACAGCATTGAAGCTGTTGCGGGCTCACGCCCGACGCCGCGAAAGTCCTTGCGAAGCGGTCAAACGTGAGCGGCTTGCACGGCTCCGAACAGTTGACGAAAGCCCGCATGCTTGAAAGGTCCCATTCGTTGGCCCTCGGGGCGAGGGTGGCCGCGAGGTGCTCGAACGCGAAGTTCGGCATCCACGTGAGTGTCCCGCGATCTCGCTGTATGTGATCGAAGAGAGTAGCGGGGCGCCCGATCCAGTCGAACGGATCAATGTGTGTTACGGGCGTTGCAAAAAAAGCTGGCAGTATAAGGCACGCTATCAGGCCCATGTCGTGGTATAGAGGCAGCCATGATACGATCGCATCTTCTGGGCTAATCCTGAGCGCGCGACCATATCTCTCGATCTGCTCGCAAACCGCGTTAAACGTCAGGCGCACTCCCTTTTTAAGACCCGTTGTTCCCGAACTGTGCTGGAGGAACGCGACCTCGCCTTCATCCACCACCAGCGGCTCGAGGCGGGCTGGCTCCGCGTCGTCAATGAGGACCGTTCGCTCGCCCGGCCAACTTAGGCCGGCGTCGCGCATTTCTCGCAGGGTGACTTGGTCGGTCACGACGGCCGCAGGCTTTATGGCGTTCAGCAACTCCTGATGTGACCGCCAATACAACGACGCGTCCTGCCGAGGTGAAGTGCATGGCATGTAGGCCGGCACGATCCCCGACAGCATGGCGCCGAAGAAGGTGCCGTAGAGTTCGTGTCGGTGGCGCAAAAAAATAAGAATCTGATCGCGGGGCGCGAGCGAAGCCCGGCGATAGGCGTCCGCGAACCGGCCGCACTCGGCCTCGAGGTCGCCCCATGTGAGTACAGTGTCGGCCACATCACCAACGTGGCGGCAAAAAACCTCGGAGCGCCGAAGCGCAAAATGTGCGAGAAGCGCGCTTTGATAACGATTGGTCGGATCCGTCGCCAGCATCGTTTCCGTCAAGCCCTCGCCGGATAGTGCGCGCGCCGGAACCAGGTAAGGGTATCGGCCGGGTAGTCGCGTCGATGAGCAAGGCCTAGCTCCGAGAGCCGGCTCGCGACTCTAAGTTGATCATCGATCGACCCGTTTCGGGAGACGAATGTCCGCAGGCTCACCAGGAGGGCTTCGAATACTGCCATCCTTTTTAGCAAGGAGTCCGCTCCTGTTTCGTCTCGAGCCATCACCGCGTCGAGCCCCAGCCCTAGTGTACACTTCCCCAGATTCTCGGCCGGGCAGGGCAGGGGCGACACGGTCAGACGATGGGGGGCCAAGAGTCCGCATTGGGCGAGCCGCGCTGCGCCTGCTTCCAAGGCGACCCTGCGGCGCCGGTCGGGCTCGTGGGCTGTCACTCGTCGGCCAGAGGCCGCGAAAAGGAGGGCCGCCTCCCCCAAGCCGGCTCTAAGAACCGAGTAAGCCTCGTAGGCGGGCAGATAGGCGCTGGCTATTTCGAAAAGCGATATTTCACGTTGGCCAACCAATTCGCCACGATCGATGAGCCTTTCATAGTGTGCGTAGAGGCCGCTCTCATCGCGCCCCAACAGTAGAAGTCGATCGCGATGCAAGTCGAGGAGTGAAGCGTTGACCTGCGCTGCGAGCCGAGCGCGCGCCTGCGCCGACGGCGGTGCGCTCGAACGCCTCTTGTCCTTACTAGGAGACGTATAGCTACGTGCTGCGTATGAACCTCGTCTGACAGCAAGTCCGATCAGGGCCTCGCCAACCACTGGATAGAACTCCGGCGCAAACTCATAGATGTCGGCTCCACCGCTTGCGAGGACAGTGCTCCGACCATGCCGGCTCAACAGTCGAGACGGATCATAAAACTGCGCTCCGCAGGATTTCGCGGCTTTTCGGAGGTCCCGGTTTAGGCGTCGGCGGTCGCCCATGATGTCGCCGTTTTCGCCCGGGATTGCGACAGATCCGATTACCGCGAGGCGCGCCTGCGATCGCTCCTTGATGGCCGTGAGATCCGCAACGATGTGGTTTTCTGCGTGGCGGTCCAGCCTGACGCCACGCAGGAAAGCTTCGACCGCCGCGTCGGCCACAAACCCCTTACGGCGCAGACGTTCCAGCGATTGGCGCACAACGACCTCGCTGACACCGTTTCCGAAGCAAAGCCGGCGATACCAAGCCAGCAAGGCCCCGCCGTGCGGACGAACGAAATGTTGGGCCAGGAAGTTCTGTTGCAGCAGTGTGCCCTCGAAGCTGAACTGTTGGGCGTCCGACACTTCGAGCAAAACCACATCCACTCCGCCGTCCAGAGCCAGGCGCAGTCGATCCAGAGGCGGAGTGTCATCGCTGTTGAACACGTACCGACGCAGATCGGCGGGAATTCGGATCAGGCCGTTCACAATATCGAGGCTCTGCAGTGCTTCCGCTGCCGTATGGGTGGCCTGCAGCCCACCGGCAGTGATCCGCAGGTCGCCGCGTCGAGCCAGCGCCGCGAGTGGATTTCGGACGCGGCAACTCCCAAGGCTCATGACGCGAAGGCCGCCCCCTATCCCGCGAAAGGGTGTTTCGAACACGATCATTGGGGTTCGAACGCTACCAGGGCAATCGCCGGGGTTCATACGTCTCCGACTTGACGGCGAACCCTAGGTGTCCGAACACCAATACGGTCTCCCCGAACGCGCCGAACGTCATGCGAACTCCCTTTCTCATAGGTCGGCTATGGCGCCTGCGGGGGTGCGTATTCAAGGGTTTTGCCCCTGCGCCGTTGGCCCTGTCGCGCGCGGCATGAGCGGCCAATTGATCACCGAGCGCGTGGAGGCGCTTTGGCGGCCGTCGCACTGGCCTATCCCTGGGGCGGCGGCTTTCGCTGAGGGTATGCACAAGATTCCGTTCGCGGACTTCGTCGCCCGCGTGAACCATTTGGGCCTCAAAGGAGAAACCCTGATCGATGCGGGGTGCGGCGTCGGCACGTGGGCTTTCGCCTGGGCCACCCGCTTCAATCGCGTGCTCGCTTTTGATTTCAACTCCGACCGGATCGCGACGGCCCAATGGCTCAAGGCCCGGCTCTCGATGGACCGCGTCAGTTTCAGCGAGGACGACATTCGCGCCATTCCCGCGAGTGACGGCTCAGCGGATGCCGTCTACAACAACAGCGTTGCTCTGGGAGGCGTACCGCTTCGCGACATCTTCGCCGAAAGCTTTCGTGTACTGAAACCTGGTGGGGCTTTCTATCTCGGCCTCAACGGCCTGGGTTATGGCTACAGCTTGATGCAAAGCTCCGACACGGAGATCAGTTTTCTCGGTCGCCGCACGATCTACAACACCTATGGGCACACGAGACTGGCCGGACTCCTACGAAAATTGAGCCCAGGCGGCCCGCTCAACGTAGACGGGCTCGGTGCGCTAGCCAGACAGGACACTGTTGATGCGCTGGTCACAATCGGCGCGACGGCTAGCGAAGTCAGCGCCGCGCGCGCCATTTGCGCGGACCTCGGCGAAGTGTTCGCGAACCTGCTACGTGATGACCTCGTCGCGATTGCAGAGGGCCGGCAAAGAGCCTTCACCTATTCGCGCAGCGCGCGCGGCTATGAGCCCGAAGACCTAAGACGGGCGGCGGACGAAGTCGGGTTTGAGCGTTTTGCTTGGGCGCCCGATGGGCGCCTATGCGTGGGTACGGATGGGTCGGTCATTGCTCGGCCTTGTATTGGCTTGTTCGCCTCGCCCGCCAGGTGCGCCGGCCACCTACGGGTGTTCGAGGCGCTTCTCTGGAAACCGGACTCCAGACCGGAGTTGGCTTTTCCTAGAGGCTTGGGATCGGCTAAGAGTGCGGCTGGGTACCAAGGGGCCGCAGAAGTGAATCAGGGGAGTTCGGGAGAGTTGCGCGACGCGCTTCGTGTACGCATGCTGGAGCGTTACCGCGCGCGAGATGACGATCAGGCTCTAACATACGCTGCCGCCCTTGTTGCGAAGGGGGCACTTGAAGGGGTCGTGTTGCGTGACACCACCGTGGTGCAAATCGACATAATCGGATTGCGGCGCGGCAATCATGCCGCAGCACTTGCCCTTTGCGAAGCCGCGCTGTGTGTACTGCCCAGGGAATTCCCGCTGTGGTTCCGACGTGGGCGTCTCCTGGCTGAACTTGGTCGGTCGGCGTGGGCATTGAATGCTCTCAAGCGCGCGATCCGCCTTAGACCGGACGTTCATGGACCGTTCCTTGCCGCCGCCAACTTGCTTCACAAGAGTGGCCGGCGGCGGATGGCCCTAACAATGGGCGAGCGCGCGAGGGCGTTAGGCGCCTCGTCAGCCTCGCTGTTTTCTCTCCTTGCCGTTAATCACTTCTTCCTGGGCCAGCCCGAGGCGTGTCTCGATAATCTTGCCAAACTCAAGGGCGGCGGTTTCCCGCTGGGTCACCTCGACGCTTTCGAAAGGAACTCGCGGAACGCCATATTAATTCGTGCAAGACGTGATCGCGAGACCAGTGGAAAGCGTTCTCGACACATCGCAATTATGGGTGAGACCCTTGTTGGATCGACCCTCCTGGGATCGCTTTTGGGGTCGCTGCCCGGGGTCGTTCACGCTGGCGAAATTCAGGATTTGACGCGGCGGTATGACAAAAAGACCGGCCGTGCTGCTCCCATCGACTTCGAGAAAGACTCGCCACGCATCTACAATCACTGCCGACTATGTGGGCCACGTTGCAAAGTATTTTCCAAAGGTTTTCGCGCGCATTTGGCGTCAGACCCCATAGATTTCTATTCCCAACTAGCGCAGCGCCTCGGTGCGGACGTACTGGTAACATCCGACAAGGCGGTTACAAACAAAATTGACTTGGACCCTCTCTTCGGATTTGATTTATTAGTTCTCTACAAGAGACCGGAAACCTGGGTCCGCAGTTTCTCCAGACAACAATTCCGAAAGCTGCGCCGTGGACTGATTTCTGAGGATCAAGTGGGAACCGTGGGTGATTGGCTTAGACAATGGCGAAATACATACGACGCGATATTGGCGCTTCCCGTGCCGTCGCACCGCTCGATCGTGTTGAACTGGGACCAGTTCGTCGATGCTCCGCACGCGCATTTCAACCGCTTGGTCAGCACGTTGAAGTTGGATGGGGACGCTTCCGTTTTCAATGACGTTCAAGTCGGGCATTTTATTGGGGGCAACGGACAGGACAGTTTGATCGAGGTTCTTAATCAGGGTCAGGTGACGTTCCGCACGTCCGACGCTCCGCGGCTTTCGACGGAGGATGAGGCCTTCGTGCTCGGCGACGCCGCGGCCCAGTTCATCGCCCAGCGTCTGGAGGCGCGACATCGCGAGACCTTCCGCAGCACGCAAGCCGAGCAAGCTGGCGCCGCGAACGCTGCGGCGACAAGCGCGAAGCAGGCGGGAACCACGCATCGCGGCAAGCGAGTGCGGCTATACGATGCAGAAGCCGAACGGTTGGCGTTGAAGGCGATGAACGCCGAAGCTCTGGCGCTGTTCAAAGCGGGTCAAGATGATCGCGCCCTCGAGCTTTGGGGCCGGGTCTGCGATCGCGCGCCAATCGGCAACCTCTTTCGACGAAACGCATTTGCCGGAGCCATCGACATCGTTGCGTTCAAGCGCGGCGCCTTCGAACAAGCAGTAGACACATGTCGGCGGGCATTGGTGGAATTTCCTGAGGAACCAGCGCTGCTCTTTCGTCACGGGCGCGTACTGGCTGGGCTCGGCCGTATAAGTGAGGCTCTTGCGGCCTACAGGCTTGCCCTGGCGCTGAAGCCCGACTACCCGTCTTGCGTGGATCAGATCGCGAGGTTGTCGCGCCAACTCTCGCCGGCGGGGATCTCGTAGCAATGGCCGTTCGCATTGACGTCGGCTGTCCGATGCGGTGAAGGGCAACAAGTCCTTTAAATGATCGTACAACGCTCACCCTCTGAGCGAGCAGTTGAGATGGCCCAGCGCGGCCCGAGGGGGTGGCCAGTCCTCGAGGAGCGCCAGAGGGGAGCGGCATCAGCGAGTCAAGTCGCTTAAATGGTACATAGAAAGACGTCTCCCCGCTCTTCGAGTCTATCACTCGCGGGCGTCGAGGGGCGGGATCCAAGTTGTGGCTTAGTCTGCGGGCCGGGGGACCGCTCCGGCGACGCCAGCCTGCTTTTGACCAACGCTGGGCCCAGTCGCCAGAGCGAGCAAGACCGCCGATTCGCGACCTGCGTTGAGGTTGTAGCTTTCATTGTAATGCGGTGGGCGCCGGCGGCTGTTGGGGCGTCTATGGCCGAGTTGGCGCGGTGCTAGCAAATAGCCTCGGCGTCGGCTTTGCAAGCGCTGGCGGGTCGGATAGAAACGCGCGGGCCTGCATGATCTCAGCAGCGGTGAATGGGAAATATAGTTTGAGCGAATTGGTCGCGCGCAGCGTGGAAGTCTACGCGCGGCGCTGGCCAACATCCCTGGCGACCGATTTCGCGCGCCTGTCTCTTCATCACCCGCCGGAACTCTCTCAGGCGGATGCGGACTATTCGGCCGAACCGGGCGATCACGTCCGATTGTCAAGCCGGGTGATGTTTCTCAAGGAACGAAGAATAGTCAGTCACCTATACAACAGCGTTGGCGGCGCGCTAGTCATGATTCTCATCCGTGCGGGCGAATCCTTCGAGGTCTATAAGCGTGACAAGACACCATGGTTGACGGCGGAGAGGATCCTTGGCGAAGGAGAGAGTCGGTCCATCTTGTTTGTCGAAAACATCGCCGAAGAGATCTACGATGAAGATCCGGGTGGCTGGGCGATAGATGTCGCGGGCGGCACACCGGTTCGGTGAGCATGCACACCGGGGGGAGGCTCGTATGCGTCGGGACGTTGTACGCGTGACGCCCGACGACCTCGCGCGGTTGGATCGCGAGGTCATGGCCTTCATCCTCGCGCGCGAGGCATCGATGGGCCTCGCGGACGGCGGGCTGGAGGCCTACTACGGCAACCGCGCCCGCGCTGGCCGCGGACTTGCTCCTCATGAGCGTTTCTGGATCGGGCGATTGCAAGGCGAGCGGCGGGTGTTTCATGCCGGCATCGGGCTTGGGCCCGTGCTTGCGGGGCTTGCGCGCGCCGGCGTCGAGGGAGTGGGCTTTGAGATGTGGCCTCCGCGCTATCGTGCTGCGCAAGCGTTGCGCGAAGCCCTCGGCCCTAACCTTGGATACGACATTCGCCAGAGCAACTATCCAGAGGGTTTGAGGGCAGGGGACCGCTGCGGCGACGCTACCTTGCTTTTCACCAACGTCGGTGCCGGCTGGACGGAGCAGCAGCTAGACGAGGTGATCTCCACGATGCATCGCTTCGCACAGACATTCCTGGATCTGCGGCTGTTCGGTTGGCGACGCGAAAGCGAGCAGGAGCGCGCCGATCTAGCGACCCGCGTCGAGGACGCGGCTTTCACCGTCACGCCGGTGGACACCGGCGGCCGCCAGACGTTCTACGTCCGAGTCGCCTCGCTTGGCGATACCGAATAGCCTCGGCCTCGGCTTTGCAAGCGCTGGCGGGTCGGATAGAAACGCGCGGTCATGGTCAAATCCCTCGACCCCCGCCGCTTGGCGCTGTTCGACGCGCGCCAGCGTGACATCATCGCCGCCGTTAACGAGTGGGGCTACCTCGACGCCGGCGTTGCACGCGACGAGTCGCTCTACCGGGGGCGGCGCATGCTCGACATCGGAATGGGCGGCGGGCCCTACTCAGTGGCCTTTATAGTCGGAGGGGCAGCCAGCTACATAGGCGTGGATCCAAAGATCGGCACCAAATCCGTGCGCGATCTGCGGTCCCACTCCGAGCCGGGCCGTCCAAGATATGCAGCCTTCCCATTCACCGCCGTTGAGATCATGCAGGCTTTTCCGGCGATCCGGCTCTATCCGGGTCTGATGGAGGACTATGCAGATGAGCTGAAGTCACTCGAGGTGAACCTGATCACGCTCAGCGTGGTGACCGAGCATCTGACGCATCTCGACCGTGTGATCGCGGCCGCTTGGGCCGCCGCGTCGAGTGACGCAGCGCTGTGGCTTTCGCATGCGAACTACTATTCATGGACGGGCCACCATCGGAATCCGCGCGCGCTGAGCAAGCTGGACATTGGGAACCCGGCACACGTGGCCAACATCGACTGGCGGCATCTGGAATCTGACCATCCGGCCTATGCCAACGACAATCTAAACCGCATCCGGCTGAACGACTTTCGGACCGTGATCGCCAAATACTTCGATATCGCTCAGTGGCAGGAGACCTATGACGCTGTCGAGCGGCTAACGCCCGAACTACGCCAAAGATGGCGCCGCTATAGTTTGAGCGAATTGCTCGCGCGCACCGTACATGTCTATGCTTTTAAGCGCGCCATGCCGTTGAACACCGATTTTGCGCGCCTTGTCCTGCATCATCCACCCGAGGACTATCGCGCAGACGCGGACTACTCGGCGGAGCCAGATGAACATGTCCGACTCTCCCACCGCGTGTTTTTAGCCCCGCGGCGAATGCTCGGCAGTCATAGCTACAACAACACGGCGGGGGCCCGGGTGATGGCGAGCATGGCCGTTGGCGAGGCTTTTGCGCTGCGCAAAAGAGACAGGCTACTCAGGCTGACGGTTGAGGCAGTCTCGCCCACGAAAGACGGCGCCTCCGTGCGGTTCGCCGAGGATGTCTGCGACCTGCTGGTCGGCGATGACCCGGGGGGCTGGACGATAGAGCGCGGTCAGTCCCCGGCGACGCCCAGCGAATAGCGGTGGCCGTTGGTGTTGGGGTCGCTGTTGTCGGACGTGGTGAAGATCAGAACATCTTTCCAGTGATTGTAGCGCCCCGCACCCTCGCTTCGGATGGTAGCGCCAGGCGTGTGGGGCGGGCCCAGCGGCCGGCCGTCCTCGAACAGAGCCAGGGTCGAGCGCCGATGGCCGCTCTCGTTATTTGCCACACTGTGGATGTAGAGGTGCTGCGGCATCAGGTCCATGCGGGCGATAAAGCAGAGGCCGCCGTAGGGCTCGAACGGCATGTCCAAAGGCGCGGGATGGGTGCGCAGGCTACGTTCTCCGGCCCCGAGATCCATGTCGAGGTCATGGTCGCCGCGTACCGCCTCGATCCTGGGCTCGTATCCGAACGCGTCGAACATAGCCTGGGCGTGCGGGTTGGCAATCACCCGCTCGACCTCCTCCGGGCCTAGGATGGCGGCGAAGGAATCGTCGATGAAAATGTCCTTGCGATTGTATTTTCGCTGAAGAAGGCCGCCGGTGGGGCGGCTGGTGGGGAGGATCTGCGACCTGGGCCCGGCGTTGCCGCCGATATGATGGTGCGGGTGTGCCCGCCAGTCGTCCATGGCTGTATCGTAAGCCAGTCCGAAGCGGCCCAGCAGTTCGGTGGCGACCCCGCGCGGGTCGGCGGCCAGATCCTCATAGCGCAGCAGCCGGTCGATGGGCTCGGCGTGCGCATCCTTGTAAAAGATGGCCAGCTGGCGAAGCACCTCGTCGATGTCGGCTAACGGGCTCGACGGATCACGCCGACGCTCCTTTTCCACGAACGAGGCCACGTGTCTCAGCGGATGCTTGACCATCAAGATGCGCAGCCGGCGCGCCGCCGTCAGCGGGGCCATGAATTCTGACCACGCCGGCATCTTGGAGGCGTCGCAGACAAAAGGCTTACCGAACACGCGCGCCGTGGTCTCATACAGCATGTCGGCCGTGATCGCGTCGCGCACGGCTGGCGTCCACAGGCGGCAGTCCTCCTTACAGAAAACGCACAGGCCCTCGTGCGCCCTCTGCCGGTCGTCGGCGCGCACTAACCAATGCAGCTCGCCGCCGCCGGCGACCCTGGGATGGGCCCCCAGCAGGATGTTGAGCAGGGTGCTGCCGCAATACGACGAGCCGACGATCAGAAACACGCCCTTCAGGGCCGGGTCGGCCGGCGCCGGCGGAGGCGGCGCCGACCGCCTCCAAAGCGCATCGATCACGCGACCACCGCGACCGAATAGATCCGCCCGTTACGGTTGGGGTCCGAGCCGTCCGACGAGGAGAAATATAGTACCTCGTTCCAATGCGAGAACCGGCCCGCGCCATCCCTGGCGATCTCCTCGTGCACCACATGAGCCGGGCCGAGAGCGCGGCCATCCTCAAGTAGGGCGATGGGCGAGCGGGTATGCGTCTGTTCGGTATCAGCCATCGCGCCCAGATAGGCGTGCTGGGGTAGAAGCTCCAGCCGGGCGAGGAAGCGAAATCCGCCGTCCGACTCGTAGGGGCCGACGAGCGCGGCCGGCGACGCGTGCAGCGAGGCCTCACCTTCCTCGCGGCTCATCGACGGTTCGCCCGGCCATTCTCCGGGCTCGATGCGCGCGTCGTAGCCGAATTCGGCCAGCATCCGGCGCGCTGCAGGGTGGCCGAGCACATGATCGATTTCGGCCGGTGACAGGATGGCGGCGAAGCTGTCATCCACGAACACATCGCCCCGATTGTACTTACGCTGAAGAAAGCCGCCGGCCGGGCGCAGTGTTGGATCGATCTGCGACCTGGGGCCAGCGTTGCCGCCGATGGAATGATGCGGCACGGCGCGCCAATTCTCGGCCGCCGGCTCCCATGCCAGGTCGAAGCGGCCCAGAAGCTCCCCGACCGCCGCCCTGGGGCCGCCGACCAGGTCCTCATAGCGCATAACCATGTCGAGCGGCTCGAGCCGCGCCTGCGCGTAGAGCTTGGCGAGTTGATCGATCACGTGATCGATATCCGCCATGGGCGAGAGCCGGTCGATGCGCCTGGCCTTTTCAACGAACGACGCAACGTGGCGCAGGGGGTGTTTCACCAGCAGGACGCGCACGCGGGCCGCCCGGGTCCGCTTGGACACGAAGCTCGACCAGTCGGGCATCTTAGAGGAATCGCACACGAACGGGCGCCCAAGGGCATGGCTAGCCTCGTCGTGGACGTTCCCTGCGTGCAGGCGCTGGCGCAGTTCTACGGTCCACACGGGGCAGGCCTCACCGCAGAACACACACACTCCCTCGCGCCGCCGTTCGACCGGATCGGCGCGCGCCAGCCAATGCAACTCGCCCCCTCCAGCTACCTGGGAATGGGCTCCAAGCAAGGCGTTGAGCAGGGTGCTGCCGCAATACGACGAGCCCACGATCTGGAATACGCCCTCGCACTCTCCAGTGTGGGCGCCGCCCGGGCCTAGTGCGGAGGTTCGCCAGGGCGCGGCCCGACGCGGTGAGGCGGGGGCCGAAGCCGGCGTCGCGACCATTATCTCGGTGAGCAGAGGTTCGGACATGCCCAAGCTCGCCGCGCGCTCGGCCATCCGCCGGGCCATTGTCAGGCGGCCCTCGAGGAACAGGATCTTAGCCAGTTCGTAGACGGTTGCCCGGTGGTCGGGTTCGCCCTTGAGTGAATGTTTCAGCGCGCCAAGCGCCCGCGACCTGTAACCAAGCTCGGCCAGCGCACGGCCGTGCAGAAACGCCAGGCGGGCGGCGACCGGGAACTCCGCCCGAGCCTGCTCGCATAAAGGCAACACACCGGCATGATCGTGAAAGCGAAAGCCGAGGATGCTGATCTTGAAGAAGAAATAGTGCTCCCGGTAAAAGCTGAACTTTGGCGCCAGCGCACCCAGGGTCTCAAGCGCTTCGAGCGCGGCCACGTTGGCTTGCGCGTTGTAGTGGCCGACTACGGCGTCGTAAGCGGTCTTCAGAGCCACGCCCTCGCTCACCGGGGAGCGCCCGACCGCAGCGTCCATGATTGGTCACTCTCGCTGAAACCTGCCTTCGAGCGCCTCCCTAGCGCGGTCGTCGCCAAGCCTCAATGGGAGCGCTGGTTCGCGGAAGCAGCTTTGGTAGTAGGTCCGGACCAACTTGAATTTCAGACGCCTGCCGTTACGACCATCGGCATGACCCGAGACGATGTATGGAAGGCGCTGGTCGAAGCGATTCGCGAGGAGCTCGACGATCCCAACGTCGCTGTCGAGCCCGCGATGACCGCGGCGGACATCCCAGGCTGGGACTCTCTGGCGCACGTGCGCATCGTCATGAACGTCGAGGATCGAACGGACGGCGTCATTGCCATGAAGGCCACTTATCGCGCCGCCACGGTGGGTGAGCTCGCCGAGATGGTTTTCAGATCGGCGGGGAAGGCTGCGCCGACCTAGGCGACAAGCTGCGTTACGGCGCTCCAGGCGATAGCGGGCGCCCGCGCCAGGAGCGCCTCCATGAAAGCCCAGGATTCCGGATCGAGATTTCGGTGGTGGGTTAGCACCCCGACCGGGTCTTCCCATCGCTTGCCACGGCGTCGCCCCTGAAGCAGGCGCACTAGGCGCCGCAGGATTTCCGACTGGCCGCGGAAACACGCCGGGCGCCAGCGCATGATGTCGATGTGGGCGTTGAGGGAGATCAGGCCAGGAGGAGCGGGTGCGTCCTCCCCGTAGAGGGAAACCGCGCGAAGCGGGGTGGCCTTCAGGGCCTCGGCCACATTGACGGTAAGCACGTTCCAGGGCGGCGCATAGATCGGCGCGGGCGCGAGCGTCCCCGCTAGTCTCGCCCAGCCGGCGCCGATGGCGTCCGCCACCATCGCCGCCGGCGTATCGGCGGCGAACTCGGTCGAGCGGTCTGCCGCACCCCGATCGATGTGGTCGCAGCCGTGCTGGATCGGCGTCAACAGCGACGCGCCGGCGATCGCGGCTGCGAGTGGCGCCAGATCGCGGTCGGGAATCACTGCCAAGGCGACAGGCGCGCGATGGCGCTCGGAAAGCCCGATAAGCCGGTCCAGCATCGGCGAGGGACCGCGCGCGTCGTCGTCGCGCCACCAAAGGGTTGGGGCTCGGCCGGCGCGCCCCCACGCGGCAATCTCGGACTCGAAGGCGCGCCAAGCCAGACGGGAACGCAGGCCCATCTTTAACGCTCGTGCAGCGATTCCTGGCCTCGCCGGGCGAGGGGGGAGAGTAGATAGTCGATGATCGTGCGCCGACCGGTGCGAACCTCAGCCGTCACGGCCATGCCGGGCAGCAGAGGTTGATCGCGCCCGTCGATGACCATGTTGGAGCGGCTGAGTGCTATGCGCGCCACATAGGTGGGCGAGGCGTTGGAGAGGGGACTGGCGGCGCCGGGTGGTGGGGCGCTCTCGTCGGCGGCGCGATCTGCGGCGGCCACGGCGTCGCGACTGACGTCGATTACCCTGCCGGGGATCAGGCCGTAGCGGGTGAAATTGAACGTCTCGATCTTGACCTGCACTTCCTGGCCAGGATGGATAAAGCCCACGTCTCGGTTGGCCAGCTGTGCCTCGACCGTCAGGCCCTGGTGGTCAGGGACCACGATCATCAGCCGCTGGGCCGGGGTTACCACCCCGCCAACCGTATGCACGGCCAGCTCCTCCACCACGCCGTCGATTGGGGCGCGCATCTCGGTGGCCCCGCTCTTCTGCTGCGCCTTGATCAGCTCTTGCGTTAGTTCGTTCTGCTTCTCCTCGGCCTTGGCCAGATCACCGAGAACGCCAGCGGCAAATTCCGAGACGGCCTGGGCTCTCTGGCGGGCGAGGGAGGCGCCGGCGGCGCGGGCCTGATCGCCGCGGGCGGCGTCGACCACAAGGTCCCGCTTGGCCTCGCTCAGCTGCTGCTGAGCGTCCAGGAAGGCGAAGCTGGTGCCATAGCCCTGGTCGTGCAGCCTTTGGTGCAGGCGTTCCTTCTCGGCCAGCATCGGCATGCTGGCATTGAGCTTGGCGATCTGTGCCTCCACTTCGTCGGCTTCGGCGTGCTTTTCGCTGATTTGCTGGTCGAGAGAGGCCACCTTGGCGGCCTGCTGGTCGATCTGAGCGCGAAGGGCCGCCCTGGCCTGCTCGATATCCTCCGAAGCGGCGCCCGCGGGGGCGATCAGCGGCCCGGCGGCGCCGCCGGTCTCGGCGGTGCGCTTCAGGGCGTTGAGCCTCGCCACTTCCAGCTGCGTCTGGGCAAGATCCCGTGCGAGGCGGTCGCGGTCGGCGCCGGAAGCCGTGGGATCGAGCTCGATCAGGAGCTGGCCGGCGCGCACGTGGTCGCCATCCTGCACGTGAATGGCGCGCACGACGCCGGGGTCAAGTGGCTGGATCAGCTTGACCTTGCCGCTAGGCAACAGTTTGCCGGGCGCCGTGGCCAGCACATCGACCTTCCCGAGGAACGCCCAGGCCACGGCGATGGCGAAGAAGGCGCCGATGATGATTGCCAGCAGGCGACCGGACGGGGAGGGGGGGGTCTCCAGCACCTCCAGCGCGGCGGGGAGGAACTCGCGCTCATCGTCGCGCCGTTCGACGCTGCGAACGCCTCGGCGCAGCACGCCGGTGAAGGCGTGGCCGATGCCGTCGAGGCTCATGAATGCATTCCTGTGACGGTGCCGGTGAGCCCGCCCATCAGAGCTTGCCGCCCGGGCGTCGGCGCCGGCTCGCCCGATTGCAGGCGCCATAGCTCCGCGTAGCGGCCGCCGGCGCGCAGCAGAGACTCATGGGTGCCGTCCTCGATCAGCCGGCCCTTTTCCACGGTCACAATGCGGTCCGAGCCGCGCAGCGTCGATAGACGGTGGGCGATCAGAACCACCGTCCGGTTCTGGGTGATGCGGCGCATGTTGGCCTGAATGGCCGCCTCGCTCTCATAGTCGAGCGCCGAAGTGGCCTCATCGAAGATCAGGATGCGCGGATTGCCAACCAGGGCCCGCGCGATGGCGATGCGTTGCCTCTGGCCGCCGGAGAGCGACGCTCCTCGCTCGCCGATGATGGTGCCATAGCCTTCAGGCAGGCCCAGGATGAACTCATGCGCCCCGGCGAGTTCGGCGGCCGCGATCACCCGCTCCATACTCATCCCCGGATCGGAGAGAGCGATGTTTTCGCGCACGTTCCGATTGAATAGCACGTTCTCCTGCAGCACGACCCCGATCTGGCGACGCAGCCAAGCCGGATCGACCAGGGACAGATCGACGCCGTCGATAAGCACTCGGCCGCTCTCGGGGACGTAGAGGCGCTGGATCAGCTTGGCGAGCGTGCTTTTGCCCGAGCCGGAAGAGCCGACGATGCCCAGCACCTGGCCGGCCGGCACGTCGATCGAGACCTCGCGCAACACCGGTTGGCCGTCCAGGCGATAACGGAAGGTGATGTCGTCCAGTTTGATGTCGCCGCGGATCGGCGGCAGGCTTGCCTGCCCGGCCATGCCGGGCTCGGGCGTGGTGTTAAGGATGTCGCCCAGGCGGTCGATGGAGATGCGCACCTGCTGGAAATCCTGCCACAGTTGCGCGAGGCGCAGCACCGGCGCCGAAAGCTGTGAGGAAATCATGTTGAACGCCACCAGTTCTCCGACGGTCAGCTTGTTGGCGATGACGAGTTGGGCGCCGATGAACAGGATCAGCACCACCGTCACTTTGTTGATTAGGGTGGTGGCTTGGGTGGCGACATTGCCCACGCCGATGACCTGGAAGGCGGCCGTGACATAGGCGGCGATCTGCTCTTCCCATCTCTGCTGCATGACCGGTTCGAGCGCCATGGACTTGACCGTCTCGACGCCGGATACGGTTTCGACCAGGAAGGCTTGGTTCTCCGCCCCGCGCCGAAAACGTTCGTTCAAGCGCTCGCGGAAAATCGGCGTCAGGCCAAGGCTCAGGACCACATAGAGGGGCAGAGCGCCGGCCACGATCAGGGTCAGGAGTGGGCTGTAGATGAACAGCACCACCAAGAATATAATGGCGAAAAACAGGTCGAGTGCGAGAGTGATGGCCGAGGACGTCAGAAACTGGCGGATAGTGTCTAGCTCTCTAACCCGGGCGACCGTATCGCCCACGCGCCGCGCCTGAAAATAGGCCATCGGCAGCGCGAACAGGTGGCGAAAGAGCCGCGCGCCCAATTCGACGTCGATGCGGTTGGATGTGTGCGCGAAGAGATAGGTTCGCAGCCCACCCAGCACGACCTCGAAGATCGAGAGCACCGCCAAGCCAAGCGCCAGAACCTCCAGAGTGGAGATTCCACGATGGCTGAATACCTTGTCGATTATGACCTGGAAGAACAGAGGCGTGAGCAGGCCAAACACTTGGAGGAAGAACGAACCGATCAGAACGTCCATTAGTGGCGCGCGGTATTTCTTGACCGCGTCGACGAACCAGGCGACCCCAAATCGGGTGTAGGGATCGCTGAGCGTGGCCCGCCGCGCCATCAGGATGAGCCGGCCCGACCACCGCTCCGCGAAGGCTTCGCGCGTGAGCAGTTCGGGTTGGGCGGCGAGCGGATTCTGCACCAGCACCTTGCCTTCGGCCGCCTTGCCGATTACCCACCAAGCGCCGTCCTTGAAGCGCGCGATGGCGGGAAGGGGGGTCGTCTCGAGGCGCTCGACGGTGGAGCTGATTGCCCGGGCCTTGACCGGAAAGCGCTTGGTCGCGCGCAGGATCTCTGTCTCGTCGAGAGTCGGCCGGCCGCTGTGGTGCAGGATTTCCGCAGCGTCGGCGGGCAGGCCGAGCAACTGCAACAGGAAGGCGAAGGCTGCCGCCCCCGAATCCGTCGCTGCGCCCGTGATCGCCGCCGTGGCGCCGCCGTCGTCCATCGCTCGCCTTTCAGAGTGTTCGCTCGTCGCCCGTTTCCCTAGCCGCAATCCCCTTTGACGCCAAACCAATCCCGGCGCCGCGTAATTGCGCGCCGCGGCGCCGGGGCGCCTGCTTTTCTTTTTGTCACGATAAGTTCGCCTATGGTCGGCTATCACGAACTTGACAGCATGAAGTCCGGGAAGCCATGTTTCCACCACAACGTTGGGGGCAATGTCCGGGAAGGAACAACAAGCGGAACCGGGAAATCGTCGCGGTTTGGCGTAGGGCTGACTGAGTTTGACGGGGATCTTCGAGACCCCGTGAGTGCCCACCGCAAGGCGCGTTGGGTTGGGTTGTTTAACCGGCGATCAAAGGTGTTCCAGATGAGGCTGTCATTTGGCTTGGCGCCGAGGGGCTTTAGGTAAGATGAGCGCGCCTGAATTTTTGATGCGTCCCGAGTTTGCTCACGGCGCCGTGGCGATGGACGCCGACCGGGGCCTTAGTGCGGGCGCGAAGCGTGTCAGGTCGTGCCGCCTCAAGCGCGCCCTAGACGTATTTGGCGCCGTATGCGGATTGATCATGCTTTCTCCACTGCTCTTGATAGTGGCCGCTATGATACGGCTGGAGAGCCCAGGCTCGCCGATATTTTGCCAGCGGCGTAGTGGCCTCGACGGTTCGATGTTCGTGATCTACAAGTTCCGGTCGATGCGGGTGTGTGAAGACGGTCCGGAGGTGGTTCAGGCCTCCAGGTCGGATGACCGTATCACCGCAGTCGGACGCTTCATCCGTCGCACCAGCATCGATGAGCTGCCACAACTTCTGAATATCCTGAAGGGCGAAATGTCATTGGTTGGGCCGCGCCCGCATGCACTGGCGCACGACGAGTACTACGCGCTAGGGGTGCCCGGCTACAACTCGAGATTTATGGTCAAGCCCGGTCTTACAGGCCTAGCGCAGGTGTCGGGCCTGCGCGGGAGGACCGAAGAGCTCCGCGACATGGCTGCGCGTGTACAGAAGGATCTGGAATACATCCGTATCTGGACACTTTGGACCGACCTGACGATCCTGTTCCGGACGGTGCTGATCGTCGCCTACCATCCGGCGGCTTATTGAGGTGCACCGTTGACGCCACATCTTCCGAGAATTGCCTGAGCGCGGAGAAACACTTTGTCAAACATGACAGGTGTTAACCGCCCTGTATTGGTGTTCAGCCGAGAGCAGTGATAGCTGTTTATGAGCCAGTAGCCGCCGACTTGACACTCGGCCCCATGCCCCGGCGCGACGGCAGAGGCCGGCAGACCCAATGCTCTGAGCACGCTTCGCCGCGCGACATCACCCAGGCTGACGATTACCTCGAGGCGCGGCAACGCCCGGATACGGGCTCCAAGGAATGCCCGGCACGTGGCCTCCTCGATCGGCAACGGCCTGTTTTGCGGCGGTGCGCAGCGCACCGCATTGGTGATCATACAGCCGACCAATTCCAGCCCGTCGTCCGCTCTGGCGTCATAGCTGCCCCTGGCGAAACCGCGCTGAAGCAGGGTCTCGTAGAGCAGCACGCCGGCAAAATCCCCGGTGAACGGTCGGCCGGTGCGATTGGCGCCTTGCCGGCCCGGCGCCAAGCCGACGATCAAGAGCCGCGCGTCCGGATCGCCGAACGACGGGGCCGGGCCGTTGTACCAGTCCGGATGAGCGGCGCCGTTTTCCGCCCGGTAGGCGACAAGCCGCGGACAAAGCGGGCAATCGCGAGGCGGCTCGGCCGGTCCTGCCTCGATCATTCTTCCTCGTCTCTTGATCCGGCGACGAAGCGTGGCGCACGTGCGGGCCGGCCAATGAGCGCCTCGAGGTCGGCCAAATCGATGAAGGCGTCGGCCTGACGACGAAGGTCGTCGGAGGCCATGGACGGCAGCGTCTTGACCGTCGACACCACGGTAACTCGCACCCCCTTGCGCTGCAGCGCCGCCACCAAAGGTCGAAAGTCCCCATCGCCAGAGAACAGCACGGCGTGATCCACCCGGGGCGACAACTCAAGCATGTCGACCGCGATCTCCATGTCCATATCGCCGCGCCAGCGCTTGCGGCCCTCGCGGTCGGTGAACTCCCGCGCCGGCTTGGTCACCACCGTGAAGCCGTTGTAGTCCAACCAGTCGACGAGGGGCCGCAGGGGAGAATAGTCCTGATCTTCGGCCAACGTGGTGTAGTAGAGGGCCCGCATCAGCACCCCGCGCTTACGGAATTCGTCCAGCAGCTTCTTGTAGTCGATGTCAAAGCCCATGGCCTTGGAGGCCGCATGCAGATTGGCGCCATCGATGAAAAGCGCCAAACGGTCGGTGGGGTAGAAGGCCATGCACAGTTCCGTAGAGGAAGGTGTTAAAACTCTGGCGCGCCTAGACAAGGCGGTGGTGTTGGCTCTGGGCTCGAACCTTCGCGGCCCCTTTGCATCGACGCGGGCCCTCTTGGAAGCCGCGGTCCAGCGCTTGCCCGATTTGGGCCTTCGCGCCTTCGCCCGGTCGCGCTGGTGGCGCTCGGCGGCATGGCCCGATCCGACGGACCCTGATTATCTCAATGGCATCGTCCTTGTCGAGACGACATTGCCGCCGGCGGCCGTTCTGGACTCCATGCGCGGCTTGGAGCGGGCGTTCGGCCGCGAGCAGGCCGGTGTCAACACCTCGCGCACTCTTGATCTCGATCTGATCGCCTACGGCCGTTTGGTGCTAAACCTGCCCAGCCTCATTCTTCCCCACCCGCGCGCCGCCGAGCGGCTGTTCGTGATGGGACCGCTGGCGGAGCTTGCGCCTTCCTGGAGCCATCCATTGACCCAGGAGACGGCCGCCGCGCTCGCCGCCCGCGCGGTCGTCGGGCGCGATGCAACACCGCTCCTAACCTGACGCAACGCAGCTTAGTGTCGATGCGGCGTTGCACACAAGGCGCGTAGAGGCTATCTGTAAAGGCCAATTTCCCGCAAAACCGCCTCGAGAGTATACATGGCCCGCGTCACCGTCGAAGACTGCGTCACCCGCGTCCCCAACCGATTCAATCTGGTTCTCCTGGCCGCCAATCGCGCCCGCGCCATCGCCGCTGGCGGCACGCTGTTGGTCGAGCGCGACAATGACAAGAACCCTGTCGTGGCTCTGCGCGAGATCGCCGAGGACATGGTGGATGCCGAGGCCCTGCGCGAGACCTTGATCGGCACCCTTCAGCGGGTGGACGAACATTCGGAAGCCGAGGAGGAGGCCGAGACCCTGGCCTTGCTCAGCGATCCCACTCACGCCCACATGAGCGAGCAGGCCCTGGTCCACGCCCTGCAGAGCGACCGCGATGGTGGCCAGGAGGAGCGATACTGAGCCTGCAAGGCCCAGACACGCTCGCCCCGGCCAAACCTGCCCCGGCCAAGGCCGAACCGCGCAAGTTCTTGCGCCAATACGAATTGATCGATCGCGTTCGCGCCTACGACCCCAGCGCGGACGAGAATCTGCTCAATCGGGCCTACGTCTACGCCATGCGCATGCATGGCGGGCAGACGCGCGCTTCGGGCGACCCCTATTTTGCTCATCCCATCGAGGTGGCCGGCATACTCACCGACTACCGTCTAGATACGGCCACCATCGTCACCGCGCTGCTTCATGACGTGATTGAAGACACGGAGGCCGGACGCGAAGACATCGACCGGCTATTTGGCGAGGAGATCGGGGAGTTGGTCGAAGGGGTGACCAAGCTCTCGCGCCTCGAAGCTACCGCCGACCATAAACGCCAGGCGGAAAACCTGCGTAAGTTCATTCTCGCCGTGTCGAAGGACGTGCGCGTGCTGTTGGTGAAACTCGCGGACCGGCTTCACAACATGCGGACGCTGCACTTCATCGCCAACGCCGCCAAACGGGAGCGCATCGCGCGGGAGACGCTAGATATCTACGCCCCGCTAGCCCGCTCGATCGGCTGCCATCGTATTTGCTCGGAACTGGAAGAGCTGGCCTTCAGCCACCTCAATCCGGTGGCTCGCGACGCGATTCTCCGCCGCCTCGAAAGTCTGCGCGGTCGGCAGGGCAAGGCGGTGGCCCTCGCGAGCGCGGAGATCGGCCGGAAACTGGCCGAGGCCAGCATACCGGCGCGGGTGGTGGGCCGTGAGAAGAACGCGTTTTCGATATGGCGCAAGTTGCAGCGCAAATCGATCGGCTTCGCCCAGCTGTCCGACATCTACGCCTTTCGAGTCATCGTCGATTCGGTCGAGGACTGCTATCGCGCTCTCGGCGTCGTCCATCGGGCTTGGCCCGGCGTGCCTGGGCGGTTCAAGGACTTTATCTCTACGCCCAAGCGCAACAACTACCGCTCGCTGCACACCACGGTCGTGGGACCGCGGGCAACGCGCATCGAGCTGCAGATTCGCACCGAGGCCATGGACAGAGTGGCGGAGGAGGGTGTTGCGGCTCATTGGCGCTATAAGAACCAAACCTACGCCTTCGATCCGGAGGCCGCCGCCGCCGCGGGCGGCGCCGATCCGCTGATCAATCTGCGACAGCTCGTTCAGGTGCTGGAGCAGGGGGGCGACGCCGAGGATTTGCTGGAACACGCCAAGCTGGAGATGTTCCTCGATCAGGTATTCGTGTTCACGCCCAAGGGCCAGCTGATCAGCTTGCCGGCCGGCGCCATGCCGCTCGACTTCGCCTACGCGGTGCACAGCGACGTCGGCGATAGCTGCCTGGGCGTGAAAGTGAACGGCGAGCTCCGCCCTCTGCGGACGGTTCTGCAGAACGGCGATGTGGTCGAAGTAGTGCGCGGCGCCAAGGCCGTGGTGCCACCCGACTGGCGGGCGTTGACGGTCACCGGCCGGGCACGATCGGCGATCCGCCGCCATTTGCGCCTCACCGAGAAGGAGGAGTATCTGCGCCTGGGAAAGGCTTCCCTGGAGCAGACCTTCGCTCGGGCCGGCAAGACCCTGAAGGACGTTTCCCTGCGGCCGGCGCTTGACCGCTTCGCGGCGGCTGGCGAAGCGGAGTTGTTCGCGGCCGTCGGGAGGGCTCGGATCGTGCCGACGCAGGTGCTGGAGACGGTGTTTCCTGGCCTCAAGGACGCGGAAAAGGCGGCCGCGTCGGAGCGGCGACGCATCGAGCCCGGCTATGGCGCTCGGTCGCATTTTCAAGGGGGCGGCCTCAAGGGCCACGATCGTCTCGAGTTGGCGCCCTGCTGCCATCCTGTACCGGGCGAGCGCATCGTCGGTATAGTGCGGCCCGATGGCTCGCTCGTCGTTCACACGATCGACTGCGGCCAGCTGGCAGGCTTCGAAGACCAAGACGATCTTTGGCGAGACCTACAATGGACCCCGGATGCGGAGCGCAACACCCTTTCGGACGCTCGCCTGCACGCGACGGTCCGCGACGCGCCCGGCGTCATGGGCCAGACCTGTACGATCATCGGCGAGGCGGGTGGCAACATCATCGGCGTAAACATGCGCCACCGACATTCCGATTTTTTCGACGTCGACTTCGATTTGGAGATAAAAGACGCTCGACACCTGACCCACATCGCCGCCGCCCTCAGAGCCTGTCCAAGTGTCGAAACCGTCGAGCGGGCGCGCGGATGACCACAAGGCGGGGCGCTCGTTCGCAGGAGATTCACCGATGATACGACATACCTTGATTTTGGCGGCGGCCTTGGCCGTCGCGTGGGGTGGAGCCAATGCGAAGGCCTGCCACAAGAGCGCGCCCGCGCGCGAAAACGCGCATGCGGGTCGGCACCCTGAACCAAGCCCGAGCGGCGCCTGCACCCACGGCCACCACGGGCCACACAAGCCCGGTCAGGCCGCCAAGGCTGGCCACCACCAGGCGAGCGATCCGTTCGGCGTTTCCAAACATGGCCATGGTTCCAAACGCGTGCATACGCCGCACACCAAGGGTCGGCGCCACTAGGCCTTGGCGATGCTCATTATCCTGGTGGCCGCCGCCGCTTCGCTGGCGAACCCGCTCGCGCCGGGCGCGCACGTGCCGATAGCCGCGAGCGGCTCACCCAACTTTTCCCTAGCTGCGTCAGCGGCCGTGGCGTCCGCTGATGGCGCGACGATCTCCGGCCGGGTGTGCCGACTGGCTCGTTCTACCCTCATGTCGCCCCAGCGCTTGCGGTTGGAGAGAGTTGGTGCCGACAGCGCGGTGGCGGAGACGGCCGAGGTCAGCCTGCCGATCCTCTCCACCCGGGTGGAGCAACGCTGCGCCAGATATGCCGCGCGTGTCGCTTGGCGGCTCATGACGGACGAGAGCCTGCGCCTCTGTTTCGACCGTGGACAGCCGTGCCCGGCGGCCTCCACCGGGCACCGCGAAAGCCCCTAGCGCGACCCTGTGACAGCAACTCGCAGTCCGAATACAAGCGCGTTCCTCACGCCGGGCGCACCGCCGGGATGGATCACATACTGAACATCAGGTTGAAGGGTGATCCAGTCAGCCAACGCATAGCCGTAGGTTACCTCCAGCGTCGTCTCTGCGTCCTCGAGGCCTGAGCCCTCTAGGGCTGCCACACGCCGAGCCCCGACGCCGTAGTGAGCCCTGGCGACGGCCACTCCCATTTGGTCCTGATCGCGGCCCTTGATCAGGCCGGTGTAGACCAATCCGCCACCTCCGTAGCGATCGACGGGATTGATGTCGCCATTGGCCACGCCCAGGCGCAGCCAGCCGCTGAGGCCACCCTCCTGGCCGCCAGGCTTGTCGAGGATGCGAGACTCCGCCAAGGCGTAGAGCCCGGCGTTTGCCCCGACGCGGATTGGTGTGCCGTCCTGATCGAAGCGGCCCAGGGCGTTGAAGTCCGAGGTGTAGGTCCAGGCGCCAGCCTCGAACCGATGTCGCTCACCCACCCGCCGCTCGACCTGAATGATCATCAGGGCGCCATCGTGGGCCGATAGCTCGACATCCACGAAGCGCTTCCGGTGCGCCGGATTTCCGGGGACGCCGTCGAACACGCCCAGCTGTACGGTCCAACCTTCGGCCGGCCGTTGAAACATCGTGATCGCCAAGGAGGTGAAGGGATCGGCGGACGGACCGTTAAGGCCGGTGTCCGCGATCTCTGGGCCGATGCCGTGCGAACTGTTGACGAAGAGAGCGCCGGTCTCCTGGACGTCGAAAGTGCTGTTCAGGTCGATCAAACCGAACTTGACGCCAGCACCCCACTTCGGGATCTCCTTCTGCAACCACGCCTCAGTCAGGCGGAAGGCCTCTGGCGGACCTTCCAGATCGCTCACCACTTGGGAATCGCCGACAAGCTCGCCGCTTAATCGAGCGCCGTTCTGATGCTCGATGGTGGCGAGCGCCGTCAATCCGTCATGACCGGCGACAGCCCCGTCGTAGAACGCCGAGACTTTCGCTTCGTCGACATAGCGGGCGCCGGTATGCAAGCCTCCGCTCGCGTTGACCAAGCTGTCGGCCGTGTAAATGAACGTAAGGGTGATTGGGCCTGTGGGCTTGACGTCTTCGGGCGGAGCGGCAGTCGGATCTTTCAAATCTTCGGCCAACACCGTCGTGGCCAGGACCACCATCGTAGCCGCGAGCAGAGCCATGGCTGATGATCCCCTGCACCCGCAATCACGCCGGCTTTCCGGGCGGTGTGGCGGGAGCCGAACTCGTTGGAAGGATGCAGGCGCAGGCGCTGGAGTTCGGAGCCGAGATAGCCCGCGGTACGGTCCGTTCGCTGTCCCGAGAGGCGGGCTTTTTCGTCGCTCAGTCCGACGTAGGAGTCGAGCGGGCGCGCTCTGTGATGCTCGCTACCGGCGTCACCAATCGCGGCCCGACGATGGATAAGACGACGCACGACGAAGCTGTGGCGACCGGTCGACTCCGCTACTGTCCGGTTTGCGATGGCTTCGAGGTCGTTGGTCAGAACGTCGCGATTGTAGGCGCGGGGACCCACGGCTTCGACGAAGCGGTATTCGTGCGCGGCTTTACCGATAAGGTCACGTTGGTATCGCCGGGCCCGGAGCCCTACCTCGACGACGCACGGCGACGCGATGTCCGATCGATGGGGATCGCGATGATCGCTGGTCCAGCCTTGCATTTCTCACTGGACCCACATGGCCTGAGTTTCGATACTGGCGCCGGTCGGATGTCGTTCGACGCCGTTTACCCTGCAATGGGGTCGACCATCCATTCGGGACTGGCCGGGGCTTTGGGCGCGCGCTTGAGCGAAACCGGCTGTATTTTGGTGGACGCTCACCAACGCACCAACGTACCCGGCCTCTACGCTGCCGGCGATGTGGTAATCGGCTTGGACCAGATCAGCCACGCCATGGGCCAAGCCGGCGTGGGCGCCACGGCAATCCGCAACGATCTTGCCAAAGAACGCCCCTTGCTCGCGTGACGGTCGGTCCGTCAGGGGGCAGGACGGACCTTGGGCTCGCGCGGCCAGACCCTGCCAGCAGAAGCCGCATCGATGAATTTAGAGATCGATTTGACGGTGAGAGGTATCACGCCCGCGTCGCCCTCAAGATCCGCCGCCGCGAGGCCGGCCTTGGCGAGGAGCGGGACGGCCGAGGGCAGGTGCCCCATCACCTTGAGGTGGCCGTAGGCGTCGCGAACGAAGTCAATCGCCGCTGCGTGAGTCGCGAGAACTGGAGCCCCCTCGGCGGACGGCGCCAGAACGACGGCGTCGAACAGGAGAGACGGGCCACCGCCCAGCTTATGGTGCGGGATCAGAATTTCGCCGCCGGCGGTGGCGACCCCGCCGATGGATGGCGCGATAAGCTCGAGCTTGGCCCCGGCCTTCCTCACAGCTGCATCGAGGGCGGTGACGAAAGCGCCGTCGCAGCCATCAGACAGGAGGCAGCCGATCTTGCGGCCCTTCAGGGTGGGATCGGCCTTGGCCAGCAGGCTGAGAGCCGGCGAGGGCGGCGCATTCTTTGCTTCCATGGCGGCCGGAGCGGGATTTATCGCGCCCGACAAACCCAGGGCGTCCGCCACTTTTCTGGCCAGCGTCTGGTCCACGTGAACAAGGCGCGAGAGCACGGCGTGCCTCACCCTTGGCGTGGGACATTTGCTAAGCTCGAACACGAGTGCGGCGACGATGTGGTCCTGCTCAGGCTGGGTCTGGCTGGCGTAGAAAAGCCGGGCCTGGCTGTAGTGGTCGGCAAAGCTCTCCGGCCGAACGCGTAGTTGCTCCCCGGCCTCCGGAGCGGGGAAGGTGCGGTAGCCGGCAGCGGCGTCCTCCTGGGCGATGTCGAGACCCAGACTGGAAGGCTCGTAATTCACCTGACCCCTGGGGACACCCATCTGGGAGTGGCCGTCCCGCTGCAGATTGTGAATGGGGCATTTGGCCTGGTTGATCGGAATTTGGTGGAAGTTGGGCCCACCCAGGCGCTTGAGCTGCGTGTCGAGATAGGAAAACAGGCGCCCTTGGAGTAGGGGATCGTTGCTGAAATCGATGCCGGGCACGACGTGCGACGCGCAGAAGGCCACCTGCTCGGTCTCGGCGAAGAAGTTGTCGGGGTTGCGGTCCAGCACCATCCGCCCGACCACGCGCAGGGGCACGAGCTCCTCGGGGATGAGCTTGGTGGCGTCGAGCACATCGAAGTCGAAGCCGTCGGCCTGCTCCTGGCTGAAAACCTGCAGGCCGAGTTCCCATTCAGGAAAGTCGCCGGTTTCGATCGCCTCCCAAAGATCGCGGCGATGAAAGTCGGAATCGGCGCCGTTGATCTTCACGGCCTCGTCCCAGACTACAGATTGCGAGCCGAGCGTCGGCCGCCAATGAAATTTGACGAACGAGCTCGCTCCGTCAGCGGTCACCAGGCGGAAGGTGTGGACGCCGAAACCTTCCATCATTCTCAGGCTGCGCGGAATTGTGCGGTCCGACATGATCCACATGATCATGTGGAAGCTCTCCGGCGTCAGAGAGATGAAGTCCCAGAACGTGTCGTGCGCCGTCTGGGCCTGCGGAAATTCCCGGTCCGGGTCTTGCTTGGCGGCGTGAATCAGATCGGGGAATTTGATCGCGTCCTGGATAAAAAACACCGGGATGTTGTTGCCAACGAGATCCCAGTTGCCCTCTTTGGTGTAGACCTTGACCGCGAAGCCGCGCACGTCCCGGGCCAAGTCGGCGGAGCCCTTGTTGCCCGCCACCGTCGAAAATCGGCAAAACAGCGGCGTCCGTTCGCCAGGACGCTGGAGGAAGTCCGCACGGGTGATGTCGGCGCAGGACTCCAGGCATTCGAAATAGCCGTGCGCGGCCGACCCGCGGGCATGAACGACCCGCTCCGGGATGCGCTCGTGATCGAAGTGGGTGATCTTCTCCCGCAGGATGAAGTCCTGCAAAAGGACCGGGCCGCGCGCGCCAGCCTTAAGCGAATTCTGATTGTCTGAGACGACAACCCCCTGGTTGGTTGTCAGCCGCGTCTCCGGTCCATCCGCCTGCTGGTGGGTCTCGCCGCCCAAGCCAATCCGTGGGGCAGGGGCAGAGGAGCGTTTCGAGGCGGTTGTCTTGGCCATGGGATCTCCGTGTCCGGGGCGGCGGTGGCCCTGAAACACGTTGCGCGACGACACGTTCCCGCTCTCTCCTGCGAGTTCCAAATGGACGACTCGCTCCACTGGCCCTAGTCAGGCGCGGTGACCAATGACGACGTTCTGGACGAGTTTCGCGCTTCCGGCGCGCTTCGCGAGGGCCACTTTGTCCTGTCGTCCGGCCTGCACAGCGCGGTCTTCCTGCAGAAGAACCTTGTGTTCATGCACCCGGATCGGTGCGAGCGGCTGTGCCGCGCCCTGGCTGCGAAGATCACCGCGACGGTGGGCGCCGTCGAGGTGTGCGTCTCGCCGGCGGTGGGCGGCATCATCCCGGGCTACGAGACCGCCCGAAGCCTGGGCGTGCCCTCGATCTATCTGGAGCGGGAAGGAGGCGTGCTCACGTTCCGGCGTGCGTTTTCGATCCGGGCCGGCGCGCGAGTGGCGATGGTTGAGGACATAGTCTCGACCGGCCAGTCTTCGCGCGAATGTGTCGACGCGATCCGCGCGGCCGGCGGCGACGTCGTGTGCGCCGCCTGCCTGATCGACCGGTCCGGCGGCCGGGCCGATCCGGGCGCTCCCCGCGTGGCCCTGGCGACGCTCGATGTGCCGGCCTATCCGGCCGACGCCTTGCCGCCAGAGCTGGCGGCCATTCCGGCCGAAGACCCCGGCAGCCGCAGGCTGGGAGCGTGAAGGCAATCGCCCTGGCCCTGCTGCTGGCCTGCCCCCGCAGCGCGTCGGCCGAGACCGCGCCAGTCCTCAGCGCCGATCTGGCCGCCAGTAGCAACGATCTGCAGCGCGCGGTCTGGGCGTGCGAGAGTGGCGCGAGGTCACTGTCGCCGCCGACGCCGGACGCCGGTTTGCGTGCGCGCTTCTTTCTGAGCGGACCCGATCCCAGCGTCTCGCGTTCGGAGCCGCCGCTGGCGCTCAGCGACGGCGCCCTGACCGGCCTTGGCCGCCTCTCCGATGAGCGGGGTTGGTCGAACATTCGCTTTTCGTGCGGGCTGACCGCGAATTTGCGCCAGGCTACGGCCTTCGCCTTCACTTTGATCTCGTCGATCCCTGCGAGCGGCGAGCCGCCGGCGCCGGGTTTAGCGGCTCCCGCCGGCGCGTCCGGGATGCGGTGGTATATAGCTCAGGCTGGCGGCCCAAGGCTGGTGCACGGCGTCAAGGCGACGGACGATCAGGATTTCATCGCCTCGTGCGGCGCTTCGCGAGGCGCCATCGAGGTCGAACTGACGCAGACGGTGAAGGGCCTGAGCGCCGGGGACTATGTGGTCGTCAGCGTCGCTTCGGGGCCTCGATCGGCGCTCTATGTCGCCAAGGGGGTGGCGAACGAGGAACTGGGCTCGCCGATGCCGGTGTTCACCGCGGGCCCCGAGGGCGGACCGATCGGGGCTATCGCCGCGGGGCGCGCTTTGCTGATCAACATCGGCCACGAGAGCGTCTATCAGATCTCGGTGCGAGGCGGCGCACGACCGGCGCGGGCATTCCTGGCCGCCTGCGCGCAGCGGCGGTGATCGCAGGACTCCGATCCGGCCCGAGATTTGCGATCAGGTGACCTTCGCCGCGTGATCAGGTAATCGGACCCGCATGATCCCGCTCCGCCTCGGCGTCAACATCGACCACGTGGCCACGATCCGCAACGCCCGCGGCGAGGCCTATCCGGACCCGGCGCGGGCCGCGGAGCTAGCCATGCAGGCCGGCGCCGATGGTATAACCGCCCATCTGCGCGAGGATCGCCGGCACATCTCGGACGCCGATATCGACGCCCTGGTCAGACTCACCCGTCGCCGTGGGCGGCCGCTCAATCTGGAGATGGCGGTGACCGACGAGATGCGCGTCATCGCCCTGGCGCACCGGCCGCACGCAGCCTGCCTGGTGCCTGAACGGCGCGAGGAGGTGACCACCGAGGGAGGGCTCGACGTCGCTGGAGGCCGTGCGCGCATCGCCCCTGTGGTGGCGGATCTGGTGAGAGCCGGGATCCGCGTTTCGCTGTTCGTCGAACCTGCCGAGGGGCAGGTCGACGCCGCCGCGCGCGTCGGAGCCCAGGTGGTCGAGCTCCACACGGGCGCATGGTGTCTGGCTGTGCGCGAGCGCTCGGGCCGGGCCCCGGCGTTGATGGAACGGTTGCGCGCCGCGGCGGCGCGGGCCAGCGCTCTGGGACTGGAGGTGCACGCCGGTCACGGGATCGACTACGAGACAGTGGGCGCCGTCGCGGCCATTCCTGAGGTGGCGGAGCTGAACATCGGTCATTTTCTGATCGGCGAAGCAATCTTTACGGGGCTCGAGGCGGCAATCGGGCGCATGCGCGCCCTGATGGACGCCGCGCGGCGCTCCAGCGCTGGAGCCGCGGCGGCGTGATCCTCGGCATCGGCTCGGACCTGACCGATATCCGGCGCATCGAAAAAACCCTCGCGCGCTTCGGCGCCAGGTTCTCCGAGCGGATTTTCACAGAACTCGAGCGGGCGCGCTCCGAGCGCAAGCCCGGCCCGGCCGCCAGCTATGCGAAGCGCTTCGCGGCGAAGGAGGCATGCGCCAAGGCGCTGGGTACGGGCATGCGAAAAGGGGTATTCTGGCGCGACATGGGTGTTGTCAACGCCAGGTCCGGCCAGCCCACTCTGGCCCTGAGCGGCGGCGCGGCGGCCCGGCTCGCTGCCCTGACCCCGCCAGGCCATCGGGCGGCGATCCATCTCTCCCTAACCGACGATCACCCCTACGCCCAGGCCTTCGTGGTCATTGAGGCGCTGCCGGATGACGGCCATTTAATGGGTGGATCGCTTGCTCCGGCGCGGGCCAACGTCTAGCACCCCGCACCATGGCCAGGACCGACAGCGCCCCCATAGGGATCAAAAAGAGCCAAGGCGCCACCCGCGAGTCGTGGGAGTTGATCAAGACGATCGTCTACGCCCTGCTGATCGCCGTGGTGATCCGCACCCTGCTCTTCCAGCCCTATACCATTCCCTCGGCCTCCGAGGAGCCCAACCTCTACGAAGGCGACTACATCATCGTTTCCAAATGGTCGTACGGCTACAGCCGCCACTCGATGCTGTTCAGTCCGCCGCTTTTCAAGGGCCGGATCTTCTTCCACCCGCCGACGCGAGGCGATGTGATCGTCTTCAAGCTGCCCAGCAGCGGGCATGTGGACTACATCAAACGTCTGATCGGCTTGCCGGGCGATCGTATCCAGGTCCGTCACGGCCAACTGATCATCAATGGCAAAGCGTTGAAGGAGACGCAGGTCAGCCGGTTGATGACGCACGATCGCAAGAGCCCCTATGGGCCGATGGTAGAGCACGCCACCTGGCAGAGGGAGACAAATCCGGAGGGTCGCACCTATCTCACTCAGATCCACGGCGCGGGGGCGGAGGCGGCCGACAACACCGGCGTCTATGTTGTGCCGCCGCACTGCTACTTCATGATGGGCGACAACCGCCAGAACTCGGAGGACAGCCGCTTCGACTCTGGACTTGCGCCGGAGGATCCCAAGCTTGGCGGATGCGGCTGGGACAGCCGCAACGACGCCTACATGCCTCCCGAGACGGGGGTCGGGTTCGTGCCGGAGGACAATCTGGTGGGCAAGGCGCAGATCGTGATGCTGTCGTGGAAGGAAGGCTCGAACCTGTTCAAGCCCTGGACCTGGGTGAACCTGAGGCCGGACCGGTTCCTGCGCTGGGTGCATTGATCCCATCCGTCCATGAATAGGCGGGCGGCGGCGGTGGCGGCGCTGGAGGCGCGCCTCGGCCACGTATTCGCGGACCGGACGCTGCTGGAAAGCGCCCTGACCCATGCCAGTGTCGGCGCTGGCGCCCGCGAGGTGGCCCACAACGAGCGGCTCGAGTTCCTGGGCGACCGGGTGCTGGGTCTGATCATCGCCGAGGATCTGGTC
Source organism: Caulobacterales bacterium (assembly GCA_038226475.1). Lineage (GTDB taxonomy): Bacteria > Pseudomonadota > Alphaproteobacteria > Caulobacterales > Caulobacteraceae > Acaudatibacter. The sequence continues at coordinate 130,544 of JBBRQK010000001.1, read as the reverse complement.
CGCCGCGAGCCGGGCGCGGGCGTTGGCGAGCTTTCCAAGCGGCTGCACGGACTGGTCAGCGGCGAGGCCTGCGCGATCGTCGCCCGCTCGCTGGATCTAGGTGAGGCGCTGCGGCTGCCAGGAGGCGAAACGCGGCGCGGCGCTCGCGACCACGACACCATCATCGCCGATGCCTGCGAGGCCCTGATCGCCGCCCTCTATCTTGAGTTGGGCCTGGCGACGTGCGCGAAGATCGTGCTCGGCCTATGGGCGCCGCTGCTGGCCGCACCGCGTGACGCTGCAGCGGCCAATCCCAAGTCGGAGCTGCAGGAGTGGGCGGCCGCCGAAGGCCGCGCGGCCCCCGTGTACCGCGTGCTCGCGCGCGAGGGACCCGATCATCAGCCGCGTTTCACCCTCGAGGTCTCCATCGAGGGCGCCGATGCGGCTGTGGCCCAGGCCGGCTCGGTGCGCGCGGCCGAGAAGGCGGCGGCCTTTGCCCTGCTCCGCCGGGCGCGGGGCGAGGCGTGACGCGCGCGGGCTTCGTAGCCGTGATCGGCGCGCCGAACGCCGGCAAGTCGACCCTGGTCAATCGCCTGGTCGGGACCAAGGTCTCGATCGTCACCCAGAAGGTGCAAACCACTCGCTTTCCCGTGCGCGGCGTCGCCATCGAGGGCGAGACCCAGATGGTGCTGGTCGACACCCCCGGCATCTTCACCCCGCGCCGCAGGCTGGACCGGGCCATGGTGCGCGCCGCGTGGGGCGGAGCGCGCGGGGCCGAGGCGGTGGTGCATCTGGTCGACGCCCAGGCGCAGCTGTTGGCGGCGAGCGGCCAGGGCGGCGCCGCCGACCGCAAGGCGGCGCAGGATGTGGCCACCATCTTCGAGGTCCTGAAGAAGGAAGGCGTGAATGCTATCCTGGCCCTGAATAAGATCGATCTGATCCGCCGCACTGAGCTGCCGCGGCTGGTGGCGGGTCTGTTCGACTCCGCGATCCACACCAGCGTGTTCATGATCTCCGCCGGCGGCGGAGATGGAGTCGCCGATCTCAAGCGCGCCCTGGCCGAGCGCATGCCGCAGGGCCCCTGGCTCTATCCGGCCGACCAGAGCGCCGACATCCCGGCGCGTCTGCTGGCGGCCGAGGTCACTCGCGAGAAGGTCTATCTGCGCGTGCACGAGGAGTTGCCCTATTCGACCAGCGTCGAGACGACCGCGTTCGCGGAGCGGGCGGACGGCTCGGCGAGGCTGGAGCAGACCATCTATGTCGAGCGCGACGGCCAGCGGGCGATCTTGATCGGCAAGGGCGGCGAGACTCTCAAGTGGATCGGCAAGGCGTCCCGTGAGGAGCTCTCGGTACTGCTCGACCGGCCAATTCACCTGTTTCTCTTCGTGAAGGTGCGCTCCGGCTGGGCCGAGGATCGAGGGCTTTATGCCGAAATGGGCCTGGATTTCGATGTCTGAGCCGGCCATCGCCTGAGCATGGAGTTCGACGACCAGGCGTTCGTGCTCACCGCCCGCGCGCATGGCGAGACCGGGGCCATCGTAGAGGCTCTGACGCGAGCGCACGGCAAGTGGGCGGCGCATGTCGCCGGCGGCGCCTCGCGGCGCATGAAGCCGGTTCTGCAGGTCGGGTCCAGGGTCGAGTTCGTGTATCGCGCGCGAGTCTCCGAACAGCTGGGCGGGGCGCGGCTCGAGGCTACGGGAGAGGGGCCGTCGGTCCTGTTCGACGACGCGCTGGCGCTGGCCGGCCTCGCCGCCGCCGCCGCTGTCACCGCCGCAGCCCTGCCGGAGCGCGAACCCCATTCAGGCGTGTTCCTGGCGTTCGAGTCGCTGCTGGGCGCTCTGGTTCACGAGGCGATCTGGCCGGCGGTGCTGGTGCGTTTCGAGGCCGGGCTGTTGGCCGACCTCGGCTTTGGTCTCGACCTGGGCCGCTGCGCGGTGACCGGTGAGGTCGACGACCTGGCCTGGGTCAGCCCGCGCACGGGGCGGGCGGTGAGCGCTCGGGCGGGGGAGGCTTACAGGGATCGACTGCTCGCCCTGCCGCCGTTCATGCTCTCGGCCCAGGGGCGGCTCGCGCCAGGCGACATCGCCAAGGGTCTTGCGATCACCGGCCATTTCCTGGCTGCGTTCGTGTTCGCCCCGCTGAACCGGCCACTCCCGACGCCCCGCCAACGGCTGATCGACCGGCTGGCGGAGGCGCAGCGCGACTAGTGCTGGCTCTGGCGTTTCGACAAGCCAGATGACAAGGGATGGCCGAGAAACCGTTCCAGGGGGATGCCCATGTTTGTCCACGCGCCGACCGCTCGTTCGCGCTCGCTGATCAAGGCGATCACCTGGCGTTTCGTCGGCAGTCTCGACACGTTCATCCTGAGCTTCATCATCCCGATGATGTTCGGCATGGAAGTGGGCAAGAGCGCCAAGGTCGCCGCCTCGATCGCGGCTATCGAGACCCTGACCAAGATCGTTTTGTTCTACTTCCATGAACGGATGTGGGCCCGCGTTCGCTGGGGCAGGGCCGATACCGTCCTGGGCGTCGAGGCGCCGCCGCCAGCCTGAGGCCCGCCGTCGCTAGACTTGATCCGCTGACTCACGGCAGAGCGGGCTATGAACGCGCCCACGCCGCCGCCCGCCCCCCCCGATGGAGGCGGCGGGCGGATCATCGACGAGCCACTGGACGAGGCGCTGTCTCGGCGCTATCTCGCCTACGCCCTCTCGACCATCACTCAGCGCGCCCTGCCCGACGTGCGCGACGGGCTCAAGCCCGTTCATCGTCGGCTGTTGTGGGCGATGCGGCTGTTGAAGCTGGACCCGGAGACGTCGGCCAAGAAATGCGCCCGGGTTGTGGGCGACGTGATCGGCAAATACCACCCGCACGGCGACGTGGCCGTCTATGACGCCCTGGTGCGGTTGGCGCAGGAATTCGCTCAGCGTTACCGGCTGATCGACGGCCAGGGAAACTTCGGCAACATCGATGGCGATAGCGCGGCAGCCATGCGCTACACCGAGTGTCGGCTGACCCCTGCCGCCCAGTTGCTGCTCGAGGGTTTGGACGAGGACGCGGTCGATCTGCGGGCCACCTACGACGGCGAGGAGGAAGAGCCGGTCGTGCTGCCGGCGGGCTTCCCAAATCTGCTGGCCAACGGCTCGTCGGGCATCGCCGTGGGCATGGCGACCTCGATCCCGCCGCACAACGCCGCCGAGCTGATCGACGCCTGCCTGCTGCTGCTCGAGCGCCCGGCCGCAACGACGGCGGAGCTCGCGATGCATGTGCTGGGCCCGGACTTCCCGACCGGGGGAGTGATCGTCGAGCCAGCCGCATCCTTGCTGGAGACCTATGAGACCGGCCGAGGCGGCGTTCGCCTGCGCGCCCGCTGGGCGAAGGAAGACACCGGGAGAGGGCTGTGGCGGATCGTGGTCAGCGAGATCCCCTACCAGATCAAGAAGGCCGACCTGGTCGAGCAGTTGGCGGGACTGATCGACAGCAAGAAGGCGCCGCTGCTGGGCGACGTGCGCGACGAGTCGGCCGAGGACATTCGCCTGGTGCTCGAGCCCCGCGCCCGCACCGTTGAGCCCGACATGCTGATGGAGAGCCTGTTTCGGCTGTCGGACCTGGAGACCCGGTTCCCCGTCAACATGAACGTTCTCGACGCCCGCGGCGCGCCTGGCGTGATGGGGTTGAAGGCGGCCTTGCGCGCCTTTCTCGATCACCGGCGCGTGGTCCTGACGAGACGGGCGCGGTTCCGGTTGGCGAAGATCGAGGCCCGACTGCACATACTGGACGGGCTGCTCGTCGTCTTCCTGGATCTGAACGAGGTGATCCGCATCGTGCGCTTCGAGGATCAACCCAAGGCTAGGCTGATCGTCCGGTTCGAGCTCTCCGACATCCAGGCCGAGGCGATCCTCAACACCCGCCTGCGCCAGCTGGCCAGGCTGGAGGAGATGGAGCTGCGGCGTGAGCATGCTTCGCTGACCGAGGAACGCGAGGGCATCCAGGCGCTGCTGGGATCGGACAAGGAACAGTGGAAGCTGGTGGCCGTCGGCCTGCGCGGCGTGCGCAAGATTCTCGGGCCGACCACCGCGGTGGGCCAGCGGCGCTCCACCTTCGAGGCGCCGCCCGTTATCGCCACGGCGATGACCGCCGACGCCTTCGTCGCCCGCGAACCGATCACCGTGATCCTTTCGCAGCGGGGCTGGATCCGCGCCGCCAAGGGCCGGGTCGAAGATCCTTCTACGCTCACCTTCAAGGAGGGCGACGCCCTGGCCTTCGCCGTCAGCGCGGAGACCACCGACAAGCTGCTGCTGTTCGCCTCCGACGGCCGCTTCTTCACGCTGGCGGCAGACAGGCTGCCGTCGGCTCGCGGGCACGGCGAGCCCCTGAGGCTGATGGTCGAGTTGGAAGACACCGTGGCCATACTCGCGTTGTTCGCGCATGTTCCAGGCCGCCGGCGGTTGCTGGCATCCAAGGCCGGTTACGGCTTCGTCTTGCCGGAGGACGAGGCCGTGGCGTTCCGCAAGGCCGGCAAACAGGTGCTTCTGCCTGGGCCCGGTGGAGCGGCCCTTTGCCTGGCGTTCGAGGGCGACCAGATGGCGGCGGTGGGCGACAACGGCAAGGTTTTGATATTTCCCTCCGCCGAGTTGCCGGAGATGGCGCGCGGCAAGGGGGTCAAGTTGCAGAACTATCGCGAGGGCGGCCTGCGCGACGCCGCGCTGTTCGACGCTGCCATGGGCCTCTCCTGGACCGACGCCGCCGGCCGGACCCGCGCGTGGCCCGAGTGGCGAGACTGGCAGGGTCGTCGCGGCGCGGCGGGCAAGGCCGCCCCCAGGGGCTTCCCGGCCAGCCGCCGCTTTCGGCCGTCGTAGGTGGCGGCGATGATGGTGTTGGTAGCGGCCTTGTCGATTGGGGTGATCGCGGGCTTGCGTACGATGACAGCGCCGGCGGCGGTGAGCTTGGCGGCCCTTCTGGGCTGGCTGGAGCTCACGCATACGCCGCTCGCATTCATGGGCTCGGGCGTGACGGCGGCGATATTGACCTTGGCTGCGTTGGGCGAGTTCGTCGTCGACCAGTTGCCGACGACGCCCAGCCGGACCAGCCTCCTGCCGCTGGGCGCGCGGTTGGTGAGCGGCGGCCTCTGTGGCGCGGCCATCGGCGTAAGCGCGGGAGCACTCTGGCCGGGACTGATCGCCGGCTCGGTCGGCGCGACGATCGGCACCTTCGGGGGCCACGCGGCGAGGTTGCGCCTGGCCGTGGCGTTCAAGTCTGACCGGCCGGCTGGCTTTCTGGAGGACGCCCTGGCCGTCGTCGCGGCCCTGGCGATCGTCGCCAGTCGGCGGTGACAAGAGTGGGGCGATTTGGATTGACACGGTGACTATCATATTGCAATATTACCTTGATTGCAATACGACAACACCGTGCGGTCACCGCCGCGGTAAGCCCTGTAAATGCCTATAAAAACCCTCTTTTTGCGGTAAATTTACCTGCATCTCCGACGCCAAAGCCTATAAATTTCCCACGCAAATCCGACGACTTTCGGCCTCTCGCCGAAGACTTCCGCACAACGCCGCGAGGGCCGAGGGATGACTGGGTGACGCAACGATACATCCTCACCGGGGCGCCGGGGGCGGGGAAGACCGCGATCCTGCGGACGCTCGAGACGCTGGGAGAGGCGGTCGTCGAGGAGGCGGCGACAGATCACATCGACCGGCAGCTCGCACGTGGCGTGGCCGAGCCGCACATGGAGGCGGATTTTCTCGAGGCGATCCTGGCTCTGCAGCGGAGCCGGCAGCGGGCGGCGGACGGGCTCGTCGCCGAGCGCCTGTTCTTCGATCGCTCACCCATCTGTACCTACGCTCTCGCGATCTACCTGGACCGGCCGATCCCGCCGGCGCTCACCGAGGAAATACGGCGCTTGGTCGCCCACCGGAGCTACGAGAAAAAGGTGCTCTTCATCGAGAGCCTGGGGTTCATGGTCAACACCGGAGCGCGCCGGATCAGCCTGGACGACGCCGTGCGTTTCGGGCGGGTTCACGAAGAAAGCTACCACGCGTTCGGCTACGAGCTCGAGCCCATTGCGCCGGCGTCGGTCGATGAACGGGCGCGGCGCGTGTTGGAAGTTTGTGCAGCATGAAACGCGGGAGGGCCCCCGCCCCTTGACGCGTTGGAACAAACAGACAACAAGAACGAAACGGGTACGGAGGCTGTGATGATCCCCATGTTTCGCTTCGCGCGTGAATCGCTGGCGCTGGTTTCGGTGGCGAGCTTTGTCTGGATGGTGTGTGAGGTGGCGAGGCTGGCCGGGTGAGTCGGGACGTTCCGCCACGCCGCCGCACTCAAGGGTAAGGAACAAGGCGTATGTCGGCAGCCGAGGAAGGGGGGTTCATCCATCTTCGCGTCCGCTCGGCCTACTCGCTGCTGGAGGGGGCGATCAAGGCCGAGGCGATCGGCGCCTTGGCGCGGGGCGCGGGCATGCCGGCGGTGGCGCTGACCGATCGGGCGAACCTGTTCGGGGCGCTGGAGTTCTCGGTCGTCACGAAGGATGCCGGCGTGCAACCGATCATCGGCTGCGCCTTGCCGGTCAAGGGGATCGGCGGCGGCCCGCCAGAGCGCTGGGCGCGCATTCCGACGGTCGTGCTGCTGGCGCAGAACGCCGCCGGCTATCGCAATCTCTGCGAGCTCTCCTCCGCCGCCTTCCTGGAGGTCGACGCCGCCGACGAGCCCCATGTCGACTGGAATCTGGTGGCGGCGCACTCCGAGGGGCTGATCCTGCTCTCCGGCGGAGCGGACGGGCCGATCGATCCGCTGCTGGCCGCCGGCCACGCCGATGGCGCGCGCCTCGCGCTGGCCGAGATGGCGCGCGCATTTCCGGACCGGTTCTACGTCGAGTTGCAGCGCCATGGCCTCCCGACCCAGGCGGCGGCGGAGCCGGGGCTGGTGGCCTTCGCCTATGACCATGACGTGCCGCTCGTGGCCACCAACGACGTCTATTTCGCCAAGCCCGAGACCTGGCGGGCGCATGACGCCCTGCTGTGCATCGCCGATGGGGCCTTTACCGGTCAGGAGGATCGCCGGCGCGTGACCGCCGAGCACTGGTTCAAGCCGGCGGCCGATATGCGCCGGCTGTTCGCCGATCTGCCCGAGGCCTGCGACAACACCCTGGAGATCGCGCGGCGGTGCGCCTTCATGGTCGCCAAGCGCGAGCCGATCCTGCCTCGCTTTCCCACCGGCGAGGGGCGCACCGAGGACGAGGAACTGGAGCGACAGGCGCGCGAGGGATTGCGTCGGCGACTGGACGCCGCGCCTCCGGAAGGCGGGGAAGAGGCCTATTGGGCGAGGCTGGAGCGTGAGATCGGCGTCATCCAGTCGATGGGCTTCGCCGGCTACTTCCTGATCGTGTCGGACTTCATGAAATGGGCGGTGGCGCACGATATTCCGGTGGGGCCCGGGCGGGGCTCGGGCGCCGGGTCGGCGGTAGCCTGGTCGCTCCTGATCACCGGCATCGACCCGCTGCGCTTCGGCCTGCTGTTCGAGCGGTTCCTCAACCCCGAGCGGGTGTCGATGCCCGATTTCGACATCGACTTCTGCCAGGAGCGGCGGGAGGAGGTGATCGCCTATGTTCAGGGCCGATACGGCGCCGATCGCGTGGCGCAGATCATCACCTTTGGCAGCCTGCAGGCGCGCGCAGTGCTGCGCGACGTGGGCCGGGTGATGCAGCTGCCGCTGGGCCAGGTGGATCGACTGGCCAAGATGATCCCCAACAACCCGGCCAACCCGGTCACCCTGGCGCGCGCGATCGAACTGGAGCCCAGGCTGCAGGCGGCCCAGCGGGAGGACGAGGCCGTGGCCGAGGTGCTGGCCACCGCCCTGCAACTGGAGGGCCTCTATCGCAACGCCTCGACCCATGCCGCCGGCGTGGTGATCTCCGATCGGCCGCTGACCGAGCTCACGCCGCTCTACCGCGATCCGCGCGCCAGCCTGCCGGCCACTCAGTTCAACATGAAATGGGTGGAGAGCGCCGGCCTGGTGAAGTTCGACTTCCTGGGCCTCAAGACCCTGACGGTGATCCACAAGGCGGTGAAGCACCTGGAAAAGCGCGGCGCCGGGTTCGACATCGCGCTGCTGCCGCTGGACGATGCGGCCACTTATGATCTGGTGTCGTCGGGCCACACCGTCGGGGTGTTCCAGATGGAAGGCCAGGGCATGCGCGACACGCTGCGCAAGCTCCGCCCCGCCTCGGTGGAGGAGATCACCGCCCTGATCTCCCTCTATCGGCCAGGGCCGATGGATTCGATCGACGAATATGTCGACTGCAAGATGGGTCGCCGGCCCGTGGCCATCCTGCCCGGGCTGGAGACGGCCCTGGCCGAGACCTACGGCGTGATCGTCTATCAGGAACAGGTGATGAAGATCGCCCAGGTTCTGGCCGGCTATTCGCTGGGCGAGGCCGACTTGCTGCGCCGGGCCATGGGCAAGAAGAAGAAGGAGGAGATGGACCTCCAGCGAGCGAGGTTCCTCTCCGGCGCGGCGACGCACGGCCTCTCGCCGGCGGCGGCGGGCGACATGTTCGAGCGCATGGCCAAGTTCGCCGGCTACGGCTTCAACAAGTGCCACGCCGCGCCCTATGCGCTCATCGCCTACCAGACCGCTTGGCTGAAGGCGAACCGGCCGGTGGAGTTCTTCGCCGCCTCGATGAGCCTCGATCTTTCCAACACCGACAAGCTGGCGGTATTCTACCAGGACGCCCGGCGCATGGGGGTCGAGGTGCTGGCGCCGGACGTCAATCGCTCCGGGGCCGATTTCGAGGTCGAGGAGGGCCGTGTGCTCTATGCCCTGGGCGCGGTGCGCAATGTTGGGGCCCAGGCCATGGCCCACGTGGCGGCGGTGCGTGAGGCGGGCGGGCGGTTCACCGACCTGTTCGACTTTCTCGAGCGGATCGATCCGCGCCAGGTCAACAAGCGGGCGCTCGAGAGTCTGGCCCGGGCCGGGGCGTTCGACGGCCTGCACGCCAACCGGGCGCAGATCGTGGCGGCGGCTGACAGTCTGATCGCCTATGCCCAGAGCGTGGCCGCCGACCGGGCCAGCGCCCAGGAGAGCCTGTTCGGCGGCCAGGCCGAAGCGGCCAGACCCCGTCTGGCGCGCACCGAAGCGTGGACACCGGTGCAGCAGCTGGACGAGGAACTGGCGGCGGTGGGGTTCTATCTCAGCGGCCACCCACTGGACGACATGGTGGAGGTGCTGCGCCGGGGCCGAACGACCTTTTTCGTCGATGCGCTGGCGGCCGCCGCCGCAGGAGCCGAGGCGTTCCGCATGGTGGGCATGGTTCGCCGCCGGCAGGAGCGCAGCTCGGCCCAGAGCGCCGGGGGCAAGTTCGCCTTCGTGACCCTGTCGGATCCGACCGGCGAATACGAGGTGCTGTTTCCGCCGGAGGCGCTGCGCCGACATCGTGACTTGCTGGAGCCAGGCCGGGCGATCGCGCTCAAGGTGCGGGCCAGGGCCGCCGACGGCGAGGTGCGTTTCTTCGGCGACGACGCCCGACCCCTGGAGCGGGCGCTGGAGGAAGTGGCCGCGGGCCTGCGCATCCATGTCTCGCCAGCGGTTGCGTCGCTGGAGGCGCTCAAGTCGCGGCTCGAGCCGGCGGCCAAGGGCGGGGCGGAGGTGATGTTCGTCGCCGCCTTCGCTGGCGGCCGCGAGGTGGAGATGAAGCTCCCCGGCCGCTATCGCCTCGACCCGTCCATCCGCGGCGCGCTCAAGATCGCGCCGGGCGTCGCCGCCCTGGAGGACGTGTAAGGGTCGCGTGTCCGCCGGAAGGGGGGAATGGTTGCCATCGGCCGGGTTTGGCTCTAGAGGAGCCGCGATCACGCACGCGAAGCGTACGGCCGGGCGCGGGTCAATCCCCGCGCCTTTCCGTTCCGGTCCTCTCCGATGCGAGGGGTTGGCATCGCGGAGGCGCAACCGGAAGAAGGACTTAGAGACGACCCCATGGCCTTGCCAGACTTCACTATGCGCCAGCTTCTCGAAGCGGGCTCCCATTTCGGGCACCAGACGCACCGCTGGAACCCGAAGATGGAGCGCTTCATTTTCGGCTCGCGCGCCAACATCCACATCATCGATCTTTCTCAGACCATGCCGCTGCTGCACCAGGCCCTGGTCAAGGTGCGCGAAGTGGCGGCTTCGGGCGGTCGAGTGCTGTTCGTCGGCACCAAGCGCCAAGCCTCCGAGCCGGTGGCGGCGGCGGCCAAGCGGTGCGCGCAGTATTATGTCAACCACCGCTGGCTGGGCGGCACGCTAACCAACTGGCGCACCATCTCCGCCTCGATCGCGCGCCTGCGTGAATTGGAAGGGGTGCTGGACGGCGGTGATCCGGGCGGGCGCACGAAGAAGGAGCTGCTGCAGCTGAACCGCGAGCGCGACAAGCTGGAACTGTCCCTAGGCGGGATCAAGGACATGGGCGGCATCCCCGATTTGATGTTCGTGATCGACACCAACAAGGAGGCGATCGCCATCCAGGAGGCGCGCAAGCTCAATATCCCGGTGGTGGCCATCCTCGACACCAACAGCGACCCGGTCGGGATCAGCTTCCCCGTGCCCGGCAACGACGACGCCGCTCGCGCGCTGCAGCTGTACTGCGATCTGGTAGCCGATTCGGTGCTCGACGGCCTGACCGAAGGCCAGGTGGCCATGGGCGTCGATATCGGCGCGGCCGAGGCGCCGATCGAGCCGACCCTGCGAATGAGCGCGGCGATCGAACCGGGAGCCGAGGTCGAACCCGCCGCGGCGCCGGAGCCGGAACTCGAGGCGGCTTTCTCTCCGCCCGCGCCGGAGGCCGCCGCTACGCCCGAGATCGAGCCCGCTCCGGCGGAGGCCGTGGCGCAAGAGCCGCCCGCCTAGGCACAACACCACCCCCAAGACTGGAGTACCACGACCATGGCCGAGATCACCGCCGCCCTGGTGAAGGCGCTGCGCGACAAGTCCGGCGTCGGCATGATGGACTGCAAGAAGGCATTGCAGGAAACGGACGGCGACATGGAAGCCGCCGTCGACTGGCTGCGCGCCAAGGGGCTGGCCAAGGCGGCCAAGAAAGCCGATCGCATAGCCGCCGAGGGCGCCGTGGCTCTCGCCACGCGCGATTCCGGCGCCGGCATGATCGCGGCGCTGATAGAACTCAACGCCGAGACCGATTTTGTCGCCCGCAACGAGGGGTTCCAGACCTTGGCGCGCAAGATTGCGGCCGTCGCCCTGGATGTGGAAGGCGACGTCGAGGCGTTGCGCGGCGCGACGCTCGGCGGCGAAAGCGTGGCCGACGCCGTCACCCATTTGGTCGCCACCATCGGCGAGAACATGGTCCTGCGCCGTTCGGCGCGCTTCGCCGTCAAACAGGGCGCGATCGGCGCCTACACCCACGGAGCCGTGGCCGGGGCCGCCGATCTAGGACGCATCGGCGTGCTGGTGGCGATCGAGGGCGCGGGCGACCAGGCGGCGCTCAAGGAACTGGGCCGCAACATCGCCTTGCACGTCGCCGCGACCGCGCCGTTGTCTCTGTCGGTCGAGGATCTCGATCCAGCGGCGGTTGACCGCGAGCGGGCCATCTTCACCGAGCAGGCGATCGCCTCGGGCAAGCCCCCCGCCGTGGCCGAGAAGATGGTCGAGGGCCGGATCAGAAAGTTCCACGAGGAATCGGTGCTGCTCAAGCAAGCCTATGTGAAGAACCCCGACCAGACCATCGAGCAGCTGGTGGCCGAGACCGCCAAGGCTGTCGGCTCGCCGGTCGCGGTGACTGGCTTTGCGCGTCTGGCGCTGGGCGAGGGCATCGACAAAGGCGCCGGCGACTTCGCCGCCGAGGTCGCGGCCATGACCGGGGCGGGCTAGGGCGCCGCGTCCGGCGGTTCAGCTATCGTACTGCAGCTGTTCGTCGAAGTCGGGTCGGCCGCGGCGGCCGAGGTCGAACATGTTCCAGAGCGGCTCGAGGGTCCCAGCGGCGCGGGGATCCTGGCCAGGGTCGCTGGGCGCGTATAGCAGCTCCGAGGCCCAGAACAGCCGGACGACGCCGCCTGGATCACGCTCGAACACCAGGGTTGTGGGCTGCTGTTCGCCGTCTTCACCCTCGGCGTGGTAGTCGCGCTTGAAGTGACTGCCGAGTGACGAGAGCAGTCTGACGTGTTTCCAATCGCGGTCGCGGGCGACGGCCAGCAGGCGGTCCAAAGCCGTATTGGCCACGACGGCGAAGTTGCGGCCCGCCGCCTCGTAATGGGCCGCCGCCCCGTCCAGCTGGTCGATCAGGCCGGTGCAGGAGGGGCAGGGCTGATCCGCCTTCGGCAGCTTCGCCGTCTCCCCCGTCTTCGCCGGATCGCGCGTATCGTGACTATGGCGAGGGAACATGTAGTTGTAGATCAGCAGGGTGTCGGTTCCCGGACGGAACAGCTGCGAGAGCAGGATGTCTGCCGGGTGGCCGTCCGCGCTCAACCCCCGGAACACATAGTCTTCCTTCACCTCGCCGCCCGGCGGCAGGGCGCGCCGCTCCTCCGCCACGGCCTCCATCTGGCGGCGCAACGCGATCTCCTGATCCAACAGCCGGTCGCGCGCCAGGCGGTATGCAGCGGTCTCATTGGGAAAGGTGATGGCGGACATGCAGCGATCCTCCGCGTGAGGCTTCAGGAGGTCGTCAGGAGACTGACGACGAGGTACGCAGACAGGGAGCAACCCAAACGTCGGGTTTGCCCGGACGCTGACTGGTCGACAGCTGTTCCGGCAAAACAAATACGACGCAAAGACCGTGAGAGCGAGGCTCAGGCTTTCGGCGGCGAGGTTCGGCTCGTATCATTCCGGCGGCGCCGGCTTCGGGCGCCTGCCGAAGGAAGACTCGGGAGGGGATGAGACGATGAAGGATCTCGCGGGCAAGACGGCTGTCGTGACCGGGGCGGCTTCAGGCATCGGGCTGGGGATCGCCACTGCCCTGGCCAAGGCCGGAGCGAAGGTGATGCTGGCCGATATCGAAGCCGGCGCTCTGGACGCGGCGGTGGCGGAGCTGAAGCGGGCGACTAACGCCGACGTAGCCGGAGTGCACGCCGATGTTTCGCTGAAAGGCGAGCTCGAGCGGGCGGCGGACGAGACGGTGGCGCGGTTCGGCGAGGCGCACATCCTGGTCAACAACGCCGGGGTGACCGGAGGAGGCGGTTATGGCGTGTGGAACGACGCCGGATGGAACTGGACCATCGGCGTCAATCTGATGGCGGTGATCTGGGGGGTGGAGATCTTCGGTCCTCTGATCGAGCGCGCGGGCGGCGGCCATATCGTCAACACCGCGTCGATCGCGGGCCTCCTATCGGGCAGCGGCAACGCCTACAACGTCACCAAATACGGCGTGGTGGCGCTCTCCGAGGGGCTCAGAGTCGAGCTGGCGCCCCGCGGCATCGGGGTTTCCGTCCTTTGTCCGGGTTTCATCCGTACGCAGATCATCGATTCGACCCGCAACCTGCCCGCGCGCTTCGCCGGCGCGGCGACGGCGCCGACCAATGACGCCGAGACGCCGGCCTGGGTGGCCGCCGCGCGTGATCGCGTGCGCACCGGCATCGACCCCGCCTATGTGGGCGAACTGGTGCGCGAGGGCATCGAAGGCGACTGGGCCTACATCTTCACCGACACCGAGTTCGAGCCCTTCATCCAAGCCCGTTTCGCCGCGATCAAAGCCGGATTCGATCAGGTGCGAGGCCGGGAACCGAAGCGATAGGCTCCTACGCCCGCGGCAGGTCGGCGACCACGGCTTCGGCCTTGGCGAAGAGCGCGGGGTCGATGGTGAGGTCGGCGGCGGCGGCGTTGTCGTCGAGTTGTTCGGGGCGACTGGCCCCGACGATGGCCGAGGCCACGTTCGGCTCGCGTAGCACCCAGGCGAGGGCGAACTGGGACATGGTGCAGCCGGCCTCGGCGGCGATAGGCTTGAGCTTTTCGACGGCTATGAGCACGTCCTCACGCATCCAGGAGTCCATCATCGAGCCCATCGAGGCGCTGGCCGCGCGCGAATCCTCCGGCGGCTTGGACCCGGGAGCGTATTTGCCCGAAAGCACGCCCTGGGCCAGGGGCGACCAAACGATCTGGGAGATGCCGTGGGCGGCGCTGAGCGGGATGACCTGAGCTTCGGGGCGGCGATGAAGCAGGGAATATTGCGGCTGGCTAGAGACGAACCGCTCGACGCCGGGAATAGCTAGGGCGGCCTCGATTTGGGCCGGCGACCACTCGCTGAAGCCGATCCAGCGAGCCTTGCCGGCGCGAACGACCTCGCTCAGGGCATGCATGGTCTCTTCCAGCGGAGTCGACACATCGTAGCGGTGGCATTGGTAGAGATCGACGTGATCAACGCGCAGTCGCGCGAGCGACGCATCGATATGCTTAGCGATCTGGCCGTGGGAGAGGCCCTTGTCGGTCTCGCTCATCGGGAAGAACAGTTTGGTGGCGAGAACGTAGGAGTCGCGCGGCCGGAATGCGAGGACTACGCCCAGCACCGTCTCGGCGGCGCCCCGTCCGTAGACATTGGCGGTGTCGATGAAGTTGATGCCGAGCTCGAAGGCGCGGTCGACGCAGGCGCGGGTGCGGTCGGCCTCGACGCCGACACCGAAGGTGAGCCAGGAGCCGAGCGAGATGGCCGAGACCTCGACGTCGCTGGCGCCGAGCTTGCGGTAGTGCATGGGACTTCCTCGTCGCTGACAGGTATCGATGGGACTATAGCGGCTTAACGCCGTGGGGGGAAAATAGGCGCGCTCCCCATCAGCGGACGGGAGCGTTATAGGTGGCCGGGTCGAATCGAAGGGCGGAAGAGAAGCGATGACCGGCGCGGCCGCACCTCACCGACGCATCCTGCTCAAGGTCTCGGGCGAGGTGCTCATGGGAGATTCGGCATTCGGCATCGACATGGCGACGCTGGACGCGGTGGCGGAGGACATCGCCCAGGTGGTCGCCCAGGGCATCGAGCTGTGCATGGTGATCGGCGGCGGCAACATCTTCCGCGGCGTCTCCATGGCCGGGCGGGGCATGGAGCGGGCCAGCGCCGACTACATGGGTATGCTGGCGACGGTGATGAACGCCCTGGCCCTGCAGAGCGCGCTGGAGAAGACCGGGGTGAACACGAGGGTGCAATCGGCCATCCCGATGGATGCCATCTGCGAGCCCTATATCCGCCGCCGGGCGCTCCGCCACCTGGAAAAGGGGAGGGTGGTGATCTTCGCCGCCGGGCTGGGGGCGCCGTTCTTCACGACCGACACGCCCGCGGCCCTGCGCGCCGCCGAGATGGGCTGCGATCGCCTCTTCAAGGGGACGAGCGTCGATGGGGTCTATACCGCCGATCCGAAGAAGGACCCGACCGCCGAACGTTATGAGCGGCTGTCGTACCACGAGGTGCTGTCGAAGAACCTGCGGGTGATGGATGCCTCGGCTATCGCCCTGATGCGCGACAACGCTATACCGATCGTGGTGTTCTCGATCCGCGAGCGCGGCAACCTGTTGCGCGTCGTGCGGGGCGAGGGCGTCTTCACCACCATCGAAGCCGCGCCGGACGCGGCCTGAACCCTGCCCGATAGGATCGACGCCATGGCCGCCCCGGATAAACCCGAACTGCCCCGCTATCGCGAGCGAATGGAGAGGGCCGTCGGGGCGCTGAAGGAGGAGTTCGCCTCGCTGCGGACGGGCCGGGCCTCCGCCAGCCTCCTGGATCAGGTGACGGTGGAAGCGTACGGCTCCCGAATGCCGATCAGCCAGGTGGGCGCCGTCTCGGTGCCCGAACCGCGCTCGATCACGGTCAGCGTGTGGGACAAGGCGGTGGTGGTTTCGGTCGAAAAGGCGATCCGCAACTCCGGACTTGGGCTCAATCCGGTTGTCGAAGGGCAGAATCTGCGCATTCCGATCCCGCCCCTGACCGAGGAGCGGCGCCGCGACCTGGTCAAGCTGGCGGGCAAATACGCCGAGCAACAGAAGGTCGCCGTGCGCAACGTGCGCCGCGACGCCATGGACGACCTGCGCAAGGCCGAGAAGGACGCGGTGATCAGCCAGGACGAGCAGAAGCGCCTGGAGGTCGAGGTCCAGAAGCTGACCGACGAGGCCGTGCGCCGGGTGGACGAGAGCTTGAAAACCAAGGAACAAGAGATCATGCAGGTGTGAGGGCCATGGTCGAGGGGCGGCTAAGCGTTGGAGCAGCCATGTCGCCAGTGACCGGCCTGCACGTCGCGATCATTATGGACGGCAACGGGCGCTGGGCTAAGGCGCGGGGCCTGCCGCGCACCCTGGGCCACCGCGCCGGGGTGGCGGCTCTGAGACGCACGGTGGAAGGCGCGGCGAACCTGGGCATCGGACGCCTGACGGTGTTCGGCTTTTCGACGGAGAACTGGCGGCGGCCCCGGCACGAAGTGTCGGAGCTGATGAGCCTGCTCAAGACCTATTTCGAGAGCGACCTGGAAAGGCTTGAGCGCGAAGGGGTGCGGGTGCGCATCGTCGGGCGGCGCACGGGGCTGGAGCCGGACATACTGGACATCGTCGAGCGCGCCGAGAGCCGCACGGCGAAGAACGAACGCTTCGTTCTGCAGGTGGCGTTCAATTACGGCGGCCGGGCCGACATCGTCGATGCGGCGCGCAAATTCGCCGAGGCGGTGCGCCAGGGACGCGCGGCGCCCGACGATCTGGACGAGACGCTGTTCGAGGCCTGTCTCTCCACCGCCGAGGCCCCGGCGCCGGACCTGATCGTGCGGACCAGCGGCGAGCAGCGCCTGTCCAACTTCCTGCTCTGGGAATGTGCCTACGCCGAGCTGATCTTCCAGGACGTCTATTGGCCGGACTACGGCGCGGAGCACCTGAAGGCGGCCTTGGCGGACTATCATTCGCGTGAGCGGCGCTATGGCCGGGCCCCCGTCGATGACGTCCTTGCCGCGGGCTAGGCGCTTCGACTGGACCAACTTCGGCGTCAGGGCGGTCTCGGGCGGCGTCCTGGCGGCCGTCGTCCTCTGGGCGGTCTGGGTGTTCGACCTGCCCGCGACACTTTGGCGCGCCCCGTTCCTGGTGCTGGTAGCCGTCGCCGGAGCGCTACTGTCGATCGAATGGGCCCAGATGGCCAGCACGCGGGCGCCGACGCGGGTGGCGCTCGTGACCACGCTGGCCGTGGTTGCGGTGATCCTGTTGGCTTTCGCCGGACGCATCGGACTGGCGTGGGCGTGCATCGGGGCCGGGGCGCTGGCGGCGGCGGCGGTGGCCCGCGGCGTCGGCGCCCGCGCCATCGACGCCGCCTATGGCGTGCTCTACATCGCCCCGGTTGGCCTGGTGATGGTCTGGCTGCGCGAGTCGCTTCAGGGGCGAGGCTGGTTCCTGATGCTGCTGGCCACCACCTGGGCGGCGGATATTTTTGCGTTTCTCGTGGGGAGCGCGCTTCGAGGACCCAAGCTGTGGCCACGCTTTTCGCCCAACAAGACCTGGTCGGGCTTCGCTGGTGGCCTGGCCGGAGCGACCGGCGCCTCGGTCGCGGTGGCGGCCAGCTTCATGCACCTATCCCTCGTTGGGGCGGGGCTGATCGGCCTTGTCGGAGGCCTGGCGACCATGGCCGGTGACCTCTGGGAGTCGGTTCTGAAGCGCCGCTTCGGGGTCAAGGATTCGGGCGATCTCATTCCCGGTCACGGCGGTCTGCTCGACCGTGTGGATGGGCTGATGTTCGCGGTCATGGCCTTCGCCTTGGCGCGGCTGGTGGTCCACTACGGCTGGGCGCATTGATGGCGCCACGACGCGTCGTCGTCCTGGGATCGACCGGCTCGGTCGGCGTCTCGACCCTTGACCTCCTGGAACGGGCCGGCGTCGAGGTGGAAATGTTGGCCCTGACCGCCGGGCGCAACGTTGCCTGCCTAGCCGAACAGGCCAGGCGCTGGCGGCCGAAGGTGGCGGTGATCGAAGACGAGAGCCGGCTCGGCGAGTTGCGCGAACGGCTGAACGGTTCGGGCGTGACCGCCGCCGCCGGCAAGTCGGCCATCGTCGAGGCGGCCGCGCAGGGGGCCGACTGGGTGATGTCCGCCATCGTCGGGGCGGCGGGCCTGGCTCCGACCCTGGCGGCGGCCCGAGCCGGCTCGGTGATCGCCCTGGCCAACAAGGAGAGCCTAGTGTGCGCCGGCCCCGCGCTGTTGGCCATCGCCAAGGCTGCCGGCGGCCGGGTGATCCCGGTCGACTCGGAGCATTCGGCCATCTTCCAGGTTTTCGAGCGCGCCAACGCCGCCCAGGTCAAACGCCTGATCCTAACCGCCTCGGGCGGCCCGTTCCGCGCCTGGAGCCACGAAGCGATGCGGGCCGCGACGCGGGAAGAGGCGGTGGCCCATCCCAACTGGAGCATGGGGGCCAAGATTTCGGTCGATTCGGCGACGATGATGAACAAGGGCCTGGAGATGATCGAGGCGGCCTATCTGTTCGACATGGAATCCGAGCGGGTCGACGTGGTTATCCATCCCCAGTCGGTGGTCCATAGCCTGGTGGAATATGCCGACGGCTCGAC
This sequence comes from Caulobacterales bacterium, assembly GCA_038226475.1. Classification (GTDB taxonomy): domain Bacteria; phylum Pseudomonadota; class Alphaproteobacteria; order Caulobacterales; family Caulobacteraceae; genus Acaudatibacter. The sequence goes on along the minus strand of JBBRQK010000001.1, from coordinate 112,075 downwards.
CCTGGCGCAGCTGGGCCCGCCCGATATGCGTGCGCCGATCGCCCTGGCCTGGGCCTGGCCCGAGCGGGTGGCCTGGGACGCGCCGGGGCTAGACCTTGCGGCGATCGGATCCCTGACCTTCGAAGCCCCGGACCCGAAGCGGTTCCCAGCCCTCTCGATCGCCCGCCAATCGCTCGACGCCGGCGCCGGCGCTCCAGCGGCGATGAACGCAGCCAACGAGGTGGCGGTTGGGGCGTTCCTGGACCGGCGCATCGGCTTTCTGGATATCGCCGAGGCGGTCTCTCGGACTCTGGACAGCCTGAATGGCGGCGGCGAGCTGGCCGGCGAGTCGAACGCCGACGCTGTGGAATGGGCGCTGATGATCGATGCTTCGGCCCGCCGCGTCGCCGCCCAAGTCCTGTCCCGATTCTAGCGCATGGACCCAGATCGCACGGAGACCAACCCGCCATGATGGCCGTTCTGCAGGGGGTTTTTCTCAACATCGCGCCGTTCCTGCTGGTGATCACCGTGATCGTCACGGTGCACGAGCTGGGCCATTTTCTGACCGCCCGCGCGTTCGGCGTGGCGATCGACCGGTTCTCGATCGGCTTTGGCAAGGCCCTGATATCATGGAGGGATCGCGGCGGGGTGGAGTGGCGACTGGGCTGGCTGCCGCTGGGCGGCTATGTGAAGTTCGCCGGCGACGAAAACGCCGCCAGCCTGCCCGACAAGAACGATCTGGCCGAGATGCGCTCGCGGATCATCGCCGAGGAGGGCGCGGGGGCCGAGCGCAAGTACTTGCATTTCAAGCCTCTGTGGCAGCGCGCCCTGGTGGTTCTGGCCGGGCCGGCGGCCAATTTCTTGCTGGCGATCACCCTCTTCTCCCTGATTTTCGCGACCGTTGGGCGGCCGGTGACGCCGTTCGCCGTGGCATCGGTGCAGGCCGGCAGCGCCGCGGAGCGCGCCGGTTTCCGGGTCGGCGACCGCATCACCGCCGCCGACGGCGAAGCGATGAACGGTTTCGAGGATGTGTTGCGCTATGTGACCTACCGCGATGGCGTGCCGATCGATTTCTCCGTTCAGCGCGGATCAGCGGCGATCCGTATACTGGCCACGCCTGGTCGCCGGCAGCTCCAGACCGCGTTCGGGGGGCCGCAGACCGCGGGGCTGCTGGGCATCTCGCCCCGAGCCTTGGGCCCCTGGCGCTATCAGCGGCAGAACCCGATCGCCGCGGTGGGGGCGGGCGCGGCGCAGACTTGGCAAGTGCTGGACACCACAATCTACTATCTCGGCCGAATGATCAGCGGCCATGTCAGCGCCGATCAGCTGCACGGCGTGTTCGGCATCGCGCGGGCGTCGGGCGCGATCACCAAGGCGGCGCTGGATCAGGCCCCGCGCGATCCGGGCGAGCAGGCCCTGGGCGTCCTGGTGAATCTGGTGGGATTCGCAGCCCTCATCTCGGTGAGCATCGGATTCATGAATCTGTTGCCCTTGCCGGTTCTGGATGGCGGACACCTGATTTTCTATGCCTATGAGTGGATTGCGAAGCGGCCGATGGCCACGGCCGTGCAGGCCGCGGGCTACCGGGTGGGGCTTGCCTTGCTGGCGAGTTTGATGTTGTTCGCCACCTGGAACGATCTGCGACCCCTGCGGGTGTTTCATTTCCTCGACAGCTTGTTTTCCTAAGGCGTCCACCTTTCATGGCTGAATCGAAGAGAAACTCCCGCGCCGAAGGGGCGGCGCTCGCCTCCGGTCTTGCGCTGCTCCTGGCCGGCTCTAGCCTCGCCCTGCCTCTCGCTGCCCTGGCCCAGGCGCCGGCCTCGGTGCAACCGCAGCAGGCCGTGGTGATCGGGCGCATCACCGTGCAAGGCAACGAGCGTATCGACGCCGAGACGATCCTCTCCTACCTGCCGCTGGCGGTGGGCGACAGCGTCGATCCTGCCAGGATCGACGTGGCTCTGAAGGCGCTGTTTCGGACCGACCTGTTCGCCGACGTGAAGATGGAGCTGGACGGGACGACCCTGGTCGTTCGAGTGGTGGAGAACCCGGTCATCAACCAGGTGCTGTTCGAGGGCAACTCCAACCTGAAATCCGACAAGCTGCAGGACGAGGTCCAGATCCGGCCCCGAGGGGTGTTCACCAAGGCCAAGGTCGAGGAAGACGTCGGCCGTATCGTCGAGCTCTATCGCCGCTCGGGCCGAATTTCGGCGACGGTGACGCCGAAGATCGTCAATCTGCCGCAGCGCCGGGTCGACCTGATCTTCGAAATCCAGGAGGGTCCGAAGAGCGGCATCCTGCGCGTCAACTTTCTCGGCAATCAGCAGTTCAGCGACAACGATCTGCGCAACGTCGTGGTGACCAAGGAGAGCGAGTGGTATAAGTTCTTCGCCTCCAACGACAACTACGACCCGGACCGGATCGAGTACGACCGCGAACAGCTTCGGAAATTCTATCGCAATCGCGGATTCTATGATTTTCGCATTATTTCATCAGTCTCGGAGCTGGCGCCCGACCGCAACGGATTTGCCGTGACCTACGCCCTAGAGGAGGGTGCGAAGTATCGTTTCGGCAAGCTGACGGTAAAGACCGACCTCAAGAAGCTCAATAGCGGCATCCTCCAGCAGCTGCTGCCGATCCGGCCGGGTCAGCTGTATCAGGACCAGAAGATCGAGCAATCGACCGATGCCCTGACCTTTGCCGCCGGGGCCGCCGGCTTTGCCTTTGTCGACGTTCGTCCGCGCTACACCGCCAATCCGGCCAAGCATACGGTTGACGTTACGTTCGATGTTAAGGAAGGGCCGCGCGTCTACATCGACCGCATCGATATCGTCGGCAACACCGCGACCCTGGACTATGTGATCCGCCGTCAGCTGAACGTCGCCGAGGGCGACGCCTACAATCGCGCCCTGGTCGATCGTTCAAGGAACAGCGTGCGCTCATTAGGCTTCTTCAAGGACGTCGAAATCACCAACAGCCCAGGCTCGGCGCCGGACCGCACCAACCTTCTGGTGCATGTCACCGAACAGCCGACGGGCCAGCTCTCGTTCAGCGCCGGCTACAGTTCGGTCGACAAGTTGGTGGTGGACCTTGGCGTCAGCCAGTCCAACTTCCGGGGCCGCGGTCAAGACGTGCGGGCGCGCATCTCCCTTGGCTCGCTCCGCCAGCAGGTGGACCTCTCGTTCACCGAGCCCCATTTCCTCAATCGCGATCTGCAGGCGGGCTTCGACCTCTATTCGTACCGCTACAACTTTTCGCGGCAGGCGTCGTATGACACCTCATCCACCGGCGGGACGGTGCGGCTGGCGTTTCCACTGACGTCCAACGCAGTCCTGACCACGCGCTACACCCTGCGTACCGACGATGTGATCGTCGCCGACCAGCTTTGCACGCCCGGCGCGGAACTGGTCTCGATCGTGCTGTGCCAGCAGCGCGGCTCCTATCTCACCTCTCAGGTGGGTTACACGCTGGGCTACGACCGGCGCAACGATCCGCTCAATCCGACCCGCGGCTACTATTTCAATTTGTCGCAGGACCTGGCCGGCGCGGGTGGCTCGGTGCACTATGTCCGCAACGAGGCCACCGCCGGCTGGTTTCACGGGTTCAATAAGGACTTCATCTTCACCCTGACCGGCTCGACCGGCTATGTCGACGGCTGGAATGGCGATACGATCCGCATCGCCGATCGGTTCTACAAGGGCGGCGACACCTTCCGCGGCTTCCAGATCGCCGGCATCGGCCCGCGGGACACGCAGTTCGGCGACTCCCTTGGTGGCAAGTTCTATGCTATCGGCACGGCCGAACTGACGCTGCCGACCCGCCTGCCGGAGCAATACGGCATCCGGGCCGCCCTGTTCACCGATTTCGGCACGCTCGGAATATTGGATCGGACCAACAAGATCGACCCAAACACCAATTTGCCGCTGACGACCGTCAGGGACGACCTGGGCCTGCGCGCCTCGGCCGGCATCAGCATATTCTGGAAATCCCCAATGGGTCCGCTAAGATTCGACTTCAGTCAGATCATCAAGAAGGACTCGTACGACAAGACTGAACTGTTCCGCTTCTCCACTTCAACAAGGTTTTAGGACTTCATGACTATCCAATCCAAACTCATCGGCGCCACCGCCCTTCTGGCGATGGTGGCCAGCGCCGGCGTCGCGTGCGCTCAGGCCAAGGCCGCCGCCACGCCCGCCGCCGCCGTCGCGCCCGGCCCGGCGATCCCCGGCATGTGCGTTCTGTCGGTCAATCAGGCGATCCGCGATTCCACCGTCGGCCAATATGTGACCTCGCGCATGAACCAGATCGTGGCTCAGGTGAAGGCGGAGCTCAGCCCGGAAGACACGGCCATCACCACCGATGGCCGGGCTCTGGAAGCGGCCCGCGCCACGTTGGCCCCGGCCACCTTCCAGACGCGCGCCACGGCGCTGCAGGCCCGCATTGGGGCCCTGCGCGAGAAAGCCGACCTGCGCCAGCGCGAGGTGCAGGCGACGGAGCAGAAGTCGCTCAACCGCATCGCCCAAGAGCTCGACCCGATCGCCCGGCAACTCTACCAGACCAAGCATTGCTCGATCCTGGTGGACAAGGGCTCGGTGATGATTGCCAACCCCGACTTCGACCTCACGTCTCAAGCCGTGGTGGCGCTGAACGGTCGCATCCAGCAGTTCGCCTTCGACCGCGAGCATCTGGACGCCGCGCCGGCGACGCGCCGATAGGCGAGGGCCGGAAAATCGGCCGAACCCCGCGCCGTGGCGGCGCGTCGGCCCGATCCGCGTTTCTTCGACGCCCTGGCGCCGGCCACCCTGGCGGAGCTGGCCGCCCTGACCGGGGCGACCCTGGCCCCAGGCGCCGATCCAACGCGCGAGGCGCACGGAGTGGCGGTGCTGGGCCGCGCCGGCGCGGGCGCGGTCACCTTTCTGGCCGACCCGAAACTGGCTTTCGCGGAGCATGAGGCGCCCGGCGCCTGCTTCGTGAGGTGGGCGGACGCTGCGCGTCTGCCGCCAGGCTGCGCCGCCCTGCTGATGGATGCGCCCCAGGCCGGCTATGCCCTGGCGGCGGTGCGGCTGCACGCGCCGAGGCGCCATCCGGCTGGCTCGGCCGCCATCCATCCGGAGGCGGAGTTGGAGGACGGCGTCGTCCTGGCTCCGGGCGTCACGATCGGGCCGGGCGCTCAGATCGGCCGCGGCACCTCCGTCGGCGCTGGCGCCGTGATCGGACCGGGGGTCGCCATTGGTCGCGATTGCCTCGTGGGGCCCAATGCGGTGATCGGCTTCGCCCTGATCGGCGACCGGGTGCGCGTCGACGCTGGGGCGGTGGTCGGGGAGGCGGGTTTTGGCGCCACCGCGGGGCCTCGTGGGGTCATCGACATCCCGCAACTGGGCCGGGCCATATTGCAGGACGGGGTGACGGTGGGGGCCAACAGCTGCATCGATCGCGGCGCGTACGACGACACCGTCGTGGGCGAAAACACCAAGATCGATAATCTGGTGCAGGTGGCGCACAACGTGGTGATCGGGCGCAATTGCCTGCTGGCCGCCTTCACCGGCATCTCGGGCAGCACGACGGTGGGAGACGGCTGCATGTTCGGCGGCCGGGCCGGCGTGGCTGACCACATAACGATCGGCGCCGGCGCGCGCATCGCGGCGGCCGCGGGGGTCTTGAAGGACGTACCCGCCGGTGAGACCTGGGGCGGCCTGCCGGCGCGCCCGTTGAAACGCTGGTTGCGTGAGGCCGCCTGGATGGCTCGCCACTCGCGCCGTGGCCCGGAGGGGGAGGCCCGCTCATGACCGACACGCCGACTCTCTCGCCGGGAGGCGACAGCATCGACATCCACGAGATCATGCGGCGAATCCCGCATCGCCCGCCATTCCTGTTCATCGACCGGGCCGAAGACTTCCGCGCCCATGCGTTCCTGGCGGGGATCAAGTGCGTGACCATGAATGAGCCGTTCTTCCAGGGTCATTTCCCTGGCGCCCCGGTGATGCCGGGCGTTTTGATCGTCGAGGCCATGGCTCAGACCGGCGGCTTGTTGATGTCCAAATCCTGGGATGTCGATCCGGAGGGTAAGATCATTCTCTTCATGTCGGTCGACAACTGCCGCTTCCGCCATCCGGTGCGGCCCGGCGACCTGCTGCGGCTGGAGGTGGCGGTGCATCGGGAGCGCGGCGACGTAGTCAAGTTCAAGGGCCGGGGCTTGGTCGGCGACAAGCTGGCCGCCGAGGCCGAATTCGCCGCGATGTTGGTCGACACGCGTAAGTGACCGCGATCCACCAGAGCGCCATCGTCGCGCCGGGAGCGCGGCTGGCGGAAGACGTGCGCATCGGGCCGTACAGCGTGATCGGCGCCGACGTCACTCTGGGGGCGGGAGTCGAAGTCGCTTCGCATGTGGTGATCGAGGGACACACCGAGCTCGGCCCCGGCTGCGTTGTGCACGCCTTCGCCAGCCTCGGCGCGCCGCCGCAGCACGCCGGTCACCGGGGCGAGCGCACGCGGCTGATGATCGGCGCCGGCAATGTGATCCGAGAGCAGGTGACGATGCATCTGGGAACGGCCATGGGCCGCGGCGTCACCCGCGTGGGCGCGAACGGCTTCTTCATGGTCGGCGTGCACGTGGGCCACGACTGCGTCGTCGGCGACCAGGTGATCATGGCCAACAACGCCACCCTGGGCGGCCATGTTGTGGTTGAGGATCATGTGATCATGGGCGGTCTGTCGGCGGTGCATCAGAACACCCGCATCGGCCGGCACGCCTTCGTCGGCGGCATGGCCGGGGTCAATCACGACGTCATCCCGTTTGGCAATGTGTGGGGCAACCATGCGCACCTGGAGGGGCTCAACCTGGTCGGCCTGAAGCGGCGGGGCTTTTCGCGCGAGGCTATCAACACCCTGCGGGCGGCCTATCGCATGCTGTTCGCCGAGGAGGGCACGTTCCAGGAACGACTGGACGATACGGCCGCCGCCTATGCCGGCGCGGCCGAGGTGATGGAGATCGTCGACTTCATCCGCGCCGATTCCAGCCGGCCGCTGACCACACCCAAGCGCGAGGTCTGAGGCGCTGACCAAGCTGGGTCTGATCGCTGGCGCGGGGGCCCTGCCGCTGAGCCTGGCCCGGCACTGCGTCGCCGTCGGCCGGCCGCTCTTCGTCATCCGCCTGGCTGCCTTCGCCGAGGCGGGTCTAGGGGCGTTCGAAGGCCGCGAGATCGGCGTTGCTGAACTCGGCCGGGGCTTCGCGGCACTGCGCCAGGCCGGCTGCGAGACGGTGTGCTTCGCGGGGCTGGTGTCACGACCTGACTGGCGAAGACTGAAACCCGACCTGCGCGGCATGGCGGCCTTGCCCGGCGCGCTGATGGCGGCGCGGCGCGGCGACGACGCCCTCCTGAGCTACCTGGTGGCGGCCTTCGAGCGGGAGGGGTTTCATGTCGAGGGCGCGCACGAGGTCATGGCCGAGTTGACCCTGCCTTCCGGGCCTCTGGGCCGTCACGCGCCGGGGGCCGAGCATGGGCCCGACATCGCCCGCGCCCTCGAGGTCGCGCGGGCGATGGGCCGGCTGGACGTCGGTCAGGGAGCGGTGAGCTGCGAGGGGCTGATCCTGGCGGTGGAGGCGCAGGAAGGCACCGACCGGATGCTGGAGCGCGTGGCGAGCCTGCCGGAGGCCATCCGCGGCGCGCCGGGCCGCCCGCGCGGGGTGGTGGCCAAGGCCTCCAAGCCCGGCCAGGAGCGGCGCATCGACCTTCCGACGATCGGACCTGCCACGATCGTCAAGGTCGCGGCCGCCGGCCTGGCCGGGCTAGTGGCGGAGGCGGGTCTGACCTTGGTGATCGACCGCACTGAATTGGTCGCCCGGGCCGACGCCCTGGGCCTGTTCGTGACCGGCGCTCCGCCCACGGCGCCGTGAGTGAGGCTTGCATCATGCTGGTCGCGGCCGAGCCATCCGGCGACGCCTTGGGCGCCGCCCTGGCGCGGGCGATCCGCCAGCGGCTAGCCGGCGAAGTGCGGTTCGTCGGCGTCGGCGGACCGCGAATGGCGCGAGCGGGTGTGGCAAGCGCCTTCGACATCGGTGGGCTTTCGGTGCTGGGCGTGTTCGACGCCCTGCGGGCCTATCCGGCGGTTCTTCGCGGGGCCCGCCAGACCGCCGCCCTGGCCGCGCGCGAGGCGCCGGATGTCGCGGTTCTGATCGATTCCTGGGGCTTCACCCTGCGCGTGGCCGGGGCGCTCCGCCGGCTCGATCCGGCTCTGCCCCTGATCAAATATGTCGGCCCCCAGGTATGGGCGACCCGCCCAGGCCGGGCGCGCACCCTAGCGCGAAACGTCGATCGGCTGCTCTCAATCCACGCCTTCGACGCGCCGCTGTTCGAAGCGGCGGGCCTGCCGGTCACATTCGTCGGCAATCCTGCGCTCGGCGCGGACGTCTCAGAGGCGAACGGTCCTCGTCTACGCTCGCGGCTGGGATTCGGAGCGGACGATCCGATTCTGCTCCTTGCGCCCGGCAGCCGGCGCGGCGAGGTCGATCGCCTGTTGGGACCCTTCGAGACGGCGGTGGCGATCCTGAAGCGCGATCGTCCGACCTTGCGGATCGTGATCATCGCGGCGGATGCGGTGGCGCCGGAGGTGGAGGCGCGCGTCGCGGCCTGGCCCGTCAAGGCGCACGTCGTGCGCGGCGAGAAGGCCCGGCTGGACGCCATGGCCGCGGCCACGTTGGCGCTGGCCTGCAGTGGCACGGTGACTACCGAATTGGCTAGGCTCGGGGCGCCCATGGTGGTGGTCTACCGTTTGGGTCCGCTCACCCATGCCATCGCCGCCCGTCTGATCCGCACGCCCTGGATCACTCTTTTCAACGTGGCGGCGCGGCGCTTCGTGGCGCCTGAACTGGTCCAGGGCGCGTGCACGGGCGTGCGTATCGCCGCGGAACTTTCGGCCTTGCTGGACGATCCGGCGAGGCGAAAGCGCCAGGCGCGCGAACAGGCGGCGGCGCTCGAGATCATGCGCGGCGGCATCGAGGATCCGGCCGGCGCCGCCGCCGTAGCGGTGATCGAAGCGCTTCAGCCGCGCGTTTCGAGGGGCGTGTAGTCGCGCCGCAGAGGTCCGGTGTAGAGCTGGCGGGGCCTTCCGATCTTGCGCTGCGGATCTTCGAACATCTCTTTCCACTGGCTGATCCAGCCGACGGTGCGCGCAAGGGCGAACAGGACGGTGAACATGGTGGTGGGAAAGCCCATCGCCTTGAGCGTGATGCCGGAATAGAAATCGACGTTGGGAAACAACTTACGATCGACGAAATAGGGGTCGTTCAGCGCGATCTTCTCTAGTTCCAGCGCCACCTGGAGCAGAGGGTCCTTGCTGTCGCCGATCTCGTCTAGAACTTCGTGGCAGGTCTTCTGCATGACGGTGGCTCGGGGATCGTAGTTCTTGTAGACGCGGTGGCCGAAGCCCATCAGGCGATATGTGCGATCCTTCACTCCCTGGATGTAATCGGGGATACGGTCCACGCTGCCGATTTCCATCAGCATCATCAGCGCCTCTTCGTTGGCCCCGCCGTGGCTGGGGCCCCACAGGCAAGCGATGCCGGCGGCGATACAGGCGAACGGGTTGGCTCCGGACGAACCGGTCAGGCGCACGGTCGACGTCGAGGCGTTTTGCTCGTGATCGGCATGCAGGATGAAGATTCGATCCATGGCCCGTGTCAGAACCGGGTTGGGCTTGAAGTCCTCGGCCGGCACGGAAAACGCCATGCGCAGGAAGTTCTCGGCGTAGGAGATGTCGTTGCGCGGATGCACGAACGGCTGGCCGATGGAGTATTTATAGGCGCGGGCGGCGATCGTCGGCATCTTGGCGATCAGGCGGTGGGCGGAAATCTTGCGCTGCTCGGGGTCATCGACATTGATGCTGTCGTGGTAGAAGGCCGACAGGGCGCCCACCGCCCCGGTCATGATGGCCATCGGGTGGGCGTCGGATCGAAAGCCGCCGAAGAAGCGGTCGAACTGAGCGTGGATCATGGTGTGGTAAGTGATCGTGCGCTCGAAATCGGCGAACTCCGCCGCATCGGGCAATTCGCCGTTGAGCAGCAGGTAGCAGACCTCGAGGAAACTCGAGTGTTCCGCCAACTGCTCGATCGGATAGCCGCGGTGCAGCAAAACCCCGGCGTCGCCATCGATATAGGTGATCTTGCTCTCGCAGGCGGCGGTGGAGGTAAACCCCGGATCGAACGTGAATACATCGGCATCGCCGTAGAGGCGGCGGACGTCGACGACGTCGGGACCGCTCGTGCCCTTGATCACCGGCAGGTCGAAGCTCTTGTCTCCGACCATGAGCGTGGCGTTCTCTGCCATGCGCCAATCCCCTGCTCAGAGTTGGAGGAATTCCAACGGGCGTTTGATGCCTTATAGCCCCTTACCGCAGGTGCGAAAGAGCGTCTTCGATTCGGCCCAGGCTCTCCGCTTTCCCCAGCGCCGCGAGGGCTCCGGCGAGGTCAGGCGCCGGCCTGCCGCCCGACAAGACGGCACGCAGGGCAGCGCCGAAACTGCCCAGTCCCACCCCCTCCGCCGCCGCGAACTCGCGCAGGGCGCCGCCGAGCGCCGGGGCGGACCAGTCCTCGTGCAAAGCAAGCGCCAATGCGAGCCGGCCGAGACGGGCCGCCGTGTCTGCCGTTAGCAGGGCCGCGCCCTTCGGATCGAGGCTCAGTGGGCGCTGCGCCAAGGCGAACGCGCTGAGCGAGGCGAGCTCGAGGATGGTTTTAGCGCCCTCCTTGACGGCGGGGATGACAGCGGCGAGCCGCGCCGCTGCGTCGGCGGGAAGAGGCGCGCGCTGGGCCGATAGCGCCTCCAGGGCAAGGCCGGTCAGCCGGCCGTCGTCGGCGAGCCGCAGGTAGTGATTATTGACGTGATTGAGCTTGTTCCAGTCCAGCCGTGCCGGCGCGCGTACGACATCGGCGACATCAAACCAGTCCACCGCCTGCTCGTCGCTGAAGATTTCGTCGTCCCCGTGGCCCCAGCCCAGCCGTGTCAGGTAGTTGCGCATCGCTTCGGGCAGGTAGCCCATGTCGGCGAATTCGCTCACTGCCTGAGCGCCGTGGCGCTTCGAGAGCTTGGCCCCGTCGGACCCATGGATCAGGGGGACGTGGGCGAAGGCCGGGAGATCATGGCCGAGCGCTTGGTAGATCAGGCTCTGGCGGGCGGCGTTGTTGAGATGATCGTCGCCGCGGATCACATGGGTGACGCCCATATCGTGGTCGTCGACCACGACAGCGAGGTTGTAGGTCGGCGCTCCGTCGGAGCGAAGCAGAACGAGATCGTCCAACTCCTTGTTGCGGAACGTGACCCTGCCCTTGATCAGGTCCTCGACTACCGTTTCTCCCTCCAAGGGGCCTCTGAAGCGTACCACGAAGGGGCGGTTGTCGCTGGGCGCGGCGTCGCGATCGCGCCAGGGCGAGCGGATCGCCCGGCCCTCGGCCCTGGCGGTCAGACGCTCGCCGGCCAGTTCATCGACCGTCATGTAGCAGCGGTAGGCGCCGCCACCGGCCAACAAAGCGAGGGCCGCGGCCCGGTGTTCATCGGCGCGGGCCTGCTGGAACACGGCCGGAGCGTCCGGGGTGAGGCCCAGCCATTCGAGGCCGTCGAATATCGCCTGCACGGCGCCGGGCGTCGAGCGCTCGCGGTCGGTGTCCTCCACGCGCAATAGAAAGCGTCCGCCACGATGACGCGCATAAAGGAGGTTGAACAAGGCCGTCCGCGCTGTGCCTATATGCATCGAGCCGGTGGGCGATGGGGCGATGCGGGTGACGACCGGTCGATCGGCGAGGGCGGCTGGAAGCATCGCGGTTCCTATCATGCGGGCGCGCTCCCTTCCTAGCCTGGCGAGCCTGAGCGCAAGCCTGCGCGCGGAGATCGCCGACCAGTGGAGCCGCGTCCTGCTGTGGACGCCGGTTGCTTTCGGCCTGGGCGCCGCGACTTATCTGGGCCTGAAGAACGAGCCTTCACTGGGGCTGGCGGCGGCTCTTGCCGCGGTTACAGTGGTCATCGCGATCGGGACGCGCCGACTGACCACCCACAAGGTCGTCCTGGCCATCAGCGCCCTTGTCGCGACGGCGGCGGTCGGGTTCTTGGTCGCCAAGGTGCACAGCGACCGGGTTGCGGCCCCGATCGCCCCCGCCCACCTGGGTGTCGTGGCTGTCGAGGGCTGGGTGGTGGATATAGCCGCCCCGAGCGAACGGGGTCCGCGCCTGCTGATTGCGCCGGTCGCGATCGCGCGGCTGGCGCCAGCCGACACACCAACGCGCATACGCATCGTCATGCCCACTACGGGCGGACCCGAAAGCGCGCCCGCGCCAGGAACGGCTATCCGCATCGAAACCCTGCTCGATCCACCCCCCGGCCCGGCCGCGCCGGGAGCCTACGACTTCGCCCGCGACGCCTGGTTCGAGGGCATCGGCGGGGTCGGCCTGGCGATGCGCCCGCCGACGATCGTGGGTCTGCCGACACCCCCCTGGTCGCTGAGGGTGGAACTGGCGGTCAACGCCTTGCGGTGGGAGGTGGCGCGCCGGCTGGCGGCGGAGATCCACGCGGTCATGGGAGCGGACGACGGCGGCGCCGCGGGCTTGGCGGCGGCGGTGACGACCAGCCATCAGGACTGGCTCGCGCCCAGCCATCGGGACGACCTGCGCGCATCGGGCCTGGCGCATATGCTGGCGATCGCCGGCCTGCACACCGCGGCGGTCAGCGGCTTCGCGTTCTTCGCGCTCCGGTTTCTCATCGCGGCGTGGCCGTGGCTGGCGGAGCGGGTCGACGGGAAGAAGGTCGCCGCGGCGGGCGCTCTCGTCGCGGTCGCCGGCTATCTGCTGCTTTCGGGCGCCCATCCGCCCGCCCGGCGCGCGGCCATCACCGCCAGCGTCGCCTTCTTCGCCATTCTCGTCGACCGTCGCGCGGTGAGCCTGCACTCCCTCGCGCTGGCGGCGCTGATCATCCTGCTGATCGAACCGGACGTCGTGCTGGCGCCGGGATTCGAGATGTCGTTCTGCGCCACCGCGTCGCTCGTGGCCCTGTTCGAGGTCTGGCGCCGTTCACCCAAAGTCGAGGTGCGCTCGCGCCTGGCGGCATGGCTGATCGGCGCTCGCAACTGGACGTTCGGCATGGCGATGGTCAGTTTCGTGGCGGGCGCGGCCACGGGTCCGTTCGCCATCCAGCATTTCAACCGCGTGGCCAACTATGGCGTGTTCGCCAATCTGACCGCCGACTTCCTCGCCAGCGTCCTCCTGATGCCGGCCCTGGTGTTGTGCCTGATCGCCGAGGCCCTGGGGCTCGGCCACGCGGTCGCGGGGCCGCTGTTCTGGCTGGCGGGATGGGCGGCGCGTGGCGTCATCTCGCTTGGCCACCTGTTCGCCACCTTGCCCGGAGCGGCCATCACCCGTTCGTCCGCCCCCGAGATCGCCCTGGCCATCTCCTACCTCGGTATCGTGTTCGCCTGCCTGTGGCGCGGGCGCCTGCGGTGGATCGGCCTGCCCATGGCCGCGGCGGTCGCGCTCTGGCCCCGGCCGCCGGCGCCGGTAGCCTGGATCGCCGCCGATGGGGCGGACGCGGCGGTGGTGGTCAATGGCCAAGCCGTCGCGCTCAAACCCGGGACGCGGGAATATGCGACCGGGCTTTGGGCTCAAAGGCGCGACTTCGCGACGCCGGCCGATCCGGCTTCAGCCCAAAGGGCCCTGTTCGATTGCGACAAGAGCGGCTGCGCCCCAGAGGGCCATGTTCAGCCCGCTATCGCGGCGTGGTGGACGAAGCGGCGCCCCAAGCCAGAGCGCCTGAGCGCCCTGTGCGAGCGGGCCGACATCCTGATATTGCGCGCGAGCGTGGAGTTGCCGCCCGCCTGCCGCGGCGTGCGCGTGCTCGGCCGCGCGGCCTTCGAGCGCGGCGGTTCGGCCGAGGTATTCGCCGGTCCCGGCGGCTGGCGTCTCGAATGGTCGGCGCCGCTGCGCGGCCGACGACCCTGGACCCTCAGTGATAACGGCGGATGAGCCCGACCAGCTTTCCCTGAACCTGGATCTGATCGGGACCGAAGATGCGTGTCTCATAGGCCGGATTGGCGGCTTCGAGCGCGATCGAGGCGCCCTTGCGCCGCAGCCGCTTGAGCGTCGCTTCCTCGCCCATGACCAGCGCGACGACGATCTCGCCGGAGTTGGCCGTGTCGGTCCTTCGGATCACCACCAGATCGTCGTCGAGGATGCCGGCCTGGATCATCGAGTCGCCCTGGACCTCGAGCACATAGTGCTCGCCGGCGCCCAGCAGGGATTCAGGAACCATGAGACGGCTGCGCTCATGCTGGATCGCGTCGATCGGCGTGCCCGCGGCGATCCGGCCCAATACAGGGAGTTCGCGGACATCGTTGTCGCCCACCGGCGCGCCGCGCGCCTGCGGCACCAGCTTGGGCTCGAACACGTTCCGACCTTTCGCGGGGGCGGAGGTCGTGGCCTGCTGTGGAAGTTTCATGACCTCGATGGCCCGGGCGCGATGGGCCAGGCGGCGCAGGAAGCCGCGCTCCTCGAGGGCGGTGATCAGCCGATGGATGCCTGACTTCGAGGCCAGGTCCAAAGCGTCCTTCATCTCGTCGAATGAAGGAGACACGCCGGTCTCCTTGATCCGCTCATGGATGAACATCAGCAGTTCGTGTTGTTTTCGTGTGAGCATGGCGGCCTCGCACAGATTCCGGCGGCGGGAACAAATCAAAAACGTAGCCGTGTTCTCAGAGTGTTCTCCGACCATGTCAAGCCGCGCTCGCGCCCGTGCTCAACAAGGTTCTGGCGGCAGCCGCGACATCGTCCTGCCGCATCAGGCTCTCGCCCACCAGCATGGCCGTGGCCCCGGCGCGCTCGAGCCGCGCGGCGTCACGCGCGTCAGAAATCCCACTTTCCGTGACTAATAAGGCGTTTACCGGAACTTCCTGAGCCAACCGCTCGGTCGTGGCCAGGTCTGTGACAAAGGTTCGCAGGTCGCGATTGTTGACCCCGATGAGGGCAGCTTCCAGGCTCACGGCACGGCGGACCTCCATGAGATCGTGTGTCTCGACGAGCGCGTCCATGCCGAGCCGCGCGGCTTCGGCCAACAGATCGGCGGCCAACGAATCATCTACGAGCGCCAGGATCACCAGGATCGCATCGGCCCCGAGGGCGCGTGATTCGGCCACCTGCCATGGGTCGATCAGGAACTCCTTGCGCAAGCAGGGCAGGGCGCAAGCCGCCCGGGCGTCGATCAGATCCCTATCCGAGCCTTGGAAACTTGGAGCGTCCGTCAGAACCGAGAGGCAGGCGGCCCCGCCCGCGTCATAGGCGCGAGCCAGGGCGGCCGGCGCGAAATCCCCGCGAATCAGGCCCTTGGACGGCGAAGCCCGTTTGATTTCGCCGATCAGCGCGAGTCGTCCCGGGATGTGGGAACGTTCGAGCGCGGCGCGAAAACCCCGAACGGGCCCCGCGCTCCGCGCGCACTCCTCGATCGCCGCTTGGCTCTGGCGACGGCGTCGCGCCGTCACTTCCTCGCGCTTGTAGGCGCCGATGCGAGCGAGGATGTCGCTCATGCCGTGGGCTTGGTCAGTTGTATCAGGGCGCTCAGCGCCTTGGCCGCGGCGCCCGTGTCGATCGAACGGGCCGCGAGATCGACGCCCTCGCGCAGGGTCTCGACTCGGTCGGCGACGAGGAAGGCGGCGGCGGCGTTGAGCAGGACGATGTCACGATAGGCGCCGCCGGCCCCGTCCAGCAGCGCTTGCAGCGCCCGGGCGTTCTCGGCCGGGTCGCCCCCGCGCAGATCGGACAGGGAGGCCCGTCGCAGGCCCACGGCCTCGGGTGTGATGTTGAACAGGCGCACAGCGCCATTACGCCATTCGGCGACCTGAGTCGCTCCGGTGGTGGTGATCTCATCAAGCCCCTCGCCGTGCGCCACCCAGGCTCGCGTGGCGCCCAGCGCCCCCAACACCCGGGCCAATGGCTCGACCCAACGGCCGTCGAACACGCCGACCAGCTGGCGGCGAGCGCCGGCCGGGTTGGCGAGAGGCCCCAGCAGGTTGAAGATAGTGCGGAATCCCAACTCCTGGCGGATCGGCAGCACGTGGCGCATGGCCCCATGATGCGCCGGGGCAAACATGACGCAGATGCCCGCCTCGTCGAGGGAGCGGCGCTGTTGATCGAGACTGGCGTCGAGGTTGACCCCGAGCGCGGCCAGAACGTCCGACGAGCCTGAGCGTGACGAGGCGGCGCGATTGCCGTGCTTGGCGACCTTGAGCCCGCCGCCGGCCGCCACGAACGCGGCGGCGGTGGAGATGTTGAGCGTGTGGGCCCCATCGCCGCCCGTGCCACACACATCGACGACGTCGTGGCTGTGATCCAGCGTCATCGCTTCCCGTCGCAGGGCGCGCGCGCAGGCGGTGATCTCGCCCACCGTCTCGCCCCGTAGTCGCATGGCGGTGACGGCGGCGGCGATCTGCGCGGGGGTCGGCTCGCCGCGCAGGCAGGCGGAGAAGAAGGCGTCCGCGTCATCACCCACCAGGGTGGCGCCGTCGGCCAAGCGCGCCAGCAACGGTCGGAAGGCCTCGGACATGCCGCCTCTCAGGCGGGGGCTAGGCGGGTTACGCCGGCCAATTCGAGGAAATTGCCCAGCAACCGATGGCCGCCTTCGGTGGCGATCGATTCGGGATGGAATTGCACGCCGTGGACGGGCCGGGTCTCGTGCGAGAGTCCCATGATCTCGCCATCATCGGTCCAGGCGGTTACGCGGAGCTCCGGCGGCAGGCTCTCCCGCTCGACCGCCAGGCTGTGATAGCGCGTGGCGATGAACCCGTCAGGGAGACCGGCGAACAGGCCCGTCCCTGTGTGCCGGATGGCGCTTGTCTTGCCATGCATGACGCTCTTGGCTCTCACCACCTTGCCGCCGAACGCCTGTCCGATGGCCTGGTGACCCAGGCACACGCCGAGGATGGCCAGGTTCGCCGGCGCTCTGTCGATCAGTTCCAGGCAGATGCCGGCCTGGTCTGGCGTGCAAGGCCCCGGTGAGAGCAGCACCGCATCCGGCCGCAGCGCCAGAGCGTCGCTCGCGCTCAGGGCGTCGTTGCGACGCACGACGGTGCGCGCCTCACGCTCGTTCAGATAGTGGACGAGATTGTAGGTGAAGCTATCGTAGTTATCGATCACCAGGATCATGGCGCCGGTTCTAGCGGGCTTTGCGGCGGCTTACGAGAAGCGCCAGGCTTCGTGCGCGGCGCGGCGAAGCGCCTGAGCCTTGTGGAGCGTCTCTTCGTACTCCGCCTTCGGGTCGCTGTCGGCGACGACGCCGCCTCCCGCCTGCACATGAAGGATGCCGTCCTTCACCAGGCCGGTGCGCAGGACAATGCAGGTATCGACCGAACCGTCGGCGCCGAAATAGCCCACGGCGCCCGCATAGGCGACGCCGCGTTTGACGCTCTCGAGCTCGTCGATGATTTGCATCGCCCGAACCTTGGGCGCGCCCGAGAGCGTGCCCGCGGGCAGTGCGGCCATCAACACGTCCACCGGGTCCAGTCCATCGGGCGCGTCGCCCTCGACGTTGGAGACGATGTGCATCACGTGGCTGTAGCGTTCGACGACGAAGCTTTCGGTCACCCGCACCCTCGGCGTGGAGCCGGCGCCTGCGGGTGCATTGCGGCCTGGCTCGCGCAGCATCGCCACCCGGCCCACATCGTTGCGGCCCAGGTCGAGCAACATGAGATGTTCGGCCCGCTCCTTGGCGTCGGCCAGGAGTTCGTGCTCCAGCGCCACATCCTCGGACGGCGTCGCGCCGCGCGGCCGGGTGCCGGCGATCGGGCGAATGGTGATCTTGCCGTCGCGCAGGCGCACGAGGATCTCTGGCGAGGAGCCGACCAGCTGGAAACCTGCGAGATCGAGGTAGAACAGGAACGGTGAGGGGTTGGTGCGGCGCAGCGAGCGGTAGAGCGCGAAGGGATCGAGCGGGAACGGCGCCGCGAAGCGGTGACTGGGCACGACCTGGAAGACGTCGCCGGCGCGGATATAGGTCCTGGCGCGCTCGACAATTTCGCCATAGGCCTCACGGCTCACCGGCGAGGTGAGGTCCTGCGCGCGGTCCGTCGAAGGGTCGCCAGGCGCGGGCAGGGGTCGGGCCAGATCGGCGATCACCGCTTCAAGCCGCGCACCCGCGTCGCTCCAGGCATCGCCCGCCGAGGCGCCGTCCGGTCGCGCCGTCGTGACCAGGATGATCTCCTGGGCGATGGCGTCGAACACCGCGACGATCGATGGCCGGATGAGAACCGCGTCGGGCAGGCCCAACGGATCAGAATTCACGTCCGGCAGCCGCTCGGCCAGTCTGACCATGTCGTAACCAAGGACGCCGAACAGCCCTGCCGCCATCGGTGGCAGTCCGGCCGGGATGTCGAGCCTCGCCGCAGCGACCACGTCGCGCAGCGAGTCCAGCGCGCCCCCCGGCTGCGGTGAAAAGCGGCCTGCCGCGATCTCCTCGCCTTGGGAGATCTCGGCGTCGTCGCCGCGGCAGCGCCAGACCAGGTCCGGCTTCATGGCGACGATCGAGTAGCGGCCCCGCCATGCGCCGCCTTCCACCGACTCGAACAGGAAGGCGTAGGGCCGCCCATGCGCGATCTTGAGGTAGGCCGAAACCGGCGTCTCCAGATCGTCGATCAGGCGCGTCCAAACCAGTTGGGGCCGGCCAAGACCATGGGCGCGCTCGAACGCCGCATAGCCCGGCTCCGGGGTCACTTGGCCTGGCCGCCCGGCTTGACGCCGCTCTTGGCTGTGGTCGCCGGATCGACGCCGATCGCCCGGCGCGCAACCGCGAGGTTGACGTCGGTCTTGATCGACCGCCGCGACGCCTCGCGCACCTCCCCGATCATCTCGCTTACATAGCCCTGGGTGACGCGACCGCGAATCGCTTCGAGCAGGCGCGCCGTCGCCACCGTATCGCCCGGACGCGCCGCGTCGAGACGGCCGATGTAGATGCCGTTGCCGCCCCCGGCGGCAAAGGCGTCACCCGGCTTGAGACCAAACACGTTCTCCAGGAACTCGCGCCCGAGCGCCTGGTACTGCTGGGCCTGCAGCCGTTGCATGCCCGGCTGGCGCGTTACGTGCGCGCCGACCTGAGCGGCGACCTGATCAATGCCCTGGCCCTTGCGAATCTGATCCACCAACGACAGCGCCTTGGCCTTGAGGGCTGTCACCAGCTCCTGGGTCATATAGGCCTGGGCCAGTTGCGGCCGTTTGTCGGCCAGAGCCGGCAGCGACGGCGGCTGAACGCGCTCGACGCGGACGGCGAAGTATTCGCCCGCGCCTGCGTCTTCGAGGTCGCCGTCCTGGCCCGCGCCCAGAGCGAACGCGGCTTTCAGGATCTTGTCGCTTAGGGCGGGGTTGGGTTTGCCGCTGTCATCGAGACCAGTGGCGGTGACAGGACCCACCGTCAGCAGCGCCACGCCCGCCTTGCGCGCCGCGTCTGCGACGCCGGCCCCAGCCTGGCGCGCGTCGTCGAAGGCCTGGCTCTGCTTGTAGGCGAGATCGGCGGCCTTGCGGTCGCGCAGGTCGGCTTCGATCTTCGCCCTGGCCGTCTCCAGCGTCGCCGCACCGCCGGGTGTGACCTTGGCGATCTTGACCGCCGCCAGCCCCAGATCGCCCGCCACCGGCCCGCCGACCGCGCCATCCTTGAGCGCAAAGGCGGCCGCGCCGAGCTTGCGGTCCGCGATCGCCGACTGTGGCTTGTCCAGATAGATCACCGGCTCGACGCCCATGGATTTGGCGATCGCCGCCGGCTCCTCGCCACGGCTCAGGCGTTGGGCCGCCGTGGCGCCATCGGCGACGGTCTTGACCGGAATCTCGATCACCGTCCGGCGCTCGGGGTTGGAGAGGGTGTCTTTCTTGAAGGCGAATTCCTTCGCCACCTCCGCCGGATCGACGGTGATGGTGGGCGCCAGCGCCTTGGCCGAAAAGCGCGCCAAACTGATCACGCGCATCTCCGGACGGGTCAATTGGGCGGCGTGGGCCTGCATGAACGCCAACAACTGAGCATCGGTCGGGGGGGCCGGCGGCGGCACGGCATGGAGGTCGAGCAGGAACCAGGACACGTCCCGGCTCTCCATGCCCGCTACCGCGCTCAAGGCGGCATAGAGGCGGGGAACCTTGAAACCCGCTTGCATGGCGTAGGTGAAATGCCGTTGAGCCAGTTCATCGGCGATCTGAGCCTCGGCCTGTTTTGGGGTGAACCCCTGGGCGGCGAGAGCCTGGGTGAATTGCTGCTGGCTGAACTGGCCCGTCACCCGATCGAAGGCGAAGGGCAGTTTCTTGATCTCAGCGTCGACGAGGACCGGCGCCGGAGTGATGCCCGCGCGGGTCACCATTTCCAGCTCTGCCTGCTCGAGAGCGATCTCGCCCAGCATCTGCTGGTCCGCGCCGTTCTGAACGAGTAAGTCGGTGGTGAAGGTCTGGCCGGCCTGCTGCTCGTACTTCTCCTTCTGCTGGTCGAAGACCCTGAGGAAATCGCGGCTGCTCATGGAATGGCTGCCCGCGGTGACGACCGAATCGGCGGCGGCGGCGCGGAACGCGTCCGGAAACCGACCGCCCCCGCCAACGCCGAGGACGAGGAACACGAGGATCAGGAGACCCATCAAGGCGATGGCGACGGGATTTCTGGCCGTCGAGCGTAGCGAACCGGTCATGGAGGCGTGAGCCGTCGATCTCTTGGCGGCGCGGCGGGCGCCCGGAAGATGTGCGGTATAGGTGAGCCGCGCGGCGGCCCGCAAGCTTGGGTGACAGCGACCGGACCATCGGGCAGAACGCGTCCAAGGAGATCGATCCCGCTTGACAACGCCACGCCCCTTCATCGCCGGAAACTGGAAGATGCACGGCCTGGACTCCAGTCTGGGGGAAGCCCGAGTCCTGGCCGGCTGGGTCGAGGACCACGCGATCGGCGCCCGTGTCGCCTTGTTTCCGCCAGCGACGTTGATCGAGCGAATGGCCAGAACCCTTACCGGCGTGGCGATCGAGATCGGCGGCCAGGATTGCCGCGCCCAGGCCTCCGGCGCGTTCACCGGCGATGTATCGGCCGAAATGCTGGTCGACGCCGGGGCGAGGCTGGTGATCCTGGGCCATTCCGAGCGCCGCGCCGGACACGGCGAGACCGATGCCCTCGTCGCCGCCAAGGCGCGCGCCGCCGTGCGCGCGGGGTTGGAGCCGATCGTCTGCGTCGGCGAAACGCTGGCAGAGCGCCGCGCCGGTCAGGCTCTGGCGGTGGTGGCGGCGCAGCTTGCCGCCTCGCTGCCGGACGTGCTCGCCAAGCGTGATTTCTGCGTGGCTTACGAGCCGGTGTGGGCGATCGGCTCGGGCCTAACGCCCAGCGTCGGCGAGATCGCCGAGGCGCATGCCGCGATCCGCGCGGACCTGATCGCCCGCTTCGGCGCTCAGGGCGCGAGCATCCCCATTCTCTACGGCGGGTCCGTCAAAGGCGACAACGCCGGCGAGATCCTGCGGATCGCCGAGGTCGGCGGGGCGCTGGTCGGCGGCGCCTCCCTCACCGCCGCATCCTTCCTCGAGATACTGAGCCCCGTGTAGGTCTCTCTGGCGCGAGAGGGTGGGCGGTGATAAGAGCTGCCCCTTCATGCTTCGCGACCTACTCTTGATCCTCAACATGCTGGTCTGCCTCGCGCTGATCGGGGTGGTGCTCCTGCAGCGCTCCGAGGGCGGCGCTTTGGGGACGGGCAGCCCGACGGGGCTCGTGACCGCGCGCGGCGCGGGCGACCTTCTGACGCGCACCACGTGGGTGCTGTTCACCCTGTTCCTGACCCTCAGTCTCGCTCTGACCTTGCTGGGCGGCCGCGAGCGCTCGTCCCAGGCGATCATCGACCGGCTCAAGGGCCAGTCGGTCGATCCCGAAACCCTGGCCAAGCGGCTTAAGGCGCCGCCCCCGGGGGCCGCGCCGGCGCCGGCCGGACAGTCGCCCAATCAGAGCGCGCCTTCGCCAATTCAGCTGCCGCCCTTAGGCGGGCCGCCACCGGGAAACCCGCCGGCGCCGTAGTTCACCGGGCCCGCGAATCGGTGCTAACCTGATCGCCCATGGCCCGGTACATCTTCATAACCGGCGGCGTGGTCTCCTCTTTGGGAAAAGGTCTCGCCTCCGCGGCGCTCGGCGCCCTGTTGCAGGCGCGCGGCTATGGGGTGCGGCTGCGCAAGCTCGACCCCTATCTGAATGTCGATCCGGGGACCATGAGCCCCTATCAGCACGGCGAGGTGTTCGTCACCGACGACGGGGCCGAGACCGACCTCGATCTGGGCCACTACGAACGGTTCACCGGGGTCTCGGCCACGCGGGCCGACAACATCACCACCGGCCAGATCTACAAGACGATCCTGGAGAAGGAACGGCGCGGCGACTATCTGGGGGCCACCGTGCAGGTGATCCCGCACGTCACCGACGAGATCAAGCGCTTCGTCCTGGCCGACCCGGGCGAGGGCGTGGATTTCGTGCTGGTGGAGATCGGCGGCACGGTGGGCGACATCGAGGGACTGCCGTTCTTCGAGGCCATCCGCCAACTGGGCCAGGATCTGCCGCGCGGCGACGCCTGCTACGTCCATCTGACTCTGCTTCCGTTCATCAAGACCGCCGGCGAGATGAAGACCAAGCCGACCCAGCACTCGGTCAAGGAGTTACGCTCGATCGGTATTCAGCCGGACGTACTGCTCTGCCGCTGTGAACAGCCGATCCCGCCGGAGGAGCAACGCAAGATCGGCCTTTTCTGCAACGTGCGACCCTCGGCGGTGATCGAGGCCATGGATGCGGCCGACATCTATGCGGTGCCGCTCAACTACCACGCCCAGGGCCTGGACGCCGAGGTGCTGGACGTGTTCGGGATCTGCGACGCCCCGGCCCCCGACCTGTCTCGCTGGCGGCGCATCGCCGAGCGGGTCACCCAGCCCGACGGTGAGGTCACGATCGCGGTGGTGGGCAAGTACACCGTCTTGAAAGACGCCTATAAGTCATTGATCGAAGGGCTGATTCACGGAGGTTTGGCCAATCGGGTGCGGGTCAATTTCGACTGGGTCGAGAGCGAGGCGTTCGAAGGCGACGATGGGGCGGCGGCGACGCGCCTGGAGGGTGTGCACGGCATACTCGTGCCGGGCGGTTTTGGTGAGCGTGGCTCGGAGGGCAAGATCCGCGCCGCCCAGTTCGCCCGCGAGCGCGCGGTGCCCTATTTCGGCGTCTGTTTCGGCATGCAGATGGCGGTGATCGAGGCGGTGCGAAACGTCGCCGGCGTCGCCGCCGCGTCCTCGACCGAGTTCGGTCCAACAACCGAGCCGGTCGTGGGCCTGATGACCGAATGGACCCAAGGCAATCGTCGCGAGATCCGCGTCGAGGGTGATGACCTGGGCGGCACGATGCGCCTGGGCTCCTACGAAGCCAGGCTGACTCCAGGCTCCAAGATTGCGGAAATCTACGGCGAGGCCGCCACGATCGACGAGCGCCATCGCCATCGCTACGAGGTCAATATCGGCTACCGTGAGGCCTTCGAGAAGGCTGGCCTCAGGATGACGGGCGTCTCACCGGACGGGCTGCTGCCGGAGGTGGTCGAGCGCGAGGACCACCCCTGGTTCATCGGCGTCCAGTTCCACCCCGAGCTCAAGAGCCGGCCGTTCGCGCCCCACCCGCTCTATGCGAGTTTCATCGCCGCGGCCGTGGAGCAGAGCCGCCTGGTTTGAACGCGCGACTTGAGTCTACGCCGGTTTTCCGCCATAGACCGCCGCTTCCTCTTTCCCGCTCCGAGAAGTCCCGTCCATGGCCGTCCCCAAACGCAAGGTCTCGCCGTCGAGGCGAAACATGCGGCGCTCGCACCACGCCTTGCCGGCTAACAGCTATGTCGAGGACAAGGACAGCGGCGAACTGCGCCGGCCCCACCATGTCGACCTGAAGACCGGCATGTACCGCGGTCGCCAGATCCTGGCCGTCAAGGAAGACTGAGCCTCCTCGGCGCTACTGAGACCTTCCGCGCGCCTGGATCGCCGCGCGCCTCGCCTCGACAGCTTCCGGTGTCACAGTCCGATTGTGCCCGCGCGAAAGCTCGCCCTCGAGCGCCAGGGCCTCGCCCATCGGCAGGGCGAAGCCGTCGTCGATGATCTTCTTGTAGCGGCACAGAGTCTCGGGTTCGATCGAGGCCATGTCGCGCGCCAGGGCCAGGGCCGTTTCGACAAGGGCTTCGGGCGCGACGACGCGGTTGACGAGGCCCCAGGCCAAGGCGGTGTCGGCGTCGAGGAAGTTGCCGGTGAGCGACATTTCCTTCGCGCGATAGATGCCGATCACGCGTGAGAGCTTCTGCGACAGACCCCAGCCCGGCATGATCCCGACCCGGGCGTGGGTATCGGCGAACCTTGCGTTGGCGGAGGCGATAAGGACGTCACAGGCGAGCGCCAGTTCGAAGCCGCCGGTGATGGCCACGCCATTGATCGCCCCGATCACCGGCTTTGGGCACTGGGTAATCGCCAGTACAGGGTTTTCGTTCGCCCCCTCGGCGTTCGCCGCGCCAAGGCCATCGGGATCGCTACCTAATTCCTTGAGGTCGAGGCCCGCCGTGAACGCGCGACCGGCGCCGGTCAGCACCACCACGCTCACCGCCGGATCGGCTGCGAGCGAGATCATCGCCTCGTGCAAAGCCGCCCGGAGGGCCCGCGACAGCGCGTTCATGGCTTCGGGTCGATTCAGAGTGACCAGAGCTATTCTGTCGGTGATCTGAACGGTCAGCATGGCGGGACTTTCCTGGATTGGGCCCGCCATTGCATGGCAGAGCGACCCGGCTGGACACAAGCGTTGCGCCCGTTTCCTTCGGCCAGCGGCTCGGCTAAGCCTCCGCGCCTCCGACAACCGCGTGCAGGATGCCATGACCGAGATCGTCGACATCGTCGCCAGGGAGATTCTCGACAGCCGCGGCAATCCCACCGTCGAGGTCGATGTGACGCTCGAGGATGGATCGATCGGTCGCGCCGCGGTTCCCTCTGGGGCGTCGACCGGCGCGCACGAGGCGGTCGAGCGGCGCGACGGTGACGCTCAACGCTACGGCGGCAAGGGCGTTCTGGGAGCCGTTGGCGCGGTCAATGGCGATATCTTCGACGCGCTGTCCGGCTTCGACGCCGAGGATCAACGGCGACTCGACGCCTTAATGATCGAGCTCGACGGGACCCCCAACAAGAGCCGCCTGGGCGCCAACGCCATTCTGGGCGTGAGCCTCGCGACCGCCAAGGCGGCGGCGATCTCGGCCGGCCTACCGCTGTACAAATACGTGGGCGGGGTCGGCGCAAGGCTGCTGCCCGTGCCGATGATGAACATCATCAACGGCGGCGCCCACGCCGACAACCCGATAGACATCCAGGAATTCATGATTTTGCCCACCGGCGCGACAAGCTTCGCCGAGGCTGTGCGCATGGGAGCGGAGATTTTCCACGCGCTCAAGATCCGCCTCAAGGACGCCGGTCAGGACACCAATGTCGGCGACGAAGGCGGCTTCGCGCCGAGGCTCGCCGGCGCGGAGGCGGCTCTGGCGTTCATCGTAGAGGCGGCGCAATCCGTCGGCTGGAGGGCGGGCGAGGATTTTCATCTCGGTCTCGACGCCGCCGCCACGGAATTTTTCAAGGATGGCCGCTACGAACTGACCGGCGAGGGCAAGAGCCTGGACCAAGCCGGCCTGGTCTCCTACCTCGCCGATCTTGTCGCCCGCTTTCCAATCGCTTCGATCGAAGACGGCTGCGCCGAGGACGACCTCGAGGGCTGGGCCCTTCTCACCCGCGAGCTCGGCGGCAAGGTGCAGCTCGTGGGCGATGATCTGTTCGTCACCAATCCGGCGCGCATTGAGATGGGTGTGGAGAAACACTTGGCCAACTCGGTGCTGATCAAGGTCAACCAGATCGGCACGCTTTCCGAGACCCTGGACGCCGTCGAGATCGCCCATCGCGCGGCCTACACCACGGTGATGAGCCACCGGTCGGGGGAAACTGAGGATACGACGATCGCCGATCTGGCGGTGGCGAGCGGCTGCGGCCAGATCAAGACCGGCTCTCTGGCGCGATCCGAGCGCCTGGCCAAATACAACCAACTCCTGCGGATCGAGGAACAACTCGGCGATCAGGCGATCTATGCCGGCGCCAAGGCGGTGAAGCGGCTGGCTTAGGCCCGGCCGCACTTAGCCTTGCGTTAAGGCCGAAGCGCGATATCCAGGGGGCCTCGACGCCGCCGCGAGGATCTCCGAGTCGCCGCCATGTTACCGCGCCTGACGACCTATCTTCCGACCGCAGCGCTGGCGTTCCTGATCTTCTACTTCGGCTTTCACGCCCTCACCGGAGATCGCGGCCTGCTGCTAGCCGGGCAGAGGCGGGCCGCGGCCGCGGCCCGACAGGCGGAACTGGCCAAGCTGCAGGCGCAACGCGGGGGCCTTGAGGCTCGTGCGCGTTATCTGCGAGACGAGAGCCTTTCGGCCGATCTGCTCGAGGAGCGCGCGCATGTGCTCCTAGGCTTTGCCGATCCCAGGGACTATGTGATCCGCGAAGTCCCGGACCACAGCTGACACGCCCGCGCTGTCGGACTGACCGGGCGTTTCTGGCCCGGGAGCAGATGCATGGCGCGCGGCGCCGCCAAAGTCGAAAAAGTAGAAGCCCGGAGTGCGGACGCCGCGAGCCTGCTTGGCTTCTACCGCGACATGCTGCTGATCCGCAGGTTCGAGGAGCGGGCCGGACAGCTCTACGGCATGGGCCTGATCGGCGGCTTCTGTCACCTCTATATCGGCCAGGAAGCGATTGCCGTCGGCATGCAGGCGGTTAAGAAACCGGGCGACCAGATGATCACCGGCTATCGCGAGCACGGTCACATGCTGGCGGCGGGTATCGACCCCAAGTCGGTGATGGCGGAGCTGACCGGCCGGGCTGCCGGAGTGTCGCGCGGCAAGGGCGGCTCGATGCACATGTTTTCGATCGAAAAGGGGTTCTACGGCGGCCACGGCATCGTCGGGGCCCAGGTGAGTCTTGGGACCGGCCTCGCGCTGGCGAACCGCTATCGCGACAACGGCGCCGTGGCTTTCGTCTATTTCGGCGACGGGGCGGCCAACCAGGGTCAGGTCTATGAGAGCTTCAACATGGCCGAGCTGTGGCGCCTGCCGGTCGTCTATGTGATCGAGAACAATCAGTACGCGATGGGCACCAGCGTCGAACGCTCATCCTCCGAGACCCACCTGCACAGGCGTGGCGCCAGCTTCAATATCGCCGGCGCCGAAGTCGACGGAATGGACGTGACGGCAGTGCGCGAGGCCGGGTTGGCGGCGGCGGAGCACGCGAGATCGGGGCGGGGACCGTTTATTCTGGAGATGAAGACCTACCGCTATCGCGGCCACTCCATGAGCGACCCCGGCAAGTACCGCACGCGCGACGAGATCGACGCTGTGCGCCGGACGCGCGATCCGATCGAGCTGCTGGCAGACCGCCTCGAGGCTGGAGGTCTGGCCGCCGAGTCGGCGTTGAAGGCCGTCGACGCCGAAGTGAAAGCGATCGTTGCGGACGCGGCCGAATTCGCCCGCACTGCCCCCGAGCCGGACCCTGGCGAGCTCTATACCGACGTCACGATCGGCGCCGGCGCGTGACGACGGTTCGAGACGCCCTGCGCGACGCCATGGCCGAGGAGATGCGGCGCGATCCCGACGTCTTTCTGATGGGCGAGGAGGTGGCGCAGTACCAGGGGGCCTATAAGGTCAGCCGCGATCTGCTGGAGGAGTTCGGCGCGCGCCGGGTGATCGACACGCCGATCACCGAGCATGGTTTCGCGGGCCTGGGCGTGGGCGCGGCCCTCGCCGGCCTCAAGCCCATCGTCGAGTTCATGACCTTCAACTTCGCCATGCAGGCCATCGACCACATCATCAATTCGGCGGCGAAAACGCTCTACATGTCCGGCGGCCAGATGCGCTGCCAGATCGTCTTTCGCGGTCCGAACGGCGCGGCCAGCCGGGTCGGCGCCCAGCACAGCCAGGACTATTCCAGCTGGTACGGGCAGGTGCCGGGTCTGAAAGTCGTAGCGCCGTACGACGCGGCCGACGCCAAGGGACTGCTGAAGTCGGCCATTCGCGATCCCAATCCCGTCGTCTTCCTTGAACACGAAATGCTCTACGGCATGGAGGGAGAGGTGCCGGATGGCATCGACGTGCTGACGCCGATCGGCGAGGCCCTGGTCCGCCGGTCGGGGACGGACGTGACCCTGGTGGCGCACGCGCGCATGGTCGGCTTCACCCTGCACGCGGCCGAAGAACTGGCCAAGGAGGGGATCGAGGCCGAGGTCATCGATTTGCGCACCCTGCGGCCCCTCGACCATGCGACCGTTATCGAAAGCGTGATCAAGACCCACCGACTGGTGACCGTCGAGGAGGGGTGGGGGCCGTTCGGCGTCGGCGCCGAGGTGGCGGCCCGGGTCGTAGCGGAGGCGTTCGATGCGCTCGACGCGCCTCCGGCCCGGGTGCATCAGGAGGACGTACCCTTGCCCTACGCGGCCAATCTGGAGGCGCTGTCGATTCCCTCGCTGGCGCGCATCGTCGCGGCCGCCAAGGCGGTCTGTTACCGATGACCGCGGGCGGCTGTCATTGCGGGGCGGTGCGCTTCGAGGCCGAGCTGGTCGGGCGAATAGATGCGCAATCGTGCAACTGTTCGATCTGCGCCAAGACCGGATACATCCACATCATCGTGCCCGAGAGCCGGTTCCGTCTTCTCCAGGGCCAGGACCAGCTGACCAGTTACCGGTTCAACAGCGGGGTCGCCGAGCACCTGTTCTGCCGCGTCTGCGGGGTGAAGAGCTTCTATCGGCCGCGATCGAACCCGGACGGCTGGTCGGTCAACGCGCGCTGCCTCGATACCGTCGAGAGCCTGGAGTTGGAGATCAGTGAGTTCGACGGCCGAGA
This sequence comes from Caulobacterales bacterium, assembly GCA_038226475.1. Taxonomy (GTDB): domain Bacteria; phylum Pseudomonadota; class Alphaproteobacteria; order Caulobacterales; family Caulobacteraceae; genus Acaudatibacter. The sequence continues at coordinate 83,179 of JBBRQK010000001.1, read as the reverse complement.
CTGGGAACGCCATGGCGCCGGCCTGGCCCACCTTTCCAAGGAGCCGACATGACCGAAGTGCTGATGCCGGCGCTGTCGCCGACCATGGAGGAGGGCACCCTCGCCAAATGGCTGGTCAAGGCCGGCGACGCCGTCAAGAGCGGTGATGTGATCGCCGAGATCGAGACGGACAAGGCCACCATGGAGGTGGAGGCCGTAGACGAGGGTGTGGTCGAGGCGATCCTGGTTCCGGAGGGCTCGGAAGGGGTGAAGATCAACACGCCGATCGCCCGGCTTTCCGGCGGCGAGGTCGCGGCCCCGGCCAGAGCCGATCCGCCGCCGACGCCCACGCCGGCTCCGCCGGCGCCGTCCGAGCCCGCCTCGACGGCCGTGCCCGCCGCGCCCGAGGCGGCGCCCAAGCCGCACGCCCAATCCAGCGAGCGCGTCGCGGCCTCTCCACTGGCAAGGCGCATGGCCGAGCAGCGTGGGCTCGACTTGGCGGCGATCAAGGGCACCGGCCCGCATGGCCGGGTGATCCTGCGAGACATCGAAGGCGCTGGCGGTGAGGCGCCTGAGGCGGCCGTAGCGGGGCCTGGGAGTTCGGTCGCCTCCGAGCCGTCCCGTCAGGCCGGCGTGTCGCCTGTCCGCGAGGCCAGAACCCTCGAACAGATGGGCATCGCCCCGGGCTCCTACGATCTTGTTCCCCTCGACGGCATGAGAAAGACCGTCGCCCGGCGCATGACCGAGAGCTTTCGTGATGTGCCGCACTTCCCGCTCACCATCGACCTGGAGATCGATGCGCTGATCGCCGTGCGGGCCCGGATAAACCGGCTGCTGGAGGCCTCTGCCGGAGGCAAGGTCAGTCTCAACGACCTCATCATCAAGGCCGCCGCCTCGGCGCTAAAGCGGGTGCCCGAGGCCAACGCCAGCTACAGTCCGGATGGCATCGCCCTGCACCATCACGCCGACATCGCCATGGCGGTGGCGATCGATGGGGGCCTGATCACGCCGATCATCCGCGCCGCCGAGACCAAGGGCGTGGCCACGATCGCGCTGGAGACCAAGGATCTGGCCGAGCGCGCCCGCGGCCGCAAGCTGAAGCCGGACGAGTATCTCGGGGGGACCTTCTCCGTTTCCAACCTCGGGATGTTCGGCGTCATATCCTTCGCCTCGATCATCAACGAGCCGCAGGGCGCGATCCTTTCGGTCGGCGCGGGCGAGAAGCGGGCGGTGGTCAGAGGCGACGCCTTGGCTATCGCCACCATGATGACCGTGACGCTCACCTGCGACCATCGGGTGGTCGACGGAGCGATCGGCGCGCGCTGGCTTGCGGCCTTCAAGGCGATGATCGAAGAGCCGATCACCATGATCGTGTGAGACGGAGCGACCGAAGTCGATGAACGCCTACGATTTCACGGCCAGCACCCTGGACGGCCGTCCCTCGCCCCTTGCCGAGTATCGAGGCCGGGTGCTGCTGATCGTGAACACCGCCAGCAAGTGCGGCTTCACCCCTCAATACGCCGGGCTCGAAGCCCTTGGGCGCAAGTTCGCCGACCGCGGCCTTACGATCCTAGGCTTTCCCTGCAATCAGTTCGGAGCTCAGGAGCCAGGATCGGCCGAGGAAATCGCCAGTTTCTGCTCTCTGACCTATGACGTGAGCTTTCCGATGATGGCCAAGATCGATGTCAACGGCGCAAACGCCGATCCGTTGTGGGCCTGGCTGAAGAAGGAAAAGAAGGGTCTGCTCGGCAGCGAGGCGGTGAAATGGAACTTCACCAAGTTTCTCATTGACCGTGAAGGGCGCGTCGCAGCCCGCTTCGCTCCGAACACCGAACCCAAGGCGCTGGAGAGCGCTATCGAAGCCCTCCTCTGATGGCCGATGGGCTCGATCTGATCGTCATCGGCGCTGGGCCCGGTGGCTATGTCACGGCCATCCGCGCCGCCCAGCTGGGCCTGAAGACCGCCATCATCGAGCGCGAAGCGCTGGGCGGCGTCTGCCTCAACTGGGGGTGCATTCCCACCAAGGCCCTCTTGAAGTCGGGTGAGGTCTACGAGAGCCTGGCGCACCTTTCGGATTACGGCCTTTCCATCGAAGGCCGGTCCTACGACTTCACCAAGGTCATCGCCCGGTCTCGAAAAGTGGCCGCCCAACTGAGCGCCGGCGTCGCCTTCCTGATGAAAAAGTACAAGATCGAGGTGGTGAGCGGCGTCGCGCGGCTCTCTCCCGGCACGCCCGCGCCCCAGGTCACCGTGGCGCTGAAAGCCGGCGGCGAACGCACGATGAACGCCAAGGCGGTGATACTGGCGACGGGCGCGCGGGCGCGCGTGATTCCCGCGGTCGGGCTGGAACCGGACGGCGAGCGGGTGTGGACCTATCGCGAAGCCATGGTTCCCGAACGGGCGCCGCCAAGCCTTCTCGTGGTCGGCTCCGGCGCCATCGGCATCGAATTCGCCAGCTTCTACCGCGCCCTGGGCTCGGAGGTGACGGTGATAGAGGCACTGCCGCGCATTCTGCCCGTGGAAGATGAGGAAATATCCACGATCGCTCTGAAAGCATTCGAGAAACGTGGCATGAAGTTCCGGCTCGGCGCGACAGTCACGGGGCTTTCGAAGCCGAAGACCGGGGTTTCCCTGGACCTCGAGGCAAGCGGCAAGACCGAACGACTCGTCGCCGATGTCGCGATCGTGGCCGTGGGAATCGACGCCAATATCGACGGCATGGGCCTGGAGGCGCTCGGCGTGAGCATCGATCGGGGCCACATCGTGACCGATGCCTACGGGGCCACCAATGTCGCCGGACTCTACGCCATCGGCGACGTAGCCGGTCCGCCATGGCTCGCGCACAAGGCCAGTCACGAAGGCGTGCACTGTGTCGAACACATCGCGGGTTTGGCCGGGGACAACCTGAGCCCGCCGATCCCGGCGTGCACCTACGCGAGCCCGCAGGTGGCATCGGTCGGCTTGACCGAGACCCAGGCCAAAGCGGCAGGCCGCGAGATCAAGGTCGGGCGCTTTCCGTTCCGCGTCAATGGCAAGGCGATCGCCTCGGGCGAGACCGAAGGCCTGGTGAAGACCGTGTTCGACGCCAAATCCGGCGCTCTCATCGGCGCGCACATGATCGGCGCCGAAGTCACCGAGATGATCCAGGGCTTTGCCCTGGCCATGACCCTGGAAGCCACGGAGGCGGACGTGTTCGCCACCGTCTTCCCGCACCCAACGATGAGCGAGGCGATGCACGAGGCCTCCCTCGACGCCTTCGGCCGGGTTCTGCACCTATAGCCGGGGCGCGGTCTATTCCGCCTCGGCGATGCGCTGAATGGCGACGTAGTCGGTCTTTCCAGACCCGAGCACCGGGATCTCCGCGCTTTTGACGATGCGGCGCGGGACGGCCAGCTCCGGGGCGCCCACCGCCTGGGCGTGTGCGATCAACGCGGCCACCGCCGCGTCCGGCCGGTCGGTCACAAGGATCAGCCGTTCACCTTTCTTGGCGTCAGGCATCGAAATCACGGCATGGCGCGCGTCGGGCCAAAGGCCGGCCGCGAGGCCCTCAGCCGCCGCCAGCGAGACCATCTCGCCGCCGATCTTGGCGAACCGCTTGACGCGTCCTAGGATCGTGATCCAGCCGTCGTCGCTGATCTCCACGACATCGCCGGTGTCGTGCCAGCCTCCCGGCGGCGGCTCCAGCCTCCCGTCGGCGCCAAGATAGCCGCTCATAATGTTGGGCCCGGCGACGAACAGGCGTTTGCCTCTGGCGATGCCTTCCACGGATTCCAGTCGCGTGCGGATAGCCGGCAACAGTCCGCCGACGGTCCCCCGCCGGTTGTCGTCCGGTTTGTTGACCGCGATCACCGGCGAGGCTTCGGTCGCACCGTAGCCCTCCAGGACCGGAATCGGGCCGAAGCGATCGGCGATCAGGCTATGGGTCTCTTCGCGCACCCGCTCGGCCCCGCAGACGATGAACCGCAGTCCCGAAAGTTCGCCGGCCTCGGCCGCGCGCGCGTACTGGTTTACGAAGGTGTCCGTGGCCAGCAACACGCTGGCCCCGCTGGCCTTGATGAGCGCCGGCACGAGTTTCACATGCAGAGGGCTGGGGTACTGGAACGCCTTCATGCCGTTGAACATCGGCAGTAGCAGACCAGCGGTGAGGCCGAAGCAATGGAAAACCGGCAGAGGGTTGAAGAACACCCAATCTGGATCGAGCGCGATGTGCGCCGAGACTTGGCCGGCGTTGGCGATCAAGTTGGCGTGGCTCAGCACTACGCCTCTGGGAGCGCCGAAACTGCCGGACGTAAATAGGATGACCGCGGCGTCGTGCGGTGAGGCCTTGGCGCGCATCTGGCGCGCCAGCAGAGAAGCGCCGAGGGCCGCAACGCGATCCACTCCGCCGATCGCCTTTCCCAAGTCTTCCAGGAAGGTGATCTGGCAGGTCGCCTCGAGAGCGTCGACAAGGTCGTGCAGCTTGCCCTGCTCCACGAAACGGCGCGAGGTCAGCACACGTTCGACGCCGGCCAGCTTGACCGCCGCGCGCAGGTTGCGGATGCCGGCGGTGAAATTGAGCATGGCCGGCACGCGGCCGTGAGCTTGCAGGGCGAAAAAGGTCACCGCCGCGCCGGCGCTCGAAGGAAGCAACACGCCGACGCGATCGCCTCGCCTGGTCAGCGCCGCTATCTTGCCACCCAGAGCGAAGCTGGCGCGGATCACATCGGTGTAACTGAGCGGATTTCGCTCCTGATCCTCGAGGATGTGCCGCTTGGCCCCGTACTTGCGGGCGGCGTCGAGCAAGGCGTCGAACACGGTCCGCCTGGCCATGAGGGGGTCGAACGCGATCGACATGGGCCGGTGTTCCTTCTCCCCAATCCTTGGTGCTGGACGCTACAGACCGGCCGACAGGCTGTGAAGCGGCGTGAGGCGCGGCCGGGCGCCTTGATCCCAGACGCGAGAGGGGCGATCTAGGGGCATGGCGACGGTGATCGACACTCGCCGGCCGCGCGCCCTGCGCCATCCGGAAAAGCAGGCGCGCCCCGATACCGAGGTGTTGCGTAAGCCGCCGTGGCTTCGGGTCCGCGCGCCGGGCTCGACTGGCTACAACGCCACCCGCTCGGTGGTGAAGCAGTATGACCTCGTCACCGTCTGCGAAGAGGCCGCTTGCCCCAACATCGGTGAGTGCTGGAGCGTCGGCCACGCCACGATGATGATCATGGGCGGGATCTGCACCCGGGCGTGCGCTTTCTGCAACGTGTCTACCGGAAGGCCCGACGCCCTTGATCCTGGCGAACCGGCGCGAGTGGGGGAGGCCGTGGCCCGGATGGGACTGGCCCATGTGGTCATAACCTCGGTCGATCGCGACGATCTCGATGACGGCGGCGCAGCCCATTTCGCGGCCACGGTCGCCGCCATCCGCGCCGCCGCGCCGGACGTGACGGTCGAGATCCTGACCCCGGATTTTCTGCGCAAGCCGGTGGCCGCCGCTCTGGCGGTGATCGACGCTGGGCCCGACGTGTTCAACCACAATCTCGAAACCGTACCCCGGCTCTACCCGACCGTTCGGCCTGGAGCGCGCTATTATCACTCCCTGCGCCTGCTGGAGCGCGTCAAGGAGCGGGCGCCGCGGTCGTTCACCAAGTCTGGCCTCATGGTCGGGCTGGGCGAAAGCCGGGAGGAGGTGCTGCAGGTGATGGACGACATGCGCTCGGCGGGGATCGATTTCATCACCATCGGCCAGTACCTCCAGCCGACCCGCAAGCATGCCGCCATCGACAGGTTCTGGACGCCCGAGGAGTTCGCTGGCCTGGAGACGGTGGCCCGCGCCAAGGGCTTCCTGATGGTTTCGGCCAGCCCGCTCACGCGATCCTCCCACCACGCGGGTGAGGACTTCGCCCGTCTCAAGGCCGCCCGGGCTTGCGCCAGCGCCTGACGCGCGTTCTGCCCTACACGCCGGCGCAGCTCTTCGATCTGGTGGGCGACGTCGAGCGCTATCCCCAATTCGTGCGCTGGATCAGCGACCTGCGGGCCTGGAACCGGCGTCCCGACGGCGAGGGCGTGGTCCTGCTCGATGCCGAGGCCAGGGTGAGGTTCAAGTTTCTGCGCGAGCGCTTCGCCACCCGGGTGCGCCTGGATCGGCCGGCCCTGGCCATCGATGTCACACTGCTGTCAGGGCCGTTTCGCCGCCTGGAAAATCACTGGCGGTTCACGCCCCACGCCGAAGGCGCCGAACTGTCGTTCGAGATCGATTTCGAATTCGGCTCCAGGTTCCTGGAACTGGTGCTGCGGGCCAATCTGGAAACCGTCAGCGACAGGCTAGTAGGATGTTTCGAGGCGCGCGCGGCGACGCTCTACGGTGGCGGACCGCAAAGGCTTTGGGAGACACGATGATGCTGAAAACCGCCCTCCGCTGGCTGCTGAAGTCCGAGCCGGAGAAATACGGGCTCGCCGACCTGATGCGCGACGGCGCCACCGTGTGGGACGGCGTGCGCAACGCCCAGGCGGCGATCTGGCTGCGCGAGATGCAGCTTGGCGACCGCCTGTTCATCTATCACTCCCGCACAGAACTGGCCGTGGTCGGGCTCGCGGTCGTTTCGCGCGAGGCGTTCGTCGATCCCAGCGACGAAAGCGGACGATTCTCGGCCGTGGGGATCGAACCTGTGCGCGCCTTGCCCAGACCTGTTCCACTGGCCGCAATGCGCGCCGATCCGGCGCTGGCCGGTATGCGCATGTTCCGCCAGTTTCGTCTGTCGGTGACCCCGGTCACGCCGGAGGAAGCGGCCGCCATCCTCGCCCTGGCGGGCGACAAGGAAGGTTAGGCAGCCACGGCCGTCTTGCGTTCGCGCAGGAACTCGAAGAATTCGACGCCTTCCCGCAGGCGGCGCTTCATCATGTCGGGGCTGCGCACCATCTCGGCGACGATGGCCCCGATCTTTCCCGGGCGAAAATAGAAGCTCTTGTAGAACGTCTCGACGCTGGCGAAGATTTCGTCGTGGCTGAGATGCGGATAGTGCAGCGGCGCGATCTGGATGCCGTGATCGTCGACCAGTTCGGCGTGCTCCGCGTCCAGCCAGCCGTTCTCGACCGCCTGCTTGTAGAGAAAGGTGCCGGGGTAGGGGGCCGCAAGGGAAACCTGGATGGTGTGCGGATTGATTTTCGCCGCCCAGCGAGCGGTCTCGCGCAGGGTCTCTCGCGTTTCGCCCGGCAGGCCGGCAATGAAGGTGCCGTGGATGGCGATACCCAGTTCGTGGCAGTCCTTGGTGAACTTTTCGGCTACCTCGACGCGCATGCCCTTCTTGATGTTGTGCAGGATCTGCTGGTTGCCGCTCTCGTAGCCTACGAGAAGCAGGCGCAGGCCGCCCTCCTTGAGCACCTTAAGGCTGTCGTAGGGTACGTTGGCCTTGGCGTTGCAGGACCAGGTGACGCCCAGCTTTCCGAGCTCGCGGGCGATCGCCTCGGCGCGCGGCAGGTCGTCGGTGAAGGTGTCATCGTCGAAGAAGAATTCCTTCACCTGCGGAAACGCCTTTTTGGCCCAGGCGATCTCCTCGATCACATGGCCGACGCTCCGGGTGCGATAGCGGTGGCCGCCCACAGTCTGGGGCCACAGGCAGAAGGTGCAGCGGCTCTTGCAGCCGCGGCCGGTGTAGATCGAGATGTAGGGGTGCTTCAGATAGCCGATGAAGTAGTTCTCGATCGTCAAGTCGCGCTGATAGACCGGAGTGACGAACGGCAGGCTGTCCATGTTCTCCAGGATCGGGCGCTCGGCGTTGTGCACGATGACGCCCTGGGCGTTGCGATAGCTCAGGCCCAGGATATCGGACCAAGGCTTGTCGTCGGCGACGTCCATGATGGTGAAGTCGAACTCGTTGCGGGCGACGAAATCCACGACGGGCGCCGAGGCCAGGCTTCCCTCTGCGTCGACGGCCACCTTGGCTCCGATCAGGCCGGCCTTAAGGTTGGGGTTCTCGGCCTTCATCGCCTCGATCGTCTTGACGTCGGAGGCGAAAGACGGAGCGGAGGTGTGCAGCACCACTAGGTCGTTTTCCTTCGCAAGCGGCAGCACATCGGCCAGGCTCTGACGGTGCGGCGGGGCGTCGATGAGCTTGCTGTTCTCCACCAGGGCGGCGGGTTGGGCCAGCCAGGTGGGGTACCAGAAACTCTTGATCTCGCGCTTGGCCTGGTAGCGCGAGCCGGCGCCGCCGTCGAAGCCGTCGAATGAGGGGGCCTGCATGAAAAGGGTGCGCAGCATGGGAGCTCAGATACCTCGAAGAGGGCCGAGGACGCCGCCCCGACTCACGCGAAAGCGTCGGCCTTGCCAGTCCACGGTATCGCCCGCGAGGCTGGCCAGGAAGACGCCGAAGGATAGCACATCCCGCGCCGGAATCAGCCACGAAGGGCCGGCCCGCGCGCCGGTCGCCCGGTCGATAGCCAATTTCGCCGCCACGCGCACCCCCAGCAGCACGAAAACCAGGGCCAGCGAGCTGAGGCCGAAGCCGAGAGAGGCGGCAGACAGCAGCGCGAGCGGAAGGGGGTTGGTGATCACACTGCCGGCATAACCGGCCGGATCAATCAGGCGCACGGTGCGGTTCCAGCGAATCTCATGGGCGAGGAGGGTCTGGAAGGTCGGCTCGTGGGTGGCGTGGGCGACGGTGAGCCGCGGGATGGCGACGGTCAGGCCTAGCGCACGAACGGCTCGGCCAATCTCGTAGTCGTCGGCCAGCACGTCGCGCACGGCTTCGAAACCACCGATCCGCTGCAGGGTATCGCGGCTCAGAGCGATGGTCGATCCCATGCAGGGATGGGCAAGGCCGATGGCGCGGCCGAGAACGACGCTGGGCAGGAAGCCGTAGTCGATCGCCATGGCCGCCAGACGCGCCCAGAGGCCGCCGGTGGGCGCGCCGACGTAGAGGCAACTGACTGCCCCTACGCCGGGCTCACCGAGGGCGGCGGCGACCGAGCGCAGATAGCCTGGCGTGACGGCAATGTCGGCGTCACTCAGGATCAGCACCTCGTGCCGCGCTCGCGCCGCCAGATTGATCAGGTTGGAGACCTTGAGGTTTTCACCGTGCACGGCCGGATCGAGGACGACGACGACGTCCATGCCGCGATGGCGGGTCTCGAACGCGCGGGCCACGGCGAGAGCGGGATCGTTCGCCTCCCTGACGCCCAGCACGATCTGCACCTCGCCCGGATAGTCCTGGACGCCGAAGGTCTCCAGAGCCTCGGCCAAGCCTTCGGCATTACGATAGAGCGGCTTGAGGAGCGATACCGCCGGGAAAGCCGCCGGCGCCGGGGCAGGGGGGCCTGCGAGAAACCTGGCGGTGAGCGCCGCGGCGACGACCACATAGCCGCCGCCAAGCAGCGCCAGGGCAACCAGAACCGCACTCACGCCGGCGGGGTATCCAGCATCGCCGTTGTGGCGGCGAGGAGGGCGCGGGCGCGGGAAGCGGCTTGGGGCCAAGCCTCGCGCAGGGCCTTGGAGCGGAGCTCGACGCTCAGGGGGATGGCTGGCGGGAGGGCGTCAAGCAGGGCGGAGAGGGGGAGGTCGCCATCGCCGGGAAGGAGCCGGCCATCGAGGGCTTCGGCGATGATCGCCGGCACTTCGTCGGGGCTCGGTCCGGCGGCAGGAGCGTCACAGAACTGGGCGTAGGCGAAGCGAGTGGGATCGACGGCGGCGAGGTCGGACGGCGCGCTTCCGGTGCGGGCGAAGTGCAGCGGATCGACCAGCAGTCCGGCGCCGGGGCGGCCGCACAGCTCGAGCACGCGCAGGGCGTCGCCCAAGGCCCGGACGGCGGTGAAGGCGCCGAACTCAAGGGATACCCGCAGCCCTACGGGTCCGGCATGATCGACGAGGCGGCCCAGCTTCTCGGCGGTTACGGCGAGATCCGGCTCGGAGCTGACGACCAGGGCGTTGCGCGCGCCCAGCTCGGCCCCGACGTCGAGAAGGCGGAAATGGTCCGGGTCGTCCGCCCCGGGGCGGAGCCAGATCACCTCCACATCCAGGCACGCGAGTGCGCCGTCCGCCAACAGGGCCCGAACCTCCCGCGTCGTGGCGGACGTCCAGGTCGTGGGATCGACCCACAGGCCCACTGCCTCCCAGCCGGCCTGGGCGGCGGCGCGGGCGGCCTCCTGGGGCGAGAATTCCGGCAATACGCCCGAGGCCAGCGAAAGCAGGCGTGGCGTGTCACTCGCGCGGGTCAACGGAAGCTCTCCGAATATTGACGCGGATGCGCGCCAGACGGCACGGTCATGCGCCGTCGCCGCGATGGCGGACATGAGGGATCGGACCGATGCGCGCGAGTGTTTTTCAGGCCCCGGGGACCCCGCTGGCCATCGTCGAGACCGTCGACCCGACGCCAGGTCCTTTCGACCTGTTGCTGAGCGTTTGCTACAGCGGCGTGTGCGGCACCGACCTGCACCTCACGCAAGCCGGCATCGCCTCGCGGCTGACGGCCGGCGCCATACTCGGCCACGAGTTCGCCGGTGAAATCCTGGAGATCGGGCGCGAGGCGCGGGGCGACTGGCGGGTCGGCCAGCGGGTGACGGCCATGCCGTATCGGCCATGCCCGACATGCGGGCCGCTTTGCAAGGACGGCCTGGACATCATCTGCCCCAGCGCCGCCTATATCGGCATCGGGCCACCGGGCGGCAATGCCCAGCGCGTGGCCGTGGGCGCGGCCCAGGCTCTGGCCCTGCCCGACCCCGTGGAGGTCAGGTTTGGGGCGCTGGTCGAACCGTTGGCGGTGGGCTTCCATGCGGTGCGCAAGGCGGGCGCCATGCTGGGGGCGCGGGTGCTGGTGATCGGCGGCGGCCCGGTTGGCCAGGCGGTGGCGCTGTTCGCCCGGCTGGCAGGGGCGGCGTGCGTCGTGGTCTCCGAACCCGCCTCCGCGCGGCGGGCGCTGGCAATGGCGATGGGCGCCTCGGCAGTGATCGATCCGCGCGAAGGCGATCCGGGCGAGGCGGTCGCGCACCTCTCCGGGGGGTCGCCCGAGTTGGTGTTCGAGTGCGTCGGTACGCCTGGCATGATCGAGGAGGCGGCCCGCCTCGCTCCGCTGTTTGGACGGGTGGTGGTGGTTGGCGCGTGCATGGAGCCGGACCGGTTCACACCGCTGGCGGCCCTGGTGAAGGAGCTGACCTTCACCTTCGTGCTCGGGCATACGCGCGGCGACTTTCAATTCGTGATCGACGCCCTGGCCGATGGTCGCGTGCAACCGGGCCCGCTGATCACGGCGGTGGTGGATTTCGACGGTTTTCCGGCCGCGTTCGATGGACTTCGAACGGCGGCCGGCGGCTGCAAGCTGTTGCTGAAACCGAACTGAGGCGGACTAGCCCTTCTTCATGCAGGCGTCGCGGAATTTGGCGCGCTCGGCCCCGTGCAGTTTCTTGGTGTCGGCCTGGGCCGAGCAGGCCTTGGATATCGGGGTGCGGTCGGCGGCCTTGACGCCAGTGCCTGTTCCCTTGGCCTTCTCGCTCTTGGCCTTGGTGGACTTGGCCGTCGGCGCCGTGGCCGCGGCAGGCTGGGCGGCCGGCGCCATGGCGCCCTTTGGCGTGTCCTTGGCGGCGGCCATCGCCCCGCCGGCCAGCGCCACGCCGAGGATCGAGCCCAGTATCAAGGTGCGCATTTGGTGTTTTCTCCGTTCGATTCGTTTTGATCGATCACAGGCCTACTCTATCACGCCGCCAGAAGGCGCTCCAGCCTGCCCTGGATCAGGGTTTCGGCTTCGCTCATGATCCGATCGATCAACTCCTGACAGGTCGGGATGTCGTGGATCAGGCCAGCGACCATGCCGCACGACCATGCCCCTGCGTCCATCCGCCCCTCCAGCATGATGGCCGGATAGACACCGGCCACTTCAGGCAGAATGTCCTCGAACTTGATTGCCGCCCCCAGGGCCTTCTCCTTGGCGAGGAGACGGGTGACGCCCTCGTTGACCAGCACCCGCTCGGTGTTGCGCAGCGGCCGCATGACGAGGCGGGTGTCGAGCTCGCTGGCCGCCACGAGCGCCTGTTTGACGTTGTCGTGCACCGGCGCTTCCTTCGTCGCGATGAAGCGGGTGCCCATGTTCATGCCGTCGGCGCCAAGCGCCAGGGCGGCGACCAGGGATCGGGCATCCGACATTCCGCCGGAGGCCACGAACGGAATCTTCAGCGCTTCCGCGGCGCGCGGCAGGAGGATGAAGTTGGGCACGTCGTCCTCGCCCGGATGGCCGCCGCATTCGAAGCCATCGACGCTGATGGCGTCGCAGCCCACGGCTTCGGCCTTCAGGGCATGACGCACCGAGGTGCATTTGTGGATCACCTTAACGCCGGCTTCCTTGAAGGCGGGCAGAAACGGGGCCGGATTGTTGCCGGCCGTCTCGACGATCTTGATCCCGGCCTCCAGGATCACTCGGATATAGCCGGGATAATCTGGGGGATTGACCGAGGGGAGGAAGGTGAGGTTCACACCGAACGGCTTGTTGGTCATCGCCCGGCAGCGGGCGATCTCCTTGGCGAGAGCGTCGGGCGTGGGTTGAGTGAGGCCGGTTATGAGCCCCAGGCCGCCCGCGTTGGCGACGGCGGCGGCCAATTCCGCGAACCCGACGAAGTGCATCCCTCCCTGAATGATGGGGTGCTCGATGCCGAACAGTTCGGTGATCCGGGTCTTCATGGCGCGCTCCTCCAGCGGCGGACGCGCGCCAACCGCGGGCCCGCGCGGACCCTAACCGCGCTGACGGCCTCTCGACAACCGGTGAGCGGGCGGCTGCTCTATTGGGGCGGATGCTGGACGATCACGTCCTTGGCGCCGCTCGGGGCGGGAGGCGTGGTTCCGGTGCCCGTGGCGGCCGCAGGGGCGGCGCTCGCGACGCAGGAGAGGCGGAAGGCCTCTCGTTTGCTGGAGGTGAGGCCGCGCTTGTCGGCCTCGGCCGAACAGCGGCGCGAACGGGCGTCCCGCGTCTCTCCGCTGGGCGCGGTGACGGCGTGCGACCATGCGGTGGAACCGGTGGGCACGGTAGGCCCGCCTGGATGGAGCGCGCCCTTGACGCAGCTCGCGTGAAACCCCGCCCGCTCGGCCTTGGCGATATGCTGGGCGTCGGCCTTGGCCCAGCAGGCCTTCGACTGAGCGGTGATCGCGGCGGCGGGCGACGCGGCGGCGAGCGCAGCGACCAGCGACGTGGCGGCAGCCAGAACCATAGTGCGCATGAACGCCTCCCTGGGTCGTGTTCGAACCATATATCGAGCAAACAAACGTCGCCTCTGGCGGGCCGGTTCCACGTCCTCAGATGACGAACCTCGCGCTTTCGACGGACACGATGAACCGGCGCATCTCCTGATAGGCGAGCAGTTCCATCTCGCGCAGCAGGTCCACCTTGTGCGCGGCGTCGGCGTGATCGAAGCGTCGCTCTAGGGATTCCACGGCCGCCAGGTACCAGGTGCATCGCTCGGCCTCGGCGCCCAGCTGCAAGCCGGTGTCGAGCACATGCAGAGCGATCGCGCCGGCGGCGCACGCGCCGCCCACGGCCAGAGCCAGGGCTCGTCCCAGACCGTTGTCCCCATGCCCACCGAACAAGGCGGTGACGCCGGAGAACAGGATGGCGAGCAGGACGCCTAGGATGAGGATGTCCGACAGGCGGGCCGCGCGCCGGGCGCGGGTGCGCGGCGAATGCCAGCCTTCCTTGAGTTTCAGGGCGGCGTAGCGGCGTTGGATGCCGAGGCGCTGGGCGTTCATCACCTTGAGGAAGCGGTCGAAGGCCGGCGACGGCGGGGGCAGGGGCCCCGGCGCGGACCATTCCGGGGCCGCCCAGGGCCGATCGTCCGCCTCGTCACGGCGCAGATGATGGATCGTCTCGCCCGAGTGGGCCAGGTATTCGTGCCTGAATTTGTCGAGCTCGTCGCCGCGGAACCGCAGCCAGGCGTCCAGTCCCGCGCGGTTGGCGCAGGCGGCCAGGGCCGACGGCAGATTGTTCAATATCAACTGAAAGTGGAACTGGCGTACGCGCTCGGCATGAAATCGGTTGGCCAGCCACAGCGCTTTTTCACGGCCGCGCAAAACCTGGGTCGCGCCCATCAGAAGGCTGGCCGCGGCGAAGAACGCGGCGGCGGCGCCCAGGGTAGGGGTCAGCCAGGGCGCGGAGGAGGTTTCGGCGCTGGTGATCGGATCGACCGCAGTGGTCAGCACGCCGAGGAGTGGAGCGACGGCCGACACAACGAGGGCGAGGAAGCCGGCGGTGACCGCGTGCACCCCAAACCTCCGTCCGCGCGCCCGCGCCCGTTCGGCGGCGCCGTTATAGACCTCGAAAAGGTCGCGCAATTCCGGCCAGTCGAACAACGGCGCAATCGGTCCATGGTGACGGCGCACAAACTCCTGGTCCGCGGTCTGGACCAGCAGATCACTGTGCGGCCAGTGCTTGAACGGATCGTCGCGCGGGTCTCCGGCATGAACCGGGATCGGCCGTGGCTCGTCGGACGGGAGCATCGAGGCGCTCTGGCGAATGGGCACCGACTTTTAGCACATCGCCCGCGCGGCCGCGCCACTCTCGACAACCCCCCGCCGCCGCGCGCAGACTATGGCCATGAAAGGCACGCCGCGTCGCATCTCCACGATCGCCATGGCCTGGCTGTTTGTCTCCGGGCCCGCGGCGGCCGGCGCCTGCCAGTGGACCCATCGCGCCGACGGCAGCGACCTTGGCGAATGCGTCGACAACACCGGTCGCACCTATTGCCTCACGTGCGCAGCCTCAGCCGCCGACGGACGGGTCTGCACCCCGACGCGGTGCCCCTGAGCTAGCCGCCGCGCTTTAACGCGGAGGGTTTGTGAGCCGCCATTCGGCCGGAGTCGCTCTTGACGATGAACTCGGGATTGTCCGGCGAGGCCGCTACGCGATGGCCCTTGATTTTAGTTGGCCGGGTGATTTTCTTGACGACCTTGCCGACCGAATGTCCGCCGCTGGAGTTCCAGCCGACCCTGTCTCCCGGCTGGAGTTTGTCACCGTCGGTCATTGCACGCTTCCATGGCTCGCCATTCGAGGATGAACCGCGGCGGTCGACCCAGGTTCGTCACGCCACTGCCCCTTTCGCCCCGGACCTGTTATCCAGCGGCCGAGAATCCATGGAGCCCCGACATGAAGGTCATTCTGGCCCAGCCGCGCGGCTTCTGCGCCGGGGTGGTGCGAGCCATCGAGATCGTCGAGCGCGCGCTCGATAAGTATCAGGCGCCTGTCTATGTGCGCCACGAGATCGTTCACAATCGGCATGTGGTCGAGAACCTGAAGGCCAAGGGCGCGATTTTCGTCGAGGAGATCGACCAGGCGCCGGACGGCTCGCACGTGGTGTTCAGCGCCCACGGCGTCGCCAAGTCCGTGGTGGCCGCGGCCGCGGCGCGCGGTCTGCCGGTGCTGGACGCAACCTGCCCGCTGGTGTCCAAGGTTCATACCCAGGCCAAGCGCTATGTGCGCCACGGTCGGGCGATGATCCTGATCGGCCATGCCGGCCACCCGGAGGTAGAGGGCACCATCGGCCAGATCGACGCGCCTGTGCACCTCATCTCGACGCTCGCCGACGTGGCGGCTCTCGATATACCCGCCGACCTGCCGCTGGCCTATGTCACTCAGACGACACTGAGCGTCGACGACACTCGCGCCGTGATCGAGGCGCTGAAGGCGCGTTTCACCGACATCGTCGGGCCCGACACCACCGACATCTGCTACGCCACCCAGCACCGCCAGACCGCCGTGCGCGACATGTGCCGCATGGCCGAGGTGATTCTGGTGGTGGGGGCCAAGAACAGCTCCAACTCCAATCGTCTGTGCGAGATCGGCATCGAGGAGGGCATCCCGAGCTATCTCATCGCCGACGCCTCGGCGCTCGACCCCGCCTGGATCGCGGGCAAGGAAGCCATTGGCCTCACCGCCGGCGCCTCGGCTCCCGAAGAGCTGATCCAGGAAGTGATCGAGGCCCTGCGGCGCATCGGCCCGGTCGAAGTGGCGCCGATGGAGGGCGTCGAGGAGAACATCGAGTTTCGCCTGCCGGCGGAGCTGAGGGCCTGACCAAAGCCGGGATCAAAGGCGTTCGGCGGAAAAACCCTCCAGGCCACAGTCGCATGAGGCCGCGCTGAGCGCAGCCGCGCGCATCCGCGCCACGGCGGAGGATTTCCCCCCGGCATGAGATTCGCGCTATAGACGGCCGCTGCACCAATCGACCTTCGAGGAGCCACGCGTGGCGATACCCATGACAGCGGTGGCGCGGATCGGCGCCTATATCGCGCGCAAGCATTTCAGCGGCGTGAAGCGCTATCCGCTGGTGCTGATGCTGGAGCCGCTGTTCCGCTGCAATCTGGCCTGCGCCGGATGTGGCAAGATCGATTATCCCGACGAGATACTGAACCAGCGCCTGTCGTTCGATCAGTGCATGGCGGCGATCGACGAATGCGGCGCGCCCGTCGTCTCCATCGCCGGCGGCGAACCCTTGCTGCACCGCGATATGCCGCGGATCGCCGAGGGGTTCCTCAAGCGCGGCAAGTTCGTGATCCTGTGCACCAATGCCTTGCTGCTGACCAAGAAGATCGACCAGTACAAGCCGGACCCGATGTTCACCTGGTCGATCCACCTCGACGGCGACAAGGCCATGCACGATAAGTCCGTGTGTCTTGACGGGGTGTTCGAGACGGCGGTTGCGGCGATCCGACTGGCCAAGTCCAAGGGCTTCCAGGTGTCGATCAACTGCACCCTGTTCCAGGACGCGGACGCGGGCCGGGTGGCGGATTTCCTCGACGAGATGAAAACCGTGGGCGTCAGCGGGGTGACCATCTCGCCCGGCTATGCCTACGAGAGGGCCCCGGACCAGGAGAGCTTCCTCGGCCGCACGAAGACCAAACAGCTGTTCCGCGACATCCTGGCCAGGGGCAGAGGCGGCAAGGCTTGGAGCTTCACCCAGTCGACCATGTTCCTGGATTTTCTAGCCGGCAACCAAGCCTACCACTGCACACCCTGGGGCAACCCCACGCGCACCGTGTTCGGCTGGCAGAAGCCCTGTTACCTGCTGGGCGAGGGCTACGCCAAGACGTTCAAGGAACTGATGGAAGACACCGCGTGGGACGACTATGGCGTCGGTAATTACGAAAAATGCGCCGACTGCATGGTCCATTCGGGCTTCGAGGCCAGCGCCGTCACCGATATCATGAAGAATCCGCTCAAGGCCCTGGCCGTCAGCGTACGCGGCGTGCGCACGTCGGGCCCTATGGCGACGGACATCTCGCGCGAGAACGAACGCAAGGCCGAGTATGTCTTCTCGAGCCACGTGGACAAGATGCTGGCCGAGGTTCGGGCCAAGACGCCGGCCTCGAGGCGAAAGGTCGTCACGGTCGACTGACTGACGGGGGTCGTGCGTGCCGGCGCTCGCCAGCGTTCATCCGGCGCTGAGCCAACGTCGTTGACGCAGGAGCACGGCGCACCTTGCGAGCGCCCTGAAGCCTGCCTCCGCCCCCAACGCCGTGCGAATCAGGGCGCCGATCTGTCCAGGATGTTTCGCGAGTGATCGCAGCACGGCGCGCGCATCGATGACGCCGTCCTCGCCGAAGCCCGCCTGAGCCGCCTCGGGAATGGCGGCCGAGGCGCCGTCCGAAACCGCGCGCAGTATCGCGAACGGCACGCCAGTCGCCGCGGCCAGATGGGACTCCATGTCGACCGCCACGGCCCCGCGGGCCCGCAACGCGCGTTTCGCGGCGACACTGACGGCCATGCCGCCCTCGCTGGCGACGGGGCCCAGTCTGGCCTCGGGAAGGCGTTCGCCCAGCCTCGCCGTCCATGCCTCGTCGCACCTGATCCCGCCGACCGCCGTGCCGATGATCAGGTCGCCGGGGCGCAAGGCCGGGTCCAACGCGCCGCACAAACCAAAGCTGAGGATCGCGGCGGGCTTGGATGTGACGGGGATGCGCCGCAGGCTCGCTCCTGGGCCCGCGATCCTGGCCTCGCGCGCCATGCCCACGAGGATGACGAGTCCGGCCGGCGCAGGGCTCACATTCCCCACGCCACCTTGCCGCTGTTGCCTCGGGCGAGGTTCCGATAACGGGCCAGCGCCCAAAGCGGGAAGATCTGGGCGTAACCGTGATATCGCAGGTAGAACACGCGCGGAAAACCGCCGCCGGTATAGGCGTCCTCGGGCCAGGCGCCGTCCTTTCCCTGACGCGACGCGAGCCACTCGACGCCGCGCGCCACGGCCGGATCGTCGGAGCGACCGGCCGACATCAGACCGAGCAGCGCCCACGCCGTCTGAGACGCGGCGCTCGGGGCCGGCTCATGGCCGGCGTAGCCGAGCTTGTAGCTGTCGCAGCCCTCACCCCACCCTCCGTCGGAGTTCTGGACGGCGATCAGCCAGTCGGCGCCGCGGGCCATCATTGGCGCGTCCGGGCTCAAGCCCGCGGCGTTCAGCGCGCAAAGGGCCGACCATGTTCCATAGACATAGTTGACGCCCCAGCGGCCAAACCAGCTCCCGTCGGCCTCCTGTTCGCGTTCGAGATAGGCCAGGGCGGCGGACATGGGTCGGCTGTCTGACGCTCCCAACTGGGCCAGCATGCCGATGCATCGGGCAGCCACATCGACCGTCGGCGGATCCAGCAGGGCGCCGTGGTCGGCGAAGGGGATGTGGTTTAGATAGTGATAGGTGTTGTCGGCGTCGAACGCCCCCCACCCGCCGTTGGCGCTCTGCAATCCCTCGACCCATTCGCGTCCGCGCGCGATCGAATGGGCATGGGCCCGTGGATCCGCTCGATCCATGGCCATGACGACCACGGCGGTGTCGTCCAGATCGGGATAGTAGTCGTTGCGATACTGGAACGCCCAGCCTCCGGGCCGCACCCTGGGGCGCCACGTGGCCCAGTCACCGGCGATGTCCAGCACCTGCAGAGGTTTCAGCCACGCCAGCGCGCGCAGCGCGGCGGCCTCGTCGTCGGCGGCGCCCGACTCCAGCAGGGCATGGGCGACGAGCGCCGTATCCCACACCGGCGACAGGCACGGCTGGCAGTAGGCCTCGTCGGCCTTGACGATCAGCAGTTTCTCGATCGCGGCGCGGGCGATGGCGCGGCGGGGATCGTCGGCGGTGACGCCGAGGGCGTCGTACATCATGACGGCGTTGGCCATGGCCGGAAAGATGGCGCCCAGGCCGTCCTCACCGTTCAGGCGTTCGGTGACGAAGCGCTCCGCCTTGGCTATTGCACTTCGGCGAGACCCGCGCGGAAACAGTGGTTCGGCAGCCGTCAGCACGGCATCCAGAGCGAAGAAGCCCGTGGCCCAGGGTTCCTTCTGATGAGCGCCGCGCATCAGGCCGCGCAGCTCGGCGGGCGGGTGGACGAACAGCTCATCGAGGGTGATCCCGCGCCGATTCCGCGCCAGGGGCCGAAGCGCGCGAAGCACCAGCAGAGGAACGATCACCGTGCGCGCCCAGTAGGAAATCTTGGCCAGGTGGATCGGGAACCATCGCGGCAGGTGCATGATCTCAACCGGCATCCGCGGCACGGCGCGCCAGGAGATGACCCCGAACAAGGCCAGCAGGATGCGGGTGAAGACGTTGCAGGCGCCCGCCCCGCCTCGCGCCAACAAGCCCGCGCGGGCGCGGGCCATGTGGGGCGCCTCCGGATCGTCGCCGATCATCTTGAGCGCAAAATAGGCTTTCACCGTCGCGCTGACGTCGAACGCCCCCCCATGGTAGAGCGGCCAACCGCCGTGATCCGCCTGCACCCGACGCAGATAGGCGCCGATCTTACGCTCCAGTTCCGGTGCGTCGGGCTCGCCCAGATAGGCCCGCAGCAGGATGTATTCGGACGGAATGGTGGCGTCGGCCTCCAGTTCGAACAGCCAGTGCCCGTCCTCGCGCTGGCGCCCGCGCAGAGCATCCGCGGCTCGCCCAATGGCGCCGTCGAGATCGACCGCTGGATGAATCGGGGACGCGTCGTCCATGGCTCTAGACTAGCACGGCGACCGCGCGCCTGCCCGAGCGAATGGCCCCCTCGATGGTGGCTGGCAGGCCTGTGGCGGTCCAGTCCCCCGCCAAGGAGAGATTGCGCCAGCGGGTCCTCGCGCCGGGTCGTCGGGCGTTCTGGGCCGGTGTGGCGGCGAAGGTCGCGCGGCGTTCGTTCACGATCCGCCACGGGGGAAGGGCGGGCGGAAGGCGGTGCACGGCGGCGATCTCGGCCCAGAACCTTGCCGCCAGGGCCTCGCGGCTCTCGTCGGCCAGAGGGCCGGCGGCGCTGACGGTGACGCTCATACGGTCTTCGAAGGCGAAGACCCAATGCGCCGCCCCGCCGATCAGGCCCACGATGGGCGCCAGGCCAGGCGGAGGCGCGAAGCGAAAGTGGCCATTGACGATCGCGTTGAAGGCGTTGGGCGTCACCAGTCCGGGCACGAGTTCTCGGGCGATCCAGGGTGGAACGGCCAGGATCACCGAGTCGCCCGGGCCGACCGCCGTCTCACCCTCGGCCAGGACGAGCCCCGTCACCCGTTCCCCCCCGAAAGCGAGCGCCCGCACCGGCGCGCCGAAACGCACGACCCCCCCACGGGCGGCCAGATGAACCATGGCCGGGTCGACGAAGGCGGCCGACAGACTGGGCTGAGCCACGCGCGGCCGATAGGCGTCGCCCCCCCGTGCCAAGGATTGCCGAATCACCGAGCCAGCCAGAGCCGAAGAGCCGTCCTGCGGTCGCGTGTTGAGGGCGGCGAGAAGAAAGGGCTCGAGCAGCCGGGTCCAAAGCGCCCCTTCACAGCGCACGGTCGATTCGATCGCGTGGTCGGCGGCCGAAAGGGCGAGACGCGCCAGCGAGAGATAGTCGGCCGCGTGCGTGCCCGGTACGCGTCGTTCGGTCGAGAGCAACCACCAGGCAAGGGGGCCCGCGTTGGGCCGGATGGTCCAGCTGGCCCCGCTCGCGACATCGTGGAAATCCAGCCGCGCCTCGGCCGGACCCACGAGCCGGTGCTCCGCCCCGATCGCGCGCAGATAGTCGAAGGTCGCGCCGTTGCCCGAAAGGATCAGGTGGTTGCCGTTGTCGAGCGTCATCTCGAGCACGGGGTCGTGGTAGGATCGGCAGCGGCCGCCGGCCTGGAGCGAGGCCTCCAGCACGGTGACTTGCACGCCGCGGCTGGCCATCTCCACGGCGGCGGAGAGCCCGGCAAGGCCCGCGCCGACCACGAACACTCTCACGGTCGCGGTGCGCGGCCTACGCCGCCGGCCCCATGCCTCATCGGGCCAGCCCCCGGCTGGCGACGATCCAGGCCAGGGTGGGGCGTCCAAGGCGGATACGTTCGCGCGGCGCCTTCCAACCGGCCTTCTCCATGCGCTGCAGGATGGCGCCGTAGACACCGCTCATCAGCCGCGCGGCGCGCAGGCGGCCTTTGGGCCCCGTGCGAATGACCCCGTCCGTCCTGGCATAGTGCTCGCGCGCCTTGGCCGCCAGCCAATGACAGGCCTTGTCGAGACCAGGATGGGCCAGAACCTCCGCCGGCTCGCGGGTCTCGACGCCGCCAGCGACCAGCGCTTCGGCGGGCAGATAGAGGCGTCCGACAGCCGCATCCTCGTCCAGGTCGCGCAGAATATTGGTGAACTGCAGGGCTCGCCCCAGATGATGTGCGAGCTCCTGGCCGGCTGCCTCCTCCATGCCGAAGATCCTGACCGACAGACGCCCCACGGCGCTGGCCACGCGGTCGCAGTAGAGATCCAGGGTTTCGAAGGGCGGGGCTCGAAGGGTCTGGTCGACATCCATCTGCATGCCGTCGATCACGGCCAGAAAGTCCGATTTTTCCATCTTGAAGCGCCGCACTGGCTCGTCGAGTTCGCGCACGCGGGATGTGGCGCGGCCGGTGTAGAGGGTGTCGATGGCCCGACGCCAGACGTCCAGCTGCGCGCGGCGCTCCTCCGCCGTTGGACCGGGCTCGTCGGCGATGTCGTCGACCTCGCGGCAGAAAGCGTAGACTGCGAACATCGCGCCGCGCTCCGCCTTGGGCAGCAGCCGCATGGCCGTATAGAACGAGCTACGCGCGGCGGCGGGCGGCTTGGTCTTGGACGCGGTCTTGGACACGGCGGCGATGGTCATCGCGCTCCTATGGCGCCGGTCTGCGGCTTTGCCGAGGCTCTCGCGCGCGCGGCGAGGGTTGCCAAGACCCCCAAGGCCGCGCCGCCCAAGGCCTCGTGCCTGCGGTGGCTCACGCTTTGCGACAAGGGGTCGCGCGCGATGAGGCGCCGAACAAGGCTCGAGGCGAGGCGATGGATGACGCCGATCTCGAGCGATAGTCGGGTGTCGCGCACCAGAGGCGCCAGCCGCGCCGATTGGCCGAGAAGATCGGACGCGCGCTGGGCGAGCCCGGCGATCACGCCGCGCAAGGCCGGCGAGGCCGACGGCGCGCCCAGCGCCTCGATAGCCACCGCACCGGCCGCCAGAGCGTCGGCCGGCACATAGACGCGATCCAGCGCCCGGTAGTCCTCGCCGCAATCCTGCAGGTGGTTGATGACCTGCAAGGCCGCGCACAAGGCGTCGGAGGCGGGCCAAGTCTCGCGCCCTTCGCCATGGAGGTCGAGCATGAAGCGCCCGACCGGCGCGGCGGAGCAGCGGCAATAGTCCATCAGGTCGGCCCAGTCGGCATAGCGCGATTGAGTCACATCCCTGCGGAAGGCGGACAGGAGATCGAGCATGTGCAAGGATGTGAGCCGCCGTTCCGCCAGTTTTGATCGCAGCGTCGCGGCGGCGACGACGGCGTCGTCCTGGCCGCGCAGGCTGGCCTCGATCGCCGCGAGGCGAGCGAGCTTTTCCGCCGCCGGAGCCGTGGGATGGTCGGCGATGTCGTCCGCCATGCGAGCCACGCGGTAGAACGCCAGGACAACAGGGCGATGGCGCGGCGCGATCAGCATCGAGGCGACGGGGACGTTCTCGTCGTTGTGGCCCTTGCCCGAGGAGAGCGCGGTCTCGCTCAAGCGCCGGCCTCGCGAGCCTGTAGGCGGCCCTTCCAGGCCCCGCCGCGACCGCGCCAGGTCTGGATGGCGGAATCGAGGGTGAATACGGTGTACATCGCGCCGATCACCGGCAGGGCGGCGCCCCAGAGCGGCGAGCGCCGGTAGAGGCGCAGCATCGGCTGAAAGGCCAGAGCCATGGCCAGCCATGCGGTCAGGCCGACCCAGCGCGCGGGGCCGGTCGCGAACAGCGCGAGGGCGGGCGCGGCCAGATAGACCGTCGCCATTCCCGCGACCGTCCCGGCCAGCCGCCACGGCGAATAGCCGAGCTGGGCATAGGCGGAGCGGGAGACCATGCGCGCGATGGCGGACAGACCCGCGTAGGGACGGAGGCTGTGTACCCGCCGGGTCAGGCCCAGCCAGATGCGACCCTGGCGCTTCATCGCCGCGCCCAAGGCGCAATCGTCGATGATGGCGCCGCAGATCGAGGCCACGCCGCCGGCCGCCTCGAGCGCGTCGCGCCGAGCCAGCATGCAGCCGCCGGCCGCCGCGGCGGTCCGGCGCGCCGGATCATTCACCCAGGCGAACGGGAACAGCATGTCGAAGAAAAACACGAACGCGGGGATCAGCAGTCGCTCGGCCCAGGTCTCGACCGTGAGCAGAGCCATGAGCGACGTGAGCACAAGCCCGCCGGCCTCGGCGCGTGCGACCAGGCGGCGAAGGTTGTCGGGCGCGTGGGCGATATCCGCGTCGGTGAGAAACAGGTAGTCGGCGGTGCCGGCGGCGGCGATGCCTTGGCTCTGGGCCCAGAGCTTGCCGGTCCAGCCGCGCGGCAGGGCCCGGCCAGCCAGGACGGTAAGTCGTCCGCCGTCGGCGAGGGCGCGGGCGACCTGCGCGGTGCCGTCGGCGCTGTCGTCGTCGATCAGGATCACGCGAAAATCGCCCGGGTAGTCCTGCGCCAGCAGACTGCCGATCGAGCGCGCCACCACATCGGCCTCGTCCCGCGCCGGCACGACGGCGACGACGCTCGGCCAGCGATGCGGCTCGGCCGCTTCATCTCGGTCGTCGCGCTCCTTCGCCAGCCAGAACAGGCCGCGGCCAGCCAGCAGGTAGATCCAGGCGCCAAGAGACACCAGGCCGAGGAGCAGCATCATCGCAGCCGGCCGGCCTGTCGGAACCACGCCAGCGCATCGATCAGTGCCTCGCGGTAGGGCCGGGCGCTGTAGCCCAGGGCGCTCTCGGCCTTCGCCGAGGTGACGAACATGTGGTGGGCCGCCATGTCGAGGGCGTCGCGAGTGACAAACGGCTCCCGGCCAGTGATCCGCGCCACGGCCTCGGCGGCGAACGCGAGGGGATAGAGGGGCGCGCGCGGCAGGTTGACGGTCGGCGCCTTGCGGCCCGTGAGCGCCGCGATCTCCGACAGCAGCCGGCGGAGCGAGGCGTCCTGGCCGCCCAGAATGTAGCGCTCGCCGATCACCCCCGCCTCCATCGCCAGGATATGCCCCGTCGCCACGTCGTCCACGTGGACGAGATTGAGCCCGGTGTCCACGAACGCCGGAATGCGACCCGAGGCCGCCTCGATCACGATTCGCCCGGTTGGCGTCGGCTTGATGTCGCGCGGACCTATCGGTGTGGACGGCATGACGATGACCGCGGGCAAGCCTTCGGCGATCATGCGCTCGATCAGCCGCTCGGCGGCGACCTTGCTCTGTTTGTAGACGCCGACGCCTTCGCCCTCGGCCAGCGGCGCCGTTTCGTCCGCCGGGTGGGAGGCGTCGCCGGTCCGCAAGGTGGCGACGCTGCTTGTGTAGACGATTTTCTCCACGCCGGCTGCTTGGGCGGCCTGCATCACGGCGCGGGCGCCGACCAGGTTGGCCCGCATGATGTCGCCCGGATCGCGCGCCCACAGGCGGTAGTCGGCGGCGACGTGGAAAAGCCAGCGCACGCCGGCCATGGCTACGCCCATGGACTCGGGGTCGGTCATGTCGCCCAGGGCTAGGCGGCAGTCCTGTCCCCCCAGATTCGTCCGCGGGCTGCTCGGCCTGGCGAGCGCGACGAGGTCGAGGCCTCGGCCGCCGAGCCTCCGCAGAACGGCCGAGCCGACGAAACCGGTGGCGCCGGTGACGAGGACCCGGTCGCCCGCCTTCACCAAGGCAGGGTGTCACCCTTGTAGTCGAAATAGCCGTCCTTGCGGTCCTTCTGGGCGCGCTCGATGACATCGACGAGGCCCTTGACGCTCGTTTCGACATCGACCGCGGCATTGGGCCCGCCCATGTCGGTCTTCACCCAGCCGGGGTGCAGAGACAGGGTGGTGAAGCCCGCCTCCTTGTGCCGGGCGGCGAAGCTGCGGGTGAAGGAATTGAGCGCGGCCTTGCTCGCCCGATAGAGTTCCATGCCGCCGGCGCTGGCCTGCTCCACGCTGCCGAGCTGCGAGGTCATCAGGCCGATCACGCCGGTTTTTGGCGTCACCTGCTTCGCCAGAAGTTCCGCGAGCCGCACTGGGGCCAGGGAATTGGTGATGAAGAGGTGGGAGAATTCGTCGTGCGTCACGGTGCGCGGGTTTTTGCTCGGCCCCGAGACGCCGGCGTTGATCACGACGAGGTCGAACATCCTGCCCGCGAGGCGTTCGCGCAGCGACTCGGCCGACGCCGCGTCGGCGGTGTCCACGGTCTCGACATGGACCGCGCCGCCATGGCCGTTGGCCACGCCCTTGATCGCCTTCTCTCCGTCCGCCGAGCGGGCGGTGCCGGTCACCTCCCAGCCGCGATCGGCCAGCTCCTTGACGAGGCCGAGGCCGATGCCGCGCGAGGCGCCGACCACGAGGGCGGTTTGGGCCATGATGTTGTTCTCCCTGGTGATGTGGCGAGGAATCTGGGGTCGATGGCCCGCCGATCCAAGCGCCAGGCGCGCTTTTATCCGGCGAGCACTGCCTCGAACTGCTCCGCCATCCAATCTATCTGATCCGCCGTTATCACCAGCGGGGGCGCGATCCGGATGGTGTGGTCGTGGGTTTCTTTGCACAACAGACCACGCGCCTGGAGGCGCTGGCAATAGGCGCGAGCGCCGCCGGCTTCGGCGTGCAGCTCCACGGCGACCATCAGCCCCCGGCCGCGCACCGCCTTGACGCTGTTGCTGCGAAGTTCGGCGAGCCGACCCATCAGACGCTCGCCCTGGCAGGCGGCGTTGTCGATCATGCCTTCCTCGACCAGCACCTTGAGCGCCATGCGCGCCACCGCGCAGCCGAGCGGATTGCCGCCGAAGGTGCTGCCGTGTTCGCCCGGTTTCAGCACGCCCAGCACCGCCTTGTTCGAGAGCACCGCGGAGACCGGATAGAAGCCGCCCGAGAGGGCCTTGCCGACCAGGGTGAGGTCCGCCTCGACCCCCTCATGCTCCTCTGCCAGCAGCTTTCCCGTACGGCCCAAGCCGGTCTGGATCTCATCGAAGATCAGGATCACGTCGTGGCGGGTGCAGAGGTCGCGCGCGGCCTTCAGATAGCCGGCGGGCGGGATGATGACGCCGGCCTCGCCTTGGATCGGCTCGACCAGGAAGGCCACGGTGTTGGGCGTGATCGCCGCCTCCAGAGCCGCGGCGTCGCCGAACGGGACGACCTTGAATCCGGGACCAAACGGTCCGAAGTCGGCGCTCGACGACGCGTCGGTGCTGAAGCCCACGACCGAGAGGGTGCGGCCGTGGAAGTTGTCGGCGCAGACGATGATCTCGGCGGCGTTGGCCGGCACGCCCTTGACCTGATAGCCCCACTTACGCGCCACCTTGAGAGCGCTCTCCACCGCCTCCACGCCGGTGTTCATGGGTAGCACGGAATGCGACCGGGTGAGCGCGCACACCTCCGCGTAGAACAGACCCAACTGGTCGTTGCGAAAGGCGCGCGAGGTCAGGGTCAGGCGCCGGGCCTGGGCGATCATCGCTTCGAGGATGCGCGGATGGCAATGCCCCTGGTTGACCGCCGAATAGGCCGACAGACCATCGAGATAGCGATTGCCATCGATGTCCCAGACATACACGCCCTCACCGCGCGTGATGACGACGTCGAGCGGCTTGTAGTTGCGCGCGCCGTATTCCGCCTCGAGCGCGAGGAAGTCGGTTTTCTTGGGAGCTTCGAGCGTATCGGTGGTCATTGTCGTGGGCCTTTGTTGGGCGTCAGACGGTCAGGGTTTCAAGGACGCGCTCGGCGGGTGCGGGCGCGCTTTTCAGATCGAGGCGCAAGGTCATGCAGAAGGCGCCGCCGCCCGAGAGCATGAACGGCTCGAGATCGACGCCCACCACGTCATAGCCGCGCTCCGAAAGGCGATCCTCCAGCGTCGCGGGAGGCCTCGCCATGATCACTTTGCGCCCGATGCTGACGGCATTGACGCAGAACGCCCGGGCGTCCTCGGCGGTGGCTTCGATACGTTGATCAGCGGTGGTGTGCTCGTGCAGCGCGGTCAGCGCCGCCGGAGTAAGCGCGGGCGGGTAGTAGAGAATCTCGCCCCCGCTCAACGGGCAGAAGCAGGTGTCGAGGTGATAGTATTGTTCGGTCGCCAAAGGCACGTGAACCATCGTCTGGCCGAAGTGACCCCGCAATATTTCCACCGATTCCGGTGTCGAACGCGGGCCGCTCGCTACCCAGAAAAGGCGACGGGCGGCGTCCCAGATGCAATCGCCGGCGCCCTCCTGGAAGCAGCCCTCGATCTGCACGACCTCTTCGAGCAGGCCCCGCTCGCGCAAGGCTTCGAGGGCGGCCAGGTAGTGCGGCTCCTCGCCGGAGCGTTCGCCATGGCGGAAACGCGCGACCACCGCCTTGCCGTCGAGCACCACCGCCGCATTGGCGGGAAACACGATATCCGGCAGGCCCTCGACGCCGGCCATGGCGCGGACTTCGCCGCCGGCGCCCTCGAGCGCGCGCTTCAGGGCCTGCCAGCCGGCGTGGGCGGCGACCAGATTGGCCGCCGGATCGGCGCTCCAGGCGGCGGGCCGCATCCACGGATTGATCTCGTACGACACGTGGAAATGCCGGGGGTCGGCCATCAGGAAGGTGGGGCGAGCGGTCATAGGGGTCACTGGGCTCCGTCGTCAGGCCGGTGGATCGGGTCGGCGACGTCAGTGATGCCAGGGCGCGACGTTAGCGAACAGCGGGCAAACCCTGGTCTAAAGCGAACTTTTCTGGCATATAGTCAGCCTGGAGTATCGTTATGCCGAGGGCAGGGTGGACGAGACCGACCGAAGGCTGATTACCCTGCTGCGCGCCAATGCACGGGCGCCGGTGGCGGGCCTCGCCAAGTCGCTGAAGGTGTCGCGCGGCACGGTGCAGAACCGCATCGATCGTATGGTCGAGCGGGGTGACCTGACCGGCTTCACCATCAAGGTGCGCGACGAAACCGCCGCCGAGCGTGTGCGCGCGATCATGGCGATCGCGGTGGAGGGCGAGCGGTCCGGCGCCGTGCTGCGCCGCCTTCGGGGCTTTCCGGAGGTGGAGGCCGTCCATATGACCAACGGGCGTTGGGACATGATCGCCGAGCTGGAGACCGACAGCCTGGCCGGATTCAGCGCCGCTCTGGACGCCATCCGGCTGATCGACGGCATTTCGGCGACCGAGACCAGCCTGCTGCTGACCACGCACCGGCTCTGACGCTCACGGGATGCGCAGGCCGGGCTCGAACGTCCTGCGCATCGGCAGGCGGATGTGGCGCGAGGGCAGGGGATCGTGCAGAGCGATGTCGCGGTACTTGAGCACCGCGGTCCCCGAGCCGTCGCCGGGCGCCGCGGCGACGATGGCGCCGTCGAGGATCGAGAGCTCCGCCGAACGCAGCTGGGCCGACAGCAGAAGCGTGAAGCGCATCGGCGACAGCTTCATCCCCGCGACGGTGATCTGAAGCACCGGATGAACGCCGGCCGACAAAGAGTGCTGGCCCAGATAGCAGGTCTCGGTCCGACCCTTCGGATGCGAGGCGCTGTCGGCGTAGCCGTGCATCTCTCGCGCGGCTGCCCAGGCCTTGGCGATCAGCTCGAAGGCGTCGATGGCGAGCACGCCCCGGAGCTGCTCGGCGGCGCGCGACTGGATCGCGCCGAGGGCTATCCGCCCCAGGCCGCCCGGCTCCTGCTCGACGTGCTCGGCAACGGTCTCGGCCAGCTTGTCGAAGTGGCCGGGCAGCAGGTCGGCGACGCTCGCGCCATAGTCGTCAGCCATCGGGCGGTCTCCCATCTGAAGCGGAACGAACGGGCAGGTCGCCCTCGATGGCCCCCTCGCCAGGCTCCAGCCAAGCGGTAAGGCCGAGCGGCGGCACGGGAAAATCGGCGGAAGTCTCGAGGCTGCCGGGATCCCACCCGACATGGACCCTGACCATGGCCAGCAGGGCCAGCACGACCGCGGCGATCAGGCCCGCCAGACCTACCGCGGCGGTGACAGGGATCCACGCCGGCCCGAGAGAGGCGGTGACGGCGATCAATTCGCCGGCCGCCAGGGGTGCGCCCGCGAGGGGCGCCTGCTTGATCACCCGGCCCATGTGGGCGGCGCCGAACGACCATGCCGGCCCGGCCACGACGTAGCCTGATCGCGCGCCAAGGCTCCTGGCCTCGGGCAGGGTCAAGCCGATGAGATTGGGCGCCACCGGCGCGAGCGGCGGAGTCGTGGGCGTGCGCGCGGTCGAATGAGGCGGGCCGACGGGCTGCGACGATGCCGGCTGCAGTGGGGCGACGGGTGTTGCCCCTGGCGTCGGCGCGACGGGCGGGGGTGACGGCGCTGGTTTCGGCTGCACCGCTGGCGGGGTTGGCGGCGGAGGAGGTGGCGAAGGAGGCGGGGTCGGCGGGGGCGGGGTGACGGGCGCGGGCGACGGGCCATCCGAGAGCATCAGACCAATGGCGGCGCCGACCTGCGCACGCTCGCCACCGCGCGGCCGCTGGGCGAGGACCGTGCCGCGTGGGCTTGGCGAGGGCGTGCGACCCAGGTCCGCGGCGCGAAGACCAAGGGAGCCCAGCCTTTGCGAAGCGTCAAAGCGGGTGGCGCCCCTGAGATCCGGCACAATGACAAACGCCGGTCCGGTGGAGACGGTGAACGAAATGTCAGCGCCAGGTCGGACCGAGGTATCCGCATCGGGAGACTGCGCGATCACGCGGCCGAGGGGCTGTGGATTCGCCGCGCGGCGGACGAAGGCCGGGCCGAGTTCGCGCCGGCGCAGGAGGTCGGCCGCCCCCGCTTCGTCAGACCCGATCAGATAGGGCATCAGCCGTTGAGCCGGCGGTGGCGGCGGCTGGCTTGCGACGTAGAGCGTTATCGGCGTCTGGCGCGTGATCGCCGCGCCCGGATCTGGGTCCTGGGCGAAGACACCGCCGGGTCTGCCGCGATTGGACGAGGCGATACGGATGGCGGGTCGTGACAGATCGCTTCGGCGCAGCCGCTGGACGGCGTCGGAATGCGACAACCCGACAACGCCGGGCATGTAGAGCGTCGTCGGATCTGGGCGGGGCCGATCGGGCGGCGGGTAGACCGGCGGCGTCGTCGGGGTCGACGTGGGCGGGGGCGTGGCGATGGAGAGGACCACCACGGTCGACGCGTTCACCGGCGAGCCGGCGCTTGGAACCTGGTCGATGACCGTGCCGGGCGCCAGGCCCGATTCGGTCCGCACCAAGCGACCGATCTTCAGATTGACTCGGGCCAGGACCGCCGCCGCCTGCGACTGACTCAACCGGGTGACCCGGGGCATGATCGCTCGGGCACAGTTCACAGCGGCCAGGCGGCCGTAGCTTGCCGGTGGACAGTCGGAAGTATCGGCGCGGGCTAGCCCCGGGTGCACGAAGGCCAGCGCCGCGGCGATCAAGGCTGACGCCACCCTCCACCGCGCCCCGAGCCGCTGAACGCACCGCATCGGGATCCCCTCGTCCCCTGGCCTCCGGGCCGACCATAGCCTGCCCGCGCCGCTCGGCAAACTCAGCCCAGAATGCCCGGCAGGTCGAGACCACGCTCGCGAGCGCAGTCAAGCGCGGTCTCGTACCCGGCGTCGGCGTGCCGCATGACCCCACTGGCCGGATCGTTCCAAAGAACGCGTCCGACACGGTGCGCCGCCTCGGGTGTGCCGTCGCATACTACGACCATGCCGGCGTGCTGCGAGAAGCCCATGCCCACCCCGCCCCCGTGATGGATCGACACCCAGGTCGCGCCGCCAGCGCAGTTGAGCAGGGCATTGAGCAGCGGCCAATCGGACACGGCGTCGGAGCCGTCCCGCATGGCCTCCGTCTCGCGATTGGGCGAGGCGACCGACCCGCTGTCCAGGTGATCGCGGCCGATGACGATCGGAGCCGAGACCTCGCCGTTGGCCACCATCTCGTTGAAGGCCAGGCCGAGGCGGTGCCGATCTCCCAGTCCGACCCAGCAGATGCGGGCCGGCAGCCCCTGGAACCTGATCTTCTGGCGCGCCATGTCGAGCCAGGCGTGCAGTTGGGCGTCGTCCGGCATCAACGCCTTCACCTTGGCGTCGGTCCTGTAGATGTCTTCGGGGTCACCCGAGAGCGCCACCCAGCGGAACGGTCCGACGCCCCGGCAAAACAGCGGGCGGATATAGGCCGGTACGAAGCCGGGAAAGGCGAAGGCGTCGACGACCCCTTCCTCCAGCGCCATCTGACGGATGTTGTTGCCGTAGTCGACCGTCGGCACACCGGCGCGGTGGAAACCCAGCATCGCCCTGACCTGGATGGCCATCGAGGCCTTGGCCGCCGCCGTCACCCCGACCGGATCGCGCTCGCGTCGTTCGACCCAGTCGTGCACCGACCAGCCAGCGGGGAGGTAGCCGTTGACCGGATCGTGGGCCGAGGTCTGGTCGGTGACCGCATCCGGCCGCACGCCGCGGCGCAGGAGTTCGGGAAAAATTTCGGCGGCGTTGCCGAGCAAACCGACCGAGACAGGCTTCCTCGCCGTGCAGGAGCGCGAAATGATCGCCAAGGCTTCGTCGAGGTCCTGGCTCATGACGTCGAGATATCCGGCGCGCAGGCGCATCTCGATGCGCGAGGCCTGGCACTCCACCGCCAGGCAGGCAGCGCCCGCCATCACCGCCGCCAGGGGCTGGGCCCCGCCCATGCCGCCCAGCCCGCCGGTCAGGATCCAGCGGCCTGAAAGATCGCCGCCATAGTGCTGACGGCCGAGTTCGGCGAAGGTCTCGAACGTGCCCTGCACGATGCCCTGGGCGCCGATGTAGATCCACGAGCCAGCGGTCATCTGGCCGTACATGGCGAGGCCCTTGCGATCGAGCTCGTTGAAGTGCTCCCAAGTGGCCCAGCGCGGCACGAGATTCGAGTTGGCGATCAACACCCGGGGCGCGTCTGCGTGGGTGCGAAAAACGCCGACCGGCTTGCCCGATTGAACGAGAAGGGTCTGGTCACTCTCCAGCCGCCGCAGGGTGGCGACAATGGTGTCGAAGCTCTCCCAGTCGCGTGCAGCGCGGCCGATGCCGCCGTAGACCACCAGCTCCTCGGGCCGCTCGGCGACGTCGGGATCGAGATTGTTCATCAACATGCGCAGGGGCGCTTCGGTGAGCCAGCTCCTGGAGCTGAGCTCGGAACCTCGCGGGCTGCGGATCACGCGGCTGTTGTCCAGGCGGGTCATGAGCGGGCCTCCGCGAACTCCAGGCAGTTCTGGAGGATGGCGGTGAGAGCGACAACCATCGGCGCCGCGGTGGCCGGATCGAACGGCGATGGCCAGGTATCTGGCGCCACGGCCCCGGAGGGCTCGACCATATAGCCCCGGCAGGCGAGCTCCATCTGCAGCGCGTGCACGCCGTGACCCGGTCGGCCGTGATGGCGAGTGATCCATCCGCCTTTGAAACGGCCGTTGGTCACGCGTGTGAAGCCGCCGGCGTCGCAAGCCCGTTCGACGGCGGCGGTGAGCGCCGGATCGCAGCTCACCGCATCGTTCGTGCCGATATTGAAATTGGCCAGTTCGCCCTCGAACAGGCGCTGCACGCGCGAGCGGATCGAGTGGGCGTCATAGAGGACAACAACACCGTGGCGGGTGCGCAGCCGGTCGATCTCGTGGTTCAACGCGTCGTGATAGGGCGTGAACCAAAGCGCTTTTCGCCGCGCGATCTCGTCGGCG
This sequence comes from Caulobacterales bacterium, assembly GCA_038226475.1. Classification (GTDB taxonomy): domain Bacteria; phylum Pseudomonadota; class Alphaproteobacteria; order Caulobacterales; family Caulobacteraceae; genus Acaudatibacter. The sequence goes on along the minus strand of JBBRQK010000001.1, from coordinate 50,235 downwards.
CTCGGCTGCAGGTCATTTCGCCAGAGTGGCTCGCCGTCGAAGGTGGTGAGCGGGCATAGGCCCGTGGTCGGGGCGCCTGGATAGAGAGAAGCGCCGGAAGGGTCGCGGTTCACGTCGATCACCGTCCGCGACATTGCCGTCCGCACGACCGTCGCGCCGAGCCCGGCGGCGAAACCGTAGAGCTGATCGACCCACCAGTCGGCGTCCTTGCGCGCCAGCCAGGGGGAGACGAGCGCCACCTCGATGTGGTGGGGAATCTCCGTGCCCGCGTGCGGCACGCTGACCACGAGCGGCGCTTCACCGCGTACGATTGTCAGCCAGCCTGTCGAGGCGCCGCTCATGCGAGGCCATTCACGCCTGGCAGGTCGACGTCGCCGACAGCGTCCACAAGACGAGCGTTACGAGTCATGGCGACGGCGGCGGCGATATCGGGGTGGATATGGCGATCGTCGCCGAGGAACGGCACTTCCGAGCGTAGCAGCGTCCGGGCGCCCTCAAGGGCCGCGCTCGATCCGAGGGGGCGATGAAAGTCGCACCCCTGCGCCGCCGTCATGAGCTCGATGCCGACGATGGCGAAGGCGTTGTTCGCCATGCCGAGCAGCCGGCGCGCCCCGTGCGCGGCCATCGAGACGTGATCCTCCTGATTGGCCGATGTGGGAATGGAGTCGACGCTGGCCGGATAGGCGCGCTGCTTGTTCTCCGACACCAGGGCGGCCGCCGTCACCTGAGCCATCATCATGCCCGAGTTGAGGCCCGGCCGGGGCGTGAGGAACGCGGGAAGGCCAGACAGAGCCGGGTCGACCAACATGGCCACGCGTCGCTCGGACAGCGCTCCTATTTCGCATAGAGCCAGTGCGATCATGTCGGCGGCGAAGGCGACGGGTTCGGCGTGGAAGTTGCCGCCGGAAAGCGCTTCGTCGGTCGCGGCGAAGATGAGCGGATTGTCGGTCACCCCATTGGCCTCGATGGCCAGGGTGCGTCCGGCCTGGCGCAGCACATCCAGGGCGGCGCCCATCACCTGCGGCTGGCAGCGCAGGCAATAGGGATCCTGAACGCGGACGTCACCGATGAGGTGAGAGGCCCTGATCGCCGAGCCGGCCATCAGGGCGCGCAGGGTCGCGGCTGTTTCAATCTGTCCGGCATGGCCGCGCAAAGCGTGGATGCGTGGGTCGAACGGGGTGTCGGCGCCCTTGGCGGCTTCGGTCGACAGGGCCCCGGTGATCAGCGCCGAGCGCAACAGGGTCTCGGCCTCGAACAGCCCCGCCAGAGCATTGGCGCAGGAGAACTGCGTGCCGTTGAGCAGGGCGAGTCCCTCTTTGGGACCCAAGGTGATTGGCGCCAGGCGGGCGCTTTTAAGGGCGTCGGCGGCCGGCAGGCAGCGCCCCTCAACCCACATCTCGCCCACGCCGATCATCGCCGCCGCCATGTGGGCCAAAGGCGCCAGGTCGCCCGAAGCGCCGACCGAACCCTGAGACGGGATCACCGGGGTCAACTCACGCTCCAGCAAGGCCCCAAGGAGTGACACCGTGGCTGGCGCGACCCCTGAAGCGCCGTGGCCGAGGCTGGCCAGCTTCAGCGCCATCATCAACCGGGCGATGTCGCCCGGCATGGGCTCGCCGACGCCGGCGGTGTGGGAGAGCACGATGTTTCGCTGAAGGCGGACAAGGTCGCTCGCTTCGATGCGAACGCTGGCCAGTTTGCCAAAGCCCGTGTTGACACCATAGACCGGATCGCCGCGGGCGAGGATGCGGGCCACCGACGCCGCTCCACTCGCGACGGCGACGCTGGTGGCGGGATCGAGCCTCGGCCGGCTCCCGAAGTAGACGGCGCGCCAGTCGGCGAGCGTCGCCGCCCCGGGGCGTAGGACGACCGATGTCATCGGCCCCACCACACTCGGGCGTGCAGCGGGTTGAAACCCATGCGGTACACGAGCTCGGCGGGCCTTCCGATGCTCCAGATCGCGAGGTCACAGCGCTTACCGGCTTCCAGGCTGCCGGTCTGGCCGCCCAGCCCCAGCGCGCGCGCGGCGTTGCGGGTGACGCCGATCAGGCACTCCTCGATGGTCAAGCCCCAGAGGGTCGCGGCCAGGTTCATGGTCAGCAAAGGCGATGTCAGCGGAGACGTGCCTGGGTTGCAGTCGGTCGCCAGGGCGATCGGCACCCCGTGAGCGCGCAGCGCTTCGACCGGCGGACGCAGGGTCTCCCGCGTGCAATAGAAGGCGCCGGGGAGCAGCGTGGCGACCGTTCCTGCCCGGGCCATGGCGGCGACGCCGGCGTCGTCCAGATGTTCGAGGTGATCGGCGGAGAGCGCGCCGAAAGCTGCCGCCAGGGTGGCGCCGTGCAGGTTGGACAGTTGCTCGGCGTGAATCTTGACCGGTAGGCCGTGCCTGCGGGCCGCCTCGAACACCCGGCGCACCTGCAGCGAGGAGAATCCAATGCCATCGCAAAAGGCGTCGACCGCGTCCGCCAGATCCTCGCTGGCGATGGCCGGGATCATCTCGTTGCAGACCAGATCGATATAGGCGCCGGCGCGATCGGCGAACTCCGGGGGCAAGGCGTGCGCGCCTAGGAAGGTGGTGCTGATCGTGACGTCACGCCGGCGCTCCAGGGTGCGGGCGGCGCGCAGCTGGCGCCGCTCGGTCTCCAGCTCCAGGCCGTAGCCCGACTTCACCTCGACCGTGGTCACGCCTTCGGCCAGCAGAGCATCGAGGCGCGGCAGGGCGGCGGCGACGAGCTCTGCCTCGCTGGCCTGGCGCGTGGCGCGCATGGTCGAAACGATCCCGCCCCCGGAACGGGCGATCGCCTCATAGCTGTCGCCGGCGAGGCGCTGCTCGAACTCGCCAGCCCGATCGCCCGCGTAGACTAGGTGAGTGTGGCAGTCGATCAGGCCGGGCGTGATCCAGCGGCCTTCGCAATCGACCGTGCGGGTCGCCGCCAGGTCAGGCGCCGCAGCCGCCGGGCCGGCGTAGACGATCCGCCCCGCGGCGCAGGCCACGATCCCATCTTCCACCAAGCCCAGGCCCGGCGACCCCGGGGCCAAGGTGGCCAGGCGGGCCTCCCGCCAAACGGTTTCGCAGAGCATTCGCCCTCCCCGGCGCCGCCCAGGGCCGGTCTTGCCCCCGGGCTTGGGGATTTCTACACGAAAATGCCCTAGAGTATCGTGCATGGCGGCACTCTGGTTCGAGACGGCGCTGCTGCCGGGCGGCTGGTCGGGTCGTGTCCGCCTACGCCACCATGCGGGCCTGATTACCAACATCGAGACGGAGGCGACGCCGGCGCCCGGCGACGAGCGCGGATCAATCGCCCTGCCAGGCCTCCCTAATCTGCACAGTCACGCCTTCCAGCGGGCGATGGCTGGCTTGGCCGAATCGCGAGGCGTCCCAGGCGAAGACTTCTGGTCCTGGCGCGAGGTCATGTACCGTTTCGCGCACCGTCTGACGCCAGACGATGTCGAGGCCATCGCCGCCCAGGCCTTCGCTGAGATGTTGGAAACCGGCTTCACCAGGGTCGGCGAGTTCCACTACCTGCACCACCAGCCGGATGGGCGTCCCTACGACGATCCAGCCGAGATGGCGGCCCGCGTCGCGGCCGCTGCCGAAGCGACAGGGATCGGCTTGACGCTGCTGCCGGTGTTCTACGCCCATGGCGGCTTCGGCGGTGTAGCGGCGGGTGTGGACCAGCGCCGGTTCATCAACGATATCGACAGCTTCGGGCGCCTTCTTGCGGCGAGCCGCACGGCGCTAGCCCCGCTTGCCGACCCCGTCGTCGGCCTTGCGCCGCACAGCCTGCGCGCCGTTACCCAAGCCGAGTTGGCGGCGATTTTACCGCTCGCCGGTGCTGGGCCGATCCACATCCATGTGGCCGAGCAGACCGCGGAGATCGACGCCTCCCTCGTCTGGTCGGGAGCGCGGCCCGTAGAGTGGCTTCTGGCGAACGCGCCCGTGGACCGTCGCTGGTGCCTTGTCCACGCCACGCACATGAGCGACGCGGAGACCGACGCCGCGGCGGCGACCGGCGCTGTCGTGGGCCTTTGTCCGATCACCGAGGCCAATCTCGGCGACGGCGTTTTCCCGGCGGCGCGCTTTTTCGGAGCGGGCGGCGCTTTCGGGGTCGGCAGCGATTCGAACGTGCTGATCGATGCCGCCGCGGAGTTGCGCACGCTGGAATACGTCCAGCGACTGGTGCTGCGCGCGCGCGGCGTTCTGGCATCGGACGCCCGCCCCTCGGTGGGGGCCAGTCTGTTCGCTGCCGCCGCCAACGGAGGCGCGCGGGCGTTGGGCGTTGAAGCCGCCGGTCTGGCGCCTGGCGCCTCGCTCGACCTCATTGAACTCGACGGCAGCCATCCTTCCCTCGCCGGGCGTAGCGGCGACGCGCTGCTGGATGGCTGGATCTTTGCCGCGCGGCGTGGGGCAGTCGATGGCGTCTGGCGCCGCGGCCGCAAGGTGGTGGCGCAGGGCCGGCACGTCCACGCCGAGGCGATCGCACAGCGTTACCGGGCCGCCGTGGCGAGGGGGTCATAAAACTTGTTAGCGCCGCGCGGCGCATGATATCGGCTACTGCTGGCGCCAACCCTAGCAGGAGGCGGGCCGTGCTTAAGCGATTCATCGCCGCCGCCTGCGCGCTTGTTCTGGCAACCGGCGCCCAAGGCGGCGTGCACAAGGTCCCCGCCCCGTCATCGGCCGGGGGCGTGACCACCCTGTCGCCAGACGCCTCGCCTTCGTTGGGGGGCGAACCGACGGGCGGCTGGCAATGGCAGGGCGGGGCGCCTCCCGCGGACCCCTTCACGTCCGTGGCGGTGATCAAGGACGGGTCCCTGGCCTCGGCGGACGGCGCCAACGCCACCATTCCCCTGGTCGTGCCCAATGAACTGGGCGCCCCGCCGCCGGGCGCAGCGGCCCCGGCGAAGGACGGAAAGGCGTCCGCCAGGGGCGTCCTCGCCCATATGCCCGAACCCAGCACCTGGGTGCTGCTGCTTCTGGGACTGGCCATGATCGGCTTCGCCATTCGCGGCCTGGTGGCGGCGAACCGCCGTTTGGCCCGCCTCAAGGCCCCGGAAAACTAGCCTCGCTCAGACTCCGGCGGCGACGCGTTCGGCTTCGGCCGCCAGCAGGGTCAGGGTCTCCGCATGGCTTTCGCGAGTGATCCGGTAGCCCGTGAGGAGGGCGAGGCCGATCCCGTAGAGAGTCAAAGCGATAGGCGCATAGACGATGGCGAGGTTGCGGATCACCTCGGGCGCCACATGGCCCGGCCGCGCACCGGCGGGAAAATGGATCAGGCCCAGCACGGTGCTGGCGGCGAAGATGCCGACCCCGGACACCGCCTTGGCGATCAGGCTGGAGGCTGAGAAGTAGAGCCCCTCGGAGCGTCGACCGGTCTTTAGTTCGCCATCCTCGACCACGTCGGCAACCATGGCCGCGAGCATGGTCGAACCGACGATGCCCAGCGCGGTGGCCACGATCGACTGGACGAAGATGATCCAGAACAGGGCCGGCGAATGGTTGGGCGGCAACAGCCCTGCCACTCGCAGCAGAAGCGGGGCGACTCCCGTGCTCACCGCCAGCAGCACCGCGACCATGGCCGAGGCGCGCTTGCCGAACCGGCGCGAGAGCGGCGCCGCTGAAGGCAGCGCGATGATCGCCGAGACGAATACCCCCAGCACCAGCGTGGCGATCTGGCCGGAGGTGAATTCCCAGAAGAAGGTGTTGAAATAGATGTTCATTGCCGCGCCCAATCCCGCGGCCATGGAGATCGCCAGGCCGGCCAAGGACAGGAACAAAAACGAGCGGTTCGACCAGGTGGATAGCATCTCTCGCGCCACCTGGGCGAGCGACAGCCGCCGGCGCGGTGGGATGCGAAAGCTTGGGATATGGCGGTGAGTGCCGGCCGCCGAGGTGAGGATGGCGGCGAACATGATGCCCGAAGCCAGCAGGCCGTAGCGCGAGAAGCCCGCCGGATTGGTCTGGCCGACGGCATGGTGGGCGTCTGGCACCAGCAGCAGGGTGAAGGTGACCAGATAGAGAGCCAGCCCGCCGACCCAGGCGAAGAAATAGCGGAAGCTGAGCAGGACGGTGCGCTCATCATAGCCTTGGCTCAGCTCGGCGGCGAGCGCGGAGCTTGGCACTTCGTAGAAGGTGATGAAGGTGCGGATCACGACCGCGACTCCGATCAGGTAGAAGAACAGCGCCTCGCGCGGCCAATGCGGTGGGTTCCACAGGGCGAGGTAGGAGACTGCCACCGGCAGGGCGGCGGCGTACATGAACGGGTGGCGCCGGCCCCAGCGTGAACGCCAGTTGTCGGAGATCTGGCCGACCACCGGATCGAGCACCGCGTCGAATAGCATGGCGGTCAGGATCGCTAGTCCCACCAGCGGCGCCGAGAGCCCGACCACCTGATTGTAGAACAGGAGCAGTAGATAGCTGAAGCCGTTGTCCTTCACCCCAAAGGCGACGGAGCCGACGCCATAGAAGATCTTGGTGGAAAGGTTCAGGCGTGGCGGGGTGGCCAAGACCGGCGTCAGGCGATGGCGAGGTGGCGCAAGCGCGGGGCGAAGATCGCATGCGGCGGCCGATCCGCCGTCCACCCTCGGCCGGTCTCCGCAGCGGTGGCCGGCGAGGGCAGGGCGGAAGCCGCGGCGACAAAGCGCTGGTGGGTGGCGCCGCCGCCCGCCGCCGGGGGATCCCCAAGGATCAGCTCGCCGTAAAAGCCGGAGCCGGCCGAGCCCGCAGTCACCCCGACTACCGCCTGGATAGATAGGGTGGTCCCACCGAGCGGCTGGCCCGCTGCGAGTGAGCCCAGATCGACGGCGTTGTCGGTAAAATATGCGGCCGCCGCCGCCCCTGTCGCGAAGGACTGATGGAGCACGTCGGTCCCATCGGCGTAGAGATCGAAGGTGACCCCGGTGACGTCCGATCCGAACGCCGCGCCGCCGTAGAGGCCGACCATCAGATCCTTCCGCGCGGCGAGGCGCGTCAGGTCCACCGTCAGGATGGTCGCCGAGGTGGTCGTCTGAGATTCGGCGCCAGAGGCGGAGTGCGACCCGCCCAGTTCGGCGATCGCGAACACGGTCGGGGATGGACCGAAGGCCGCGCCGATCTTGCCGTTTGCCGCCAACACCGCGGACGTGCTGGCCGCGTCCGGCGACGCGCTATCGAACGCCACGCCCTGGAGGCCGGTGGAAACGGCGAACGCCGGGCCGCCGATGACGGCCTGGGCCTGGCTTGCGCTGGCGCCGGCAAGAGTTCCGCTTGTTGCGGCGGAGACGGATAGGATCAGCTGCGCCGTGGCAGGCGCGCTGTAGGCCGAGGCGCTGAAGGACCCGGAGCCGCCCTCTGCGGTGGCGATGGCATTGGCGAGGGCGCCGCCGCGGCTGGTTGCGCCTGCGGCGGTTTGCACCGCGCCATCAGGTGAGGCGCCCATCGTATCGAGCGCGGTCGCATGGGCCTCAACGGAGCCGGCGCCCGTAAGGATCGACGATGCTGCCGCGTCACCGCCTACCCCCTGTCCGGCGCGCGCGGTCGAACTGCCGACGAGCCTGCGGCTCAGGGTCGCGTTCTGCGTGTCGTCGAACGTGAGGTCGGCTCTCGCCGCGCCGGCGAGCCCGGTTCCGTCCGTGCTGCCGCCGACCGCGGTCTGTGACAGAATTAGGGTTCCACCCGCTGTTGACCCGGAAACGGCGTTACTCATCGTGCTGGAAACCCCGTCCGCCGCTTGACCGTAGCGGGCCCCGGAGGCGCCGGCGGTCTGGGTGGCGGTGACACTCGTCACGCCGGAACCCGTGCCCGTTCCCTTGGCGGCCGCCATAGCCGCGGCGCCCACGTGTCCGCCGTATCTGTAAAGACTTCCGGCCCCGCCCGTTGCTGTGACGTCAACGGTCACGGCTCTTCCCGTCGCGGTTCCCTGGGCCGTCGCCGTACCGCCGTCTCCGGCCCCACCCTGTGCGATGACCTTCAGGCTGGCCGTCTTGCCGGATGCGACCCCGGTCGCGATCGCCGCGCCCCCAAGTCCCTGCTCGTAGTACTGCGAGGAATCCTCGCCTCCGGCGCCGCCGAATGCCGAGACCGTCTCGTCGACGACAGCGCCCACGCATGCGCCACTCGCCGCCGCGGCGCCGCCGTGATTTCCCCTCGCTGCAGAATGACTGACACCGGCCGCGCCACCGTTCGCGCTGACCTGGATCTCGATGCTAGCGCTCTGGGTGGCGCTTTCGGAGTCGGCGAAGCTTAGGTCAGATGTCGCCGATCCGCCGGCGCCACCGTAGGCGTAGTTGTGATCCTTGCCGCCGACGCCTCCAGCAGCGACCTGTTTGAGGTTAAGCACGCCGCCGTCGGTGGAGCCGCTAACCGCGTTCTCCAGATCGACGCTCGCTCCGTCGCCGCCATTGTGCCCATAGGCGTTGCCGCCAGAGTAGCTGCCGCCGTCACCACCGGTAGCGAGCGCGATCGCGGATGCCGACTTCGACGCCGTCGCGGTCGCCGTTGCTGTGGCGCTCGCGCCTCCGAACTGTTGGACTCCCGAACCACCGAAGGCCGTTGCGGTTGCGCTCGCGGCGCTGGTCCCGGTTCCGACAGCGGTGGCGTTGGCTGTCGCCGTGCCCGCGCCGCTGCCCGCGCCACCGGTCGCCGTCGCAGTCACGACTGGCTCGGCCCCTGTTCCAACTGCTAGCGCAGTGGCGGTTCCTCCAGCGGCAGAGGCGGTGAATTTATGGATCATGGCGTTGGCGCCGCCGGCCCCGCCTATCGCGACGGAGTTGACGCCGATCGCGACGCTGCGCGTGGCATTATCGCGATCATCGAAGCTGAGTGAGGACAGGGCGGCGCCCCCGGCGCCCCCATGGCCCAGATAACTGCCAGAAGAGTAAGAACTGCGACCGCCGGCGCCGCCCACGGCGGTTTGACTGAGATGCAAGGCGCCGCCCTTGGTCGCGCCGCCTACGGTATCCAATTCGCTTACCGAAGCGCCGGCCCCGGAGTCGGCGAACGAGCCGCCACCCATTCCGCCTGTTGCAGTGGAGCTTGCGGACGCGGTCGTGGCGTCAGGCGAGAATGCCTGCGCCGCCGCGTGTGCGTCGCCGCCGGCCCCGCCGGTCGGCCCATTGGAGGTCAAGGCGTCGCCGCCGGTTCCGCCCGTCGACGTCGCAAACGCCGATATCGTCGCTCCGCTTCCGGAGGCGAACGAATCAGCCGCGCCGCCTTGTCCGCCGAAGCGCTTTTCGACGGCCGCCTCGATCGAGCGGCCGCCGGTTCCGCCCACGGCCGATACGGCCAGGTTCACGGTGTTGCTCCGATTGCTGTTCTTGGTGTCGTCGAACGTCGCCCGCGACGTAGCCGCGCCGCCTGCCGCGCCATCTGAGCCGTAGCTGGCGCCGCCGGCGCCGCCCACCGCGTCTTGGCCCAACTCGAGCGCGCCGTCGTGCGTTGAACCTGAAACGCCGTCCTGGATCGACGCCGCGCCGCCTGCGCCGCCCATGGCGGGCGTGGCGAAGCTCGCCGGACCCGCCCCGCCGGCGCCTCCCACCGCGCGGGCGTTCGCCACCGCCGTTGCCATGCCCGAGGCGGCGCCGCTCGCGCTTGCGGCGCCGCCAGCGCCGCCACTACCATAGCTGCGCGAGCCTCCCGCGCCACCGGTTGCTATCGCCTGGGCCGTCGGCGCATCGCCCTCGGCGCTTACCGCTGCGGAAGCCGCGCCGCCGCCGGCGCCGGCTCCACCCAGGCCCCCAAAGGCGATGCCCGTCGCCGTGATGGTCGATCCGGACAGCACATCAAGCTTCGCGGTCGCCGCACCACCCTGGGCGCCAATAGCGCCGCTTCCCGACGCGCCGCCGCTGCCGCCCGTGGCTTGGCTTGTACTGGTGATGCCCCCGGCGGCGCGAATGACACCCATCGCCGCAGCCGCGCCACCGACCGCGCCGGTCAAGCCCGCCCCGCCCATACCGCCGACCGCCGCGTTGAGCGTGACCAGACTGGCGCTCGTTTTGTCGACGAAGGTGAGGTCCGATTCTGCCCTGCCTCCGACGCCGCCGGCGCCTATGCCGGCCCCGCCGGCCCCGCCGAAGGCCGTCTGTTCGAGATCGAGTGCCCCCGCGTTGGTGGAGCCGGTCACGCCGTTGACGAGGGTGCTGGCGCCGCCCGCGCCGCCCGAAGCGCCACTCACGCCAGCCCCGCCGACCCCGCCAGTTTGGACGGCAACGGCCTTGGCGCCCATGCCGAGCGCCGTGGAGATGGCGGAGGCGAAGGCGATACCGCGACCTCCGGACCCTCCCAGATGGGCGCCATCGCCGTATCCGCCCGCGCCGCCGACTCCATCGGCTTCCGCTGCCGCATTGGCGCCCTTCGCGAAGGCGGACGCGTTGCCGACGCCGCCACCGCCGCCCGCCGCGGGGTTGCCGGCGTGACCCCCGGAGCCGCCCGTGGCCATCGCATTGGAGAACACCTGCGTTCCGGTCACGTTGCTGACCGCCTTACCGCTCGAGCCCGTCGCGCCGCTCGAACCGGCCGATCCGGAGCCGCCGCCTCCGCCGGCGGCGACGACGTAGGCAATCACAACGGCGCTTTGGGTCCTGCTCTTGGTGTCGTCGAAGCTGACTGAGGCGTTGGCGATACCGCCGAGGCCGGCGGCCCCACCGGCGCTGGCCCCGCCCACGCCGCCGCGCGCGATCTCCGTCAGATTGAGGCTGCCGCCGTCGGTCGAACCCGACACCGCGTTGGCGAGAGTGCTGGCGGCTCCGACGCCGCCGTTGGCGCCGGCGATTCCGGCGCCTCCAGCGCCGCCGTTCTGCGATAGCGAGACGGTGGCTTGGCCCGCGACCGCCGCCGTGGCGCTGGCGGTCGCGCCGCTTGCGACGCCGCCCGAGCCTCCGACATGTCCCGCGCCGTCACCCTGGCCGCCGGCTCCGCCGCTGAGCTTGACCGTCACCGTGGACCCCGCGCCCGACCCCGCACCGGTCGCGTGGGCCGCGCCACCGGCGCCGCCGTTGGCTGGATCGCCGGCCGCTCCGCCGGCGCCCCCGCGGCTGTTGACGGTCAGCGTCGCCGTGCCCGCGCTGGTGAGTGCGCCGGCGGCGTCCGCGGCGCCTCCCGCCGCGCCGCCCGAACCCAGGGACCCCGCACCCCCGTCGCCGGCGACGGCGACGACGCTGGCGGAGACCGCCGCGCTCGTAGTGTCCGTATGCATCAGCGTCGAAGTGGCAGCGCCCGCGGCCCCCGCCGCGCCGCCGGCGCTGGCCCCGCCCGCGCCGCCGGTGGCGATCTGCGACAGCGTCAGAATCCCGCCGTTGCTCGTGCCCGTGGCGGCGTTGGCGGCGGTGCTGGAAGCGCCGGCGCCGCCATTGGCAAAGGCCAAGCCCGTGCCGCCCGCCCCGCCCGTCTGGCTGATGGCAATGGAGGTTGCGCCGTCGGCGCTCGTGGTGTCGCTGGCCGACGCGCTGGCCACGCCGCCCGCGCCGCCGGTCTGACCGGAGCCCTCCCCGGCGCCGCCTGCGCCGCCGGTGGCGAACGAGGTGGCTTGGCTCGCCCCGGTCGCATTGGCCACGGTGGCCGTCGCGCCGGCCGTCGCGCCCGCGCCACCGAACGACCCGGCCCCTGCCGGAGAGCCGGCGCCCGGGATTCCCGCCGCTCCGCCCGCGCCACCAATCGCCGTGGCGGACGCGCTGGTGTTTGGCAGGGGAATTGTGGTGCTTGACGTCGCCGTCGCCGCGCCCCCCGCGCCGCCGTGGCCGGCAGCCCCGCCCGCCTTGCCCGACGCACCCGCCGCGCCGGCGCCGCCCATGCCGCCGGCGCCGCCGGTGGCATGGGCGGTATTGACGCTATCGGCCGAGCCTTGATTGATCGCCTTGGCCGCTTGGCCCAGTCCGCCCGCGCTCCCGCCATGGCCCGCGTCGGAACCATCGGCGCCGTGTACGCCGGGCAGGCCGGTAGCCGTGACGTCCATGATTTGCTTCCCGGAGTACGTTGTCCGACCGTGGTCTAGACGACTTCGCCCGGGCGCGCGCGCCGGAAGTGGGGCTAGCCCCGGAAGTTGAGTTCGATCTTGACCCCGTCGGGGTCCCGCAGGAACAATTGATGCAGGCGCGCGGCGGGGAAGGCGTTCTCGCGATAGTCTATCTTCATTTCGTCCAGACGGGCGCGGACGCCGGCGAAGTCTTCGGCCTCGAAGGCGACGTGGTCGAAGCTGCCGGTATTCTCGGCGCCCTTGGCGGCGCCCACCAGATGCACGACGGGACGCTCGCCGAGGTAGAGCCAGGCGCCGGGAAAAGGGAAGGCCGGCCTCGCGCCGTCGTTCATGCCCAGCACCTCGGCGTAAAAGGCGCGTGAGCGGTCGAGATCGGCGCAATTGACCGTGACGTGGTCCAAGCCCTTGAGCGCCATCGACCTGTCTCCCTCGCCGGCGGTGGTGGACGCGACAGGGATTGAACCTGTGACCCCCTCGGTGTGAACGAGGTGCTCTACCGCTGAGCTACGCGTCCGGCCGTTGCGCAGGGGTGGGGCCTATAGCGGCTGGGCCGTGACCGGACAAGTCCGCCCACGGCGTCGCGAGGCGGGTGCAGGCGCCGGGCAGGGCGTCGAAATGGTCGATCAGTATGTCCGCGCCCAGCTCGCTCGCCGGGACGTCGGTGTAGCCGAAGCTGACCAGGATGAGCGGCGTTGCCGCGCCGCGGGCGGCCTTGGCGTCGGAGACGGAATCGCCGACCATGATGGCGCGGTCCGTCCGCCCGCCGGCCGCTTCGATGGTGGCTATCAGATGTCTCGGGTCCGGCTTGGCGGCTGGCGCGGCGTCGGCGCCGACGATGGCGGAGAAGCGCCCCGCCAGGCCGAGCGCATTCAGAAGAGCGACAGAGAGATCTGTGCGCTTGTTGGTGCACACGGCGAGCAACGCGCCGGCTTCGGCCATGCGGTCGAGGGCCTCGACCGCGCCCGGAAACGGCCGGCTCTCGTCGGCGATGTGGGCCAGGTAGTGCGTGATGAAACGCTGGAACAGGGCCGAGAGGCGCGCCTCGTCCAGCGGCGCTCCGGCGGCGGCGAATCCGCGCTGGATGAGCGCGCGGGCGCCCGCGCCGATCATGGTGCGCGCGGCTTGCATCGGCAGGGGGGCGATCCCTTCCTGATCCAAGAGCACGTTGAGCGTGCCGACCAGATCGGGCGCGGTCTCGACCAGCGTGCCGTCCAGATCGAGGACCACGGTAACGCCGGCGAGGCTCGCCAGCGGCGCGGGAGCAAGGTCTAGGGGCACGGGAGAAACTCCTGGTCTGAGGTCCCGGCCCTTTCCGCCAACCGCGAACCCGTGGCAAGGGTCGCGCGCAATTGTGCCCGCCGCGTAACGGAGCTCGCCATGACAAAGCCGTCGCCACGCGCCCGCGCCGCGGTGATCCTGGCCGCCGGTAAGGGCGAGCGGATGAAATCGCCTCTGGCCAAGGTTTTGCACAGGATCGGGGGGCGTACGATGCTGGACCACGCAATCGACACCGCCCAGGCCCTGGGCTGCGATCCGATCGTGGTGGTTGTGGGCGCTCACTCACCGACAGTGCGCGCTCACGCCGGCGAGCGTGTGGGGGAAGGGGCGATCGCGGTGCAGGATCCACCGCTGGGAACCGCGCATGCGGTTTTGGCCGCGGCTGCCGCCCTAGACGGCTTCGAGGGCGACGTGGTGATTACCTACGCCGACGTACCGATGTTAACCGCGCGGGACGCGGAGCCCCTGTTTTCACGCCGCGCCGAGGGCGCCCAATTGGCGGTGCTCGGCTTTACGCCGCAAGACGCGCGCGCCTACGGCCGGCTGGTGCTCGACGACGCCGGATCGCTGCGCCGCATTGTCGAGGCCAAGGAGGCGAGCGCGGCCGAGTTGGCCATCCGGGACTGCAATTCGGGCGTCATGGCGGCCGACGCGGCCCGGCTTTTCGGTTGGCTCGCCCGGGTCCGCGCCGACAACGCCAAGGGGGAGTATTATCTCACCGACGTCGTCGCCTTGGCCAACGAGGATGGCGGCAGGGTCGCCATCGCCTTTGCCGAAGAAGCGACGGTGGCGGGTGTGGACTCCCAGGCCATGCTGGCGGCGGCTGAGGCAAGGTTCCAGTCGGCCCGACGGGCCGAACTCATGGCGGCGGGCGTGACGATGACTGCGCCGGACACCGTGCATCTCGCGTGGGATACGCGCGTTGCCGCCGGCGTGATGATCGAGCCCAATGTTGTATTCGCGCCCGGTGTCAGCGTGGAGGCCGGCGCGGTGATCCGCTCGTTCTGCCATCTGGAGGGCGCGACCGTGCGGGCTCGGGCCATCATCGGCCCGTTCGCGCGGCTGCGACCCGGGGCCGACATCGGCGAGGCGGCGCACATCGGCAACTTCGTCGAGGTCAAGAAGGTGCGGGTCGGGGCCGGGGCCAAGGCCAACCATCTGGCCTATCTGGGCGACGGCGCCATCGGCGCGGGGGCCAACATCGGCGCCGGCACGATCTTCTGCAACTTCGATGGCTTCGACAAATTCGAGACCTTCATCGGCGAGGGAGCGTTCGTCGGCTCGAACAGCGCCCTGGTGGCCCCGGTAAGCATCGGCGCCGGGGCCTACACCGGTTCGGGTTCGGTGATTACCCGTGATGTGGCCCCTGACGCCCTGGCCGTCGGGCGCGCGGCGCAGGTCGAGAAGGCCGGCTGGGCGGCGGCGTTTCGCGCCCGCAAGCGCCGCGCCCGGGGTGGCGCATGAACGCCGACGATCAGAAGCGCGCCGCGGGCGAGGCCGCCGCCAATCTGGTGCAGGCTGGGATGGTCGTGGGCCTGGGCACCGGGTCGACCGCCGCCTGGTTCGTTCGCGCGCTAGCTGTCCGGGGGCTGGCGGTGCGAGGCGTGCCCACCAGCGAGGCCACCGCCACCCTGGCCTCCTCGCTGGGCGTTAGCCTCGCCACGCTTGACGAGGTAGACGAGATCGATCTGACCGTGGACGGGGCCGACGAGATCGGGCCGGGCCTCGCCCTGATCAAGGGTGGGGGCGGCGCCCTGTTGCGCGAAAAACTGGTGTGGACCGCATCCCGGCGCTGCGTGGTGATCGCCGACGCCGGCAAGGTGGTGGAGAGGCTCGGCGCCTTTCCCCTGCCTGTCGAAGTGGTGGCTTTCGGACACGACCGCACTGCGGCTCGGCTGTCCGCGCTTGGGCTCGGCCCACCGGTGCGACGCATGAGGGATGGGGCCGCGGTCATGACCGACGGCGGCAACTTCGTCTACGACATCGCATGCGGGACAATCGACGATCCGGCCGGGGTCGCGACGCGTCTCAAAGCGGTCACCGGTGTTGTGGACCACGGCCTCTTCCTCGATCTGGCCGAGCAGGCCTTGGTCGGCGGCGCCGGCGGTGTCCGCGTCTTGCTCCCCTAGAAAATCCAGGAGGCCCAGCGTGGCCAAGTACGACTACGACCTCTTTGTCATCGGCGCGGGCTCCGGTGGCGTGCGCGCGGCGCGGCTGGCGGCGATGAGTGGCGCGCGCGTGGCGGTGGCGGAAGAGGACAGGGTCGGCGGCACCTGCGTCATCCGCGGCTGCATACCCAAGAAGTTCATGGTCTACGCCAGTGAAATCTCGACCCATCTCAAGAACGCCGAGGGTTATGGCTGGACAATGGGCGAGGCCCGTTTCGACTGGCCGACGTTCCTTGACCGCAAGGACATCGAGATCGCGAGGCTCTCCGGGGTCTATGTGACGAACCTGCAGAATGCCGGCGCCGATCTCGTCCATGCCCGCGCCACCCTTGTGGACGCTCATACGCTGGCGATCGAAGGGCGCGAGGTCGTGGTTACGGCCGAAAAAATCCTGATCGCCACCGGCGGCCGGCCGACCGTGCCAGTCGACCTGCCAGGGATCGAACACGCGATCACCTCGAACGAAGCTTTTCACCTGAACGAATTGCCGAGGCGCATCCTGATCGCCGGCGGCGGCTATATAGCCGTGGAATTCGCCGGCATCTTCGCGGGCCTCGGCGTGCAGACGACTCTTCTCTATCGCGGCCCCAACATCCTGCGCGGCTTCGACAACGACGTGCGCGCGCACCTGACCGGCGAGCTGGAGCGGCGCGGCATCAAGGTGATCCTGGGCTGCCAGCACACTTCAATCGAAAAGACGGCGGCGGGCATCGTCAGCCACCTCTCCAGCGGCCATGACCAGACCGAGGACGTGGTGATGTTCGCCACCGGCCGCTCTCCGTACACAGCAGGGCTCGGCCTCGAAGCGGCCGGCGTGGCGCTCAATGAGCGTGGCGCGGTGGCCGTGGACGAGTTCTCGCGCACAAACGTGGAGAACATCTGGGCGGTGGGCGATGTCACCGACAGGATCAACCTCACGCCCGTCGCCATTCGCGAGGGCGCCGCCTTCGCAGAGACCGAATTTCGCGGCCGTCCCACGCGCTTCGATCACGAGATGGTGGCCAGCGCCGTCTTTTCCCAGCCCCCCGTGGGCTCGGTCGGCGTCACGGAGGCTGACGCGCGTCACGGCGGCCACAAGATTACGGTCTATCGCTCCGTGTTCCGGCCGATGAAGAGCACGTTCTACGGCGGCGAGGACCGCATGCTGATGAAGCTTGTGGTGGACGCCGAAAGCGACCGGCTCCTCGGCTGCCACATCGTCGGGCCCGACGCCCCGGAAATGATTCAGATAGCCGCCATCGCACTTAAAATGGGGGCCACCAAGGCGCAATGGGACGACACCTGCGCCGTCCACCCCACTGCGGCCGAAGAACTGGTGACCATGCGCGAGCCCTACATTCCGCCCGAACTCTAGCAGGGCGGGGCGGCCTCGCTTTGCCTTGGGGCCGGCTTTGCGGTATGGGCCCCGGCTTCAACACGGGCATCTTTGGCAATGAGCGAGCGGTGGAGGCCGGCGTCCTGGCGGACGCGGCCGGCCAAGCATATTCCGAGCGACTATCCAGATCCATCGGCGGTGACGCGGGTGGAGGCGGAGCTGGCGCGCATGCCGCCGCTGGTGTTTGCTGGAGAGGCCAGGCGGCTCAAGAGCCTGCTGGCCGATGTCGCCGCCGGCAAGGCTTTCCTGCTTCAGGGCGGCGACTGCGCCGAGAGCTTCAAGGAATTTTCCGCCGACAACATCCGCGACACCTTTCGCCTGATCCTGCAGATGGCGGTCGTGCTGACCTTCGCCGGCGGCAAGCCGGTGGTGAAGGTCGGCCGTATGGCGGGCCAGTTCGCGAAGCCGCGCTCCGAGCCGATCGAGACCATCGACGGCGTCACCCTGCCATCGTACCGCGGCGACAACATAAACGGCATGGAGTTCGAGGTCGCCGCCCGAGCGCCCGATCCGGAGCGGCTGCTAAAGGCCTACGGCCAGTCCGCCTCGACCCTCAACCTGCTGCGCGCCTTCGCCGGCGGCGGCTATGCCGACCTGCATAACATCCACCGCTGGACCCTGGGCTTCGTCGACGGAAGTCCGCAGGGCGCGCGCTATTCGGAGTTGACCGACAAGATTTCCGAAGCCCTGGCGTTCATGGCCGCGATCGGGGTGACGCCGCAGAGCCATCCGGATCTGTCGAGGGTGGAATTCTTCACCGGCCACGAGGCCCTGTTGCTTGGCTTCGAAGAGGCGATGACCCGCATCGATTCAACCTCCGGCGACTGGTACGACACTTCCGCCCACTTCCCCTGGATCGGCGAGCGCACGCGTCAGCTCGACGGGGCGCACGTCGAATTCATGCGCGGGATCACGAACCCGGTGGGCGTAAAGATCGGCCCGGGTGTGGAACGCGACGAACTGCTGGCCCTGATCGATGTGCTCAATCCCGACGATGAACCGGGCCGGCTCACGCTCTACGGCCGCTTTGGGGCCGACAAGGTCGCCCAGCGGCTGCCCCCTCTGATGCGCGCCACGCGGGAAGACGGACGCGCGGTGGTATGGGCGACCGATCCCATGCACGGCAACACGCTCAAAGCCGGCAACGGCGATAAGACCCGGCCGTTCGACCGCATCCTCTCCGAGGTCAAGAGCTTCGTCGAGATCGCTCAGGCCGAGGGTGTTCATCCGGGCGGCGTTCATCTGGAGATGACCGGCCAGAACGTCACCGAATGCCTGGGTGGGGCCCGTGCGGTGGCGGAAGGCGAACTGGCCGACCGCTACCACACCCATTGCGACCCGAGACTCAACGGCGAGCAGGCCTTGGAGTTGGCTTTTCTGGTGGCCGAGAAATTGAAGGCCGATCGCCTCTCCAGCCTGGTCGAGGCGGCGGAGTAAGGCTTCAGGCGCCCAGCGCCCAGCCTTCCTCGCGCTCGACGTCGGAGACTATGGCGGCTGTGATCTCCTTGGGCGGAGCGAACAGGGCGCCCAGCTTGTTGGTCTCATCGAGCTTGGCCAGATGTTCGGCCAGCCCACGAACGTGCGCGTGTTCTTTGGCCTCGTCGGGCAGCGGTGCGGCGGTCGCGGGGCGCGGCGACAGTTCCGCCGCCACCAAGTCGACACCTGTCAGGTCGGTCTCGGTAAGCGCCTTCCACCCGGTCTCGAAGGGCCAGGCCTTCATGGCTTCGCCCTGGGCGATGCGCAGCCTGCGGACCATGGGGATGCCCAGGATCGCCTGGCCGCCGATGGCGCCGGCGTAGTAGAGCTTCCAAACCGGATTGGCGCTATTCTCCGCGATCTCCACGTGACGGAATTCTGGTAGGTCGCCCCGGCCGTGGTCACGACCGCGCTTGGGCTGCAAAGTGGTCAGGGTGTCGCGCGGCGGGCAGCCCCAGAACGGAAATGGGCCTCCGGTCAGGCGCCGGTTGATCTCCGAGCCGACACCAAAGCGGTTGTTGGTATTGTCGGCCTTGTCCTTGACCATCTTCGCCAGCTGATCCCAGACGGAACGCCAAGGCGCCTCTACCGGAAGCTTGAGACTGGCGGCGAGGCCCCGCGGCAGCCCAAGAGGAAAATCGAAGCCGATCAGAGTTCGCTCGCGCCGCTTGGCGCGGTCTTCCAGGATGTGGCCGATCAACACTTCGGCGGCGGCGCGAGTGGGCGGATTGTGGGCTTCAAAGGCCAAGCGAAAGCGCACGTCGCGCTTGACGACGCCCAGCCACACCGAGTCCGGCCCCGTGGTCGCCTTGGCGGCCGCGTTCCAGTGAACGACGATATAGGCGTTGAACAGGCGGGCCACGAGCGGCCTCCGTGCGAATTATGACTAGTCGGCGACCTGGAGCCGCTTCAGCAGGCCCAGCCGCTTGTCGTGGAACAAGGTCGCCTGCTCACGCAGTTCGGCCAGGTTCTGGTCTGCGCCCTGCAAAACTTCGCCGTTCTTTATGATCGACTGGTTCTGCTTTGCCAGGGTGTCCCAGGCGTCGACCGCCCACTCTCCCGGCCGAAGCAGGCCCCTGGCGTTGGCGGCCAGGAACATCTGCTCAAAGCGGCCCACGTTGACGCCTCCGCCCAGAACCGGAGAGGCCAGGCACGTGACGTCACCCGCCACCCGGGCCCGCTCCACCAGCGCGGCGTTGAGCGACCGGCAGCGCGGCGCGGCGGCCTCGATCTCCGCTTCGGTCTGTGCTGGATGGGCCCGGCCTGAGCCCACGAGCACGGCAAGGCCCTCGATCAAGGCGCCGGGCGGCAAGGCCGCGAGCTTGGGCCGCTTGGCCATGTCGCCGACCCGCTTGGGCGCGCAATCCGCTTCCGCCAGTTCATCGAGGATCGGCTGGTAGATCTCGGGCTTAAGGTTGACCTTGCCTAGACCGGCGTCCGCGTCAAAGGTGACCTCATCGGGCTGCACGCTCAGAGTCACGCGCAGATCGTAAATTCGCTCCAGGCGCTCCAGCGGCGATAGGCGCCTCGCGCCCCGAGTGTAGATGTCGCGCCGGAACTGCTGGTTCAAAAGGTAGTCGCGCACCGTCTCGCGCAAGACGCTGTACGGGATGCCGCTCAGCACCTCCTGTTGCGGCTGGGTCAGATTGAACGCGTCCATCTGGTCGAGCAGGGCGGCGGGACAGGCGTAGCCGAGCTTGGCGTCCGACAGCCAGTCATGGGCGTCGGAGAAATACATCGGCGCCCAGTCGCGGTTGAAATACTCGTGCGCCACATAGTTGCGGTTCTGGCCGGCGATTGCCTCCAGCCGGCCCTTGGCCATCGGATTGGCGGCGAAATAGCGGGCGCCGACCTCGGCCAGCTTGGTCCCGAAAGCGATCGAGCCATCGATCCGGCCGACAACGCCCTGAGCGTCGCTGCCAGCAGTCTCTGCGTGCAGGGTCATCATGTGGCGCAGCGGCATGGCCACGGCCCAGCCGGGAAGGGTGTTGTAGCTCATATAGACCGTCCCGCCGACTTTCAGCCGCCGTCGGATGATCTCGACGATGGCCCGGCGATTGTCGTCGCTGACCCAGCTCCAGACGCCGTGCAGAACGATATAGTCGAAGCTGGGCAGGTCTTCGCGCGCGGCCATGTCGCCGAAGCTGTCGTCGAAGAAGCGGCCGTCCGAGTGGGCAGAGTGGGCCAGGGATTGGGCGTTGGCGGCATGGGCGGGATTAAAATCGGCGCCCCAGAACTCGCCGGCGACGGCCGCGGCATGGATGTTGGCCGAGAGGCCCTGTCCGTAGCCCAGCTCCAGATAGCGCATGCTGGCGCGTAACGGCGGCTCATGGCCGCTGAGCAGCAGGGCCAGATCGATCAGGCTGGGCGCGAGCTCACGGTAGTAGCCGTGGGTATAGTCGATCTCGGCCACATAGCCGCTCGTCCAGTCCATGATGGGCCCCGGGGCCTCCCGTGAAAGTGGCGCCTTCCAGAGACCACGGCGCCGGCGATGTCAACGCCGGGCTCAAAAGGCGCGCGCCGGCGGTTTTTGGTCAGGTCCCGGCCGGTTCAACGCCGTAGCGGATGCGTCGACGGGCCAAGTCTTGGCGCTAGTCCAGCTTGACCAGCATCTTGCCGAGGTTCTCGCCGGTGAACAGCTTCAGAAAGGCGGCGGGGGCCTTTTCGATGCCGTGCTCGACAGTCTCACGCCACTTCACCTTTCCCTCGGTGATCCAGCCGGACATGTCGGACAGGAAGGTCGGGAGGAGATCATAGTGGCTCGAGACGATGAAGCCCTCGAGGCGAAGCTGGCGGCCCACGGCCATGATCAGCCCGCGCACGCCCTCGCCCATGTCGGTGGCGTTGTATTGGGAAATAGCGCCGCAAAGGGCGAAGCGTCCGAACGGGCGGGCAGCCATCAGAGCCGCCTCCATGTGCGCGCCGCCGACGTTGTCGAAATAGACGTCGATCCCGTCCGGCGCGGCCCGCATCAGGGCCGCGGTCAGATCGCGCTCGGCCTTGTAGTCGATGACATGGTCGACGCCGATCTCCTTCAGGTAGGCCGCCTTCTCGGGCCCACCGGCTGAACCGATCACGGTATGGCCCTTGAGCTTGGCGATCTGGCAGACCACCTGGCCGACCGCCCCCGCGGCCGCGGAAACGAACACCACGTCACCCGCCTTGAGACCCGCGATCTTCAGCAGGCCCACATAGGCGGTCATGCCAGGCATGCCGGCTACCCCGAGAAACGCCTGCGGCGGCAGGCCGTGGGTGTCGAGCTTCTGCACGGTCGCGGCCGGGGCGTTGAACGCCTCTCGCCAGCCGAGAAAGCTCTGGACGGCGTCACCCGCTTTGAAGCTCGGGTCGTTGGAGGCCACGATCTCGCCGACCGCCCCGCCCTGCATGGCCTCGCCGAGCGCGAACGGCGGCGAATAGCTCTTCACGTCGTTCATCCTGCCGCGCATGTAGGGGTCGACCGTCATCCAGCTGTTGCGCACCTGCACCTCGCCGGGCGCGGGATCGGGCAGGGTTACCTCGGCCAGTTCGAAATCGGCCGCTGTCGGCGTGCCCCTCGGGCGGCTCTTGAGGCGGATTTCGCGCGAGGTGGTCATGACAGTGGTCTCCCTGGTTTCCCTGGACGCCGGTCTAGCCCAGGCGGCGGCGGCGCTCCAGTGGCGAACACCGACCCGGGCTGGTAGGCGGGGGCCATGACCTCGGTGTTCAGGGCCGGCGTGATTGGGGCCGGCGTGTTTGGCGGCTACCACGCGGCGAAATATGCCGAACTGCCGGACGTTCGTCTGGCCGCGGTGCTCGATCCCCATCCCGAACGGTCGGGCGCCCTGGCCGACCGGTTCGGCGGCCAGGCGTTCACGGACATGGCCGGGTTCCTGCGTGCGGTGGACGTGGTTTCGATCGCCGCGCCCGCTGTGAGCCACGGCGCCCTCGCCCTGGCGGTGCTGTGCGCGGGCAGACATGTCTATGTGGAAAAGCCCCTCGCCACGTCTCTGGAAGAGGCTGACGCAATCGTCGCCGAAGCGGCGCAACGGGGTCTGACGGCGGCCTGCGGTTTTCTGGAGCGAGCCGCTTTCATCGCGCTGGGGCTGTTCGACATCCCCCGCTCACCGCTGAGGATGGAGGCGACCCGGTGTGGGCCGGCCTCGCCGCGCAACCTCGACGTTTCGGTTGTGATCGATCTAATGATTCACGATCTGGACCTGGCGCTGGCGCTCACGCAGGCCGGGCCGCTGACGGTGGAGGCCGAGGGCGCGTGCGTAAGGCACGACCTGCTCGACGAGGCGGCCGCGGAGATCACGTTCGAGGACGGCATGATCGTGTCGCTGAACGCCTCGCGCGTCGCCGAGGGTCGGGCGCGCACCCTTCGACTGATCTATCCGGATGGCGAGGTGTCGCTCGATCTGATCGGCCACGGCTTTCGCAACAGCACCGCGTATGCCCTGGACGCCAACTACGAGCAGACGCCGGCGGCACGCGACCGTCTGGGCGCCAGCCTGGCAGCCTTTCTGGCGGCCGCGCGAGGCGACGCGCCGGCGCCACTGGCGGATGCTCGGGATGGCGCCCGAGCCCTCGACCTCGCGCTTGCGGTCGAACGGGCGGTGGGTGGATAGTCGGCGACAAACGAGGAGACCCGCAGATGAGCGACGCCCACGACTTCACCTTCACCGGCATAGATGGTGAGCCGCTGCCGCTGGCCAGGTTCGACGGTCATCCCGTCCTCGTGGTCAACACCGCCTCGAAGTGCGGACTGACCCCACAGTACGAAGGGCTGGAGACGCTCTATCGCGACTATCGCGACAAGGGGCTGGTGGTGTTGGGGGTGCCCTGCAACCAATTTGCCGGTCAGGAGCCGGGCACGGAAGCCGAGATCAAGGACTTCTGCGCGGCGAGCTTCCAGGTCGATTTTCCCCTCGCCGCCAAAACCGACGTCAAGGGCGACACCCGCCACCCATTCTATGCCTGGGCGCAGGAAGTGCTGGGCGACGGGTCCGTGCCGGTCTGGAACTTCGCCAAGATTCTCATCGGCAAGCACGGCGAACCCCTCGCCGCCTTCGGCCCGCGCACCGAGCCCCTCGATCCGGAGATCGTCGGCGCGGTCGAGGCTGCGCTCTAAAGCCGGTTACTTCAGCGGGTAGCGGATGGTGCCGCCGAGCAGGCGGCCGTCCTGGGAGCCCGAGAAAAGAGCCACCTCATGGGCGGCTATCGGCGCATCGTCGCTCAGACAGATGAAGCCCACCGACCCGAAGACGCCACCAGGGGCGAGAGAATAGTCGAGAGCGGTCCGCGCGATACCCTCGGGCCGGCTCCTCGGTGCGCCGGTCGGGCCGGGGAGTGGCGATGAAGGGCCGCGCGCCATGTGCAGGGCCGGTCCTGCCAGCGCGCTGTCGCCTGGGCCGACCCCGTGCAGGCCGGCGAAATCCTGAGCGCGGTATAGGGAGGGGAGGTCGCTCGCACTCGCCGGATCACGCGCGTATGCGCCGCCCGCGATCGTGACGAAGACGAGGAGCAACGCCGCCCTGAACATCGAACACCTCACCACTCATCACGCCTGACCCTTTGCAGTCTGGCCCCTGCCGGACCGAACGACAAGATCGAAGACTATTTCACGCCTCGGCCCTGGCCCTGGCGATGCCCGCTTCGACCATGGCGCGGGCTTCGGCGGCATCGCCCCAGCGCATGATCTTCACCCATTTGCCGGGTTCGAGGTCCTTGTAGTGTGCGAAGAAGTGCTCGATCTGCTGCAGGGTGATGGCCGGCAGGTCGGTGTATTCCAGCACCCGGTCGTAACGCTGGGTCAGTCGGCTGGCGGGAACGGCGATCAGCTTCTCGTCTCCACCGGCCTCATCCTCCATGATCAGCACGCCCACGATCCGGCAGCTCATGATCGCGCCCGGCGCTATGGCTCGGGTGTTGGCCACCATCACGTCGCACGGGTCGCCGTCGCCCGACAGAGTGTGAGGAATGAACCCATAGTTCCCCGGATAGCGCATGGCGGTATAGAGGAACCGGTCGACCATCAGGGCGCCTGAGGCCTTGTCCATCTCGTACTTGATCGGCTCGCCGCCGATGGGCACCTCGATCACCACATTGACCTCGCGCGGCGGATCGCTTCCGATCGAGACGGCGGCGAGGTTCATCGGCGAGCTCCTGAGCTTCCCCGCCTTGCGCGCCGACGGCGCTGGGCTAGGAAGTGCGACCTTCTAGACGCGGGAGCGGCGATGGCCAAGAAACCAGACGGAACGTGGGACAAGTCAAAGCTGCCCAGCCGCCACGTGACCGAGGGGCCGGCGCGCGCGCCGCACCGGTCGTATTTCTACGCCATGGGCCTGGGGACGCGGGAGATCGCCCAGCCGTTCGTGGGCGTGGCGTCGTGCTGGAACGAGGCGGCGCCGTGCAACACCACCCTCATGCGCCAGGCGCATGCGGTGAGCCAGGGGGTCAAGTCGGCCGGAGCGACGCCGCGCGAGTTCTGCACCATCACCGTCACCGACGGGATCGCCATGGGGCACGAGGGCATGCGCTCGAGCCTGGTCAGCCGCGAAGTGATCGCCGATTCGGTTGAGCTGACGGTGCGCGGCCACGGCTACGACGCCCTGGTCGGCGTCGCCGGCTGCGACAAGAGTCTGCCGGGCATGATGATGGCCATGCTGCGCCTGAACGTGCCCTCAGTGTTCCTCTACGGCGGCTCGATCCTGCCTGGACGCTGGCGCGGACGCGACGTGACGGTGGTCGACGTATTCGAGGCGGTGGGGCAGCATTCGGCCGGAAAGCTCGCGGCGGAGGATCTCGCCGAGCTGGAACGCCACGCATGCCCTGGCGACGGCGCCTGCGGAGGTCAGTTCACGGCCAACACCATGGCCTGCGTCTCCGAGGCCATCGGCCTGGCCCTGCCGCTCTCCTCGGCCCTGCCGGCGCCCTATGAGAGCCGTGACGCCTATGCGGTGGCTTCGGGGGAAGCGGTGGTCCGGCTGATCGAGGCCAATATCCGCCCGCGCGACATCTGCACGCGTGAGGCGTTCGAGAACGCCGCGGTGGTGATCGCGGCTACGGGCGGCTCGACCAACGGCGGGCTGCACCTGCCGGCCATGGCTCACGAATGCGGCATAGAGTTCACCCTGCGCGACGTGTGCGAGATCATGCGCCGCACGCCCTATCTGGCCGACCTCAAGCCCGGTGGCCGCTATGTGGCCAAGGACATGGGCGAGGCGGGCGGGGTGCCGGTGCTGCTCAAGACCCTGCTGGAGGGCGGCTTCCTGCATGGCGATTGCCTGACCGTCACCGGCAGGACCCTGGCCGAAAACCTGGCCGGCGTCGCCTGGCGCGACGACCAGGACGTGATCCGGCCGGTCTCCCATCCGCTCTCGCCGACCGGCGGAGTCGTGGGGCTTTGGGGCTCGCTCGCCCCCGACGGGGCCATAGTCAAGGTGGCTGGCATGACCTCGCACCGGGCGCATCGGGGGCCTGCGCGGGTGTTCGAGGGCGAGGACGCCTGTTTCGCCGCCGTCGAGCGGGGCGAGTATCAGGACGGCGATGTGCTGGTGATCCGTTACGAGGGGCCCAAGGGCGGCCCAGGCATGCGCGAAATGCTCTCGACCACCGCGGCGCTTTCCGGGCAGGGGCGCGGCGACAAGGTCGCGCTGATCACCGACGGGCGCTTCAGTGGCGCCACCCGGGGTCTGTGCGTCGGCCATGTGGGTCCCGAGGCCCAGGAAGGCGGCCCGATCGCCCTCGTGCGTGACGGGGACATCATCTCCATTGACGCCGATGCCGGCGTGATCGAGCTGGAGGTCGATCCGATCGAGCTGGAAAACCGCTTCCGGCATTGGGAGCCGCGCCAGACCGCCTATGGCTCCGGCGCCCTATGGAAGTTTGCTCAGGGCGTTGGTCCTGCGCACCTGGGCGCCGTCACCCACCCCGGCATGCGGGGTGAGCGGCACGTCTACGCTGACTTGTAGAAGGTTCGGGGGGCGCTACAGCCTTGTGGACCGCCGTCCAGTGTAGGTCGCCTTCCGTTCATTGGCCTCGTCGGGCTTCTTACTGCGCCGGGCGCCCTTCGCCACAGCCGACTCGGAACGGCATCGGTTCGGCCCGGGCTGGGCGCCGTGTCGACATGCCGCCTAGAGGGTCAATTCCGCCACAACCGGGACATGATCGGACGGCTTCTCGCGTCCGCGAACGTCGCGGTGGATGACCACGCCGGCGAGCCGGTCGCTCGCCTGGGGCGAGAGCAGCAGGTGGTCGATGCGGATGCCGTGGTTTCGGTTCCAGGCGCCCGCCTGATAGTCCCAGAACGTGAAGCCCGCCGGCGCGCCGTCGGCAGCCATGTAGGCGTCCGTCAGGCCCAGCCATTTCAGCGCCCGGAAGGCGGCCCGGCTCTCGGGCTGGAAGAGCGCGTCGCCTATCCATGAAGCGGGATTGTCGGCATCGTCGGGTTCGGGAATGACATTGAAGTCGCCGGCCAGGACGAGCGGCTCCTCCAGGTCCAGCAACGAGCGCGCGTGGGCGTTGAGCCGCTCCAGCCACCTGAGCTTGTAGGCGAACTTCTCCGTGCCGATCGGATTGCCGTTCGGGAGATAAATCGCCGCCACGCGAACGGGCGTCGGACCCGAGATCAGAGCCTCCAGATACCGCGCGTGGTCATCGCCGTCGTCGCCCGGCAGGCCGGGACGCACGTCCTCCAGCGGCGTCTTCGAAAGCAGGGCGACGCCGTTGTAGGTCTTCTGGCCATGCACGGCGACGTTGTAGCCCAGGCGCTCGAACGCGTCGGAGGGGAACCTCTCGTCGACGCACTTGATCTCCTGCAGGCAGGCCACGTCCGGCGCCGCCTCTTCGAACCAGCGCAACACCGTTTCCAGGCGGGCGTTGATCGAATTCACGTTCCAGGTGGCGATGCGCATTCGCGGTCCTCCAGAAAAGCGTTCACCGCGAACTCAGGAAGCGAACATAGGAGCACGAAGAGCTTGCTCTGATACTCCGCGGGCTTCGTGCCTTACTTGTCGGCTCTCTCCTCGGAAGCGCCGGCTCAGATCGAAAAGCTGACGCCGCAGCCGCAGCTGGATTTAGCGTTGGGATTGCGGACGCGGAATTCGGCCGACGCGAGCTCATCGACGAAATCGATCTCGGAGCCGCCCAGCAGGGCGAGGGAGACGACATCGACCACCGCCGCGGCGCCGTCGCGCTCCACCTTCAGGTCGTCGGCCTCGGCAGCGTCGACGAGATCGAAGCGGTACTGAAAGCCCGAGCAGCCGCCGCCGTCGACGGCAACGCGCAGCATCAGCGGTCGCCCTTCGGTGACGGCCAGGGCGTTGAGTCGGCGCGCGGCGGCGGGCGAAAGGGTGACGGCAGGGGTCATGTTTTGGCGTTCCGGCGGGTCTCTCTATATGAGGGCGGCGAGGCCTCTTGGCAAAGGGGCGTTGATTGATCGAAGGCGGCCATGGCGGGCGAAGCGGGCGGCCTGGCTCTCTGGGCCGCGGATTGGAGGCTCTCGCGCGGGCGGCGGCACCCCGAGCCGCCCAGCGCCACGCGCACGCCGTTCGCCCGCGATCGTGACCGCATCATCCATGCCTCGGCGTTCCGGCGGCTGAAGGAAAAAACTCAGGTGTTCGTCGCCCATGAGGGCGATCATTTCCGCACCCGCCTGACCCACTCGCTGGAGGTGGCGCAGATCGCGCGCTCCCTCGCCTATGCCCTGGGTCTCGACGCCGACCTGGCCGAGACGATCGCGCTGGGTCACGATCTGGGCCATCCGCCCTTCGGCCACGCCGGCGAGGACGAGCTGGCGCGGCGCATGGCACCATTCGGCGGCTTCGATCACAATGTGCAGACATTCCGTGTGCTGACGGAGCTGGAGAGGCGCTATCCCCGCTTCGACGGGCTCAACCTGACCTGGGAGACGCTGGAGGGCGTGGTCAAGCACAACGGGCCGGTCACGGGGATGCTTGAGCGGCCGTCCTGGCGCCCGATGGCCACCCTCGACAGAACCTTCGATCTCCAGCTCCACACGTGGCCGTCGGCGGAGGCCCAGGTCGCGGCCCTGGCCGACGACATCGCCTACAATAATCACGACGTGGACGACGGGCTGGAGGCTGGCCTGTTCGGCATCCAGGAGCTGGCCGGGGTGCGGCTGATCGGTCCAGTTCTGGCCGGAGTACGGCGTGACCATCCGGGCCTGGACGCCGGCCTCACCCGGCTGGAGGCGGTGCGACGGATGATCGGCGAGATGGTGGACGACGTCCTGGCCGAAACGCGTGCCCGCGCCCGCGCCAGCGGCGTCGATTCGGCGGATGCGGTCCGGGCTCTGGGCGCTGCGCTCGTCGCCTTTTCGCCGGTCATGACCGAGGACCTGGCGCGGCTGCGCGCCTTTCTGCACGAACGGATGTATCGTCACTGGCGCGTCAATCGCACGCGCAGCCAGGCCCGCCGCATCCTGGCCGAGATGTTCGAGCTGTTCGTGGCCGAACCGGATGTGCTGCCGGCCGAATGGCACGCTCGCCTGCGGGACCTGGACGCCGACGGCCGGGCGCGCGTCATCTGCGACTATATCGCCGGCATGACCGACCGCTTTGCGATCGAGGAACACCGTCGGTTGTTCCAACTCGACGCCTGGGGCTGAGCGCCGCGCTCGGCTACACTCGTTGTTAACGATTCGCCGCGCCCATGTTCCCCAGGGTCGGTGGGTTTCCCGGGAGTTCTCATGTCGGATCCCAATCGCGCTCCCTATGCGCCCGAGCGCCCCCTGACG
Source organism: Caulobacterales bacterium (assembly GCA_038226475.1). Classification (GTDB taxonomy): domain Bacteria; phylum Pseudomonadota; class Alphaproteobacteria; order Caulobacterales; family Caulobacteraceae; genus Acaudatibacter. The sequence continues at coordinate 21,255 of JBBRQK010000001.1, read as the reverse complement.
TTCGACGACCGCGCCCCGGCGCCGCGCCGCGGCGGCCCCGCGCCGGTGACGCTGATCCTCAGTCTGATCATACTGGCGGCGGCCGCGGGCGGAGTGTTCTGGCTCTATCGCGGCGGTCTGCGCGAGCCTAACGGGCCGCCTCAGCCCGTCGGCGCGCCGGTGACCGACGTTCGCGTCGCCGCTCCGCCGCAGCCCCAGCCGCCCGATCCGGCCGCGGGCCTGTCTATCTACAAGGAAGCTCCCAACGCGCCGGCGACGGCCCCGGCGTTCGTGCCGCCGCCCGAGCAGCCCGGGCCACGGCCGGTGGCGCGCGCCCAAGTCTACACCGCTCCGTCGCCGGCGGCCACGCCGGCCCCGGCCGTGGCGAGCGCGGCCCCGGCGAGCGACGCGGACGCCGCCGCCACGCCAGCAAAGGCCGCCACGCCAGCAAAGGCCGCCAAGCCGGCCAAGACCGCCTCGATCGACAAGCTGCTAGCCGATGCGGGCGTGACCTCGCCGAGCCGGCCAGCCGAATCTCATGCCGGACCGGCGATGGTCCAGATCGGCGCCTTCGCCTCCGAGGGCCTCGCCGATAAGAGCTGGAACGACGCCGCCACGACGGCGCCGGGGGCCATGGCCGGCCGCGGCAAGCGCGTCGTGCCGATCGTCAGGCCCGACGGAACCACGCTCTATCGCACCGCCATCACCGGCTTCGCCTCGCGCGAGGAGGCGCAGGCCCTCTGCTCCCGCCTGAGCGCGGCCGGAAAGAGCTGCTTCGTCCGATGACCCGCGCCGTCATCCTGGGCCTGGCCGGCCCCGTCCTGACACACGATGAAGCGGCCTTCTTCCGCGACGCCGACCCGTGGGGCTTCATTCTGTTCGGCCGCAACGTCGTCTCGCCCGAGCAGTTGCGCGTACTGACGCACGCGTTGAGGGATTGCGTGGGGCGCGAACGTGCGCCGATCCTGATCGACCAGGAGGGCGGCCGCGTGCAGCGCCTGCGCCCGCCGCATTGGGGCCGGTTCCCGCCCGGCCGCGCCTACGAAGGCCGGGTCGATCTGGCGCGGCTCGGCGCGCGCCTGATCGCGCATGATCTGGCCGACCTCGGCATTGATGTCGCCTGCGCGCCAATCCTCGACGTGCCGGCGCCCGGCGCGCACGAGGTGATCGGCGATCGCGCCTACGGAGATACGCCAGAGTCGGTCACGGCGGTCGGGCGGGCGGTGGCCGACGGCCTGCTGGCCGGCGGCGTCCTGCCCGTGATCAAGCACATTCCGGGCCACGGCCGGGCCGGCGTGGACACCCACCTCGCCCTGCCGGTGGTGGAGAACGGCCTGGCTGACCTGGACACCTGGGATTTCGCGCCATTCACGGCCCTGGCCGACCTGCCGATGGCGATGACGGCCCACGTGGTGTTCGCCGCGGTCGACCCGGCGCGCCCCGCCACCTCCTCGCCGGCGGTGATCGAGACGGTCGTGCGCGGCCTGATCGGTTTCGATGGCCTGCTGATGAGCGACGACCTGTCCATGAACGCGCTCAGCGGCGATCTGGAGCGGCGGACGCGCGACGCCCTGGCGGCGGGCTGCGATATCGCTCTGCACTGCAACGGCGATCCGGCCGAAATGGCCGCGGTTGTGGCCGCCGCGCCGCCGCTGGCCGGCCGAGCGGCGGCGCGGGCCGACGCCGCCCTGGCCTTTCGCCGCCCGGCCGAGCCGTTCGACGCCGTCGAGGGGCGCGCCCGATTCGATGCCGCCTTCGCCATGGCCTACGCCGCGTGAGCCTGGCCTTCCAGGTTCCCGAGGCGTTCGACGCCGCCGCCGAGGCGGCGCTGGGCGGCGAGGCGCTGATCGTCGATCTGGACGGTTACGAGGGCCCGCTAGACGTTCTCCTCGCTCTGGCGCGGACCCAGAAGGTCGATATGCTCCAGCTGTCTGTGACGAAGCTGGTCGACCAGTACCTGGCCTTCCTGCGCGGCGCGCGCGAGCGGCGTTTCGCCGTAGCCGCCGACTATCTGGTGATGGCCGCCTGGCTAGCCTGGCTGAAATCCCGTCTGCTGCTGGTCAGGCCCGCGACGAACGGCGACGACGAGGCGCCGGCCGAGGCGATGGCCGCCCAACTGGCGTTCCGTCTGGCCAAGCTGGACGCGATGCGCCGGGCCGCCGAGTCCTTGGCCGCCGGTCCGATCCTCGGTCGCGACGTGTTCCCGAGGGGGGACCCGGTCGCGGTCACGATCGTCTCCAGCCGGCCCTTGCAAGGCGATCTCAACGCCCTGATGCACGCCTATGTGGAACAGAGGCGCCGGGCGCCGGGCAGCCGCTATCGGCCGGACCCGCCCACGGCCTACCGGCTCGACGACGCCCGTGAGCGGCTGCGCCAGATGCTGCCCCGCCTGGAGCGCTGGACGAGCCTCGGTCGCGTCGCGCCGGAAGGGCGCGAGGATGGTCCCAGTCGCGCGTCCATGGTCGCCTCGACTCTCTCGGCCAGCCTGGAGCTGGTGCGCGAAGGGGCGCTGGAAGCGCGTCAACTGACCGATTTCGCGGAGGTCTATCTGCGCGCGCGCAGGGTGGTGGCATGATCGATGCGGCCCAGACCGAGCGCATGGTGGAGGCCCTGTTGCACGCCGCCGCCGAGCCCCTGAGCGAGGCCGATCTGGGCGAGCGGCTGCCCGCCGGCGCCGATGTTGTCTCCGCGCTCGAGGGCCTGGCGGCGCGCCAGGCGGGCAGGGGCGTGGAGCTTGCCTGTGTGGCGGGCCGCTGGCGGCTGCAGACGGCCCCGGACCTGGCCTTCCTGATGACCCGCGAGCGGCGAGAGCCGCGTCGCCTGTCTCGCGCGGCCCAGGAGACCCTAGCCATCGTCGCCTATCATCAGCCGGTGACGCGGGCCGAGATCGACGCCATCCGCGGCGTTCAGGCCAGCCGGGGCACGTTGGATCTGTTGCTGGAGCTGGGTCTTGTGCGCCTTAGGGGCCGCCGCCGCTCGCCGGGCCGGCCGGTGACCCTCGGCACCACCGACGCGTTCCTGGAGCATTATGGTCTCGCCTCCCTGGCTGATCTGCCGGGGATGGCGGAGATGAAGGCCGCCGGCCTGCTGGGCCTCGACCTTCCGGCCGGGTTCAGCGTGCCGAGCCCCACCGCGGACGCGGATGCGGACGAGGATCCGCTCGAGGGTGACGTCGCGCCGGAGTTCCAGACCGACTTCCTGGCGGAAGGCGCGGCAAACGCCTATATGGCGCTGGGCTTGCGCGACTAGGAGTGAACGACGATGGGTAGTCTCAGTCCCTGGCATCTGCTGATCATCGCGGTGCTCGTGCTCCTGGTGTTCGGCGGCCGTGGCAAGCTGTCCGGCCTGATGGGCGACGCGGCCAAGGGCATCCGCGCCTTCCGCGAAGGCCTCAAGAGCGACGAGACCCCGCCGCCTCCCGCCGCCCAGCCCCTGCCGCGCGCCGAGTCCGAAAAAGACCCGATCGTCCGCTAGCGCCCTCGGCGAGAGGCCGCCACCCCCGTGTTCCCCGAAGGCCGAATTCTCGATTTCGTCATCGTCGGTGTCGTCGCGCTTATGGTGGTCGGGCCCAAGGATCTGCCGCGCCTGATGCGCAAGGTCGGCGAGGCCATGGGACGCATGCGCGCCATGGCGGCGGAGTTTCGCGCCAGCTTCGATGAGATGGCGCGTCAGTCCGAACTCGACGAGCTACGAAAGGAGGTCGAGGCCATGCGCGCGGGCCAGACCTTCGACGATATTCACGCCGAGCTGAGGGCGACCGACGCCGACCTGCATTCGCCGATGATGACCCGGCTTGAGCCCGCGCCGGCGCCTGCGGAGTCGGCGGCCGACGAGCCGTTGCTGCCGTTCGCCGAGCCGATGACCGACGGCGGGGAGGGGGCCCTGTCCGCCGTCAAGGCCGCCACTTGAGCCGAGCCGACGAGCAGAGCGAGATCGACGCGTCGCGGGCGCCGCTGCTGGAGCATCTGATCGAGCTGCGGCGGCGCCTGATCACCTGCGCCGCGGCCCTGGTGCTGGGCTTCCTGCTCTGCTTCAGCTTCTCACGCCAGATCTACATCATCCTGCTGCATCCCTTCGAGGTCGGGGCCGGGCTGATGGCGGCGCAGAAGGCCGGCGGGCCGCGCCACGGACCGTTCGACCTGTTGCTGGCGCTGATCGGGGCGCGCTCCACGCCGCATGCGACCCAGCAGCTGCACCTGGTGTTCACCGCGCCGCTGGAGTTCTTCTTCACTAAGGTCAAGCTGGCGGTGTTCGGCGCCATCGTCGTCACCTTTCCGGTCCTGGCCTGGCAGCTCTACCGCTTCGTCGCCCCCGGCCTCTATCGGCGGGAGCGGCACGCCTTTCTGCCGTTCCTGGTCGCTTCCCCGATGCTGTTCACGCTCGGCGGCGCCCTGGTCTATTTCGTCATGCTGCCGTTCGTGCTGTGGTTTTCCCTCAACCAGCAGATCGTCGACGCCGGGCCGGTCTCGGTGCAGCTGCTGCCCAAGGTGTCCGACTACCTCTCCCTAGTGACGACTCTGCTGCTGGCCTTCGGTCTCTGCTTCCAGCTCCCGGTGGTGCTCTCGCTGCTGGGCCTTTCGGGCCTCGTCACCAGCAAGATGCTGCGCGAGACCCGCCGCTATGCGATCGTGGCCGTGTTCGTCGTCGCCGCCATCGTCACCCCGCCCGATCCGATCAGCATGATCTCTCTGGCTCTGCCGATCACCGCCCTCTACGAAATCTCGATCTGGTGCGTCGCCCTGATCGAACTTCGCCGCCGCAAAGCCGACGCTTCCGCCACCGCCGGCTGACAGGGTCGCGCTTGGCGGAGTGAGCGACGCGCCTTAAGGGGTGCGTTTTCCCGCTTCGATATTCGGCGCCCCGATCCCGCATGCACGACCTGAAGGCCCTTCGCGAGGATCCCGGCGCCTATGATCGCGCCTGGGTGCGGCGTGGGCTGCCGGTGCAGACGCCCGCGATCCTGGCGCTGGACGAGGCGGTGCGCCGTCGTCAGACCGCCGGCCAGGCGGCGCAGTCGCGGCGCAATGAACTTTCGCGCCGGATCGGTCAGGCCAAGGCGGCGAAGGACGAGCCAGCGGCCGCGGCGCTCATGGACGAGGTCGAGAGCCTCAAGGCGGTGGTGGCGGAGGAAGGGCGGGCGGAGGCCCAGGCGGCGGCGGCGCTGCACGATCTGCTAGCGGGCCTGCCCAATCTTCCGGCCGACGAGGCGCCGGACGGCGAGGACGAAGCGGGCAATGTCGAGGTGCGCCGCTGGGGCGAGCCGTTCACCCCGCCGGCCCCGAAGGATCACGTCGATCTAGGCGCCGCTCTGGGGCTGATGGATTTCGAGGCGGCGGCGCGGATGTCAGGCGCCCGGTTCGTCGTCCTGCGTGGCGCCCTGGCGCGCCTGGAGCGGGCGTTGGGCCAGTTCATGATCGACTTTCAGACCCAGGAGCACGGCTACACCGAGGTCTCCCCGCCGCTGCTGGTCCGTGACGAGGCGGTGTTCGGGACCGGCCAGCTGCCGAAATTCGCCGAAGACCTGTTCCACACCACCGACGGCCGCTGGCTGATCCCGACCGCCGAGGTGTCACTCACCAACACCGTGCGCGGCCAGATCCTCGGCGAGGCCGAACTCCCCCTGCGCCTGACGGCTCTGACACCCTGTTTTCGCTCCGAGGCCGGCGCTTCAGGCAAGGACACGCGCGGCATGATTCGCCAGCATCAGTTCCAGAAGGTGGAACTGGTCTCAATCGCGACGCCCGAGCAGTCCGCCGCCGAGCATGAGCGCATGACCGACTGCGCCGAAGCGGTGCTGCGCCGCCTGGAGCTGCCGTTCCGCACCATGCTGCTGTGCGCCGGCGATATGGGCTTCTCCGCCCGCAAGACCTACGACCTGGAGGCTTGGCTGCCCTCGCAGCGGACGTGGCGCGAGATCAGCTCCTGCGCCAACTGCGGCGACTTCCAGGCCCGGCGCCTGGACGCCCGGTTCCGCGCCGGCGAGGGCAAGGCCCCGCGCTTCGTCCACACCCTGAATGGCTCGGGCCTGGCGGTCGGCCGCACACTGGTGGCGGTGATGGAGACCTATCAGGACGAAGGCGGCCGCATCGCCATCCCCCAGGCCCTGCACCCCTACATGCGCGGGCTCACCCACATCGGCGGCGAGGCCTAATGCGCATCCTGGTCACCAACGACGACGGCATTCATGCCGAGGGTCTGGCGGTGCTGGAGACGATCGCGGGGGCGTTGAGCGACGACGTCTGGGTTTGCGCCCCCGAGGCCGAGCAGTCGGGCGCCTCGCGGGCCCTGACCTTGTCCGAGCCGTTGCGCGTGCGGCGCGTCGACCCGCGCCGGTTCGCGGTGCGCGGCACGCCGACCGATTGCGTTATGCTGGCCATCCAGCACCTGGTCGAGGGCGCGCGGCCCGACCTGGTGCTTTCCGGCGTCAATCGCGGCCTCAACGCCGGCGAGGACGTCACCATGTCGGGCCTTGTCGCCGGGGCCATCGAAGGCATGGCCATGGGCGTGCCCGCGATCGCGCTCTCGCAGATGATGACCTGGGAGGATGACGATCCCAACCCGCCGTTCGCGCCGGCGGAGCGATTCGGGGCCGGGCTGGTGGGCCGACTGCTGGAGTTGGGCTGGCCCGACGGAGTCATTCTCAACGTCAACTTCCCCGCCCGGCCGGCGGAGGCGGTGACCGAGGTCGAAGTGACCCGGCAGGGGTTTCGCGACGTGCGCACCCGCTTTTCCGAGCGCCGAACCGATCTTCGCGGTCGCGACTACTACTGGCTCGGCTATCGAGCCGAGCCGTCGGTGCCGCTCGAGGGCACCGATCTGCGCGCCGCCTACGAGGGGCGCATCTCCGTGACGCCTCTGCACATCGATTTGACGCACATGGAAACCGTTCACGCCTTAAAAGAATCGGTGGGCGGCGCGCCGCCCGGGCCGCGGGCGAGGGCATGACCACCAGGAAGATCAAGGAGCCGGCCGAGCACGACACGCGCGTCGCCCGCCTGGTGCTGGCGCTGCGCTCTCAGGGCGTGACCGACCCGGCCGTGCTCTCGGCCATGGAGCGCACGCCGCGCGACCTGTTCACGCCCGATCTGTTCAAGGAGCGTTCGTGGGAGGATTCGGCCCTGCCGATCGCCTGCGGCCAGACCATAAGCCAGCCGTTCATCGTCGGCCTGATGACCCAGGCCCTTACGCTCGAGCCGCGCGCCCGGGTGCTGGAGATCGGCACCGGCTCCGGCTACCAGACCGCCGTCCTGGCCCGTCTTTCGCGCCTCGTCTACACAGTGGAGCGCTACCGCACCCTGATGCGCGAGGCGGAGGCCCGGATCGCCGCCCTTCAGCTCACCAATGTGATCACGAGGTTCGGGGACGGTGGCCTGGGCTGGCCCGAGCAGGCGCTATTCGACCGCATTCTGGTCACCGCGGCGGCGCAGGACGAGCCCAAGTCGCTTCTGCAACAGCTCAAGCCCTCCGGCGTCCTGGTCGCGCCGGTGGGCAAGGGGCCGGTACAGAAGCTCTGCCGCTATGCCGGCGACGGCCACGGAGGCTTCACCATGGACATCCTTTGCGAAGTGCGCTTCGTGCCCCTGCTCGAGGGCGTTGCGCGGGAACTCTGAGATCATGACGCGTATCTTTCCGAAGGCCGCCGGGGCCCTCGCCTGCATCCTTGGGCTCGCCGCCTGTGAGACCACGCCGGCCTATCCGGTCAAGGAAGGCTATGTCGCGCCGCCGCCGATCCAGCCGCGCTATCCCGTGCGCGAGCGGGCCGCGCTCCAGGCGGCGAGGCCCGCGCCCACCCTGATCCAGACGGCGCCCACTCCCGCGCCCGAAACCCCGCCGCCCGCCGCCGATACGCCGCCCGCGGTCGCCACGCCCGCGCCGGCCCCGGTCGAGAGCCAGCCGCTGGCCCCGACCTACGCCCCGCCCAGCCCTCCGCCCGCCTACACGCCGCCGCCGCTGCCGCTGCCGCTGCCGCTGCCGGAAGAGAGGGCGCCCGCGCCCCAGACGCGCTATCGCGAACCCGCGCCGCGCTACATCGCAGACGGCAAGGTGGTCGAGGCCAAGGGCATGTTCCGCGACTATGTGGTCCAGAAGGGCGACCATGTAGACGCGATCGCCCGCGACCTGGGCTCGACGCGCCAGGAGCTGATCGCGGCGAACCGGTTGAAGAAGCCCTATGAGATCGATCCTGGCCAGCACCTGCGCGTGCCTGTGGCCAAGGCCTACGAGGCCCGCTCGGGCGACACCATGGCGGCGGTGGCCAAGCGCTTCGGCGTCGGCCTGGGAGACCTCGCCTCGCTCAACAACCTGCCGGAGCGCGACCGGCTGCGTCCAGGCATGATGATCGCCCTGCCAGCCAGCTTCGACGACCATGGTCCGACGCGCCTGGCCGCCACGGTCGTCGCCGACTCGGCCCCGCGCCCAACGCCGGTGATGCGCCCGCCGCCCCGCCCGCGTTCGACGATCGAACAGCCCGGACCCTATGTGCCTAGCGCGGCGGCCCTCGCGGCCGGCGAAGCGCATCGCAAAGCGTTCCCACCGTCCGCGGCGCCGCCGGGCGCGCCCGCGCCCTACGCCCGCGCCACGCCCGCGCCCTATCCGGCCTACTCGGTCCCGCGCGCGCCCCAGTCGGCCCCTACGGCGACGGCCGCCGGCGTGATCGCCGCGGGTCAGGGCCGGTTCCTGTGGCCGGTGCGCGGCGAGATCATCTCGGGCTTCGGCGTCACCGGCATCGGTCGGCGCAACGACGGCGTCGACATCCGCGCGCCGCAGGGAACCTCGGTGCACGCCGCTGCCGCCGGGGACGTGGTCTATGCCGGCAACCAGGTGCCGGGCTTCGGCAACCTCGTGCTGGTCAAGCATGCCGACGGCTGGGTCAGCGCCTACGCCCATCTCGAGACGATCAGCGTGCAGATGCGCCAGACCGTGCTGCAAGGCCAGGAATTGGGCCTTGTCGGCGTCACTGGCGGCGTGGCCGAAGCCCAGCTGCACTTCGAGATCCGCTACGCCCCCACCCCGGCCGACAAGGCCAAGCCGATCGATCCCCTGCTGGTTCTCGCCAAGTTCTAGCGCCTGGTCCGTTTTGACGGGATCAAAACGGGGCTCTAGATCTTTGTTTTGTCGCGTGTTTCGATCCGATAACCAGTCCCCACTTATCGGAACACGCTCTAGAGTGGCAGAGGTTTGCCGAGTTCGCCCGCGAGGTCGCGGATGAACTGCCAGGCGACCCGGCCGGAGCGGGCGCCGCGCAGCTGCGACCAGCGCAGGGCCCGGCGCTCTAGATCGGGCGCCGCCAGAACGAACCGCTCGGCATAGGCGCGCACGGCGGCGAGATAGGCCGCCTGGTCCATCGACGGAAAGCCGATCCACAGGCCGAATCGGTCCGAGACGCTGACCTCCTCCTCGGCGTCCTCGGCGCTGGCCAAGGCGTCCTGGCCCTCGGCGTGATCGCGCGGCATCAGGTGGCGACGGTTGGAGGTGGCCAGGAAGATCGCGTTTTCCGGCGGCCCTGCGACGCCGCCCTCGAGCGCCGATTTCAGCGCCTTGGCCGCCGCCGCCCCGGTCTCGAACGACAGATCGTCGCACAGCACCACGAACCGCTCGGGCCTGCCGCGCAGCAGGTCGAACAGGGCCGGCAGGGCTGACACCTCGTCGCGATCCACCTCGATCAGCCTGAGGGCCGGCGCACCTCGCGACGCGGCCATGAATGCGGCCTTGGCCAGCGAGCTCTTGCCCGCGCCGCGCACGCCCCAGAGCAGGATATGGTTGCCCGGCCGCCCGGCCGCGAAACGCTCCAGCGCCTCCGTCACCCTCGCCTTCTGGCGCTCCACGCCCACCAGAAGATCGAGCTCGAGCGGATAGTCCGGCGCGGTCGTGAACGTCCCGCCGGCCGCGTCGTGGCGAAACAGCCGCGCGCCCTCGAACGACGGCGCCGCGCCCGCCGGCGGGGCCATCCGCTCCAGTGCCGCGGCGATGCGCGCCAGGGCGACCAGATACGCCTCGCTCGTCTCGCTCAACCTTGCGCCCCTTTCCCGAACGTTGCCTGGCCCCCCGCATAGAGCCTGGCGATCGCATTGCAAAAGGGCAGGCGAGCGCATAGCTTCCCGCGACTTTTGAAACGGAGACCCGATGATCGCCCCGCATGCCCTCGTTCTGGCCGTCGTCGCCCCCGCCGGCGGCATCGGGGCCTTCCTCGCCGGCCCGGGTCAGTTCCTGCCGCTGGTGGGCATCCTGGTGCTGTTTTACGTAATGATCTGGATGCCCCAGCAGCGCCGGGCCAAGGAGCACGCCGCCCGGGTCAGCGGCATCAAGCGCGGCGATACGGTGGTCATGTCGAGCGGTATGATCGGCAAGGTGGTGCGGGTGGAGGACGCCGAACTGGGCGTCGAGATCTCCCAGAACGTCACCGTCAAGGTGGTCAAGGCGATGATCTCCGAGGTGCGCGCGCGCGGCGAACCGGCGGCGGCCAACGATCCCAAGGCCTGACGCCGCGACGCGGCGCCAAACCTCATGCTCGCACTCTCGCGCTGGAAGATCCTGCTGGTTCTGGGTTCGATCTTGTTCGGCCTGGTCTTCACCCTGCCCAATCTGCTTCCGGCCGGCGCGCTGCCGTCCTGGGCGCCAAACCAGAGACTCAACCTCGGTCTCGACCTGCAGGGCGGCTCCTATCTGCTGCTGGAGGTGGACACCGCCGCGCTGGAGCAGGAGCGGCTGAACAACCTCGTCGAGGATGTGCGCACCCGACTTCGGGCCGAACAGATCGGCTTCACCGAGCTGGGGATGGCCGGCGGCGTGGTCTCCGCCCGGATCACCGATCCCGCCCAGGTCGATCAGGCCTACAAGCTCCTGAACAACCAGTTGGGCGAGCGCCTGGCCACGGGCGGACGCGACGTGACCGTGCGCACCCTGCCGGGGCAGAAGGTCGCCGCCAGCTTCGTCGCCGCCGCCTCCAACGCCGCGGCCCGCGACGCGGTCACCCGCTCGATCGAGATCATCCGAAAGCGCATCGATTCGCTCGGAGCCAAGGAGCCGTTCATCACCCAGCAGGGCGCCTCCCGGATCGTCGTCGAGGCGCCCGGCGAGAGCGACCCGGAGAAGCTGAAGGCGGTGATCGGCAAGACCGCCAAGCTCACCTTTCAGATGGTCGACACCCAGGCCTCGCCCGAGGACATCGCCGCCGGCCGTGTTCCGCCCGACGACGAGCTGCTGGCCAGCGACGACCGCATGGCCCCGGCCTATCTGGTCAAGCGCCGCGCGGTGGTGACCGGAGAGATGCTGACCAGCGCCTCGGGCGGCCACGACGAGAACAACCAGCCCGACATCAACTTCGCCTTCGACGGCCAGGGCACGCGCCGGTTCGCCGAGACCACGGCCCAGAACATCGGCAAGCCGTTCGCCATCGTGCTCGACAAGCATGTGATCTCCGCGCCGGTGATCCGCTCGGCGATCACCGGCGGCAGCGGTCAGATCACCGGCAATTTCACCGAGGAGTCGGCGCACAACCTGGCCCTGCTGCTGAAATCCGGGGCCCTGCCGGCGCCGCTGAACGTGGTCGAGCAGCATACGGTGGGGGCGGAACTTGGGGCCGACGCGGTCAAGGCTGGACAGATCTCGATCCTGATCGGCGCCGGCCTGATCTTCGCCTTCATTCTTTTGGCCTACGGCCTGTTCGGCGGCTTCGCGGCCATCGCCCTGGCCGTCAACGGCCTGATGATCGTGGGCGCCATGAGCCTTTTCCACGCCACCCTGACCCTGCCCGGCATCGCCGGCCTGGTCCTGACCCTGGCCGTGGCGGTGGACGCCAATGTGCTGATCTATGAGCGTATGCGCGACGAGGCCCGCGCGGGCCGGCCGGCGATGAGCGCCGCCGACGCCGGTTTCACCCGGGCCCTGACCACCATCATCGACGCCAATGTCACCACCGTGGTGGCCGCGGTCATCATGTTCAACCTGGGAGCGGGGCCGGTGAAGGGCTTCGCGCTGACCCTGCTGATCGGGGTGCTGAGCTCGGTCTTCACCGCCGTCCTGATCACCCAGGTCCTGATCGGCTGGTGGTTCCGCGCCGTGCGGCCCAAGACGCTGCCGATCACATGAGGGGCGCGCGCGCACGATGAGCCGTTGGCCCCTGATCAAGCTGCTGCCCAAGCAGACCCATTTCCATTTCGTGGCCTTCGCCCGCCTGGCCGCGACCCTCTCGATAATCGCCGTCGTGGCGACGGTGGTCGGTTTGTTCTATCCGGGCCTCAACATGGGCATCGATTTCAAGGGCGGCACGGTGCTGGAGCTCAACACCGGAGCGCGGCCCATGGATCTGGCCAAGGTGCGCGGCGCGGTCAGCGGCCTCTCCCTGGGCGACGTGCAGGTGCAGAAGTTCGGAGCCGCCAACGATGCGGTGGTCCGCTTTCAGACCCCGACAGGCTCCGATCCGGGCGTGGTGGTGACCAGGGTCAAGGCGGCGTTGAGCCAGGCGCTTGGCGGCGTCACCTTCTCCCGTACGGACGTCGTGGGACCGGAGGTCTCGGGCGAGCTGAAGCTGAAAGGCGTCGAGGCCCTGCTGGCGGCCATCGGCCTGATGCTGATCTATATCTGGTTCCGCTTCGAGCTGCAGTTCGGCCTGGGTGCGGTGGTGGCCCTGTTTCATGACCTCATCCTCTCGTTCGGCCTGATCCTGCTGCTGCGCCTGGAGTTCAGCCTCAACCTGATCGCGGCCTTGCTCACCATCATCGGCTATTCGATGAACGACACCGTGGTGGTGTTCGACCGCCTTCGCGAAAACCGGCGCAAATACAAGCGCATGCCTCTGCGCGAGCTGATCGACCTGTCGGTCAACGAGACCCTGTCGCGCACCGTGATCACCGGCCTGACGGCCCTGCTGGCCCTGTCCGGCCTGGCCGTGTTCGGCGGCGAATCCCTGCGGCCGCTCTCCATCGTGCTGCTCTTCGGCATCGTCATCGGCACCTATTCGTCGATCTATGTCGCCTCGCCGATCATCCTTCTGTGGGGGGTCAGGAAGGACGACGAGCCGGCCACCCCGATCGCCCCGCAACCTGCGCGCCCCTGAGGGGCGTCCGGCGCGCTTTTCGGGCGCGGTGAAAGGGGCTATGCCTCGCCCCTCGAGGGCGAGAGTCGCCGACAGGGGAAAATGATGGCCGGCCTGCTTTCCAATCTGCGCAACACCGTGATCCTTAGCCTGGTCCTGGCGCTGATCATGATCGGGGCCTTCGCCAAGACCCGGGGCATCGACGGCCAGTTCTGGCAGGCGGTGTTCCGCTGGATGCACGTAGTGTTCGGCATCCTGTGGATCGGCCTGCTGTACTATTTCAACTTCGTTCAGATCCGGAAGATGCCCGACATCCCACCCGAGCTGAAGCCGGCGATCTCCAAGTTCATCGCGCCGGAGGCCCTGTTCTGGTTCCGCTGGGCGGCCCTGTTCACCGTGCTGGCCGGCATCGGTCTGGCGGTCACCAGAGGCCGCGACTACGCCGAAAAGGTGTTCAGCTTCGGTTTCGCCGGCGGCTATGGCGCCGGTGATCGCGGCTATACGCTGATGGGCATCGGCATCTGGCTGGCTATCATCATGTTCCTCAACGTCTGGGGTATCATCTGGCCCAACCAGAAGATCGCCCTGGGGATGAAGGATGGCAGCGCCGAGGACAAGGCCCGCGCCGGCCGCATCGCCATGCTGGCCTCGCGCACCAATGTCCTGCTCTCCCTGCCGATGCTGACCTCCATGACCATGTACCAGACCCTGTTCGGCTAGCCTTCAATTGGCGGACGAGGACCTCGAAGCCCTCGTCCGCCGGGTCGATCTGGCCCGCTGGCTGGCCACCCGCCTGATCCCTGACCCCGTCGCGCGCGGCGACGTGATCGCCCTGCACGCCTTCGACCACGAACTGGGCCGCGCCGAGCGCGTCGCGTCGACCCCGCTGATGGCCGAGATTCGCCTCGCCTGGTGGCGCGAGGCCCTCGACGAGGCCTTCGCCGACCGTCCCGTGCGCGCGCACCCTACCGCCCGCCGCCTGGCCGAGGCGATCGGCCGACACGGCCTGGAGCGGGCCCCGCTGGAAGCGATGATCGACGCGCACGTCGCCGTGCTTGGCCGGGAGGGGCTCGACGGCCCCGAAGCCGACGCCTGGGCCCGGGGCGTCGGCGGCTCGTCCGCCGTTCTGGCGGCTCGCATGCTGGATCCCGTCGCGCCCGCAGACGCCGCCCTTCCGGCCGGCCGCGTCTGGGGTCTGACCATGCTAGCGCGGTCGGGGAGGGCGTCCCCAATCGACCCCGGCGCGGCCCTGCGTGAAGCCGCCGCCCATGCCCGCCGCCTGAGCCCGCGCGCCTTCCCCGCCGTCGTCCACGCCACCCTGGCCCGCTCCCCCGCCGGCGCCGGTCCGCTCAGCCAGCGCCTGCGTCTGCTGGCCGCCGCCGCGCGCGGCCGGCTCTAGGGAGCGAAGGAGTCAGTCCGGCAGATCGCGCGGCTCGCCAGCGGCGAGGCGGCCGCCGGCGATCCAGGCGGACTGGGCGGGAGTCCAGGCGCCCGCGGCCAGAGCGTCGTAGCGGCCGATATCGTCTGGCGTCAGCGCCTCGCGCCAGCGGCCGTTGATTCCCTTGTTCAAGAAGCGATCGGCGCCGCGATCGAAGGCGAACTCCATCTGCGGCAGCAGGGCGGCGCCGTCGCGTTTCATCGCCTCGAACGTGGCCGCCTCGGCCAGCGCCGGCATCAGGGCCTCCGGCGTGTCGATGCCCAGGAACGTCGACAGCCGGCGCATCTCGCCGGCCAGATCCGCCTTCAGGTCGGTGTAGTGGACGAACAACAGCTCTGGCCTGCGCCTCTCGCGCCAATAGGTGGTCTCGAACGCGAAGAACGAAGGCTCGGCCTCGCCGGGGTCGGCCGCATAGGCCTCGGCCCGCGCGATCCAGTCTTGATAATAGTCGCGCGGGTCGGCCGGCGTCGTCATCCGATCGCCGACTGGGCGGCCCTGAGCCACCGCCGAGTCGACGATCCGCTGGCGCAGCTCGGGCCGGAAGCCGAGCTGGTGGTTGTGCATCGAGAGGCAGGCGTCGCGACCGTCGCGGACGACATGGATATATCTGGCCCCCTCGAACAGCGGCAGGCTGTCGAAGGGCAGGTGGGTCTTGATGAACCGTCGGTGGGTCTGCGCCGCCAGCGTCGTCAGATCCTGCTCCACCGGGGCGAAGATGGTCGCGTCCAGCCACGGTGAGAGGGCCGATACCGGCCGCGGTTCGGGTGACTGGAACACCAGCAGATCGACGATGCGCTGCATCCAGGTGGTGCCGCACTTGGAAAAGGTGGCGATGACGATGTCGTCGTCGCGCGGCTCGAACCCGTCCCAACGAGCGCTGTCCATCACGGCGGTGCGGCAGGGTCGCATCGGAGCGCGCGTCATTCGGCTCAAGCCGGTCTCTCCCCTTTGTCGTCGACGGCCATGATGCACCGTTCGCCGGCCGCCGCAACGCGGCCTGGCTTCCGCCACTGTCACACGCCTGTCGCCGGCCGGGCCTAGGAGTCCGTCCAGTGCGACGGCCCGAGCCGCTCGAGCGGCGACAGGGCCCGACAGGGTGCATGCGATGACGAAGCCTGGGGCGGGACGTGGGCGCCTGGCGCTGGCCTTGATGGCCGGCACGGCCCTGGCCGGGGTGTCCGCCGAGGCCCTGGCGGCGGACGCGGCGGCGGGAGCGCCGCTCAGCGAGGTGGTGGTCACCGCCCCCCGCCAGGAGGCGGCGGCGCGCGCGGTTCAGTTTCGGGCGCCCAATCTGATCAGCGTCCAGGCCGCCGACACCATCCTGAAATATCCCGATTTCAACGCCGCCGAGGCGCTCGGCCGCATGCCCGGAATCTCCCTTTCCAGCGACACCGGAGAGGGCCGTTTCGTGCAGATCCGCGGCATCGACGCCAATCTCGACGGGGCGACCTATGGCGGCATACCGCTCCTGAACACCAATGTCGGCGGCACCTATGCAGGCGGCGGCGGCCGGGCGGTGGAGTTCGACACCATCCCCACCGGAGCCATCGACGGCATCATCGTCACCTATACGCTGCTGCCCGACCACGAGGCCGAGGGCCTGGGCGGCTCGATCGAACTGACGCCACGCACGGCGGTCAACGTCACTAGGCCGTTCTTCGACGCCACCCTGGGTTGGGGCTACGAGCCGCTGCACGACCACACCGGGCCGTTCGAGGCGGAGATCGCCTTCGGGGCCCGGTTCGGTGTCGGCGATCACGGCCTGATCCTTCAGAATGGCGCCGCCGAGGCCCCGCGCGCAGGCTTCTTCTCCAATCCGACGCCGTTCTCATTCGTGGTCACCGCCTCGCGCAAGGACGATCGGCGCGGTATCGACGACCTGGAGGCCGGCTATATCGACGACGGCGCCGCCCAGTCCAACGCCATCGACGGCTACGATCTGCGCCATTACGACTACCACCGCCGCCGGTTCAGCTATGGCGGCGAGTTCGACTTCCAGCCCAACGAGGACCACACTTGGTACCTCCGCGGCGGCGTGGCCGGCTACACCGAGGCGGTGCACAAGAACTTCCTGCTGCTCCGCAACCTGGGCGACGCGGCCAATGAAGACGGCACGATCCCGGTCGATCCGAACAACCCCAATGGCTATCTCGTCACCGCCACGCCGCGCATCTCACTGACCGACGAGGAAGAGGTGCACCGCAATCAGATCTACGCCATCGGCGGACAGGATCGTTGGGGCGACGTGCTGCTGGACTATCACGCCGCCTACAGCCGGGCGACGTTCCACGTGCGCCGCAATATCGGCGCGGCGTTCGACGGCGCGGCGATCCCACTGACCTACGACAACGTAAGCACCCCGGGCTATCCGATCTTCACCTTTCCAGGCGGCGACAACGTCAACGACGCCAACAACTATACCCTGCAAGGCCTCGACAACGGCCAGGAGCAGGATGTCGACCAGGAGTATTCGGGCGCGGCCAACCTCACCTTCCCGGTGCGCCTGTTCAATGACAGCGACCGGATCAAGATCGGCGGCGAGGTGCGGCGGCGGAGCAAGACCGCGACCGCCTACGACGAAACCTACGACGCGCCCGGGCTGTCCCTCGCCGGCCTCTCCGGCCCGGCTCTGCCAGACTACTACAACGGCCACTATCCCACCGGGCCGCAGATCGATCGCTACGCCATTCGCGGCCTGATCAATGACGGCACGGCGGTCTCCAGCGGGCCGATCTTCAACTACGCCGCCTACATCGCCGCCGACGAGAACATCTATGCCGGCTATGCGCAGTACACGACCACCCTGGGAAAATGGGGTGTGCTGGCCGGCGTACGCGTGGAGGCAACCGACGCTCGCTATGGCGGCTACGTCACCGACACGGACGGCAATCCCGTCGGAGGCCTTGTGTTCCGGCCGGTCAGTTACACCAACGCCTTTCCCACCGTTCAGGTGCGCTATGCCTTCAGTCCGACCCTGCTCGCCCGCGCCACCTTCTCAACCGGCATCGGCCGCCCGGGCTTTCTCCAGAACGCCACCGCCGCTTCGGTGGATCGCAGCGGCGATCCGGTCCTGATCACGCGCGGTAATCCGGATCTCAAGCCCACCACCGGCGACAACTTCGAACTCTCCCTCGAAGACTACCCGCCCAGCGGCGGCATCCTGTCGCTCGCCCTGTTCGACAAGGAATTCCAGAATTACATCGTGCCGCGCATCCAGCACCGGATCACCACCGATCCTCTCTCGCCGGGCGTCCAGGCCGACGTGACCACCTTCCTGAACGTCGGTGACGCCCATGCCCGGGGCGTCCAGCTCGACTATCATCAGCAGTTCACCTGGTTGCCGCATCCGTTCCAGGGCTTCGGGCTCGACGCCAACCTGACCCTCGTCGACTCGCACATCCAGGAATATACCGCCGACCAGAGCCTGAGCGGCATCGCCGCGGGCGGCCTGCTGCCGGGCACTTCCCAGGTCACCTGGAACCTGGCCGGCTTTTATGAGGCTTATAGTTTCGAGGCCCGGGTGTCGGCGGAGTATGTCAGCCACAGCCTGTTCGGCCTGGGCGGCGACAAGAGCCTCGACACCCTGCAGGACAGCCGCCTGACGCTCGATTTCACCACCAGCTACAAGGTCACCCGCAACTGGACGGTGTATTTCAACGCCAAGAACCTGACCAACGAGCCCCTGCGCTACTATGAAGGCAGTTCCGACCGCCCGATCCAGCGCGAATTCTACGACGTCACCCTGGAAGGCGGCGTCCGTGCCAGCTTCTGACACGCCGCCCAGGCGGCCAGGTCGGCGAGGGCGCGTTCGCTCATGGCTTTCTTCTTGGCCCGGCCGCGTTCGCCGCGGGCAAAGGGGCGGCTGGCCTCGCCGCGACGGGGCGGATCGATCGGAGGCAGCAGGCCGTAGTTGATGTTCATCGGCTGGAACGTGCGTCCCGCTCCCGCGAGGTGACCGCCGGTGATATGGCCTATCAGGGCCCCCAGGGCGGTGGTGGCGGGCGGCAGCGCCAGTGTCTCGCCGCGGCGCTCGGCGGCGGCCATGCGGCCGGCCAGCAAGCCCACCGCGGCGCTCTCGACATAGCCTTCCACGCCGGTGATCTGGCCGGCGAAGCGCAGGCGGGGATCGGCCGTCAGTCGCAGGCGCGCATCCAGCACGCGCGGGCTGTCGAGAAAGGTGTTGCGGTGCAGCCCGCCCAGCCGCGCGAACACCGCCCGCTCCAGGCCCGGGATGGTGCGGAACACCTCCACCTGGGCGCCATGCGTCAGCTTGGTCTGGAACCCGACCATGTTCCACAGCGTGCCCAGGGCATTGTCCTGGCGCAGCTGCACGACGGCGTGAGGCTTCGCGAGCGGCCGGCGCGGATCGGTCAGGCCCACGGGCTTCATCGGCCCGTGGCGCGGCGTGTCGCGGCCGCGCTCGGCCATCACCTCCAGCGGCAGGCAGCCGTCGAAATAGGGGACCCGCTCCCAACCCTTGAACTCGGTCTTGGGCCCGGCCATGACCGCGTCGATGAAGCCCTCGTACTGGGCGCGGTCCATCGGGCAGTTGATATAGGCGGCGGAGTCGCCGGCCGGACCCGCCTTGTCGTAGCGCGACTGTTTCCAGGCGATCTCCATGTCGATGCTCTCGACATGGACGATCGGGGCGATGGCGTCGAAGAAGGCCAGGGCGTCTGCGCCGGTCAGCGCCTGGATGGCGGCGGAGAGGGCCGGCGAGGTGAGGGGGCCGGTGGCCACGATCACGCTCGACCAATCGGCCGGCGGCGGCCCGGCCACCTCGTCCCGCTCGACGCGGATCGCCGGATGCGCGTCGATCGCCTCGGTCACCGCGCGGGCGAAGCCCACCCGGTCCACCGCCAGGGCCCCGCCGGCCGGCGTCTGGTGCGCATCGGCGCAGGTCATGATCAACGAGCCCAGGGCCCGCATCTCGGCATGCAGCAGGCCGACGGCGTTGTAGGCCCAGTCGTCGGAGCGGAACGAGTTGGAGCACACCAGCTCGGCCAGATCGCCGCCCTGATGGGCCGCCGTGCCGATGCCCGGCCGCATCTCGTGCAGCACCACCGCCGTCCCGGCCTGCGCAGCCTGCCAAGCAGCCTCGCAGCCGGCCAGGCCGCCGCCGATGATATGGATGGGTCCGGCTGACATCGCCTCCCGACTCTAGGCGCGCGGGCGCCGGCGCGGAAGTGGCGCGCGCCAGCCGAATGGGGCTATGCTTCTGCCGGGCGACGGCGATCACGGGGACGAATCAGGCATGGCGGATTTCGACATCGCCGAGGCGGCCTTCGCCGGCCCACGCCTGCTCGGCCGCGCCCCCGTGGCGGCCCTGGTCTGGGGCCTGATCTTCGTGGTCATGGTGGCCCTCGTCACGGCGCCCTTCGCCGGTCCGCTGGTGGCCCTTGTCCAGGCCATCGCGGCCGCCGGGGGCCGCCCCCTGCCGCCGGAGCAGACCCTGGGTCTCTTTGGGGGCGTCGCGGGCATGGTTGTGCTGCTGGCCCTGGGCGCGCTCGTGGTCGGCTCGGTGATCAGCTGCGCCATCTACCGCGCGGTGCTCACGCCGGAGGATCGGCGCTTCGCCTATCTGCGCCTGGGTCCCGAGGAACTGTGGGTGATGCTCGTCGGCGCGGCCCGTTTCCTGGTGATGGTGGGCCTTCAGGTGGCCATGAGCATACCGACCCTGATCATCGTCGGTCTGGTCGCCACGGTCGCGCAACCGGCGCTGGCCGGCGTCCGCATCGTGCTGCAGTTCGCGGCCTATGGCGTCGTCGTCTGGGTGACGCTGCGGCTGTCGATGGCCGGGCCGATGACCTTCACCGAGCGCCGCTTCAGGCTGTTCGAGTCCTGGACGCTCACGCGCGGCTACGGCTGGCGCCTAGTGGCGATCTTCCTCCTGATGGGGGTCATGACCCTCGCCGTCTATCTTCTTTGCGTCGTCGGAGGCGCGGTCTTTGGCGTCATGCTGTGGCAGTCGATGCCGCACCCGGCAGACATCCAGGCCTTCCTCGCCCAGCCGGTGTCGCAATGGTCGCGCGAACTGGCCCCGCTGCTCACCCTGATGGCCGTGGTCGTGACGATCCTGGGGGCCCTGCTCGCGCCGATCAGCACGGCCCCCTGGCCCCACATTCTGCGGCGTCTGCGGCCCGGCGCCGACGTCGCCGCCACCTTCAGCTGAGGCCGGGGGCATGACCCGCATCTCCATCGGCGACAGCCTGAGCGAGGCCTTCTCCCTGATCCGCCGCCGGCCGCTCATCGTCGTCGCCTGGGGCTTGGCCCAGACGCTCTTCACCTCCGGCGTCTTCGCCTCCATGGCCCCGCTGTACGGATCGCTGTGGGCCCGCGCGCTCCACCCGACCGCCGCCGCCTTTCCGGCGACGCCGTTCGATCCGGTTCTGATGATGCGCTACCAGGGCCTGAGCAACCTGCTCAGCCTGGCCGGATGGGGCATGACCGCGGTGCTCTACTGCGCGGTATTCCGCGCCGTGCTGCGGCCGGAGGCGCGCCGGTTCGCCTACCTGCGCCTGGGGGCCGCAGAGGGCCTGGTGTTCCTGATGGGCATTGTCACCGGCATTGCCCTGGCCGTGGGGATGTTCGCCCTGCTCATTCCGGCCGCCATCATCGCGGGGATCGGCATTGCGACCCACGCGGTCGCGATCGGCGTGGTCCTGGGCGTGGTCGCCGGCGCCGCCGCCCTGGTGGCGCTCTCCTATCTGGCGCTGCGCTTCTGCCTGCTCGGGCCGATGATCGTCGACACCGGGCGCCTGAGGCCCCTCGAATGCTGGGCACTGACCCGGGGCGCGACCGGGTC